>CAUGJE010000005.1 GCA_959599915.1 uncultured Collinsella sp. | reverse complement strand
CGCAACGCGTTGCGCTGAGTCCTGAGGCTGTTGCAATGAAAATGAGAATCAAGGACAACTTAATTATCACTCCGTAAAATTTTTTCTAATTGTCGCTTGACCCATCGGGGGCTCGCGTGCATAATAATCCGTGCGTTGCGGCGTTACCTCAGCTGGATAGAGGGTCTGACTACGAATCAGAACGTCATAGGTTCGAATCCTATACGCCGCACCAACTGAACTTTAAAGCCTCCGGTAACGGAGGCTTTTCTTATATCGCGATGCGTCGAAGATCGCGCCAAGCCCTCCAAATGATTAAAAATCAAATTCGATAACTTTTTTTGAAAAAATGCTTGACCATTATTCAGTCCCTGTGCATAATAATCAACAAGTTGCGGCGTTACCTCAGCTGGATAGAGGGCCTGACTACGAATCAGAACGTCATAGGTTCGAATCCTATACGCCGCACCATTTGAGATTAAAGCTCCCGGCAACGGGGGCTTTTCTTTTACGTAAACACCGCATGGATTCGAACCTCGGTCGAGGCGCGGGCGTAAAGAAAACGCGGAGCGTTTTTAGCCCGCGGGCGAGCACGCCGGCAGGCGGGCGAAGCCGGTGCGGATCCGCGCAGCGGATGCGCGGAATCCTATACGCCGCACCATTTGAGATTAAAGCTCCCGGCAACGGGGGCTTTTCTTTTACGTAAACACCGCATGGATTCGAACCTCGGTCGAGGCGCGGGCGTAAAGCGGACGATTTCCTGTCGACTCGTGTAAGATTCCGAGTAGATGTCGCGACTAATTCGCGACCACTCCTTCTTCAAGCGACCGATCAGGGTGATACTTCGTGGCAGAGCGTCCGACATACAAGCTCAGGTTTCTCGATCCCAAAAAGCGCTTTCCGGCGATGCCCGAGCAGCCTGCGGGACGCTCATATGGCGTGGTCTGGAAACTCTTTGGCGAGGATCAGCATGAATCTTGCTATGTCGTCGAATTCGTTGGCAAAAGTCATGTGTCGCTTTTGGGCTACGTAAGCGTTTCGGGCGAGGTGTACAAGGTGGACCGCCCCGTTAGCGAGACTCCGCTGCCCAACGATCCCGACATGGAACTGGTCCTTGACGAGTCGGACTCCGGTATTGGTGAGATTGTGGTTCGGGGAGCCAACGGCACAATGCGCGCGTGCGCGCGAACCGTCGGCTCTCCCGAAGGCCCCATGCGCGAACAGTCCGATCACGAGACATGGAATTCGACCCGCTCCCTTCCTTACGGTGAGTTCATGGCATCGATGTTCCTGCGCTACGTGATATTCGCTGACTCCGAAAATACCATTGCGAGCACGGCGGACGCCGACGGACTCGACGAGGGTATGCAAAACGTTGTCGACAAGATCAAGCTCGTAAAGTTGCCCGAGCCGGTCGAGGTGTTTTTGGGCTTTAACACGACACCGCTCCCTGATGCTATCGAGACGCTGCTCTACCGCGTTGACCATGCCGAGAATCCGAGCGGTATCGAGCGCTATGCCGCCGCCCTTATGAGTGAAATTGACTTGCCCCGCTTGCGCACCATCGCCGCTAAGTCCGAGATGAGCCTGGCTCGCATCGATCGCTCAAAGCTTTTCTATCTCAATTTTGATCGCAGCCTGCTGGACCAGGACGAGATTGACATGCTGCTTGCCATCGAGTGCCGTCTTAACCGTCTCTCCGGCATCCTTGAGCACATCGGGGCCGGATTGGTCCCTGCGGCATCCTCGCCGAGCCTTGAGGGCTGCGCGCTCTTTGATGCGTGGCATATCGCCAAGACGACCAACGATGTTCCCCGACTGCTCGATACAACCTCGAGCGACAACCCGTGGTCCAAACCGGGAACGGTGGCTTGCCAGCCGGGCGGTGAGTGGGATGTGCGTACCCGCTTCGCGCGTATTGTCGAGGCGCTTAACGTGGTCACGCGGCTCGACTATACCTATCGGGCAAACGTTGCCGAGGGGATTATGCTCGTTCGGTTTGGGCAGTCTGTCGTTGATGCCATGCCGCAACGTGAATACGACGCTCAAGATGACGCCTGGCACGAGCTGGACGAGGACACGCGCACGATCTGGGCCGCGGAGCACGATGCGCGCGTGGCGCTTACGCTTGCGGCAGCGTGTTTTGCCGCGGGCACCTGCATCACGCGCTGCTATGTGCAGATTGCTGCTCCCGACAGTGAGCAGGGCGAGTGCGTTGTCGCAACGTATTTCTTTGGGCGCGCGGCCTATCTGGCCGATTGCGTGCCTGTCGCCAAGGATCTTGAGAGCATAGACATGGACGATATGCCGTGCAAGCGTGTGCTTGAGGCATATGAGTCAACCGCTCCGGAGACGATTGAACCTGCGGAGGTTCATGCTCGTCCGCGTGATGACCATCGCATGCTGCCGCCGGCGCTGCGCGATCTGCTGCTTGCCGATACGGCTGACGAGCTGGAGGTCATGGAAGAGGACGACGACCCATACGTGGCCCGTGTTGTTGAATTGCGCGAGCAGGCAAAAGTCGACCGTACAGGTGCTTTTGAAGGCTTTTCCCGTCTTGTCGAGGAGTTGGAGGCTAAGTGCGCCGTCGCCGAGCTTTTGGCGACAGGTCCGGTTCAAACGCAGTTTTGCGATAACCAGCTGGTGCGCATGGTGCTACCGGTGTTGGAAGAAGACCGCTCTGTGCGAATCCTTCGTGCGCCCGATGCGCTGTACTTTGCCCAGCACGAGATCTGCAGTTTTTACGCCGAGCAAGAGGACTTTGAACGAGCACTGCCCGAGGTGCGCCATCTTTACGATCTGGCGCGCTCGTCCATGCAGTCGCACTTTGCGCTCATCAACGTGCTCGCGCGTCTGGAGCGCTTTGACGAGATTATCGAGGTGGCGCGCCACGGCCTACGTATTGCCAGCGATCGTTCTGCAATCGGCTACCTGTTCTATCGCTTGGCGTTTGCCTATTGGAATTGCGATCAGCTCGACCTGGCGCTGGCTTGTTACCGTCTGGTGCCGCGCGGCGAGGAGTCGGGCAGCAGCGCGCTGGAAGAAATGCAGGGCCTTATGAACGAGATGGGTGTCAGCGAGCCTCCGACGTTCGAGGAAGCGGTCGAGACCATCCGCAGGGCTGGACTCGAATTGCCGCCCGTGCCCGCGGTGGCCAACCAGCTTGCGGATGCCGCCGTGCAGCTGGTCGATAACGGCTTCTTTTTCCTGGCGCGCGGTTGCATCTTCCAAATGTGGCGTACCATGGGCAACGACGAGCTCGGCTCCCTCAACCGCTCGCTGGGGTAGGGGCGAAAACTGCAAGGAGGAAAGGCCGCCGGGCAATTAGAAAATTCCCTCTTGCCCAACTTCGACTGTTTGGTTACTATAGAACGGCTGTTACGGAGAGCTGACCGAGAGGCCGAAGGTGCTCGCCTGCTAAGCGAGTATGCCCCAAAAGGGCATCTGGGGTTCGAATCCCCAGCTCTCCGCCAGTACGAATTGAAAGAAGGGTCCCATCTGGGGCCCTTTTTTGGTGCGGAGAAAGGAGGCTGGGGATTCGAACCTCAAAAAAGGAGGCATCCTTTCGGACGCCTCCTTTCAGTGGGCTTATTATTCTTGCGCCCTACACCTCGGGCGCCTTGGCGACGGTCTCGCTTTCTGCCGTGAGTGGGCGGTTGTCGATGCGACGGCCCAAGCGATCGAGCTTCACGAGTAGCCATTCAATGGGATTCGGCCCTGCGCCCTCCTCGTCGGCAACTAGGTCCATGACGGCGATCTTGGTGCCGTCCTGCTTGAGCGTGACGCTGCCCACCTTGTCGCCCACATGCACCGTGCCCGAAAGATCGTCGTAGCTAACCTTTTCGGTCACCTCGCCGGCAAGGGAAAACACGGTCGCTTGCGCCGTAGGATCGGCGAGTGTGGCGTCGATCGTCTTATCCGTCCAGTCGGTTTGACCAATGCGCGCCATAAGCGGGTTGCCGTTGGCGGTCTTTTCCTGTGTGTTGGCGATTGCGACCGTCACCTTGTGACCGTAGTACCAATTGGCAAGGGTTGCGGTATCGGTAAAGCGCTGGTCGGTGGTGGTGGAGTTCAAAACGACGGTGTAGATCTCGTCGCCATCGCGGTTGTAGGCACCCGTAAAGCAATAGCCTGCATCATCGGTGGTGCCGGTCTTGCCACCGATGTTGCCATCTTGGCCTAGCAAATAGTTATGCGTGTCCATGGAATGCGAATGGTCGGTGCCGTCGGCGCCCGTGACCTCGATCCAGGAATCTTCGCTCGCTACGACCTCGCGGATCGTGTCGTTTTTCATGGCCTCCTGCATCATCAGCGCTACGTCGTGTGCGGTTGAGTGCATATCGCCAGCCCACTCATCAAAGTCCAGACCATGCGGGTTTTCAAAAAGCGTGCCGGTGCAACCGAGCTTCTTAGCGCGCTCGTTCATGGCTTTCACAAATGTTGCCTCGGCGTCTTTGGTCTTAGGGTCGATCTTCTTGCCCACATATTCGGCGAGCACGATGGCGGCGTCGTTGCCCGAGGGAATCATCAGGCCGCGCAGTGCCTGCTTCACGGTGAGCTCGTCGCCTTCGAGTAGGCCGGCTGTTGAATTGCCCACGGTGGCTGCGGCGTTGCTCACCGTGACCTTCTCGTCCATCTTGCAATTCTCGACGGTTAGGATTGCGGTCATGACCTTGGTGATCGAGGCAATCTTGACCTGCTCATCGGCACCGCGGGCATAGTAGACGGTGCCGTCTTTGCCCATGACGAGGGCATTGGTCGCATCGATATCGGGCAGGTTTTCGGCCGTGATGCCGCGCGCATCGGCGGTTTTGCCGCAAACATTGTCGGTCGTGAGTACTTGGGCGCCGGCGACGGTGGGCACGCCAGCGGCAAGGGCGATAGCGCAGACAAAGCCGGCGGCAAGCTGGGCTGAGCGCTTTGCAAAAGAGGTGAGGGACTTCACGGATTTCGCTTTCGACGGGATGGTCTCTTCTGGAACTAGAGTATATCGTTTGCCGGCGTCGGCGATCATCGCGTGCGTGCGTGGCCCACATCCGCGCCCGAACGGGCACAAGGGTGCTTAAGGCCGACTTAATCACCCACGCTTGTTGTGTGTGGCGTGCGTCGCCTCGGGCATAATGGAGCGCGAGAGGAGCACGCATGAACGAGCGCATTTTGGTAGTTGATGACGAGAAGGCCATCGCCGACTTGGTTGGTATCTACCTTACAAAAGAGGGCTTTGATGTCCAGATTGCCTATAGCGGGGCCGATGCTGCCAAGGCAATCCTGGAGCAGGAGTTCGATCTGGCACTGTTGGATGTCATGCTGCCCGATATCGATGGCTTTGAGCTACTGCGTACGATCCGTTTCAGCCATACCTATCCTGTGATCATGCTGACGGCGCGCGATGCCCAGCAAGACAAGATCGAGGGCCTTTCGCTTGGCGCGGACGATTACGTGGTTAAGCCGTTCCGTCCGCTGGAGCTCATCGCGCGCGTGCACGCTCAGCTTCGCCGCTACACCAGCTACGGTAGCCGCTCGCAGGCGGCCGAGTCGCCGACCATCCAGCTCGACGGCCTGGAGATCAACCGCGATGCTCGTTCCGTAACGGTGGACGGTGCACCGGTACGCCTCACGCCCATCGAGTATTCCATCTTGCTGTATCTGGTTGAGCATCGCGGCAGCGTGGTAGCCGTGGAGGATCTGTTCCGCGCGGTGTGGAACGAGGATTTTATGCCCGGCTCCAACAATACGGTGATGGTGCACATTCGCCACCTGCGCGAAAAGATTGGCGACGACGCTCAAAAGCCGCGCTTTATCAAAAACGTCTGGGGCGTCGGCTACATAATCGAATAGCGCCTTTGATGGTGGGGAAGTGGATATGACAAAAGACGATAGGCAGGCATTCGAGGTGCCCGATCGACTCTTTGAATACGTACGGGCAGTCGTCGACAACCGCGCGCTTGCGACGGTGCTGCTCTTTTTGCTGAGTCTGCTGCTCATCGGCATTGACAATATCGTTGGCATCCTGGCAGTTCTACTCATTGGCTTTTTGCTGATTGATCGATTCGAAATCGTTCGCCGCTGTGTGGTGATCGGCGGCGCCGCGTGGACAATTACGTTGGCGATCGGGTCCATGGCGCTTGGCGGTATTGGCGAGCCCGTATTCTTTGACGCCGGCTTTGTGTTCAACATGCTTGGATTTGTGCTGGCGCTTGCCGTGTGCGTCCTGTTCTTCTGCGGACGCGCCCTGTACTACCAGGGTTACGAGCAGGGCGAGCTGCACGCCGACCGCGTGATTGCCGCCCGCATTCAGGACCGTCTGATCGATAACCCCGACACATGGGACAACATTGACGGCGACTTCCTCGAGGTCGAGGGCGCGCTCAACCGGGCGCGCGATTGCGAGCGTAGGGTTCAACAAGCCCTGCGTGACGAATCCCACCGCAAAGATGACCTGGTGACGTACCTGGCGCACGACCTGCGCACGCCGCTCGCCAGCGTGGTGGGCTACCTTTCGCTCTTGCAGGAGGCCCCCGATTTGCCGCTTGAGCAGCGCACACGTTTTACGGGCGTGGCGCTCGACAAGGCCCACCGGCTCGATGCGCTCATCGAAGAGTTCTTCGATATCACGCGCTTTGACTTCCACGATATCGTGCTCACGCGCGGCTATGTTGATCTGGGGTTGCTGCTGGCTCAGGTGGCTGACGAGTTCTATCCCATCCTCAACGAGCAGCATAAGGAAGCCCAAGTTGATATTCGCGAGGACCTGACGGTGCTCGTGGATGGCGACAAGATGGCCCGCGTGTTCAACAACATCATGAAAAACGCCGTCGCCTATAGCTATGAGGGCTCGACTATCACGATTGAGGCCAGGCGCCAAGACGATGGCGGCGTGCGCGTGCGCTTTATCAATCAGGGCGATCCTATCCCTGCGGCTAAGCTCAAGGTGATCTTTGAGAAGTTCTATCGCCTGGATGCGGCGCGTGCGACCAATCGCGGTGGTGCCGGCCTGGGCCTTGCTATTGCCAAGGAGATCATCGCGGCACACGGCGGTACCGTTGCATGTGAATCGACGCCCGAACACACGATATTCACCATCGAGCTGCCCGCCGCATAGCCAGTGTGCCCTTACAAACACTTGACAATGTGCTCACGTGCGTATGAGCCGCGATTCCTACTATCGATACTGCTGAATTGATATCGATATGGAGGTGTGCGGTATGACGGCTGCTGCGGCTGTGGAGCCCACGGAGCTTGAAGAACTCATGGAAGCGCAGGCCGAGGCCGCGCATGAGCGCGAGGTTGGGGATGCGACTCGCCCCACGGCAGAGGATCTTGCCGCCTCGCCGACGCGCATCGACGTCGAGGGCCTCGACCTGTTCTATGGCGATCACCATGCGCTCAAGGACGTGAATATCAAGATCCGCGACAAGCAGATCACTTCGTTCATCGGGCCTTCGGGCTGCGGAAAGTCCACGTTGCTGCGCTGCTTTAACCGCATGAACGACGGCATCAAGGATTGCCGCATCGAGGGCAAGATTGCGCTCGATGGTCAAGATATCCTGGGCGATTGCGACATCTGCCGTTTGCGCCAGCGCGTGGGCATGGTGTTCCAACGCCCCAACCCATTTCCCATGAGCATCTACGACAACGTCGCCTACGGTCCTCGCGGTATGGGTGTGCGCGACCGCGTCGTGCTCGATGAGCTGGTCGAGGACTCCCTGCGTCGCGCTGCCCTGTGGGACGAGGTCAAGGACAAGCTCAAAGAGTCAGGCCTGGGTCTTTCGGGTGGACAGCAGCAGCGCCTGTGCATCGCCCGCGCACTTGCCGTGCAGCCCGACATTCTGCTGATGGACGAGCCGACCTCGGCACTCGACCCTGTGTCGACGTTGGTGGTGGAGCAGCTGGCCTGCGAGCTCAAGGAGACCTGCACGCTGGTGGTCGTGACGCACAACATGCAGCAGGCCGCGCGTATTTCCGATTCGGTTGCGTTCTTTTTGCTGGGTGAGCTGGTGGAGCACGCGCCCACCGCGCAACTCTTCAAGAATCCGTCCGATCCGCGCACCGCGGATTATTTGACGGGGCGTTTTGGCTGACGCTGTCTTTTACAGGTGCCTTTAGGGTTAAGATGCGGTCATATCGGCCGCAAAGGGGTTCAACATGATCTATTACGTCGAGGACGATGACAACATCAGGGATTTGACAGTCTACGCGCTGCGCAAGCAGGGAATCGAGGCCGAGGGCTTTTCGTGTGATGGCGAGTTTAAAGCTGCCGTGGCACGACGGGTGCCCGATGCTGTGCTGCTCGATATCATGCTGCCCGACACCGATGGCTTGGCGATTATGCGTCGCCTGCGTGCCGATCGCCTGACGGCGACGGTGCCCATCATGATGCTTACCGCCAAGGACACCGAACTCGACAAGGTGATGGCGCTCGATGGCGGTGCCGACGATTACCTGACTAAACCGTTTTCGCTCATGGAGCTTGCGAGCCGCTGCCGCGCACTGCTGCGTCGCGGCGGCATGGTCAAGCAGGCGAGCGATGTGCTCAGCGTGGGCGACATCGTGCTCTCGCCCAGCCATCGCGAGGTGACCGTTGCCGGCGAGCCGCTTAAGCTCACCCTGCGCGAGTTCGACCTGCTCGAGTACCTCATGCGCAAGCCCGGCGTGGTCTTTACCCGCGAGTCGTTGCTGCAGAGCGTGTGGGGCTGGGACTTCGACGGCGGTTCGCGCACCGTCGACGTGCATGTGCAGACGCTTCGCCAAAAACTGGGCGAGCATGCCAGCGCCATCGAGACCGTGCGCGGCGTGGGTTACCGCTTGGCCGAGCCTTCTGCCGGTGATGGTGCCGAAGGCGACGACACCGCGGCCACCGCATCGGAGGAGTAACCCGTGGTCTTCGCCCCCCAGGGAAAACATACGCTGTCGCACCGCGTTTTTGTGACGATCTTTGTCTGCGCCATGGCGGTTATCGTGGCGTTTACGGTGCTGGGCGCGTTCTTTGTGCAAAACACTTTGGCGGATGCCACGAGTGCCAATCTGGCGCAGGAAACTGAGCTCATTGCTGCCGCCCTCGACGAGCAGCAGGAGCCCATTCCGTTCTTGCGAAGCCTCGATCGCGAGGATCTTCGTATCACGCTGATCAATAAGGACGGATCTGTTGCCTACGACAACGAGGCGTCGCCTTCCACACTGCCCAACCATGGCGATCGCCCCGAGGTCATCGAGGCCTTTGAGAGTGGTTCGGGTTCCGCGGAGCGCGCAAGCTCTACACTCGACGAGATTATGCTGTATCGCGCTGTCACCCTTGATAACGGCCAGGTCGTTCGCTTGGCGCAGGCCCAGCCTGGCGTTGCGGCGATTTTGCTGTCGATGCTGGCGCCGATGCTGCTTATCGCAGCAGCGGGTGCAGTACTCTCGTTTTTTATGGCGCGCCGTGAGTCCCGTGCCATCATCGCGCCGTTGCAAGAGGTGGATTTGGATCACCCACGCCGTAGCTATGAGCACGCCTATGCCGAGATGGTCCCCATGCTTGAGCGTATCGAGTCGCAGCGCCAGGAACTCAAGCGCCAAATGGCGGTGCTAGCGGATAACGACCGTATGCGCCGCGAGTTCACGGCGAATATCACCCATGAGCTCAAGACGCCGCTTACGGCGATTTCGGGCTATGCCGAGCTCATCGCAAATGGCATGGTCGAGGGCGAGGACGACCTGCGCAACTTTGGCGGTCGCATCTATCGTGAGGCGGGCCGCTTGGCAGCGCTTGTCAACGACATCCTTACGCTGTCTAACTTGGACGAGGCCGAACGTGCAACTGAAGGCGAGGCAGTGCCCATTGGGTCCACGGAGCCTATTGAGCTCTCGCGTGCGATCTACGCGGTTGAGCAGCGCCTTGAACAGGTTGCCCGTCAGGCGAATGTGACGATAAGTCATGAGACCAAGCCTGTGGTCATCGAAGGCGTGTCGCGCTTGATTGACGAGCTCATCTATAATCTGGCAAGCAACGCCATCCGCTACAATCGGCCCGGCGGTACGGTTACGCTGCAGTGCGGCACCAACGACGAAGGCCATCCGTTCCTCGCTGTCGCCGACACGGGAATCGGTATCGCGCCTGAAGAACAGGGCAAGGTATTTGAGCGGTTCTATCGCGTGGACAAGAGTAGGTCCAAGGCACGCGGCGGAACCGGCCTGGGGCTTGCCATTGTCAAGCATGCGGCCCTGTATCATCACGCCACGCTCGATCTGTCGAGCGAGTTGGGCGTGGGAACCACCATTACGGTGACGTTTCCCATACAGCAGGACGAGCCATTCGCATAGCGATACAACATAGATATTGATGTAGACGCCGCATTTGACTTTCGGGTGCGGCGTTGTTGTGCAATTTTACGATTGCTTCCGACATTTTTACAGGAGAGCCTGTTTCTTATGTATAGAGTTTGGTCTCGGTAAAAAGATGCGATAACATACGGACAGTTTTGTCAATCCGAACTGGGGAAATGAAAGGCAAGCTGCATGACCCTTCTCGAACTGTTCCAGCTGCTGAAGAAGCACCTCAAGCTGGTCATCACCCTTCCGGTGGTCTGCGCGATCGCTATGGGCATCGTGTCCTTCGTTGCGATGGACAACACCTATACCGCGACGACGAGCATGTACATTCTCGCCAAGACCGACGATAGCGGTCAGATGAGCTACAACGATCTCTCGGCGAGCCAGATGCTTTCCAACGATATCGCCACGCTGCTGGATAGCGATAGCGTTAAGAGCGGCGCCGCCAAAGAACTGGGCCTCACCGATTTGGATGACTACAAGGTGTCTGTTTCCTCCGAGACCACCACGCGTGTCATTACGCTTTCGGTTACCGGCACCGATGCCAAGGAGACGGCTGAGGTCGCAAAGGCCATTGCCAGCTCGGTGAGTACGGTCGCTCAGAACGTCGGCGCTGCCCAGAGCATCAACGTTATCGACGAGGCTAAGACCCCCGAAGCCCCCAGCGGCCCCAAGCGCACGCTGTATATTGCCGTCGCGTTCCTCGCCGGTATCTTTATCGCAGTTGCCTATGTCGTTTTGGCAGACATGCTCAATACCCGCATCCGCGGTGCCGAAGAGGCAGAAGAGCTCCTGGGTATTCCCGTTGTTGGCCGAATTCCGGCTATGAAAGGTGGTAAATAGGCATGGCTAAGGCAAAGAACACCGATAAGCTCGTTGTACAGAATGCCGCCAAGACCCTTCTGGCCAACATCCGCTTTGCGAGCGTGGATGACCCCATTCGCACCATCACCGTTACCTCCTCGATTCCCAACGAGGGCAAGTCTACGGTTTCCATTAACCTTGCTCAGGCAATCGCCACGAGCGGCAAGAGTGTCCTGCTGGTCGAGGCCGATATGCGCCGCAGGTCCCTTTCCGATATGCTCGGCGTTCGTTCGCGCGGCGGACTCTATGCGGTCCTTTCCGAGCAGATCTCCATTGACCAGGCAATTGTCGAGACGGGTCAGAAGAACTTCTACTTCCTCGATGCCGAGCCGCACATTCCCAATCCTGCCGACATCATCGTCTCCCATCGCTTTGCCAAGCTGGTAAAGGCACTGTCCGCCAAGTTCCAGTACGTCATCTTCGATGCTCCTCCGGTCGGCACCTTCATCGATGCTGCCGAGATTGCCAGCTTGACCGACGGCGCGCTGTTCGTGGTGCGCGAGGACTTTACCAAGCGCGAAGAGGCGCTCAACGCTATCGCCCAGCTTAAGAAGTCCGAGAAGGTCAAGCTCATCGGTACCGTCATGAATTACTGTGAGACCGAGACCAGCGAGTACTACTATTCTTACTACACCAAGGACGGTAAGAAGGTTAAGAAGGGCTCCGACGATCAGGGCACTTCCAAAAAGGGCATCTTCACCAACCGAGCAAACGTTTAGTTGATTAAGGCCGACCTATGCGTGACATTCATTGCCATATCTTGCCGGGTGTAGACGACGGCGCCGCCGATCTCGAAGAGAGCTTGGCGATGCTCGAGGCTGCTAAGCGGGCCGGTGTAACCAGAATCGTTTGCACTCCTCACTGCCGTGATCCCTATTTTGATTACGACAAGATGTGGGATGCCTTTGAGCTGCTGCGCGATAACGCTGACGGTTTTCCGCTCCAGATGGGCTTCGAGGTCAACCATCGAAAGCTCGTTGAGCTTGGTATCGATGCCGCGGATCACTTGCATTTCGATGGGACCAACGAGTTTCTGCTCGAGCTTTCGACTCATGCCGATGCGTATGCGTTTAGAGAGTACGAGAACACGATTTACGATTTGCAGTGCCGTGGCTACCAGGTGATCATCGCTCATCCTGAGCGCTATCGTGCGGTTCAAAAGGATGTAAGCGTGGCGGAGCGCCTGGTCGATATGGGCTGCAAGCTGCAGGCTTCGGCGGACTTTATTGCCGGCGGTCGCTTTGGTCGCGAGAAAAAGCCGGCGCAGCGCCTGTTCGATCAGAACCTGTACAGCTTCATCGCGAGCGATGCCCATAACGTGGGTCATTACGACTGCCTGGCGAAGGCTCGCGCGAAGTTTAGCGTGCGCGGAGCTCATTTTCGCTAAAATCTGTCCCTAACGTTCGCGTTGAATGAAAGGGCAGCTATGGATATCCAACTTAAGACGGGATGCTTTGACGACGCGGCGTTGGTGCGCCGCGTCGTTTTTATGGACGAGCAGGGCTACGAGAATGAGTTCGACGCTATCGACGAGGATCCGAACTGCATTCATGTGACACTCTATGTAGACGGCGAGCTTGCCGGCTGCTCGCGCGTGTTTCCCGAAGAGCTTGAGCGCGCAGCTGACGCAGAGGCTCCGGTGTCGCCGGCGTGCGACTTGGACGAAGGCGTCGCGGCGGGGGAGACCTACATTATGGGGCGCGTGGCCGTGCTGCCGAGCATGCGCCGTCGCGGTTTGGCGAGCAAGATTGTCGAGGCCAGTGATACGTGCGCGCGTGATGCCGGCTCCAAGCTCATTAAGCTGCACGCGCAGGAATACGTGCTACCACTCTATGCCAAGGCGGGTTACACGCAGATTGCCCCGGTGGACTACGAAGACGAGGGCCAGCCCCATGTTTGGATGGCCAAGCGCGTAGATGGCAGATAGGGACGTTCCTTTCCTGCCGGCAGTCGGGGACACTCCTTGGCAATTGGTGCATCAGAGCGTTTGGACATACAGTTTTTCGATTCCGTATGTATATATGCGCGCTAATGGGTTATAAAATCTAAGTCTGAACATAGCAGGTCTGCAATGCGACTCGGGCAACCGGGCCGTTTTTGCGGACGGGGGTAGCGCGAAAGGACTGCACATGCGTCAATTTAAGACCGAGAGCAAAAAACTGCTCGACCTCATGATCAACTCCATCTACACCAATAAGGAAATCTTCCTGCGCGAGCTTATCTCCAACGCGAGCGATGCCGTCGACAAGCTCAACTTTAAGAGCCTGCAGGATCCGAGTGTCAAGATCGACCAGGGCGACCTGGCCATCCGTGTTTCCTTTGATAAAGATGCCCGTACCATCACCATTTCGGATAACGGTATCGGCATGACCGCCGAGGAGCTCGAGCGCAATCTGGGCACCATCGCCCATTCCGGCTCCGAGGAGTTTAAGACTGAGAACGCCGAGCAGCAGGGTTCCGATGTCGACATCATCGGTCAGTTTGGCGTGGGCTTCTACTCTGCCTTTATGGTTGCCAGCCACGTAAAGGTTGTCAGCCGCGCCTATGGCGAGGACACCGCCCACGTTTGGGAGTCCGACGGTCTTGAGGGCTACACCATCGAGGATGGCGAGCGTGCTGAGCACGGTACCGATGTCATCCTGACGCTGCGCGAGAACGAGAAGCTCGACGCCGACGGCGAGGCCGAGACCTACGATCGCTTCCTGACCGAGTGGGGCCTCAAGAGCCTGATTCAGCAGTACAGCAACTATGTGCGCTACCCGATTCAGATGATGGTGAGCAAGAGCCGCCAGAAACCCAAGCCCGAGGACGCCGGCGACGACTACAAGCCCGAGTACGAGGACTACCAGGAGCTCGAGACCATCAACTCCATGACGCCGATTTGGAAAAAGCGCAGCTCCGACGTTGAGCAGAAGGATTACAACGAGTTCTACAAGTCCACGTTCCACGACTTTGACGATCCCGCGCGCACTATCAGCTTCCATGCCGAGGGTACGCTTGAGTACGATGCGCTGCTGTTTGTGCCGGGTCGCGCCCCGTTCGATCTGTACAGCAAGGACTACGAGAAGGGCCTGGCGCTCTACAGTTCCAACGTGCTGATTATGGAGAAGTGCGACGACTTGCTGCCCGACTACTACAACTTTGTGCGCGGTGTCGTGGACTCTGCCGACGTGACGCTCAATATTTCGCGTGAGACGCTGCAACAGAACCGTCAGCTCAAGGCCATTGCCAAGCGTGTCGAGAAGAAGATCACTGCCGATCTTGAGGACATGCGCGACAACGACCGCGAGGCCTACGAGAAGTTCTTTGAGAACTTTGGCCGCGGCCTTAAGTACGGCATCTACTCGAGCTATGGCATGAAGGCCGATGAGCTCGCCGACCTGCTACTGTTCTGGTCTGCCAAGGAGCAGAAGATGATTACCCTGGCCGAGTATGCCAAGGGCATGCCCGAGGATCAGAAGGCCATCTACTACGCCGCCGGCGACTCGCGTGTGCGCTTGGCCAAGATGCCCGTGGTAAAGGGCGTGCTCGAGCGCGGCTATGACGTGCTGTTGCTGACGCAGGATGTGGATGAGTTTACGTTCCAGGCTATGCGTGAGTACGTTGCCGCCGATATGCCTAAGATCTACGAAGACGACGCCGCCCGCGAGGCTGCCGAGAAGGCCGTTGCCGACGGTGCCGAGCCCGAGGTCGAGGATCGTCACCTGGAGCTCAAGAACGTCGCGACTGGCGATCTTGATCTGGCGACCGAGGACGAGAAGAAGGAGGCCGAGGACGCCACCAAGGAGAACGAGGACCTCTTTAGCGCTATGAAGGAGGCGCTCGGTGACAAGGTCGAGAAAGTTGCCGTCTCCGCGCGCCTGACCGATGCCCCCGCTTGCATCACCACCGAGGGTCCGCTTTCGCTCGAGATGGAGAAGGTGCTTCAGAAGGGTCCTGAGGGCGCGCCCGACGGTATGCCCAAGAGCCAGCGCGTGCTCGAGCTCAACGCCAAACACCCGGTCTTCGCCAAGCTCGTCGCTGCCCAGAAGGCAGGTGACGCCGACAAGATCAAGCAGTACTCCGGCCTGCTCTACGATCAGGCCCTGCTGGTCGAGGGTATCCTCCCCGAGGACCCCGTTGCCTTCGCGGCGGCTGTTTGCAACTTGATGTAGTTCGGGGATACGGCACCGTAACTAGATTAGAACGAGAGTGGATAATCTCCCACTTTTGGCTCGAATGCGGGCTTGAAGTGGGAGATTTTCCACTCTCGTTTCCTTTTGAATGATCCCTTCGTCCCCAAGGGATCATTTATTTGTGCGGGTTGTGGTTTTGTGACCTGCTGAAATTTAGGATACTGTACATCTGTACGTTAACTAATCTTCGTAGTATATTGCTACCCGCAAAACTCAATACCATTGTGCTTCGAGACGCTAAAGCGCCTACGTACAATGGTTGTCGATAGTACGATTTGATTCAACGACAGGATGGATGGTCCAAGCGTGAGTCTCGGCAGCAAACTATCCAACGCAAAGGTCTCCTTTGCGATATTTAAGCGCGACATTAAGCGACTGCTTATGAACCCCGTCGCCCTGGTGGTTACCTTGGGCGTGTGCGTCATTCCCTCGCTGTATGCCTGGTACAACATCGTTGCCAACTGGGATCCGTACGGAAATACCCAGGGCATTAAAATCGCCATCGCCAACAACGATCAGGGCACCCAGAATGACTTGGTGGGCGAGCTCAATGCAGGCGATAAGGTGGTCGACCAGCTCAAGGAAAACGATCAGCTGGGCTGGACCTTCGTCGACTCGGCTGCCGATGCCAAAGAGGGCGTCGAGAGCGGGGAATACTACGCGGCGATCGTAATCCCCAAGAACTTCTCCGACAATCTTGTCTCGATGCTCGATGGCAATTACCATCAGCCGAAGCTCACCTATTACGTCAATGAGAAGAAGAGCGCCATTGCGCCCAAGGTCACCGATACCGGTGCCAACACCATCGAGGAGCAGATCAACTCGGAGTTTGTCTCCACGGTGGGCGAGACTGTTGCCAGTATCGCCAAGGATGCCGGTGTCGATTTAAAGGACAAGGCAACCCAGACTCAGGACTCGCTGACAAGTTCGGTGTCCGAGGCATCCGACACCTTGGGTGAGGTGCGCGATTCGATTGGCGATATGAATGCCGCCATCGATAAGACGAGTGGCGCTATCGCCTCGGCTGATGCGGCGCTTGCCGGCTTGCAAGGTCAGGCACCGTCGCTGACGCAGGCAATCTCCCAGGGCAACGACCTGCTGGGCGAGGCTCGCGCCACGGCGGGCAACTCTATCACCTCGCTCTCCAAGGCACTCTCGGAAGGTAGCCTTGCACTCACCAAGACGTCAGCCTCCGCGAACGCTGCGATTGGCAAGCTAACGGGTACGGTCACATCTACGACCACCCGCATCGACAACTCGCTCGAGTCTCTCCAGGCGACGATCGATCACAATAAGGTCGTTATCGGGCACTTGGAGATTCTCGTTAATGACACGTCGACAGGTTCCGAGGAAATTGACGCGCGCATTGTATCGACCATCGATTCGCTTCGCGAGCAAAACCAGAAGCTGCAGAGCATCAAGGATGGCCTTTCTGCACAATCGAGCGCCATGGCAAACGACGCCACGGCCGTCTCGAACGCGAGCAACGCACTCAACGCGGCAATTCAGACCGGTACGGCTAACCTCGGTCAGGCTCAGACCGATCTGGGTCAGAACGCACTTCCGAAGGCTTCGAGCGCGCTTGACTCCTTTGCCGCCGTTTCGGGCGATTTGACCGGCATTGTATCGGGTATGACCCCCACGATAGCGAGCGCGCGCGGCACGCTGGCGCAGCTCGGCGCCACGCTCAAGCAGGCAAAGACCACGCTGTCCCAAACCGACGCCTCCCTTGCCAAGGTTCAGGACAAGCTCGCGACCGCCGCCAATGACATTGCGGCGTTGCAGACCTCTGGGTCTATGGGCGAGTTAGCCGACCTCATGGACGTCGACGTCAATGACGTGGCAGATTTCATGGCATCTCCGGTTGAGCTGACATCCAAGTCAATCTATCCGGTCAAGAGCTTTGGCTCGGGCATCGCGCCCTTCTACACCAATCTGGCGCTGTGGGTAGGCGGCTATGTGCTCATCGCTATCTACAAACTCGAGGTCGACCGCGAGGGCATCGGTAGCTTTACGGCGCGTCAGGGCTACTTTGGCCGCTGGCTGCTACTGGTGATCCTGGGCGCGTTCCAGGCCATCATCGTTACGGTAGGCGACCTAGTCATTGGCGTTCAGTGCGTCAATCCGCTGCTCTTTGTGCTGGGCGGCATCGCTATCTCGTTCACCTACGTCAATATCATCTATGCGCTGTCCACCACCTTTAAGCATATCGGTAAAGCCATTGGCGTCATCCTCGTCATTGTGCAGATCCCCGGCTCGTCGGGCATGTATCCCATCGAGATGATGCCCGGCTTCTTCCAGTGGCTGCATCCGCTGCTGCCCTTCACCTATGGCATCAACCTGCTGCGCGAGACCGTCGGTGGCATGTATTCGTTCAACTACCTGTTCAACCTGTGCATCCTGGGCGTGTTCCTTATCATCGCGCTCTTTATCGGTCTGCAGCTGCGCCCGTTGCTGCTCAACCTCAATCTGCTCTTTGATAAGCAGCTTTCCACGACGGGCCTCATGATCTGCGAGTCCAACGACCTGCCGCGCCAACGTTATTCGCTGCGTACGGCCATGCGCGTCATGCTCGATTCCGATTCGTACCGTCGCGAACTGCTCGATCATGCGGTCGCCTTTGAGCATCGCTACCCGTACTACATCAAGGGCGGTTTCGCTGCTGTAGTCGGCGTGCAGGTGCTGCTCTTCATTCTGTCGACGGTTCTCGATATCGACAACAATGGCAAGATCATTCTGCTGGTTATCTGGATTATCTCGGTCATTGCCATCTGCGGCTGGCTCATCAACATCGAGTATATCCGTGCAAGCCTCAACACCCAGATGCGCATCTCGGCGCTTTCGGACGAGGATCTTCGCCGCGAGATGCGCGAGCACACGGCTGCCATCCCTGCCGCCCGTCGCATGTTTGGTCTCAACGCCAGCGAGCGGGGCACCAAGGACAGCGAACAGCCCACGAGCCGTCTGCCGCATATCGGTGCGCATCGTAAATCTCAGGGCAGCGACAGCACAGCTACAAATGATGGAGATACCACCCCGCTTGGCAAGCACTCTAAAGGAGGTGAGGCATAAATGAAGAACATCCTGCACCTGTTTAAGCGTGATGTCCAAAACGTGTCTCGCTCCGTGATCGGCATGGTCGTCGTGATGGGCCTCATTATCGTGCCGTGCCTGTACGCGTGGTTTAACATCGCCGGCAGCTGGGATCCGTACGGCAATACCGGCAACCTTAAGATTGCAGTGGTCAACACCGATGAGGGCTACGAGAGCGACCTGATTCCCGTCGAGATCAACGTGGGCGAAAACGTGACGGCGACCCTGCGCGGTAACGAGAACTTTGACTGGGTTGTCCTCAACGACCGCGATAAGGCGATTGAGGGCGTTAAGTCGGGCGCGTACTACGCTGCCGTCGTTATCCCTAAAACGTTTAGCGCCGACATGATGACGCTTTTCTCGACCAACGTGAAGCACGCCGATATCGAGTTCTACGAAAACCAGAAGGCTAACGCTATCGCCCAGATCGTGACCGAAAAGGGCTCGAGCGCCGTCCAGAGTCAGGTCAACGAGACCTTTACCAAGACCATCACGACCATCGGCCTTAAGACCGTGTCCAGCCTGCTCGACTATATGAGCACCGACCAGGTGAGCAACTTTATCGCCAATCTTTCCTCTACGCTGGGCGATTCGGTCGAGGACCTGCAGGACGTTCAAGCCAACGCGACTTCGCTTGCGGGCATTTTGAGCTCGACCTCCGATTCGTTGACGTCGGCGAGCGGTATGCTCCAGCAGACGGGTAAGGTCGATGAATCTACCAAGCAGTTGATGGAGCACGCCGAGAGCGGCATTAGTGATTCCAAGGAAGCACTCAAGGCCGCCAACGATGCTATCAACGCCGCGATTGACGGAAGTGCGGGCTCGTTTGACAACGTTTCCGCCGAGCTCGCGAAGGCTTTCGACGCCGCAAACCAGCATGTTGACCTCACGGTGTCCCAGCTCAACGATGCCGCGGCGGCGCTCGATACGCGTGCCAAGGAAATCGACGACACGGCCGACCAGCTCCGCAGCTTTGCCGATCAGGTGAGTGACGAAAAGCTCCAGGACAGCCTCAAGTCTGTGGCTACATCGCTGGGCAGGATCGCGACGGAGTATCGTAACAATGCCAACGACCTGAGGGCAACCGCAAAGTCCCTTTCGGACGGCATGGCGGAGGTCAACAACTCGCGTGCCGAGGTCGACCAGGCAATCGCCGATGCCAAGGCGGGTATCTCGGGAGCCAAGTCCGACTATGATTCCACGTTCTCGGTTAAGGCCAAGGAGCTCAAGAAGACCATTTCGGGCGTTCTGGATTCCCTGAACGGTATCTCGGGCGACTTGGATAGCGCCGTGAGCGGTCTGACCGATGCCTCTGGTTCGCTCGCGAAGGGTCTGTCCAAAGCCGCAAAGCTCGTCAACAAGGCTTCTGACCAACTGGGTGAGGCGTCGGACAAGATTAGCGCTTTCAAGGACGAGCTCGACGGTGCTCTTATGTCGGACGATCTGGCCACGATCAAGACGATGATCGGCAACGATCCCGAGGGTCTGGCCGTGTCGCTTTCCGGTCCCGTCGCGCTTGACCGCAAACCGGTCTATCCGATCCGCAACTACGGTTCGGCCATGGCGCCGTTCTACACGATTCTGTCGCTGTGGGTCGGCTCGATCGTACTGGCGGCCATGATGAAGGTCTCGGTTGACGATGAGCTCATCAACGAGCTCATCCCCGTGCGCCTGCACGAGATCTACCTGGGTCGCTACCTGTTCTTTGGCGGTCTGGCTCTGCTGCAGGCAACGCTCGTGTGCGCGGGCGACATCCTGTTCTTTGGCATTCAGTGCGACAACCCGCTGCAGTTTGTGCTGGCGGGCTGGGTTGCGAGTCTCGTGTTCTCCAATATCGTCTACACGCTTACGGTTTCGTTTGGCGATATCGGCAAGGCGCTCGCTGTCGTGCTGTTGGTCATGCAGGTCGGCGGTTCGGGCGGCACGTTCCCCATCGAGATGACCGGCCCTGTGTTCCAGGCGATCTACCCGTTCCTGCCGTTTACCCACGGCATCAACGCCATGCACGCTGCCATGGCCGGTGCCTACCATATGGAGTACTGGATTGAGCTGGGTATCTTGGCGAGCTACCTGATTCCGTCGCTGGCCCTGGGCGTCATCTTCCGCCGCCCGGTCATCAAAGCCAACGACTGGATCATCGAAAAGCTTGAAAGCACGAAGCTTATTTAGTGCAACAGCGTGACATTGACAAAACATCGAGGTTCACTTTGCTGACGCTTTAGCGGGCTGGATTGCGGTGCAACGCTGGTTGTTGCTACAGTAGCGGGGCGTGCCGGGGGTCCGGCGCGTCCCGTTTTTATTTGACCATGAGGCGGCACGCAGCCATACGCGTGCGGACACCACGCCCAGTTTGAGTGTGAGGATGTTCCATGGCCCAATACGCTGCCAACGAAATTGAAAACATGCCCGATAGCCCTGTTGCTCGCGAGGACCTGGGTGCGGGCGGCACCTCCCGTGGTGCCGGCGCACGCTCTCCGCTGTTCTGGAAGGTTCTGCTCCTTTCGGTGGCGGTCATCTGGGGCTACTCCTTTACCACTATGAAGGACGCACTCGGCACCATTCCGGTGTTCGCGCTGGTCTATGTTCGCTTTCTCCCGGCATCACTGGTTATGTTTGCAATTTTCCATAAGCGCATCATCGCTCATTTCAATGCCCGCAACCTGATCGTCGGGCTTGGCATGGGCGCGCTCATGTGGGGTGCCTACGGTTTGCAGACGATCGGCCTGGCACAGACCACGGCGGGCAAGAGCGCTTTTTTGACCGGCACGTATTGCATCCTTGTGCCGTTTGCAAGCTATGTCCTGAGCGGTGAAAAGCTTACCCGGTATAACCTGGGTGCAGCGTTGTTGTGCCTGGCGGGTATTGGCCTGGTAGCGCTCGATAGCGTCGAGTTCAATGCCGGCGATGTTATTACCTTGGGCGGCGCGATCTTCTTCGCCATCCAGATGGCGGTGACTGCCAAGTACGGTCGCAAGATGGACATCAACGTCATCACGTTTTGGATGTTTGTGGGCAATGGCGTTTTGAGTTTAATCACGTCGCTGCTATTCGAGACTCAGGCGCCCCTCTCTGCATGGACGCCGGAGTTTATCGGTGTGGCTGTTTTCCTCTCGGTGGGCTGCACATGCGTGGCGCTGCTCGTCCAAAACGTCGGTTTGGCGCATGTCCCCGCCTCGACGGGCTCACTGCTTCTTTCGATGGAGTCGCCTTCGGGCGTGTTGTTTTCGGTGCTGCTGATGGGGGAGGCGCTCACCTCGCGCCTGCTCGCCGGCTTCGTGCTTATCTTCCTGTCGATTATCTTGAGCGAGACTCACTTCGATTTTTTGCGCAAAAAGCCGCGCCCGCAATTGTAAACAACTTGTTGCGCCGCCCTCTCGGGGCGGCATTTTTTATGCGTCGCCCTTAAAGTTGTACCTTGCACTTTACGCTATCAAAGTGCTTGCTGCAAAAACGTTACTGGAGGGCATTTATGGCACCAGCTCTGTCCGATCTTCAACCGCAATCAGCGCCCAAGGCCACCGCAGCGGCGCAGGCCGCTATCGGTGACGGTCTCGTTGCAGAAGCTCAGGCTTTTGCAGACGAGCTCGCTGTGTGGCGACACGATTTACACCAGATGCCCGAGCTGGGTAATAGCCTCCCGCAGACCTCTGCGTATATTCAAGCGCGCCTGACCGAGATGGACATCCCATTTGCCACGCTCGTTGATGGTTCCTGCGTTGTGGGCCTTGTCGGCGCCGGTGCCGCCGCGGCCCAAGGCAATGGCGTCTGCACGGACGAGCAGGCCGGTACGGTCATCATGCTTCGTGGCGACATGGACGCCCTGCCCGTTGCCGAGGAATCCGGCGAGCCTTTCGCCTCTACGAACGGCTGCATGCACGCATGTGGACACGATATGCACGCAACGGCGTTGCTTGGAGCGGCGCGCCTGCTCAAGGCCCGCGAGTCCGCGCTTGTTGATGCCAACGCCACGGTTAAGTTGCTGTTCCAGCCGGGCGAGGAAACCTTTGAGGGTGCCCGCGCCGCCATCGCCGACGGTCTGCTTCAGAACCCGCGTCCTCAGGTCGCCTTTGCCATGCATGTCAATAGCCAGTCGCCGCTTGGCCTGGTGCTCTACGGCAGCCCGGCGCTCTCGGGCGTGTACGGTTTTCGCATCACGCTTCAGGGCAAGGGCGGCCATGGCTCGAGCCCCGAGATCTGCATCGACCCCATCACGGCCGGCGTGCACGTGCATCTGGCACTTCAGGAGCTTATCGCTCGCGAAGTGCCGGCGGCCAAGGAGGTCGCGCTTACCGTTGGCAAGTTCGCCGGCGGTCAGGCCGCAAATGTCATCCCTGATACTTGTGTGCTCGAGGGAACGCTGCGTGGCTTCGATGTCGAGCTCATGGAGCACCTCAAGGCCCGTATCGCGGAGGTCGTCAAAGGCGTTGCCACGACCTATCGTACGCCGGCGACTATTGAGACGCTCTCGGATGTTCCCCCACTCGTACTCGATGACGATATGACGCAGGCGTCGCTTGGCTACGTGGGCGCGGTGCTGCCCAAGTCCGCCTTCCTGCCGCTGTTCCACGCCATGGCGAGCGAGGACTTCGCGTTGATCTCGAGCGAGATCCCGAGTGCGTACTTTACCGTGGGCGCTGCCGTGACTGATACGGACGAGCATTTTGCTCAGCATCATCCCAAGGCACGTTTTAGCGATGCCGAGCTTCCCCTTGGCGCCGCGGCTTATGCTGCCGTCGCTTTGGGCTATATCGCTGACCACAAGGAGTAATCCATAGCCCAGCAGCATAAATTCTTCCCCGGTTGGCTCGTCGTGGCCTCCGGCTTTGTCATCATGGCCACGGTCGTTATCGCCAAGATTTCGCTCGGCGCGATCTGTGACCGTTTTGGCCTGCGCTTTGGCAATATCCTTGGCTCCGTTGCGTGCATTATCGCCTGCGTGGCGTTGTGCTTCCCGACGACGGACCTCGGTCCCATCGTGGCCGCGGTGAGCTTTGGTATCGGAACGTGCATGGGCACCATCACGCCTACCACCGCCGCGTCCAAGCAGTTTGGCATGGCCGACCTCGGCAAGGTCACGGGCACTATTACCTCGCTCGAGATGGTCGGCGGCACCGTGGGCGCCATTGTCTCGGGCGTGCTGTTCGATGTCACGGGCTCCTTTGCGAGCACCTGGATTGTGTGCCTGGCGTGCTCCGTGGTCATGCTTGTGTTCCTGCTAGCATCCGAGCCTATCGCCGCCAAGTTGCGCGCGAGCGTGGCGGGGGAGTAGATAGGCCAAAGCGCATTGCCGCTTGTCCGCTTCGTCCGTGGCTACCGCGGCGGCGCATCTGGCCGAACGAGCCCCCATACCCTCGTTCGGTCAGACGCGCCGCCGCTGTATGTGTTTGTGCCGTATAATGACTATTACCTATGACGCGATACAAAAGAAAGGTGTTTGCCCATGCAGGCACAGAAGGCGGAGGGAACCCGCGACCTTATCGGCGCCGAGATGCGCGCCTGGCAAAAGATGCAGCAGATTGCGGCCGGCGTGTTCGAGCCGTTTGGTTTTAAGCCCATCGAGACGCCCGCGATCGAGCAGGTGGACGTGTTTGTCCACGGTATCGGCCAGTCGACCGACGTCGTGCGCAAGGAGATGTTCCGCGTGTTTAGCGGCGCCAACCTGGAGCGCGTCTTTACCGAGGGCACCGACACCAAGCTTAAGCCCAAGCAGCGCCTGGCCCTTCGTCCCGAGGGCACGGCCGGTGTGGTGCGTTCCGTCGTGGAAAACAACCTGGTGCCTCAGGGCTCCACGCCGTTTAAGGCCTATTACGCCGAGGCCATGTTCCGTGGCGAGCGTCCCCAGAAGGGTCGCCTGCGCCAGTTCCACCAGGTGGGCATCGAGTGGCTCGGCGCTCCCGATCCGGCTGCCGACGCCGAGTGCATCATCATGCTCATGGAGTTCTACAAGCGCCTGGGCTTCGACCTTTCCAAGCTCCGTCTGCTTATTAACTCGATGGGCGATGCGCAGTGCCGTCCGGCATACCGCGAGCAGGTCAAGCAGTTTATCCTCGATCACGCCGACGAGATGTGTGATGAGTGCCGCGAGCGCGCCGAGCTCAATCCGCTGCGCGCCTTCGACTGCAAGAACGACCATTGCCGCGAGATCATGGCCGACGCCCCGCTGATGGGCGACAACCTGTGCGACGAGTGCCGCGAGCACTACGAGCAGGTCAAGCGCTATCTGGATGCCGCCGGTATCGAGTATGTCGAGGATCCCACCCTGGTGCGCGGCCTGGACTACTACACCCGTACTGTCTTTGAGGTCGAGGCTCCCGGTGCCGGTGTCGGCTCCATCGGTGGCGGCGGTCGCTATGACGGCTTGGTCGAGCTCGAGGGTGGCAAGCCCACGGCCGGCGTCGGCTTCGCCGTCGGTTTTGAGCGCGCCCTGCTGGCCCTTCAGGCATTTGGTAACGACTTGGGTGCCGAGGAGGCCCCGTGCGTCTACGTCGCCAATGCCGGCAAGGATCTGCGTCAGAACGTCTTTGCCATCACGCAGGAGCTTCGCGCCGCAGGCATCGTGACCGAGGCCGACTACCAGGGTCGTTCGCTCAAGGCCCAGTTTAAGCAGGCCGACAAGGTGGGCGCCAAGCTCATCCTGGTCCTGGGTGGCGACGAGCTTGTCGCCGGCAAGGTCAAGGTGCGCGACATGCAGAGTCACGACGAGGTTCTCGTCGATCTGGCCAACGTGGTCGAGGCGGTTCGCGAGCGCCTGTAGCGCATCTTTTTGAGCTGCGGGCCTGCTAACGTGCCCTGCTCATGGAGAGCGATTGTTACGGGGGTGTTTCGCATTTATGCGGAATGCCCCCGTTTGCATATGCCGTCCACCGAGAAATACGACCATTTGGGGCAAAAAGCCTTGCAATGCAGAAAATACTTTTGTGTGGTAAAGCGCAATCAGCGTCGAAAGTTTTTGCCGAGTGCCTATAATAAATACCGCATGTTACGTGCATAGAAGGAGGAATGGGAGGAAACGTGGCTGAGAACCTAAGCAACCAGTCTGTACCCGAAGCCGCGGCGCGCGTCGCTGCCGTGGTCAACCGCCTCGTTAACCGAATCGGCTCGAATGCCGAATCCAAGGAGCGTCTCGCCGAGATCGAGATCCCCGAGGAGCTGCGCGACAATCTGGCGCTGTTCTTGCGCCTGGAGCGCCGTGTGCTTAGCGAGTATGATCCCGAGATCGCGGACCTGTTCGACAAGATTTTGACAGCCGAGATTGTGGCCAATGCCGGAAACCCCGGCACCCGTGCTGCCGACGAGTCCGTCGACGAGCAGGGCGTGCCCACTGCCGACGAGCCCACCGCCGTGGCGTTTCGCGAGGTCGTTGATCTGATCGACAGTCTGCCGCTCGATAAGCAGCAGGTTATCGTCCGCGCCTTTACGAGCTTCTTCCATCTGGCAAACCTGTCGGAGGAGAACTACCGCGTGGCGCAGCTGCGCGAGCGCGAGGCAGGTGCGTCGACCGATACCGAGGTCGATCCCGCCAACGAACTCACCGTCGCCTATCACCAGTTGGTAAATGAGATGGGTGTCGAGGGCGCCAACGAGCTGCTCGACAAGCTCGAGTTCCACCCTGTCTTTACCGCACATCCCACCGAGGCCCGTCGTAAGGCCGTCGAGGGCAAGATTCGCCGTATCTCCAACCTGCTGGAGGAGCGTCCGCGTCTGGGCGGCTCCGACCTGGTGGAGAACGAGCGCCATATGCTGCAGGAGATTGACGCCCTGGTGCGTACGAGCCCCATCGCGCTCAAGAAGCCCACGCCGGTCGAGGAAGCCGATACCATCATCGACATCTTCGATAACACGCTGTTCGACGTCATTCCCGTCATCTATCGTCGTTTTGACGACTGGGTGCTGGGCGACAAGGCCGGTACCGTGCCGCCGCTGTGCCCGGCGTTCTTCCATCCCGGCAGCTGGATCGGTTCCGACCGCGACGGTAACCCCAACGTCACCGCCAAGGTGAGCCGTGAGGTCGCCGCCAAGTATTTCACCCATATGGTGCTCAAGCTCGAGGACAAGTGCCGCCGCATCGGCCGCAACCTCACGCTCGAGGCCACCTACAGCAAGCCGTCTGCCGAGCTCATCAACCTGTGGAACCATCAGGTCGAGATGAGCACCCAGTACACGGCACGCGCCGAGCTGATCTCCGAGCACGAGCCGCATCGCGCCGTCATGCTCGTCATGGCAGACCGACTCAACGCCACCGTCCGTCGCATCACCGACACCATGTACCACAGCGCCGATGAGTTCCTGGAGGACCTGCGCGTCGTCCAGCGCTCGCTGGCCGCCTGCGGTGCCGTCCGTGCTGCCTACGGCCCGGTCCAGACCATCATCTGGCAGGTCGAGTCCTTCGGCTTCCATATGGTCGAGATGGAGTTCCGTCAGCACTCCGTGGTGCACGCCCGCGCCCTCAAGGATATCCACGAGAACGGTATCCATGGCGACCTGCAGCCCATGACGCGCGAGGTCATCGATACCTTCCGCGCTATCGGCTCCATCCAGAAGCGCTACGGCAAGAAGATGGCGCATCGCTACATCATCTCGTTTACCAAGAGCGCCCAGCATGTGGCCGACGTCTTTGAGCTTGCCCACCTGTCCTTTGCACACGAGGAGGATGTCCCCGAGCTCGACGTGATCCCGCTGTTCGAGCAGCTCGAGGACCTCGAGGGCTGCGTCGACGTGCTCGACCAGATGCTTACGCTGCCCGTGGTGCAAAAGCGCCTTGCCCAGACCAACCGCCGCATGGAGGTCATGCTGGGCTATTCCGACTCCTCCAAGGATGCCGGTCCTACCACGGCCATGCTCGCGCTGCACTCCGCGCAGGAGCGCATTGCCAAGTGGGCCGAGAAAAACGATATCGACTTGGTGCTCATGCACGGTCGCGGCGGTGCCGTGGGCCGTGGTGGCGGCCCGGCCAACAAGGCCGTGCTGGCGCAGCCCAAGGGTTCGGTCAACTGCTTCTTTAAGCTCACCGAGCAGGGCGAGGTTATTTTTGCCCGTTACGGTAACCGCACGCTGGCTCAGCGCCATGTTGAGTCCGTTGCAGCCGCAACGCTTTTGCAGTCGGCCCCGAGTGTCGAGAAGACTAACACCGAGACCACGCAGAAGTTCTGGGATATGGCCGAGAAGCTTAACGCCGCAAGCCATGAGCGCTATCTGGACCTGCTGAACACCGAGGACTTTACACCGTGGTTCTCGACCGTGACGCCGCTGACCGAGGTCGGTCTGCTGCCGATCGGGTCGCGCCCGGCCAAGCGCGGTCTGGGTGCCAAGTCGCTCGACGACCTGCGTACCATTCCGTGGATCTTTAGCTGGAGCCAGGCACGCATCAATCTGGCCGCTTGGTACGGCCTGGGCACCGCCTGCGAGCAGCTGGGCGATCTTGACCAGCTCAAGGCTGCCTACCAGGAGTGGCCGTTCTTCCGCACCTTTATCGACAACATCGAGATGTCGATCGCCAAGACCGACCAGCGCATTGCCAAGATGTATCTGCACCTGGGCGATCGCCAGGATCTGTCCGAGAAGGTCTTCACCGAGATGCAGCTCACCCGTAAGTGGGTCCTTGCCATCGTCGGTGACGAGTGGCCGTTACAGCGCCGCCGCGTGCTTGGCTGCGCTGTCCGCGTGCGCAACCCCTATGTCGACGCCCTGTCCATCGCACAGGTCCGCGCCCTTCGCGAGGTGCGTATGAACCAGGACGAGATGGCCGAGGAGAAGAAGGCCGAGTACATGAGCCTGATTCTTTCGACTGTGACCGGCGTCTCGGCAGGATTGCAGAACACGGGGTAATCGATAGCCCTGTGGCTCTCACCGGGACCCGACGGGTTTCCCTCTGAATGCGTCCTCGCACTTGAAGCCCCCTTATCCTGCTCCTTCGGAGCTGCGGATAAGGGGGCTTCGTGCTGCGGAATGCATTCAGAGGGAAACCCATCGGGTCCCTTCGTCCTCGGTCTTCGGGGATTGGGGCTGAAGAGAATTAGGCGCGCTTCTTGCCTTACGGCTGTAGCGGCTGCGGTCCCGTTTGGGATCGCGGCCGCTCTGTTTTGGGTCAAATATGAACGTTGTGTTAATGAGTCGGTAGACGGTGGTGTTTTTCGGTGAGCGGCGTATCCTTCCAACGGTTTATCTAGTGTGTCAGTTGAAAGGAAGAGGGCGCTCGTCATTGTTTGAATGTGAACTGCCGTTTGACCACAAGACGTTGCATCTGGAACTCGAGGATAAGAACTTCGCGGGTGTGATGGAAGGTCATCAAAACGAGTTTAAGACCACGAAATCGCAGGAAGAGCTGGTGGAGGAGTCGCTTGCCAACCCTTACGGCTCGCCTTCGCTCGAGGAGCTTTGTGCTGGCAAGAAGGATATTGTCATCATTAGCTCCGACCACACGCGTCCCGTTCCCTCGCGTGTGACGATGCCTATTCTGCTGCATCACATCCATTCCGCTGCGCCTGAGGCTCGCGTGCGTATTTTGGTTGCTACGGGTATGCACCGTCCGTCGACGCACGAGGAGCTCGTCAACAAGTACGGCGAGGAGATCGTTGCCAACGAAGAAATCGTTATGCACGTCGCGACTGACGACAGCATGATGAAAAAGATCGGCACCCTGCCTTCTGGTGGCGAGTGCATCATCAACAAGATTGCGGCCGATTGCGATCTGCTGCTTGCCGAGGGCTTTATTGAGCCGCACTTCTTTGCCGGTTTCTCTGGTAGCCGCAAGTCCGTCCTGCCTGGCATCGCCAGCTACAAGACCATCATGTACAACCACAACGGTCAGTTTGTGAACGATTCCCACTCGCGTGCCGGCAACCTGTGCCACAACCACGTGAGCGAGGACATGTTTGCCGCCGCCGAGATGGCTCACCTTGCCTTTGTGCTCAACGTGGTGCTCAACGGCAAGCACGAGGTCATTGGCTCCTTTGCCGGCGACATCCACAAGGCGCACGAGGCTGGCTGCGAGTTCGTGAAGAGCCTTGCCGGCGTTGAGCCCGTCGAGTGCGAGATCGCCATTACCACTAACGGCGGCTACCCCCTCGATCAGAACATCTATCAGGCTGTGAAGGGCATGTGCGCTGCCGAGGCCACGCTTCCCGAGGGCGGCGTGATCATCGACGTCGCCGGTTGTGCCGACGGTCACGGCGGCGAGGGCTTCTATCACAACATCGCCGACAACGATCCGGCAGAGTTTGAGCGCGCCTGTATCGATCGTCCTAAGGACGAGACCCTGCCCGATCAGTGGACGAGCCAGATCTTTGCCCGCATCCTGGCGCATCACCCCGTGATCATGGTCACCGACCTGTGCGATCACCAGATGCTCAAGGATATGCACATGACGCCGGTCAACACTATCGAGGAAGCGCTCAAGCTCGCCTTTGAGATGAAGGGTGCCGATGCCAAGGTCGCCGTCATCCCCGATGGCCTGGGTGTTGTTGTCGCACAGCACTAGCGCGCGGCTTAAACGAATCGTTTATAACCGACAAGAAAGATAAGGTTTTATGCTTACCAAACTCCTCTGCGAATTCGGCGCAACGGCCCTCATGATCGTCTTTGGCGTGGGTGTTCACTGCGATACCGTGCTCAAGGGCACCAAGTATCAGGGCTCCGGCCATATGTTTGCCATCACCACCTGGTCCTTTGGCATCTCGGTCTGCCTGTTTGTCTTTGGTGGCGCTGTGTGCATGAACCCCGCCATGGTGCTTGCCCAGTGCATCGTCGGCCTGGTGCCGTGGGGCAACTGCATCCCCTTCATGCTTGCCGATATGCTCGGCGGCTTTGTGGGTGCCGTGATCGCTTGGTTTATGTATGCCGATGAGTTCAAGGCTTCCGAGGGCGTCGTCGACCCCATTGCCCAGCGCAACATCTTCTCGACCAACCCCACCACCGAGGGCACGAACTATGCTCGTAACTTCTTCTGCGAGGCTATCTGCACCTTTGTGTTCATCAGCGCCATCCTTGCTGCCGCTAGCCGCGCCGGCGAGAACGTTCTGATGCTCGCAATCTGCGTCGGCCTGATTGTTTGGGCTGTTGGCATGGGCATGGGCGGCATCACCGGCTTCGCCATGAACCAGGCTCGTGACCTTGGTCCTCGCATGGCCTATCAGGTGCTGCCGATTAAGAACAAGGCCGACAACAACTGGAAGTATGGTCTGCTTGTTCCTGGCATCGCGCCGTTTGTCGGTGCTATTGTCGCCGCGCTGTTTGTGCATGGCTTCTTGGGCATGTTCTAGTCGAAGGACGGCTCTATAAGGTTCGGGCTCGGCAAGGGTTTACTTTCCAACGCGTCCTCGGACATGCAAAAAGGCTCGCTGCGCACTTTGTGCGGCGAGCCTTTTTGCGTCCTGCGGAATGCGTTGGAAAGTAAACCCTTGCCGAGCCCTGGGCATTCTTGGCTGTGTTCGAACAGGCAACCCAACATATATATCTGAATTTGGATGTGAGGGGCGCTTTGTTTTTTGGTGCCCTGAGATGGGGGCGAGATTTTGGAATGAGAGGCTAACTTAGTTGAAGAGGGGCTGTATGGCTGATAGGTAGTCTTTGGCTACTTCGGCCTTATCTGCTTGGAAGTTGTGCCAGGCCCACCATTGGACCATTCCTACGAAGCTTGAGGCTATGTGGTGTAGTAGGAAGCTTCGGTCCATGGCGGCGGCGGCGCCGTTTGGGTCGGTGGGGACGGTTTCGGCTGCTCGTGACATGATGGTCTTGCGTAAGCAGTCGGCGAAGACGCGTGAGCCGGCGCCGGCTACGAGGGCTCGTACGCCCTGGCGGCGTTCCCAGAGGTTGTTGAGGATATGCTCGACTTGTACGAGCGGATCATCGAGCGGTGTGCCATCGTCGTCGAGGACGTGGGTGCAGATGTCGCTCACGAGTTCGGACAGTAGGTCATCTTTGCTCTTGAAGAGGCCATAGAACGTGGCCCGACCCACATGGGCGCGAGCGATGATGTCGCCGACGGTGATCTTGCCATAATCTTCCTCGCGCAGGAGCTCGGAGAATGCTGCAACGATGGCGGCGCGGCTTTTTTCCTTGCGGGCATCCATGGCTATGCGTCCGCGTGAACGAGCAGGCAGCGGAGCGTGCCGGAGCAGCCCTCGTAGGGGCGCTTGCCGGCGCCGTAGCCGACGGCCTCGATACGATAACGGAGCGGAAGGTGCTCGGACGTGCGCAGCGCGGCGACGATGGCGGCGCCCGTGGGCGTCACGAGCTCGCCGGCGACCGGTGCCGGCGTGAGAGCGATATTGCCTGCCTGGCACAGGTTGACGACGGCGGGCACGGGAATGGGCATAAGGCCGTGGGCACAGCGAATGGTGCCGTGGCCCTCAGAGAGCGATTCGACCACGATGTCCTCAATACCCAGGTCGTCGAGGCAGATGGCGACAGAGCAGACATCGACGATGGAGTCGACGGCGCCCACCTCGTGGAACATGACGGTCTCGGGCGTTTTGCCGTGGGCCTTGGCCTCGGCGGCAGCGAGCGCGGTGAAGATGGCGAGAGCGCGACGCTTGGCACCGTTACTCAGCTGCGAGCCGTCGATGATGGCGGTGACGTCTGCCAAAGAGCGGTGGTGATGGTGGTGGGCGTGATGATGGCCATCGTGGTCATGGCCGTGGGCCTCATGGTCATGCTCGTGGCTGTGCTCGTGTTCGTGCTCGCCATGATCATGATGGTGGTGCTCATGCTCATGTGTGTGCTCGGTGCCCGCTTCGTTGCCGTAGAGCCAGGCCATATCGTGATCGTGGTTTTCGAGCTCCGCTGCAAGCTGAACATCGAAGTCGCAGGCGTCGATGCCATGCTTGTTTACGCGCGTGACAGCGACCGCAAAGCCGTCGACCGGCAGCGTGGCAAGTTGCTCGCGCAGGTGTTCCTCGCTGGCGCCCAGGTCGAGCAGGGCCGCAACGGTCATGTCGCCGCTGATGCCCGAGGTGCCGTCGATGATAAGCGTGTGCTGATGATTGGACATGAAATGCTCCTTAGCGGGCGCAGGACGTGCCGGCGCTCAGATGATTGATAAGACTTGCCTGATAGGCGGCGCCAAAGCCGTTGTCGATATTGACGACCGAAACGCCGCTGGCGCAGGAGTTGAGCATGGCGAGCAGTGCGGCCATGCCGCCAAAGTTCGCACCATAGCCCACGCTGGTGGGGACGGCGATGACCGGACAGCTCACAAGGCCTCCGATGACGCTCGCCAGGGCGCCCTCCATGCCGGCGATGGCGATGACCACCTGCGCCTGGGCAAGTTCCTCAGCATGAGCGAGCAGGCGGTGCAGGCCGGCGACACCCACGTCGTAGAGGCGATCGACCTCGTTGCCGTAGAACTCGGCCGTCAACGCGGCTTCCTCGGCAACGGGCAGGTCGCTCGTGCCGGCGCAGGCGACGACGATGCGTCCGTTGCCGTTGGGGGAGGGCTTGCCACCCACCAGGGCGAGCTGGGCGTCCGGGACATATCCCAGGTCGATGCCGTTGCCGAGGAGCTCCGAGGTGCGGGCTGCCTTTTCGTCGTCCAGGCGCGTGACCAGGATGCGCTCCTGGCCGGCATCGAGTAATGCTTTGATAATGGCGGCAATTTGCTCGGCGGTTTTACCGGCGCCGTAGACAACTTCGCCGGCTCCCTGGCGCACCCCGCGCGAAAGGTCGAGCTGCGCAAAGCCCAAATCGGCGGTCGGAGCCGTCTGGATGCGCGTGAGGGCGTCGGCAGGGGTGACTGCTCCGCCGGCAACATCGCTCAGCAGCTGCTCTAGATCTCGCTTATCCATATATGTTCCCTTCGACGGCGCAAAGTTTAGCACTCAAAGGGTATGTTTCCGAACACTAAGACAGAATTGTTCGGAAACTATAGGACAGACTGATTCAATTGCTAGACGGATTGGCTAGTCGCGCAGGATGATGTCCATGGCGAGCATCAGATTGCGCTCGTCGATGGCAAACGGGGCGGCCTCGCGCGTCTTGGGCTTGGCACAAAACGCGATGCCCGTGCCCGCGGCCTGAATCATGGGGATGTCGTTGGCACCGTCGCCGATCGCGACGGTGTGGGCCATATCGACGCCGCACTCAACTGCCCAGTCCAGCAGCTGGATGAGCTTGGACTCCTTGGTCACAATGTCGGCAGCCAACTTACCGGTGAGCTTGCCGTCCACGACCTCCAGACGATTGGCCAGGCAAAAGTCGATGGCCGCGGCGGCCACGATCTTATCGGCGACTTCGTGAAAGCCGCCACTCACGACGCCGACCTTCCAACCCTTGCTGTGTGCCGAGCGCACAAGCTCCAACGCGCCGGGGGTAAATGTCACGCGCTCAAAGGTGCGCTCGAACACGCTCTCGTCCAGGCCGGCGAGCAGCCCCACGCGCTCCTCGAGCGCCTGCTTAAAGTCAAGCTCGCCGCGCATGGCGCGTTCGGTGATCTGTGCCACCTGCTCGCCCACGCCGGCCTCTTCGCCCAACAGGTCGATGACCTCCTGGTTGATGAGCGTGGAGTCGATATCCATAACGATGAGGCGTGCAGTCATGGCGGGCCTTTCCGAGTGCAGTTGTATTGGGGCATATTGTCGCACGTGACGAGCGCGGGCGGGTGTCACGGCGCGTCAATTGTTTCGTCTCCGTCAAGTCTTTGGGCAGGAGCCACTTTTCCGCGGCACATCGACACAGGTGCGATAAGATAGAACGCCATGTCTGGCTGCGCGGTTTACGCAGGCCGGGCAAATCTGTACGACGCCGCCCGGAACGACACGGGGCGGCACAGATCCATAAAGGAGGATCACTGGTATGAGCCAGACCCGTCCCATCGACGAGCATTCCATGCACACCCGTACCTGCGGCGAGCTTCGCAGCGAGAACGTGGGCGAAGAGGTCACCCTCACCGGTTGGGTGAGCCGTCGCCGCGACCACGGCGGCCTTATCTTCTGCGACCTTCGCGACCGCGAGGGTATCACGCAGCTCACCTTCGACCCCGAACACTCCGACGGCGACGCCTTTAAGATCGCCGAGACCATGCGTCCCGAGTGGCCCATCAAGATTCACGGCGTCGTGCGCGCCCGTGGCGAGGAGACCACCAACACCAAGCTCGCGACCGGCGAGATCGAGGTCCTGACCGACCACGCCGAGGTGCTCAACACATCCGTCACCCCGCCGTTCCAGATCGAGGACGGCATCGAGACCAGCGAGGACACCCGTCTGCGCTATCGCTATCTGGACCTCCGTCGTCCCGAGATGATGGCCAACCTCAAGCTACGCTCCGACTTTACCTTTGCCATTCGCGAGGCGCTGCACAACCGTGAGTTCATGGAGGTCGAGACGCCCTCCCTGTTCAAGTCCACGCCCGAGGGCGCCCGCGACTTCATCGTCCCCAGCCGCATCCAGCCGGGCAACTTCTACGCCCTGCCGCAGTCCCCGCAGCTCCTGAAGCAGCTGCTCATGGTTGGTGGCGTCGAGCGCTACTATCAGGTTGCCAAGTGTTTCCGCGACGAGGACTTGCGTGCCGACCGTCAGCCCGAGTTCACCCAGGTCGATATCGAGATGTCCTTCGTGGACCAGAACGACGTTATGAGCGCGCTCGAAGAGGTTCTTGCCGATGCCTTCGGCCGCATGGGTGTCGAGATGCCCACGCCGCTGCGTCGCATGGACTATTGGGAGGCCATGGACACCTATGGCTCCGACAAGCCCGATACTCGCTACGGCATGCACCTGGTCGACCTGACCGACATCTTTGCCAACTCCAAGTTCAAGGTCTTTGCGACTGCTGCAAACGAGGAGGGCTCCGTCGTCAAGGCCATCAACGCCAAGGGCGCCGGTGCCTGGGCACGTGCCAAGATCGACAAGCTCGCCGGCGTGGCCTCCACGTTTGGCGCCAAGGGCCTGGCATGGATCGCCTTCCGCGAGGACGGCTCCATCAATAGCCCCATCGTCAAGTTCTTCTCGGACGAGGAAATGGCGGCTCTGCGCGAGCGCATGGACGTCGAGCCCGGCGACCTTGTGATGTTCGCCGCCGGTCCGCGCCTGCTTTCCGACGAGATCCTGGGCGGCATGCGTTCCCACATGGCCAATGCGCTCGAGATCAAGCGCGAGGGCCACGACTTCCTGTGGGTCGTCAACTTCCCGCTGTTCCACTGGGACGAGGATCGCAAGGCCTATGCTGCCGAGCACCAGCCCTTTACCCTGCCGACCGAGACCGACATCGCTAAGATCGAGGCTGACCCGCTGGCAGCCGGCTCCTGCACCTACGACTTTGTCATGGACGGCTTTGAGGCCGGTGGCGGTGGTATGCGTATCCACAACGCCGAGATGCAGATGTCCATGCTTAAGCTCCTGGGCTTTACCGAAGAGCGCGCCGAGTCTCAATTTGGCTTCCTCATGGAGGCACTCAAGTTTGGTGCGCCCCCGATGGGCGGCTTCGCTCTGGGTCTGGACCGCGTGTGCATGTTGCTCACCGGCTCCGACTCCATCCGCGACGTCATGGCGTTCCCCAAGACGGCCAGCGGCTCCGACCTCATGTCGGGCGCTCCGAGTGCCGTTAGCGGCGCCCAGCTCAAGGACGTCAGCCTGCGCCTGATGTAGGCAAGCGGCTACCTATTGCCCGTAACGAGGGAAGGACGTGTGCCTTCCCTCGTTTTTTATATGCCGAGGTTGCAAGGGCATAGGGTGACCGGACGTCGCGGAAACTGCGACCCAGAATCCAGCCAAATAACGGGTCGCACTTTCCGGTTGAGCTTCTGGCGGAAAGTACATCCCAGAATCGGCGTTCGGAATGGGCCGGGCTTTCCGCTAGGCTGCTTTAGCGGAAAGCCCGGCCCAGTTTCCTACAGTGAGTCTCTCTGAACGAGCTGCATGTGCATGACGGTGGTGGTGGGCACGGCGCCATTGATCATATCGAGCGCAATGCCTGCGGCCATGTGGCCTTCCTCGCGAAGCGGCTGACGAATGGTCGTCAACGCGGGGACGCTGCGAGCTGCGACCTCGTGGTCATCGAAGCCCACGACTGAAACGTCTTTGGGTACGCTAATTCCTGCTTCGTTGAATGCGGCGATAACGCCGGTTGCGATACGGTCCGATCCGCATAGCACGCCGTCGGCATGTATTTCGCGCGCGAGCAACCGCCGCGTGGCTTGGTAGCCGTCTCCGCTGCTCCATCCGGTATAGATGACATTTTCATCCGGAAGGCTTTCGCCCAAAATTGCACGGTAGCCGCGAAGGCGGTCGATGACGGCGGGGTTATCCTGCGGCCCCAGCACGGCAACGATGTCCTTGCGTCCGCGATCTTTCATAGCGAGCGCCGCAAAGCGTCCGCCCTCTTCGTCGTCGGAGTAGACCGTCGAGAACACGTCGCGATAGGGATGGCCCTCGAGCTGGCCGCATAACACAGTGGGTACGCCCAGCTCGCGCAGCACCTCGAGCAGCTCACTGCCCTTGTAGGGCGAGACGTCGATGACGGCGTCAAACGAGCGGCGCTCAAAATGCTCGCGTGCGCGGTTGCGCTCATGCGAGGAAGATGCCTGCAAGATCACGGGCAAGTAAGACGACTCCGAAAGTTCCTCGGTAATGCCGCTTAAAAACTCACTGTAGGTGGGATCGCTAAACAGCTCGCTCAAAGGCTCGGTAACCAGTACGGCGATAATTTCCGTGCGTCCGACGGCGAGCGCCCGGCCGCGTGCGTTGGGAACGAAGTTAACCTTTTTCGCCGCTGCGCGGACGCGCTTTTTAGTTTCCTCGCTAATGCGGGGGGAGTCGTTGAGGGCACGCGATGCCGTGGAGCGCGAAACACCGGCAGCTTCAGCAACCTCGGCAAGCGTGGGTGCGGTGCGTGCTGGTTGGGTCATGGCGTCTCCTGTGCAATTGGGTCGGTGGGCTATCGATAAAGGCTAATGCGGATACAGATTACTATAGCGCGCGTGAACGGCGTCCATGGTATCCGGTGACCGGTGTCGTTTTGCAATCAAACTGCGACTGAGCACGGCATGTATGGGCGAGACATAGGCAGGCGCGACAGTTGCCTGTGAGTTCAAGAACGATGCCCCGTGCTGTGCACCTAAGCTTAGGGTGACATAAGTAGCATGGTTGTACAACCGGTTGCACCGTTAATCCGACAAAATCGACCGTTCGGCGGACAACCGGTTGCACAGATTTTTGTATCGCCCGTAAGATAAGGACAACCGGTTGCACAAAGAAGCACTACGATGACGAAGGAGCATCACCATGGACGCCATTAACGATTGGGAAAACCAAGCGCTCACCCACAGGAACCGCCTGGCACCCCATGCGTACTTTATGGGTTATGAGACCGCCGATCTCGCCGCTACGTACAGCCGCGAGCTGTCGCGCGGATTTGTCCAGCTGTCCGGCTCGTGGCAGTTCCGCCTTTTTGAGGGCCCCGCGGCCGTCTCCAACGAAGCACTTTGCACGTACAAGCCCGAGTGGGATCACGTGGAGGTTCCGCACCTGTGGCAGGTAGACGGCTATGGCAACCTTGCCTACACCGACGAGGGTTTTCCGTTCCCGGTGGATCAGCCGTTCGTTCCCTCCGACGACCCTACGGGCGTCTACCAGCGCATCGTCAAACTTCCCGCCGTGCCTGCCGGCGCTCGCGAGATTATTCGCTTCGACGGTATCGAGAGCTACGGCGAGCTGTATGTCAACGGCAAGTTTATCGGCATGACCAAGGGTTCGCGCCTGTCCGCCGAGTTTGACGTGACCGACGCGCTCGTCGAGGGCGACAACCTGTTTGCGGTCAAGGTTCTGCAGTACAGCGATGGTAGCTACATCGAGGACCAGGACATGTGGTGGGCATCGGGCATCTTCCGCGATGTGTACCTCATGCAGCGTCCCGCCGCGCATCTGGTCGACTTTAGGTTCCGCACGCACCGCGAGGGCGATGCCGCTCTGATCACGCTCGATACGGTTGCCGAGGGCGCAAGTCGCGTCGTGTATACGCTCAGCGATGGCCAGAATGTGGTCGCTACGGGCGAGTGCGTCGACGGCCATGCCGAGTGCAGCGTTGCCGATGCCCACTTCTGGAACCCCGAGGACCCCTTCCTCTATGACCTTACGCTTGAGGTCTACGACGGCGACGAGATCAGCGAGTACGTTCCGCATCGCCAAGGCCTTGCCGAGGTGACGGTCGAGGGCAATCATATCTACCTTAACGGCACCTACTTTAAGATGCATGGCGTCAACCGCCACGACCACGACGATCACAAGGGCCGCGCCGTGGGTCTCGAGCGCATGCGCCGCGACCTGGAGCTCATGAAGCAGCACAACATCAACGCGGTGCGCACGTCCCACTACGCCAACGATCCGCGCTTCTACGAGCTGTGCGACGAGTACGGCATCATGCTGGTCGCCGAGACCGATATGGAGAGCCACGGCTTCGAGAATATCGGCAATATCGCCCTGGTCACCGACGACCCTGCCTGGGAGCCGGCTTACGTTGACCGTGTTGAGCGCCTGGTGATGCAGGAACGCAACCACGCGTGCATCATCATGTGGTCGATGGGCAACGAGAGCGGTTATGGCTGCAACATCCGCGCGATGTACGCCAAAGCTCACGAGCTCGACGGTCGTCCGGTCCACTACGAGGAGGATCGCAACGCCGATACCGTCGACGTCATTTCCACCATGTACTCCCGCGTGTCGCAGATGAACGACTTTGGCGAGCATCCGTTCCCCAAGCCGCGCATCAACTGCGAGTACGGCCACTCCATGGGTAATGGTCCCGGAGGCCTGTCCGAGTACCAGGAGGTCTTCGATCGCTGGGATTGCATCCAAGGCCAGTTTATTTGGGAATGGTGCGACCACGGTTTGGCTGCTGTGACCGAGGACGGCGTTGCCTACGACATGTATGGCGGCGACAACGGCGATTACCCCAACAACAGCAACTTCTGCATCGACGGCATGGTGTTCCCCTGGCAGCAGCCGAGCCCGGGCCTTACCGAGTACGGCCAGGTCATCTGCCCGGTTCGCATGGCCTACGATGCCGAGGCGGGCGAGCTGACCGTCACCAACAAGCGTTGGTTTACCACCCTCGAGGATGTCTGCCTGTCGGCGGAGACCCTGGTGGACGGCGACGTGGTCTGCCGCAAGACGCTCATGCCCGGTGCGGTTGCCCCCGGCGAGTCCGTCCAGCTTCCGCTGGTGATTCGCGAGGCCGCAGTGGGCGAGACCCTGCTGACCGTGCACGCCTACACCATGGCGGCTCACGCCTGGTGCGAGCCGATGTTCCAACTGGGTGCAAGCCAGTTTGCCATCGCAAACCATCCGGCGCCGGCAATTGCCGCCCCCACTCGTCCTGAGCTTACGGTCGAGGAGACCGAGCAGGAGATTCGTATTCGCTCCCTCAACGGCGAGCTGACCTTCAGCAAGGTCAACGGTACCGTGAGCGAGTGGAAGGCATCCGGTCGCGACGTCATGACCTCCGGTCCCCAGGTTGGTTTTTGGCATCCGCTCGTCGATAACCACGCCCAGGAGTACGACTCCCTGTGGAAGGATAACTTCATCGATGTGATGCAGACGTCTACCCGCAATGTTTCTTGGAAGCAGGACGACAATGCGGTCGTCGTTACCGTGAGCCAGCGTATCGCTCCTCCCGTCCGCGCGTTCGGCATGCGCGTCGAGCTCGTCTATACCGTGCTTCCGAGTGGCCGCGTCGACCTCAAGGTTTCCGGCGAGCCCTACGGCGACTATTCGGACATTATCCCGCGCATCGGCATCTCCTTCGAGGTTCCCGGTTGTGATCGTGCCGTCGAGTGGTATGGCCACGGCCCGGGCGAGAACTATCCGGACTCGCTGCGCGCCAACCCGGTCGGTCATTACCGCACTACGGTCGACGACATGTTCACGCCCTACGTTATGCCCCAGGACTGCGCCAACCGCGAGGGTACCCGCTGGGTCGCCCTGCGCTCCAGCCACGGTGACGGTCTGGTCGTGACGCGTCCGAGCGACGCCGCTTCCAATCCGTTCTCGTTCTCCGCATGGCCCTATAGCTGCGAGGCTATCGATAATGCCAAGCATGTCTACGATCTTGTCCCGGGCGACACGGTTACGGTCAACATCAACGACCAGCTGCTCGGCCTTGGCTCGAACTCTTGGGGTTCCGAGGTGCTCGATTCCTATCGCACCCGTTTTGAGAGCTTCAGCTTTGAGGTGTCCCTGCGACCGCTGACGTCTGCCGATCTGGCTCAGGCGCTGGCACCCATTAAGGAGGCATAAGTCATGCATATCTTTAACTCGCGTGCCGATTTCGACGCCCAGATGAAGTCCGTCAAGAAGTGGATGCGTACCGGTCAGGCACTCGACGGCGTTTCTGAACTGCAGCACGATGTGGCGTACTCTATCGGCGACTCGCTGGTGTATTGGTGGGTGAACGCCCACGAGGCGGCTACTGCCGATCTGGTCGGTCACCGTCGCTACCATGCCGTGCTCGCCCCGCTCGACGGCAATCTGACCGTTGAGGTGGCTTCCAAGGCCGATCTTACCTGTACGCGCGCCTACAGCGATATCGATGATCGCGAGCGCTTTGAGGGTACGGGGGAGACCGTGACGATTCCCACCGGCGGCGTTGCCGTCGTCGAAATTGACGAGGCCTACCGTGTCGTGGCCGATGCCGCGGATCCCCGCGTCGTGGTACTGCACGTGACAGTCGAAGGTTATTCCTTCCCCAACAAGTAGTATTCGTCCGCCTGGACGTTTGCTTCGCGCCGTTAAGGGGGATGGATTTGTTGACTCCCTTTTCCCCATTCCCCTTAGCAGGTGCGCCGTCCGTGTTTGCACTTGCAGCTCGGACGGTTTTAGATGACATTTAACAGATGATTGGGAGGGCTTATGAGCTCTGAAAAACGAGGAACGATTGGTTCGTTCGCTCTGCTGGGCATGACGGTCGCCGCCGTGTTCGGTATCAAGAACATCATCAACAACAACGCGGCCATCGGCTTGGCAGCTGCGCCGTCGTTCTTCTTCGCCACGCTTTTGTACTTTGTCCCCTATACCCTGGTTACCGCCGAGTTCGTCGGCCTCAACAAGGACTCCGAGTCTGGCGTGTACGCATGGGTTAAGACCTCGATGGGTGGTCGCTGGGCGTTCCTGACGGCATTTAGCTACTGGTTCGTTAACCTGTTCTTCTTTGCGTCCGTCCTGCCCAACGTCATCATCTACGCGAGCTACGTGTTCTTTGGTGCCAACGCCGAGCTTTCGTAGCTGTGGATCACCATTATCGAGATCGTCGTCTTTGCTATCGCCACGTGGGTTTCGACCAAGGGCGCTAAGTGGATCGGCTCCATTTCCTCCTTCGGTTCGACCGCGGCTCTCGGCCTGACCGCCGTGTTCATCCTGCTGTCCCTGGCTGCTGCCTTTGGCGGCGTTGAGTTCGCTACGGCTCCTACTCCCGCTAACATGGCTCCCGACATGAGCAACTTCGCAACTGCGTGGGGCTTCTTCGGTACGCTTGCCTGGATCATCCAGGGCGTTGGCGGCGCTGAGTCTGTCGGCGTGTTCCTTAACGACCTTAAGGGTGGCGTCAAGGCCTTCGTGCGCACCGTCGTTATCGCCGGCCTGACCATCGGCCTTCTGTATGCAGGCGCTTCGCTGCTGGTTAACCTGTTCATCCCCGAGGGTGGCGTTGCCATCTCCACCGGTATCTTCGACGTATTCGGTGCTGTCTTTGCCCACTTTGGCATTCCCATGGAAGTGTCTACGCGCGCCATCGGCTTAATCCTTCTCGCCGCCACGCTGGGCTCCCTCATGATGTGGACCTCCGCTCCCATCAAGGTCTTCTTCACCGAGATCCCCAAGGGCGTCTTTGGTAGCAAGATCGTCGAGCTCAACGAGCATGGCATTCCTGCCCGCGCTGCTTGGCTGTAGTTCGCCATCGTCGTCCCCATCCTGATCATTCCGGCCCTGGGCTCCGGTAACCTCGACGACCTGCTCATGATCGTCACCAACATGACTGCTGCCACCGCTCTGCTCCCACCGCTGCTGATTTTGCTTGCCTACTTTATGCTGCGCAAGAACTTTGATGCCGCTCCCCGTGGCTTCCGCATGGGTTCGCGCAGCTTTGGCCTGGTCGTTGCCGCATTCCTGCTTGTGGTCTTCTGCTTCGTGCTTATCTGCGGCACCATTCCGCTCGATCAGCCGCTGTGGCTGACGCTGGTCTACAACGTTGGCGGCGTGGTTGTCTTCTTGGGCCTTGCCGTGATGTGGTACAACCGCTACATCAACCGCCTGCGCGAGACCGATCCCGAGGCCGCCGAGAACGAGCTTCGCCCTTCCGTCCTCGATATGATGGAGTAGCGGCTAGGATTAATCTACGGCTGTGGAATAAATCGATTCCCTTTCCTAAGGAGGGGCCTTACGAGGCCCCTCCTTTTGTGTTTTGGGGCATGGTCTTGGCCCCCGTGGTCAAAAAATGCCAAATATGAGTACTGTTGCAAAAGAAGTGCCATATTTTTCGGCCTGCTCTGAGCGAAAATGGGCTCAAAATCGATTTATCTAACTCCCTTTAAAGGGCGTTTGACGGCTTTCAACCTCTTCGAATCGCTCAAGCTAGGCAATTTGCTCTCGATTTTGCTGCTACTAAATTTGTAACAGTACTCATATTTGCCACTTTTTGACCACGGGGTATCCGGAGGGGCCCTCGATAAGCATCTAACGCTACAATAACTACCACGTGGCTGGGTTTGCCGGCCGAATGTGTGATGTCGTGGGAGGGGACATGGTCGAGTTTACAAAGACGATTAAAGATCCGTTGGGACTACACGCCCGCCCGGTTGCGCTGCTCTATGACATCATTGCCAAGCATCGTAGCGACGTGTCGGTCAGCATTGGCGACCGCCACACCGACGGCCGTGACGTGATGGGCCTCATGGCGCTTTACGGCGAATGTGGCGAGGACATCGTCTTTCGCGTTTCGGGCGTAGACGAGGCTTCGTGTGTCACGTCGATCAGAAACCTCTCGCTCTAAACGCAACAATGTGACAAAGGGACAGTCCCTTTGTCACATCTCTGGGAGGCGCTCTTTGCGGTGCCTCTTTTGTTTCGTATAGGAAACTTTTTCGAAAACTGAATGGGGACCCTTCCAAAAAAGTTAACCACGTGCTAGTTTACTAAAGCGAACATAGACGTGGCTAACTTTTGCCATGTCGATGTTGAGGACGAACCGATGTTAGGAGCTCACTCATGTCTTGCGGACCGCAGATGCCGGCTATGCCGCTTTCGATGGTAAAGGCGGGCGAAACCGTGCGCGTGTCTCGTGTAAAGGGCAATGAGGACATGAAGCACCACCTCAAGGACCTCGGCTTTGTCGAGGGCAGCGAGATCCACGTGGTGAGCTCGAGTGGCGCCAACATCATCGTCACGGTGCTGGGCGCACGCTTTGGCATCGATTCCAAGGTCGCCATGCATATCATGACCGTCGGTTAGTCCGCAGCATTCTGTAAAAACTGAAAGGGGGACAAGTAAATGAAGACGTTGGGTGACGTTAAGGTGGGCGAGAGCTCTACCATCGTCAAGCTTCACGGTGAGGGCGCGCTGCGCCGCCACCTCATGGACCTGGGGCTCATCAAGGGCACTTCGTTCAAGGTCGTAAAGGTTGCACCGCTCGGTGATCCGGTCGAGATCAACGTGCGCGGCTACGAGCTTTCCATCCGCAAGGAGGAGGCTGCCGTCGTCGAGGTCCAGTAAGGGCCGACGGCGAATATTTCTGCAGATAAAGTTAGGATTTTCTAACTTAAACTTGCAACGTTGAAGCACATTATCCAGCCCGCGCGGAGAAAGCAGCGCAGGCACACAAGGAAGAAGGATTGAATGGCGGATTCTCAGATCCATGTCGCGCTGGCGGGTAACCCCAACTGCGGCAAGACCACGCTTTTCAACCTGATCACCGGCGCCAACGGCTACGTTGGCAACTGGCCCGGCGTCACGGTTGAGAAAAAGGAGGCCAAGCTCCTAAGCGACAAGAACGTTACCATTACGGACCTCCCTGGCATCTACTCGCTTTCCCCCTACAGCCCCGAGGAGCAATGCTCGCGCGATTACCTCATGAGCGGCGAGCCCGATGTTGTCGTCCAGGTGGTCGATGCCACCAACCTCGAGCGTAACCTGTACCTGGCGCTTCAGGTTATCGAGACCGGCCTGCCCGTGGTCGTCGCCCTCAACATGGCCGACTTGGTCGAGAAGAACGGTGACAAGATCGACACGGACAAGCTCTCCAAGAAGCTCGGCTGCCCGGTCATGATGATCTCGGCTCTTAAGAACAAGGGCATCAAGGAGCTTTTCGAGCAGGTCAAGAAGTCTGCCGCTTCCAAGGGCCAGGTGCCGGAGCACAAGTTCGATTCCTCCATCGAGGACGTTCTGGACCACATCGAGAACAACCTGCCGGCGAGCGTTCCCGCCAACAAGCGTCGCTACTACGCCGTCAAGCTGTTCGAGCGCGACGCGGACGCCTGCAAGCTCATCAACCTCACCAAGGAGAAGGCCGCTCGCGTCGAGCAGCTGGTCGCCCAGTGCGAGCAGGATTGCGACGACGACGCTGAGTCCATCATTACCGGCGAGCGCTACGGCGTGATTGCCCACATCATCGACGAGTGCCTCACCAAGGCTCCTGCCAAGATGAGCACTTCCGAGAAGATCGACCGTGTGGTTACCAACCGCATCCTGGGCCTGCCGATCTTTGTGGTCATCATGTTCTGCGTGTACTACATCGCCGTTTCCACCCTGGGCGGCACGGTGACCGACTTCACCAACGACCAGCTCTTCGGTACCGACGGTTGGTACGTGCTCGGTCAGGGCCGCGACGCTTACGACGCGGCCGTCGAGGCTGCGGGCGACAACGCCGACTCGGTCGACCCGGCGCAGTACGGCCCCTATGTCCCGGGTATTACCACCGTGGTGCACGACGCCCTCGTGGCGGGCGGTACCGAGGACGGTGGCCTGGTTGATTCGCTGGTCTGCGACGGTATCGTCGGCGGCTTAGGCGCCATCTTCGGCTTCGTTCCGCAGATGTTCCTGCTCTTTGTGATGCTGTCCTTCCTGGAGGACTGCGGCTACATGGCCCGTGTCGCCTTCATCATGGACCGCGTGTTCCGCCGGTTTGGCCTGTCCGGTAAGTCCTTTATCCCCATGCTCGTGTCCTCGGGCTGCGGCGTCCCCGGCGTCATGGCCACCAAGACCATCGAGAACGAGAAGGACCGTCGCATGACGGTCATGACCACCACGTTTATTCCCTGTGGCGCCAAGCTGCCGATCATCGCTCTGCTCATGGGTTCCATCATCGGCGATTCTTCTACCACCGCCGCGTGGATTAGCCCGCTCTTCTACTTCCTGGGCGTCTTTGCCGTCATCGCCTCGGGCCTCATGCTCAAGAAGACCAAGCTCTTTGCCGGTCGCCCGACGCCGTTCGTTATGGAGCTTCCTGCCTACCACTTCCCGGCGATCCGCTCTTGGGCGCTGCACGTGTGGGAGCGCTGCTGGGCCTTTATCAAAAAGGCCGGCACGGTCATCTTCGCGTCCACCGTTGTGGTTTGGTTCCTCTCCAACTTTGGTAGCTATAACGGTTCCTTTGGCTTCCTGCCCGCGATGGACGGCATCCCCGAGGAGTTCATGGACTACTCCGTGCTTGCCATGCTGGGCAACCTGGTCGCCTGGATCTTCGCCCCGCTCGGCTTTAGCACCTGGCAGGCAACTGCGCTGACTGTCTCTGGCCTTGTCGCCAAGGAGAACGTCGTCGCCACCGCCGGCTCGCTGCTGTCGGTTGCCGACGCCGCCGAGACCGACCCGAGCCTGTGGACCGCGTTTGCCGGCATGTTCCCGACTATGGGCGCTTGCGTTGCCTTTGGTGCCTTCAACCTGCTGTGCGCCCCGTGCTTTGCCGCCATGGGAACTATCCGCAACCAGATGGACTCCGGCAAGTGGACCGCGATTGCCATCGGCTACGAGTGCGCCTTTGCCTGGGTGATCGGCCTGTTCATCAACCAGTTCTACAACCTGCTTGTCCTTGGCCAGTTTGGTATTTGGACGGTTGTAGCCATCGTACTGCTGGTTGCGATGCTCTTCCAGATCTTCCGTCCCATGCCCAAGCACGCTTGGACCGACGAGGACGAGACCAACACCGCTTCCGCTGCAGTTTCCGCTTAAGTCCGAATAAGGATCAGCCCCTTTCCACGAGCCCGGGTGTCCCAGCGACACTCGGGCTTTTTGGTGAGGGAGATGTGGCGTTTCCGCAGATAAAACCGACCAAAATATACCTGTCCCTTTTTGGCAGGTGGAGAATGGGGTAAAGTAAGTGGTGGTTAACTAGAGGAGGCTTGCTATGGCACCTATCGATATTGTTGTGCTGGCCGTTATCGCCATTGCGTTTGTCGCCGTGTGCGTGCGCATTTATCGCAAGGGCACCTGCGCCGACTGCGCTCAAGGTGGCGTTTGCACGGGACATTGTTCCAACAAAAAAAACTGCGCCGCGCTTAAGGGTGTGGACAAAATTGCCGAAGACTTGGGTCGCGGTATTCATTAGCCGATCGGCGTTTGGGCATGTTTGACTTCGGATACGGCAGTTGCTGATACGATAGGTACGTTAGCAACTGCCGCCGAGCGGCTCAAACGAAAGGAAGCCTGCATGGAGTCCTCCGCCTACCCGATGCTCTTTAGTCCGATCAAGGTCGGTACGACCGAGGTCAAGAACCGCGTCTTTATGCCGCCGGTGTCCACCAACCTGGCCGATCATGGCTATGTGACCGACGACTTGGTCGATCATTACCGTGCCCGTGCCAAGGGCGGCGTAGGCCTGATCATCACCGAGGTCGTGACGGTCGAGCCCACCTATACCTATCTGCCGGGTGACATGTGCTGTTACGATGACACGTTTATCCCTGGCTGGGAAAAGCTCGCCGCGGCCGTCCACGAGTATGGCTGCAAGATCATGCCGCAGCTCTTCCACCCCGCCTACATGGCCTTTAACATTCCGGGCACGCCGCGCCTGATCGCTCCGTCCTTTGTGGGCCCGTCCTATGCCCGCGAGGCGCCGCGCCCCATCACGGTCGATGAGATCCACGAGCTCACGCATCAGTTTGGTGACGCTGCTGTGCGCATGCAGAAGGCCGGTGTCGACGGCGTCGAGGTCCATGCGGCACACGCCCACGGCATGCTCGGCGGCTTTTTGACCCCGCTCTATAACAAGCGCACCGACGAGTACGGCGGCTCGCTCGACGCCCGCATGCGCTTCCTGCTCGAGGTCATCGCCGAGATTCGCGAGCGCTGCGGCAAGGACTTTATCATCGATGTCCGTATCTCGGGCGACGAGTACACCGATGGCGGCCTGACCCTCAACGACATGATCTACGTCTCGCGTCGCCTGGAGAAGGCCGGCGTCGACATGATTCATGTGTCGGGCGGCACCACCATCAAGCGCGGCTCTGCGATTCCCGCCGCCGGCACGCAGCAGGCCTCGCACGCCGCTTGCTCGCGTGAGATTAAGAAGCACGTGAACATTCCCGTCGCCACCGTCGGCCGCATTAACGAGGCATGGATTGCCGAAGAGCTGATCGAGGACGGCGCTGCCGACATCTGCATGATGGGTCGCGCCAATCTGTGCGATGCCGAGTTCTGCAACAAGGCCGCTGCCGGCAACGCCGACGACATCCGCCCCTGCATCGGCTGCCTGCGCTGCCTGAACGGCATTATGTTTGGCAAGCGCATCTCCTGCACCGTCAACCCGGACGTGGAGCGCGACGAGGCCGGCTACGAGCCTGCCGCCGAGGCAAAGAACGTGCTCGTTGTGGGTGCCGGTCCCGCGGGCATGGAGGCAGCCTATATTGCCGCCAAGCGCGGCCATAACGTGGTGCTCGTGGATAAGCAGGACGAGCCGGGCGGCGAGATGCGCATTGCGGCCGTTCCGCCGGCAAAGCAGGAGCTCACGCGCGTGATCAAGTATCAGTACCGTCGCCTGGCCGAGGCCGGCGTCACGTGCGTCTTCGGTACCGAGCTTTCGGCCGAGGACATCCAGCGCGACTACGCGGGCTACGAGGTTGTCCTGGCTTATGGCGCCGAACCCATCGCCCCGGCCTTTATGCAGGGATTTAAGCAGGTCATGACGGCTGACGACCTGCTGGGTGGCAAGGCTTTCCCGGGCAAGAAGATTGTCATCGTGGGCGGCGGCACCGTCGGTTGCGAGACGGCCGATTACCTGGCCCCGTTGGTCAACGATCTGTCGCCGGCAAACCGCGACATCACCGTTATCGAGATGACCAAGACGCTCGCCGCCAACGAGGGTGGTGCCGGTCGCGCGGTGCTCATCACGCGCATGCTCTCCAAGGGCGTCCATGTGCTAACCGAGGCCAAGGTGACCGAGATCACCGAGGATGCCATCAGCTACGAGAAGGATGGCGAGGCCCACACCATCGCCGATGCCGATACGCTGGTGCTCGCCATGGGCTATCGTCCCAATACCAAGTTGGCCGACGACCTTGCCGCTGCCGGTGTTGCCACCCACGTGCTGGGCGATGCCAACAAGTGCGGCAACATCCGCGATGCCATCGGCGATGGCTACAAGGTTGCCTGCGAACTCTAGTCAACCCCTTTGCACCAATCGATTGCAAAAAGCGGCGGCTGCCCTGTGTGTTGGGCAGCCGCCGCCTGCGTTTTGCCAAAGAAAGATTATTGTCGGGACCTAAATGCCTTTTGTTTCTGCTCCCTCCGCAATCATGTTGCGGTTATACACCAGGTGCAGATACATCGCGTCGTGCGCGGCGGTGGGATTGCGCGAGGCGATGGCGTCGGCCACATCGCGGTGCGTGCGGATAGTTTCCTCGACGAGCTTTTTGCCAGTCACGTCGATAAAGAGGGGGACGGATGCCTTGAGCACGCCCATCAGGCGGGTAACGACGAGGTTGCCGCCATCCCAGGGCGGCTACATGGAGTAGCGCCCATGCGCATCGATTCCCTCTCATAGATGTGCGGCACAAAGAACCCCGAGCTCACACGAGCTCGGGGCCTTTTTCGTCTGGATTGGGGACGCATAGCCGGACGAAAGCGTGTTGCGTTTGGCGTAAAACCATACGAAAGTGCAATTTGCGTCTTATTTCCGAACGTAAAACAGACGAAAACCGTTTACGTCTGCTTTAAATCCGTACGAAAACGGTTTTCGTCTTGCAGGGCAGTTGCCGTTTCTACAGTTCAACTTCCAGTTCGGCTTTATGCTCGTAGAGGTAGTCGCGCATGTAGGGGATGGCAAATGAGACCTTGCCGTACGAAGGAGCCTCGATAATCGATTCTCTTAACAGGCGGCTGCGGACGGAGCTCACCTGTTGAGGCGTTTTGTTTAGGGCCTCGGCAACCATGCTGGTCGAGCTCGTCTGCCCCAAAGACGCCATGCTCAGCAGATAAGCGATGCACGTGGGCGGAATGCGCTGCAGCGCGGGCTCAATCACCATGGCGCAGAAGCGTTCGCGTGCCGTTGCAATGCCACGCTCGGCTTCTTCTTCTCCAATAATCGCTGTATGTGCGCGTCTTGCCAACTGCCATGCATAGTATCCAACGAGTTGGATCATGAAAGGATAGCCTTGCGTTGCCTCGGCAAGTTGGCCGGCAATACCTGGCTGCAACTCCATGCCAGACGCTTCAATGGTTTCCTCGAGGGAGTACGACACTTCGGTTACTGCCACAGCCTTCAGATCAAAGGGGAGGGCACGGCGCAAAAACGTAAGTGTCTTTCCGTTGATGATGCTTTCAATCATCGAAGGAAGCCCAGCAAAAACAAAGGCGATATCAAGGTCTTCGCCGATAACCTGCTGAATCGCAATGGAGAGCGTTCGGACCTCATCGAGCTCTGCGTCTTGAACCTCGTCGAGAGTGATGAGCAGGCCATTTCCATTCTTGGATATTGTCTGTCTCATGGCGTCGCGTAGCGATGGGCCGATTCGCTCAATATCTATGCTGCCGATGGATATGCCAGCTACGGTGGGCTCAAATCTGGCGTGTTTGGCCTGGAATTTGGGCTGCAGCTGTTCGAGAATGCGCTGGCAAAGTCCCTCGGTTGCGACCTCTTTTATGACCGTCCAGCCACGGCTTTGCGCCAAACGTGAGCACTCGTCAAGGAGGACCGTCTTGCCCGTTCCACGGACGCCGGCTATGCGCATTAGGCGCCCCGGGGCACCAGGCCCGTTGACGAGGCCCTCATTGAATTCTTCGAGCACATCTTCGCGGCCGATAATCGTGGGAGGTGTTTTACCTGCTGTGGGCTTAAAAGGGTTTGTTTGCATGTGAGCCACCTTTGCTCAAGGTATAGCAAGATATAGCAAAGTATAGCAAGATATAGCAAAGTATAGTGAGATATAGCAAAGTAAGCGCTACTCGCGGGTTTTGCGGTGGTGCTATTTTCCAAATGCCGCGCGGATAAAGCGCTGGGCGAACAGCTTGTTGGCAACTCACGAGGGCTCGGGGTGCCAATTTGGGGTGCAGTAGTGCTGCGCCACGAAAAGGGCCTATCTACTACGTTTAAGCCGCAGGGGTCAACCATAGTCGGCTTTTTCGAAAATCGACAAGCTCTCTACCAGCGGTTTTGTTTTCGCACTTTTCAGCATGGTCTGGGCTCTCCGCGTTAACGTAGTAGATGGGCCGCTTTTGCGGCAAGGGGCCGACCTGCGGCCCGGGGTGGCCAAAAAGCCCCGTCCCAAAAAGACTGTTGGAAGTTGCGGTGGAATAGTTCCTGTTTTTGCTGCTGAAGGCTTTGAGCAGGAACTATTCCACCGCAACTTATGAGGGGGCGGGGGATGAGATAGTATTACGTGGTGACATTCGACACACCGTGGGCTTCATCCGAGGGCTTTATGGAACAGCACCAGCATTATCAGAGCCTGCAAGACCAGGCATACAACGCATTGCGCTCCAAGATCATCTATGCCGAGCTCAAGCCCGGCACGCGCCTTTCGGCGATTGGTCTGGAAAAGGAGACGGGAATCGGGCGCACGCCCATTCGCGAGTCCTTTGTGCGCCTGCGTGAGCAGGAGCTGGTGGAAACGCGTCCAAAAAGCGGCACCTACGTCTCTAAGATCAGCATGGAGCGCGCCGAGAACGCCTGTTTCTTGCGCGAGAAACTCGAAAGAAGCGTGCTTATTAAATGCTGTTCGGCCGCCACGCCCGAGCAAAAACATCGGCTCGAGCAGATTCTTGCCGAGTCCGAGTCGCTCGACCATCGCGAAACGCGTCGCTTTTTCGATCTGGACAACCTGTTCCATGAGACGTGCTTTGAGATTGCCGGCCGCCATATGCTGTGGGATTGGATGAAGAGCGTCAATACGCATTTTGAGCGATACAACTGGTTGCGTATGGTGTCGCAGGATCTGGATTGGGAGCCGATTCGTCGGCAGCATCGCCGGATTCTCGAGGCCATTAAGAGAGGCGATACCGACACGGCGAGCTATCTGGCGCAGACGCACTTGCACCTGATGCCCGAGGAGCAGGGCCCGGTTATCGCCTTGCATCCTGACTATTTTGAGCTGTCCAAAGACTCGTCTATCTAGCCCATCACCGCATCTGCTCGAGACGCAAAAACGACGCTGCTCACCTACAGCGTTTTGCAACCGAGATTTTTTAAAAATGCCTAAAATTGCTCAGACTGCCGACAAATGGGAAACGGGGTGCGCTATGGCGCAGATGAGAATCAAGGACATTGCCGTCGAGGCGGGCGTGAGCCCGGCCACGGTCTCGCGCTATCTCAACAACCGTCCCGGGCAAATGACCGAGGAGACCCGTGCCCGCATTGCCGAGGTCATCGAGCGCACCGGCTATCGCCCACGTGCCGCCGCGCGCAATCTGCGCAGCTCGCGTACCAACCTCATCGGCGTGATTCTGGCCGACATCGCCAACCCATTCTCGAGCGCCATGCTCGAAGGGCTTTCCGCCAGCGCCGCCGCGCGCGGCTGCTCGCTCATGACGGCCATTAGCGGCAACGACCCCACTAAGGAAGCAGAGTCGCTCACCAGACTTATCGATGCCGGCGTGGACGGCCTGGTCGTCAACACCTGTGGTGGCAACGACAAGGCGATCGCCGCAGCCGCGGGGCGCCTGCCCGTTGTGCTGCTCGACCGCGACGTTGCCGACGGAGGTGTCGATCTGGTGACATCTAACAACCGTGAGCTAGTTGCCGGCCTGGTAGACGCCTTGGCCGCTGCTGACAGCGAGCGCCTGTGTCTGCTCACTGAGGCAAGCGATGACAGCCCCGTGCGTCGCGAGCGCGCCGAGGCCTTTGCCGACGAGCTTTCGCGCCGCGGTCTTGCTGGCGAGGTCGTTACCCTGGCCGACGGTGGCACCACGGGTGTCGGTCGCTTGGACGAGACCATCCGCGACTATGCCGGCAAAAAGCTCGGCCTCATTGCCGTCAACGGCCTGGTCTTTCTGCGTCTGACCGAGGCGCTGGCACAGTTGGGACCCTCGTTGCCGGCTGGGCTCAAGATCGCGACGTTTGACGACTACCCCTGGAACCACGTGCTCTTTGGCGGTGTGACCACGGCTGCGCAAGACACCCTCACCATTGCCGAGCGCGTGGTCGAGCGCCTCTCCGAGCGCATCGATGTTGTTACCACCACCGTGGGCGAGGCCGCAAAGCTCGCCCCCAAACGCATCGAGGTTCCCGGTCACATCGAACACCGCGCATCGACCTCGCGCTAGCCGCTCGTTCGCAACTGCCTGTTCGCGCACGTTTTTTGAGCGCTTGATACGCTTTAACCCTGCGGAAACATTTTTCTGCGATAGTATCTGCGATATAGACCAGTCGAAACCCGCCCGAAAGAAAGGGGAGCGACATGAACCAGCAGAACATTGATTACGTACTCCGCTCCGTAGAGCAGCGTGACATCCGCTTTGTGCGTCTGTGGTTTGTCGACATTCTCGGCCGCCTCAAGAACTTTGCCATTAGCCCCGAGGACCTCGAGGTCGCTTTTGAGGAGGGTATTGGCTTTGACGGCTCCGCCATCGAGGGCTTTGCCACGCCCGAGGAAGCCGACATGCTGGCGTTTCCCGATGCTTCGACCTTCCAGATTCTGCCGTGGCGCCCGAGCCATAACGGCGTCGCCCGCGTGTTCTGCGACGTGTGCACTCCCGATCGCAAGCCGTTTGCCGGCGACCCGCGCGATGCCCTGCGCCGCATGTTCCGCAAGGCCGAGAAGGCTGGCTATCTGCTCAACGTGGGCGCCGAGCTGGAGTACTACTACTTCCCCGACGAGCACACCCCCGAGCCGCTCGACAACGTGGGCTACTTCGATCTTTCGGTGAGCGATGCCGCTCGCGACCTGCGCCGCAACACGGTCCTTACGCTCGAGAAGATGTCCGTGCCCGTGGAGTACACCTTCCACGCCGCCGGTCGCTCACAGCACGGCATGAGCCTGCGCCACGCCGAGGCCCTGAGCATGTCCGACGCCATCACCACGGCCAAGCTCATCATTAAGCAGCAGGCCTACGAGAGCGGTTGCCACGCCTCCTTTATGCCCAAGCCGTTGGCGGGCGAGGACGGCAGCGCCATGTTTTTGCATCAGTCGCTGTTCGACCACGACGGCAACAACGTCTTTTGGGGCGAGGACGACGAGAAGTACCACCTCTCCGATATCGCCAAGCACTACATGGCTGGCATTCTGGCACACGCGCGCGAGATCAGCGCCATCACCAACCCCACGGTCAACTCGTACAAGCGCATCACTACGGGAGGCGATTCCGTGCCGCAGTACGCCACGTGGGGCCTGCGCAACCGCGCGAGCATGGTCCGCATCCCGGTCTACAAGCCCGGCAAGCAGCTGTCCACGCGCATTGAGCTTCGCAGCCCCGACCCCATGGCCAACCCGTACCTGGTCAACGCCGTCACGCTGGCGGCTGGTCTGGACGGCATCGAGCGCAAGCTGGAGCTCCCGCCCGAGGCCACGGCCGAGACGCTCAAGCTTACCGACCGTCAGATGGTCGAGGCCGGCTACACGCCGCTGCCGCGCTCGCTCAAAGAGGCGCTCGACGTGTTTGAGGACTCGCAGTTTATGAAGGATGCCCTCGGTGAGCACATCCACAGCTTCTTCCTCAAAAAGAAGCGCGACGAGTGGCATAAGTTTGAGTCTACGATCACCGAGTGGGAGATCAAGCACTACCTGGCGAACTCCTAATCGCGCTGGCTTGTTCCAGTACGATTGAGCTCATTTCTTTGGAGGCCGATATGTCCGAAAAGAGTGCCCTGTTCATGGCGCGCACGACGCGCTTCCACGAGTTTGCCCGCAGCTTGACGACCACCCTGGGTGTCGAGGTGAGCTTGGCAACCCCCGATTCGCCGACTGCGGCGCACGACTTTGACCTGCTGATCCTCGATTCCGATGGCATCCGCAGCGACCGCATCGATCAGATTGCCAAGTGGCTCGACGACCGCGGTGGCGTTCCCATGCTGGTGATCGTCGACGACGAGGCGCTCGGCACCCTGCGTCTGCCGAACCACGCGCATGCCGACTTTGTATGCCCCACGGCGACGCCCAACGAGCTTAAGGCTCGTGCGCAGCGCCTGATGGGCGAGGAGGAGGCCGTCACCGCCGACGATGTGCTCAATATCGATAACCTCGAGATTAACCTGGCTACCTACCAGGTGACACTCGATAACGAGCCCATCGACCTGACGCTGATGGAGTACTCGCTGCTGAGCTTTTTGGCGACGCATCCCAACCGTGCCTACAGCCGCGAGGTGCTGCTGCACCGCGTGTGGGGCTTTGAGTACTGCGGCGGCACGCGCACCGTCGACGTGCACATTCGACGCATCCGCTCCAAGGTGGGCCCGCAGATCGCGGCGCACATCACTACCGTCCGCGGCGTGGGCTATCTGTTTAAGGACTAGATTTCCACCATAAAGGGGACAGGCACCTTTGTGGTGGTTTTGACGCAGGTGTGGGTTCCTTTAGAGCCTGCAACAGAACTTAAGCCTTCCTAAAAGATTGCGTTCTCATACACTTGCGCCCGCATATTGGGGTACAACTCAACGTGAACAATGATGGCCCGCCACATGTTTGGCGGGCCTTTGGTTATTTGACGAAAGGATCGCAGCTATGAGCGAGTATGATTCCCAGCGCCCCCAGGATCCGGGCAATGCCGGCGAGACTCAGCAGCAGCCGCGCGTGCAGGTGGAGTCGACGCCTGCCGACGGAAACATTCCCTACGTGCAGGCATACGACACGCAGACCGGCAAGCCGCTGAGCGGCCAACAGGTTGTAAACAAGCATACGGTGGTCAAGACTAAGACCAAAAAGCTGCCGATCTTTATTACGGCACTCGCCGGCTGTGCCTGCGGAGCCCTGCTGGTCATTGCGCTCATTATGAGTGGCACGCTCAACATTGGCAGCGGAAGGAATGCCGTGACGGCGGGTGCTTCGGGTTCATCGACGCAAAAGATTACGATTGATTCCGAGGACACCACGCTGGCCGAGGCCGTTTCTGCCAAGGCGCTGCCCTCCGTTGTTTCCATCACTGCCACTTCGAGCGGCAGCCAGAATGGCTCGCTTTCGCAGTCTGCCGATGATTCCAATAGCTCGGGCAGCGTCGGGTCGGGCGTTGTGCTCGATACCGAGGGCCATATCCTCACCAACAACCACGTGGTCGATGGCTATGACCAGTACGTGGTAACCATGGACGACGGCACCACCTACGAGGCCGAGTTCGTGGGCAACGATGCTTCGAGCGACCTAGCCGTCATCAAGCTCAAGGACGCCGACGCCTCCAAGCTCACGCCGATCGAGATCGGCGACTCTTCCAAGCTCAACGTGGGCGAGTGGGTCATGGCGATCGGCTCGCCCTTTGGCAACGAGCAGTCTGTCTCCACGGGTATCGTGTCGGCGTTGTATCGCTCCACGGCCATGAGCTCTACCAACGGTAACACCATCTATGCCAACATGATCCAGACCGATGCCGCCATCAACCCGGGCAACTCCGGTGGCGCGCTCGTCAACGACAATGGTGAGCTGGTGGGCATCAACTCGCTCATCGAGAGCTACTCGGGCTCCAGCTCGGGTGTGGGCTTTGCCATTCCCGTTAACTATGCCAAGAACATTGCTGACCAGATTATCGACGGCAAGACGCCGGTTCATCCGTACCTGGGCGCCACACTTTCGAGCGTCAACGCGCTCAATGCCCGCACCAACAAGCTGAGCACCGATAGCGGCGCGTATGTGGCGAGCGTCGTTGAGGACGGTCCCGCCGCCAAGGCCGGCATCCAGGAGGGCGATGTCATTACCAAGCTGGATGACGACGAGATTACGAGCGCCGATGGCCTGATCATCGCGCTGCGCAGCCACGAGGTGGGCGAGAAGGTCGAGATCACGCTCATGCGCGGCAAGGAAGAGAAGAAGGTTACCGTCGAGCTGGGCTCCGACGAGGAGCTGCAGAACCAGCAGCAGGACGACAGCGCGACCGACACCGGTAACGGCGGCATTACCGATGAGCAGCTGCGCCAGTACCTGGAGGAGTTGCTCGGTCAGCAGGGCCAGGGCCAGGGCTACGGCCAGGGTTTCTAACGAGCCGTATCGCACATGCCGATGCCAGAGGGGGCTGTCCCGTCAACGCGGGACAGCCCCCTCTTTTCCTATTGATTCGTTGGGGACGGAGGAAAACGGATCACTTGGGGCTGGCAAGAGGTCTGGTTCGTAATGGTCTGGACAGTTAGTTCAGATACGTATAAATCTGGGGCAGCTTGGGATGCGTTTTGAGCAATTTCTTAATTGGGATGGGGCTCGAATGGGTGTTTGGAAGGGAGAGTGGGACGTTTACATGGTCTCAGGGAACCCAAATTAGTTGAAACAGGGATGTTCGTGCCTGATCCAGCTCTAGCATTTATACGTATCTGAACTAACTGTCCACCCCGATCCGACGGCTGCCGATTCGGTGCGGTTTGAGACCGGTATTCGGCCCCATCGTGACCGGTGGTACTCTAGTATCCGTTTGAAATCGAGCGAAGGAGTGCCGCTATGGAGCAATCGAGCCTGTTTGGTGACGGCGTGGACATCGATACCGAAACGCCCGCGAGCGCGGATGCCGCCGCACCGGCCGATGCCCGTGCCCAGGCGGCAGCGCGCGCGGCCGAGCTGCGCCACGAGCTCGACTACCACGCCTATCGCTACTACATGCTCGACGCGCCCGAGATCACGGACGCTGCCTTCGACAAAATGCTCGTTGAGCTGCAGGAAATCGAAGCGACCTACCCCGATTTGGTGACGCCCGACAGCTACACCCAGCGCGTGGGCGGCTACGTGAGCGAGCAGTTTACGCCGGTCACGCACATGGCGCGCATGTATTCCATGGACGATGCCATGGATCTGGACGAACTCGACGCGTGGCTCCAGCGCACCGAGGATGCGCTCGGCGCCGGTAGCGTTACCTATACCTGCGAGCTTAAGATCGACGGCCTGGGCGTGGCGCTTACCTACCAAAACGGCACCTTCGTGCGCGCGGCCACGCGCGGCGATGGCACCACGGGCGAGGACGTGTCGCTCAACGTCCGCACCATCAAGGACGTGCCCATGCACCTGTCCGAGCCGGCGCTCGCCCACATGGGCGCCGACCGCGAGCGTACCATCGAAGTACGCGGCGAGGTCTATATGCCCAAGGGCAGCTTTGTGCGTCTGAACGACGAGGCCGATGCCGAGGGCCGCGACCCCTTCGCCAACCCGCGCAACGCCGCCGCCGGCAGCCTGCGCCAAAAAGACCCCAAGGTCACGGCGCGCCGTGACCTGGCCACCTTTATCTATGCCATCGCCGATACCGATCCGCTGCATGTCCACAGCCAGCGTGAGTTCCTCGATTGGCTGCGTAGCGCCGGCTTTAGCGTCAACCCCAACGTTGCCCGTTGCGCCACGCCGGCCGAGGTCCACGAGTTCTGTGCCCAGGCGCTCGAGCACCGCGGCGATTTGGACTACGACATCGACGGCGTGGTCGTAAAGGTGGACAGCTTCCAACAGCAGCTCGACCTGGGCTTTACCGCCCGCGCGCCGCGCTGGGCCATTGCCTTTAAGTTCCCGCCCGAGGAAAAGCAGACCATCCTGCGCGAGATTCGCATCCAGGTGGGCCGCACCGGTGTGCTCACGCCGGTCGCCGAGTTCGACCCGGTGACGGTCGCCGGCTCCACAATCGCGCGCGCAACGCTGCACAACATCGACGAGATCCGTCGCAAAAACGTGCGCGAGGGCGATACCATCATCGTGCACAAGGCGGGTGACGTGATCCCGGAGGTCGTAGGCCCGGTGCTCGACAAGCGCCCGGCCGATTCGGTCGACTGGCACATGCCCGAGGTCTGCCCCGTGTGCGGCAGCCCCGTGGTCCACGAGGATGGCGAGGTTGCCTACCGCTGCGTCTCCATCGACTGCCCCGCGCAGCTCAAGGAGCGCCTGCTTCACTGGGTGAGCCGCGGCTGCATGGACGTCGACGGCCTGGGCGACGAGATCGTCGACAAGATGATCGCCGCCGGCCTGATCCACGATGTCGCAGACTTTTACCAGCTCACCGTCGACGACATCGCCGGACTGGACACGGGCCGCGTGTACGCGAGCACCAATAGCAAAAAGGGCGTCAAGAAGGGCGACCCCATTCCGGTGGGCCTCAAGACGGCCGAGAAAATCATCGCCGAGCTCAACAAGTCCAAGAGCCAGCCGCTCGGTCGCGTGCTGTTTGCCCTGGGCATCCGCCATGTGGGCAAGAGCGTGGGCGAGGTCATCGCCGAGCGATTCCTGTCGATTGACAAGCTCATCTTGGCGAGCGAAGAGGACATCGCCGAGTGCGAGGGCATTGGTCCCAAGATTGCGGCGAGCGTCAAGCAGTTCCTGGCCGTGCCCGAAAACCTTGCCGTGCTGGAACGTCTGCGCCAGGCGGGCCTGTCGCTCGAGGTCGACTTGGATGCCGCGCACGCGCAGGCCGCAGCCGACGCTGGCGTGGCGGGCGAGCTTGCTGACGCACAGCCACTCGCGGGTCTGACCTTCGTGCTCACCGGCACGCTCGTCAACCGTACGCGCGACGAGGCGGGCGCGGCGCTCAAGGTGCTCGGCGCCAAGGTCTCGGGCAGTGTGTCAAAGAAGACGAGCTATCTGGTCGCCGGCCCCAAAGCGGGCTCCAAGCTCACCAAAGCCGAGCAGCTGGGCGTGCCCGTGCTGGACGAGGACGCACTCGAGCAGATTCTGGCGACTGGTCAGGTGCCCCAGGCTTAAGGCATTGATAGGCAAATAGAAGAACCGCCCGGAAGCACGATGCCTTCCGGGCGGTTCTTACTTTGCTGGGGCAACCGGCACCGTGATCTGCGTCACGTAGGTTGCCGGGTCGTCGCTGATGATGTCATCGATCAGGGCAATCTCGCGTCGCCCCGCTACGCTGCCAACTTGTCAAAAGCCCCGCGCCGGTTGAGCATGGTAAACGCGACAACACAGATGACCGCCGACAGAATGGACCCGCACGGCGAGGCGATACCCATGGGAAACAACGTATCGGAATAGGCGTTCGACAGCAGCCACGCGCCCGGCACGCGAATGAGCGCCACCGCCAGCACGTTGTGCGCAAAGCCGATGTAGCTCTTGCCATACGCAGCGAAAAAGCCACTAAAGCAAATGTGGATGCCGGCAAAGATCGCGTCGAAAATGTAGCTGCGCATATAGCCGGTGCCGGCCGCAACGACCGCGGCGTCCTTAGCAAAAAAGCCGATAAACGCCGGTGCCACCAGCCACATCAGCACCGTAATCAGGCAGCCGTACACCACCGAGATGGTCATGGCATCCTTGAGCACCTGACGCGCGCGGTCGCCCTTGCCCGCGCCGGCGTTTTGCGCTGTGAGCGCGCTGACAGTCGCGCCCATGGAGCTCGGCACGATAAACAAAAAGCTGATCATCTTCTCGACCAGGCCCACGGCGGCGGCGTCGACGAGCCCTCGGTGGTTGGCGATGACGGTGATGAACATAAACGCCACCTGGATGCAGCCGTCCTGCACGGCCACGGGCACGCCGATCTTAAGGATGCTGCCGAGCACCTCGGGCTGGGGGCGCAGGTCGCTGCGCTTAACGTGGATGTTCGTGCGGCGGCTCTTGAGCCACACGAGCGCGAGGGCAACGCTGGCCGTCTGGGCGGTTACCGTGCCGAGCGCCGCACCCACGGGGCCGAGTCCCATGTGGCCGATAAACAAAAAGTCGAGCGCGATGTTAATGATGCACGCCACGCCGATCACATACATGGGCGAGCGCGAATCGCCCAGGCCGCGAAAGATGGCCGAGAGGATGTTGTATGCGGCGATAAACGGAATGCCGACAAAGCAGATGCGCAGGTAGGCGGCGGTGCCTTCGACCGCCTCGGCTGGCGTGCCAATGAGCGCCACAACCTGCGGGCACAGCGCGAGTAGGACAGCGGCCAGCACCACCGAGACGCCCATAAAGAGCGTGATGGTGTTGCCGATGGCGGTCTCGGCGCGATCGAAGCGGCGCGAGCCCACGGCATGGCCGACGATAACCGTCGTTCCCATGGCCAGACCCACGAGCGTCACGGTAATGATATAGAGCGTCTGCGCGCCATTGCCCACGGCGGTGATGCCGGCGGCGCCGCTAAACTGTCCCATCATGTACAGGTCGGCCATGCCGTAGAGCATCTGCAAAAAGTACGAGAGCATATAAGGCAGGGCAAAGACCGCGATGGTCTTAAGGACATTGCCGCGTGTGAGGTCGTGTTCCATGGGCGGGGCTTTCTGGCTTGGTTCGTTTAACTACCAGTGTAGTGAAAACCCTACAACGATTGTAGAGTCAAGGTTTGTGTCGGCAGTGGGGCGAGAAAGTTACGCTCCGAGCGCGGTCATTTCCATTTGAATACGGGCATGCGCCGTGTAGGCTTAGCGCCTCTCACCTCGCCTCAAACCATCACAACATTTGACGTTTTTCGCCAAAATCGGGAAAAGCATCGAATGTTGTGATGGTTTTTTTACCACTCGATCAGGTAGAATCGCTTTCTTGCGCACGAAGGTGTGCGGACCCGTGGGCAGGGGAATAAGGTTGGTTATCCGACTCCATTGGAGGGCTCATGGACCTGCCGATCGTCCTGTCCCATAAGACTGCCTGGCTGTACCACAACGTGGCGCGCCCGTCCGAGCCGCTCTCGCGAGCAAGCAGCCTATACGATGAGGACTCGCTTGCTAGCGAGGCGGAGCCGGCTGCGAGCCTGCCCAAATTGGGACTCGATGTCAAGGGGCTGAGGGCTTCAGCGGCAGTTGGGATCGTTACCGACTATCTGGTTTCGCTTGGTATTCCACGAGAAGAGCTCGATCATATCGACACGCTCGTCAACTTCGATTTTGAGCGCTCGACGCCGGCTGGATTTAGGTGCCACGTGTTTGGAGCGCCGGTACCTCCAGGCCATCTTATCGAGGTGGCAGAGGGCCTTCTGGTGGTTGATGAGGCCATGTGTTTTGTCCAGGCGGGTTCGTGGATGAGCGAACCCGAGCAGCTGGAATATGGTTACGAAATCTGTGCTCGATACCATTTGAATCATCTGTCGACGGACGATTATGTCGAGATGGGGCAGAGGTATACCGCTGCCGATTTGATTGCTTATTGCAATGAGAACCGATCTCGTCAGGGGGCTATACGCGCGGCCGCCGTGCTCAGGCGCGTGCACGATGGCGCGCGGTCGCCCATGGAGACGGCCACCGCAATCATGGTCGTAGCAAAGCGTTCTCAGGGCGGGCTGGGATACGCCAAGATCGAGCTCAACCATCGGGTCGATGTCCCCAGCGAGTTCAAATACCTTGCTAAGGCCGGGTATTTCGAGATCGACGTATATGCACCTGCGAGCGGAACGGGGGTTGAATACAACGGCTCGGACCATCTTGATAAACAGCGCAGCGCGTCGGACGCGGAGCGTATGACCGTGCTGAGCGCGCTGGGCTTTAGGATGATTGTCCTCACCGGGACTCAGTTTGCCCATCAGCTGCAATTGCACCGGGCGATGAACGCCATTGCGCTCGCTATGGGCCTCAGGTGCGACCGAAGCGAAGCGTTCCAAAAGCGGCAGAATGACCTGCGAGAATTCGTGATTCGGCACTGGGACGGCGGTCTTTAGGGGCGCTTGGTCCTTCTACGGGGTGTTGTGAGCGGACAAACCGTCCCAACATTCGACGTTTTTTGCCAAAATTGGAAAAAGCATCGAATGTTGGGACGGTTTGGGTGCCGAGGATGGGGCCCGGAACGTCGACTTGTTCGCAGAGGCCCCTTGTGTCGTACGCATGTCGACCCAATTCCCGTGTGCGGTACTATATTCCCTGAAGAATAAAGACCTGCGTGAGGGGAGGGCAGCGTGGACGGGCGCGTGCAGCATGACGGCTTTGGCCGCGATATCAACTACCTGCGCATTGCCGTTACCGACAAGTGCAATTTTCGCTGCATTTACTGCATGCCGGCCGATGGCGTGGCGCCCCGCGCGCACGACGAGCTGCTCAGTGCCGAGGAAATCGCCCGCTTTGTGCGCTTGGTGGCGGGGGAGGGCATTCGCCGCGTGCGCCTGACGGGCGGCGAGCCGCTGGTCAGTCGCCGTATCATTCCGCTCATTCGCGACATCCGCGCGATTCCGCAGATCGAGGACATCTCGCTCACCACCAACGGCGCCCTGCTGCCCAAGCTGGCACCGCAGCTCAAAGATGCCGGGCTTAACCGCGTCAACATTTCGCTCGACACGCTCGACCCTACGCTCTTTGGAAAGATCACGCGCCTGGGTCGGCTCGAGCAGACCATGGCCGGCATCGACGCGGCGCTGGCTTGGGGCTTTGAGCCCGTTAAGGTCAACTGCGTTGTTGTGCGCCGGCTCAACCAGGATGTGGCGGCCCTCGCGCGGCTCACGCTCGACCGCCCCATCCACCTGCGCTTTATCGAATACATGCCCATCGGCGACGAGCGTACGAGCTCGCATTGCGCCGTGGACCCTCACGCGCCCACGCTCAATCCCGAGCTGTGGGACGCGAGCGATACCGTGCCGAGCGACGAGCTGCGGGCGCGCATCAATGCCGGGGCCACCGCGGCGGGACTGGGCGAGCTCGAGCCGCTCGACATCAACGACGCTCCTGCCGGCGCGGGCCCTGCGCGCTATTGGCACTTTCCGGGCGCGGCGGGAACGGTCGGCTTTATTAGCGCCATGTCCAATCATTTTTGCGCGAATTGCAACCGTCTGCGTCTGACGGCCGATGGCAACGTGCGTCCGTGCCTGTTCAGCGATGCCGAGTATTCGGTGCGCGATGCCCTGCGCCGTGGTGATGATATGCAGGTACTTTCGATTTGGCGCGATGCCGTGGCCCACAAACCGCAGGAACACGCGATAATTGAGGGCACGCAACGATTTATGTCCCAAATCGGAGGATGATCATATGGCCAAGAGCAGGTACGCCGATGCCACCAAGGCCGCTCGCAGGGCCGCGATGTCTGCCCACAAAGTCACGGCTGCGGCGAATGCTGGCAACGCCGACGCGTCCGCGCAGCCGACTTCCAGCGCTGCCACCGAGCCCGCCCGTGACGCCCGTCGCGACGAGCTGACGCACGTGGACGCCAAGGGCGAGGTACGCATGGTCGACGTGTCCGACAAGGTCGAGACCCATCGCATCGCCATCGCCGAGGGCACCATCCTCATGCACCCCGAGACACAGGCCATGGTGCTGCAGGACCGCGCCAAAAAAGGCGACGTGCTTGCCTGCGCGCGCGTGGCGGGCATCATGGCCATCAAACGCACGAGCGACATCATCCCCATGTGCCATCCGCTGCTCATTACCAAGAGTAAGTGCGATATTGCGCCCATCGCTCCGGTGGGGACGTCGGCCGAGGACGTGCCCGAGGGCTGGGCACCGGCACGCGCGGACGGACAGGTTGGCTTTCACGTGCTGGTCACGGCGGGCGTGACGGGTAAGACTGGCATCGAGATGGAGGCTCTGACTGGAGCGAGTGCTGCGTGCCTGACCATCTATGACATGTGCAAGGCGGTCGATCGCGGCATGGAGATCGTCGACGTTCGCCTGCTGCACAAGGAGGGCGGCCGCTCGGGCATATGGGACCGCGCCGAGCGCCAGGCCGCTGCTGTTGAGTCCGTGGCTGCTGACGGTGCCGCGCCCGCGAGCGCACCCGTCGCCGTCGCACCCGCAGCTCCGACACCGGCCGTCCCCGCGATCGCGTTTATCGGCTACCAAAACTCGGGCAAGACCACGCTCGTCGAGAAGGTTATCGCCGAGCTCACCCGCCGCGGCCTGCGCGTGGGTTCGCTCAAGCATCATGGTCATCACGGCTTTGATATCGACGTGCCCGCTAAGGATACGTGGCGCCATCACCAGGCCGGATCCAAGCACGTGGGCCTCATCTGCGCCACGCGCTGGGCGGAGTACGCCGACACGCGCGAGGAGGACGAGATGCCCGCGCGCGAGCTGCTGTCGCGCTACAACGATGTCGACGTGGTGATCATTGAGGGCTACAAGACCGAGGGCTTCGACAACATCGTGGTCGCGCGCTCCGGTGTCGACCGTCTGCGCGGCAAGAGCTCACTCGACCTGGTCGACGGCCGCACGCTGGCACTCGCCTGCAACGAGGCTCTGGCGCGTCAGGCCTTCGACGCCGGCTTTGCGACCCGGGCCATCAACATCAACGACGCCCGAGCCATCTGCGATCTTATCCAAGATCACCTGGCCTAAAACCTGCCAAAAAGGGACAGGTTTATTTTGGCAGGTTTTATCTGGGCAAACGTCATTTCCACCACAAAGGGGCCAGGCGCCTTTGTGGTGGTTTTTGCTTTGGTAGATGTGTGGGACATGCCTTACAATCTACCAAGTAGTTCATGACGGGCGAAAAACGGAGAAAAGGGGCTTGATGTGTCCTTAACGTTTCATGCGGATAGATTGATTTGACAGACGGTGGCGAATGCCCACCGCCCGTATTCGTATGAAACAAGGAGTCTCCATGCTCGCATCTCTTTTCTCAAAGCCTCAATCGTCGCTGTCCGTGCAGGCCAAGCGCCTGGTGGCAATGCGCTTCCTCATCTACACCGGTTTTCAGACCAGCTACTTTATCGGCGTCATCGGAACGCTCACCTATGCAGACGATGCCTCAGTCGTGGCGACATCGCTGGCCGTCCTGTTTATGAATGTATTTGTGATCCTGGGGTCCTTTGCGGGCGGCGCGGCGTTCGACGCCTGGGGTCCGCGCCGCCATTTCTTGCTGAGCATCATCGGCGCTCTTGCAACTGGCGCGGCAATCATCGCCTTTGGTAGCGCGACCGGCGTCGTCCTGCTCGGCGCGGTGTTTCTGGGCTTTACGATGGGATTCGCCCAGCCCATCGCCACGTCCTATCCGGCCTACCTCACCGACGATCCTGTCGAGCTCAAAGACATCAACTCCGCCATCGCCATGTTTTCAAACGTGAGTATCATCGTTGGCCCCACGCTGGGCGGCTTTGTCGCGGCGGCTGCGTCGTCGCGCGCGGTGTTCGTGCTTATGATGCTCTTTACCGTGCTGGCGTTCGTCGTCGGTTGGGGCTTTAGGCCGCAGACCAGCCATATCGTCGGGCATGCGGATACCGATTCGACAGAGGAAGGGGAGCGTGCGGGACGAAGCTCCAACCCTAGCACGCCCGCCCGCGCCACCTTCGCAGCCAGCATCAAGACGGTCTTCACCAACAGCGTCCTCGCGCTACTTTTCTGCATCATTTTTCTTTCGAACTTTGGCTACGGTGCCTTCGATCCGCTCGAGTCGTTTTTCTATCGCGATGTTCTGCACGTTGGCGTTGAGTGGATGGGCTGGCTCTCGTCTGCCTGCGGTGTCGGCGCGGTGCTGGGTGCCGTGCTCGCGCTCCGCTTGCCGCCGCACCTGGTCAACCTTAAAACGCTGCTCGTGGCGCTTATGTCCGTGGGCCTGGGAAGTCTGCTCTATGTGGGGACACCGTACGTGGGCGTGGCCCTTGTCGGCCAGATCGCCCTGGGTATAGCTTGGGGTGTCGTCAACCCGCTCCACAACACCATTGTGCAGACGACGGCTCCGCTCGAGCAGCTTGGTCGCGTCAATTCGGTCATGGGCTTTGGCAATATGTTCGCTGGTGTGGCCCCTCTGGCGATTGCCCCGTGGCTGGCGGCAACATTTGGCGTACAACGGACACTCGTGGGGGCAGGCATGGTCGTGACGGCGGTTCCCGCGGCACTGCTGCTGTTTGGACGCAATCACTTGGAACGTGCCGTAAAGCAGTAAGAAACCATCACAACATTCGGTAAAAATCGCGATTCTGCCGAAAAACGTCGAATGTTGTGATGGTTTGGCCCGTAGACGCCGCGATCACCACAAAGGGGCCAGGCGCCTTTGTGGTGGTTTTTGCTTTGACAGGCCGCGCCTGCGCCTTGGTATACCATGTACACCATTTCTGACCTCATCCAGCACCGCCGCACAACTCAGAAAGGCTCCCATGGACACCACCTTCAGCCACATCAAAGCCGTGTTCTGCGATATCGACGGTACGCTGCTCACGAGCCAGCACACGGTGTCCCCGCGCACCGTGGCGGCGATCCGCGCCCTGCGCGAGCGCGGCGTGCTCTTTGGCCTGTGCACCGGGCGCGACGCCCACGCGACCGAGGCCATGTACGAGCTCTGGGGCATCGAAGGCCTGGTGGACGTGCTGGTGGGCTGCGGTGGCGCCGAGGTCATCGACCGCGCGCACGACATCAACGAGCTGAGCTATCCGCTGCCGGGCGAGACCATCGCGCGCATCTGCAAGCACATGGCGGACCTTCCGGCAACACCCGTCTGCCCCCGAGACGGCGTGTTCTACGTGCCCGAGAGCAACGCGTGCGTCGAGCACCTGTCGCGCGTCGACGGCGTGCCCTACCAGGTGGTCGATTTTGCCGAGTTCTTGCGCGAGCCGCAGCCCAAGGTGATGTTTACCATGGCGCCCGAGGTGATGCCGCGGGTGATTGAACGGGCGTCGACGTTTGCAGATAACACTGTTAAGGCGGCGGCCCTGCAGACCACGCAGCGGCTCTACGAGTTCATGGATCCGCGCGTGTCCAAGACGCGCGGCCTTGGGCGCGTGGCGGAGCTCAACGATATGGAGCTCCAGGACATCTGCGTGTTTGGCGATGCGGACAACGACACCTGCATGGTGGCCGACGCCGGCGTGGGCGTGGCTATGGCAAACGGCAGCGACGCCACCCGTACCGCCGCGGACTTTGTAACCGCGAGCAACGACGAGGACGGCATCGCGATCTTTATCGAGGAACATCTGCTGTAGCGCCGGGGGGCAGCCACAAAGAGGGCAGAGCGCCTTTGTGGTGGTTTTCCAAGCGTCCCAACAGTCGATTGTTGGGACGCTTTTTTGTAGCGAGGAGATTTGCGGCCGGTAACATGCGATGCCATTCAAGTGTCGATGTATGAACATATCGGCACACGCTAGTTGTGCAGTAATTGACCAATTAGCTCATAACTAATATTTCCAGGTAGATATACTGCCATTCACGGCGCAATTTTGACCGTTCACAGATTGAGCGGGTTAAAACAAAGTGTTGTACAAACAATGATAAAGTGTCATTTATCTAGATTTGCTAACGAGTTTACCAGCGTCTTTCCGAAATTTAACCCTCGAAAAACAATGCATAGTTTGAATAATTGTCAAGAAGTTAAGGCAACGTAAAGCAAAACTGACATTGTTAGGCTTGAGTTGTTTAAACAAAGAGTAATAATATGCATATCGAGCGCGAGCAATTATAGGTTGCGCGCCCAAGTTTGATGGTGAAAGAGCAAGATCGCGGTCTCTTGGGGAGGAGACATCGATGAAAGCGAATTCGGATAAATCTAAGCAGAGTAATAAAGCGACGCGCCGTGTGCTGGCAGGCGTTTTGTGCGGAGCCTCCGTTTTGAGCCTGGTACTGTCGCTCGTCATGCCTCCGATCTCGCAGGCCATTGCCAACGATGCCCAGACGGTTTCTACCGAGGAAACTGTGATGGGGGGGGGTTCCTCAAGTGAGTCTACTGATGTAGGCAACACCAACAACGGGGATACCGAAAACCAGAATAGTGACGATGCTGCGGGCGACGAAGCCGACCCTTCAAATGGTGTTGAGCAGGGTCAGCCTGAAGGTAAGCTGCAGGCCGAAGATGGCGAGTTGTCGGATGGCAATGCCGTAATGCTGGCTGCGGAAGGCGGGCAGACTAAAACGGCATCCACTGAAATACGAACAGCTGACGACTTGAAAAAACTGGCAAATGCAAGCGGTGTTGCTAGCTTCAAGCTTATGAATGATGTCGAGACCGGCGAGACAATCGCGCTTAACAAGGACGGCAGCAATATCACGCTGGATTTAAATGGCTGCAAAATTAAGTATACAAGTCAGAGCCAGCCCCTATTCAACATAACCGGCGGCGCAACGTTGACTGTCAAGGACGGTCAGCAAGTTGCCGCGACAGAGACTACGACTTCTCAAACAAATAAATGCGGCAATCTCGCTTTAATGGAATACGATACTTCCAATGGCATTCCGACTGGCCTTACCTACTACGTAACCGAATCGGTCGCAAGCGGAACCCGTACAACCGAGACTCTTAAGGCGTATAAGGCTCATGTCAAGGGTGCCATCGTGGCGTGCTCAGGCTCAAAGGACTTGAGGCTCATCGTAATCAATAGCGGTGGCCACCTCAATCTTGAGAGCGGCATGATTACGCAGGATAAAAACAACTGTGTCAAAAATTTGGTGTACGCAGCGGGCAGTTCGGCCATCAGCGTGGACGGCGGGTATGTCTGCGGCGGATATTGTCCGGAGGGCGCCGCTGGTGCGGGTATTTCTGTCGAGAACTCAACTCTTGACATCTCTGACGGCGTAATCGCTGGTAACTATGCCCCCAGTGGCGGCGGCGTTTATGCCCTGAATTCTACGGTAAACATGGTTGGCGGTATTATCTCCGGTAACGGTACAAATGATAATGAAGTCGGTTATGGCGCGGGAATTTGTGCTGAGGACTCTATGGTGACCATTACGAATGGTTACATTACTAACAACAAATATCAGTTCTATACCGATGAAGGACACAAAGGTAACGGTTGTCACGGTGGTGGCGGCATTGCTGCCTTTAGCCACAATCAGGGACAGAAAAAAGGCGGTCTGGTTATTAGCGGCGGCTACATCACGGGCAACTACTCTGCCGAGGCTGGCGGCGGCGTTTATGCTGGCGCTTGGAATAAACCTCTTTCCGGGTTTGCGTTTTATGGTGGAATCATCGCCAGCAATGTGGCGCAAAACTCAGAGGGTGGCGGCATCCGTATCGCTGCGCCTACAGTTGGCGAATTTAATGTGAGCGGCAAGAAAGCCTACATCACTAACAATACGACCAATACCACCAACGACTGGGGCGGCGGTGGCGTATTCGTCCAGGGCAGCAGCGACAACAACGTTCAGCCGGCGAGCCTCAATATATATAACGCGCTGATTACCAACAATCATGCCAGTGGCTTTGGCGGCGGGTTTGCCGCTTGCCCGACTGGTAAGACTGCCATTACCGATACCAATGGCATCACGATTTTCGGTAATTATGACGGTAAACCTGACGGTAGTGGTTATAACCGATCGGGCGGCACCCACGACAAGAACGATGACGCGGATTGGCGCCCTAACCACGAAGGCGGCGAAATAACTGAAGACTTTAAAAAAGCCGGTCACCAGGATCTTTTTCTTATTCGCGATAGTGCTAACGCTGAATCGCTGCCGTATATCGCTGCCGTAACGGGACAGATGCTTGGTGGTGGAGCTGCCAATTGGTCGGGCACGATCGACAAAACACCAACGTCTATCGGCAAGTACGAGGGCGCCCAAGCTAAGTACATGATTGGCCTTAAATCTGAGCCGATTCAGTATGATAAGGATGCTGCTACTGCGGCTGCGTCCCTCTTCATCACGGGCAACCGCTCCAACATCCACGGAGGCGGAGTCATGACCAACGGCGACGTAATCGCTGGCTCCACCACGCAGGTGAACGTGTATCCCAAGATGAAGCTCAACGGCACTAAGGCACTGGAAGGCCGCGCGCTTACTGCGGATGATGCGGGAAAATTCAGGTTCCAACTCTTGGAGCCGGGCGAGAGCGGTGGTGTCCCTAGCTTTAATAATAATGATGATGGCAAATTGCAGCTCAATGGCTGTTCAATAGTTGGCGATGACGATGGGGCCACGAACGACGCTGAAGGTAACTTTGTCTTTGATTTGGGCAGGGTCCACTCCGCTGGAACGAACGTCTACTACCTCGTTGAGGACCCCGGCAACGTTGCGGATCGCGTCCCTGGCGTGGACTACGACCAGACCATCTACAAGATTGAGCTTACAACTACAACCGAAGAGCGGCCGGTGCTGGATATTGATTACATCTACTATTTAGTTACGAATGTAAGGGTTACTAATCTCAAAAATAATGAGGCGAAAACGTTTACTCCGAACAACGGTAGCGATGTCTCCATTAAGATCACCGATGGCAACACCGACAAGACCTTTACTAATGCATACAAACCCAAGGGCTCTTGGACGCCTCAGGTGACCAAGAAGGTTGATGGTGGCGAGATGAAGGCGTTCACATTCGAACTCGCGAACGAGGACGACCCGAACTTCACCAAACCGGAAACGGTAACAATTAATCCTGATCCTGCGAATGTCAAAACTGAAAAAAACGGTAATGCGACGAGCACGGTCGATTTCAAGTCGAAGACATATAAGCTCACGGACCTTAACAATGGTTCCAAGACCTTCACGTACTATGTGCGCGAGAAGTACGAAAGCTCGACCTATCCGCATTACAAGTTTGATCAGTCGGTCTATAGGTTCAAGGTTGTGGCAAAGGATAACACCCAAGGAGGAATCGACTGTGCGGTGACCTACAGGAAGGGAACCGTTGACCCCGGCGGTACGTGGAAAGACACCGATAATAAGGACCACGAGTTTCCCGACACTACCCCCACCTTCACCAACACCTACTCCACATCTTTGCCCCTTTCTGGTATGTCGGGCGTCACTCTGACGTACCTTGCCGGCGCGGCGGCGCTTTGCGCTGCTGCGGCCTGGATGCACATTCGTCGCAAGGCGAATGCGAAGGGAGGCGAGCGTCGTGAATAAGAAAGTTTGCTCCTTCCCGATCTTGTTTGCGCTGCTCGCCCTCTTGATCGGCACCTGCACGGTTGTGTTCCCCGCATCCGCGCAGGCCGCGCCGAGCGCGACCGGATCCATCACGGTGACAGGCACCGTGGCGCGCTGCTACGACGCCTACCAGATCTTTGACGCCAACGTCGTCGATGACGACAACGACGCCAAGATCGCCACCGACCTTGTCTGGGCAAGCGATGCCGTGCGCGACGCCGCGCTGCCTGTGTTGCACAGCGCCGGCATGCCCAATTCCCAGACCACCGCACAGGAAGCTGCCGAGTGGCTCAACACCGATTCCCGCCTTACGAGCGCGCTGAGCGCACGGCTCGCTCGTTCCCTCCAGAACTCTGGCGCCGTGTCCGTGGCCCTTAACGCGGGTACGGAGGCCAAGCTGCCCTGTGGCTACTGGCTCATCGTCGCCGACGACGACGCCATCGCCCAGGGCGAGGCCGGCACCGCGCCGATTATGGCGCTGGTGGGCGGCAGCGCCGTCACCGTCAAGCCCAAGGCGGCGACCCCCAAGGTCCAAAAGCATGTGCTGGAGGACAGCACCGCCGCATGGCAGAAGGCCGCCGACGCCACGGTCGCCGACGACCTGTACTGGCGCCTCTCTGCCACGGTCCCGGCCGGGCTCACCGCCTACGACACCTACACGGTGCGGTTCGTCGACACCATGAGCGCGGGACTCGACCCCTCTAAGGTGGCCGCGAGCATGCGCGTGTACGTGGCGGCGGGCGCGGACGGCGGCTTCGACGCCGTCTCGGCCGGTAAGGACGGCCGCGCCGGCGTCGAAGCCGCGAAGGGCTGGACCGATATCACGGCCCAGTGCGCCACCAAGGTAGCGGCCGACGGCAAGACCTTCACCGTGCGCACCGGCGACCTGATCGCCGCGCTCGGCGGGGCCGACGCCTTCGCCGCGGGCGCCCGCGTGGTCGCCGTGTACAATGCGCCGCTCAACAGCGCATGCAACCACGGCATCGCGAAGGGCAACCCCAACGAGGTCTACCTGCGCTACCCGCGCTCTCCCTTTGCCGACCAGTCCGGCGACGCCGGCTTCACCCGCACGCCGAGCGACGATGCGTGCGCCTACACCTGGGATCTCGCACTCACCAAGCGCGGCAGCGACGGCGACAAGCCGCTTGCCGGGGCAGTCCTGAGCATCGCCGACGACCGCGGCCGCACGCTGGCGGCCGACGGCACGTGGGATGCGGAGGGCAAGGCCACCGTCACCACGGGCGAGGACGGCCGCGTGACCGTCTCGGGCGTGGACTCGGGCAAGCTGGAGGTCCGCGAGCTCAAGGCGCCCAAGGGCTACACCGCCTTTGAGGGCACGCGCTCCGTGACGGTCAAGGCCGAGGGCCTGGACGTCGACCAGGTGGCCGCCGCCAAGCCCAAGCTCACCATCACGGCCGAGTCGCCCCTGCGCGCCGACAGCGCGGACGGGTCGACGGGCAGCCTGGAGGCGTCGCTCATCAACGTGCCCACCGGCACACCCCCTAGCATTACCACCGGAGGCTTTATGCCCTCGACTGGCGATATGGCAATGTACGCCGCGGCCGCCGCAGCGGTCGCCGGAGCCGCGCTCATCGTGGTCGCGCTCCTGGTCAAGCGGGGAGGTGGCAGCCATAAAGAGTAGCTGGCAGCCCCACAGAGAGCGGGGCGAGACGTAGCGAAGCAGATGCTAAGACACAGACAGACAGATTTAGATCAAATGGACTTCAAGCAGAAAGCAGAGGAAAAGAAGATGAGCATGAGCAAGAACATCGCACGCCTGGCAGTAACCGCAGGCCTCACAGCGGCGTTGAGCTTCGGCGGCGTCATGGCCCCGGTCACGATGGCGTTTGCTGATGGTACGCCTGTGGCTACGACGATTGGCAATGTGACGATCAAAGATGACGACTACGCGGGTACGACCTTTAAGGGCATCAAGATTTTCTCCGCTACGGTTACGCAGGATCAGACAAGCCCCAATGTTTGGGATTCTACCGATGAGAAGACGCTGTCCGATATTAAGTGGGCATCGGATGAAGTGAGGGATGCCGTGACCGGGGAATTTAACTCGGACACGACGGACCCTTCTAAACCGAACAACATCAATGATGCTGCCGCCTGGGCGAAGTGGATTAAGACTAAGACCGAGGCTGAGTATGAGGCTGGCACCAACCAGACTACCAATCTGAACGTGGGAACGACGCTCGACAGGATCGCCAAAGCCCTGGAGAAAGTGACTGCAACTAACGCGACCACTGGCTGGAAAACCTCTACCGATGGTAAATTCAACGATCTGCCCGCTGGTTACTGGCTCTTTGTGACCGATCAGCCCGGTTCGACTAAGAGTACCAATAAGACCAATGGTAATGACGACGCGTTCACCTCACCGATTTTCACCATCGTCGGCGGCGCCGATGTAAATGCGGAGCCCAAGAAGAGCGTCCCTAAAGTGACCAAGGCCGTCATGGATGACAAGGGCGATAAATTTGTTACGGACGTTAATAAAACCGTTTTCACTGCTGCCAACAAAGCTGCCGACTCTGCCTCCGAGCAGCTGATTAAATATCAGCTTGCCGGTACTGTTGCAAGCAACATTAATACGTACAAGAAGTACAGCTACACTTTCACCGACGAGCTTCCCTGCACGATGGTGCCGAATCTTAATGGAAATAACCCGGTCGTTGAGGTCAAGATTGACAATTCAGTCGTAGATCCCGCCTGCTACAGTGCGACCTATGCCCCGGGGAAAAGCACGAATACGCTCACTGTTTCCTTCGAAAACCTCAAAGAAGCAAAGGATACGCATGGCACTTCCATCAACGTTGACGGTAGTTCGACAGTCTATGTGAACTATGAGGCAAAACTGGATGCTGGCAAGATTAACGCGGATATGCTCGGCAAGGCCCAGGTGAACAATGTCATGTTGACCTATTCCAACAACCCGCACACCGACGGTACTGGCACCACGGTCGAGCACCCCGCCTACGATTACACCTACGGTATCGATGTCACCAAGGTCGGTTCTAATGATGAAACAAAGGGACTCAAAGGTGTTGAGTTTACGCTGCAAGAGCAGGGTGATACTAACAAGTTTATCATGGCAAATGGTGTCAAGACGACCGATGGAGCAAAGGCTAAGCTGACAACTGATGACTCCGGCAAGATTAATGTTGTCGGTCTCGACGAGGGCACCTACGTCCTCACGGAGGTTACGCCCGCCCCTGGTTACAACAACTCCGCAGCAAACGGTGTGACCTTTACCATCAAGCGCGATCTTAACCAGAATGGCGGTGACGTTATCCCTAGTGCGGATTCTGCAATCAATGCAGCGAGTGGTGTCGTGAAGAACAATTCGGCTACCGCGTCTACCGGTAAGCTCAGCTTCACTATTGTCGACCAGAAGGGCACCGGCCTCCCGCTGACCGGTCTTAACGGCGTGACCTTCACTTGGATCGCTGGTGGCGCGGTGCTGTGCATCGGCGTGGCGCACCTCATCCGCAGCCGTAAGCAGGCTGAGGAGTCCGAGCAGGAGTAACGCTCGCTCACCCATCCCTTTGGCAGGTGGGATGTGATGGCCATGAGACTTGCGGACACTTTTCTCGTCCATCCACGTTCTTGCTTTGCCATTCTCTTTTCGGGGCAGACTCCGCACTGGAGTCTGCCCCGTTTTTTTGGGACAACGCAGCCAGCCTCCATCGTCCGATGTGGGACGTTCGTCATCGCGTTTCTTGACTCGTATGAGGTTCGGTTTAAGGTCCGTAGGCGCACGCGCGGTGCGGACGGTAGAAGGCATTTGCGCCGCAACAAGCGCAAATAAGAATGCCCGGGGTTAGAGGCCCGGGCATTTAACAACGTCGGAAACTGGTCGCCCGCGCTCCTAAGTACTTACGCGGGGTGCGTCGTTTCCTGCAGCTATTGTATCCCGAATCGCTCCGCCGATTCGGGACATTTGAAAACGCAAACACGTTGGGCAAACCCGGACAATGCGGCCAGGCTCCGCTGGATGAGGAATCGTGTTTGTAACTATCGAACAAATGTTTGTCAAAATCGCGTTTACCAGCTGTGGGTGCATACACTCGCAGTAAAATGGCTTTGCGACGCATCCCGTGCGCGGGCGGCCGACGACTCGATCGGAGGTCCCCAAATGCTGAAATTCCTTAACGCGCTCGCCGCCCTCGCGGCGGTTGGCACGTTCGTCATCGCGTTTCTTGACTCGTATGAGGTTCGGTTTAAGGTCCGTAGGCGCACGCGCGATGCGGACGGTGGAAGGCATTTGCGCCGCAACAAGCGCAAATAAGAATGCCCGGGGGTAGGATCCCGGGCATTTAACAAAACCAGAAAACTAGGCCGCCCGCGCTCCCAAACATTTACGCGGGGTGCGTCGTTTTCTATTGATATTGTATCCCGAATCGCCCCGCCGATCCGGGGCATTTTGAAAACTCAAATGCTGGCTTATCCTCGACTGGACGGTGCAGTCTAGCTGCGTTGTCCGGCGCGGAAGCTCGCTAATCGGCTATTATTTGTTTAGACAACTTGAGTTGTAGAGGAGTGACTGGCGATGGTGCAGGGCGCCAAACATATGAAGAGCAATAACGCCGCGGCCAACGGTGGCTCAAGCCCTCAGCCCAAACCTCAACAAAAGCCCAAGCGCCGCCGCAAGCGACTGCCGCGTTGGGCCGATCGACTCATCACCATCGTCATCATCCTTATTGGCGTGGGCCTTATGACCTGGCCGTGGATCTTGGACCGGCTCGAGGCCTCGGGCGTGTTCAACCAGATCAGCACCGTGTCCAGCACCGTGGACGCGCTGTCTGCCGAGGAGCGCGAGCGCATCCTGCTCCAGGCGCGCTCCTTTAACGAGCAGCTGGCGGGCGAGGCCACCGAGCTCCCCGCCGACCGGATCGAGCCCTACGCTCAGCAGCTCATCTTTGACCGCGATCCCATGATGAGCTGGGTCGAGATCCCCTCCATCGACGTGAGCATGCCCATCTACCACGGCACGAGCGAAGAAGTCCTTATGGCGGGCATCGGCCACCTGGAGGGCACGAGCCTGCCGGTGGGCGGCACCTCGACGCATTGCGTGCTCACCGCGCACTCGGGCATGCGCAACCTGAGCATGTTCGACGACATCCATTCGCTGGAACCCGGCGACCTGGTGCTGCTGCACACCATGAACAAGACGCTCGCCTATAAGATGGTGGACTCCGAGGTGGTGCTGCCCGAGGAGATGGAGTCGCTGACCATCGAGCCCGGCGCCGACAAGGTGACGCTCGTCACCTGCACGCCCTACGGCGTGAACGACCATCGCCTGCTGGTGCATTGCGTGCGCACCAAGTACAACAAGAAGGACGTTGACAAGCAAAAGTCGCTGGCCGGCCGCCACTGGGGCAAGCGCGAGTTCGCCGTGCTCATCGTGGTCGTGGCCATTGTACTGTTGCTGCTGGACATCGTGATCCACACGATCCGTAAGCGCCGCAAGGCCAAAGCCTCGGCATAAGGCATCGTTCAGAACCACCACAATGGGGACAGGCACCTTTGTGGTGGTCGGGACTTCCAAACCATCACAACATTCGATGAAAATCGCGATTTTGGCGAAAAACGTCGAATGTTGTGATGCTTTTCGTTGCGGGCGGGACGGTTTTCGTTGTGAGCAGTACGGTTTTCGCTATGGACGGTGCGGTTTCGCTGCAGAACCGCCAGCCCGCCGCCTGTCAATCGCCGCTCTCGTTACGTTTTCGCTGCATTTGGGTAAAGCGCCTGCTCCAAGCGGCGTTGCCTTGTATACTAGAGCGGTTTATCTGTTATGCGGAAGGGAGCGCCTATGGCACTCAGCGAGAAAGACGTGCGCGGCATCGCCGAGTACGCAAAGATCGCACTGACCGATGACGAGCTCACCCAGATGACGTCCTACATGAACGACGCCGTCCAGATGCTCGAGCCCGTCTTGCAATATGACTTGCCCGACGTGGAGCCCACGTTCCATCCCATCGGAAGCCTGTCCAACGTGATGGGCGACGACCTGCGCGAGCCCGAGCGCGACCTGCCGCTCGACGTCGCGCTCGAAAACGCCGGCAGCGCGCGCGACCGCTACTTCCGCGTGCCGTCCATTTTGGGAGAGGGGGAGAGCGAGTAATGGCGCAGAGCTTCGATTCCCTTACCGCCGCCCAGATCGCCGCGGGCGTTTCTGCCGGCGACTTTACCGCTACCGAGGTGGCCCAGGCCTCCCTTGCCGCCATCGAGGCGCGCGAGGGCGGGGTCCAGGCATTCCTGCAGGTGGCGCCCGAGCTTGCGCTCGAGGCCGCTGCGCGCGTGGATGCCGACCGTGCCGCAGGCAAGCCGCTGCCCCCGCTTGCGGGCGTGCCGCTAGCCATCAAGGACAACATGAACCTCGTGGGCACGCGCACCACCTGCGCTTCCCGCATGCTTGGGGACTACCAGAGCGTCTACACCGCCACCTGTGTCCAGCGCATGCTCGACGCCGGCTGCCTGCCCATGGGCAAGGCCAACATGGATGAGTTTGCCTTTGGCAGCTCCACCGAGAGCTCGGCGTTCCACCGCACCAACAACCCCTGGGATACCGAACGCGTGCCCGGCGGCTCCTCGGGCGGCTCCGCTGCCGCCGTCGCCGCGGGCGAGGTCGCGCTCTCGCTGGGCTCGGACACCGGCGGCTCCATTCGCCAGCCGGCGTCGCTGTGCGGCGTGGTGGGCTTTAAGCCCACGTATGGCGCCGTGAGCCGTTACGGCGTGGTTGCCTTTGGCTCGTCGCTCGACCAGGTGGGGCCCTTTGGCCGCACGGTCGAGGATGTCGCGCTGGCCATGAACGCGCTTACCGGCGCGGGCCACGATCCGTACGACTGCACGAGCCAGGATTGCGCCGTCGACTTTACCGAGCATCTCAACGACAGCATCGAGGGCAAGCGCGTGGGCATCATCCCCGCGTTTATGGAGGCCGAGGGTCTGACGCCCGAGGTCAAGGCCGCTGTTCAGCGCGCCGCCCAGGAGCTGCAGAACCAGGGCGCCGAGCTGGTCGAGGTCGACCTGCCGCACCTGGATGCCGCCATCGCTGCCTACTACGTCATCGGTCCGGCCGAGGCGTTCTCCAACCTGGCTCGCTTTGACGGCATTCGCTACGGCTATCAGGAGGAGGGCTGCGCCAACCTGTCCGACCAGAGCTCGCTTTCGCGCGCCCACGGCTTTGGCGCCGAGGCCAAGCGCCGTCAGATGCTCGGCGCCTACCTGCTGAGCTCGGGCGTGTACGACAAGTACTACTACGCTGCGCAAAAGGCCCGCACGCTCATCACGCGGGACTACGATGCCGCGTATGCCAAGGTGGACACCATCCTCATGCCCGCCTCGCCGCGCACGGCCTTTAAGTTTGGCGAGATCAGCGACCCCACGCAGATGTACCTCTCCGACCTGTACACCATTTCGCTCAACATTTGCGGCAACGGCGGTATCTCGGTGCCGCTGGGACTGGGCGAGGACACTCAGCTGCCCGTTTCTGCCCAGCTGGTGGGACCTGCCTTTAAGGACCGTCAGCTGCTCACGTTTGCCCGCGCCCTGGAGCGCGGCTTTGCCGATGCCGCCACGGGTGCGCCCGTGCTTTCCGTCGCGCCCGATTTTGCCGGGAAGGGAGGCGAGCTGTAATGAAGGAGCTTTCCGAGGTCCTGCAGGATTGGGAGGCCGTGATTGGCCTGGAGATCCATACCGAGCTCACCGCACTCGATACCAAGATGTTCTGCAACTGCAAACTCAGCCACGATGACGAGCCCAACGCCAACGTGTGCCCGGTGTGCCTGGGCCTGCCCGGCGCCCTGCCGGTGCCCAACAAGCGCGCCATCGAGAGTATCGTCAAGGCGGGTCTGGCCACCAACTGCGAGATCCAGCGCCACTCGATGTTCTACCGCAAGCACTACTTCTATCCCGATATGGCCAAGAACTTCCAGACCACGCAGGGTCCGGTCGCCTTTGCCATGTACGGTCACCTTGATCTGGATGTGACCGGTCGCGGTGCCGCCGAGCGCCCCGAATGCGCGTTTGGCGAGGCCGAGGCCCAGAGCCTGGCGAGCGCCTCGGCCAACGCCGAGGGCTTGTCCACGTCCATGACGTCGACCATGCGCGAGGGCAACCAGCGCGCCGGCCACCTGGCCAGCTATGACGCGTCCAACTTGCAGATGCCCGAGCGTCGCGAGGACGGTTCCTACACGGTGCCCATCCGCATCCTGCGCATCCACATGGAGGAGGACGCCGCCAAGATGGTTCACGTGGGCGGCGCCGAGGGCCGCATTACCGCCGCGGCCGAGTCGCTCGTCGACTACAACCGCTGCGGCACGCCGCTGATCGAGCTCGTCACCGAGCCCGACCTGCGCACGCCCGAGGAGGCTCGCCTGTTTATGGAGAAGCTCCGCCGCATCTTTGTGACGCTGGGCATTTCGGACTGCTCCATGGAGAAGGGTTCCATGCGCTGCGATGGCAACGTGTCGCTGCGCCGCCGCGGCGAGACCAAGCTGGGTACCAAGACCGAGCTCAAGAACCTCAACTCGTTTAAGAGCCTGCATGACGGCCTTGCCTACGAGATCTGCCGTCAGGCCGAGGTGCTCGAGGAGGGCGGCATCATCTATCAGGAGACCCGCCACTGGGAGCCCAGCCGCAAGCGCACCGTGGTCATGCGTGTGAAGGAAACGGCCGACGACTATCGTCTGTTCCCCGATCCCGACTTGGCGCCGTTCGACCTGGACGACGAGTTTATCGATCGTTGCCGTGGCGAGATCCCCGAGCTGCCCGATGCCAAGCGCGCTCGTTTTGAGGCCGACTTTGGCATTAAGACGGCCGACGCCGAGCAGATTGCCGGCGACCCGGAGTTTGCCGAGTTCTTTGAGGCCGCCGCTGCCGGTATGGCTGGCAAGGAGGCCCAGACGGTCGCAAACCTGCTGGTCAACGAGATGATCGCCTACCTTAAGGGAGCGGGTGTGTCGCTCGCCGAGTCCGGCATCGCGCCGGCTCAGGTGGCAGCGCTGGCTAAGCTGCTGGCGACCGACGCCATCAGCTCCAACCAGGCGCACGAGGTCTTTGAGGCCATGGCCCAGACCGGCGACGACCCCAATAAGATCGTCGACGAGCGCGGTATGCGTCAGGTGAGCGATGCCGGCGCGCTGCAGCCGATCGTGGACGAGGTGCTGGCAAACTGTGCCGATCAGGCACAGCAGTATCGTGACGGCAACCAGAAGGTCATCGGCTTTTTGGTGGGCCAGTGCATGAAGGCGAGCCGCGGCAAGGGCAACCCGAAGCTCTTCAACGAGTTGCTGAGAACGTCGCTCTCGTAAACGGGAACCGAGGGGCCGGGCGCAGGGCCTTGCCTCTCAATTTCGGACAGTCCTGACTCACGACGGAGGCGCCACTGGCGTCTCCTGTTCGTGCGGAACTCATTGAGAGGCAAGGCCCTGCGCCCGGCCCCTCGGTTCCGTAACGACTCGGCCGTTCGGGTCAGGCGGGGCTGAATGGAATTTGGCGAATGAGGGCGCCGTTGGCGCCTTCATTCTTTATATATGTTGGGAGCGCCAGGCGGTGGGGGTGGTGCCGGTGTGTTGCTTGAAGGCTTGGGCGAAGGCGGCCTGCTGAGGGTAGCCTAGACGCTCTGCAACCTGCGCTATCGTTAGCGAGCTGTCGGCCAAAAGGTCCTGTGCTCGCTCCATACGGCGTCTGCGGATGTAGGCGCCCAGGGACTCGCCAGTTTGGGCCTTAAAGGTGGCGCATAGTTTGGAGCGGCTTGTGTAGAGCCTCTCGGCCACTTCGTTGACACCCACACGCTTGCCTTTGTCGAGCGCGCACTCAATCATCGCCGTCGCTTCCTCGGCAATGGTTATGCTGGCGCGTGTGTCTGCCGCCCGCCGCGCCTGCTTGTGGGCCGCGCGCGAACAGGCGAGCTCCGCGACCATGGTCTCCACGATGCCTTGCATATAGACGTGTCCGCCTACGGTGCGGGCGCGGTCCTCGTTAATCCGGCGCAGCGTGTGGCGGATGGCAGACGTCGCCTCCTCGTGCCACGACTCGGCAAACGCTTCAAAGACTCCTGCGAACTCAGTGGGATACCGATGCTCCAGCTCGTCAAAATACCCGGGCAAAAAGAGCACCGAGCGCGAGTGATAAAGCTGCCCTGCAAACAGCGGACTTAGCTCCTCGCCGCAGCTATCTTGGATAAAGCTGCACACCGCGCTGTTCGGCCACGGTCCATGCAGGGGTTTAAGGTTCGCAGGCGTTATGCCGGCTTCGGGCATGCACATGAGCGTGGGCGCGCTGACCTCGCTCACGCACGCGTACGGTTCGGGTGTGTATTCGGCCAGGTACATATCGTGCGTCGGGGTAATGTAATGCTCCATGACGATGCAGGCAGGGGAGAGGGGCATGATCCATGCGCGTCCGTGCGCCCGATCGTTTGCCACCTCGCCGGTAAAGACGGCGCCCTTGCCGGTAAGCTCCAGGCCAAACTGCTCAAACTGCGGTGCATAGAGCTCGGTTATGTCGGTCGCTGCCCGCCGTATTTGCAAAAGCGTCCCTTTCCTTTGCAGAAACGTCCACGCCTGGCTCGATTGTGAGCCATGGCTAACACATCAATGATAAGTTCATTACGGTTAACTCTCAAGCCGTTAGAAAGGAATCTCATGGCAAAGGGATCAAAGACGATATGAGCAGGACATAAAAACATTGGGAGCCCCTTCCATGAATGCGGCGTGGCCGCCACGGCTGGATTAGACACTCACCATTGTCGGCCTGATCCGCGGACTTTCATGCCGGGGGCTCCCAATGTTTTTATGTCCTGCTCATATCGTCTCTGCGAGCGCCCAGGGCGCCACACGCGTGCACAGACTGTCGGTTCGACGTAGAAGCCTCAGCCGTAGCAACGGATTGCCCAGCGAGAGATCGCCACGGGCGGATATTAAACTGCAAAGACGAGCGTCGGTAAGACACGCCGAGGTCGCCGCGGACGGGTTGATATAGGGAGAGGGCCTGACCCCATATCGTTGGGGCCAGGCCCGATTTTGCCTCTTGACAATGTCCTGCTCATATTAAAAGGAAGGCGGCGGTATCGGCGAGCTGCTTGCATATGCCGGCGACCGTAAATTCCTAACGTATTTGGGCATGGCGCTCTCGGCGCTCTCGCAACTGCTGAGCTTTGGCCCGTATGTGTGCATCTGGTTTGTCGCGCGAGACCTTATCGCTGTGGCGCCTAACTGGAGCGAAGCCACCGATATCGCGATGTATGGCTGGTGGGCCGTGGGTTTTGCCCTGGCAAGCATCGTAGTGTATTTCGTGGGACTCATGTGCACGCACCTGTCTGCGTTTCGCTGCGCGTCCAATATCCGCAAGACTGCGAGCGAACACCTGCTTAAGCTGCCGCTTGGCTACTTTGACATGCACGCCACCGGTGAGCTGCGCCGTATTGTAGACGGATGTGCCGCCTCCACCGAGACCCTGCTTGCGCACATGCTGCCCGATATCGCCGGCGCCACCGCCATGGTCGCCGGCCTGCTCGTGCTGCTTTTCGCACTCGATTGGCGTTTGGGCGCGGCATGTCTCATCTCGGTGGCCATTTCGTTTGGCGCCATGGCCGCCATGATGGGCGGCAAGGGCGCCGAGTTTATGAAGGCCTACATGGGAGCGCTGGTCAAGATGAACAAGACCGGCACCGAATACGTACGCGGCATCCCCGTGGTCAAGGTGTTTCAGCAGACGGTCTACTCCTTTAAGGCCTTCCACGATGCGATCGCCGAATACGCCGACATGGCACAAAACTATTCGGGCACGTTCTGCCGAGGCCCGCAGGTGCTCAACCTTACCGCGCTCAATGGTCTTGTGGCATTCCTGCTGCCCGTGGCGTTGCTGTTGGCACCGGGCGAGACGGACTTCGCGCATTTTATGGCAAACTTCACATTTTACGCGATATTTTCGGCCGTGGTGCCGACGGCCATGACCAAGCTCATGTTTGTGGGCGAGGCCTCTCAGATGAGTGCCGATTCGCTGGCTCGCATCCGAAGCGTCATGGATTCCAAGCAGCTCTCCGTGCCCGCCCAACCCAAGCACCCTGCCGGCAACGACGTTCGATTTGATGATGTGAGCTTTACCTACGAAGGCGCCGAGGCGCCTGCCGTCAACCATGTGAGTTTTAGCGTTTCCGCTGGTAGTACCCTCGCGCTTGTGGGTCCTTCGGGAGGCGGCAAGTCAACCTGTGCAAGCCTGATCCCGCGTTTTTGGGATGTTTCCTCGGGTCGAGTGCTCGTAGGCGGTGTGGACGTTCGCGATATGGATCCGCACGAGCTCATGGACCAGGTCGCCTTCGTGTTCCAGACCAACCAGCTGTTCCGGCAAACACTTGCCGATAACGTGCGCGCCTCCAAGCCTACGGCCACTGACGACGAAGTGCGTGCGGCCCTCTCCGCAGCTCAGTGCGACGACATTGTGGCCAAGCTCCCACAGGGCATCAACACCATGCTCGGCGCCGGCGGAGCATATCTTTCGGGCGGCGAGGTCCAGCGCGTGGCACTCGCCCGCGCGATCCTTAAAGACGCTCCTATCGTGGTGCTCGATGAGGCCACGGCGTTTGCCGACCCCGAGAACGAGGCGCTCATCCAGCGCGCCTTTAGCAAGCTGGCGGCGGGTCGCACGGTCATTATGATCGCGCACCGGCTTTCTACCGTGGTGGGGGCCGACAAGATCGTGGTGCTCAACCAAGGTAGCGTGCAGGAGGCCGGCACCCATGCCGAGCTGCTGTCCCAAAAGGGTCTATATGCCAAGATGTGGGCCGAATACGAACAGGCCGCGAGCTGGAAAATCACTGCTACGACCGCGGATGCCGCCGTCGCGAAAGGAGGCGAGGCCTAAATGTTCGCCTCATTCCAAAAGAAGTATTTCCTATCCGATAAAGGCATCGCCGGCGTAAAACGCGGTGTCTTCTGGACCGCGCTCACCAATCTTATTACCATGGCCGGCATGGGCTTTTTATTCCTGGTTATGGCCGGCTTTGTCGAGCATCTCGCCAGCGGGGCTGACCTGCCGGATGCCCTGCCGATCGTGGGCGGCCTCCTGGTCTTTTTCGTGTTGCTCTTTGCCTCTAACTGGCAACAGTATTACTACACCTACTGCATCTTTTACGAGGAGTGCGGCAAGCAGCGTATGGAGATCGCCGAGCGCTTGCGCAAGCTGCCGCTGTCGTTTTTTGGCCGTCGTGATCTGGCCGATTTAACCGAGACCATTATGGGCGACGTCCAGGCCATGGAGCACGCCTACAGCCACGTGCTGGGAGAGCTTTGGGGTGCCATCATCGCAAGCGTCATTGTGTTCGTGGCGTCGCTGTTCTTTTGCTGGCAGCTGGCGATTGCGGCGTTTTGGAGCGTTCCCGTGGCCTTTGCCGTGCTGTATCTGACGCGCGGCCCCATGATCCCGGTGTTCGACCATGTGCGTGCCGAGAAGGTCAAGGTTACCGAGGCGATCCAGGAGACGCTCGACTGCGTGCGCGAGATCCGCGCCACCAACCAGGAGGCTCATTATCTTGAGGGGCTCAACGCCGTGATCGATGCCGAGGAGCGCGAGACCACCAAGGGCGAGCTCGCCAATGGGCTTTTGGTCAACTCCGCCTTTGCCATCCTGCGCCTGGGGATTGCCACCACGTTGGTCACGGGCGCTGCGATGGTCGCCTCCGGCCAGGTCGACTTTTTGATGATGTTTGCCTTCCTGCTTATGGTGAGCCGCATCTATGCGCCCTTTGATCAGGCGCTGATGCTGATGTCCGAGCTGTTTGCCGCCGAGTCGTCGGCCAAGCGCATGCGTTCCATCATGGAAGAGCCCGTGGCGCGGGGCAGCGAGCAGTTTGAGCCCGTAGGCCACGATGTGGTGTTCAATCACGTGGCATTTGGCTATGGTGCGGGCGAGGACGGCCGCGCCGGCGAGAAAGTTCTTACCGATGTGAGCTTTACCGCCAAGGAAGGCGAGGTCACGGCACTGGTCGGTCCTTCGGGCTCCGGTAAGTCTACGGTGAGCCGCCTGGCCGCGCGCTTTTGGGATGCCACCGCGGGCACGGTCACCGTGGGCGGCGTGGATGTTGCGAGCGTGGATCCCGAGGTGCTGCTGCGCGACTACGCCATTGTGTTCCAAGACGTGCTGCTCTTTGACGACACGGTGATGGGAAACATCCGCCTCGGGCGTCGTGGCGCCACCGATGAGCAAGTGCTTGCGGCTGCGCGTGCCGCCAACTGCGACGAGTTTGTGAGCCGCATGCCGCAGGGCTATGACACCATGATCGGCGAGAACGGCTCCAAGCTGTCCTGCGGCGAGCGCCAGCGCATCTCCATCGCCCGCGCGCTGCTCAAAGATGCGCCGATTGTGTTGCTGGACGAGGCGACGGCGAGTTTGGATGTGGAGAACGAGACCGTGGTGCAGCAGGCGCTCTCCCGCCTGCTCGCAGGAAAGACGGTTATCGTTATTGCCCACCGTATGCGTACGGTGGAAAATGCCGACAAAATCGTTGTACTCAAGGATGGTGTGGTTGCCGAGCAGGGCACTCCGGCGCAGCTCAAGGCGGCAGGTGGAGAATTCGCCCGCATGGTTGCGCTGCAAAAGGAAGCAGCTACCTGGCAGTTGTAAGAAGGGACAAAGGGACAGTCCCTTTGTCACATTGACAATCGGTTACTCCGCATCGTTAATTTTCAAAAGGTTAGCCATGGCTGACCTAGATAGTTAGATAGAATTAAGGTATTTCAAAAGCGTGCTCGAGCTGACTGATGAACTCGGGTGCTAAGGCACCATGCCGCGCCCCATGCGGCAAAAGGGAGAAGTAACATGAAGAAGTCGACGTTTAACACCCTGCTTGTTGGTGGCGGTTTTCTGCTTGGTACGGCTGGCATCAAGCTGCTCACCAGCGCTCCGGTAAAGAACGCCTGCGTGCAGGGTATCGCGTGCGGCATGCGCATCAAGAACGGCTACCAGGACATGGTCGAGCAGGCCAAGGCTAATGTCGACGACATGGTTGCCGAGGCGGCCTACATCACCCAGAGCGAGGCCGCTGCTGACGAGGCAGCCGAGTAACGCTCCCAGGCACAAACTATGAGATTCTCGATTATCAGCGAGATCCCCGGCAGGACCCGTCTTCAATTGGCGGGTCCTGTGCCAGAGAGCGATCTCGATGCACTTCTTAAGCTCAGCGGCGATATCGACGGCGTGCACAAGGTGCGCGTATATGGCCGTATTGGCCAGATGGCGCTCGAATACGACGAGCCACGTCGCGCGAGCGTGCTCGACGCCTTGGGCGCACTCGATGCTCAAGCTATCGCCGATGCCAAGTCGGGCTATGTGATGCAGCTTGAGCCGCGCAAGCACAAACTCGTTATGGACCTGGCGACACTCGTCGGCGCCCACTACGCGCGCCGCTGGTTCTTGCCGACGCCTCTGCGTGCGGTGTTTGTCGTGGCCGGTTACATGGCATTTTTGCGCGCTGCCCTTCATGAGCTGGCGCAGCCGCGCCTGACCGTTCCCGTGCTCGACGCTTCGGCCATCGGCATTTCGTTCGTCAAGCGTGATGTCGACACCGCGGGCCAGACAATGTTCCTGCTCAACGTGGGCGAGCTGCTCGAGGACTACACCCGCGCCATGAGCGAAAACGAGCTCATCAACTCGCTGCTCGATGTGCCCGACAAGGCGCAAAAGGTCGTCGGCGACACCGAGGTAAGCGTTGCCGCGACCGAGCTCGAGCCCGGCGATCTGGTCGCCGTGCGCACTGGCATGTCCATTTGCATCGACGGTGTTGTCGAGCAGGGGAGCGCTATGGTCAACCAGGCGACCCTGACTGGAGAGCCGCTGGCCGTCGAGCGCAGCGTGGGCGACGACGTGTTCGCCGGTACCGTCGTGGAAGACGGCAGCATCTTGGTGCGCGTGCGCGCCAACACGGCGCAGACCAAGCTGCGCTCGATCGTCTCGCTCGTGCAGACAGCCGACTCGCTCAAGTCCGAGGGCCAGTCGCACATGGAAGACCTCGCCAACAAGATCGTCCCGTGGAACTTCCTGCTCGCGGGCCTGGTTGCGCTCACCACGCGCAGCCTTATCAAGACCTCGGCGGCGCTGATGGTCGACTACTCGTGCGCACTCAAGCTCACGGGTTCCGTCGCCGTCATGACCGCCATGAGCGATGCCGCCAAGATGGGCGTCATGGTCAAGGGCGCAAAGTACTTTGAGTCGTTTGCCAAGGCCGACACCATTGTGTTTGATAAGACTGGCACGCTCACCGAGGCGCAGCCGCGCCTGGCTTGCGTGCTGACGACCGACGGCTGGAGCGAGGACGAGGTCCTGCGCCTTTCCGCTTGCTTGGAGGAGCATTTCCCGCATCCGGTGGCGCGTGCCGTGGTCAACGCCGCCCTCGAGCGCGGGCTCGAGCACCGCGAGCGCCATGCCGCGGTCGAGTACATCGTGGCGCACGGCATCGCTTCGTCCATCGAGGGGCGTCGCGCCATTATCGGTTCGGCGCACTTTATATTTGAGGACGAGGGTGCGCAGCTCGAGTCCGACATCAAGGAGCAAATCGAGCTCCAGATGCAAGGCCTGTCGCCGCTGTATCTGGCGGTCGACGGCAAGGTCGTCGGCGTGCTCGGCATCGAGGATCCGCTCAAGCCCGGCGTCCGTGAGGCCATCGCCGACCTACATGCGCTGGGCGTCAAGCATGTCGTTATGCTCACGGGCGATTCGGAGCGCACGGCCGAGCGCATTGCGCGCGAGGCGGGTGTCGACGAGTTTAAGGCCGAGCTGCTGCCCGAGGACAAGTACGCCTATGTGGAGCGCATTAAGAGTGAGGGGCGCCACGTTGCCATGGTGGGCGACGGCGTCAACGATTCGCCGGCACTCGGTTTGGCCGACGTGGGGCTGGCAATGGGTGGCGGAAGCGACATCGCCAAGGAGGTCGCCGATATCATCCTGACCGACACGGATCTGGCCGCGATCGTGCGTTTGCGCCGCATGAGCCAGGGCCTCATTGATCGTCTGACGAGCTCCTACTCTAAGGTGATGCTTACCAACTCGGCGCTCCTGGCGCTGGGCATTACCGGCATGATCACTCCGCAGACGTCGTCACTGCTGCACAACGGCTCGACGATTGCCTACAGTCTGAGCAACGCGAAGGCTTACCTGCGTTAGCAGATGTGTTCGCCCACGTTATTTGGCCTGCGCCCAGACGGCATCGGTGTCGTCCGGGCGCAGGTCTTTTGCATTTGGATGCCAACGTATGGGTTGATTCGTTTTGCGTCGACCATGCTGAGTCGCTTGCCGCGCGTGCGTTTATTGGGCAGGCGGCGGAGGCGGGGGCATTGCTGTTCTTTCCGGTGCATATCGCCAAGGACGTGCTGTACGTTGTCCAACACGAGCTGAAGCGTAGCATTCTTGCCAGCGGGGGAGCGCTCGGCGAGGCTTCTGCCCGCGCGATTGGCGATGCGGCGCTGGCGTTTGTTCGGAACATGACCGAAAACGCCACGGCCGTGGGCGCAGAAGCGTCGGACCTTTGGCTGGCCGACAAATACTTAGCACTCCATCGCGATTACGAGGACAACTTGGTACTCGCCGCATGCAAACGCGCCCAGGTCGATTACTTGGTGACCAACGATCGAAAACTGCTCGAACATGCCGATCTTGCAGCAAAGACACCTCGTCAAATGATGCCGATTCTTGCCTTGGCCGAATGCGGCGGCGCGGCAATCGGTTGACGCGAACTGTTTGCGGGCCTCTTGGACGACGATGCGCCAAGGGGCCCGCGTCTGCTATTTACAAAAGCTCGGCCTTGATGGCGGGACTTTCTGCGAGCTGCTCGGCTGCCTTTTCGTCGGAGCTGTCGAGTGCTGCCAGACTGCGGTAGACCCACTCGTTGACCTGGGTGTTCTTGACGCCTGCGGTCTGCATAAGGGCGCCTACCTCGCGGATTGCTGCGAACAGATCGGCCTTGGGACCCGCGAGCTCGACCTCGATACCGTGGTAGGCGGCCACGCCGCGGTTCTCACTCACGTGGTCGATAAAGCCCTCGACGGTCTCAAGCTGCTGGGCGAGAGCCGCATTATCGTCGGCGTCCAGCGCGACGAGTGCGTTCGATACCGTGAGGGCGGGATGTCCGCAGGGGACAAAGCCTTCGATGACATCCATAGCTTCGGTAATGGTTGAGCCCAGGCCTGCGAGGGCATTGACGAGTTGCTGCTTGGTATCCATAACGGTCCTTTCGACGGGTCAATTTTGCTTGGCGAAAATATACGTGACGCGATCGGTAGCAAAAGTGCGAAGTGCGGCGCACATTGGGGTCTTCACAGCTCGTGCATAGAACAGCTGTCTGCCTTTAGAACGTGGTAAGATAGCTATCCACGAGCGGGGTTCGCCCGCGTGTTCCTTGAAAAGTCGACGGTTATCGGGTGTCTGCAGGCCCGATACCATCCAGACTTTCCCGACATTCGGGGGCGACTGGTTTCGACACGATAGCTCTGAGAGAGGAAGCAAGCCGAGGTCTCCTCGCCTCGTTAAACAGGGGTACCGTCAAATTGAATTGACAACAACTCTTCTTTTGAGCCTATGGCTCTCGCTGCTTAGTTTATAGCGGCGCGTCAACCCGGTGATTTCCCCGACACCGGCGCGACGTCATGTTAGGGGAATGCTCCTGCGCACGTAATCGGTATGGCGCGGGCTAAGACCGAACCGGTTAGGACGCCGCGAGCGTGTCGCTGCGCGCAAAGCGTCTGAGACTAAACCAGCGACTGAGCTTGGAGATGCCAATCAGGGGGCTTTCGTGGACCGGAGTTCGATTCTCCGCGCCTCCACCAATAGTTACAAGCAGGTAGATATTCGTATCTACCTGTCTTTTTATTTCTAGTCCGTACCGCGGAGAATCGAACTCTGTGCAGGGCGCGGGCGTTAAGCAAACGCGAAGCGTTTGTAGCCCGCGGGCGAGGGCGGCGGCAGCCGGCCGAAGCCGGTGCGTATTTGCGAAGCAAATACGCGGATTCTTCGCGCAAAGCCTCAGCCCAATATAGATGCGATGTTTATCGAATTTCAGCTGGCCTCGCCCACCATCAACGGATCCCCCGTACCGCGGAGAATCGAACTCTATGCAGGGCGCGGGCGTAAAGAAAACGCCTCAGTGACGCAGAGTGGGACGCGTTTTCCCAATGACTGCCCAGGCGGAAACCGCATCCCGGAATCTAAGCTCGGAATGGGATACATTTTCCGGATGACGCCTCAAGTGGAAGCTGCGACCCGGAATCGAGCCGTAGAGTGGGACATGCTTTCCCCATGGCAACCCAGGCGGAAAGCGCATCCCGGAATCGCCCCTCAGAACGGGACGTGCTTTCCGCCAGCCGCCCCCTCAACTCCAAAACCCATGCGCCCTCCATCCCAAAACTGGGTAGAAGAAAGTCAAAACGCAATCGCAGGAGGTCAATATGACTGCAGAAGATAAGGCAAAGAACGCCGGCAAGGTCGCGCTCGTCTTGGAGGGTGGCAGTTTTCGTGGGCAGTTTACCGCCGGCGTGCTCGACGTTCTCATGGAGGCCGGTGTCGAAATTCCGGCGGTATATGGCGTATCGGCCGGTGCGCTCAACGGCGTCAACTACAAGTCACACCAGATCGGTCGCGTCAATCGCATCAACCTGACCTTCTGCAATGACAACCGCTACATGGGTGCCGCATCCTTCGCATCCACGGGCTCCATCGTGGGTTACGACTTTATCTTCAACGATATCCAGGACCGCCTGGATCCCTTTGACAACGAGGCGTTCGACGCGAGCCCCATCGAGATGTACGCCGTCGCGACGGACATGCTGTTTGGAACCGCTGCCTACCTGCCGGTCAAAAGCGCCGTGCTCGACCTCGATGCTGTGCGCGCCTCCACCTCGCTGCCGCTGGTGACGCCGCCGGTCGAAATTGACGGGCACAAATACGTCGACGGCGGCGTGGCCGATTCGGTTCCTATCGAGCATGTGCTCGAGGAGGCCGGCTTCGAGCGCGCGGTTGTTATTGTCACGCAGGACCGCTCGTACGAGAAAAAGCCCTACGAGTTTATGCCTGCCGCGCGCGCCCGCTATGCCGACTACCCCTACCTGCTCGAGGCTATCGAGACGCGCCACGACCGTTACAACATACAGCGCATGCACCTGTGGAAGTATGAGCGCGAGGGCCGTGCGTTGGTCGTCGCTCCGCAAAAGCCGGTCGAGGTCGGCCATGTCGAGCACGATCCGGCAAAGCTTTTGGACCTGTATATCCAGGGCCGTCAGGAGGCAAAGCGCCTGCTCGCGGAAATCCAAGAGTTCGTTGAGCGCTAGCGACGGCGAACCCTCAAAAAATGACAACAGCTAAAGAGTTGGAAAAATCACGGCTCGTGGATGACATGTGCAGAAACTCTGGTCGGAGCCAAAATACCTGTTGACTCGTACGGCGAGCGGGGTAATATGGACGGGTTACTTGCAGAGCCCCGTGAATCTCTGTAACAACACGTACTGTACATGGAGGAGTCTAAGTGATTTCGAAATCGACTCACTACGCCAAGCAGGGCGAGGTCCAGCGCAACTGGGTTCTCGTCGACGCCGATGGTGCTGTCCTGGGCCGTCTTGCCACCCAGATCGCAATGATCCTGCGCGGTAAGAACAAGCCCCAGTTCACGCCCAACAGCGACTGCGGCGACTTCGTTGTCGTCATCAACGCCGATAAGGTCCAGCTTACCGGTAACAAGGCCGACACGAAGACCTATTATCGCCACAGCGGCTACAACGGCGGCCTCAAGGCTGAGAGCTTCCGCCAGGCTATGGAGAAGCACCCGGAGAAGGTCATCGAGCGCGCCGTTCGCGGTATGCTGCCCAAGACCACCCTCGGCCGTGCCCAGATGACCAAGCTTAAGGTCTACGCTGGTGCCGAGCATCCGCATGCTGCCCAGAACCCCACGAAGATTGAGCTGGAGGCTTAAAGATGGCTGAGAACACCGTTGTCTACCAGGGTACCGGCCGTCGTAAGAACGCCGTCGCCCGCGTCCGTCTCGTCCCCGGCACCGGCAAGGTGACCATCAACAAGCGTGACGCCGAGCAGTATTTCGGCCGTCATCAGCTCGTTGAGAACGCCCTTGCTCCCTTCAAGGTGACCGACACCGCCGGTCAGTTCGACGTTATCGCTCTGTGCGATGGCGGCGGCATCTCCGGTCAGTCCGGCGCTCTGCGTCTGGGCATCGCTCGCGCTCTTCTGAACGCTGGCGACTACCGTGCTGACCTCAAGAAGGCCGGTTTCCTTACGCGCGATGCTCGCGTGGTCGAGCGCAAGAAGTACGGCCTCAAGAAGGCCCGCCGCGCTCCCCAGTTCTCCAAGCGCTAAGGTTTTATCTCCTTTCGAGATACAATGTACAAGCGGGGCCTGCCGATTCCTCGGCGGGTCCCGCTTTTCTTTTTCGACTAGGGTGGGCGGTTGTATATCGCCTGCTAGGGAAGGAGCGATCCTATGCCCCAGAACATCTTCGGTACCGACGGCGTCCGTGGCGTCGCCAATGCCGACCTCTCGTGCGACCTCGCGTTTCGCCTGGGCCGCGCGGCGACCAAGTTCCTTGGCCCGGACATCTGCATCGGTCGCGACACGCGTCTTTCGGGCACTATGCTCGAGAGTGCTCTGACCGCCGGCATTATGGCCGAGGGTGGCCGCCCGCATTGCTGCGGCGTTATCCCTACGCCGGCCGTGGCGCTGCTCACTGTCCAAAATGAGCTCGACGGCGGCATCGTCATCTCTGCTTCGCACAATCCTCCGGAGTTCAACGGCATCAAGTTCTTTAGCCGCAAGGGCATGAAGCTTCCCGATGCTGTCGAGGAAGAGATCAGCGCTTGGGTCATGTCCGAGGAGGCCATGGCTGCCGATACGCTGCCGACCGGTGCCGGTGTGGGTCACATCATCAAGATGAAGGACGCTCGCAAGGCGTACGTCGACCACGCCATCGATACGCTTGATGGCCTGAGGCTCGACGGCCTGGTCGTTGCCGTCGACTGCGGCCATGGTGCTTCTTGCCAGACTACGCCCGCCGCGCTGCAGCGCCTGGGTGCCACGGTCCATGCCATCAACACCGATTACTGCGGCACCGACATTAACGTTGAGTGCGGCTCCACTCACCTTGAGCCCCTGCGCGAGCTCGTGCTGCGCACCCACGCCGATATCGGCCTGGCCCACGACGGCGACGCCGACCGCGTGCTGTTCGTCGACGGCGAGGGCAATGAGATCGACGGTGACTACATCCTGGCTATCTGCGGTTCTGACCTCGCCGCCCGCGGCAAGCTCGCCAACTCCGAGATCGTCTCGACCGTCATGTGCAACCTTGGCTTCTCCATCGCTATGAAGGAGCAGGGCTTCGAGATGGTTCAGACCGCCGTGGGTGACCGCTACGTTTTGGAGCGCATGCTCGCGGATGGCGCCGTCATCGGCGGCGAACAGTCCGGCCACATCATCTTCCTGGAGCACAACACCACCGGTGACGGCCTGGTGACGGCTCTGCAGCTGCTGGCCGTGCTCAAGCGCACCGGTCGTACCCTCACTGATCTTGCCGGCATCATGAAGAAGTACCCGCAGGTACTCGTCAACGTGCATTCCGACAACAAGGCCGGCCTGGACGAATGCCAGCCCATTTGGGACGCCGTCGCTGCCGCCGAGAAGGAGCTTGACGGCCGCGGCCGCATTCTGGTGCGCCCGAGCGGTACCGAGCCGCTGGTCCGTGTTATGGCCGAGGCGGAGACGCACGAGCTCACTCAGCGTGTTGTCGACGACATCGTCGAGGTTGTCAAGCGCGAACTTCCCTAATGGTCAAAAACGGGTGCCAAGTGGTAAACTGTTAAAGCTATTTTGATTGATTGGTATGTCCGAGGGGGAGCATGTTCACTAAAGTCCTAAGGTCTTTTGGTATGCGTGGACGAGTTCTTACGCTGGATGCTCCCATCTCGGGCGACGTCATTCCGTTGTCCGAGGTCAATGACCAGACATTTGCCACCGGCCTTTTGGGCCAGGGCGTGGCGATTCAGCCTACCGGCACGCGTGTGATTGCGCCGGCAGACGCCAAAGTCGAGGCCATTTTTCCCACGGGTCACGCCGTTGCGCTCAACACGGTCGATGGCCTAGACGTGCTGATCCACGTTGGTTTGGACACTGTTCAGCTTGAGGGCAAGCATTTTAGCGTGCATGCACAGGTGGGCGATGTCGTCCATAAGGGTGACGTGCTCATCGAGTTCGATCGCGAGGCAATTGCTGCCGAGGGCTACGATGTGACGGTTCCCATCTTGGTGTGCAACTCCGTTGAGTTCTCGAGTATCAAGGGCTCCGTTGGTGCGCATGTCGAAGAGATGGACCAGCTCATCGTTGCTCGCGAGCGCTAGCAAGTGCACGTGGCCATTAGCCTACAATTCAAACACGTTTATGGAGGGCGCCCTTGAAAGAGGGCGCCCTCCGTGGCAAGATGGGATTTGTCCGAAGCTAAACGGCTTTGGGTCACCGTGGACGGGCAGGGGCCTCGACGCGGCTAGACACGAGACACATACATTACGCGACCTCGCCCTGGTGGCCGCACACGTTGGTTGCGGCCGACGCGGGCCGCGGGCAAGTGCTTGTAAGGGGAGCCTTGCCTCTCTTGTACGAGAAAGGACGCGTAATGAAGATCATTAAAGCTAAAGACTACGAGGATATGAGCCGCAAGGCCGCCAATATCATCTCGGCGCAGGTTATCCTCAAGCCCGATTGCGTGCTGGGTCTTGCCACCGGCTCCACCCCGATCGGTGCCTACAAGCAGCTCGCTGCTTGGTACGAGAAGGGCGACGTCGACTTTGCCGAGGTCAGCACCTACAACCTGGACGAGTATCGCGGCCTTTCGCACGACGATCCCCAGAGCTATCACTACTTCATGCGTGAGAACTTCTTCGATCACATCAACATCGACCTGAACAACACGCATGTGCCCGACGGTTCCAACCCCGACGCCGCCGCTGCCTGCTCTGAGTACGACAAGATCGTCGCCGCCGCCGGTTACCCGGATCTGCAGCTGCTCGGCATTGGCAACAACGGCCACATCGGTTTCAACGAGCCCGATGACCACTTCTCCAAGGGCACGCACTGCGTCGACCTCACCGAGAGCACCATTCAGGCCAACAGCCGCCTGTTCGACAGCATCGACGATGTTCCCCGTCAGGCCTACACCATGGGTACCCAGACCATCATGTATGCCCGCATGATCCTAGTCGTCGCCAACGGCGAGGCCAAGGCTCAGGCCGTGCATGACATGTGCTATGGTCCGGTTACGCCCGCGTGCCCGGCTTCGATCCTGCAGCTGCACACCAACTGCGTTGTCGTTGCCGACGAGGCCGCCCTTTCGCTCTGCGAGTAGCGCGAATCCTGCATCTCGACATAGCCTTGCCTAAGGCCTCCGCTTTGCGGGGGCCTTTTTGTTATCCCTCTCCGCCCGCTTGACCAAAATCTTGCCGCAAGCTTGACGAATGCCGGATGCCTAACAGCTTGATTCATTCCATACCAGATTCTATGCAAAAATGCCACTAAAAGGTCGTAGACGGTAGCGGGTGCTAGGCGAGTTGAATGACATAGCTGAACCTTGTTCATTTGCGTTACACTGCCGCTTAGATGGGACAAGCTGACAAGCTCATTTACCTGCTTAAAGACCGATTAGTCGGGGGATTAATAACAATCGGCCCTCGCTGTACAAAAACTTGCCGCTTGCGTACCAAAAGACAACCTAGAACACAAGGTCGCTCTATTCATAGCGCGGCTTGTATGGTCTTGCGGTTACAGTGTCCATACGGTCGAGTTGAGGAGCGGGCATGGTAAACGATTTGGGCAGTATGGACGACCTCGAGCTGATGCCGCTGGGCGGTGGCTATATGGTGCGACGCGAACGCTTGATGAATGAGCTTCTCGCCAAGGGCCGAAAGGCCGGCATCGTGGTTCTTTATGCGCCCGACGGGTTTGGGAAGACCTCGGTGCTGCTGCAGTACACCCATGAGGTTAAATGCGACCCGACGCGAGGCCCCGTGCGGATTATCGAGGCCGATCGCGCCACTGGGCGCGAGGTGTTTATGCAGCTCGAGGTGGTTACCGAAGAACTCAAAGACAAACCGCACTCCCTTATCGCGATTGATAATGTGCCAAACCTCGATCAGCACGATACCGAAGACCTCATCGACAGGATTCGCGGCCTGCGCGCTATGGGGGTGGGGGTCTTTATCTCCTGCCGTCCTTCAAATCGTCAACTGATTCATGGGCTGGGCGATTCGGTTAAGATCAATGCGCAGATGCTCAAGGTGCATGCCTATGAGTATTCGGCGTGGGCATCGGCGTTTTCGATCAGCACATCGCTCGACTTTTATCAGCTCACGCAGGGCGTGCCCGAGCTCGTTTCGGCATTGCAGACGGGTCTGTATGGCCAAGGCGACGTAGCCGGTCTGCTCGAAAACGAGATTGTCAACGTATATGGCGCGGCACTTGTCGACCTGGCTTCGCTCGACAATAATGCACTGTTTTGCGTGGCATGTCTCATGATTTTGATGGGCGAGGGCAATATCGCAGAACTCGAGGCTTGCGGGGTGAGGCTATCGATGGTCGACCAGTCCTACTTCGTACGCGACTACCCGATCTTTGGCTTGGACCCCGCCGAGCGGAGTTTTACGTGTCTGGGCACGGAGGATAACGGACGCTTGCGCTTGCGTAAGTTGGTGGCCGAGGTTCGCCCCGAACTTGTTCCGAGGGCGGCCCGGATTTTGCTTAAGGCGGGCCGATGCGATGCGGCGATGGGCCTGGCGGACGCCTTTTTGGACCGTGATGCGGTCCTTGAACTTGCTGGGCAGTATGGGGTCGATCTGGCTCTGACGGGGCACGGGGCCGATATCTGCCGAGCAGCGCTGGGCACGATCGATGCCGAGGATCCGGCTCCAGAGCCAACGCCTGCCGAGGCGCTTGGCGTATATCTGGCAGCGGTCAGCGTGTCCAATACAAAGCTCGCTCGCTATATGGCATCGGTCATCGAGCGCAGGGGCGAACGGGCGGCCTGCGAAATAGACCCTGTTTCATGGAGGGTGGCCCAGACACTGACGGCTGTTTGCTATGGGGACAACGGGCTTGGGCTTCCTACGAACCTGGCCGTGCCAGAAATAGAGACGTCTCACACCGCACTCGACATGCTGTCCGCGCATATCGAGGTCAAGCGATGCCTGACCGAACGGGGAGATGACGGCGGCGTTCTACAGCAGCTCAAAACGAGCAAGGCCTACGACTGTGAGCTCGACATCGCGGGGATTGTTATACGGGCCGATAACATGCTGGTGGAGCTCTTTGACGGGTCGTTTACGGGAACCGACGAGCGCGACGACGAGATGACGGTGGTGCGGGAGGCACTCGACGTACGTGGGCTTAAGGCGATGGCTGTCTGGGTGCGCATGGTGCTGGCGGCACGGCGGCTCCTTTCCGGCCTGCCGGTAACCGACGACGCGGCGTTCAACGAGCTCGATCGTTTTGCCGTGCGCATGCGCGATAATCAGATTCAGCTGTTTGGCCTGTTGCTAGAAGGCTGGCAGTCGCTGGCAGAGGGACGGCCGGTTAATGCAAAGTTCCGTGCGGTCCAAGTGCTCAAACTTGCCGAGGAGTCGATTGCGTACATGCGCGATAACGCATTGCTGCTGGAGCGCGCGGCGTATCTGCGTAACACCTCGATGGTTTCGGTGCGTGAGGAAGCGGAGTTGCTCGATATAAGCCAGACGCAGGTTGGTGGAGCGGAGGCCTGGATGGTGGCGCTGCATTTGGCCTGTGCGGGCCGAGACAGCGACCTTGCGGCCTGGATGTCCATGAATCGCGCGGGGATTCTGGAACCATCGTATCGGCTCTTTGCGCGCCTTGCCATGCATTGTCTGGGCGAGCCGGCGACCAGGATTCGCAAGAAGCTTCCCGTGCGCGAGCTGTCGCGGTACTCGTTGCGCGACGATTTGGAAGGGGAGGGCGAGCGCCTGTTCCAGGCCGGTGAGGTTGAAGCCGTTGATACCATCGACCATATCGAGATTCGTATGTTTGGGGCGTTTCGTGCCGAGCGCGACGGGTTTCCCATCACGGACAAAATGTGGCGCCGCAAGAAGGCGGCGACACTTGCCGAGCGGCTTGCGCTGGGCATGGATGCGCTCGTCGATCGTGAGACGCTGGCCATGGAGCTGTGGCCCCATGCCGAGTTCAATAGCGCCCGCAACAACCTGTACTCGACGATATCGCGCTTGCGGTCGGCTTTGGGACCGACGCCGGATGGCAAGTCGTGTGTGCTCATCCAAAATGAATGCATCGGACTCAACGGCGACTACGTCAAGACCGATGTACGGCTGTTTGACCAGATAAGTCGCGAGGTTTTGGGAAATCGCACGGGTGCGCGCGGGCCCCATTTAGTTGAGCTGTGCCTTAAGATTGAGCAGCTTTATGCCGGACCGCTGTATGTTCCCAATGGCTGTAACCCCACCTACTTTTTGCGTATGCGACGCATTATGCAGTCAAAGTACATCGATTGCATGATTAAGGGAGCAAATGCCGCCCTAGAAGAAAACGACCTGCAGTCGGCGATTTGGCTGGCGGAGTCGGGGCTTCGGCAGGAAACGGCGCGTGAGGATATGGTGCGCTGCGCCATGCGCGTCTACAGTGCGGCGGGGCGGCGGCGCGATATCGTCGAGCTATACAGTGGGCATATGCACCATCTGAGGGAGCAGGTCAATGGCGTGCCCGAGCCCGAGACGCGGCGTCTATACGAGCGCTTGGTGGAGGGGCGGCTCAATCGCGTGCTGGTCGAGCGATAAAAAACGGGCGCCCGAAGTACTTGGGCACCCGTAAGCTTGCTATGTGTTGGCTCGCTGGATCATTGGCTCTTAGACGAGCTTGATCTTCTCGATGTCCTTGCGCGAGGACTCGCGATACAGCGAGAACTTGCGGCCGATGACCTGGACGACCTCGGCGTGGCAACGCTCAGCGAGCTCTTCGGCGGCCTCGCGGGCGGAAAGACTGGAGCCATCGAGCACGGAGCACTTAACGAGTTCGTGCTTCTCCAGGTAGGCGACCGTCTGCTCGACGGTGCCCTCGTTGACATCGGACTTACCGATGATGATGGCGGGGTTGAGGTGATGGGCCATGCTGCGAAGCTGCTTGACCTGGGCTCCTGTCAGTGCCATGGGTTCTCGCTTTCTATGTAAGGGGCGCCCCGCGACGGGGCCTTAATCTACGTGAGCTGTCCCACGATAGCGCAGGAACGGCGCGGTGTGGAGCGTGTTTGCCCAGTTCAAAAAGAATGCGGATGCCGAGTGAGTGGGCGGTGCGGGCTGCGAACAGGCTATGAGCTGGGCGCAGAGACCGGATCCCATGCAATAAACGCCCAACGAACCTTGCGGACATGATCGAGCATATAGCGCCCCTGCGGCACGCCCTTGGAGCCCGGCTCGCCGGCATGGGGATTCTCAATCATGTGTTGGGCGATGTAGTCGCGCAAACGGTCGATCTTATCCTCGTTGCCATGCTCAAGCATGCGGGAAAAGTCCGCCACGCCCGCTTCAAGGCTGTCGAAGGTATCGCGACGCGGCGATTCAAAGTATGTAACCTGCGGCAGGGCACCCATCTGAATGAGGATGTTGAAGGCGTACACAAAGCCATTACTGCAGGTAACCGAGGCACCGATAGCGTTCATCAAGTGCAGATCATAGCGCGGGCTGGAGTTAGCGACCATCGTGACAGCACAACGCCGACGAGCCGTTCGATCAAGCTTGGCAAGCGCATCTTTTAGATTGGTCGTCGTAACCGACCGACTGGCAAAGGCAACATCCACCGCTTTCGCGACCGGTCCAACCAAATCCCAATCATCATCCCAAGCAAGCTCAAGCGGTGTAATGCGATCCTCGAGTCCATAGTACTCAATGCCAGCATCAAGCGTGCCCAACATAGCAGGGGAAAAGTCAGCAGCAATCACAGGATGCCCAGCCTGAGCAAGCGGAATGGCAATCGACCCAGCCCCACACCCCATATCAAGCACCGACTCGCCAGGCTTTAACGCCAACAGCTTTATAAAATCCCGGGCATACGGAGCAGTCTCAAGCGGCCGAAAATGCCGAGCCCGCTTATCCCACTCAAAAGAATCATCAGCCCGCCGCCGACCAGCCTGCAGGCGCATCCATTCGCCATTCCAATCAGCAGAAAGAAGCTCAGAGCGAATCAAATCATCAGCCACGGGCCATCCCCCTCACAACAAAAAAGCGACTCCTCCCAAAAGAAGAGCCGCAACCAGCATATATCAGAAAGAACCGATCCAACGCCAAACCGCCGTATCAACCATGTGGTGCAGGAGCGAAGCAACTGCAACATGGGACAGAACTCAGCCAAGGTTGAGATGTGCGGGAACCCCGGGAAGGGCAAATATATAAGGTCGATCGCGAGTTCCGCACGAGCCGGAGAGCACTTAATGTGCTCTCCGTGCGAGTCAGGACTGTCCGAGCAGGCGACCTTATATATTTGCCCTTTCCGGGGTTCCTCGCCTCGTATCCCTGGGCTAGTTCTTGAGCGAGTTCAGCGGTGCCGGGAAGCGTCCACCACGGTGGGCAAGCACGGTGCCGGCGTTGGGGTTCACCGGCATGATGGGCGCACGGCCGAACAGGCCGCCGTACTCGACGCAGTCGCCCACGCCCTTGCCGATGGCGGGAATCACGCGGACGGCCGTGGTCTTGTTGTTGATGACGCCGATAGCCATCTCGTCGGCGATGATGCCGGCGATGGTCTCGACCGGGGTGTCGCCGGGGATGGCGATCATGTCCAGGCCAACGGAGCACACGCAGGTCATGGCCTCGAGCTTCTCGAGCGAAAGTGCACCGGCCTCGACGGCGGCGATCATGCCGGCGTCCTCGGATACGGGGATAAAGGCGCCGGAGAGACCGCCCACGCTGGAGCTGGCCATGACGCCGCCCTTCTTGACGGCATCGTTGAGCATGGCGAGCGCGCAGGTCGTGCCCGGGCCACCACAGGTGCCCACGCCGATGATCTCGAGGATGCGTGCGACGGAGTCGCCGATGGCAGGCGTGGGAGCCAGCGACAGGTCGACAATGCCCTTCTCGACACCCAGGCGATGGGCGGCCTCGCGGCTCATGAGCTCACCGGCACGGGTGATCTTAAAGGCGGTCTGCTTAATCTTCTCGGCGACTTCCATCATCGATGCGGAATCGGGCAGCGTCTCCAGGGCTGCGGCCATAACGCCGGGGCCCGAGACGCCTACGTTGATGACGGCGTCGGCCTCGCCACCGCCGTGGACGGCGCCCGCCATAAACGGGGAGTCCTCGACCATGTTGGCAAAGCAGACAAACTTGGAAGCGCCGACGGAATCCTGGTCGGCCGTGAGTTTAGCGGCATCGATGATGGTCTGGGCGGCCATAAGCACGGCGTCCATGTTGATGCCGGCGCGCAGGCTAGCGACGTTGACACTGGAGCAGACTCGGCTCGTGGTAGCGAGCGCCTGGGGGATGGACTGGATGACGCGGCGATCGGCGTCGCCGATGCCCTTCTGGACGAGTGCGGAGAAGCCACCCAGGTAATCGATGCCGAGCGTCTCTGCCGCGCGGTCGAGGGCATGCGCGATGGGGGTGAGGTCCTCATCCTTGCAGCACGCGGCGATCTGCGCCACCGGGGTGACGGAGACGCGCTTGTTGACGATGGGGATACCGTACTCGCGCTCGAGGTTCTCGGCGGTCTCGACCAGATGCTCAGCCGTGTGCGTCACGTGGTCGTAGATCTTCGTGCACATGCGGTCGAGGTTCTCGTCACCGCAACCCATGAGCGAAACACCCATGGTGATGGTCCTGATGTCGAGGTTCTGCTCCTCAACCATGCCGCGGGTTTCCGCGATTTCTGCGGGCGTGATCGCCATCCTTGCGCTCCTATCTGCCAAAACGAGCATAGTCTTTTCTATTCTAACGTGCCGCACGTGCCAAGTGGCGCGTGCGGCACGTTTTGGTGCTTGGTTGTTTCCGTTGTGTTACTGCCCAAAGACCTCTTCGGCGATACGAGCGCTCTCGGCGGCGTCCTTGGCGTAGTAGTCCGCGCCGATCTGCTTGGCGTATTCGGGGGTGAGTACGGCGCCGCCTACGATGATCTTGACGCCCGGCACCTCTGCATGAAGCAGCTTGATGGTCTCTTCCATGGCCACGACGGTGGTAGTCATAAGCGCCGAGAGGCCGACGAGCTTGATGTCACGCTCCTTGACGGTCTTGAGTACCTCCTGTGGATCGACGTCGCGGCCAAGGTCAAAGACGGTGTAGCCGTAGTTGTCGAGCAGCATTTTGACGATGTTCTTGCCAATATCGTGGATGTCGCCCTTGACGGTGGCCACGCAGATCTTACCCTTGTCGGCAATCTCGCCGGCGGGCATCAGGCGTTTGATGGTATCGAAGCCCACGCGCGCGGCCTCGGCCGAGGCCATAAGCTGCGGCAAGAAGAACTTGCCCTGGTCAAAGAGGACGCCAACTTCGTCGAGGGCGGGGATAAAGTGGTTGTTGATGAGGTCCATAGCGTCGTGGTCTGCCAGCAGGCGCTCGGTCTCGGCAGCGATCTCGCCCTTGCGGCCCGAGACGACCATGTGGCGGATGGGGTCGTCATCGGCGCTTGCGGTGGTGCTTGCGGCAGGTGCGGCATCGCTCGATGCTGACTGGGCGGCCGCCGGGTTGGCGGCAATCTTATACGGATCGGTCCAGCCGGCGTAGCGCTCGATGTATCCGGTCGAGCCCTCGTCCTCAACGCTCAGCACGCGATAGCTGTAGACGGTATCCATAAAGCGCTTAGAGCCCGGGTTCATGATGGGGGCGTCGAGGCCTGCGCCAAAGGCGGCGGCCAAAAAGACCGAGCCCAGCAGCGGGCGGGCAGGCAGACCGAAGCTGATGTTCGACACGCCGAGCGCGCATTTGACACCCAGGCGCTCCTTGCACAGGGACATGGCGCGCAGGATCTGCTCGGCCTGGCGTTGATTGGTCGAGGCGGTCATGACCAGGCAGTCGATGAGGATGCGGTCCGGGCCAATGCCGTAGCGGGCGGCCTCGGTCACGATGCGCTCGGCGATGGCGAAGCGAGCCTCGGCGGTATCGGGGATGCCACCTTCGTCGAGCGTGAGGCCGACAACGTTGGTGCCGTAGTGGGCGACCAGCGGGAAGATCTCGTCCATGATCTGCTGCTTGCCGTTGACCGAGTTGATGATGGGCTTGCCGGCGTAGCGACGTACGGCGGCCTCGACGGCGGCGGGGTCGGTGGAGTCGATCTGCAGCGGCAGCAGCGTGGAGCCTTGGAGCTGCTCGGTCGCTTGCTGGATGACCTTGACCTCGTCGATCTCGGGCAGGCCCACGTTGACGTCCAGGATGTCGGCGCCCTGTTCTTGCTGGCTGATGCCCTGGCTCACGACGTAGTCCAGGTCGCCGTCGCGCAGGGCCTGCTGCAGGCGCTTTTTGCCGGTGGGATTGATGCGCTCGCCGATGACAGCAATCTTGTGGCCGTCGCAGGGAAGGTCCACCACAGTCTGGGCACTTGTGACCGACATGCTGGGCTTGCGGTGGCGCGGACTGGGCGTGTGGTTATCGATAAGCGTGCGAAGTGCCGCCATGTGCGTGGGCGTGGTGCCGCAGCATCCGCCCACGACGCTCACGCCGTCTTCGATCATGCCGGCTACGGCCTCGGCGTATTCGGGGGCCTGGATGTCGAAGACGGTATTACCGTCGTCGTCCACGTGGGGCAGTCCCGCATTGGCCTGCACCATAACGGGTTTGTCCGTAACGGTGAGCATACGTGCGGCGAGCCCTCGGAGCTCGGCCGGTCCCTGGCTGCAGTTGATGCCCAAAACGTCGGCGCCGATGGCGTCGAGCGTGATGGCGGCCACCTCGGGACTCGTGCCCAGGAACGTGCGACCGTCTTCCTCAAAGGTCATGGTGGCAAAGACGGGCAGGTCGGAGTTCTCGCGGCAGGCGAGGACGGCCGCCTTGATCTCGGCAAGGTCGGTCATGGTCTCGATAATAAAGAGGTCCACGCCCGCATCGACGCCGGCGCGCACTTCCTCGGCAAAGAGGTCGTAGGCCTCGTCGAAGCTGAGGGTGCCCAGGGGGCGAAGCAGCGCACCGATGGGGCCGATGTCGCCGGCGACGTAATGGGCACCGGCCGCGCGGGCGCAAGAGACCGCGGCGGCAAAAACATCTGCCACGGTGGCGGCGCCATCGAGCTTGTGCGCGTTGGCGCCAAAGGTGTTGGCGGTGATTACGTCGCAGCCGGCCTTGACGTACTGACGCTGAATGTCGGTAATGACCTGGGGCTCCTCAAAGTTGAGCAGCTCGGGCAGGGCGCCGGCCTTCATGCCGGCCGCCTGCAGCATGGTGCCCATGCCGCCGTCGAACAGCAGGTGCCCCGTGCCCTCGATGGCGGCGCGCAGACGATCGTCCTTAATGCGCAGATCGTCGATTGTGCGCGTCTTGTACGTGGCACCGTTGCGACGTGCGGCATTGACAGGTGCCGCCAGCGCGGCACCGTCCAGATCATGAGTGATAAGCGGAGTAAACATCGAGGGCTCCTAATGGCTGGAATAGCAGGTGGTGTGGGCGGCGCGGAAGCGACAGCTCTCGCGCATGCGGCAGATATTGCAGGTGGGGCGGGTCTGGGCGTCGTGGACCTCGCTGTCAAACAGACCGATCACCGCGGTCACGCTTTTGGTGGGCATGAGCAGGCTAGTGGGCGTGACGGTCAGGCCGATGAGCCGCGTGGCGTTGAGCGCATTGACGATCGAGCGCTGGGCCGAGAGCGGGCAGTCGCCGTAGCCGGGACTAAAGCGCCAGTTGCCGGCGAGTCCATGAACGGCGGCGTCCGTCTTGATCTGCTGGTCCATTTGCTCAACGGCGGCTTCCACGTAAGCGGAGCACGCGGCGTCGAGCACGGCGCCCTCCAGGGGATGTTGGGCTCCCGTGGTGCGCAGGCGACGCTCGGCGTCCATGCCGAGGGTGCATGCCATGAGCGCGGCAAAGCGGGCGTCTTTGAGATGGCGATAGATGTCGCGACCGCGCAGCTCAACGTTGGTGCCGACCAGACGGATGTTGGGCTCTCCCTGCTCATCGACGTTCGCGGCATCGACGGCAAACACGCGGCGCACGCCACGGGGTTCAATGTCCAGCTCCAGACGCTCAACGACAAGCTCAATACGTCGTGACAGCTCGGGCTCAATCTGCTGGCCGCCGTAGCCCAGATACCGCAGCATCTCGGCACGGTCGACACGGGGATGGTGCGCAGCATCGACACGGTAAAGCGCCGGCGACGCAAGGTCGGCCGGCACTTCGACAGCGGTTGTATCGATGTGCGGTTTTTCCATTACCCTAGGCGCTCCATAATGGTCGCGGCGATCGCAGGACGATTCATAGTGTACAGGTGCAGACCGGCGGCACCGTGCTCCTTAAGGTCGCAAAGCTGACGGGCGGCATAATCTACACCGGCTGCCTGCAGGCTCTCGGGGTCGTTCTCGTACTTGGCGAGAATCTTGATGACGGGGGAGGGCAGCGACGCGCCGCACATAAAGACCATGCGGCTGATCTGCGACTTGCCCATAAACGGCATGATGCCCGCGGTAATGGGCACGGTGATACCGGCCTTGTCGGCAAGCTCGCGGAAGCGATAGAAGCACTCGTTATCAAAGAAGAGCTGCGTCACAAAGAAGCTCGCGCCGGCGTCTTGCTTTTGCTTGAGGTGCTCGACCGAAGCGTTGAGGTCCTCACAGGCAATGTGGCCCTCGGGGTAGGCTGCGGCGCCCACACAAAAGCCGGCGTCGACGAGCTCGGGGATGAGGTCGCGGGCGTAGGCGTAGTCCGAGGCGGGCTTGTCGTCCTCGGTCGCGCCAGCGGGCAGATCACCGCGCAGGGCCAGGATGTTTTCTACGCCGGCGGTGCGGTATTCGTCGATCTTGGCGGCGATATCGGCATGCGTGCGGCCAACGCAGGTGAGGTGCGCCACCGAGGGCGTATCGAATTCGCTCGTAATCATATGCGCGATGGGGGCGGTGGTGGCGCCGTTGCCCGAGCCGCCAGCGGAACAAGTGACCGAGACAAAGCTCGGCGAAAGCTTGCACAGGTTGCCCGCCACTTCGCGAGCCGTATCGAGGGTAAGCTCACCCTTGGGCGGGAACATCTCAAACGAAACGGGTGCGGTGCCCTGGGATGCTGCCTGCTTAAAAACCTCGTCGACGCGCATATCGTGCTCCTCTAGATACGTAATAGTGTGATGTGTTGTAAGGATTCTACAGCACCACTGTGCCACGGTGGAGTTTCACTCGCTATTTGGGGATACCAATCAAAGATGCCTTGCTATCGACATTCCCTATAGCAGAGCGGCTCAATTTGATACGGGCTATAAAGACTGGTATCTGATGCGAAATACCAGTTAATAGAGCCCCATCCCAAATTGACTACCCTTAAACCATGGGGAGAGGTCTGCAATTTATACAGTTGATTGGCTGTTGAGGGCGGCAACGCCGCCGCGATGCGGTAACCTCATTGATTGGTTTCGTGACAGCAACATAACGGTAATGTTGCGGAAACACGACGAGCCTAATCTATGACTCGTTCGTTAGTAATCAACACCGCTTCTCACGCGGTGCCGATACGAAGGGAGTTCCGTATGGCCGAACTTACTGACCGCTTCGGGACCATGGTGTTCTCGGAGGAAGTCATGAAGGACTACCTCCCCAAGGACATTTGGAAGCGCCTTGCTGCAACCCTCGAGGACGGTGAGCCGCTCGACCTGGATGTGGCCAACGCCGTTGCCCACGCCATGAAGGTCTGGGCCATCTCCAAGGGCGCGACGCACTACGCGCACTGGTTCCAGCCGCTTTCGGGCATTACTTCCGAGAAGCACGACAGCTTCCTCGAGCCCAACCACGACGGCACCGCCATTACCAAGTTTACGGGCAAGAACCTCATCCAGGGCGAGCCCGATGCCTCCAGCTTCCCCAACGGCGGCCTGCGTGCCACCTTCGAGGCCCGTGGCTACACCGCTTGGGATCCCACCAGCCCCGCATTCATTAAGGACGATGTCCTGTGCATCCCCACGGCTTTCTGCTCCTACACGGGCGAGGCCCTGGACAAGAAGACCCCGCTGCTGCGCTCCATGACCGCGCTCTCGCGTGAGTCCAAGCGCGTTTTGGCGCTGTTTGGCAAGACCCCCAAGAAGGTCGTTCCTTCCGTGGGCGATGAGCAGGAGTACTTCCTGATCAAGAAGGACGCTTACCGCAAGCGCAAAGACCTGGTCATCACCGGCCGCACCCTCTTTGGCGCCGCTCCCTGCAAGGGCCAGGAGCTCGAGGAACACTACTTTGGCGCTATCCGCCCCACCGTCTCGGCCTATATGAAGGATCTGGACGACGAGCTGTGGGCGCTCGGTATTCCCGCCAAGACCAAGCACAACGAAGTCGCTCCCTGCCAGCATGAGCTCGCCCCCGTCTACGGTGAGGTCAACGAGGCCATCGACCAGAACCTGGTCATGATGGAGAAGATGAAGCTCATCGCCTCCCGCCACGACTTGGTCTGCCTGCTGCACGAGAAACCCTTCGAGGGCATCAACGGTTCGGGCAAGCACAACAACTGGTCGCTTGGCACCGAGTCCGAGAACCTGCTCGACCCGGGCGATACCCCGCTCGACAACCTGCAGTTCATCGTCTTCCTCACCGCGGTGATCGAGGCCGTCGATAACTATCAGGAGCTCTTGCGTGCCTCCGTTGCCTCGGCCGGCAACGACCATCGTCTGGGCGCCAACGAGGCTCCTCCGGCGATAATGTCCATCTTCCTGGGCGACCAGCTTACCGAGGTCGTCGAGAAGATCATCGATGGCAAGGCTTCCGTCCATGCCACGCGCGGCGTGCTCGACCTGGGCGCCGATACCCTGCCCAAGCTGATGCAGGACAACACCGACCGCAACCGCACCTCCCCGTTCGCCTTCACCGGCAACAAGTTCGAGTTCCGTGCCTGCGGCTCCGAGCAAAACGTTTCCGACTCCAACCTGGTGCTCGATGCCGCCGTTGCCAAGTCGCTCAAGTCCTTCGCCGATGCGCTCGAGGGTACGCCCGAGGACGAGTTCCAGGACGCCGCGCTCGAGTACTGCAAGAAGGTCCTGACCGATCACCAGCGCATCCTCTTCTCCGGCGATGGCTACTCCGACGAGTGGCCCGTCGAGGCCGAGAAGCGCGGCCTTGCCAACAACAAGACCACGGCCGATGCCCTGCCCGCCTTTGTTTCCGATAAGGCCATTGCGCTCTTTGAGGAGACGGGTGTCCTGACCAAGGCCGAGGCTCAGTGCCGCTACGACTGCAAGCTCGAGAAGTACAACAAGCTCATGAACATCGAGGCCACCACGATGGTTCGCGAGGCGCGTCGTACCTATCGCCCGGTCATTACCGCCTATGCCACCAAGGTCGCTAAGGGCCTGGAGGCAATCCGCGCTGCCGGTGCCGATGCTGCCATGCAGTGCGAGCAGAACACGCTCAACAAGCTCTGCAACGGCATCACCGCCATCAACGACTCCATCAAGGCGCTCGACGCCGTACATCAGAAGGCCGAGGCCCTCGATGGCCAGGAGCAGGCCAACGTGTACGCGCACGAGGTCGTTCCCGCTATGGATACGCTGCGTGCCGCCGTGGATGCCATGGAGGAGATCGTGGCTGCTGACTACTGGCCGGTCCCGACCTACGACGACATTCTGTTCTACGTGTAGAGCGTAACTGACATATCGTCACGGTATTGAGCCGGGGTCCGCATCGCGCGGACCCCGGCTTTCTTGTTGAACAAATTTATTAGGGAAGAGTCTGCTCCGTGCCGTTTGCTAGGGTAGGGGTGTGCGCGTTGCCGTGTCGTGAAAATGGAAGATGCTCGGAATATAACGCGCCTCGACATACTCAAATTGAGTTCCGGTTGAGTCGAATGTCTGGCTGGTTACGACCGCCAGATACGAAGAAGAATCGACGTCAAGCAACCGGCAGTCCTCAGTGTCGGGCTGGGCGAGTGTTATCGTTCGTTTGCTCACGGCAATGGTGAGCCCTAGCTCATTCTCGATGTAATGGAAGAGCGACAGGGTGGCATTCTGCTCGTTTAGGCCGGGGACGGAGGAAGTTAGGAAGTAGTGGCGGTCGACAGCGACCGGTTTATCGTCGAGCATGCGGACGAGCTTCAAATGCGTAAGGTCTTCTCCTTCGGGAAATCCCGTCAACTGAGCTAGATACTTATTGGTGCTTACGTGTTCGAAATAGACGATTTTTGACGTTGGAATTGCTCCGATCGCGTGTGCCGATTCGCTGAACGAAGAAAGGTCATTTACGGTGAATGCGCCCTCTTTGCTGGCGCCTGCAAGTGACGTCTCGATTACGAGGACTCCCTTGCCTTTAATGGACTGAACTAGACCTTCATTTGCGAGAAGTGAAATGGCCTTGCGCACCGTCATTCGAGAGCAGGAGAACTCTTTGGAAAGATTTTGTTCGGAAGGAAGGAGCGATCCCACGGGATGCTTACCTTCGACAATCCGCTCTCGAAGGCTGCGGTAAATTTCACTGTACAGGATCCTTGCCAAAATGTTCTCCTTATAGAGGTGGTGCGGAATGCGTCAAATCGGCGCGATAGTCTGTTTCTACCAATTATAGGAAGTGAAGACGCTTAAAGTTACCGCTTACCGCCATAAATCAACCGTTCACCCGTGTGCTTAACATGTCTAGACAGATAGCAAATCACTGAGGATATAATTCAAGTCGTCAAGTACATGTCTAGACAGGAGGATTTGCAATGGCAAAACAGAGCTATGCGGTTACTATCGCGGGAGGCGGAAGCACTTATACGCCGGGCGTTGTTCTGACACTTCTCGCGAAGCGTGATGTGTTCCCCATCAATAGGATTACGCTCTATGACAACGATGCCGAGCGTCAGGGGACAATTGCCAAGGCATGTGCCATCTACATCAGGGAGAATGCTCCAGAGGTAACCTTCAGCTATACGACCGACCCTGAGGAGGCCTTCACAGGCATCGACTTTGTACTTGCCCAGATTCGCGTTGGCAAGTACGCTATGCGCGATAAGGACGAGAAGATCCCCCTGCGCTATGGCGTTCTTGGCCAAGAGACTTGCGGTCCTGGTGGCATTGCTTATGGCTTGCGCTCCATTGGCGGCGTACTCGAGATCCTTGACTACATGGAGAAATACAGTCCCAACGCATGGATGCTCAACTACTCCAACCCCGCGGCGATCGTTGCTGAGGCGACACGCCGCCTTCGCCCGGATTCAAAGATCATCAACATTTGCGACATGCCAATAGCCCTGATGGATATCATGGCTCAGATGTGTGGTCTCAAGGACCACAACGACCTCGTCGTCGGCTACTACGGCCTCAACCACTTTGGCTGGTGGACAAAGATTCACGACCGTGCAGGCAATGACCTTATGCCCACTATCAGGGCCCAAATGGCTAAAAACGGTTATGCTGGCGAGGATTCTGGCCTTGAATTCGTCGATGCGTCTTGGGACCAGACGTTCCGTAAGGCTAAGGATGTTTACGCGCTCGATCCGAATACCATTCCGAACACCTACCTCAAGTACTATCTCTTCCCGGACTATGTGGTTGAGCACACCGACCCCAACCACACCCGCACCGACGAGGTCCGTGAGGGTCGCGAGAAACGCGTTTTCGGTACCGCTCGCCAGATCATCGAAAAGGGCACGTCTGAGGGTTTCGGCCTTAAGCCAGATACCCACGCTGAGTACATTGTCGATCTCGCTCGCGCTTTGGCTGAGAACACCCGTGAACGTTTCTCGCTGATTGTTCCCAACGACGGGGCTGTGTCCAATTTTGACCCAACGGCTATGGTCGAGATCCCCTGCATCGTCGGCAGCGACGGCTACGAGAAAATTTGCCAAGGTGAGATTCCGCAATTCCAGAAAGGACTTATGGAGGAACAGGTCTCGGTCGAAAAGCTTGCAGTGTCTGCTTGGGTCGACCATTCCTATCAGGAGCTTTGGCAGGCGCTGACGCTTTCGAAGACGGTCCCCTCTGCCTCCGTTGCAAAGAAGATCCTTGACGATCTCATTGAGGCGAATAAGGAGTTCTGGCCAGAGCTTCACTAGTATCGGAAATCAATTTAGCGAATGATGGCGGGCGGCCGACCTTGGACAGGCCGCATGGGAGGAAAACCATGAGCGAAAGCAAAGAGCTTGCAAATCGCAAGCTCGGCGAGGACGTAGTTGGCCTCGTCGGCGGTAAGGAAAACATCCTGAGCATCTCGCACTGCATGACGCGTCTACGTTTCAAGCTGCGAGACGATGCGAAGGCCGATACTAAGGCAATTGAATCTCATAAAGGCGTCATTCAAGTAATCAACGCGAATGGCCAGTATCAGGTTGTTGTCGGCATCAATGTGATTGAGGATGTTTACGATGCCGCGGTTGCCGCTTCTGGTGTCGAGGGGCTGGGCGAGGTTAATCTTGATGGTGAGCCCGTCAAGAAAGGAAACGTTGTTAGTGCCCTTATCGATACTATTTCGGGCGTAATCCAGCCGATTCTTGCGGTGCTGTGTGCCGCGGGCATGATCAAGGGTGTTTTGAGTATTCTCGTCGCCCTTGGATGGATTACGGCGACAGATGGCTTGTACCAGATTCTATATGCGGCTGGTGACGGTTTCTTCTACTTCCTGCCGATTATCCTTGGCTATACCGCGGCAAAGAAGTTTGGCTGTAGTGAGTTCGTTGGCATGACGCTCGGTATCGCACTTACGTATCCGGCGATGGTCAACATCACATCTGGCGATGTTTTGGGAACGGTGTTTGCCGGCACTCCCTTTGCCATGAACTACTACACGACTTTCCTCGGCATACCCGTCATCATGCCGTCTTCGGGTTATACGAGCTCTGTCATTCCGATTATCATCTCTGTTTGGTTTGCGGCAAAGCTGGAGAAGTGGTGCCGCAAGCATTTCTCTGAGTATGTAAAGTTCTTCTTTGTGCCTACGTGCGTGCTCGTTGTGATGGTCCCCGCTACCTATTTGATTATTGGCCCGATTGCCACCCTGATCACGAACCTCATGAGCCTGCTGTTTAACTCCCTCTACAGCTTGCCTGTCATCGGCGGCGCGCTCGGCGGCATCGTGCTTACTGCCATTTGGCAGCCTATGGTCATCTTCGGATTCCACTGGAGTGTCATTGCCCTCATGCTGGTGAACATTGCCTCCCAGGGCTGGGATATTGTCATGGCGCCGTACATGGTTTGTTCATACGCTCAGTCCCTTGCCGTCCTCGCTATCCTTCTGAAGACTAAGGACGTAAAGCTCAAGCAGCTTGCATGGCCGGCGTTCATCTCGGGCTTCTTCTTCGGCATCACCGAACCCTGCATCTACGGCGTGACCCTTCCGCGCAAGAAGCCTTTTATCATGAGCTGCATCGCCTCTGTGCCCGGCGGCCTAATCATCGGCGCTCTTGGCACCAAGATGTTCGCCTTCACCGGCGGCGGCTTCTGCGCCTTCCCGGGCTTCATTGACCCGTCCGGTGCAATGGGCGCGAACTACCTGATTTACGTAATCATAGCCATCGTGGTTTCCAGCGTGATTTCGTTCCTGCTTACGTATGCGACGTACAAGGAGGACGTGCCGGCGGTAGAGGCTGCAAAGTAGCCAAAGAAGTGGAGCTGCGGGACAAGTATTTCCCCGCGCGCCAGCAATTAGACGAGGTCGTCCTTGAATAAGCGTCGAGGGCGACCTCATCTTGTACTGATTTCGTTCGAGAGGCAGTGGTTGAGGGTGCCTAATATTATCTTTGACAATAAGATGGGCGAGGCGTGCCTTGCGGCGTGGAGGTCCGCGGGTGTGGAAGTCCGCTCAGTCGTGGTCCGACAAGATGGTGAAGTCGTCTTCGAGCATGCGGCTGCGCCGTTCGCCCTCGAACACGTTCACCCGCTCTATTCTGTGACTAAGTCCTTCACTTCGGTTGCTGTTGGGATGTTGGTGAATGAAGGACGGCTGTCGCTGGCCGATCGCTGGATTTCATACTTCCCGGAATATGAAGGCGAGATTGCGGATGAGCGCTTTCGCAATGTGACGGTTCGCAATTTGCTGACTATGACGATGGGGCAGGAGAGTGACCTTTCGTATATTGGCGCGGGAGACGACTGGGCACATGAGGTTCTTCATCGTGAGTTTGACTGGAAGCCGGGCGAGGTCTTTCACTACGATTCGCTGTGTTCACATTTATTGAGCATGCTCGTGCAACGCATAAGTGGAACGAAAGAATCCGATTATCTCGCTGAACGTTTGTTTACGCCGTTAGGCATTAGAAATTGGTGGTGGGAAGAGGATCAAGCCGGTCATACGACTGGAGGTTTTGGTCTTCACCTTTCGACACCGGATTTGGCTAAGTTTGGTCAATGTTTGCTGGATGGCGGCAAGTGGCGTGGGGAACAGATCATTCCCGCGGAATGGGTTGCCGAGGCGACGAAGATTCAGATGGAAACGAGCCCCTTTTATCCGTCTGAGGCGACTGAAGACAGCAATGGCTATGGATACCAGTTCTGGATGTGCCGGCGTGGCGGGTTCAGATGCTCCGGCCTTTTTGGGCAGCTGTGCTACATACGGCCCACAGATGGCCTTGTCATCGCTTGCTCGAGTTCCACGACAGGAAGTAAGGCGCTGCTTGATCCGCTGTATAAGGTATTGTTCAAAGAGTCTAGTGTTCGGGAAACGGTGGCTTCTGAACGTGACTTCGATAGTATTCCCGTGCCAGTTGGGTTGGCTTCTGGCGGACGTTTGAGTTCATTACGCCTCGAGGGCATTCATCGTTGCATTTTCGGGGATTTTGAAGAGATCGATATTCGATTCCATGAGAATGAGCTGGATTTGTCTCTGTTGCGCGATGGTCGTGAGTACGGCGTGAGGGCCGGCTACGAGTCTTGGGTTTGCAAATCGGGCGATGGGGCCGGAGTCGGAGACCTCTTTCCCTTCGTGACTCATGAAGCTGAGAAGGACGATGCCCCCGCATGGGATGTTCGCAAGTTGTTTGCAGCGTATGCCTGGACTTCGCCAACACATTTACAAATCGAGACCAGGGAACTGGACTACACGCGGCGCTGTTTTATCGATGTGCAGATCGGAGGTATTTATGCTGTGTGTAGGGTGCGAGTTGAGGGAATGTGCTGTTTCCCGGCACCCTCGGAACTCACAGCGATTTTGAAGTTGGGATAATTGTTCAAGACGTGCGATTGATAAGAAAGCTTGCTAACATCACGGCAAATGGAGACGGAGCTGTCTCCAGGCAATGTTTTTCGATACGGACGTCTCAGATATCGTATTGCTAGGGACTAAGTCAATCACTTGTTAGGGTCGAAGCGTAAATGCGTTTCCTCGGCTCCGCACCCTGTTGGGCTCGAATCCCGGCGCATGGCAGCAAAAAGCCCGCTATCGTGAGGATAACGGGCTTCTCATTTTAAATGGTGCCCCCAGCGGGATTCGAACCCGCGATATCCACCTTGAAAGGGTGGCGTCCTTGGCCGCTAGACGATGGGGACAGCGGGAAAGAGTATAGCAGACTTTTTTGCCGGCGCGTATATCGTTGGCAAACTGGAAAACCACCACAAAGGTGCCTGTCCCCTTTGTGGTGGTGGGGCGTTAGGGGAGGAGCTTCATGGCGGCGTCGTGAGCGGTGTGCTCGTAGGTGTCGTCGAGGGGCTTGAGCGGCAGCAGAGCTGTGGCCTGCGCATCGCCGCGGCGCTCGAGGGCGTGGGTAATGAGCCAGTCGGCAAGCTCGGGGTTCTTGGGCAGTGCCGGTCCGTGTAGATACGTGCCGATGACGCCCTTGTAGATCAGGCCCTCAAAGCCATCGTCGCCGTTGTTGCCGGTGCCCGCGACGACGGACGTTCCGAGCGGCGTCGCCTCTGCGTCGAGCAGGGTGCGGCCGCCGTGGTTCTCGAATCCCACAAAGGGCTCGGGTGCCAGGTCGGTCTTGACGGCGACGTTGCCGATCAGGCGGTCGGAGCCGCGCGCGGTTTCGGCGGCAATGACCCCCAGACCCTCGATGCGATCCTCGCCCATGTAGTACGAACGGCCGAGCAGCTGATAGCTGCCGCAGATGGCAAGCAGCGAGCCACCGTCCTCAACATAGGCCGCGACCTTATCTTTTTGGGCGAGCAGCTCGTGTGCCACGGCCAGCTGGTCGCGGTCGGAGCCGCCGCCCATCATGACGATATCGGCATCGGCCAAATCAAGCGTTTCGCCCATACGGACCTCGTCTACACGCACGGGAATGCCGCGCCAGGCGCAGCGGCGCTCGAGGGCGATGACATTGCCGCCGTCGCCGTAGAGGTTGAGGGCATCGGGGTACAGATAGACGATGCGCAGCGGGCGCGAAAGCTCGACCGGCGCAATGTCGGTGGGGACAGCGCTACCATCGGCGCCCGTTACGGCGTGGGAGGCGACCGAACTTGCATCGGTGCCTTTGAGCCCGTCGAGCTCCTTGACCAGCGGCGGGAAGGCCGTGTAGTTGGCGACGGCGTAGAAGGTGTCATCGGCGGCCTCGTCTGCCACGGCGCCGATCGCCTGCGCGACGTCCGAGATAATCGCGGCATCGATGCCGGCGTACTTGAGGCGTACCTGCATGTCGTGCGCACGCGTGCCTCCGGCAAAGGCGACAAGACCCGGCGTGTCGGCGATGCGCTCGAAGTCGACATCGTAGATCCACGAGACATCGTGGCCGTCGGCATCGTTATCGTTTAGGAAGAAGGCGCAGAGCCTGCCACCTGCCGTTTTAATGGACTGGATCTGGCGATCGAAGCCCACGGGATTCTTGGCCAGGTTGGCCTCGACGGTGCGGCCGGCAATATCCCAGCGGCCCATGCGTCCGCCGGCGGGCACGTAGGCATTAAGCGTGGGCTGCAGGTGCGCCGCGTCCACGCCCAGCTCGTGCGCAGCAAAGAAGGCGGCGGCAACGTTATAGACCATGTACAGGCCGTTGTAGCGTGTGGCGATGTGTGCGGCAGCCGCGTCGGGCGCAGATCCAAAGACCAGGTCAAAGCTGTAGCCGTCGCAGCTGAGCTCCACGCCCGTCACGCGACGGACAAGCGCAGGGCGGGCCCAGCCGCACGAGGGGCAATGGTAGGCGCCGAGCTGGCCGTACTGTACGTAGTCGTACTCCAACGGGGCGTTGCACTGCGAGCAAAAGCGCGAGTCGCTAATGCGGTCGGACTCGGTGTTGGTGGCGCCATCGATGCCAAAGGCAATACTCGCGTTGGGAACGCGCACGGCAATCGAGGCGCACAGCGGGTCGTCGGCGTTGTAGATGAGCGTCGTTGTCGGCGAAAGCTCCAACGCGTGGACGATGACCTCTTGGGTGTGATCGATCTCGCCATAGCGATCCAGCTGGTCGCGGAACAGGTTGAGCAGCACAAAGTACGTCGGTTTGAGCTTGGGCAGAACGCGTACGGTGTAGAGCTCGTCGCACTCAAAAACGCCCACGCGCTTGCCGCTGCTGGTGTGCTTAAGGCCGCCGCGGGCCTCGAGCAGAGCACCCACCACACCAGGCTCCATATTGTTGCCGGCACGGTTGCACACCACGGTAGCGCCGCTGGCAGCAACGGCGTCAGCGATGAGGTTGGAGGTGGTGGTCTTGCCATTAGTACCGGTAATCACTACGCTGCGGTCGACGAGGCCGGCGAGGTCGCTCAGCAACTCGGGGTCGATCTTCATGGCGATGCGGCCGGGGAGTACGCCGCCCTGGCGTTTAAGGACAGAGCGCAGTCCCCAGCGGGCGATATCGCTCGAGGTGCAGGCGAGAGATGAGCGGAAGTTCATGAAGTCGTTCCTAACGTGAATGACATGGTCGGGGCGATCGCGTCGCTAAAAGCCGTAGCGGCGCGCAAATTCCTGGGCGAGCTGCGATACATCTTCGCAGGCGTTGGCCCAGGGGGCAAAGTCGGGGGTGTCCGAGATAATGCCGTCGGCTTCCCAAACCGCCTGGTGCGAGAGGTCCCAGGGGTCGCGCGGCTCGGGCCGGCAGGGAAGATACGGCGTCTGGTACATGGGGTTCAGCAAGAAGAACGCGCCGCCCTCGCAACGGTTAGCGAACTCACGCAGCGCGCGCGTCGCCGGGCGCATCTTGTTTGTTTTGAACAGCAGAATCGTGCGGGCGAGCAGGTACCAAGGAGAGTTTTCGAGTGCGTCTGCCCCCATCTGCTCCTCGAGCTGGTGGGCCAGGGCAAAAAAGCCGTCCTGGTCTTCCAGACGAGCGAAGGCGAGCAACACGGTGCCGGCGGCTCGGGTGGGGTAGCCTTCCGCCTTAAGGACGCGGCGGGCGTAGTTGGCGGCAGCACGGTAGCGGGCGCTCGCCATGCACAGCTGCGAGATGGCCTCGAGCGTGTGGAGCCACCCGATAAGGGCCGGCTCGCTCACGGTAAGGTCCGCTGCGGTGACACCGTCGGCCAAAACATTATTGGCCCAGTAGTGCGGGGCCTCCATATCAAACCCGGGCACGCTCTGTTGCAGGTAGTCGGCCGTGCTCGTCTCGAGCTTCATCAGGTCGCCCAGGCAGGCGTCGACGGGCGTGTCTGCCAAAATGATGGCGAGCAGCTGGGCATCGACGGCCAGCGCATCGATGCGGACGATCTTGAGCAGCTCATCACGCATATCGTCGAACAGGCGGTTGCGCGTCTGCTCAAACTCCTCGTCGCTGCCCATGTCCTCGATGCGATGGAGCTCGTCGAGCAGGTGGCGATGAACACCGGCATAGGACAGCAGCGCCTGGGCATGCTCGGACTGCGCATACTTTTGGGGATTCGCACTAATGTCGTTATGGACAAGCTCGCGTGCTGCATCGGTGAGCTCGGGGTGCGACGCCAGATAGGTGCGCTCCAAGTAGGCGGGGATGTAGACGCTCGGATCCATTAGAGGTCCCCTCCCTTAAATGGAAGCCCCTGCTCGGCTGCACGCAGGATGCGCTCGTCGATCTGGGAGCGCACGATGTCGTTGGTGGCGACCCAGGCGGCAAAGCTGGCGTTGTCGGGAGCGCCCAGGCCCTCCTGCAGTACCGGCGTCGCCTCGGACAGCGCAAGGACGAGCTCGTCGGTGGAGCCTGTACCCACGTTGACGCGGGCATAGACGCCATCGGGAAACTCGGTTTGGAAGTAGAGTGCCTCGGCTGCGTGCGGACACGAGCGCGCAAGGATGCGCAAGTAGTGCTCGGCGCCCTCGTAGTCCAGCTCGCGCCAGGCTGCGCTCATCAGTGCGATGAGCGTCCACGGGTCCAAGTCGCGTTCTGCATCCTTGGGACGGCGGCGCAGCGGCGTGTTGGCAAGATAGGGCACGGAGTGGGCGGAGCGAAAGCGCTTGAGCTCCTCGGCGGGGTATTCGAGCTTTGCCATGGCGAGCATCGCGGTGTGGCGGACACCGGCGGGGTCGTTGGGCGCAAAGTCCAAGCTGCGATTTGCGGCTTCGAGCGACATGCGATAGCGGCCGCTAATGAGGGCGCGCGATGCCAAGGCGGCAAGCCAGCGCAGATAGGGGCGGCGCGTAAGGTCGCCTGCGGCCTCGCGCTCGTAGGGGTCCTGCGCCGAGGCGATCTTGAGCGCCAGATCGTGCTCCACCTCGTCGCACTTGGACACCAGATACTGCACGTATTCCTCGTTGGATTCGGCGGTGAGCGCCGTCAGCATGCGCTGGGCATCCCAGTTGGCCGGATCGAGTGCGGCTGCCTCGCGGAGCATGTTCTCGGCAGCTGCCTCTTCCTGCTCTGCCTGGGTATCGTCAGGGATAAAGGGAATGCGGTAGTCGACGGCCTCGACCACCTTGGCAATGAGGTGCCCGGCGCGGTCGCGGTCGTGCACGATGAGCGGTGCGGGGTTGCGGGTGAATTGTTCCATCAGACGCTCTACGGCGGCAGCGTCGGTGAGCGGGATATTGTCGCGGCGCAAGGCCTCAAGAACGAGGCGATGGCAATCCTCTTGAATGGGATCGAATGCCATGGGGCCTCCTTTGCTGCGGTTAGGGTTCAAATGTTTCTATATAAGGTTCTAGTTTACCCGCATGTGGCACACCGGGGGTACCGCACTTGGACTTGCACCTTTGCACCACGAAGACGGATGTCGCACAAATGTCGGCACCCTGGACGACCGAGTGGTATCACGGTGCCGCAAACGGTCGATTTTTGGCGGCGAACGGTGCATATTTTGGAGGGGCACCGTCCTGCCCAGGATATGTAGTCAACCTTGATAAAACGTTTGCCCAGCTTGGGAGTATGAATGCCGCACAAGGATCTTCAGGGATAGAAAAAACGTTTCATCATTGGCGGCTTTAGGTGAATAACTGACCAACCAGAACGGTAAAATAGTGTTTGTCTGAGCGTTGAGACGTTTAGACATCGCGCATTGTCATCGCCGGCAACGCGCAAACCGGTCCTAACGGAGCCAATTGGGTGCTCCGTTATATACGCAAGTCTAAGAGGGGCTTGTTTAGGAGGCACAGTATGGGACGTTTTACCAATCCTCGCGATCTGTACTTTGGTGAGGGCGCTCGCCACGAGGTGAAGAACCTCAAGGGCAAGAAGGCCATCATCGTTTCTGGCGGCAGCTCTATGCGCCGCGGCGGGTTCCTGCAGGACGTCGAGAACGACCTTAAGGAAGGCGGTTTCGAGGTCAAGCTGTTCGAGGGCGTCGAGTCCGACCCGTCCATCGAGACGGTCATGAAGGGCGCCGAGGCCATGCGCGAGTTCGAGCCCGACTGGATTATCGCCATCGGTGGCGGCTCGCCCATCGATGCCGCTAAGGCCATGTGGGTCTTCTACGAGTATCCCGAGGAGTCCTTCGATAACATCATCCAGCCGTTCAGCTTCCCCGAGCTGCGTCAGAAGGCTCATTTCTGCGCCATCTCCTCTACCTCCGGCACCGCTACCGAGGTCACCGCGTTCTCCGTCATTACCGACTACGCCAAGGGCATCAAGTACCCGCTGGCCGACTTCAACATCACCCCTGATGTCGCCATCGTCGACCCCGAGCTCACCTACACCATGCCCGCCAAGCTGTGCGCTCACACCGGCATGGATGCTCTGACCCACTGCATGGAGGCCTACGTTTCCACCTGCGCCTCTATGTTCACCGACGCCAACGCTCTGCACGGCATCCGCGAGATCGTCGAGTGGCTGCCCAAGTCCTATGCTGGCGACCATGAGGCCCGTCAGCACATGCATGAGGCTCAGTGCATCGCCGGTATCGCCTTCTCCTCGGGCCTGCTCGGCATCGTTCACTCCATGGCTCACAAGACCGGTGCTGCCTTCGAGAACGGCCACATCATCCACGGTGCCGCTAACGCCATGTACCTGGGCAAGGTTATCCAGTGGAACTCTAAGGATCCCCGTGCTGCCGAGCGTTACGCTTACGTGGCCAAGGAGATCCTGCACCTTCCCGGCGAGACCAACGAGGAGCTCATCGCTGCGCTCGTCCAGAAGATCCGCGACCTCAACGACCAGCTCAACATCCCGCAGTCCATCAAGGATTACGCAAATGGTGGCGTGAAGGTCGACGCCGAGAACCCGCAGATGGTTTCCGAGGAGGAGTTCCTCGCCAAGCTGCCCGAGATCGCCGCGAACGCCGAGCAGGACGCCTGCACGCCCGAGAACCCGCGTGAGACCAAGGCTGCCGACTTCGAGAAGATCCTCAAGGCCTGCTACTACGACACCGACATCGATTTCTAATCGACTCTTGTTATCGTAACGAGGGGCTCCGCACGTATCCGTACGGAGCCCCTTTCTTTTTTAGAGAATGGGATAGTTATGGCTGCAATTTTCAATAGCCCCAGCAAGTACATCCAGGGTCCGGACGAGCTCGCCAAGCTCGGCTCCTATGTCGAGCCGCTCGGCGCTAAGGCCCTCGTCATCGTGACGCCTTCGGGCAAGAAGCGCGTCGGTGCCAAGATCGAGGGCGGCTTTGCCGAGGCTAAGGCCGAGCTGCTGTTTGAGGACTTTAACGGCGAGTGCTCCAAGGGCGAGGTCGATCGCCTGGTTGCGCTCGCTCGCGACAACGGTTGCGACATCATCGTCGGCGTCGGTGGCGGCAAGATCCTCGACACCGCGAAGGCCGTCGCCTATTACCTGGAGTCTCCGGTTATCATTTGCCCCACCATCGCTTCGACCGATGCACCGTGCTCGGCACTTTCGGTGCTCTACACCGACGACGGCCAGTTCGACAAGTACCTCTTCCTTAAGGCAAACCCCAATATCGTCCTTATGGATACGACGGTTATCGCGGCGAGCCCGGTGCGCCTGACGGTTTCCGGTATGGGCGATGCGCTCGCAACCTATTTCGAGGCTCAGGCAACGCACGATGCCGACGGCGGCACCTGCGCCGGCGGCAAGGGCGGAATGGCCGGCCTGGCGCTCGCCAAGCTCTGCTACGAGACGCTCATGGCCGATGGCGTCAAGGCCAAGGTCGCGCTGGAGAAGGGTGCGCTCACGCCTGCCGTCGAGCACATCATCGAGGCCAATACGCTGCTTTCGGGCATTGGCTTTGAGAGCTCGGGCCTTGCTGCTGCTCATGCCATCCACAATGGTCTGACGATGCTGCCCGAGTGCCACAGCATGTATCACGGCGAGAAGGTCGCCTTCGGCACCATCGTCCAGCTGGTACTCGAGGATGCCCCGACCGAGAAGCTCGAGGAAGTCTTGGGCTTCTGCATTGAGCTGGGCCTGCCGGTCACGATGAAGGAACTTGGCGTTGCCGAGGTTACGCGCGAGCAGGCCATGATTGTTGCCGAGGCCGCCTGCGCACCCGATGACACCATGTGCAACATGCCGTTTGAGGTGACGCCCGAGATGGTCGCAAACGCCATCCTGGGTGCCGACGCGCTGGGCCACTACTATCTCATGGATGAGTAAATCAAGCTAAGGAAGGGGCAAAACCAACAGATGGTTTTGCCCCTTTTTGCTATGGTGCAAAGGGGTCAGGTTACTTTGCACCAATCGTTGTTTGATGAAGGGCGGATTCTCGTATGGCGCTTCCTATGGTTTATGGCGGTCCCGGCCGGTATGTTCAGGGGCCGGGCGAACTTTCGCGTCAGGGCAGGTATTTGTCATGGTTGGGCTGCGCTGCCTATGTCTTGTTTGACCAGGGCACCGAGGATCGGCTGTGCAGGCAGATCGTCGATGGATTTCTGGACGAAGATCTAAGCGAGCCGTTCTTTAAGATTTATAACGGTCCGTGTACGGAAGAGGCCGTTGTCGGAATGGCTCAGGAAGCCCAGGCCGAGTACTGCGACATGGTGGTGGGCATTGGCGGCGGCAAGATGCTCGATATCGCCAAGGCCGTTGCGTTTTATGCCGAGCTGCCGTTGTGTGTATGCCCCACGGCGGCTTCGATGGACGGCCCGTGCAGTGCGATTTCGGTGCTGTATCACGAGGATGGGTCGTTCGACCGCTACTTGATACTCGACAAAAATCCCGATCTGGTCGTGGTTGATACCAACGTGGTTGCGGCAGCACCACTGCGGATGACGGTCGCTGGTATGGGCGACGCACTGGCAACGTACTTCGAGGCGCGTTCGTGTGCCGCGGCGCACGGCGCTAACGAGCACGGTGGCGCGCCGGGGCACTTGGCCTTGGTTACGGCTCGTGCCTGCTATGACACGCTCATGGAGTGCGGCGTCGCTGCCAAGCGCGATCTCAAAAAGGGCCGTATATCGCCTGCGGTTGAGCGTCTGATCGAGTGCAATATTCTGCTTTCGGGTGTTGGCTTTGAGAGTGGCGGCCTGGCGTTGGCACATGCCATCGCCAACGGTCTGACGATTCTGCTCGAGTGCAAGGCCATGCATGGTGAGGCCGTGGCATTTGGTCTGGTGGTGCAGCTGCGCCTGGAGCGTGCGCCCGAGCTTGATCAGGTGCTCGAGTTTTGCCAGCGCGTTGGTCTGCCGACGACGCTCGAGGAGCTGGGCCTTGGCGAGATTTCCGATGCCGACCTGATGAGCGTTGCGGATGCGGCCTTTAGAAACGAACGCAATATGGCCAACGAGCAGGCCAAGGTGACCAAACAAAAGCTCGTGCAGCTCATGCGCGAGGCATAGTTTGGCGCTTGATCGACCTTGTGCAATCGAGGCGGCGATAGGCCATGGGCTATTTGCCTCAAAGGTGCTCCGCGTGTAATTTGCCCGAGGCGTGGGCCGATAGCGTATCATTATCTCTTGCTTGTTTGCACTGCTCAGGGAGGGGCCGCGCATGGCGCAGGAACACGATCTGTTTGATGACATTATCGAGATCAGCAAGGGTTTCGACTTTCTTAAAAACCCGCTTGGCGGCGTGACCGACGCGCTCGATCCGTCAGCGCCGCAGTGGAATCCTGCCGACTATAAGGAGCGTCCGCGCGGCAACACGATTCCGTGTCTGACCTGCAAAAACGAAAAGAGCGGCTGCACCGCGTGCATGGACGTGTGCCCGGTCAACGCTATCGAGGTCGAGGAAGACGCCATCGAGATCCTCGACTCCTGTCGCAAGTGCGGCCTGTGCGCCGCTGCCTGTCCGACCGAGGCGATCATCTCGCCGCGATTGGCGCCCAAAAACCTGTATGACGACATTGTCTCGGCAGCTACGAGCCACGAGACCGCCTACGTCACCTGCACGCGCGCCCTTAAGCGCATGCCGCGCGAGAACGAGGTCGTCGTTGCCTGCGTGGGCGATATTACGGCCGAGACCTGGTTCTCGGTGCTGGCCGACTATCCCAACGTGAGCGTCTACCTGCCACTGGGCGTGTGCGATAAGTGCCGCAACACCGGCGGTGAGGACATTCTGGGCGAGGCAATCGCCACTGCCGAGGAGTGGGCCGGCACGGGTATGGGCCTGGAGGTCGACCCCAAGAGCCTCAAGTGCCATAAGCTTCGCGAGTACGAGCGCAAGGAGTACATGGAAAAGATCGCCCGTACGACGGGCCTGACGGTGACCAAGCTCAACCCGGCGACGGCGGCGCTGGCCTCGGTGACGCAAAAGCTCAAGGCCCACCGCCATCAGATTACCCAGCTGGAGCGCACGCTCAACACCATGTGCGGCACCACGACGGCCAAACGTCGCCGCACGCTTACGCACGGGCGCCAGCTGGTACTCTCGACGCTGCAAAACCATCCCGAGCTTGCCCAGAACATGCAGGTGAGCACGCCGGAATGCGATTTTGACAAGTGCACGTCGTGCGGCGAGTGCGTCAACGTGTGCCCCACGTTTGCCTGCGATCTGGTAGGAAGCGGCCGCTTTGCGTTGGAGTCCACGTATTGCCTGGGTTGCGGAGCCTGCGTCAAGGTGTGCCCCGAGCATGCGCTTAAGCTGGTTGAACATGATGCATCCAACTTAGTCGTCGTCGATCCCGAGGCCGAGGAAAAGGCCGCCCAGAAGGCTAAGGCCCACGAAGAAGCCCAGAAGGTCAAGGCCGAGGCAAAGGCTAAGCTCGGCAAGATGCTCGATCAGGTGGAGAAGCTCGCGGACTAGTCAGCGACCCCTATCTCTGCTTCATTCGTGCCGCCGTGGCGTCCGGGTTAGCCCAGATGCTGCGGCGGCGCTATACTTATGCAGTTTGAAATGCTTGTACCAAAAGGAGCTGTCGTGTCCCTTTCCATCGGTATCGTGGGCCTGCCCAACGTAGGCAAGTCGACGCTGTTCACCGCGCTTACCAAAAAGACCGGCCTTGCCGCCAACTACCCGTTCGCCACGATCGACCCCAACGTGGGTATCGTCGACGTGCCCGATAGCCGTTTGCAAAAGCTCGCCGACATCGTCAACCCGGGTCGCATTGTGCCGGCGACGGTCGAGTTCGTCGACATCGCAGGCCTGGTGAAGGGCGCTAACGAGGGCGAGGGTCTGGGCAACCAGTTCCTGGCCAACATTCGCGAGACCGACGCCATCTGCGAGGTCGTGCGCTACTTTAAGGACCCCAACGTCATGCGCGAGGTGGGCCGCACGGGCGAGTTCGTCGATCCCGCCGGCGATGCCGACACCATCATGACCGAGCTCATCCTGGCCGACATGGGCACGCTCGAGAAGCAGCTGCCCAAGCTTGAGAAGGAGGCCAAGCGCGACAAGGAGCTCATGCCCAAGTTTGAGGTCGCCAAGCGCCTGCTTGCCTGGCTCAACGAGGGCAAGCGCGCTGCGTCTATGGAGATGACCGACGATGAGCGCGCCGCTGCCAAGGGCCTGTTCCTGCTCACTATGAAGCCCATCCTGTATGTGGCCAACGTGGACGAGGACATGCTCAACGAGGACCTGGCGCCCATCGATGGTGTTAAGCCACTGCCCATCTGCGCTAAGATCGAGGCCGAGCTTTCCGAGCTCGATCCCGAGGATGCGGCCGACTACCTGGAGAGCCTGGGCCTGGAGCAGCCCGGTCTGGACGTGCTCGCGCAGGCAGCCTACAAGCTGCTTGGCCTGCAGTCGTTCTTTACGGCTGGCGAGATGGAGGTCAAGGCCTGGACGGTGCGTCAGGGTGCGACCGCTCCGCAGGCTGCTGGTGTCATCCACACCGACTTTGAGCGCGGCTTTATTAAGGCCGAGGTCATTGGCTACGACGACTACATCGAGCTCGGCGGCGAGCAGGGCGCCAAGGCCGCCGGCAAGCTGCGTATTGAGGGCAAGGACTATGTCATGGCCGATGGCGACGTCGTGCACTTCCGCTTTAACGTGTAAGGATGACGCACATGTTTAAATATGGCAAAAAAGCCGGCTACATGGGTATTGCGCTGCTCGTGCTTGCGGTGATTCCGCTGGTGGTCGCAGCGTGTGTTATCCCCAACATTGGTTCCGAGGTGGCAACAAAGTTTAATGCCGCCGGCGAGGCGACGCGCTGGGGCAAGAGCTACGAGTTGCTGGCACTGCCGGTGCTCAACCTGCTGCTGAGCGTGGCGACGTACTTTACGGCAGGACGTCAGGCTAAAAACAATGATGACTCCGCCGCCATGGCGCGCATCGTGTGCGAGCGCTACCTGCGCAACGGTTGCATCACGGGTGTGTTCCTCAACGTGATCAACGTTTACTTTATGTACTCGGCGATTACCGGAACGGGCTTTGGCCTTGGTTTCTAGTTTGTCCTTTTAGGCAACGAGCCTGCACGCATATTCAATGGCTGCTGCGAGGCCGCCGCTCGATCGTGGTTTAAAGACCATGTCGGCGGCGGCCTCGTTTTCGTATCCGGCGCCGCGAAGGGCGAGTGCGATACCGGCTTCTAAAAGGAGCGGCAGGCCTCGTCGGCTGGTTGCGATTACGGCAGCCTGATTGAGCGAGCAGCTGTGCGCCTGGCATTGGATGGCAAGTTCACCTTGCGTCGGGCAAGGGACCAGAACGGCGGCGACGCGACTTGATAGCAATGCAAATGCTGTGCGCTCATCGGGCGAAAGACATTCAGCTTCAACGACGACGAACTTGGGCGGCACGCTGTTTGTGCGAACGGTGGCTCGGTACATGCGGACCGAAGAACCCGACATAGAAAACTCCTGTGTATTCGTTTAAACGTAAACTATAGTTTACGTTTTTGTTCAGCTCCATTTCAAACTCGGCTGCATGGACGAACGTGCGAAACAGATTCTTGGCAAGCGAGTCGAGCAGACGCGCAGGGACCTTGGTATCTCCAAGGTCGATTTTTGTGTGGCAGCAGGAATCAGCCGCCCCTATCTCGACAGAATCGAAGATGGGACGGCAAATTTCACGCTCAAGGTTCTATTTAAGATCGCGCCCGCACTCGGCATGACGGTGTCAGAGCTTCTCGAGGGCATCGAATAGGGGATACCCGCCGACAACTGAATTACGCCATCGGGATGCGGTCGTGGTTGACTTGGCTGTAGAACAGGCGCTGGATCTCGGCGGCATCGCGTGACTGGCCGAGTGCCCACATGGTCTTGGCCACGAGCGTCTCGGTGGTCATGTCGTCGCCGCGCAGAATGCCCGGATGATCGGCGTAAGCACGGCCAACCTCATAAACACCCAGGTCAAGGCCCTCTTCTGGGACCTGCGTGGTCATAACGACGGTGCGGCCCGAATCGACCCAGCGGAAAATTGCCTCTTGGAACGACTCGCCCGACTCGCCAAACTCGGGAATACCGCCAATGCCAAAGGTCTCAAGGATTACAGCATCGTAGCTGTCGGCAAGGGCGTCCAGAATACCCGGGTTCACGCCGGGCGTTAGCTTAAGGACAAATACGCGCGGGTCGATGCTGTCGTAGAAACGCACCGGGTTTTCGCCCTGATGCGTGCCGTGAAGCCCGTTGCGCACGATGCGGTCGTTGCGGATATAGGCGATGGGCGGATAGTTGACGCTAATGAACGCGTTAAAGCTCATGGTGCGCTGTTTGCGGGCGCGCGTGCCGGCAATGGCTACGCCGCCAAACACGATTGAGACGTCGTGCGAGTGCTCGTCGAGCGCATAGAGCAGGCTCTGGTACAGGTTGAGCTTGGCATCGGTAAAGGGATTGCCCATGGGCTTTTGCGAGCCGGTGAGTACGATAGGCTTGGGGCTGTCCTGAATCAGATAGGAAAGCGCCGCCGCGGTGTAGCTCATGGTGTCGGTGCCGTGCAGAATCACGAAGCCGTCGTGGTCGGCATAACCCTCGACGATGACGTCGCGGATACGCATCCAGTCACTGGGGCGCATATTGGTGCTGTCGATGTTCATCGGCTGCACCACGTCGAGCTCGCAGAGGCCCGAGATCTCGGGGACGCTCTGGGCGAGCTCCTCACCGGTCAGGGCGGGGGAGAGGCCGTTGCCGTCCTCGGTCGATGCGATGGTGCCGCCCGTGGCGATGAGAAGGATGCGCTTCATGCTGGTATTCCTATCGTATTTGCCGCCGCAGAGGCGGAGTCGTTCGGCAGTATTGTGGCACAGGGCGTCCAATGTTCAAACGTATTACATCATCTGTAACGTTTGGTAACACTTCAATCGCCGTCAAATAGGGCCCAGGTCGTGCGTTTGCCGTGCGCTGATAGCTGCGAGGGACGAGAAACCCCATATAACGTGTACACTATGTAAGCTGTTTTCGTTTATTCGCGCGGGTGGGCACCGGCTCCCCGCCAACAAGAGGGGGAAACCATGGATCAAAAGGCTTCCGCAAAAGTCCTCGTACTCGACTTTGGTGCGCAGTACGGTCAGCTCATTGCCCGTCGCGTCCGCGACCTCAACGTGTATTCCGAGATCGTTCCCTGCGACATCTCGGCCGACGAGATTCGCGAGATGAACGCCTCTGCGCTCATCCTTTCCGGCGGCCCGGCTTCCGTGTATGCCGAGGACGCTCCGTCCATCGACCCCGCCATCTTTGACCTGGGCCTTCCCGTCCTAGGCTTCTGCTACGGCCATCAGATCACGGCCGTGACGCTCGGCGGCAAGGTCGGTCACTCCGAGGTGGGCGAGTACGGCCGCGCCACCATCACGCGTACGGCCGGCGCCAAGCTCTTTAACTCCACGCCTATGGAGCAGACCGTGTGGATGAGCCACCGCGACGCCGTGTCCGAGGTGCCCGAGGGCTTTACCGTTACCGCCAGCACCGACGTGTGCCCGGTTGCCGCCATGGAGTGCGTCGAGCGCAAGATTTTCACCACGCAGTTCCACCCCGAGGTCAAGCACTCCGAGTACGGTCAGCAGCTGCTGAGCAACTTCCTGTTTGAGATCTGCGGCCTGGAGCCCAACTGGAGCATGGACAACCTGGTCGAGACCATGACGGCCGAGTTCCGCGAGAAGGTCGGCGACGACCGCGTGATTCTGGCCCTGTCCGGTGGCGTCGACTCCTCCGTCGTGGCTGCGCTGGGCGCTCGCGCCGTGGGCAAGCAGATGACCTGTGTGTTCATCAACCACGGCCTGCTGCGCAAGGGCGAGCCCGAGCAGGTGGAGGAGGTCTTCACCAAGCAGTTCGATGTCGACTTTATCCACGTCCACGCCGAGGACCGTTATGCCGAGCTTCTGGCCGGCGTGACCGAGCCCGAGGAGAAGCGCCGCATCATCGGCACGCAGTTCTGGAAAGAGTTCTTCGCCGTGGCGCAGCAGCTCGAGACCGATGGCAAGCCGGTCAAGTATCTGGCTCAGGGCACCATCTACCCCGACATCATCGAGTCCGGTGCTCGCAAGACAGGCGGCAAGACGGCCACCATCAAGAGCCACCACAACCTGATCCCGTTCCCCGAGGGCGTGCACTTCGACCTCATCGAGCCGCTCGACCACTTCTTTAAGGACGAGGTCCGCGCGCTTGGTCTGGCGCTCGGCCTGCCGGGTCACATCGTGTTCCGTCAGCCCTTCCCGGGCCCGGGTCTTGCCATCCGCATCATCGGCGCGGTCGACAAGGAGAAGCTCGAGATCCTCAAGAACGCCGACGCCATCGTGCGCGAGGAGCTCGACGCCTACAACCAGCGTCTGTTTGAGCAGACCGGCGAGCGCAACTCCGAGCACAGCTGCTGGCAGTACTTTGCGGTCCTGCCCGACATCAAGTCTGTCGGCGTTATGGGTGACGAGCGCACCTACCAGCGCCCGATCATCCTGCGCGCCGTCGAGTCCAGCGATGCCATGACCGCCGACTGGGCCAAGCTGCCCTACGACGTGCTGGCCCGCATCTCCGGCCGCATCGTTGCCGAGGTCCCCGGTGCCAACCGCGTGTGCTACGACATCACGTCCAAGCCGCCCGCGACCATTGAGTGGGAGTAGGCTGATAGGGTTCTGACCTGCATTTTTGAGTGCCGCACTGTGCCGCTGAGTTTCGTTTCGTACGAGAGTCATGGCAAAGCCGCCAGCGATGTTGGTGAGTAAATACGATAACCGAGCCTCCGTTCCCGCGTTGGGACGGAGGCTTTTTCTTTGTCGTTTTACTCCCTTTCACCTGCGATTTCGCCATTTACTCCCCGTATTTCAAGATGACAAAGTACGGGTGGTATTCGGAAGAACGAGAGTAAGGATTTATCCCAAGTGAGTGGGCACGCGGTTCTCCATGCTATTTGGGACTAATAACCGCTAGAACATAAAGAGAGTGCTGGATGCGGGCCTTCAATTCGTCCCCGCGCTCTCTGGTCCTATCGTGCCGTCATCAAGCACCTTATTTACTCTGTGAAATATAATTCTGGATGCAAAAGGATATCCGCACGGAGGTTTCCAGCATGTCCAAGCTCAACATCGACCAGAAAACGATCAAGCTGCTCCTTACAGATAAGCATTCGGACTTCCTCATCCCAGATTACCAGCGACCTTACGCCTGGGGCGAAGACGAGTGTGCAACGCTATGGGACGATCTCTTCACCTTCGCGTTTCCCAACGACGACTGCGACGCCTTCGAAAGCACTAGTGATGAATACTTCCTCGGCCCCATTGTTACTTTCAAGAACGACGCAGGCCAGCTTGAAATAATCGATGGCCAGCAGAGACTTACAACCATCATGTTGCTGCTTAGGGCGTTTTACGACAAGTTCGCAAACATGAAGGACAAGCAATCAATTAAAGTGCGTGACTCGATTGCTGGCTGCGTCTGGAAGACCGATGAGTTCGACGACCCCGACATGAATGCACTGAAAATCGATTCAGAGGTGGCGAGCGATTCCGACAAAGATGAGTTTCTAGATATATTGCGCCACGGCTCCGTGGGCCCCATGGCCCACAGCGCCTATTCACGCAATTACGCCTTCTTCTCTAAAAGAATGGCCGAAATGGCAAGCGAGTGGCCAAGCTACATCGCCCTATTTGCCGCTCGCATTCTCAATAACGTAATCTTGCTTCCCATCGAAGCGGAATCCCAGGACACCGCGCTCAGAATCTTCTCGACTTTGAACGACCGTGGACTCCCGTTGGCAGACGCTGACATCTTTAAGAGCCAGTTCTACAAGCACTTCTCCATCGAGGGTCGCAAAGACGAGTTCGTTGCGCGTTGGAAAGTGCTTGAGGAAACAGCCAACCTCATTTTCAAACCAACCTCGGGCACGCCGCTCGACGAGCTTTTCACCCGCTATATGTATTATCGCCGTGCAAAGAAGGGCATCCGCGACACGACAACCAAAAGTCTACGCGACTTCTACAGCGACAGCTCGTACGAAATCCTACGCGAGGACGCGACGCTCGACGATTTGGAGTCTCTGCTCGATTTTTGGAAACGGGTTGATGCGCAGGAGGGCTTTTCCGAGCGTGTAGCACGCCGTCTATTCGTTCTCAATTATGCACCCAACGGCATGTGGGTTTATCTGTTGAGTACCTGGTTCCTGGCAAAGCGCAATACCAAAGGCGAGCTAGACGACAAAGAGCTCTACGATTTCCTTTGCTACATCACTGGATTCATCTACGCCTACTCACTTGAGCGTCCCGGCGTAAACGCCCTGCGCGGTCCCGTCTATCCCGCACTCATAGATATCGTAGAAGGTCGCAAGGTCGACTTTTCAGCCCATCTGTTCGACCGTGAAACAATTACGGGACGCTTCAGAAGCTATCAGTTCACCAACCAGCGTCGCTTCACACGATCGATGCTTGTTTGGTGGGCCTATTCAGATCCTAAGCAACCTCTCATGGACTTGGACACAACGCTCGAGATTGAACACATCTATGCAAGAAAGCGTAACGAGGTGCACCCGCTATCCAATCGCTCAAATCTTGAAGCACTAGGAAACAAGGCGATGTTGGAGAAGCGCGTAAATATTCGCGCCTCAGATTACCAACTGACGGATAAACGCAAGTATTATGAGGGCTATGTGAACGATAAGGGCGTTGAGGTGTCGGGGACCGCTGTTCGCGAACTCGTGGAAATTGCGCGATGCGGCGACTTCGCCGAGAGCGACATCGAAATGCGCACCGAGCGGATCATCACTACTTTTGTCGAGTGGCTTGGCAAGTTGGGCCTACTAAGGGAGTAAAACTTGATTCATCTTCGCTTATCGGTCTTGGACCCGGAAAAGCTCGTTGCTTTTGCTCAGTAGACGGACGTTGCCGTCTACTGCGGTTGCGTGCCAAACGTTGGTGTCAGCACCCCGGAAAAGGGGTGTGGCCACCGCCTAGAATCTTCAGTTACCACGCTGAGACGATAGGAGATGACCACATGGACACAATGTAGCGCACGAGGCGCCCTCGACGCCATTGCTTGCGTTTCGCCATCGCTGCTCGAAGCGTGCCACTTGGGACTCCTGGCCGGAGGAGAGATGGCCGTTCCCTATGAGATTACGGAACCACCTATATCCGCTTGCTGCGGGCTTGCTTGAGCCAGTTCCTCTTGAAAGAGCCGATACCACCGAAGAACTTGTTGTACGTCTCACCGTTCTCCTTGGCCTCGTACTTGACCAAGGCAAGTTCGATAGTGCAGAGGTAATCCGCCACTTGCTCGAGGCGGTAGTCGGTCATCGAGGTTTTACGGCGTCGGACGACCCCTTTTGAGAGGACCTTGCCCACCGAGCGGTCGAGCGCCTGCTTGACAATGTCCTGACCGTTGTCGTAATAGACCTTCACATCGTCGAAGGACTGGAAGAAGCCCAGGTGTTCAATCATGGCGGAGGAGATGTCGCGCCCCATGCGCTCCATTAGCCTTGCCGGGTCTTCGAACTGGCTGCGGCGGTAGACGAACGTGATATAGGAAATGGGAAGTTTGCGGACGAACGAGGAGAAGTAGGCGAGCATCACCTTGCGCTGCTCGATGTTAAGAAACTCATAATCCTTGTGCCCGTTCATGAGAGGCTCGGAGTGAAACGGAATGTTAGGGAGATCGGCCCAGGCAAGTTTGGCCTCATAGCCCGTGACCGCCTCGGCGATGCTGTCTGCCTGGTCGTGAAAGACGAGCGTGAGCAGGTAGTAGCGAGCTTTGCCGCCGCGGTCGCCGCTCTCGTCGACGAAGATGCTGAGTTCCTTGGCCAATGGGGACTCCTAATGGAATGAATAAAAAAATAGCCGGGGGACTCCCCCGGCACTTGGAGGTAGCTTAATAAGCCACCAATAACCTTATAGCATGCTCTGACGGTGAGTGCAAGGGGGCGAGCCAGTACATGGCGTCGCGGCTGATGCGCAGCATCGCGCGCCTCGTCGGCGCCGAATATCGCGTTGGTCGATGCGATGAGCTTCACCTGGCTCCTGCTAGTGCTCTTGGTCATGGTCGTCCTCGAGCTCCTTTCGTCTCGAGGCTCCCTCGCGTGCCCGTCCGCGGGCGGCTCCCGGGGCGGTCGCTGTCATCATTTCCTTCCGCTCCTCGACTCGATGTAGGCGTCTACCGACGCCCTCGACACCAGGAGCTTCCTTCCGAGCCTGTGCAAGTCGATCTCTTCCGATCAGATGAGGTCGTACGCCCTGTTTCGGCTTGCCCCCATGTACCCCTGCATCTCGATTACCGTCATCCATTCGTCTCGATCCTGGTTGTCCTCGGGTGCGGCGTATTCGGCTGTGCGTGCCATGGTTCCTCCAATCTTCCCGTGCGGCACCGTGCGGGCACGCCGCGCGGCACAGTGTCCCTTTTCGCCTGAGCGACGATTGAACCGCCTGATGGCGATTCGTGGGCACGGCAGGAGCGGAGACGGGTCGAGGTGGGTCGAGCTGGTCGGGTCTTCATGAAACGGCCATGAGCAGCATGCCTTAGCTCGCAGCTAAGCCCCTGAAAAGTAAAAGGCGCCCATGCGGGCGCCTGCCTAGTAGCTGGAGTTGTTCGGTTGTG
>CAUGJE010000004.1 GCA_959599915.1 uncultured Collinsella sp. | reverse complement strand
AGTTCCGCACGCAAAGAAGGCCACTTAATGTGGCCTTCGTCTTGCGCAGGACTGTCCGAGCAGCAAACCAAAACCATCTCGTCAGCCCGGCGACCACCCCTCTCAAAGATTTTCAAAAAAGTTGTTGACGTGCGCGTAACGACTCTTCTAATATATCCCTTGCGCGATGGACCTGTAGCTCAGTTGGTTAGAGCGTCCGGCTGATAACCGGGAGGTCACAAGTTCGAATCTTGTCAGGTCCACCACTTTCTTTCGCAATAAACACCCCAGCGAGAGCCGAGTCGCCGCTGGGGTGTTTATTACTGTCTCCGTGGGGGTTTAGCTCAGCTGGGAGAGCGCGGGCTTTGCAAGCCTGAGGTCAGGGGTTCGATCCCCCTAACCTCCACCATGATGGACCTGTAGCTCAGTTGGTTAGAGCGTCCGGCTGATAACCGGGAGGTCACAAGTTCGAATCTTGTCAGGTCCACCATCAAAACTGTGAAGAGCCTCGAGGGTTTCCTCGGGGCTTTTTTCTTACCTGCTGGAGTAGTCAAAAGAGCCCCGTCCCAAAAAGACTACTTTGATTTTGTGTGCTGTGCGAAAGTTTGGGTAGTATAGCTATTCAATGCGGCGGGCTGCCGCGTGTTAACCGCTACGTACCGGAGGTGTTCCATGGTTCGTGTCGACATAGAGACCATCGTCATGGCCGCCGGTCCCGTGCCATCGCTTATCGTGCTTCGCGAGCGCTGCAGCAAATCGGACTCGCCCGCGCCGCTGCGTTCCCTTTCCATTCAGACTGGTTCGTTTGAAGCTGCTGCCATCAGCCGCGGCATCGATAGCGGTCGCGCCGAGCGCCCGATTACCCATGACCTGTTGCTCGATACCGTTGACGCCTTGGGCGCCAAACTCGAGCGCATCGAGATCGTTCGCGCCGAGCCGCCGGTGTTTTACGCGACGATTGTCGTACTGGCCGATGGTGACGAGCGCAAGATCGATGCCCGCCCCAGCGATGCCATCGCCCTTGCCGTGCGCAGCAATGCTCCCATGTTTGTGGAGGACGACATCATGAATCGCCTGGGCACTGTTTCCACCCACGCCGAGGAAGTCGACGACGAGCAGGAGTTCGAGAAGTTCGACGAGTTCGTCCATACGCTCTCCCCCGATGACTTCTAAATGTCTGGCACGCGAGCGGAGAGGTCGCTGATGGGTACCCGCGTATCGGCTGAAGCGGCGGCCATTGCGCGCGAGGCCCAGATGCGCTCGGAGGCTTCTGAGGCGGCTCGCATTGCCTATGTGACGCAGGCCCGCACGCTTCGCGAGCGCCGCGGCTCGTTTATCAAGATGGTTGTCGTCTCCGCCCTTGTCGCGGCAATCTGCTCGCGCCTTCGTGGTACAGTTGGTGCGCTTGGGTTTTCGATTTCAACAGGCTTGGTAATCTGGGGTGTGGTCGATGCAGTAATGCTGACCAACCAGATCAAGGTACTCGACAAGCGCGCGATGGATATGATGCGCGCCCGCGACGCTGCCGCCAAGATTGCTGCCGAGGCACAAGAACTGTAACGACGCCGGACTCGATGGGAAGGTCTAAAGATGGCACAGGATATGCAGGACGCCGGTAACGTCTCCGCCGAGCTCGACGCCATGGTGTGTGACCTGATTGGCGCGTTCTTGGACGACCTTGCCGCCGGCGAGAATCCGGGCGTAGTTGTGGCGATCGAGGACGCTGCTTCCAACCGATATCTGGCGGCGCTCGATGAGGACGGCGAAGAGGCGTGCCTCGAGGCGGCCACCAACTTTATCTCCGAGCACAAGATGGGTCTTAAGGACGAGGGCCTGGGCCGCATCGCCCGCTATGCCATCGGCTACACCGGTTGTGTCGAGATTGACGGCGGCTACCACGACGCTCTACTCGTGAGTTTCTTTGAGACGGCGCTCGAGAGCGGTTTTTCGGCATATGTGCTGTATGAGGGCATGGGCGCCGGCGATGGTTTTATGTGGAGCGACCCTGAACCTGCAGGTGAGGAAACCCCTCTTATCTAAAATCGCTAAAATAAACGAGTTTTCGGTAAAAGGCTCAATATTCCCGCTGAGCGTTGTGTTGCTGGGCGGGTCGCATACGCGTGCCGTTTGTATATAGATAGAAGATAGGGGAACTACATGCGCGTAGACAATCTGAGGAACATCGCCATCATCGCCCACGTCGACCACGGCAAGACGACGATGGTCGACAAGCTCCTGCGTGACACGGACGCCTTCCGTGCTAACCAGCAGGTCGAGGACCGCGTCCTGGACTCTAACGACCAGGAGCGCGAGCGCGGCATTACGATTCTCGCCAAGAACATCTCTATCGAGTACAAGGATGTCAAGATCAACGTCATCGACACCCCGGGCCACGCCGACTTTGGCGGCGAGGTCGAGCGCGTGCTGCGTATGGCCGATGGCGCCCTGCTGCTGGTCGACGCTTTTGAGGGCCCCATGCCCCAGACCCGCTTCGTGCTGCGTCACGCTATCGACACCGGCCTTAAGATCATGATCGTTATCAACAAGATCGATCGTCCGGGCGCCAACCCCGAGAAGGCCTACAACGACTGCCTGGACCTCATGGCCGACTTGGGTGCCACCGACGACCAGCTCGAGTTTGCCATGGAGCACGTGGTCTACGCCAGCGCCATGAATGGCTTTGCCCGCCTTGACCCCAACGACGGCAACATGGACATGTATCCGCTGCTCGATATGATCATCGACGACATGCCCGCGCCCGAGGTTGACGAGAACGCCCCGCTGGCCATGCAGTGCGTGACCATCGACCACTCCAACTTTGTCGGCCGTATCGGTATCGGTCGCGTGTACTCCGGCACCATCCACCAGGGCGACCAGATCCTGGTCGTTAAGAACGACGGTTCCAGCGCCACCGCTACCGTCAAGCAGCTCTTTACCTTCGACTACCTGGGCCGTACCGAGTGCCAGGAAGTCGGCGCCGGCGACATCGCCGCCGTCGTGGGCATCGACCGCACCGATATCGGCGATGTCTACACCGATCCCGAGAACCCCGTCGAGCTCGAACCCATCGAGATCGACCCGCCGACCCTGTCTATCGTCTTTGAGGCCTCGACCTCCCCGCTCGTCGGTCGCGACGGCGACATCGTGGGCGCCCGTCAGCTTAAGGAGCGCCTGTTCAACGAGGCCGAGAACAACGTGACCATGAAGATCGAGGAGCTCGAGGACAAGAGCGGCGTCGAGGTCTCGGGCCGCGGCATCCTGCACCTGTCCGTTCTGATGGAGTCCATGCGCCGCGAGGGCTTTGAGTTCCAGGTCGGTCGTCCCCGCGTTCTGTTTAAGAAGGACGAGAACGGCAACAAGCTGGAGCCCGTCGAGCAGGCCGTCGTCGAATGCCCGGACGAGTACTCGGGCAAGGTCGTTGAGGTCTTCGGCACCTCCGGCGGCATCATGACGAGCATGGATACCTCGGGCATCGTGACGCACCTTGAGTTCAAGATCCCGACGCGTGGCATCATGGGCCTTAAGAACCGCATCATGAACGTCACCCACGGCGAGGGCGTGTTCTACCACACCTTCCTGGAGTACGGTCCCTACGCCGGCGAGATCGGCAACCGTCAGAACGGTGCCATGATCTCCATGACCACCGAGAAGGCCGTTGCCTATGCCCTGGGCACGCTGCAGGAGCGCGGCCAGCTGTTTGTTGAGCCGGGCACCGAGTGCTACGAGGGCATGATCGTGGGCGAGCGCAGCAAGGCCGGCGACATGGTCGTCAACATCGCCCGTACCAAGAACCTGGGCAACCAGCGTTCCTCGACCTCCGATATTTCCGTGCAGCTGGTGCCGCCCCGCACCTTCTCGCTGGAGGAGGCGCTGGAGTACATCGCCGATGACGAGCTGGTGGAGATCACTCCCAAGAATATTCGCCTGCGCAAGCGTCTGCTCAATGCCACCGACCGCAAGAAGGCTGCCGTCCGCGCCGGCCAGGTCAACAAATAAGCGCTGGGGCTTATAACCGCCAATAAGAAAGGGCGTCGACCGCGATGGTCGGCGCCCTTTTTGGTGCAAGGGGGACAGGTTCGCTTGCACCACCACAAAGGTGCCTGTCCCCTTTGTGGTGGTTGGCGGCTAGGCGGTGGGGAGTTCCGGCGTATTAGCCGGCTGTTGCGACTTGAGGTGAGCGTTGCGCCAGATGATCTGGATAACATAGCCGAGCGTGAAGACAAAGGCCACGCCGCTGATGAAATCGCCTACGAGGGGGATTGCCGTAAGCGCGCCCGCGGCCACGCCGCCCGCGGCTGCCATGGCGTAGCGGTTCTGGTTGTGTCCGACCATGCGGGCGATCGCGCACCCCGCAAAGGCGCTCGACACCAACGCGATGCCAATAACACCGCACATGAGGGCTCCGGCAAGCGACAGACCAGCGATAGAGATAATTAGCAGTAGGACGGCGGGGACGATAGCAATCGTGCCCAGAAGACCGCTCACCCACAGGGGCATGGGGCGCTGGTGGAGCATGCCGGCGGCGCTGGCGGTTGCGCGCGGAAAGACGAGTTCGAGCAGTAGGGCGACAAAGCAGGTGGAAAGCGCCGCGGCGACGATACCGCCGATGACATCGTTAACGGTGGAAGTATCTTCGTTCTCGGTGCGGTCGATCTTGAGCGCACCGACCTCGGCTCCCGCGGCGCGCTCGGGGTCCTCGGAGACGTGCGCGTTCACGGTGCCGGTGATGTGGGCGTTCTTGCCCAGGATGAGCTTATCGGCCCAAACCTCGACATCGCCCTCGACGGTGCCATCGATAGTCACCGTATCGCCCGCAAGCGCTGCCGACTTGGTAGAGCCGCGCAGGGCAACCGTCTCGCCTATCGCATAGAAACAGTTGGCGGTGCTGTCGGAATTGAGCACGACATGCTGGCCGGCAACGGTCACGCTGCCATCAACCGTAGTCTTGGCAATGTCGATGGTGCGCGCCGCCAAGCGGACGGCGCCGCCCACCGTGCAGTCGCGGATGGAGAGGCTCTCGCCTGCTGCAATTATGTCGCGGCCGATGGACGCATCGTCCAAGTTGAGGGCCTGACCTGCCCAGTACAGGTCACCTTCGACGCCGGACGAATTGGCGTCATTGTCGGTCGCAAGTACGTTGCCTGCGGTGTCTGTGCCGGCGAACGACGCCGTGGGAAGCGCGGTGATCGCCAGCGCGATGAGTGCGAATAGGATGGTGATGCGGCCCCATGCTTTACAGCGCTGGGTCGACGGGAATTGATTGCGGGGCATAGTGAATCCTTCGTTAGATGCTCGATATGCATCTAACAGGGTACCCAACGCGTGGGCGCTCTAAAAGAACCTCTCGGTTGTATTTCGAAGGATGAGCCCGCGCAATCTACTTTTTGCGGTGCAAAAAGCGCGCGATGTCCTCTTCGGTGGGGCTTTTGATGTCAAAGCGCAGCGAGAGCCAGCGCAGACCCATGGTCACGACAACGCATACGACCAGCGCGGCGACATTGCTCATGATGCCGCTCATAACGAGACACACATAGCTTGTCGATCCGGCGATGGCGGCGATGGCATAAAAGTTAGTACGTTGGAAAATGCCCGGAACCACGCCCATAAAGCCGTCGCGCAACATGCCACCGCCCACCGCGGTGAAAAAGCCCATCATGATGCACACCGCCGGCGCAAAGCCGTAGACCAGCGCCTTGTCTGCTCCAGTGGCGGCGTAGATGCCGACCGAGATGATGTCGAGCAGGGGAATGAGTTTTTCGGGCTTGTCGACGATTGCCGGGAAAATATAGATGATGGCTGCCGTGGCAATGGAAAGCGGCAGCGCCATTGGCTGGTTGAGGATGTAGACGTTGCCCACCTGCAGCGTCATGTCGCGTAAAAGACCGCCGCCCAAGCCACAGACCACGGCGAGCGCAACTGCACCCACCAGGTCGAGTTTGTGCTCGCGCGCGACCAACACGCCCGAGATTGAAGCCGCGACGACGGCGAACATTTCGAGCCAAAACGGGATGGCGACCATGGCATCCGTGGCGTGTGAGGTAACGGTCATAGCGGCGACGACGGGCAAGATGGAATCCTTTGAGTTGCAGGTTTGGACAATGCCCGTACATAGTACATGGTTGGCGGCGATTGCGACCCTATTGCTCGGCAAACGGTAGGGGTTGGGTGCGGTCATAGGTTCCAAACATGTATACCAGCCTCCAAAGATGTCGAAAAATGTCGTTTTTGGCGGATGATGTACATGTTTTGGCGCGCGCCGAGCGGGCGACGTTACTCGGAGGGCGTCTCTATGTCCTTCGTGCCCTTCCAGTTGCGGATAAGTGCCTTTCGCAGTTCGTTTTGCTTTCGCTGATACTCGGCATCCGTGCAGCGGGGCATACCGAGTGCTTCGCGGATATTGTTCATGGCACGGTGAAAAGCGAGTTGACTGGCAAATTGCGCTGAGGTGAGTGTGACAATGCGATAACCCATTTGGGCGAGCACAGCTTCGCGTTCCGCATCTGCTCCCTTACGGCCAGTCTCGTCGTGAAAGCCACCCTTATATTCGATGCCGAGCTCTCTGCGCTTATAGGTAATGAGGGCATCGATTTTGAGTGTTCGGGCTTTGGTGCAATGCCAAAGACGTTGAGGGATCTCGAGCGGTCGGTTGAGCTCGATGCCTCGAATGCCAACGCCGCCTTCGCTTGTTGGAAGTGAAAGTGCGATTGCCGATGCAGCCTCCATAGGCGAGACCGAGTGGTCGTAGACATGTCTGAGCGCGAGTCGCGCGCGTGTGGCACCGGGTTTGCCAGGGTGTTGATCGAGCAGTTCGACAATTTCGTCCTTGGAGGTGGTTGCTGGTTGCTCGGTATAAGGGTCAGAGGGATTAAGGCCCATGCGATAGTCGCCGCAAACTTCGTAGCCATACTCGAGGTATTCGATTCTATCCATCCACTCGGCGGCGAGCACGAAGGTGAAGGCTTCGTCGGTGATAAAGATGCCGGGCGTAAGCTCGTCAATATGGCCATAGGGTAGGCTTTGGCCGAGAACATGGCAAGTGACGCCGTTGGTGCGAATTCGCTCGAAAGCAAACACTACGGAGATATCGATAGTCTTGAACATATCGGGCGGAATGCCGCAGTCGGTGAGGGCCTGTCGTATGCGCGCGATGCGTTGCTGGGTGGAGAGACCTCTTGCGCCTATCTGGTAGTCGTGTTGCGCGACCGCTTGAACCCGGCCTTGCGGCGCGTGATGGACGAGCCATGCAGTTTTATGCGAAATGAGAACAGGGGTATCCATTGGGGACCTCTCGCTCTGAGTCGATACCCAACTCTTATGTCCGTTGAGGTGGGGAAATATACCGAATGCGAGTAAGCCGACTCATGCACGGCGTGTGTCATATACAAACGTGTACACCACCCTCCAAAAACGACATTTTTTGACATCTTTGGAGGGTGATGTACATGTTTGGGATGTTGGGTTGGGATTGAACGTGATGGGGGTGTGGGTTGAAGAGGAGGGATGTCTAAATTTTGAGCGGAGCTCAAAATTTATTCGGTCGGCTTGCGCCGACCGCGCTGCGCTAAAAACGCGCCACTGGCGCGTTTTCTTTACGCTTTGCGCCCTGGCGGGTTCGAATCCCTCCTCCTCCGCCGTATTTGCTTGTAAGGGACTCTAAACAAAAAAGCCCCCGTTTTCGGGAGCTTTCTCAACCAAAATGGCGGAGGAGGAGGGATTCGAACCCTCGTGACCTTATACAGGCCAAACGGTTTTCGAGACCGCCGCATTCAACCACTCTGCCACCCCTCCGCGTGGGGTAAAAACAAAGCAGGCTCGAAGGCCTGCTTTGGAATTAACTGGCGGAGAGTCAGGGATTTGAACCCTGGAGACGCTTTTGACGCCTACACGATTTCCAATCGTGCTCCTTCGGCCACTCGGACAACTCTCCGCTAAATGCGAAAGTCAGTATACACGAGGAATCGCAAAGTGCAAACAGAAAAGTTGGCATTTTTTGAAACGCTTGGCTTCGTGACGGGATCTAGGAGGCCAAAAACGGGCTCTGACCAGCATGACTGCATGCGACAAATTGTTCAAAATGGGTATTTATAAACGACGCCGCACCAGTTTTAAAAATATTTGAACGGTGTTGTGAACCACTGGTATGCATTTCGCGACCACAGCCTTGCAATTGCTGACCTGCGGTTTGATTTGGTTTGTATCCGCAGCGCCGTATCTTGTCCACAGTTCCGTCAAGCATTTGGTCAGCATTTGGTTGGAAGACGCATGAAGTGCCGTGTGAGTATGGACATATGTGGAGGTCATGAGGTTGTAGCTGCATATTCTTGCAGCCTGGGAGGTTGAAAGATATTATTACCAAGTCTTTTCCTGCTTCAGGCGCACCTTCACGACCTGAAGCCACATTTGCCCAGAGGAGGTGACAATATGAAGGCTTATGAACTGCTGTTCTTTGTTGACCCGTCGCTCGACCCCGAGACTCGTCTCGCTGTTATGAAGCGTATCGATACCACGATCGCTGAGGGCGCTGGCAAGGTCGACTCCGTTGACGAGTGGGGCAAGCGCAAGCTCGCCTACGAGATCAACGACCTCACCGATGGTGACTACACCCTCATCAACTTCCACGCAGATCCTACCCAGATCGCCGAGCTTGATCGCGTCCTGCGCATCACCGACGCTGTGGTCCGCCACATGATCGTCCGTCGCGACGACCAGGAGTAAGACTGTCGTTTTGGACTGGGCTTGTGCCCCAAGAGGAAGTAGTGAGTTATGAGCATCAATCGAGTGAACATCACCGGTAACCTCACGCGTGATCCCGAGCTGCGCGCCACCGCCGGCGGAACCCAGGTTCTGTCCTTTGGCGTCGCCGTGAACGATCGTCGCCGCAACCCGCAGACTGGCGAGTGGGAGGACTATCCCAACTTTGTCGACTGCACTATGTTCGGCACCCGCGCCGAGGCCGTGAGCCGTTTCCTGGCAAAGGGAAACAAGGTCGCGATCGAGGGCAAGCTGCGCTACAGCTCTTGGGAGCGCGATGGTCAGCGCCGGAGCAAGCTTGAGGTCATCGTCGATGAGATCGAGTTTATGAGCTCCCGTGGTGGCCAGGGTGGCTACGATCAGGGCGGTTACGCCCCTGCAGCTCCCGCGCCCGCAGCACGTCCTGCCGCACCGGTGGCTACGCCGCCCGCGGTCGACGTCTACGATGAGGACATCCCGTTCTAAGGGTTGTTCACCTATTTTTGAGTGAGAGGCGGCTTCGGTTCGCCGAAGTTGCCAAACGAAAGGTATTTTGACATGGCTAATGATTTTTCTGCACGTCAGCCGCGTCGTAAGTACTGCCAGTTCTGCAAGGAGAACACTGAGTTCATCGACTATAAGGACACTCAGCTTCTCCGTAAGTACATGACCGACCGTGGCAAGATCAAGCCCCGTCGCGTCACTGGCGCTTGCACGCAGCATCAGCATGACATCGCCAACGCCATCAAGCGCGCCCGCGAGATGGCTCTCCTGCCGTACACCGTCCCCGTGGTTTCCTCTCGTGGCAACCGCGACCGCGGCTAAGAAGGGAGACGCATCATGAAGGTTATTCTTCTCGATGAGATCAAGGGCAAGGGCGGCGAGGGTGACGTCGTAGAGGTCGCTCAGGGTTACGCTGAGAACTTCCTGTTCCCCAAGAAGCTCGCTGTTGCCGCCACCAAGGGCAACCTCAAGCAGCTTGACGAGCGTCGCAACAACATCGCCAAGCGCGAGGCCGTCCGTCTGGCTACCGCCAACGAGACCAAGGCTGCCTTCGAGGGCAAGACGGTCACCGTTGACGTCAAGGTCGGCGACGAGGGCATCCTCTTTGGCTCCGTTACCGCCGCTATGATCGCTGACGCCATCAAGGCTCAGCTCGGTATGGACATCGACCGCAAGCGCGTCGAGCTCGGTAAGCCCATCAAGGTTGCCGGTGCCCACACCGTTGCCATCTCGCTGTACCGCGAGATCAAGGCCGAGGTTGTCGTTCTCGTCGGCGTTACCGCCGAGGAGCTCGCTGCCGAGGCTGAGGTCGAGGAGGCCGCTGAGGTCGCCGAGGCCGAGACCGCCGAGGTCGAGACTGAGGCTGCTGCCGAGTAGCATTTGCTGCAACGCAACAATCTTGTTCTAAGAAGGGCGCTCTGGGAAACCGGGGCGCCCTTTTTGTTTTTTGCGCTGAGTGAGTGTCATGGTGAACGTTGCGTCGAAGTCCTATATACGGGACCGTTCATCCGTTTCGTTCGGTGATGATTGGCGGCGCGTGGCCCGTTTTGGGACCGTGGCTGATACTATGGATGCTCACAAGCGATATGAATGAGGATGCTCATGGCATACGACGATAGGGAGACGGGGCTGACGGTTGAGGACCGCGGCTCCAAGTTGGGTCTCCCTCAAAACCAAGATGCAGAGGCCAACGTACTGGCCGCTATGCTGCTATCGCCCGAGGTGGTCGAGGAGGCCCAGGTCGAGCTGCAGCCCGATGACTTCTACCGGCCCATTCATAAGACCATCTACACCGCGATGGTCGATATGTACAACAGCCGCATTCCCATCGACTCTATCTCGCTGATCGATTACCTGCGCAGCATCAACAAGCTCGATGCCGTGGGCGGCGAGGCCTACATTTTGGAGCTGATGGGTCAGACCCTGTCGCTCGTGAACTGGCAGCACCATGCCGCCATCGTCCGTCGCGACTCGATGCTGCGCGAGCTGATCGGTGCCACCAACGAGATCAACGCGCTGGCCTATAACGCCCCTACCGACACCAAAGAGGTCGTGGAGCTGGCCGAGAGCAAGCTGCTCAAGGTCACGGCACGCGAGGTCAAGTCGAGCTACAAGACGTTGACCGAGTTTATGGTCGAGGCCTATAACGAGGCCGAGGAAGTGTGCCAGGCCGGTGGCCAGGCTGCGGGCGTGCCCACGGGCTTCCCGTCGCTCGACCGCATGCTCATGGGTTTCCGCGAGGGTCAGCTCATCATTATCGGCGCTCGCCCTGCTGTGGGTAAGACGTCGTTCGCCCTGAATCTGGCGCTCAACGCTGCCGCTGCCGGTTATACCGTCGGCTTCTTCTCGCTGGAGATGTCGGGTAAGGAAATTGCCCAGCGTCTGATTTGCGCCTATGCGATGATCTCGATCAGCGACTTCCGCATGGGCCGCATTAGCCCCGAGCAGTGGGCCAATATCAACGAGGCCACGCAGACCTTGTCCAAGCTCGATATTTTGATTGACGATACGCCCGGTACCACGGTGACCGAGATCCGCGCCAAGAGCCGCCGCATGCTCCACAACAAGGAGAAGGCCATCATCATCCTGGACTACCTGCAGCTGGTGAGTCCTCCGCCGGGACGTCGCTCCGAGAGCCGTACCGTCGAGGTCTCCGAGATGTCGCGAGGTCTGAAGATTATGGCCAAGGAGCTCAAGATTCCGCTGATCGCGCTGTCGCAGCTCTCGCGTCAGGTTGAATCCCGTACCGGCAAGCGCCCACAGCTGTCCGACCTGCGTGAATCGGGCTCCATCGAGCAGGACGCCGACATCGTTATGTTCTTGGACCGCTCCGCCGATGAGGCCGAGGCCTCGCGTGACGATCGACCCGACGAGGGCGTTACGCGTATCGTCGTGGCCAAGAACCGTTCGGGCCCGATTGGCGACGTCGACCTGATGTTCCTGCCGGCATCCACCAAGTTCTATGAGCTTGATGGGGCACATGCCGAGGAGTAGGACAGGCGCCCGTTGCACGGGTATACTGGGAATGTTTTGTGCTTCTGCGTGCCGGCGTGGCACGTAGACAGTCCATGAATGTAAGGAGTAAACATGCCGTCAACCGTTTTGGTCGGTGCCCAGTGGGGCGATGAGGGCAAGGGTAAGATTTGCGACCTGGTCGCCGGCGACTTCGATGCCGTCGTGCGCTATTCGGGCGGTAATAACGCCGGCCACACCATCGTCGTCAACGGCAAGAAGTACGGCCTGCACCAGGTGCCCTCCGGCATCATGTATTCCGACCATGTGTCGGTGATCGGTAACGGCTGCGTCGTCAACCCCAAGGTTGTCCTTGAAGAGATTGACATGTTCGAGGCCGACGGCATCACCACCAAGAACCTCAAGATCAGTGGCAACGCGCACATCATCATGCCGTACCACATCGATCTGGATGGCGCCTTTGAGCAGAAGCTCGGCAAGAAGAACATCGGTACCACCAAGCGCGGTATCGGTCCGTGCTATCAGGACAAGATGGCCCGCATCGGCCTGCGCATGCAGGACATGCTGGACGAGGCACTGTTCCGCGACAAGCTGGAGACCGCTCTCGCCCGCGTGAACCCTGAGCTCGAGCTCATCTACAACCTGCCCACCTACACCGTGGACCAGATTTGCGACGAGTACCTGCCGATGGCCGAGCGCCTGCGCCCCTACATCACCGAGACGAGCCTGCTGCTCAACAACATGATCGATGAGGGCAAGGACCTGCTGTTTGAGGGCGCCCAGGCGACGCTGCTCGACATCGACCACGGCACCTATCCGTACGTGACGTCTTCTAACTGCACCGCCGGCGGCGCCATCACCGGTTCCGGCGTGGGCATGAAGAACGTCGACCGCGTGCTGGGCGTCATGAAGGCCTACATCACCCGCGTCGGTTCGGGCCCCATGCCCACCGAGCTTTCCTATGAGTCCGAGGCCGGCCACACGCTGACCGAGGAGGGCTATGAGTACGGCGTGACCACCGGTCGCCGTCGTCGTTGCGGCTGGTTTGACGGCCCTATCGCCAACTATGCCTCGCGCGTCAACGGCCTCACCGACATCGCCGTGACCAAGCTTGACGTGCTTTCGGCTTTCGACACCATCAAGGTGTGCGTGGCATACGACGTCGATGGCGAGCGCTACACCAGCGTGCCCGAGCATCAGGTGCGCTTTGAGCATGCCAAGCCCATCTACGAGGAGCTCCCCGGCTGGAAGTGCGACATCACCGGTTGCCGCAGCTTTGATGAGCTGCCGCAAGAGGCTCAGGACTACGTGGCGTTTATCGAGGATCTGGCACACACCCGCGTGACGTTTATTGGCGTTGGCGCTGGTCGCGAGCAGATCATCAACCGATTCTGGAAGTAATCGGGACTATTTGGTTATTGCGATATACCCCTTTGCAGCCCGGACGGGCGGCCGAGGGGTATATTTGCTTGCAAAGGGCTCGCGCGGAGCGGGCCATTCATCCATAGAGGAGGCACCCTTGAAGGCGGACACTCAAACCATCGACATCCTGTTGTTGGGCAGCGGCGGCCGTGAGCATGCTTTGGCAGCTAAGCTCGCAGCATCACCGCGCGCCGGCAAGCTCTACATCGCGCCGGGCAACGGCGGCACCGCGAGCTGCGGCGAGAACGTTGTTCTCGACGACTGCGATCCTGCGGCCGTGGCGGCGTTTGCGCAGAGCCACGGATGCGGACTCGTGGTAATTGGCCCCGAGGCTCCGCTCGTGGCGGGCGTGGCCGACGCCGTGCGCGCGGCGGGTATTCCCTGCTTTGGCCCGGGTGCCGAGGGCGCCCAGATGGAGGGCTCCAAGCTGTTCTCCAAGCAGCTCATGGAGCGTGCGGGCATTCCGACGGCAGCCTATGGTTCGTTTACCGACGAGGCTTCGGCTCTCGCCTACGTGCGCGAGCAGGGCGCTCCGCTGGTCGTGAAGGCCGACGGCCTTGCCGCGGGCAAGGGCGTTATCGTGGCGACCGAACTTGAGCAGGCCGAGGAGGCCGTGCGCGAGTGCTTTGGCGGCACCTTTGGCGATGCCGGCAACACCGTGGTTATCGAGGAGATGCTCGTTGGTCCCGAGTGCTCACTGCTCGCCTTTACCGACGGCAAGACCGTGCGCCCCATGGCCACCTCGCAGGACCACAAGCGCGCCCTCGAGGGCGACAAGGGACCCAACACCGGCGGCATGGGCGTCTACAGCCCGGTGCCCATCGTGACCGACGAGGAGCACGCCACCATGGTGGCGGTCATGGAGCAGACCGTTGCCGAGCTTGCTGCCGAGGGCATCGACTACCGCGGCTGCCTGTATGGCGGCTTTATGCTCACGCCTGCCGGCCCTAAGGTGCTGGAGTTCAATGCCCGCTTTGGCGACCCCGAGACGCAGGTCGTGCTGCCGCGCCTTAAGAACGACCTGGTTGAGGTCATGCTCGCCTGCGCCAACTGCGAGCTCGATCAGATTGAGCTCGACTGGCGTGACGAGTGGGCCGTGGCCGTTGTACTGACGAGCGCGGGCTATCCCGGCAGCTACGAGAAGGGCAAGGTCATCACTGGTATTGAGGATGCCGAGGCCATGGAGAACGTAACCGTGTACCACGCGGGCACCGCCGTGGTGGATGGCCAGCTCGTGACCAACGGCGGCCGCGTGCTTGCCGTAACCGCTCTGGGTGACACGTTCGAGAACGCTCGCAACCTTGCCTACGAGGCCTGCGAGAAGATTGATTTTGAAGGCAAGACCCTGCGCCACGACATCGGCCTGCGCGCGCTGCGCGGCCGCGACGCCTGGGATGCCTAAAATCCGAGAGGAATGAGACGGATGGACGAGAAGAACGAAGAGCTCGTGGATGCGCAGATCGTTGAAGAGGGCAGCCGCATGTATGGGCACGCCGAGGGCGAGCCTGGCGGCGAGGTCGCTGACGAGCCGGCGCTGGTGCTGGGCGACGACGACCCGCACGATGCCGAGCTGCACGAGAAGATTCTTTCGGAGGAGTGCGCCTGGAAGGGCAAGATCCTCGACGTCCACCGTCTTGAGGTTGAGCTGCCCAACGGTCGCCGCAGCGCTCGCGATATCGTTCGCCATCCGGGTGCGGCGGCCGTTGTAGCGCTGACCGAGAGCGGCAAGATCGTACTGGTGCGTCAGTACCGCACCGCTATCGACCGCGTGACGGTCGAGATTCCCGCCGGCAAGCTCGATCCAGGCGAGGACCCGCTCGATTGCGCCAAACGCGAGCTGCATGAGGAGACGGGCTTTAGGGCTGATCGCATTCGCTTTTTGACGTCGATTGTCACGTCCTGCGGTTTTTGCGATGAGATCATCCACATCTACTTGGCTACCAAGCTCGAGTTTGATGCGCCCAACCCCGATGATGACGAGTTTGTCAACGTGGACCTGGTGCCGCTGCACGAGCTGATCGACGCCGTGCTCGACGGCAAGATCGAAGACGCCAAGACCGTCGTGGGCGCCTTGGCCTGCGATAGCATCGCGCACCGCTTGGGTGGGGCCGAGCTCTAGGTTACGCGGTTTTACCAAACCGCGTAACGAGTCGACGCTGCAAACGCCCCTAAGCGGCAATCTGCCTTTCAATCGTCGCTCGCGTACCGAAGTACGCGTCGCTCCTCTTTCAAGGCACCTTGCTCGCTTAGGGACGTTTTCGCTGACGCTGCCAGAACATCGGCGTTATGCTTGTTGGGACGCTTTGTTTTCAGCCTGACCGGTTCAACCGGATTTCTCACGCTATTTATTTCTCTTCGAGGATTGCATGTTTAAAAGGTTTCTCTCGTATTACGAGCCCCAGATGGGGCTTTTTGTTGCCGATACTGTTTGTGCTCTGGTGCTTGCCGCCATTGACCTTGCGTTTCCTATTATTCTGCGCAATTTGACCGGTGGGCTGTTTACCCAGGGTCATGCTGCCATTATGCAGGCGCTCGGTATGATCGCGGTAGGTTTGGTGCTGATGTATGTCATCCGCTGCGCCTGCCGCTATTTTGTGAGCTATTGGGGTCACGTGATGGGTGCGCGCATGGAGTCCAAGATGCGCGAGGACCTGTTCGACCAGTATGAGCGCTTTAGCTTTGCGTACTTCGACCGTAACAGCTCGGGCGACATGATGAGCCGCGTGGTCAACGACCTGTTCGATATCTGCGAGGCGGCGCACCACGTGCCCGAGTGGATCATCATCTGCGGCATCGAGATTATCGGCTCGTTTGTGATCCTCTTTACCATCGCCCCGGTGCTGGCGCTTGCCATGGCTGCGGTGACAGCAGCGTTTTCGGTCATCATGTTTTGGCAGAACATGCGCATGCGCGAGGTCTTTAGCGACAACCGAAAAAAGATCAGCGGCATCAATGCGCAGCTGCAGGATTCGCTGGCGGGCATGCGCGTGGTCAAGAGCTTTGCCAATGAGGAGACCGAGCGCTTCAAGTTCCGCGCCTCCAACAATCGCTATCTTTCGTCCAAGGAGAACATGTATCACGCCATGGGCGTCTATACCGCGACGTATGGCCTGCTCTCGGGTGTGCTCTATGTGATCGTGGTGCTGCTGGGCGGCTGGCTGGTCGCCCAGGGACAGCTGCAGGCGGTCGATATGGCGACCTTTGCACTCTATATTTCGCTGTTCTGCACGCCGCTCGAGACACTCGTCAATTCGGCCGAAACGTATCAGAAGGCCATCGCCGGCTTTAAGCGCATGGACGAGGTGCTCTCGACCGCGCCGGATATCCAGGACAAGCCGGGCGCTACGGATCTGCAGGTGACTGCCGGCGCCGTGGAGTATCACGACGTGTGCTTTAACTACGAGGACGTTGAGCTGGGCGAGGGCGATGCCGAAGAGCGTCCCGTTATCGACCATATGAACCTGTCCATCAAGCCCGGGCAGACCATCGCTTTGGTTGGCCCTTCGGGCGGTGGCAAGTCCACGACCTGTTCGCTGCTGCCGCGCTTTTATGACGTGGCTGCCGGATCCATTAGCATCGACGGCCAGGACGTGCGCGATGTGACGCAGCAGAGCCTGCGCCGCGCCATCGGCCTGGTGCAGCAGGATGTCTACCTGTTTGACGGAACAATCGGCGAGAACATCGCCTACGGCAAGCCGGGCGCTACGACAGAGGAGATCGCCGAGGCCGCCCGTCGCGCCAACATCGATGCCTTTATCGAGTCGCTTCCACAGGGCTATGACACGGTCGTGGGCGAGCGCGGCAGCCGTCTTTCGGGCGGACAGAAACAGCGCGTTGCCATCGCGCGCGTGTTTCTCAAGAACCCCAAGATCCTGATTTTGGACGAGGCGACGAGTGCTTTGGATAACGAGAGCGAGGAGGCGGTGCAGGAGTCACTCGAAGAGCTGGCACGCGGCCGCACCACGATTATCATCGCCCATCGTCTTTCGACCATTAAGCATGCCGATGAGATTGCGACCGTTGAGCATGGTCGCGTTGTGGAGCGTGGCACGCACGAGGGGCTTCTCGCCCGTGGCGGCACCTATGCCCGTTACTATCGAATGCAGTTCGAAGGTGCGCGTGCGCACGAGCTCGACTGATTGATATGACAGGAAGTTTATGGCTGACAAGAACCCTTTGACTCCGGAAGAAGTGACGGAGTTATTCTCCGAAATCGATGCATCCGGTGTCTTGGATCCCACGCTTGCCAAAAAGCGAACCGAGCGCATGCGTGAGAAGGAGGCTGCGGCCAAGCGCGGTGACAAAGCGGCGCTAGCGCAGCTGCGCAGTGAGGACCGCGCGAGCCAGGCAAAACATATCGACCCGCTGTCCGAGGACGATCCTTCGGGCTCGCAGGTGAGCCATACCATTACGAAGACCGCGATGGCCGTGGTCATCGGTATTCTGGTGCTGATCGTGGGCATGCAGATCGGCTACGGCGTGATGCGCCGTCTGAATACCGCCAACCTGTCCGAGAGCGTTTCGGTGGATACCGTCTCGACCGCGCTCAAGGGCGGCCTTGAGTGGGGTAACGGCTTTACGCAGTTCCCGCTCGACTTTACCGTCGATGAAGCTGATGAGCGTACGGGCACGGTCGAGGTGACGGTGTTGGACACATCGTCTGCCAATGAGCTCGAGCTGCTGTCCAACGGGCAGATCCAGGCCGCGGCGCTTGCGACCAACGCCCTGCTCAACGACAAGATTGACCGCGTGGTGTATAACGTTCACGCCTATATCGACGAGGATAGCAACATTCAGCACGATTCCTTTTTTGGCATGTTTCCCGCGCGGGGTCATCAGAGCGCCATTTTGACGTTCGTGTGGACCAAGAGCTCATCCAACGCCACGAGTATCGACTGGAAGATGCGCATCGTAAGCATGGACGACACCATTGCCGAGCGCATTCAAAAACAGGTGAACTCGGTTTCGTCGCTGATCGAGGACCCGGTGGTGAGCCAGACCAAGATTGACGAGGAAAAGGCCGAACGTGACCTGGAGCATCGTCTGCATGGCCGCGAGATTTTCCGCGGCGGCAAGCCCGATCGCTCACCGTCCGATCTGCTGGAAAAGGACAAGAAAAAGTAAGACGCCGTCATCCCGCGTGAGCCACAAGCCCCGCGGGATGATTTTTTAATCCCCGTCCCAGAAAAATCATTATGCATAGAAAGTCATAATTATCATTTCGTAAACAATTTGATGAAATTAACGCCATGAGGCATGCTTGCGGTTACAATACCGCGAGGCCTAACTACACACCTTTAAGCCGGTCCTGTGAGACCGGGAAGGAGAATTATGGCGAACAACCATACCGCGGGCGCTGCCGCCCGCACCTTCGCGCCCAGCGAGCTTTGCCAGCATATGCTGGCCAAAACCAGCAAGGGCACCTGCGGTCCCTGTATCCTGTATCTTGAGGATGGGACCATTTTTTATGGACGTGCATGCGGCGCCGAGGGCACCGCGACCGGCGAAGTCTGCTTCAACACCTCGCTCGAGGGCTACTTTGAGGTCATGACCGACCCGAGTTATGCCGGCCAAATTGTAACCATGACCTATCCGCAGATCGGCAATTACGGTATCGACGAGACCGATGTCCAGTCGGCCTTCCCCGGCGACGCCGTGCGCCCTGCGAGCGCTCCGGCTATGCGCGGCATGATCGTTCGCGATATGTGCGCCACGCCTTCTAACTGGCGCTCGGCCGTCAGCGTGCCGGAGTACCTGCGCGCTCACGGCATCGTCGCTATCGAGGGTATCGACACCCGCGCTCTGGTGCGCCATCTGCGCGACAATGGTTCCAAGATGGGCATTATCTCGACCGAGATCTTCGACGTCGACGAGCTTGCCGAGCGCTTGTCCGCTGCGCCCACGCTGGTAGGCGAGAACCTGGTCAAGACCGTAAGTTGCCCCGCGCCTCACGAGTTTGTGGCCGCCGACCTGCCTGCCACGCATGACTTTGCGCTTGCGGCTGCCGCTCCTGCCCGTCACAAAGTGGTCGCCTACGACTGCGGTGTGAAGCGCGGTATTCTGGAGGGCCTGGTCCGTGCCGGCTGCGATCTCACCGTCGTGCCGTGGGATACGCCCGCCCAGCAGGTGCTCGACATGAATCCCGATGGCGTCTTTTTGTCCAACGGCCCCGGCGACCCCGATGCCGTGGTGGAGACCTATGAGCAGGTACAGCAGCTGATCGGCAAGGTGCCGGTCTTTGGCATTTGCCTCGGTCACCAGATGATCAGCCTGGCCTGCGGCGCCCAAATGGAAAAGCTTAAATTCGGTCACCGTGGCGGTAACCAGCCGGTCATGAATCTGGTGAGCCGTCGCGTGGAGATCACCGCGCAAAACCACGGCTTTGGCCTGCTGTTCCCCAGTCTGGGCAAACTGATTCCGGAGCTTTCCGGCGGCGAAACCGAGCATGCGGCCGATGGCGACCTGCGCGCCTGGGTGCGTCGCGGCATCGCGCCGGTCGTGATGAACGAGCGCTTTGGTCGCATTCGCCTGACACATGTGAACCTCAACGACGGCACCGCCGAGGGCATCCAGCTGCTCGACGCCCCGTGCTTCTCGGTCCAGTACCACCCCGAGGCTTCGCCTGGCCCCACCGATGCCCACTATCTCTTTACCGCCTTTACGCGACTCATGGACGGCGAGGAGAACTACCTGGACATCGACACCGCGAAGGACCGCCTCGCCGGCTGGAATTTCGCCGAGTCCGAGAACGCTGCGACCGAGGAGAACTAACATGCCGAAACGTACTGACATCAAGCGCATCCTCGTTATTGGTTCGGGCCCCATTGTTATTGGCCAGGCCTGCGAGTTCGACTACTCCGGCGCCCAGGCCTGCAAGGTGCTCAAGGAGGATGGCTTTGAGGTCATCCTGGTCAACTCCAATCCGGCGACCATCATGACCGACCCGGGCTTGGCCGACCGCACCTATGTTGAGCCTATCACCGCCGAGTTTATCGAGCGCGTGATCAAGAAAGAGCGCCCGGACGCGCTGCTGCCCACGCTGGGCGGCCAGACCGGTCTGAACGCCGCCGTCGAGCTGGCAAAGGACGGCACGCTCGACAAGTACGGCGTCGAGATGATCGGCTGCGACCTGGCCGCTATCGAGCGCGGCGAGGACCGCAAACTCTTTAACGAGGCCATGGCCGAGATCGGCCTGGAGGTCGCGCGCTCGGGCTATGCCTACAGCGTGGCCGACGCCGAGGCTATCGCCGAGCGCGTGGGATATCCCTGCGTACTGCGCCCGAGCTTTACCCTCGGTGGCGCCGGCGGCGGCATCGCGCATACCCACGAGGAGCTCGTCTCCATCGTGAGCCAGGGCCTTGAGCTCTCGCCTGCCCATGAGGTGCTGGTCGAGGAGTCCATCGAGGGTTGGAAAGAGTATGAGATGGAGGTCATGCGCGACCACGCCGGCAACGGCATCATCGTGTGCTCCATCGAGAACCTCGACCCCATGGGCGTGCACACCGGCGACTCCATCACCGTGGCGCCAGCGCAGACCCTCTCCGACCTTGAGTACCAGCGCATGCGTGTCGCCTCGCTCGCCATCTTGGAGAAGATCGGCGTCGAGACCGGCGGCTCCAACGTGCAGTTTGCCGTGAACCCCCAGACCGGCCGCCTGATTGTCATCGAGATGAACCCGCGCGTGAGCCGCTCGTCCGCACTGGCCTCCAAGGCCACGGGTTTCCCCATCGCCAAGGCCGCCGCGCGCCTGGCCGTGGGCTATACGCTCGACGAAATCGTCAACGACATCACCAAGGCAACGCCCGCCTGCTTTGAGCCCACGATCGACTACTGTGTGGTCAAGGTGCCGCGCTTTGCCTTCGAGAAGTTTAAGGGTACCGACCCCACGCTCACCACGCGCATGAAGGCCGTGGGCGAGATTATGGCGATCGGCCGCACCTTTGAGGAGGCCTTCGGCAAGGCCATGCGCTCACTGGAGGACGGTCACCAGGGCATCTGCGCCGGTGGCAAGGAGGTTGCCGACAAGCTGAGCGACGATGAGCTCGCTCAGGCCGTGGCAACCCCGACCGAGCACCGCATCTTCTTTGTGGTCGAGGCCCTGCGCCGTGGCTGGGACATCGCCCACATCCATGCCATCTGCGGTATCGATCCGTGGTACCTCAACCGTATCAACGACATGGTGCAGGTCCAGGAGAGCATCCGCGGCCTGCGTGTGGAGGATATCGACGCCGACGCGATGCGCCTGCTCAAGCAGTACGGCACGAGCGACGCCGAGATTGCCGCGCTGACCGGCTCGGACGAGCGCTTTGTGCGCGCCTATCGCAAGGGTCTGGGCGTGGTTCCCAGCATGAAGACGGTCGATACCTGCGCTGCGGAGTTTTCGAGCGCCACGGAGTACCACTACAAGACGTACGAGAACATCTACCGCACGAGCCCGGATGCCAAGAAGTGCGTGGCTCCCGACGAGACCACGCCGGCGGACAAGCCCAAGGCGATGATCCTGGGCGCCGGCCCCAACCGCATTGGCCAAGGTATCGAGTTCGATTACTGCTGCGTGCACGCGAGCTACGCACTGGCGGCTCGCGGCTTCGAGACCATCATGGTCAACTGCAATCCCGAGACCGTCTCGACCGACTATGACACGTCCGACCGCCTGTACTTTGAGCCGCTCACCTACGAGGACGTCATGGACGTTATCGATGTTGAACGCCCCGACGGCGTCGTGGTGACGCTCGGCGGCCAGACTCCGCTTAAGCTGGCGCGCATGCTCGAGGAGAGCGGCGTGAACATCATGGGCACCAAGCCCGATGCCATCGACTTTGCCGAGGACCGCGAGCGCTTCGCCGCTCTGCTCGACAAGCTGGGCATTATGTATCCGCCGGCGGGCCAGGCCACCTCGTTTGAGGAGGCCGAGGCCGTGGCCGCGCACATTGGCTACCCGCTGCTGGTGCGTCCGAGCTACGTGCTGGGCGGCCGCGGCATGATGATCGCCTACGATGCCGAGCATCTGCGCGATTACATGACCGAGGCTGCACGCATTAGCCCCGACTACCCGGTGTATCTGGATCGCTTCTTGGAGGGTGCGATCGAGTCCGATGTCGACGCCCTGTGCGACGGCGAGGAGGTCTACATCGGCGGTATCCTGGAGCATATCGAGGAGGCCGGTATTCACTCCGGCGACTCCGCGACGTGCATTCCGCCGTTTAGCTTTAGCGAGAGCCTGCAGGCGAAGCTCCGCGAGACTACGCGCCGCATCGCGATGGCGCTGGGAGTCCGCGGCCTGGTCAACGTGCAGTACGCCATTAAGGGCGAGACCGTCTACGTGATCGAGGCCAACCCGCGTGCCAGCCGTACCGTGCCGTTTATCTCCAAGGCCACCGGCGTGCCGCTGGCCAAGTGCGCGGCGCGTATCATGGCGGGCGATTCCATCGCGAGCCTGGGCCTGCCGAGCGACGAGCGTCAGCTGGACTGGTTCTGCATGAAGGAAGCCGTTATGCCCTGGGGCCGTTTCCCGGGAGCCGACGTTATCCTGGGACCCGAGATGAAGTCGACGGGCGAGGTCATGGGTATCGCCAAGAGCTATCCCGAGGCATACGCCAAGACGCAGCTGGCGATCGATTACAAGCTGCCCGACCCGAGCGCCGGCAAGGTGTTCATCAGCGTGTGCGACCGCGACAAGCGTCATATCCTTTCGGTTGCGCGTATCCTTCGCTACCTGGGCTTTGACATTTGCTCTACCGAGGGTACGGCGCGCGTGCTGCGCGGAGGCAACGTGACGTGCGAGGTCGTGGAGAAGATCAGCGGCCCGCACGACGGCGAGCGCCCCAACATCGGCGACCTCATCGCCGATGGCAAGATTGCGGTAATCATCAACACGCCGTATGGTCCGGGCTCGCGTGGCGATGGCTACCTGCTACGTACCGAGGCCGTGCGCCGCGGCGTGACCTGCGTGACGGCGATGTCTGCGGCCAACACGTACGTGAGCGCCATCGAGGCCGTTCGCGAGGACCAACAGGGTCACGGCAGCGCCAACGACATGGGCATGGACGTCATCGCCCTGCAGGACCTGCCGCAGCACACGGTGTAGTGTGACCTGTCCGGCCGGGGGGGGAGGCGGACACTTTCTCGCGGAAAGTGGGCTGCGCGAAGTTTTCCGAGAGAAAGGACCGCCTCCCGCCCCGGCCTACGGTGACTTGGCTGCACCGTGTGCTGCCGAAGGGGCTTTGCGCGATGACTAGGGCTGAAAAAGAAAGTGAGTGTGGGCGCCGTCGTTCGTTTGAACGACGGCGCCCACGTTTTGGATTTATTGGGCTGTGGCGGTGAAGGTTGTTTTGTCGGCGGCGATGTGCACGTGCAGCTTTGCCTGACCGTCGCAGCTGATGAGCACGCCTACCTCGAACGGGGTTCCCGTCTTGTCGTAGGTCGAACGCACGATGCGCATCGCCGCCTTACCGGTGTTCTGTCCCAAAAGGCGCGCCTCATGCTTGTCGAGGTTGACCGCCTCGTAGACGGCATCGACGCTTGCGGGCAGGATGCCGGTCTTTTCCGCGATGTAGGCGTAGAGCGAGCCATCCACGTCTTTGCGTGTGAGCTCGGGGCAAAGTGACACGGGGATATAGACGTAGTTGAGCTCCATGGGTTTGTCGTTGGCGAGACGCAGGCGGCGAATCTCCCAGACGGGTGTCCCCTCGGGCACTTTGAGCCCAGAGGCGATGCCGCGGACGGCCGGTATGCTTGAAAAGGCGAGAATCTGCGAGCTCGGAACCCGTCCCGCTTCGCGCATCCGCGCGCTGAAATTCAGGGCCAGGTCGATGCCGGGTGCTGAGGTTTGGGGTTTGATGAACGTGCCCTGCCCACGTTTGCGCACCACGCGCCCCTCGATGACGAGATCTTGGAAGCAACGGCGCACGGTCGCGCGCGATAACTCTAGCCGCTCACAGATTTCGAGCTCGCGTGGCAGCGGCGTCTTGGTGTCGAACGCCTGGCTGGCGATAAGCAGGGCGATTCGATGTTTAAGTTGGACATAGAGCGGCGTATCACCGCTGCGGTCGAAGGGTTCGGAGGCGAGAAACGAGATCATATCCATGGGGTACCTCCATGTCGTGGGCGTACGTGACATGGTCTGACACTGCGGAGCAAACCGGAGATGCCAGGCCCGATTCTTGCTGGTATGTATGGTGCATAAGGAACATAAAACATTTATCAGGCAATCTACCTGCTATTTTAAAAATAATTAGAAGAAAAAATAATTTAGGCACAAAAATAGTTGCTACCGTTAACCGATGAATAGTTGCCGTTCGCGACTATTTTCTTGTACCGAACATGCCCCGGCGCAACAATAATCTCAGCAAAAAGCAAAGCCGTGCGACACACGGCAGGTCGAGAGGAGACCGCATGCGGTATCTGGTAATGGTCAGTCACGGAACGCTCGCTCCCGGACTGCACAGTGTCCTCAAGATGCTCGGCAATGACGCCCCGAACATCTTGTCGACGAGTCTCGTGGACGGCATGGGCGCTGACGAGTATGTCGAGAACGTCAAGGCGATGCTCGCTCCCGTTACCGCCGATGACGAGGTTGTCCTGCTTGGTGACATCCTGGGCGGATCGCCGCTCACCAATGCCATGAACACGCTGGCCGAGAAGGGTCTGCTCGCCCACACCATTGCCTTCGGCGGTATGAATCTGCCCATGGCTATGACCGCCATGATGGGGCTTGCCACCATGGACCTGGATTCCCTCAAGCAGATGATGCTGCAGGAGGGCAAGAACGGTATGTCCGAGCTCGTTGTCCCGACCGATGACGCCGACGACGAGGACGACGACATCTAGGCAGCGCATCCGCCCAAATTTTCGTGATGGAGCGGGGGTTAAGAGGAAAGACCCCCGGTGATAAAGAAAGGGAGAACGCATGATTTCGTTCATCCGTATTGACGACCGTATGATCCATGGACAGACCGTTACCCGTTGGGCCCTCGAGTATCCCTGCGACGGTCTTATCGCCGTCAACGACGCCGCGGCGTCCAACCCCGTGCTCAAGGAGGCCTACAAGAGTGCCTCGGGCAAGAAGACGTTCGTGTGGACCAAGGAGCACTTCAAGGAGGTCTCCGAGAAGGTTCTCAAGTCCAACACCAAGTACTTCCTGATCACCAAGAACCCGCTCGACATGAAGGAACTTCTCGTCGATTTTGGCTTTAAGCCCGGCATGGACCGCATCATCGTCGGTCCCTGCAACGATCGTCCCGGCACCACCAAGCTCGGCAACAACCAGTCGATCACGCAGGAAGAGGCCCAGGCGCTCGAGGATCTCACCAACGCCGGCTACACGGTCGAGTTCGCCCTTATCAAGGAGAAGTCCATCGGTGAGTGGCCCAAGTTCCGCGGTCAGTTTGGCTTCTAGTTAGGCGCCAGCCGCATTTTGGTACCTACAGCCCTGGGGGAAAGGGCTGAGGAATAAAGAAAGGGGAAAGCATGGCAATCAATGCATTCCAAGCCGCGCTGTTCGGCCTGTTCGCCTGCCTGGCATCACTGCCTGGCATGGGTGGCACGACGATCGGCAACTACACTCTGGGTCGTCCTCTGGTCGCCGGCCTCATCGTCGGCATCATCATGAGCGATATGCAGACGGGCATCCTCGTCGGCGCTGCCATCCAGGTTGTCTACATCGCTCTCGTGACCCCCGGCGGAACCGTCTCCGCCGACGTCCGCGCCGTGTCCTATATCGGCATCCCGCTGGCGATCCTCGCCATCAAGAACTCGGGCATCGATCCCGCCTCCGCTGAGGCTGCCGGCATGGCCGCATCCCTCGGTGCCGCCGTCGGCACGCTCGGCACTGTGCTCTTCTATGGCACCGCCACCATTAACCTGGTGTGGCAGGGCATGGGCTGGAAGTGGCTCGAGAAGGGCGACCTCCACAAGCTCTACCTGGTCAACAACGTTCTGCCTTGGATCGGTCACATCGTCTGCTCGTTCCTCCCGACGTTCATCATCACCATGGGCGGCACCGCCATGGTCGACCTTATGAAGACCTACATGCCCATGGACGGCATCGCGATGAAGACGCTGTTCACCGTCGGCTCGCTGCTGCCTACCGTCGGTATCGCCATCCTGCTCAAGCAGGTCATCTCCAAGACGACGGACTTCCTCACGTTCTTCTTCGGCTTCACCCTGTCCGCTGTCATGGGATGCAACCTGATTGCCGCCGCCGGCATCGGCTGCTTCTTCGCCCTGATCAACTATGAGATCGCTTCGCTCAAGATCGACCTCGCAAACGCTCCCAAGGCAGCTATCGCCTCGGGCTCCGATGATGAGGAAGAGGAGGACATCTAATGGCAGAGAAGAAGAAACTCTCTAAGAAAACGCTTGCCAAGTCGTTCCGCAACTGGTCCTATGGCAACCTGACTTGCTTCTCGCAGGAGCACATGCAGACCTTCGGTTACCTGTGCGCCATGCTTCCGATCGTCGAGGAGCTCTACGACACGCCCGAGGAGCAGAAGCAGGCCCTCCAGACCTACTCCGCGTTCTTCAACACCGAGCCGCAGATCGGCACCATGATTGTCGGCGTCACCGCCGGCCTCGAGGAGGCTCGCGCAAACGGCGAGGCCATCGACGACGACGCCATCAACGGCATCCGCGCCGGCCTCATGGGCCCGCTCGCCGGCCTTGGCGACTCGCTGATCGTCGGTACCCTGATCCCGATCCTGCTCGGTATCGCCCTCGGTCTCTCGACCGGCGGCTCTCCGCTCGGTGCCATCTTCTATATTGTCGTGTGGAACCTGCTCATGTTCCTTGGCATGCGCTTTGCCTACAACCAGGGCTATGAGCTCGGCGGCAAGGCGGTCGAGGCCCTCGTCGGCCCCAAGGCCAAGGCTCTGCGTGATTCCATCGTGATGGTCGGTACCATGGTCATCGGTGCAGTCGGTGCTACCTGGGTCTCCATCACCTGCAGCCCCAATCTGGTGCTGCCCGGCGGCGGTAAGTTCCAGGACACGCTCGACGGAATCTATCCGCACCTGCTGCCCATGGTCTTCATCATCTTCTGCTGGTACATGATGACCAAGAAGAAGGTCAACCCCATCGTTATGATGCTGATCCTCGTTGTGATCGCATTTGTGGGCGTTCTCATTGGCTTCTTCGACCCGGCACTGAGCTACTAGTCATCATCCCCTGGCCCCCTGTAAGGCCGTGCGGCCTCAACCGCACGGCCTTCTGATTTTGCGCCGCCCTTCAAGGGCAATATGGCCAGCGACCTCCATCGCCTACACGACACCCGCTATATTGCTCTTGAAAGATGACGTATTCGACAAACGATGCACTTGCGCATGATGCACACTTTGCACGAGGAGGACCATATGCACGAGAAACATGGACACGACCTTTCGCGCGACGACTTGATTCGCGAGGCAAAGATGCAGACCGATGCTATTCAGCGGCTCAATGTTTGGCTGCGCCTGGGCTATTCGCTCGTGGCGATTGGCTTTTTGATGGGGATGTGGGGTATGCAGGGCGGCCCCGGCTGGGGTGTCCCCGTGGGCATCGTGTGCCTGGTGGTGGGCACTCCGCTTTCGATCGTGCTTAAGGTCGGCACGACCAACGCCAAAAAGAATGTCGAGCGCATGCTCGAGGCCGCTGGTGTCGACGTTGAGGAGCTTATGCGACGCAAGAAGGACGAGCAATAGACTTCCGCGTTGGGGTATCATAAATAATTGTTGCGAATGTTAACTAATGTACGGCAAATGACGGTTTTATGGCCCTTCTAGAGTTGCAAAGGACAATATCCCCAGTGGATTACGATGACGTCGCTCGAAAACTGATTGTGTACTCACGTTCCCTTGCCAAGGGATCCTTGAGTGCTGCCGGCGGCGCCAGTGTGGGCGAGGCACCGGTTTTACAGTATCTATCGGGTATTGACGGTGATGTCATTCCCTCCGAGATTGCCAAGAAGCTGAAATTCTCCCGTGCGCGCATGTCGCATATCTTGGATTCACTCGAGAGTAAGGGTTACGTTCAGCGCAGGACTGATCCAAACGATCGTCGGCGTGTGCTGGTGAGCATTACCGAGGAAGGCCGTGATTTCGCGGCGAAAAAAAATGCCGAGAGTGTGGCATCGCTCTCGAAACAACTCTCAGCGCTCGGCGAGCACGATGCCCAGGAGCTCGTGCGCATCCTGAATAAAGCTTACAGCCTTACCTATGATGCCGACGACTACCTGGACAATCTATAAGGATAAAGACAGACATTTAGGTGCATCTTGAAATGCACCCGGGACAGTTGTGCCCATCAGCCACCGTCAACATCTCATTCCAAACCAAATCAGCCAACGTACGTCATGGTAATCCCCGGTAGGTTGCAGGATGGCGGCTGAGCCTTTCCCTCGGGAAACTTCGCGAAGCCCAGTTCCCGAGGGAAAGGTATGGTCTGTGTAATACCAGATAAACAGTACATTTTTGCTAGATTGGTATTTGACTGAAGAACCAATTGGTATGGCTTATTAAGCCCACCTTGCCGTTGACGCTTATTTTGCTGCCGCTGGGAGAATTCCGAACTTGGGTGCGCAAGTGCTCCCATATGTTGATATGACCTAGTAGGTGGCTATCTGGTTACTACCAGTTGGCCCCTTGGTAACGGGTGGCCCCATTGTGCGGAATGTACCGAACATCTCCGTTTGATACGTTTTCCCATGCTGCCGGGGGGGGGGCGTCCTCGGCACCTCAGCATGTCGGAAGAAAGGAGACCAGATGCGCAGGAATTCCATTTTTACGAAACGGTGGGTGAAGGGAAGCGCGGTCCTCGTTGCCACTGCAGCGACGCTCGTGTTTGCCAATCCCCAGCAGGCGATTGCCACGCCACTCAAGGGCGTCGACTCGGCGACCGTGTCCCAGTCTGCCTCGAATGTCGTCGACATCGATTTCGCTGACGGCATCAAGGGCCGTATTACGTTCCTCGAGGACGGTATTTTCCGTTATAACGTCGACCCCAAGGGTGAGTTTTCCGAGTACGCCACGCCGCGCAGTAAGTCCCACACGGCTAAGATCCAGGCTCAGCCCGATACCTCGGACACCTACAGCAAGCCGAGTGCGACGGTTGCCGACAAGGGCGACACTATCGAGATCACCGGCGGAAAGGCGACCGTGATCCTGGACAAGGCGACTGGCAAGATGAGTATCAAGTCAGGCGACCGTGTCGTGGTTTCCGAGTCCGCGTCCCTCGACCTTGATAAGAAGGGTACCGTCCAGACGCTCGCCAAGGAGAAGTCCGAGAACTTCTTTGGCGGCGGCACCCAGAACGGACGCTTCCTGCACACCAACCAGACCATCGCCATCTCCAACACGAACAACTGGACCGATGGCGGCGTTGCCTCGCCCAACCCGTTTTATTGGACGAGTGACGGCTACGGCGTGCTCCGAAACACGTTTGCAGAGGGTTCCTACGACTTCGGTTCCACGGACTCATCGACGGTCACGACTTTGCACAGCGAGAATGAGTTTGATGCCTACTACTTCGTGGCGACCAACGAGGGAGCTTCGAACGTGGCAACTGAGATGCTGCAGGACTACTACAAGGTGACCGGTAACCCGGTACTGCTGCCCGAGTACGGGTTCTACCTTGGTCATCTTAATGCCTATAACCGTGATGGCTGGTCAACGACCTCGGGTCAAAAGAAGTGGGAGACCAAGGGCAGCAAGTCCTCGAGCGAGAAGGGCGACGTTAAGTACGAGTCTGGCATGTCGACGGGCTACAAGCTCGACGGCACACTTGCGGCCGAGACGCTCAACGGTGAGGGCCCTACGGTTGATACCGAGAACATGAAAGCGACCGATTTCGACCGCCAGTTCTCTGCTCGGCAGGTTATCGATGACTACGAGGACAGCGACATGCCGCTCGGCTGGTTCCTGCCGAACGACGGCTACGGCGCCGGCTATGGCCAGAACGGTTACTACAAGACCGGCGGCGTCAACTCCGACGGAGCGAGCTCGGCCGACCGTCTTAACGCTGTGCGTGCCAACGTCGACAACCTTAAGAAGTTCACCGAGTATGCCAACTCAAAGGGTGTGAGCACGGGCTTGTGGACCCAGTCCAACCTTGAGCCCGACAGCAACCCTGAGACCCCGTGGCATCTGCTTCGCGACTTCGACGCCGAGGTCAAGACGGGAGGCATCACTACCCTTAAGACCGACGTTGCCTGGGTTGGATCTGGCTACTCCTTTGGTCTTAATGGCATCAAGACAGCTTATGACACGGTGACGACCGGCGCTAACAAGCGCCCCAACATCATCACGCTCGATGGTTGGGCCGGCACGCAGCGCTTTGGTGGCATTTGGACCGGCGACCAGTATGGCGGTAACTGGGAGTACATTCGCTTCCATATCCCCACGTATATCGGTCAGAGTCTTTCGGGCAACCCCAACATCGGCTCCGACATGGATGGCATTTTTGGCGGTGACCCCATCATCTCTGCGCGTGACTACCAGTGGAAGACGTTCACGCCCTCTATGCTCGACATGGACGGTTGGGGCACCTACCGTAAATCGCCCATGACGCACGGCGATCCCTACACAGGCATCTCGCGCTTCTACCTCAAGCTCAAGGCGCAGCTCATGCCCTATATCTACACGAGCGCGGCCTCGGCGGCCAACATCGACACGGGTAACGGCGATGCCGGCCTGCCCATGATCCGCGCCATGCTGCTTTCCGATAACTCCGAGTACGCCGCAAGCACCTCGACGCAGTACCAGTATATGTTCGGTGAGAACTTCCTAGTGGCACCGGTGTATCAGGATACCCAGGCAGACGAGAACGGCAACGACATTCGCAATGGGATTTACCTCCCCAACTACGGCACCGACGAGAATCCCACCATCTGGATCGATTACTTCTCGGGTAAGCAGTATCGCGGCGGCCAGGTTCTCAACAACTACGAGGCTCCGCTTTGGAAGCTGCCGCTGTTTGTGAAGGCCAACGCTATCGTGCCGATGTACGCCGAGAACAACAACCCCGAGGCCGTGAGCGACACCAACACCAAGGGTACCGACCGCAGCCAGCGTATCGTCGAGTTCTTCGCCACCGAGGGCGACGGCACCTTTACGCAGTACGAGGACGACGGCTCCTCCATCGAGAACAACACGACTGAGGACGATTCCTACGGTACGATCGACAATATCTCCTACGGTGAGCATGTGAGCACCGTCTACAGATCCAAGGCCGCAGGCGGCACCGCGACCTTTACCGCCGAAGCCTCGCAGGGTGGCTACAACGGCTACGACTCCAATCGCACCACGACCTTCGTGGCCAACGTGTCCGCCAAGCCCATGAGCGTCGTCGCCAAGAACGGCGGATCCGCGCTCAACGTGGTTGAGGTCGACTCGCAGGAGACCTTTGACACCGCGACCCCCGAGGCCGGCCAGGCGGTCTACTTCTACAGCGAGACCCCTAACCTCAACCACTACGGCAGCGATGTGGACGGCACCGAGGCCGAGCGGGGCGAGAGCTTTAACAACACCAAGATCACCACGAACCCCAAGGTCTACGTCAAGTTCGCGAAGACCGATGTTGCTGCGGCGGCGCAGACGCTCGAGCTGGGCGGTTTCGTGAACGCCGACGCCACGCTCACAGCCGATCGCCTCAACGAGAGCCTCTCCGCACCCACGAACCTTGCTGCCCCCGAGGACGTCACGACCCCAACGAGCATCAAGCTCACCTGGGGAAAGGTCGATGGTGCTACCTCCTACGACCTTAAGGTCGACGGCACCGTGTTCGCCGTGGGTGATGCGGCCGAGTTCACGCACACCGACCTCGCCTACAATAGCAAGCACACCTACCAGATTCGTTCGCGCAACGCCGAGGGCTACTCCGCCTGGAGCGATGTGCTCGAGGCGAACTCCGCACTCGATCCGTGGCGGAACGTCCCCGACGCCGAGCAAATCACCTGGGAGGGCTCACTTTACGGCAGCCATAAGGCCGAGCTCGCCTTCGACCATGAGTTCCAGTCGGGCGACGGCGGTTTCCACTCCGGTGGCAACGATCTGGGCAAGGCGCTTACCGTTGACTATGGACGCGCTTACAAGCTCGATAAGCTCGAGTACTATCCGCGCGATGACGCCGGCAACGGCACTGTGACCAAGATGCGTGTTGAGACGAGTCTCGATGGCGTCCACTGGACGAGCCAGGAGGTCGATTGGGCACGTTCCGCTGATTGTAAGACGGTAGCGTTTGACGGCACCGTGGCCGCCCGTTACGTGCGCATGACACCGCTCGCCTCGGTCGGCAATTTCTTCTCCGCGTCCGAGATTGCCATCTACAAGACCGACGGCACGGATGGCTTCGCCGTGGGCTCCAACCTCAACAAGGCCACGATCTCCGACGGAGACTACTCCAACATGAAGAACTATCTGGGCCTCGAGAATCGCGAGCCCGATACCCCGACGTTCGGTTCGCAGATCCGCGACCACTTCGCCGACCTCAACGATAACGGCGTTTACGACGTCTACGATTACTCGTTCACCATGGCGGGTCTTGACGGCGGCACTAAACAAAAGGGCAAGGTCGCAGGTTCGCTCGCGGTGATTCCGAGCAAGACCGAGGTCGAGGCCGGTGATGAGATCACCGTTGATGTCTATGCGGCCGACGCCAAGAACGTCAACGCCCTGGGCGCTCTCGTCAACTTCAAGAGCGACCAGTTCGAGTTTGTGTCCGAGAGCATCGCGCAGGACGGCTCGACTGCCGGCATGGAGAACCTGTCTCGCGAGAAGGTCCAGTTCGCGGACAGAACGCAGACTATCAATCTCGCCTTTGCCAACCGCGGCGATGGCAAGCTCTACAACGGTACCGGCGCGGTGGCGAGTTTCAAGCTCAAGGCCAAGACCGCCGGCAAGGTCGAACTGCCCTCGACATCTTGGCTCATCGGTCCGGCATGCGACGCACTTGAGTTTGCGAGCGACGGCACGGTGACGATGCCGGATGTTCCTCAGCCAACGGTCGCCGAGTACGGTCAGGACGCCTTCAACATCACGATGACCAACGATGAGCTCACGACCGACGACGGGACCAACGTCGAGAAACTTATCCAGCAGAAGAGCTATAACGCGCTGTTCGATAATAACGAGGGCGACAACGGCTTTGAGTTCCTATGGAACTGGAGCGGCAACTGGGACAGCGAGGGTAAGCTTCCGAGTTACGTGAAGCTTCCCACCACGATGACATTCGCATTTAAGACGCCGTCGAAACTCGATAGTGTCGAGGTCGTTAACCGCAACGGTGGCAACGGAACCGTGCAGAAGATCAAGGCTGTCGTGACGTTCGAGGATGGCTCGACCCAAGAGTTCGCGGGCGGGGAGTACGATTCCTTCCTGGCTCGCTACGCCTTTGACCTCTCTGCCGAGAACAAGGGCAAGAAGGCGACCAAGGTCGAGGTCACGCCGCTTGAGGCATCGGGTGACCAGATGCTCACACTGCGTGAGGTCAACTTCAACTACACGCAGGGTGTCGAGGCCATCGAGGGTGTCGAGCTAGGCAAGAACCAGACCGAGTTCTTTGAAGGCGACATTACGCCCGTCGACGCCAAGGCTACGCCTGAGAGCGCTGGCTACCCCTATGTGACGGTCGAGAGCTCCGACCCCTCTGTGGTAAGCGTCTCCGCTGTTCAGGCTGGCGATAGCGTGAGCTACTACCTGCGTGCCAACAAGGCCGGCAAGGCAAAGATCACGGTGGCGTCGGTACTCGACCCCTCCAAGACCGCATCCTATGAGGTCGAGGTCAAGGCTGGTGTCGATACCTCTGCGCTCGTAGCAGCGCTTTCCAAGGCCGCGGGCTACAGCGAGTCCGTCTACACCAAGGATTCCTATGCAGCTCTCACCACTGCGGTCGAGGCGGCTCAGAAGCTCCTCGACAGCGGCCAGGGCAGCTATAGCAAGAAGGATGTCGCAGACGCCACAGCCAAGATCGAGAAGGCAATCGACGGCCTCAAGATGCGCCCTGTTGATGAGAAGATTCTCATCAACACGCCCGAGAACCGCAAGAACGTCAAGGTGGCCGGCTTCTCGAGTGAGGCCGACTACGAGGGCAGCAACGCCGTCAACGCTCTCGACGGCGACGAGCGGACGCTTTGGCACAGCGACTGGGCCCATGGGACCGGTATGCCCCAGTATCTGAGTGTCGACCTGGGCCGCGACTACGATCTCACCGACGTTACATTCCTGCCGCGCCAGGACGGCGGCACTAACGGCGATATCTTCGAGGCCGAGATACTGGTCTCCGACACTGCCGACGGTTATGAGAAGGGCACCGCCGCGTCGATGGGTACGTTCGCCTTCGACAACGATGGCCGCGTGCTCACCGACCGTGGCGACTGGAAACAGATGAGCTTTGGCGCCGCGCGCGGTCGCTACGTGACCGTCAAGGTGATTCACGCCGGCGGGGGCGACGTTGATGCCTACTGCAGCATGGCGGAGCTCAAGTTCTACGGTACGGCCGTCCCCGATCCGGTGGCGAAGGATGATCTCACTGCCGCGATCGAAAAGGTTGATGCCGAGCTTGCCGCCGGCGACCTCAAGGCCGGCGACTACACCGAGGCCTCCTGGACGGCGCTCGAGAACGCCCTGGCGAGCGCCCGCGCCATCTTGAGCGACGAGGATGCCACGCAGGACGAGGTCGACCAGGCGCTCAGGGCGCTCGAGAGCGCCCGCGACGCGCTCGAGAAGACCCCGGTGGTCCCGGTCGAGAATCCGACTAAGAAGCAGCTCAAGGCCCTGGTCAAGCAGGCGAAGGAGACTGACACCAGGGGCAAGACGGCCGAGTCTGTCAAGGCCCTGACGGATGCCATTACCTACGCCGAGGACGTTTTGGGTGATGAGAATGCTTCCGACACCCAGATCCAGGCGGCCTATAGCCAGCTCAAGCTGGCCATTGAGAGCCTCAAGGATGCCGATTCCGGCAACCAGGGCGGCTCGGGCAACCAGGGTTCCGGCAATGGCTCGAACGGCGGCAACCAGGCGGGCAAGCCCGCAGGCGACAAGGCCCAGGGCAGCAAGAAGAACGGTTCGGCGATTCCCAATACCGGAGACCAGACGGCGGCGACCGTCGCGACCGTCGGTGGTCTTGGCGCCATCATCGCCGCGATCGGCGCTTTCTTCCATCGTCGCAGCAAGGCTAAGTAGCCCCAGCAACAGCTAAGCAAGCGTGCCCGCCGTCCCACCCAAGGACGGTGGGCACGCTTTTTGAATGTAGGCAGAAAGCTCCGACCCTTCGGCCTTAATCTCGCAAAGCGTTCCGTCTCCCGCCGAACACATCAGCATCGGCGGCTATACTTGAATTATTTGCAGTTAAGGGTCGCGGATTGGCCGCGTCACCGCTCTCAACAGGAGGTCTTTGTTTATGGCAGATCAAAAGCCGGTTGTCGGGATCATCATGGGTTCCAAGTCCGATCTGGGCGTTATGGAAGGTTGCACCGCCGAGCTCGAGGCGCTGGGCGTGCCCTATGAGCTCGTCATTGCGAGCGCACACCGCACACCGGCGAAGGTCCACGAGTGGGCTTCGACTGCCGCCGATCGCGGTATCAAAGTGATTATCGCCGCTGCCGGCAAGGCCGCCCACTTGGGTGGTGTCGTGGCTGCCTTTACGCCGCTGCCGGTTATCGGCGTGCCTATGAAGACGAGTGACCTGGGCGGCATGGATTCGCTGCTGTCGATGGTGCAGATGCCTTCGGGCGTGCCCGTGGCCTGCGTTGCCATCAACGGCGCCAAGAACGCCGCCATCTATGCCACACAGATTCTGGGTGCTTGCGACCCCGAGTACCGCAAGGTTATCGAGAAGATGAAGCAGGAGATGGCTGACGCCTAAGCGTCCCACCGTTTCACCGCAGTATAAGGAGAGCCATGTCCGATTATCAGGGAAAACGATTCAAGGCTTCTCAGATTCCCGATCCGTCGAAGCCGGGTGCTGCCCGTGCGGCACAGCAGGGTCGGACATCCTCTCCTCAGCAGCCGCGCGCGCCGCGCCCCGTGACACCGGCGACGCATCGTCGACAGGACGCGCCGGCCGCATATCGTCCTTCGTCTTATAGCTCCGCTAAGAAGCCGCCCCGGTCTTCATCGCATGCCGCGCCGTCGGATCGCACCGAGCCGCCGCGCAAAAAGCGCCACTCCATTATTCCCATTCTGCTCATCATCATCGGTATCGGTCTGATTGTCGCCGCCGCCGCTATTTTTATTAATGCCCAGATTGGCTATAAGCAGGCGAGCGATTCGTATCAGAAAATCGAGAAGCAATATGTAAGCGATAAGGACGCCAGCGGCGTGCCGATTATCGACTTTGATGCGCTTGCTCAGACGAACCCCGAGATTGTGGGTTGGATTTACGTGCCGGGAACCAACATCAACTATCCCGTGGTGCAGACCAACAACAACTCCAAATACCTCAACACGCTGTTCGATGGCACGTCTAACGCCTCGGGTGCCATCTTCTTGGATAGCGATGACACCGCGCCGGGAATGGTCGACCAGCAGACCACGATCTACGGCCACCATATGAACGATGGGTCGATGTTCAACGTGATTTCGGATACGACTGACCAGGCAACGTTCGATAGCATTGAATATGTGTACTACATCACGCGCGATGCGACGTATAAGTTGCGTCCGCTGGCGACCAAGGTGGTCGAGGACACGTATGCCAAGGCGCGCACGACCAATTTTGAGGGCGACGACGGACTCAAGAACTACCTGTCCGAGATGCTCGACGGCGCTTCTGCCGTGGCGAGTGATGCCACCGATCGTGCCGCTTCGGCAACTAAGGTTGTAACGCTTGTGACCTGTCGTTCGCTGTCGCTGAGCAACACACGCGCCGTCATGGTGCTCACGCCGGTCGAGGAATAAGTTGTTCGAGAGTAGCTAAAAAGGCCCCGTCCCAAATTGGCTACTCGACGACGGTAAGGGAGAAATGATGCTCGAGAGTGGCAAATTGATGCCTTCGATTGATGCTTGGCTGCGCGAGGCCAAGGCCGATGCTTCGGCGGCAGGCTGTGGGATGTATCTGACGCATAACGGTGTGGTGCGCGCGACGCCCAAGGCTGAGGTGCGCGGAGTCGAGACCGATGGCGTGGCGCCAGGCCACAGGGTGGGCGGCATGGTCTTTGACTACGACGCCGAAAAGGTACGGTCTGCTATCGAGGCGACGCGTGCGATGCCGGGTATCGGCTATGTGCGTGTGTGGCTGGCAAGCGGCGAGCTTGCCGTAGGTGACGACATCATGCTCGTGCTCATCGGCGGGGACATTCGCCCGCACGTGGTCGATGCGCTGCAGGCGCTCGTTGGCACCATTAAGAACGAATGCGTGAGTGAGGTCGAGCGCGAGGCGTAGAGGCTTGCGTCGATAGAAGGATCGTTTATAAAAATGCCCACCGGTACGTGTGATACCGGCGGGCATTTTGCGTTTTGGGCGCGGTGGGCGCTACACGCGCGTCGCATCCTTGGGGCTCATGGTCATGCTCTGGAAGCGGTTTTCCATGTACTCGTTATCGAAGTGCTCTCCGTAGAACTGTGCGACGGGAATGTCCGGCTCCGTGCCGTTAACGCGCTGGTACCAGTAGTCGAGCGACTGCAGCGTCATGACGCCGTCGACCAGCATGATAACGGTAAAGATGACGGTGGCCGAGTAGCGGCTCTTCCAGGGGATCTTGTTGATAAGCTTAAGCAGCCTCGGCAGCAGCAGCTTGATCCAGATGAGGCCGCCCAGGCCCCACAGGCAGGCGAAGCCCGTGCAGGTGCGTCCGCCCGTGAGGACCACGAGCGGATCGGGCAAACCGAACAGCGTTATGTGCGAGTAGCTCCACGAGACCACGCCAAACGCGGTCTGCATAAACCAGCCCACGAACACCTCAAAGCTGGCGCCGAGCAGGGCGCTCACCAGGAAAATGATGATGGGGTTCTTTTTGTAGAAGCGGTTAAGCACCATGGTCATGAGCACGGCGCCAAATCCGTAGATGGGGCTGAAGGGGCCAAACAGCATGCCGGCGCGGTTCTGATAGACGCCCGGGTCGTTGACCGTCATGTGCCAGATGTCCTCGGCGATCAGGCCGAGTATGCAGCAGACAAAGAACACCCAGAACAGGTTGAAGTAGTTGAGCTTGATGTAGCCCTCGCCGGTTTCATCGCGGCCGAGCATGCCCTCGGCGGCAGCGTCGCGGTCGAGCATCTCCTGCAGGCGGCGCTGCAGTTCGCGCTCCTGACGCAGCGTGGGGTCGACGGTTGCCGAAAGTGCAACAAGGATGCCGAGCTGGATCGCGGGACGCAGCAGGAAGGGCCCGATGCCCTGGAGCATCACGTCGACCAAAAGCTCGACGACGGTGAATGCAATAAGGATGCAGGACAGGCGGGCGGCGTTGCGGCGCTGGTTTTTGATAAGGTCCAGGCCAAAGATGATTAGGATGACGGCACTTGCCGCAGAGAGCATGATGCCGGCGACGATAAGGCCGACTGCGACGAGCGTGTTGTCGCCGAGCTTTTCGGTGGCGTTGCCGTTAACAAGTGCCGTGATGACCTGCCACATAAAGGCAGCGACCGACGGGAGCGTGCCCACGCCGGAAAGGATGCACAGGACGGCGTACACCTTAATGATGAGGGGAATCTTCTTGACCTCTGTGGCGCTGGGGACGCTGGGGTCGAGTTCGTTTCGATCCATACAGAACCTTTCTCGCTTTGTTGTAGGTTATAAGGATACGCCGCCGACCTGCCAAAAGACAGGACGAACGTCCCAATTGCAACAATGCAAGCCCCAACGGCGGGCGAGACGCGTCGTAACGAAAGTATGCGGGATCGTCGGCCCCGAGGCGGTTGCCCAATAAAATGTTTGGCTGCAAAACGGATTATAAGCTCGGTGGGCTTTTAAAAAGCGCTGTTCATGCGCGGGAGTGCTTGTCTTGCCGTGCGTATAATAGGGCAGGTAACGCCAAATAACGAGGCTCTGAGGGGATGCCATGTCTCAAGAAACCATCCACGCGGCCGAGCGCGCCGCGGGACAGGTGAAGACCATGTCGACGTATGATCTGGACTCCGACCAGCTGCATGAGGAATGCGGCATTTTTGGTGTGTGGGCGCCCGATCGCGACGTGGCTCGACTGACGTACTTTGGTCTGCGCGCGCTACAGCATCGCGGCCAGGAATCGGCGGGAATCGCCGTGGGTGATGGCGGCACGGTTATGGTTCGCAAGGACCTGGGACTGCTCGATCGCGTGTTCTCCAACGCCGACCTGTCGACGCTCTCCGGTCAGCTGGCCGTGGGCCACGTGCGCTATGGCACCGCCGGTGCCAAGAGCTGGGAAGCCTCGCAGCCGCATCTTTCTACTATCAACAGCGTCATTATCGCGCTCGCGCACAACGGCACTCTGGTCAACACCGACGAGCTGCGCCGCCAGCTGATCGAGCTGGGCGTGCCGTTCCTCTCCAATTCGGATTCCGAGGTCGCGACCAAGCTTATCGGCTACTTTACCCAGCGTACGGGTCATCTGCGCGAGGGCATTCGCAAGACCATGGAGCTCGTGCGCGGCGGCTACGCCATGACGCTCATCAACGAGCAGGCGCTCTACGCATTCCGCGATCCGCACGGCATTCGCCCGCTCGTGCTGGGCAAGCTGGTGGACGAGGGCCTGGATCAGGCCGATGCCGCATCCGTTTCGCAGCTGCCGTCGCAGGACGGCGCCGCGACGGTCGACTCCTCCGTCCGTGTCACGCGCGCCGGCGGCTGGGTCGTTGCCTCCGAGACCTGCGCACTCGACATCGTGGGTGCCGAGTACGTCCGTGACGTCCGTCCCGGCGAGATCTTGCGCATCAGCGCCGATGGTCTGGTATCCGAGCAGGGCGTGCCTGCCGCCGAAGAGCCCGCAAACTGCATCTTTGAGCAGGTCTACTTCGCCCGCCCCGACTCCATCATGAACGGCAAGAGCGTCTATGCCTGCCGTTACGACATGGGTCGTCAGCTGGCACATGAGGAGCCTGTCGAGGCCGACCTGGTCATCGGCGTGCCCGACTCCGGCCTGCCGCCCGCGGAGGGCTATTCGCACGAGAGCGGCATTCCCTTTGGCGAGGGCCTTATCAAGAACCGCTACGTGGGCCGTACGTTTATCGAGCCCACGCAGGAGCTGCGCGCCATGGGCGTGCGTATGAAACTCAACCCGCTGCGCGACAACATCGAGGGCAAGCGCCTGGTCGTCATCGACGACTCCATCGTGCGCGGCACCACCATGGTGCAGCTCGTCAAGATGCTGCGCAACGCCGGCGCCAAGGAGATTCATATCCGCATCAACTCGCCCGAGGTCATCTGGCCGTGCTTCTATGGTATCGATACCGACGTGCAGTCGCAGCTTATCAGCGCCAACAAGACGGTCGACGAGATTTGCGAGTACATTGGCGCTGATTCGCTGGCCTTCCTTTCGGTTGAGGGTCTGCTGAAGGTCATGCCCAAGGGCGGCTACTGCGACGCGTGCTTTACCGGCCGCTATCCCGTGGCGATTCCCGAGAGCTTTGGCCGTGACAAGTTCATGGAGGGCTTTAAGCCCCGCAACCTGGACAAGCCGCTGCACTTTGACGACGACGCCGTGGTCGAGAAATATGTCGACCGCAGCTGGGAAGAGGAGCACGGCGAGGCCTAAAACCTGCCATGTAGGGACAGGTTTATTTTGGTAGGTTTCACCTGCTGTTTTGTTGATATGACGGCGCGTGCTGTTATGGCGCGCGCCGAAATGAACGCAACTATGAGCACCGTTTGGCGCCCGTGCGGCGCCACGGTAGTGGGAGAGGAAGGCTCAGATGAGCGACAGCAAGCATGTGACGTACGAGGACGCCGGCGTCGACACCGCCGAGGGCGGTCGCGCCGTCGACGCGATTAAGCAGATGGTCAAGGACACTAACCGTTCCGAGGTTATCGGTGGCATCGGCGGCTTTGGCGGCCTGTTCTCGGCCGCCGCGCTCAAGGATATGGAAGACCCGATCCTGATTAGCGGTACCGACGGCGTGGGCACCAAGCTCGTGCTCGCCCAGATCATGGACCGTCACGAGACGGTTGGCCAGGACCTGGTCGCTATGTGCGTCAACGATATTCTGGCTTCGGGCGCCGAGCCGCTGTTCTTCCTGGACTACGTTGCCATCGGTCACATCGAGGCCGAGCACATGGCAAAGATTATCAAGGGTGTGGCCGACGGCTGCAAGCTCGCGGGCTGCGCGCTCGTGGGCGGTGAGATGGCCGAGCACCCGGGCGTCATGGCTCCTGCCGACTACGACCTTGCCGGATTTACCGTGGGCGTCGTCGACCGTCCCAAGATGCTCGACCCCGCAAACGTCCGCCCGGGCGATGTGATCCTGGGCCTGCCTTCCACCGGCGTGCACTCCAACGGCTACTCGCTCGTGCGTAAGGTCATTGGCGTCGACGGCGTTAAGCCGGGCACGCCCGAGGCCGTCGCTAAGGCCGAGGAGCTGAGCCGTCCGCTCGAGGAGCTCGGCGGTGCATCGCTGGCAGACGCTCTGTTGGCCCCCACGCGCATCTACGTCAAGCCGATCCTGGAGCTGCTGCGCGGCGGCGCCAACGTGCACGCCATCGCCCACATCACTGGCGGCGGTATTACCGAGAACCTCAACCGTGCGCTCGCCGATGACGTCGACGCCGTGGTCACCCGCAACGGTGCCGAGATGGGTTGGGACGTTCCGCCCGTCATCACCTACGTGTCGCGCCAGGCCGAGCTTGCGCCCAACGAGGCATGCAAGACCTTCAACATGGGCGTCGGCCTGTGTCTGATCGTCGCCCCCGAGGACGAGGCCGCCGTGACCGAGGCACTGGTCGCGCTGGGCGAGAAGCCGTTCCGCGTGGGCGAGTGCGTCGAGGGTTCCGGTAAGGTCGTGTACTCCGATGAGCGCTAACGAGCAGATGGCTGCTGCCGAGGGCCTGGACTTTGTGCCCTATACCCGTCCGACTGGCACCGATACGGCTGAGCCGCTCAAGATCGGTGTGCTCATCAGCGGTTCGGGTACCAACCTGCAAGCGCTGATCGATCTGATTGCCGCCGGCAAGCTCAACGCTTCTATTGAGCTTGTGGTGTCGAGCCGTCCTTCGGCCAAGGGTCTGCAACGTGCAGAGCGTGCGGGCATCCAGACGCTTACGCTGTCCAAGGATGTCTACGCCGACCCTATTGCCGCCGACGAGATCATCGCGCACGAGCTTCTCGAGCGCGGCTGCGAGTATGTGGTCATGGCCGGCTACATGCGCATGGTGCATACACCGCTGCTGGCGGCGTTCCCCAACCGTGTGGTCAACCTGCACCCGGCCCTGCTGCCGAGCTTTACCGGTGCCCACGCGATTGACGATGCGTTTGCCCGCGGCGTCAAGGTGACCGGCGTGACCGTGCACTTTGCCAACGAGATCTACGACAACGGCCCCATCATCGCCCAGCGTGCGCTGGCTGTTGAGGAGGGCTGGGATGTCGACACGCTCGAGGAGCACATCCACGCGATTGAGCACGTGCTGTATCCCGAGGTCGTGCAAATGCTCGCCGACGGTCGCATCCACGTGCTGGAGAACGGCAAGGTGGCAGTTGACCCGGCGCGCTAGTCGCTTGAAAAAGGGTCTCCTTGGTTTCCTTGAGATGTAAAAGCTTCATCAGAACCAAGAAATCTGATAGGGCCTCGTCCGTGTGCGGGCGGGGCCCTTTTGCGTGGCCTTTCATGTTTGCTATACTGCTAGCAGATAGAGAGGAGCCGCTATGGGTACAGCAACGGTGCAGCTCAACACGCGAATCGATCCTATGCTCAAGGCTGGTGGCGACGCGGTCCTAACTCGCAATGGATTGGGGGCGAGCGATGCTATTCGTGCGCTTTGGGTCTATCTTGTCGAGCATCAAACGTTGCCGGGATTTATGGTGGCGGATAAGCGCGAGGCGCCCCGTGCGGAGAGCCTGGCCGAGCAGGGGTGTGGCCTAGCTTTTTCCTCGTTGGGGCTAAGCGCTTCGGATTTTGCGCCAGGTGGATCATCTGCGGAAGACTGGGATGCCGTACGAGATGATATGTATGACGCGATGATTGCCGACATCGAGGCGAATTGCCGATGATCGAGGCAAAGCGGCTCTTGGTGGACACGAATGTTTGGCTTGATTACTACCTGCAAGAGGGCGCATTCGACAACGTGAGAAGATTGGTTGAACTGGCCGAAGCGGGAAAGATCGACCTTCTGTACGCGCCAACGACGGCAAAGGACGTGTTCTACATCTTGCCTCGGCGTCTAGCTCGACGGAATGTGAATGGGATTAACGCTTCGTTCGGTCCGGCTGCATGGGCATGCGTCGAGCATATGATGCAGGTGGCAACGGCTTCCCCGCTTTCGATGGCGGAGTGCGAGATGGCGCGCATGCTTGGCAAGCGCATGCCGGACCTCGAGGACAATCTCATTATCGCCTCGGGCGATACGGCGGATGTTGACTACGTAGTCACGAGCGACCGACGCATGTTGGAGACGATGCCCGAGGTATGCTTGACGCCCGCGCGCGCACTCGAGCTCATCGGGATCCTCGGCTAACCTTGCATACCCCGTTTCGCTATCATATTGAGCATTGTGGCCCTCATGCAACTTTGGAGGACGGTATGGCGGATAACGAAGCACTGTTTACGCCTGAGCTGGTGTTTTTTGATTGGGAGTGCGCGACGCCCGCCGAGGTGTTTGCGCGACTCGAAGGCGAACTTGCCCCACGCGGCTACATCTGCACCGGTTGGCTCGACGCCGTCCGCACGCGCGAGGATGCCTATCCCACGGGCCTTGCCATGCCGGCGGCCAACATCGCCATCCCACACACCGACCCGGGGTTTGTGGCCAAGCCCTATATCGCGGTGGTAAAGCCCGCCGCGCCCGTGACGTTCAATGCTATGGCCGGCATGGGTGCCCCCGTGCCGGCGCAGATCGTCATCAATTTGGGTATTGCCGAGCCGGGCGGCCAGGTCGAGGCCCTGCAAGCGCTCATGAATATCTTTATGGACGCGGACGTCGCAGCCGATGTGCTCGGCCAGACCACGCCCCAAGGCATGGTCGACGCCATCCGCCGCCACTTTTAAAGCCGGCACTTGGGGACTGTCCCTAACTGCCGGCAGAAAAGGAACGTCCCCAAGTGCCAGGGTTGCCCCTTTGTCGCGGGGGCTGCGTTGTGACACAATGGCGTTTGTTCGATTCGTTATGCGAAAGGCCAACTATGGCAAATAAGAAAAAGAACCCCGCACCCGAGCCGACGCCCGAGCAGCAGGCTCGCGCCGCCTCCAGCTCTCGCAAGAAGCAGCGCAAGACCCGCGTGTCCAAGACCGTCAAGATCGTTCTGGTGGTCATCGGCGTGCTGGCAATGCTGCTTTCCGTCTCGGCCATGGCGTGCTCCGGCCTGATGTCGCAGGCAGAGGATACCTCGGGCTACAAGCTTACCGGCGGTGTAGCTGCCACTATCAACGGCACCAACCTCACCGAGGACACCGTGACCAAGCAGATCATGAGCATGCGCACGTCCTACGGCTACACCAATGACAAGGACTGGGCGCAGTACCTGGTCGACAACGACCTCACGCCCAAGAAGTACCGCAAGCAACTCATCGACTCCTACACGCAGCAGATTCTGCTTCAACAGGCACAGAAGGAGAACGGCGTGACGGTGTCGGACGAGGAGGTCGAGAAGGCTTGGAAGGACGCATGCAAGAGCGCGGGCGGCGCCAAGACCTTTAAGAAGACCCTTAAGACCTACGGCTACACCGAGGACACCTATAAGAGCTCGCTCAAGGAGAGCCTGGCGCAGCAAAAGCTCAAAGATGCCGTGGCGCCCACCAGCAAGCCCAAGGACAGCGAGATCGTCGATTACATCAACGAGAACCTGTCGAAGTACAACGATGCCCGCCGCTCGTCGAACATCCTGATCAAGGTTGATTCCGATGCGTCCGATGAGGACAAGGCTGCCGCCAAGGCTAAGGCGCAGGAGTGCCTGAACAAGATCAACTCCGGCGAGCTGAGCTTTGAAGACGCCGTGAAGCAGTATTCCGACGACACCGGCTCCAAGGAGAAGAAGGGTGACGTGGGCTGGGACAAGCTCACCACCTTTGTCGACAGCTACCAGACGGCACTCGAGGGGCTCAACAAGGGCGATGTGAGCGACGTGGTCGAGTCGACGTACGGCTATCACATCATCAAGTGCACCGACTACTTCCATGTCGATAATCAGGTCGATGACATCAACCAGGTGCCCAAGGCCATCAAAAAGTACGTCTCCAACGTGGTGAAGACGCAGGCGGCCAGCACTGCGTATAGCGAGTGGCTAGAGCAGTACAAGAAGGATGCTGACATCACCGTCAATCCCATGCCCAAGGACGTACCCTATAACGTGAGCCTGAAGGGCGTCACCAAGAGTTCGACCGACGATTCGTCGACGACTGAGTAATCATGGGGCGGTGCTCGCGCGAGTGCCGCCCACGCTATTAGAGAGGATTTGCAGATGACCAACGAAGAGCTGCAGCAGGAAATGATCGCCGCCATGAAGGCCAAGGACAAGGTTCGCCTGTCCATCATTCGCCAGGTTAAGGCCGAAGTGAAGAACATCGAGGTCAACGAGCGTCGCGATGTGACCGAGGAAGACGTCAACAGCATGATCAAGCGTCTGATTAAGCAGACGAGCGAGACGCTGGAGATGTCCATCAAGGCCGGCACCGACCAGGAGCGTACCGACAACCTGACCGAGCAGGTCAAGATTCTGGAGAGCCTGCTGCCCGCGCAGGTTTCGGGCGAGGAGCTCGAGGCTCTGATCGAGCAGGTCATCGCCGAGCTGGGCGCCACGTCCAAGAAGCAGATGGGCCAGGTTATGGGCGCACTCGGCAAGGCCACCGGCGGCAACTTCGACAAGCCGGCAGCGGCAAAGATCGTCGGCGCAAAATTGGCGTAAGTGCCGGCCGACACATAGTTGATGTTGAGGGGCGCTGACCACGAGGTCGCGCCCCTTTTTTGATGGCAGCTGAAGGGCACTCATTGGGGACAGACTTAAATGAGTGCCCGCTCATTGGGTGCTCATTTAAGTCTGTCCCCAATGAGTGCCTAATGAGTGGGTGGAAGATTGCGGGTTCTTTACGGGAATGTAGTGTGGGCTGCGGGAACGTGGTTCTTTCCGTACAATAGTTCAACTCGTGTAAACGCAGGGAAGGGACATTCATGGCAGACATGATCGAGATCAAGCATCTCAACAAGTACTTTGGCGACCTGCATGTGCTCAAAGATATCAACCTCACCGTCAAGCGCGGCGAGAAGCTCGTAATGATCGGGCCTTCCGGCTCGGGCAAGTCGACGCTCATCCGTTGCGTCGACTATCTTGAGGAGCCCACGTCGGGCGAGGTCATCATCGACGGTACGCCGCTCACCAAAAAGAATCACCTGGAGATGGCCCGCAAGTATAGCTCCATGGTGTTTCAGCAGTTCAACCTGTATCCCAACATGACGGTGCTCGGCAACCTGACGCTCGCGCCCATCAAGCTACAAAAGAAGAGCAAGGAGGAGGCGACCGAGATCGCCATCGCCGCGCTCAAGCGCGTTGGCATGGCGCATAAGGCCGGCGAGTATCCGCAGAACCTTTCGGGTGGTCAGCAGCAGCGCATCGCCATCGCCCGTGCCCTGTGCACCAAGCAGCCCATCATCCTGTTTGATGAGCCGACCTCGGCGCTCGACCCCGAGATGGTCCAGGAAGTCCTGGACGTTATGATTGAGCTCGCGCAGGAGGATATCACCATGATCTGCGTGACGCACGAGATGGGCTTTGCGCGCCAGGTGGCCGACCGCGTCATCTTTATGGAGGACGGCCGCATCCTGGAGGAGGGCACGCCCGAGCACTTCTTCGATAACCCCGAGAACCCGCGCTGCCGCGAGTTCCTGTCCAAGATTCTGCACTAGGCGCGGTGATGGACATGACGGATATGACGAGGGCGGCCGTGTCGCGCCGTCACTTTTTGCAGCTGGCTGGCGCCGGCATGCTTGCGCTGACGGGGACCGCGCTTACCGGTTGCGGCAACTCTACCAGCGGCGAGGGCTCCGACAAGGGGTCCAAGCTTGCGGCCATTAAGTCGCGTGGTCATCTGAATGCCGGCGTCAAGAAGGACGTTCCCGGCTATGGCTATTACGACACCGCCAAGGGCCGCTTTGAGGGCATGGAAGTCGATTTGTGCTACCAGATCGCCGCTGCCGTCTTTGGCGTGAGCTACAAAGAGGCCCGTGCCCAGGAGCTTGTCGAGTTTACCGACGTAACGCCCAAGACGCGCGGCCCGCTGATCGATAACGGCCAGCTTGACGTGGTCGCGGCGACCTACACCATCACCGACGAGCGCAAGAAGAGCTGGGATTTCTCGACGCCGTACCGTACCGACTACGTGGGACTCATGGTCAAGAAGCGTTCGGGCTTTACCTCGATTGAGGACCTGGACGGCAAGGTCATTGGCGTGAGCCAGGGTGCCACCACGCAGGGACTGATTGAGCAGATGATCAAGGACAACGGCTTTAGCTGTAAACCCGAGTTTAGGGCCTTTAGCGGCTACCCCATCATCAAGAGTTCGCTCGACGCCGGCAATATCGATGTCTTTGCCATGGACCGCTCCACGCTGGCCGGCTACATGAACGAGACTGTTGAGCTGCTGCAGCCCGAGGTCAAGTTTGGCGAGCAGGGCTACGGCGTGGCGACCAAGAAGGGCTGCGACCTTTCGGCCGTGGTCGATCAGGTGATTTGCGATCGCCTGGCCGACGGCTGGCTCGACCAAGAGGTCAAGACCTGGGGTCTTGTATAGGCACATCGTCCAAGGAAGGAATCAAATGCTCGAAGGATTATTTGACGCCGACCGTTGGTCGACGACATTTCAAAACATGGGGCCCTTCTGGGAGGGCTTTGGCGTGACGCTGCAGGTGGTCGTTGCCGGTCTGCTGCTGTCGCTGGTGCTGGGCACGCTGCTGGGCGTGTTCTCTACCACTCGTTCGCGCGTGCTGCGCGCCATAAGCCGCGTGTACGTTGAGTTTTACCAGAACACCCCGTTGCCCGTGCAGGTGCTCTTTATGTACATGGCTGGTCCGCAGTTTTTGCAGGCCATGACCGGTGCCGACCAGCCGGTGCGTATCGCGCCGTTTGTGCTGGGCTTCCTGGGCGTGGGCCTATATCACGCGGCCTACATCTCGGAGGTCATCCGCACCGGTATCGAGGCCGTTCCGCGCGGTCAGATGGAGGCGGCCCAGAGCCAGGGCTTCACCCGTGCGCAGGCATACTGGTACATCGTACTGCCCCAGACGTTCAAGATCATTCTGCCGCCGCTGTGTAACCAGGCGCTCAACCTGGTCAAGAACACGTCGGTGCTGGCGCTTGTGGCCGGCGGCGACCTTATGTACCGTTCCGACAACTTTGTGAGTCTGTACGGTTACCTGCAGGGATACATCGTCTGCTGCCTTATGTACTTCATCATCTGCTTTCCGCTCGCCATGCTTGTGCAGTGGCTCGAGCGCCGCTCCAAGGAGCGTCCGCGCGGCGTGAGCCTAGCCGAGCTGGGGCTCGACAACGTAGAGGAGGCCTAGCGCATGGAAATCTTCAACGCGACCAACCTGCTCTACATTTGGGGCGGCTTTGTTAAGACCATTGAGATCTCGGTACTGTCGATCTTTTTCTCGCTCATCTTTGGCACGGTGCTGGCGCTCGTTAAGAGCTATGCGCCCCGTCCGTTCCGTATTTTGGTGAGCGCCTATATCGAGCTGTTCCGCTGCACGCCGAACCTGCTGTGGATCCTGTTTATCTACTTTACGGTGCAGGGTTTGGACATTGTGATTTCGACCATCGCCTTTACGCTGTTTACCAGCGCTGTTATGGCCGAGATTGTGCGCGGCGGCCTCAACTCGATTCCGCGCGGCCAGTTTGAGGCAGCGCAGAGCCAGGGCTTTGGCTTCTTTGCCACCATGCGCTACATCATTCTGCCGCAGACGTTTAAGACAATCATCCCGGCGCTGTTTAGCCAGTGCACGACCGTCATCAAGGACAGCTCGTATCTTTCGGGCATTAACGTGGCCGAGCTCATGTACACGGCAAATGTTGTGATGGCCCACGCGATCGATCTGTCGCAGGTGCTTATGCTCTACGGCCTGGTGTTTGCGATGTACTTTGTGCTCAACTTTGGTATCTCGCTGCTGGTCCGAGCCTATCAGCGCCGTATTGTGGCCGCATAGTCCTGCTTCCCCAAGCACGGCACCTTGCCCCTCAATCGTCGCTTGCGTACATTTAGTACGCGGCACTCCTCTTTCGGGGCAATCTGCCGCACTTGGGAAACCCGGACCGGCGTAAGTGACAAAATGAGAATCAGGAATCGCCTAATTCTCATTTGTTAGAAAGGAATTGCGATGAGCGATCTGGTGAACAAGAAGAGTCCTGTGGTCATTACCATCGCGCGCGACTTTGGTGCCGAGGGCCACGAGATTGGACGCATCCTCGCCAACGAGTTGGGGATTCCGCTGTACGATAACGAGCTACTGGTGCGCGCGTCGCTGCGTGCGGGCGAGTCGCTCGATAAGATGGCCGCCTATGACGAGCGTCTGGCCGTGGAGAACATGGCGTTTCTGCCCGACCGCTACGATGCGCGTTCGTACTCGGACAAGTTGTTCCAAAAGATGAGCCAGGTGATTTTGGACCTGGGCGAGACCGAGAGCTGCATTATCGAAGGCCGTCTGTCCGATTACCTGCTTCGCAACAACCCCAACCACATTGCCGTGCTGGTGACCGCTCCCTTTGAGGATCGCGTCGAGATTGTGCGCAAGAAGCGTGGCCTTAATAAAAAGAAGGGCGCCAAGCTGGTCAAGCAGCAGCAGAAGGCGCGTGAGGCTTTTTACAAGCGCTACAGCGCCGGCAAGTGGAAGATGACGAGCGGTAAGGACATCGTCGTCAACCGCGCCAAGCTGGGCCGCGAGGGCTGCAAAGACGTTATCGCCGCTGCCTACCGCTACAAAGTAGCGCAGCTCGAAGACTAACCGACCAAAACCACCACAAGGGGGACACACAGGCACCTTTGTGGTGGTTTTTGTTTTAGGCCGAGGGAAAGGCCTTGGCGGCAGTGCCTATCCTCGGCTTTTGCATAGTCTCGATCTGTAACACCAAGCCAGCGAAAATGGCTCTAACTGTTACAGATTGAGATGAACCCTTCGGCCGTCAGCCCAACGTCTTGATCTGTAACACCAGGCGGCATATTTGGTCTCTAACTGTTACAGATTGAGATGCGGCGTGGGCGGCCGGCACAATATCTCGATCTGTAACAACTACGATGCTCAACGGGCTCCAGGTGTTACAGATTGAGACAAAACGAACGGCCAAGTCCCCAACCACCACAAAGGCACCTGCCCCCTTTGTGGTGGTTGGGGCGGTCGGCATAGAAAAAGTCCCCGCCGGACGTGTGCTCGACGGGGACTTTGCCGTTTGATGGCGAGCGCTGTAGGTGATTACTCGCCCAGCAGGCTCTTGGTGATCGAAGCGGCGGCCTTCTTGCCGGCGCCCATCGCCAGAATGACCGTAGCGGCACCGGTGACGATGTCGCCGCCGGCCCAGATGCGGGGATCGGTGGTCTGGCCGGTCTCCTCGTCGGCGACGATGTAGCCCCACTTGTTGAGCTCCATCTTGCCGCCGATCTTGGCAGCGAAGGGGTTGGCGTTGGTGCCGATAGCCGAGATCGCGACGTCGCAGGGGATCTCCTCGATGGCGCCCTCGATGGGCACCGGGCGACGACGGCCGGACTCGTCGGGCTCGCCGAGCTCCATCTTCTGGACCTTGACGGCGCACACGGAGCCGTCCTCGCCAGCGACAAACTCGAGCGGGGAGACGAGCGGCAGAACCTCGACGCCCTCGGCCTTAGCATGGTGCAGCTCGGCGCGACGGCAGGGCATCTCGTCCTCGGTACGACGGTAGGCGATGATGGCGTGCTCGGCGCCCAGGCGCTTGGCGGTACGGACGGCGTCCATAGCCACGTTGCCGCCGCCAAAGACGACGACGTTCTTGCCGTGCTTGGTGGGGGTGTCGTACTCGGGGAACTTGTTGGCCTTCATCAGGTTCACGCGGGTGAGGTACTCGTTTGCGAAGAAGACGTTGGGCAGGTTCTCGCCGGGGACGTTGAGGAACTTGGGCAGGCCAGCGCCGGTCGCCACGTAGATGGCGTCGAAGCCCTGCTCGAACAGCTCCTCGGCCGTGGCCATGTTGCCCACGACGGAGTTGTACTCAAACTTGACGCCCATGTCCTCCAGGCCGTCAATCTCGCGCTTGACGACTGCCTTGGGCAGACGGAACTCGGGGATGCCGTAGACCAGCACGCCGCCGCCGGTGAAGAAAGCCTCGAAGACGGTGACGTCAAAGCCGTTGCGGGCGAGCTCGCCGGCGCAGGTGATGCCGGACGGGCCGGAACCGACGACGGCGACCTTCTTGCCGTTCTTGGGGGCCATCTTGGGCGTGGAGGCGAGCTCGGGGCGGTCACCCAGGAAGCGCTCGAGCTGGCCGATGGCCACGGGCTCGGACTTCTTGCCACGGATGCACTTGCCCTCGCACTGGTTCTCCTGCGGGCAGACGCGGCCGCAGATGGCGGGAAGCATGGAGTCCTCGCGGATGGTATCGAGAGCGCCGCCGAAGTCCTTCGCGCGGATCTGCTCGATAAAGCGGGGGATGTTGATGTTGACGGGGCAGCCCTCAACACAGAACGGCTTCTTGCAGTTGAGGCAGCGCTCGGCCTCGGCCAGCGCCATCTCCTCGGTGAAGCCCTTGTCGACGGGGCGGAAGTCGCAGGCGCGCTCGGCAGCCGGCTCCTCGTTATCGGGGGTGCGGGGCGACTTCATATCGGCAACGAAACGACCGTTAACTAGTGGCATGCGCAGCTCTTTTCCTCATAGGCCTTGAGGGACTCGCCCTCTTCGGAACGGTAAGCGGCCTGGCGGGCACGAAGGTCATCCCAGTCGACCAGGGTGGCATCGAAGTCGGGGCCGTCGACGCAAGCGAACTTGGTCACGCCGCCCACCTCGACGCGGCAGCAGCCGCACATACCGGTGCCGTCAACCATGATGGGGTTGAGCGACGCGGTGATGGGGGTGTCGTACTTCTGGGCGGTGAGGGTCGAGAACTTCATCATCGGAACGGGGCCGACGCAGAAGACCTGGCTCACGGCCTTGTCCTGCAGCAGGCGCTCCAGCGGAGCGGTGACAACGCCCTGCTCGCCGTAGGAGCCGTCGTCAGTGGTGATGTGGATGTGGTCCTCGTCGAGCAGCTCGCGGAACTGGTCCTCCATGAGCAGGAGGTCCTTGGTGCGGGCGCCCATGATGGCGTGCACCTCGTGGCCGGTCTCGACCAGGTGCTTGGCGACCGGGAAGGCAATTGCCAGGCCGACGCCGCCGCCAATGACGGCGCAGGGGCCCTCGGCCATCTCGGTGGGAACGCCCAGCGGGCCCACGACGTCGCGCAGCGACTCGCCGGCCTCGTAGGTGGAAAGCATCTCGGTGGTCTTGCCGATCACCATGAAGATGAACTCGACCCAGCCCTCGTCACCGTTCCAGCCGGCCAGGGTAAACGGGACGCGCTCGCCCGTCTCGTTGGCGCGAACCATGAGGAACTGTCCAGCGTGCGCATGCTTGGCGATTGCAGGCGCCTCGATGCGGAACTTGAACACCTTCTCAGAGAACTGCGTCTTCTCCAGGATCTTATACATAGAACCCCTCTCTTGTTAGGGCCGCCGAACCGTGCCTCCACGGAAATGGACGGTAGCCCGAGTAAAACCGTACGCGCACAGGCGTTGTGCAGACATACGGTGCAAATTATACCCTCATGGACATGCTGTTTACGTGTGTCTTCGGCGGTTGGGAAAAGTGACCTGCCAAAAAGGGACAGGTTTATTTTGGTAGGTTTTATCAGGCAAAACGGCAAAAGGAGCCGGCTTCGCGCTTTGGTGATGCCGGCTCCTTTTGAGGCATTGCATATGTATGGCGGCGTGGGATTTATTGCGGAGCTGCCACTGTGGCGTTTCCGCAGATAAAGCCTGCCAAAATAAACCTGTCCCTAAATGGTAGGTTTTAGTGCTTGCCGTTGGCGGAAGCGGCGCCGTTGACGTGGTCGCGGGCATAGATCACGCTGTGGACGATGGCCAGACCGGCGGCGTCGGCCGCGCGGGCACAGGTGTCCTGGAAATCCTCGGCCTCGCGGGCGCGCAGCTGCTTAAGCACGTAGTCGGCGACGGCCATCTTGCCGGGAGGGTTGCCGATGCCGGTGCGGATGCGGCTGAAGTCGCGGCTGCCCATCTTGTCGATGATGGAGCGCAGACCGTTGTGGCCAGCATGGCCGCCGCCCACCTTAACACGCACGTCGCCGGCGGGAATATCGAGCTCGTCGTGGATGACGAGCAGCTCCTCGGCCTTGATCTTGTACTCGCGGCAGAGCTTGGAGATGGGGCCGCCCGAGGTATTCATGTACGACTGCGGCTTGACCAGTACAATCTGGCGCTTACCGCCCTCTTCCTCGGGATCGTTGATGTTGATGAGCGCGACCTCGGCGCCGGCCTGGTTTTTCCAGTACGTGACGCCGGCCTGACGGGCCAGCTCGTCAATCGCCTTAAAGCCGGCGTTGTGGCGGGTCTCGGCATATTCCTCGCCAGGGTTGCCAAGTCCGGCAACCATGCGAATCTTAAGCGGCTGTGCAGCTGCCATGTGCTTCCTTTCGTCGATTTATCGTCTGCTATGGTGAGCGACCCCGTTGCCGCTGTCAAATGGAGGGCAATTGAGGTTGTTTGGGGGCGTTTGGACAGCCGTCGAAATCCAAGGTGGACAGTTAGTTCAGATACGTATAAGTTCCGAGGACTTGAAGTGCTCAATTCAATGCTGGTACGTTGTTTTGGAGCTTTAGTTAGTCCATATGGCGCTGTTTTGAAGTCTATCCTGCCTTCAAATAGGGCGAATGGTATAGAGATAACTGCAAAACAGCCTAATTCAATGTGTCCATTTATACGTATTTGAACTAACCGTCCAGCCCTGTTCGACGGCGCGCGGGTGATTCGCCGTTTAGACCGGCGCAAGGCCGATTCCGGCCCGCAGGGCGTTGAGCCAAGCGGCCTGACGCTTGCGATAGCCCTTGATGCGATATCGGAATCGGACTCCCGCGAGTCGATGCATCGTCTGGGCGAAGGCTTCGAGTGCAACAAGGTCTTTCATTTGGTCGCGATTGATAACCAGAACGTGAACGCCCATGGCTTTAAGGCCGTTGTTGCGGTTTCCGTCGTGGATGCGAGCGTTCTGGAGCTCGTGTCCAATTCCGTTGTATTCGTTGTCGACTCCTGCGGCCGGACAATATAAGTCGCAGATGGCATAGGGGATGCCCGAGGACATGTTGACTGCAAGGGTGTCGAAGTCGATTCGATAGTTGAGCAGCAGACCTCCCATGGGCAGGCTGCAACATCCGAATCCGCCAAAACGCATGGGTGCGCCTAGGACGGCGAACATTAAGGATTCCGCTGGGGATGCGGATCCGGCTCGGGCGAGCCTGACGGCCGTGCGAAACGAGGCGTAGGAGCTGCTTTTGGCAAACTGTGCGACTGCCTCGAGCTCTTTTATGGTTGTAGCAGGCTCGCATTTGTAGTGTGCCTGCTCGTAGCGGGTTTCGTTTTGTTTTTCGGCTGCCGGTTGGTCGCCCTGGCAATCAAGATCGTCCAGCACTTTGAAGCTATCGGCCTTGGGCCACGTGTCGTCATGGGCGATGGGATAGGTTGCCTCGGGCGGGAGGGAGTAAGAGCCGAGTAGCTCCATGAGAAGCATCAGGACCTTGGCTACGGGCTCATTCCTAGAGTACAACATGGCTGTCATGGCGGGAGACGTTGCGTAGATGTCGGCTTCGATGTGCATGATTGCCCCTGCGGGAAGCGGGGCGGTGATGGAGTGCTGGAGAAGGCGTTCGTCGGGGCGTCTGTTGTTACCATCCGCAACAAGGAGGTCTAAGCGCTCGGAGTCGTCTTCGTTCCAGGCATCAAGCATCGAAAGAGCCGCAAAGTCTATGGCGTCTTTATTGGGAACGCAGCCCGCAAGGGCTTGTGCTTGTTGTTCGGCGTTGATGGCGCTCCAGGGAAGCGCAGAGTACGCCCGTCGAGCGCGGCGAATTGCGCGGAGGGCGGAGAAATGTGAGATCACGGCGGTCATAGCTATAAAGTACTCAGCCGTTGGCGAAATGATATGGCTGTGCCGTTCTTTTCGCTCAAAGGAGCGTCGTGTGCCGCGGACGGTAGCGCGATTGTGCGAGGGGCCTTGAAAAACGGAGCGCGGGGCGCTGGTTTGGCCTTGAAGGTATGGACCGAGATGGGTGCTGGACAGTTAGTTCAGATTTGTATAAAACGACCGGGGCATTTTGCCATTGCTGAAGGGTTCAGTGGGCAAAATGGAGCAAATGACATAGTGAAGACGTCCGCTAGAAGAGAGATTGGCCAATATTATGCCGACAAGAGGGCTTTTGGCGTATCAAGTGACCCGTGTGAGCGCTCAGAAAAATACAAATTTGAACTAACTGTCCAAGGCGGGTTGGCGAGGAATAGAAAGGGGGGTCGGAAGCGAACTTCCGACCCCCCTTGAAACATCAAAGATGATGCGATGTGCGTTGGATTACAGCGCGAAGTCGCCGCCGACGAGCGTGGAGACGGGCTCCTCGTGGTAAACGGCGGAAATGGCCTGAGCGAACTCCTCGGCGACCGAGATGGTCTTGATCTTGCCGCCGACCTCGACGGGGATGGCGTCGGTGACGACGCACTCGACGATGGGGGCGTCGTTCAGGCGCTCGATGGCCGGGCCGGAGAAGATGCCGTGGGTGGCGCACACGTAGATGTCGCCGGCGCCCATGGCCTTGAGCTCCTTGACGTTGGCGCACAGGGTGCCAGCGGTGTCGATCATGTCGTCGTTGATGATGCAGGTCTTGCCCTTGATGTCACCGATGATGCCCATGACCTCGGCGGCGTTGTGGCGCGGACGGCCCTTGTGGGCGATGGCCAGGTCGCAGCCGAGCATGTCGGACAGCTTCTTGGCGGCCTTGGCGCGGCCCACATCGGGGGAGACGACAACCAGGTTGTCGGTGTCGAAGTGCATGTCGTTGTAGTACTGGCCAAACAGCGGCAGCGCGGACAGGTGGTTAACCGGGATATCGAAGAAGCCCTGGATCTGACCCTGGTGCAGGTCGAGGGTGATGATGCGGTTGACGCCGGCGCGCTCGAGCAGGTTGGCGACGAGGCGGGCGGTGATGGGCTCGCGCGGGCCGGCCTTGCGGTCCTGGCGAGCATAGCCGTAGTGGGTGATGACGGCGGTGATGGAGCGGGCGGATGCGCGCTTGGCAGCGTCGGTGGCGATGAGCAGCTCCATGAGCATGTCGTTGACGTTGCCGCCGGCCACGGACTGAATCAGGAAGACGTCGGCGCCGCGGACGGTCTCGTCGTAGCGGGCGTAAATCTCACCGTTGGCGAACTGCTTTAGCGTAAGGCCCGAAAGCTCGACCCCAAGGTACTCAGCGATCTTCTGAGCGAGGGGACGGTTGGAGGAACCGGAATACACGCGGATGGACTTGCGCATATTCTCCGACTTCTCGGGATCATTAATCGGCATTACCCTTCTCCTTTATATCGAATGCCATATAGATGCCTTGTTGCATTGTAACCGCGCGACGGGGTTAATCGGGTCTTGATAACGTCTTTACCGTCAACGGACACGAACCGACCACTCATCCGGCCGCGCAGGTCAGCATAGAAAAAGGAGCCGCCCCCATGGGAACAGCTCCTTAGATGCTTGGTAAAACGTTATACCTCGTCGTCCTCGTGCAGACGGCGGCGATAATCGGCGGCCCAGCCCTCAATGTTTACCTGACGGGCACGGCCCAGGCCGAGTGCGTCGGCCGGGACCGGCTCGGTGATGACGGAGCCGGCGGCCACGAGCGCGCCGTCGCCAATCTGGGCGGGCGCGACCATCATGGTGTCGGAGCCGATGAAGGCATCCTTGCCGATGACGGTCTTGTGCTTGTGTACGCCGTCGTAGTTGCAGGTGATGGAGCCCGCGCCCACGTTGACGCCGGAGCCCATGGTGGTATCGCCGATGTAGGACAGGTGCGGCACCTTGGAGCCCTCGCCGATCGTGGACTTCTTGATCTCCACGTGCGTGCCGGCCTTGGAGCCGTCGAGCATGTGGGTGCCCGGGCGCAGGTAGGCGCGCGGGCCGCAGTCGACGCCGTTCTCGATGACGGCCTCGATGGCGATGGTCTCATCGATGGTGCAGCCGCTGCCGACGGTGGTGTCGGTGAGGCGGCTGTTGGGGCCGAGCTGGCACTCCTCGCCCACGGTGACGTGGCCGATCAGGTGCGTCTGCGGCCACACGACGGTGTCGCGGCCGATGGTGGCATCGGGGCCGATCCAGGCCTGCGTGGGGTCGATGAAGGTAACGCCCTCGGCCATCCAGTGCTCGTTGATGCGGTCGCGCGCGATAGCGGTGAGCTGTGCGAGCTGGATACGGCTGTTGACGCCCAGGCCATCGCGGTAGTCATCGCAGTGGAAGATGGAGACAGCCTGGCCGTGGCTTTTGAGAATCTCGAGCATGTCGGGCAGGTAGTACTCGGATTGCGCGTTGTCGTTGCCGATCTCGTTAATGTGGGCGGCGAGCTGCGCGCCGTCGAAGGCGTAGCAGCCGGCGTTGCACTCCAGCAGCGTGGCGGCCTGCTCGGGCGTGCAGTCCTTCTGCTCGATGATGCGTTCGATCTGGCCGTCGGCGCCCAGCTTGATGCGGCCGTAGCCGAAGGGGTCAGGCGGGGTCATGGTCATGACGGTGCAGGCGAGCTCGCCGGTAGCGACGGTCTGCGCGAACTTGGCGACGGTGTCGGCGGTGATGAGCGGCAGGTCGCCGTTGAGCACGACGACGGGGCCTTGCGTGATGCCGCAGACCTCGAGCGCGACCTTTACGGCGTGGCCGGTGCCCAGGCGCTCGGTCTGCTCGACGCACTCGACCTTGGTGGCGCTGTTGGCGTAGGCGCCGTCGATCAGGGCGCGCATCTCGTTGGCGTGGCTGCCGATGACGACCACGACGCGGCTGCAGCCGGCCTTGATGGTAGCGTCGACGATCCACTGGACCATGGGCTTGCCCAGGATCTTGTGCGAAACCTTGCAGTGGTTCGACTTCATGCGGGTGCCCTCGCCGGCAGCGAGGATAATTGCGGTTGCGTCCATGTGATCTCCTGTTACGTTATAGAGACGTGTGCTTGGAAACGATACACGGCGCAATATGATACCGCAGGCATATGTTGAGCGCGTAACGATTGGCGCATTGCCGCTGATGTCGGTGCCGCCGGCGTGGTGTTTGCGCTGCTTGCATGCGGCGTTGGCGGTGCTGCGGAGCTGTCGTTTGAGCGAGGGGACGGGGGTGCCCGTGGACAACATACAAGAGGAGTTTGGCGGCGAGCCCGTCGCGGCATTCTCGATGTCGCATCCGGCTGTGCCGGCCCTCTACATGGTGCTGACGCTGGGGCTCACCATGTTCTCGATGCAACCGGTGCTGATCGCGCTGTCGCTTGCGGGCGGGCTGGCATACGGGCTTGCGACGCGCGGTGCTGCGCGCACGTTGGGGGCGCTTCGCTGGCAGCTGCCGGTGATTTTGATTATCGCGCTGGTCAATCCGCTGTTTAGCGCTTCGGGTTCGACGGAGCTGTTTCGCATCGGCGTGCGCGCGGTGTATCTGGAGAGCATGGTATACGGCCTGTGTATGGGCGGGCTGTTTGTGGCGAGCGTGCTGTGGTTTGAGGCTGCGGCGTCGATGCTCGAATACGACAAGGTGCTCGCGTTGCTGGGCAACGCCGCGCCGGTGCTCGCGCTCATGATCTCGATGTGCATGCGGCTTATCCCGCAGTTTTTGCGCCGCGGCCGCACGGTGCTGGCGGTGCAGGACGCGATCGATGTGCCGGGGCGCGCGCCGGCTGACCCCGTGCGCTCGCGCCTGCGGGCGTCGAGCGTGCTGATGGGCTGGGGCATGGAAGATTCGCTTGAGCGCGCGGATGCCATGCGCTCGCGCGGGTGGGGTGCTGCGCCGCGCCGTACGACGTATGCGCTGTATCGTCTGGGGCGCGGCGATGTTGCCGCGCTGGTTGGACTTGCAATGTTTGGTGCCGCCGCGGTGGCGGTGGCATGGACCGCGACAACGCAGTATTCGTTTTACCCGCAGCTTTCGGTGCCCGCGCCGTGGCTGGGCTATGTCGTGTACGCTGCCTGGATGGTGCTGCCCTGCGTGCTGCATGCGATCGATGAGAAGAGGTTCGGCTGATGGCTCGGTTGGATAGGGGCCCGGTGTCGGGCGCGGCGTGCAACCCGGATATGTCGGCGATTGAGGTGCGGAGCCTGAGCTTTACCTACCCCGGGGCTGATGCTGCGGTGCTCGAGGGGCTCGACTGGTCTGTTCCCCAAGGTGCGTTTGCGCTGCTTGTTGGCGGTACCGGATCGGGTAAGTCGACGCTGCTGTCGTTGCTCAAGCCCGAGATCGCTCCGGCGGGCGAGTGCACTGGCGATGCGCGCGTGCTGGGCGAGAACGTTGCCGACATGGACGTGCGCGCGTCTGCGGAGCGCGTGGGCTACGTGTTTCAGGATCCCGAGAACCAGATTGTGTGCGAGACCGTGTGGCACGAGATGGCGTTTGGCCTGGAAAACTTAGGCATGTCGCGCGACGAGATGCGCCGCCGTGTTGCCGAGACCAGCTATTTCTTTGGTCTGGAGGACTGGCTTCATCGCGATACCGATACGCTTTCGGGTGGCCGCAAACAGCTGCTGTCGCTTGCCGCCGTCCTGGCGCTGCGTCCGCGTGTGCTGCTACTCGACGAGCCCACGTCTCAGCTCGATCCCGTTGCCGAGAAGAATTTTCTGCACGCGCTGTTTCGCGTGAACCGTGAGCTGGGCTGCACGGTTGTTGTGGCTACGCATCAACCGCGGCCGATGCTCGAGTATGCGACGTGTGCGTACCGGATTGAGGGCGGTCGCGTGCGCGAAGTGGCGGATATGGCTTCTTTGGGACGCCGAGAATCGCTGTTTTCCGATGACATGTTGGGGTGGGGTGCCATCCGATGTGCAAAAAACGGAGTATTCAGCAGGCGTGAGGACAATTTGGGCTCTCTGGAGCCGCCCGGGGACGTATCGAGCGCGAAAAAAAGTTCGGAATTGGACAAATCGTCCGAATTTGTGGCGCAAACGTCGCTCGAGAACGGCTCGGAAGCCTTCCCACGCACGGATGAAAGCAGAATACTCCAAAAAATGCACGGCGGATCGGCTACCACCCTGTCGGAAGGCTGGTTTCGCTACGATCGCGCGGGCGGTTGGGTGCTGCGCGGGCTCGACGTGACGTTTTCGGCCGGCGCGGTGCATGCGGTCGCGGGCGGAAACGGCTGCGGCAAGTCGACGATGCTCTCGGTGCTGGCCAAGACTGCCAAGCTGCAGCGCGGCCGCATGGTGCGCGGAGCGGCTTCGGCGGCGCTGCTGCCTCAGAATCCCAAGGCCCTGCTGGTCGCCGAGACGGTTCGCGATGAGCTGATGGAATGGGCCTCGACCTGCGGATATGACGAGAGCTTGGCGCGGGAACGTGCGGCGCAACTGGGATTGGACGGCCTGGAGACGCGCCACCCCTACGACCTCTCGGGCGGACAGCGCCAGCTGCTCGCGCTGGCAAAGCTGCTGCTGATTGGCCCCGAGCTGCTGCTGCTTGACGAGCCCACGAAGGGCTTGGATCTGGAGAGCCGCCGCATCATCGCCCGCGCCCTGCGTGACCATGCGAAGGCTGGCGGCACCGTCATCATGGCTACGCACGATTTGGACTTTGCTGAGCAGGTCGCCGACGACATCGCCATGATGTTCGATGGCGAGATTGCCTGCATGGAGCCGCCGGCCGACTTCTTTGCCGACAACGTGTTTTATAGGGCGTGATGGGATGGCGGATTATCGCATCGTGCGCCTACTCGCAAAACTGGAGATACCGCTGCTGCTGGCGGTGCCAGCCGTGATGGCTGCGGCGTTGCTGGCGGGCGTTGAGCAGGCGGCGCTCGCCATGCTTGTCGTGGTGGCGCTGGTGCTTGCGCTGTTCTTTGCAGGCTACGAGGCGTCGCGACCGGGCCTGCGCCAGATTATGCCAACGCTGGTGTTGGCGGCGTTGGCCGCGGCGGGGCGCATCTTGTTTGGCCCCATTCCCGACTTTAAACCCGTGAGTGCCATCGCCATTATCGCGGGGGCGACGCTTGGTCGCCGCAATGGTTTTATGGTTGGCGCGCTGGCGGCGCTGACCAGCAATTTCTTTTTTGGACAGGGCATGTGGACGCCGTGGCAGATGTATGCCTGGGGTCTGGTTGGCTATGTTGGCGGCGCGCTGGCGCATGCGGGCGCGTTCGACCGTGCGGATGGAACCGTGCGCATGCCGGCACTGTTGGCGTATGGCTTTGCGTCGGGCTTGCTGTATGGCGTCGTGATCAACGCGTATGACATCATTGGTTTTGTACAGCCGCTTACTTGGGCGGGTGCCGTGGCGCGTCTTGCCACGGCAGTGCCGTTCGATATTACGCACGGCCTTGCGACCTGCGTGTTTTTGGCCGCCTTGTACAAGCCTTGGTGCCGTCGCATTAACCGTGTCGTCGTGAAATACGGGCTGTAGGGCTGGTCGCGCCGGGGCGGGAATCAATACTGCCGAAGTGCCATTTTAAAACTATGCCGGTTTACGGGGCTAGATTGGCGCGGGCCGACCATACCAGCATTTTTCGAAATAGGGCACACCGTCTACCTGCGTTTTATTATCTCGGAATTGCATATGGTTGGGGGTTCGCGATTCAGCCCCGTAAACCGGCATAGTTTTGGAATGGCCGGCTGATATGACGGGCATCGTGGCCCTCAGAGAGCCAAATTGATCCATTTTCTTCCGTCCCCAGATGTCCCCAGGGAATCAGTTGACGGCGCTTGCCACGAAACTGGCCCATCTACTACGTTTAGCTTGATAGTCCCGACCATGACCGCGTTTTATGAAAAACCGCAGGCTTTCTACGTGCGGTTTTCTTTTTGCGTTGTTCGCTGTGGTTGAGGGTGGTGGCTTAAACGTAGTAGATGGGCGTGTTTCGTGGCGGATGGGTCACGTGGATACCCCCACGAGGCCCAAAATGATTCGTTTTCCTCCGTCCCCAGGGGATCAGCTGGGGCTAGAGCTCTAGCGCGAGGGTGACGGGGCAGTGGTCGCTGCCGAAGATGTCGCCGCGGATGCCGGTGTCGCGTACGTTGTCGGCGATGGCGTCACTCACCAGGAAGTAATCGATGCGCCAGCCGGCGTTGTTCTTGCGCGCATTAAATCGGTAACTCCACCAGCTGTAGACGCCCTCGACGTCGGGGTTTGCCGCGCGCCAGGTGTCGGTAAAGCCGGCGTTGAGCAGCTCGGTAAACTTGCCGCGCTCCTCGTCCGAAAAGCCCGCGTTGCCGCGGTTGGACTTGGGGTTCTTAAGGTCGATCTCCTCGTGCGCAACGTTAAAGTCGCCGCAGGTTACGACGGGTTTGCCGCCCTCGCGCTCAAGTGCGCCCAAAAAGCCGCGGTAGGCATCGTCCCACGCCATGCGCACGTCGATGCGCGCGAGCTCGTTTTGGGCATTGGGCGTATAGACGTCGACAAACCAAAACTTGTCGAACTCGAGCGCGCAGACGCGGCCCTCGGTTGCAGCCTGCGCTACGAGCTCGGCCGCCTCGCCCTCGCCGGCGTAGGGCAGCAGGGCATCGGCGTGCAGCACGCGCAGCGGTTCCTGGCGGCTAAAGACCGCGGTGCCCGAATAGCCTTTGCGCTCGGCGTAGCTCCAGGTTTGGTGATAGCCGGGCAGGTCGATATCGACCTGGCCCTCTTGCAGCTTGGTCTCTTGCAGCGCCAGGATGTCGGCATCGAGCTCCTGCGCGATCTGGATAAAGCTCGGGTCCTTTTTGAGCACGGCGCGCAGACCGTTAACGTTCCACGAGGCAAAGGTGTAAGTCTGAGGCATGGTGTCCTTTCGACGGGGTTGGCAGGCTTAAGATTAACGCAACTAGAGCGGGGCGGAGTCCGCGAGTGATAGTGCGAACGCCGCCGTCCCGGAGACACGGACGGAGGACATATATGACGCAGGCAATATCGGATCCCAAGCAGGCCTCCGCCGCGCTGGCGGAGCTGTTCGAAACCCATAGCCACGTGGTCTTCTTTGGCGGCGCGGGTGTTTCCACGGCAAGCGGCATTCCCGATTTCCGCAGCGTGGACGGTCTGTATCACCAGCGGTTTTCCTATCCGCCCGAGACTATGCTCTCGCATAGCTTTTATGAGACGCATCCGGCCGAGTTCTTCGACTTCTACCGCACCAAGATGATCGCGCTTGGCGCCAAGCCCAACTGCTGCCACACCAAGCTGGCCGAGCTGGAGCGTGCCGGCAAGCTCGACGCCGTGGTGACGCAAAACATCGATGGCCTGCATCAGGTGGGCGGTTCACGGCGCGTGTTTGAGCTGCACGGCTCGGTCCACCGCAATATCTGCCAGACGTGCGGCGCGGTCTACAGCGCCGAATGGATTTGTGCGCGCGAGCACGAGGATGCCGTGGGCGTGCCCGTGTGTCCTGCGTGCGGCGGTCGCATCAAGCCCGATGTGGTCCTCTACGAAGAGCCGCTCGATGAGCGTGTGCTTACCGGCGCCGTTGCTGCCATCGCCGCAGCCGACGCCCTCGTCGTGGGCGGAACCTCGCTCGTAGTGTATCCGGCGGCGGGCCTTACGCGTTACTTTACTGGCGATACGCTGGCCATTTGCAATTTGGCGCCCACCGATCAGGATGCAAATGCCGACCTGCTGATTTCTTGCGACATCGCGGCCGCGTTTGCGTTCTAGTCCGCGCGCGCGGATACAATAGAAAGACTGATTGCAAAGCGACCCCGCCGTCAGCGCCCGAGCGCGGCGGCGTGGGCATTTTAGGAGGATGTTCATGGCGAACGACAGCAAGACATGGCGGTGCGGAAAGTACGAGCTCAGCTTTGATCGTCCGCGCATCATGGGCGTCCTCAATGTGACGCCCGATTCGTTTAGCGACGGCGGGGAGCACTTCGACCCGGATGCCGCCATCGAGTACGGCCTGGCGATGCTCGATGCCGGCGCCGACATCATCGACGTGGGCGGCGAGTCCACGCGCCCCGGCTTTACCCCGGTCAACCCCGACGAGGAGGCGCGTCGCGTGCTGCCCGTCGTGCGCGCGCTCGCCAAAGAGGGCGCTATCGTCTCGATCGATACGCGTCATGTGGCGGTTGCCAAGGCGGCGGTGCGCTGCGGTGCTTCGATTGTCAACGATGTGACGGGCTTCACCGACCCCAAGATGGTCGAGTTCGTTAAGACGAGCACCTGCGGCGTCATCGTAATGCACGCCGGCGAGGTCGCCGCACCCGCTCGTACGCACGCGACGGTGCAGCTCGATACTTCGGCCGCGGCGTTTGTTGCCGAGAAGGCGCGCGAGGCGGCCGCCGAGGCTGCGCGCGAGGCTGAGAAGCCCGCTCGCCGCCGTCGCGGCAAGTTGTTGGGCGACCCTAAGCCCGAGGCAAAGCTCCCGGGTGGCGTGGTGCAGCCCTCGCTGCCGTTTGGCGAATCGGAGCCCGCGCCCGAGCCTGTTGACGAGCCAGAGACGCCGACTGCCGAGCAGGCTGCCCCTGCCGCCGCTGCACCCGAGACCGTGCCCGCAGCTACCGAAGCCACACCAGAGCCCAGCGACCACCTGGCCGCCATGATGCGCCGCAGTGCCCGCCGTGAGGAAGCCTATGTGCCCACCTCGCAGCTCCGCCGCTTTACCCTGCCCGATTCGGCGCCCATCATGCGCCGCGTCATGGGCTTTCTGTCCGATCAGGCCCGCACGCTCATCCATGCCGGCGTGTCGCGCGACCGCATCTGCATCGATCCCGGTCCGGGCTTTGGCAAGACGGCCAACGAGGATATCGTCATCCAGCGCGAGACCGCCAAGATGGCGTCGCTGGGCTATCCGCTCATGTGCGCCGTGTCGCGCAAGCGTTTTGTGGGCGCCGTCTCGGGCGTGACCGAGGCCGCCGCGCGCGATGCCGCCACGTTTGGCGTGTGCCTGGGCGCCATCCAGGCCGGTGCCAACATCGTGCGCGTGCACGACGTCACCGGTTTCGCGCAGTTCCTGAACGGTTACTGGGCTGTCGCCAAGCCGCAGCCACGTCGCGCGTTTGTGGCCGTGGGTTCCAACCTGGGGCATCGCTGCGACAACATCCGCGCCGCCCGCGACATGATTGCCGAGATCCCGCTCACCTGCGTGTCCAACTCCTCGCGCATCTACGAGAGCGAGCCGGCCTACGAGACGCGCCAGGACGCGTTTGCCAACGCCGTTATCGAGATCAAAACCGAGCTGGCGCCGCTGGTGCTGCTCGACGAGCTGCAGAAGATCGAGCTCGAGCTGGGCCGCGACCGTTCCAAGAAGGCTAAGGTCAACGGCCCACGCACTATCGACTTGGACCTGCTGTGGATGGATGGCGAGACTCACGGCGGCAAAAAGCTGCGCCTGCCGCATCCGCTGATCGGCGAGCGCGACTTTGTGCTGGTGCCGCTCGAGGACCTGATGCACGACCCGGCGCGGTTCTTCCGCTTCAACGGCGTCGAGGTCAAGGAGCCCGAGGATCGCGTGGGCCATATCGTGGGCGAATTGGGGCGTATGTAGATGATCGAGATGAATGCTGTTGTCGCCGGTACCGAGCTCGACGCGGCGCGTGACGCGGGCCGCGAGGGCATGTCCGCGGGCCGGTGCGCGTGGAGCGCGGGCGATGCATCGCTGACGTTTTCGCTGGTCGTGCGCCCCGATGTGAACATGCACGCCTTCCACGGCCTGCCGTTTGTGGCCGCAATGGGCATGATGGACGCGCTCGCGGGCACGGCCGCAACGCCGGGCCTGGGGCTTGCCGGCAAGGTGGGCATCCAGTGGCCGAGTGGCATCGTGTGCGGCGCGCCTGCGTTTGAGACGTCGCTCGCGCGCGTCGCCGTCAACGGCGGTGCCGGTGCCGCGGGCATGTTTGCCGCGGTGACGGTGGATATTGAGCGTTCGGCACTGGGCGAGCTCGGCGTGGATATGGGCGACGAGGTACTGGTCGAGGCATTGGCCGCGGCGGTGCTCGCTCGCGTTGACGCCTGGGCGGTTGCCGCCAACACACCACAGGGCGCTGCCGGCCCGCTGGCCCCGGTGCTGGGCGAGTATTTCGATATGGTGCCGCTGCTGGGTCGTCAGGTCGCGGCGGTGTCGCCCAACGGCCTGCCGCTCGCGGTCGGCGTGTTTGCGGGCCTGGACATCTGGGGCCGCGCGACCATTAAGACTGACGCCGGCGAGCAAGAGTTTCCGCCCGAGGCCGTGCGCATTCGCGGGCTGTAGCGCGCGGCGCCCGCACTCAAAGATAACGATGACAACAAGACCCTTCTCGGCTGTGCCGGGGAGGGTCTTGCTTGTCTGGGGAATGGGTTGTCAGCACCCTATTCCTCAAAACTGAAAATCTTTCGATTTTGAGGAATAGAATTAAGCCAGCTCGGCCTTTAACGAGGTATATTCGTTGCAGAGTCTATTCCTCAAAACTGAATTATTTTCGTTTTTGAGGAATAGCGATAGAAGACCGCAGGGAGGCACCAATGAAACTCATCAATAGAACGTCATATATGGACACGTTGACGAGCCTTATTGGCGTACCGGACATCAAGGTCATAACGGGCATTCGCCGTAGCGGTAAGTCAAAATTGCTCGAGGCCCTCCGCGATTACGTGGAGGCAAATCTGTCCAATTCGAATGTCATCCATATCAATTACAACCTCGACGAGTTCGAGGGCCTGCTCGAATATCATGCCCTGCTCGCCTGTGTGAAAGAGCATCGAGTGTCCGGCAAGCAAAACTTCCTGCTTATCGACGAGGTTCAGATGTGCGACGGCTTTGAACGCGCGATCAACAGCCTCCATGCATCCGAGCAGTACGACATCTTCATCACCGGATCGAACGCTTTTTTGCTGTCGAGCGATCTGTCGACGCTCTTTACGGGGCGCACGTTCGAGATCGAGGTTTTCCCATTCTCGTTTGAGGAGTATCGCTTCTATAGTGACGAGGGCGAGGTCGATCGCGACTTCGATGAGTACGCGAGAACCGGTGGTATGTCCGGCTCTTACCCTTATCCACTGCAGGAGCAGCGCTACCAATATCTCTCCAATGTCTTCAAAACGCTCATCGTGAGGGATATCGTGCAGCGGCATAACGTGAGAAACGAATCGGCACTGCTGCGCATTGCCGATTACATGATGGACAACGTCTCCAACATAACGTCGGCACGCAACATTACGGATGTTTTGAACGCAGATGGGCTAAAGATAACGAACAAAACGGTCGGTGCGTACATGGGGTACCTGTGTGATGCGTTTGCCTTCTATAAAGTTCGTCGGTACGACATTCGCGGCAAAAAATACCTTAAGAGCGGCGAGAAGTATTACCTGGCAGACCATGCGTTTAAATATGCGCTTCTTGGTACACGTGATATGGATTGGGGACGCGTATACGAGAACATGGTGGCAGTCGAGCTGCTGCGCCGCGGATACGAGGTATACGTCGGCGTGCTCTATAAAAATGAAATAGACTTTGTAGCAATCAAACGGAGCGAGAAGCTCTATATTCAGGTGAGCGACGATATCAGCTCGGATAAGACATTTGAACGCGAGATTTCACCACTGCTGAGCATTGGCGACGCGTACCCCAAGATGATTCTCGCCCGCACGCATCACGAGGCCACGGACCGCAATGGGGTGCAGATCGTGGACCTGGCGAGGTGGTTGTGCGGCGAGGCTTAGCAAAAGGTCCTATTCCTCAAAATCGAAAAAATTTCGATTTTGAGGAATAGGACCGATGCGTTGCCTAGTTCGCCGCTCGCGCTCGACTTAAACCCCGCCTTACCCCAGCCTCTGCATGCGGCGGTAGATTTCGCAGATGCCTTTGATAGTGAGCCGCCCGTCGACCACGTCGAAGGCGTCGGTCGAATCGGCGACGATGCTGGCGAGACCGCCTGTGGCGATAACGGTGGCGTCCTCGCGCCCCAGCTCGCGCTTCATGCGGGCGACCAGGCCCTCGGCCATGGCTGCGGCGCCCGTTACGGCGCCGACTTTGATGCACTCCTCGGTATCGCGGCCGATGACGTGCTCGGGTGCCTCAAGCGGAACGCTGGCGAGCTTGGCGGCTCGGGCGGCGAGCGCGTCCATCGAAATGCGGATGCCCGGCGCAATCGCTCCGCCAATGTAATAGCCGTCCTCGTCGATGACGTCGATATTGGTTGCGGTGCCAAAGTCCACCACGATCGCCGGGGCGCCGTAGAAGGTCTCGGCAGCGACGGCGTTGGCGATGCGGTCGGCACCAACGGCCTGGGGACGCGCCGCCCGCAGCTTGGTCACCGCGGCCGTCTGTGGCCCAATGACGATGGCGTCTGCCGCGATGCGGTCGGCCACGGCGTGCCACTCGCGCGAGAGCTGCGGCACCACGCCGGCAAAGGCAATCGCATCGACCGCGTTGAGCGAGAGGTCGTACATCTTAAAGAAGCCCATCAGGCGCACGTGGATCTCGTCGGCGGTATAGGAGCGGTCGGTGGGCATGCGCCATGACTGCACCAGCTCGTCTCCGTCAAACAGGCCCATGGCCGTCTGCGTGTTTCCCATATCGATAGCGAGCAGCATGTCTACTCCAGGTGTCGGCGTAAAAGGACGCGCACCATTGTATACGCGTCGCCGACGGCGCTCGACTGCGATTCGTTGACGGTGATATGGGCTGAGGAGTTTAAATATGAAGGAATTATGCTCTACGAGATTTTCCTTGCCGTTTACCGAACTCCCGCGTAAGATTCTTTCTTGCGCACATGAGGCGCCCAGACATTGCGGGGTGGAGCAGTCTGGTAGCTCGCCGGGCTCATAACCCGGAGGTCGTAGGTTCAAATCCTGCCCCCGCGACCAAGAAATTGCAGCTCGTCGGCCTAGCCGGCGAGCTTTTTTGTTATTCCGGGACCGTATTTTCGGTCCAATTCTCGGCCTCTCAAACAAAATCTCGATCTGTAACATCTAGACCCGATTTGGGCGGCTAGGTGTTACAGATTGAGATGTTGAGTCCCCGCCTGGACGGTTTGTCTAAATCTGTAACATGAGGGACGGATTTTGCCGAGTTGTTGTTACAGATTGAGATTTTCTTGCAGGCGGGTCCCGTTTGTCTTGATTTGTAACATCTGGGGCCCATTTTGCCGAGTAACCGTTACAGATCTAGATCTTTCGGCAGGCTAGATTGGTTTGTCTCGATCTGTAACAGTAAAGGGGCAAAAGTGGGTCCAGATGTTACAGATCTAGATTGTTGAGGATGGGTCGAGAGGAATGTCTCGATCTGTAACATCTAGGGTCGTTTTTGGCCTGTAGATGTTACAGATTGAGATTTTCCGCCGGGACGGTTTCGGTTTGTCTCGATCTGTAACAGTTGCTCGGCAAAATAGGGTCTTACTGTTACAGATCGAGACAAACCGGCAGCCGGCCCCGCCCCATCCACCTGCCGCTACCTGCTGTCTGCCGATTTCCGTTGCGCCACTGTGCTCCCATGCCATATCCTCTAGACAACTACGCGGCAACATCGCCGCCGCGCCTACAAGAGAGGAATGTCCATGACCGCACCTGCATCCAAGCTGCTCCAGCCCATTACGGTTGGCCCCCTTGAGCTCAAGAACCGCATTATGTTCCCGCCGCTAACCACCGGCTACGAGGAGCGCGACGGTTCCATCGGCGAGCGCAGCCTGGCTTTTTACGAGCGCCTGGCCCGTGGCGGCGTGAGCTACATCGTCATCGGCGACGTCGCTCCCGTTATGACCGCAAGCCCCACGCCCAAGCTGGCGACCGACGCTCAGATCCCCACGTTTAAGGCCCTGGCCGACGCCGTCCACAAGCACGGCGCCAAGGTCGCGCTGCAGCTGTTCCACCCCGAGTACGACGTCCCCGGCGTCGGCCGCATGGTCATGGGCTCCATGGCCGCCGCCAAGGCCGCGCAGGAGGCCAAGGCCGCCGGCGATGAGGAGACCTTTGCCGCCAAGATGGCCGAGTCCAACGAGATTCGCAAGCAGGCCTACGCCAAGCTGCACCACGACATGCAGCACTTTGTGAACGAGGCGAGCGTGGAACAGCTCACCCAGATCAAGGAGGCTATCGCCGCCTCGGCCGCCCGCGCGCAGCAGGCTGGCATCGACGCCATCGAGGTCCACGGCGACCGCTTGGTGGGTTCGCTATGTTCGGCCATCCTCAACCAGCGCACCGACGAGTACGGTGGCTCGTTCGAGAACCGCGTCCGCTACGCGCTGGAGGTCGTCGCTTCCATTAAGGAAGCCGCGCCGCAGCTGATGGTGGAGTACAAGCTCCCCGTGATCATGGAGAACCCCGACGGCACGCCGCGCGGCAAGGGTGGCCTGCAGCCCGACGAGGCCTGCGAGTTCGCCAAGCTGCTCGAGGGCGCGGGCATCGACATGATCCAGGTCGCACAGGCCAACCACACCGGTAACATGGGCGACACCATTCCGCCCATGGGCGCCATGCCCTACAACTGGACGCTGCCTGTGGCCGAGCGCGTTAAGGCCCTGGTCTCCGTGCCGGTGGCAACCGTCGGCCGCGTGGTTTCGGTCGAGGCCGGCGAGAAGATCCTGGAGGATGGCGCGGCCGACATCATCGCCTACGGCCGCTCGCTCATGTGCGACCCCGACATTGCGCTGAAGGCCGCCACGGGTGAGCCCATCCGCGAGTGCCTCAACTGCAACAAGGGCTGCGTCGATGCGATTCAAAACCGCAAGTACATCTCGTGCGTGCTCAATGCCGAGAACGGCGACGAGGCGACCATCGCCATCAAGCCGGGCGAGGGCGACAAGAAGATCGCCGTGGTGGGCGGCGGCATTGCCGGCCTGGAGGCCGCGCGCGTGGCGGCCAAGCGCGGCTATGATGTGACCGTCTATGAGGCGAGCGACCATCTGGGCGGCCAGATTGTGCTGGCGGCCGCGCCTCCGCGCAAGGACGAGATCATGCGCTCGGTCGAGTACTACGAGAAGATTCTGCCCGGCCTGGGCGTGAAGGTTGAGCTCAACCATGCCGCTACCGCCGAGGACCTCAACGCCGCCGACGCCGCGATTGTGGCTGTGGGCGCGCACGACGTGGTCATTCCCGTATCCGGCGCCGATTCGGACAAGGTCGTCTCGAGCTGGGACGTGCTGGCCGGCAAGGCGGAGCTTACGGGCCGCGTCGCCGTCATTGGCGGTGGCCTGGTGGGTACCGAGACTGCCGAGTACCTGCTGCAGCACGGCTGTGAGGTGGCGATCGTCGAGATGCTCGACAAGATTGCCGCGGGCGAGTCCGAGACCATTCTGCCGCTGATCATGAGCGACTTTGCCGAGCACAACGTGGAGCAGCACGTGAAGACCCGCCTGATCGCCATTACCGACGAGGGCGTGGAGGCTGTTCGCACCACCGAGGACGGCGCCGAGGAGCCGGTGAAGATCGCCTGCGATTACGTGGTGATGGCCGTGGGCTCCAGGGCCAACGCGTTTGACCTGGACGGCGTGACGGTGCCCGTGACCTGCGTGGGCGACTGCTCGGGCGAGCGCACCGCCGACATTGCGAGCGCCATTCGCACGGCATATCACGCGGCCAACGAGCTGTAGTTAACTTCGCGGCCAGGCGGGGCGGTAGCACGGATCCGCCCCGCCCGACTGCGTCCCTGCGCACATAGACCATCAACCGGGGTGGGGCCTGCAAGAACAGCGGGCCCCACCCCGGTTTTGGTGCAGGGGGCAGATTAGTTTGCACCAAGTCCTTGGCATATGGGCGTGGCTGCTGTTCGTAATCTTTAAGACATCATTAAGGCTTGCGTTGTGGAGCAAGCCGCAGGTCAATGCTATTCTTTTACCTTATCGTACGGTGTTGTATTCTGCCTGAATTCTCTACCTGCGAACAACGGATAAACGCGACCGAGCGGAAAGGATGGCACGCCCGCTAGCAGGGCAAACGCAAACGATGAGTGGCATGGACCGACATAGCGAGCTCCAGCAGCACAAGACGGCGGCCGAGTACCGCCAAGCTGCCGACGAGCATGTGCGGACCCTCAAGGATTTCTGGAAGGATTTCCTGGTGAGCGGTCTGTTTGTGCTGGCCGCCATCGTTGCCATCTTTGCATGCCTGGCCTGGTTTGCCGCGAATAACCGAGTGAGTGCCACGGGGAGTACGATCGGGGCGAAGGGCCCACGGTTTGTGCTCTCGGGAACGCAGGGCGGCACGGCAGGTAAGTACGACGCCCAGGACAACTACGCGTCGGACAGTACAAGCCTTGCCGTGAACAATCTTTTCAACCTCAATAACATGAGTGCCGATGGCAGTCTTTCTCCGGGGTCGGCGGGCCAGCTTCAGCTCAACGTCAAGCCGCTCTGCAACGACCTGCACGATATTACGGTGGAGATGACCTGGGAGATTTCTGTCCAGACGAGCGTTGCGGGCACGGACGGCACTGCTACGGACGCATCGAAAAATGAAGAGATCATCAACTCGCTTAAAAATCTGGTGCGCGGCCATATCTTGGTTTTCCAGGGCAAAGACACCTCTGGCTTTTACTCCAATCCGCTGGTTCCCACGACAACCACGGTGACCCAGGACGGAGCGAGCGTCACCGTCATCACACAGAGCTTTACCATTCCGGCGAAGAGCTTTCGTGCTGAGGGCTCAAACAATACGACCGAAACCGTCACCAAAACCCTCTACTGGATTTGGCCGGAGCAGTTCAAGAGCTATGTTCGCACGGGCAACGCCGGCTACGGTGGCAACCTTTTCGCTAACACAGGCGACGAGGGGGGATACACGACCCTCGTCGGCGACATCAACAATAACCACGCGTGCTATTTCCGCGCCGATAGCACGAGCGTGCCAGGTCAGGCGCCTAGCGCGGTTCCGCCTGTCGGAGCCGGCATGTCCTCTGCGGATGTGGAAACCTGCGCCAATTATTACAACAACGCCGACGAGATTATCGGCAAGAACGTCAAGTACATTCGCGTGCGCTTTACCGCCAAGGAGGCGGATAAATAAATGGACGAGCAGCTTAATGCCCGCGAGCAGGGCGATATCAAACACAACGAAGGAGCGGCAAACCCCGGCGGCAACGGGTTCGGCTCGCACGGCGAAGCGCGTCCGGCTGGCCGCATCGAGCGTATCAAGGCTTGGGTGAGCGGCCACCGTCGCGAATCCCTTGCCATCATGGGCTTGCTTACCGTGCTTCTCGTGTTGCTGGGATTGACGCTCGGATGGTTCGTCGATGCCAATCGCGGCTCCACCGTCGGCAAGATCAAGGAGCCGGCAGAGCTCAAAGTGCTGGGCCCCAACGCTACGGCAACAGAGCAGATCGACCTGAGCTACAACCCCGAATACGGCGATACCAAGACTGGCAACACGGTGACGCTCAAGCGCGCGTTTTACGTGCAAACGGGCGGTGACGGTTTTGAGCTGCAACTCGCGAATACGACCAACATTACAAGTCTCACTATTGAGCTGTACAGAGCCGAGAACACGTCTGCGCTCCAGACGCCCGACGTGAGCGGTACCGCAGACGGCAAATCTTATAGCTGGAAAGCAACCGGAGAGAACCTGCTTACGAGCTTCGAATATATCAACAAGGAGAACGACGGTCTGGCAGCCGTGCCGGGCGAGGGCGCAAGCGACCCTACGTTCAAGGACTATCAAAACGTCCAGCGCAACGCGCGCCCGCTCTACCGATACAAGAAATTCGGCAAGAGCGAACTCAACGCTAAGACGCTCGACGGCTCGACTGACAATGACACGCTCAACTTTATCATCAAGCTTTCGTGGGACGAGAGCGCCAAAGAGACCGATGTGATCTACCTGATCGCGCGCAACACGAGCGGTAAGTAGGAGAGGGGGCGCACATGGAGAAGCGAGAGAAGCAGCAGGATGCCGAGCGCGAGCAGCTGGCAAAAAGCAAGAGCCTAGCCAAGAATAAGCTGGTTGTGGCAGCAATCGCACTTGCTTGCGCCGTGGCGCTCGTGACGGGTGGTTACTTTACCTATTCCGCCTACACCGCCAACGGATTTCTAAAGTCCGTCGCCGCAACGGGCACCGCGCAGAGCCTGTTTGCGAGCGACCTGCTCACGGGCTATATGAGTGCGCCTGGCAACGACGAGCTCGACCGCGCCCAGCGCTCCGTTACGGTATATCCCAACAACAAGCAGTGCAGCTTCACCTTTAGCATCTATAACTATTTGCTGAGCAACAGCAACTTCTGCAACGATAAAAACGTGACGTATACCTTGACGGTCGAGGGGTATGGGCTCGATGGTGCCACGTGGAGCTATGCGCCCCAACCCGCCGGAAACGTCAAGCTTCCGGAGAATCAGCCTACCAAGAACGATTACACCGTGACCTTTCCTGAGGACAAGTTGGGACATGCCTACTTTGTGATTAAGGCCATGGTTGTTTCGAAGGAGAGCCCCGGCACCGAGCTCACCTGTCTGGCGGCGAAAGTCGTGCCGTCAAAGAAGGCCGAGGTCAAAACCGCTGCGGTTGAGGGCGCGCTGGTTGATGAGGCTGGCAAGTTTGCTGATTACGCTGCGTACAACTACCGTGTGACGGTTACGGGCGCACCGGCAAACGTCACGCTCACGTGGGGGGAGAACGTGGAGATCGATCCGTTCTTCGAGACCAACCATGGTGTGACGGCGGATAAAACAAATCACACGGTTACGTTCACCATGGAGCCTGGCTCGATGATCGTCAACTTTTACCGAGCGGACGGCAAGACGCCCGGTGACTGGGGTGACCTGGGCATTAGGGTGAGCGGAACTACCCTGACGGGCACGACGGAGACTCAATAACTCTGGAAGCAGAGTTTTTAGGATAAGAGGTACGGAATCGATGAGAACGGCAAAGCGCATACTCGCAGAGTTCATGACGGTGGTCATGGTGCTCCAGGCATGTTCGCCCACGGTCGCCGCCGTGGCGGCAGGCTGGCAGAACATCTCGAGCGAGATTGCCACCGCGGCTGCGGAGGCATCGGACGCAGCCGAGAGCGGCGAGACCAAGAGCGATGTCACGACCGGGTCTGGGTCGAGTGATACCGGCGCCGAAAGCGACAGTGCTGGGGATGACGCGGCGAAGGATGACGCGGCGAAGGATGACGCTGCAGCAGGCGATACCACCGATAACGCTACGGGTTCCGATTCCACGGGCGACCAGACGGAAGGCGACGATGCCGCTGACGATGCCGCCGCTGACGACGCCGAGCAAGATGCCGATGATGCGACTTCGGAGGACGCTGAGGACCAGGCGGGTGCGACGATTACAAATCTCGATGAGCTTGTCGAGCTGCTCGAGGCGAACGGCGCGGAAAACATCGTACGCAAAGACGACAGGAGCGGAATCCGAAGCCTTGATGTCAAGTCGTCGGAGGCGTTCGCCGTCCTGTCTAACGCCGACGCTTCGCTTTACTATGATGCGCAGATCAAGGTTATCATCACGGGCGATGCGAAGCTCACCGAGTCGGCTAAGAACGGCATGTCTTTCCAGGGCCTTGGCAGTGATGAGCATCCGTTTGAAGGCAAAATCTATAGGTCGTTGAATGGCGTTGATAGCCCTGTTGAGCTTACGTCTAACCGGACGGTTTTCAATAACTTCAAACTGACTGACCAAAACAATACGGTCAAGATAAAGTGGATAGGCGCAACTACCTATAGCGCGCCGATGGTCGCTACGAAGGTCAGCGGTGGGGGCAAGACGCTCAACGCTGTGGTCAACATCGCAGATCCCGTAGGTACCGGCGGGACGGATACGACTTCCGCTCTGACGGCGCCCCTTTTGGGTGAGGCGATGGGTGACCTTACTACAGAGGTCACCTATGGCCCTGCCGGTTCTCTCGAGAAGCTCAACGTAAATGCAGCGGGAAACATCGGTCTTTTAGCGAATACAGTCAAGAGCGGAACCTTTACGGTGGGGTCTGTTAAGTTTCCCGCTAGCCTTGCCGCGGGCGGTGTCGTCGAGACGAGCTCCGGTAATGCCGGTCTGCTCGTAGGCACGGTCGAGGATGGCGCGACTTTGAACGTCGGCACCCTTAATGTTCCCGCTGCTACCGTTCAGTCTGCAAGCGGTTCCGCCGGTGGTGTCGCAGGTCTCGTCGGTTCGAACACAGGCGCCACAGTCAACGTCACGGAGGCTCTCGACCTGCACATGCTCACCGTCAAGGGCACCACCGCCAGTGGCGGCTTCATCGGTAAGGCGACCAGGCTCGCGCTGGGCGCGGACAACAAGAAGTTCACCTGTCCCGCCAACGTCGGCGATGCGAACAGCAAAAGTTCCGGCGGCTTCATCGGCGACGTTAGTTTTGCCGGCCCGGTCGAGTTTGCCAACAACGACCAAATCGATACGGGCGAGGGCGTGAATCTTGGCCAAAGTGGGGACACGGGCGCGGGCGGCGTGTTCGGTCTCCTGGACACAACGAACGGCGATGTCGCAATATCAGGTGGCTCGTATACTAGCAAACTGGTGACGGGCTCCAGCTCCATCTATGGCGGTCTGGTCGGTAGAGTTCAGGATGTGACCAACACAGAGAAGTCGAACAACACCCTTCATATAAAGACGGGTGCCGCGGGCAACCGCTGTTCGGTTGATACTACATGCAGCGTCGCGCCGCGACTGGCAGGAGGCCTGGTCGGCTGGGTGGCAAAGAGCAACAATACTGGAGGCGTTGTAATCGTTGACGGCGCGGACGTCACGTGCCATTCTCCAAAAGCCAATGGAAAGAACTGCGGGTTTGGCGGTGTTGTTGGCGCCTTGGATAGCGGCTATAGCGTGGGCGGGCGTTCGCGTTTTGGAATTCTGGACTGCGGGGACGTTCGCGTTGAAACTGATAAAAACGAATCAATCGCATGTGGTGCCGGAATTGTGGGTTCGGCATGGAACGGCGTCTTGCGCTTGCGTGGGACTACCGATTTATCCGATTGCAAGCTCGAGGCCAACGGTAATACCAGCCAAATTCTTAGATCCTTGGATGGATGCGCCCCATTGGTGTTTGCTCTAGGTTCAGGCTCGGATGCTGAGGCAACGAACGATAATTATTGGCTTTACAAACGTCCTGCTGCGGCGAGGATCGATGGCCTGACCTATAACCAGGTTATCCGCCTGACCGGAGAGGAGGGCAAGCTCAGCAAGGATCTTATTAAACTTGATGAAAGCACCTTTTATCAGCCGTTGTGCAATCTGAGTGGTGCTCCAGATGCTGGCAGCAGTGCTGGCTACTCTTGGGGTTATCAGCTACGGTCCCAAAATGGTGACGGGAAGTCGGGTACATACCTCATTAATGATGCGGATACATTCGCATGCATTGCCATGACGGTCCAAACGAACGGCTACTTTGGCGGTGTATTCGGCATCGGCACGGCTAATATTACGAGCTGGTATGGTAATAGTGGGAATGCTATCTCAATTACTTCCGACATTGACCTGCGAGGTACAGGCCTTGAAGGTCTTGCATGTGATGGGTCCGGGCAAGTTAATGCCTTCGTAGGGGCTGTCGAGGGCAACCATCATACCGTTACCTTGGCGATTGGCGAACCTTACGGTACGCGCAACGGCAATGCGCTTGGCGCAAACGATTCGACTGAAGGCAACGGCAAGATTTACCGGCACAGCCGTCTGGGCCTCTTTGCCGCTATCGGCGGTGGCGCGACGGTGAATAACCTCACCGTCGATGGCGTTATGAAGTTCGATAACGGCTTAGGCGTCGACGCTGGCTCGCTTGCGGCAACTATCACTGGCAAGACAACGCTCAGCGGCGTTACGTGCAAGCCGAAAATCACCTGCGATGATACGTTCGGCAACGATGTCAACATTGGCGGCATTGCTGGTAGCGTGAGGGGTGGTGGAACCGTTACTTTCGGCAGCAGCAACATAAGTGGCAGCACGAAGGCGCAAGCGACCGTCAAAACGGGCGCTACCCTCAACGGCAACACGCGCATTGGCGGCGCTATCGGTTATGTGGCGGACGTTGTCGCTATCGTCAACGTGACGAGTCTCGAGGTCGGTGACGCGACCGCGAGCGAAAATGCGATTACCGCGGGCGACAGCGCGAGCAATAAGAAATCCCAGATTGGCGGCCTTATCGGCTGCATCACTCAGGGCACCGCGGCGAATACGACCAACGTCAACATCACAGGACTTACGTTCAATTCGTTCAGCATGACCGTTGGCAAGAACGGTGACGCGAAGAACGGCGCTGGCGGTCTTTTGGGCTACAGCTGGGGCAATACGGTTGTCACCATCGGGGATAGCGCAAACACCAGCGACAGCACGTATGCTCTCAAGACGAACAACGCTTCCATAACAGCAAACAGCTCAGGTGAACTCGGCGGGCTCGTATATGCAGCCAGCGGTCACTGGGTTATCAACAACTATGCCATCGATCTTTCTGGTGCAACCATCAATGCCGAGAGCGCTACAACGCTTGGTCTGCTCATCGGTCGAGGCGGTAGGACGGAGAATTCCACAACATATGGAGTGGAAACTTATAGCGGCTTGTATCTGGAGAACAAGGCGGGTTGGGACACTGCATATAAGGTCAATGGTGTTGCTGCGGGCAATGGCGTGAAAATCAACAACACGGCAATCAAAAGCAACGACAATGCTACTTCGTTTGATGAATGGGTCGGCAACAGCACGAGGCCTGCCTATGGAAATAAAGACGCCAGCAAACTCATGGACGGCGAATGGAATGTCGTCGTTTCGCTTCATACCAAAGACGGCGTTAATGACGGCAAGCTCGACATGAGCGGAGAGCCGGGAAACGACAACAGCTATCGCAACCGTTCCGATTTCGGCAAGAACCACAACACGAATGCCTGGACGAGGTATTACTACAACCTCGACAAAGCCTATGCGGCACTTGGGCAAGGCAGCTCCAAAATTAGCAAAATCGATACGGCGGAAAAGCTGCTCTTATGGTCTGCTTATCGCTATGCTCCAGCCGCAATTCGCTCGATGATTGTGCCGCAAGCGTTCAACGACGCCGTGGCCATCGGCGGCGAAAGCGGCAGAAGCGTCGAAATTGATTTGACGGGCTATAGTTACTATCCCACCCAGCCGAACGGAAAGGTGACGGTTGGTAATGCGACCATCACCTTCCATTACTCCGACATCAAGGCCGAGCAGAAAAGCAACAAGCTGAACTCTGCTGCTACCCAGCACGAGAACATGCACTGCGGTCTTTTCCGAACGGTGGCAAATGGCGATCTTACGGTGAATGCCGTCACTTTGGGTGGCACTGTTGGGCCCGTTGTCAATGACGGGAGAAGCAAGAATGATATTGCCGCCGCGGGTGGAAGCTCTTCGGGCGCGCTGGTGTGTCGCTACGTGTATGGGTCTAACAATGGCACGACCACCACTATTAGAAAAATCTCGATTGATGGCCTTACGCTCAACAATTTGACCGTCGATGGCGCTAGTGAGGCCACGGGCGCTGATGCTTATATGCCTCTGCTTATAAACGAGATGCAGACGTACGTGAACCTGAGCGCGAAGAACATCACGGCTACGGGATACGGCCGCAACACCAAGGTGGCAACCTCACTTTTTGGAAGACTGGGCGTGGGTTCGAGTGCCGACCAGGTTACGGCGACGTTTGGTACCATCAACGTGCCGAGTGCTACGAACAACGCCATCTTTACCCGTGCAAGCTTGCTTGAGAGCTTTGGCTACGGCGAGGGGAAGACCGGCTCGGCGGTGTATACCTTTATAAAGGATGACCAGACAAACGATAAGGTCACATTCGGCAGCGAGATCGACTCGAAGGGCGAATACTCTGGTAAGCAACTCTGGTACTACAACGAGAGCACCTATGGGACCCGCGCTGGCCTCGTCACCGTTGACAACAAAGAGGCAAATGCGGATACTCCGCAATTCGGTGGTTATCTCCCGTATGTGAAAAAGGGCAATGTCAACGAAAACAAAGTCCAATACCATGAAATCAAAGTTAACCAGCGCGTGCCCAAGCTTACGACAGGCTGCGGCACCTATGGTGATCCCTATACCATAACCAAGGCAACGGAGCTCAACACGGTTGCTGAGTACATCAATACTCAGAATCCAAGCGACGGCTGGGAAGTTACGATTGCGGCCGATCAGGAAACGCTATGCCAGCGCCGCTCGTCCAGCAAGGATGCTAGTAATGAAGTGACGTACGTCTACAAGCAGGCGAGCAAAACATGGGTGAGAATGATCGGGAACGACATCGACCCCAATGACACGCTTGACGATACGACGATGCACAGCTATCTCCAGAGTGCCTACTACAGCATCGAGCCGGAGAACGACAAGGGGGAAAGCACTGACACGCTTGAGCTGGACGCTGCCGTTTTTCAGGGCTTGGGTAATAAAGATTACCCGTTCCGTGGCGTTATCGTTGGTAATCTGAGGGGCTCGTCGCAGGCAGCTACGCAGGCGACTATCAAGATCCACAACTCCAAGGACACAGGTGCGCTTTCTGGGTTGATCCCGTATAGCTACGGTAGCGTTGTGAGTAATCTGAACATTGAATACTCGGGCAAGGCGGCCTCTATTGCACATAAGAATAAAGACGCCTCTGGCGTGCCGGGCGCGTTTTTTGGCGGCGTGATCGGTTGCATCATGGGCGGTGACAATATCATCGATGGCGTGTCGGTGAAAGCGTCTGGCGGCTTTAGCGTTGCTGGGGCAGCAGGCGATAATGGCGGCGCGCACCTTGTGCCCGTTGGCGGCTACGTTGGTGCTGTTGCGGGTGGCGGCGTCATCTTCCGCAACTCTTCCCGCGGCGACGGTGCCCTTAACGACTGGCATAGCGCTGGCGCTTCTCTCTACGACAACCCATATGTTGGCCGCGTGATCGACGGCTATGCGTTCAGCGAGCTTACCGATGATAAGAGTCTCGACAACACTGATCGTAACTACAAGGTGAACAATCTGGATACTTCGAAGACGGGGTGCATCAAGACGGATGCGACGCAGGGCCGCTATAGGGGAGACGACGCCAATAGCTCTGCGATAACCACAACCGTCAATGACTCGCAGGGACTGCTCGTACTCTCGGCCATCATCAGCAGCGGTGCGGCCGGCGGTTCGGCGAATACGAATACCACGAACGATGCGTATGGAACGTATGCGGGCTCGCGTGCCTACATGGGCGGCAACAACGCAAAGGGAGTGTACCAATTCGGCAACAAGCAATACGGCAAAGTTCGCAACGCGAGCTATACACATGTTGGAAGGCCGGCGAGTGCCGCTGAAGACTTTGCTAATGCGATAAGCGATGACATGAAAAGCCCCGGTATCCAGTTAGAGGGTAACGCGCTTGGCTACGCAGGCGATGGCTCGGGCGTTAACTCCCCCTACCTAGTAAAGAAATACGCAACGTGGCAGACGGGTAACATCTGCGCCGCGCAGGTCTCGGGAATGGATTTGCAGTTCAAAGCGGGTGAAACCTACGACATGACTACTTATGGCACGGGTTACACGGGTCTTTCGGGCCGCTACTACTCAAACGCATGCGCATCCGGTAAGGGCGCCGACCGCGATCGCATCGTGCCGCTTGTTGCGTGCATCAACGGTAACGGTGCAACAATTAAGGTCGGTAGCAAAGAGGCCAGCAAGGTATATGGGGTCACGGAGTACGCCGATGATAATTACAAACTCACCGGAGTGGGCGCTCTCTTTGGTACCGTAACGTATACCTCGACCAACGTGTTGGATAGCATCGGCACTCCGGCAACGGACGGCGCTGCTGCTACGGGCAACGGCGGCTATACCGTCCAGAACCTAAAGTTCGATGACTGCAATATTTCTCTTACGTATATCAATGCAGCCGGCGCCTCCAGTGGTGCGGGTAATGAGCAGGTTGGCGTCGGTCTGCTTGCGGGTACTACGGCGAACGCGAGCTCGCTGGCAGATTACGGCAAATATGCAGGAATTACCACGAATAGCTGCAGGGTGAATGGCCCCAATAACGTTGGCGGATTGCTCGGCGCATCCGGCTATGGTAGCCGCAGGACTGATAAAGATACAACTTTGCTGGTGAATCGTAACGACACCTCAAATTCGAACACGCGCTATTCTCCGGTCAAGCTTTACGATTGCTCTTATAGCAACATGGACATTTCTGGCGTGCAAAACGTCGGCGGCTTCGTCGGCAAGCTGAACCAAAATTCCGCTGGTGGCGTTTGGGCAAAAACGAATATGCCTATTGCCGAGAGTTCCACAATTATGTCAACTGCTGCCAGCGCAAGGACCGGCGGTATCGTGGGTCTTGCCGGAGGTGGTTTCCTGGTGAACACCGATGACGCTGGAACGCCTTCGCAGGGTGCCGGAAAGGCGGAGATCAGCAATGTCACGCTTCAGCCGGCAGCATCGAGCGCGACCGAGGGGACCGGCGGCCTTATCGGAAGGTCCGAAAATGGAATCGTGTCTGTCTACAATCTGTGCATCCATGGCGACGTGCAGAATAAAACGGTATTTGGTGTTAGAGGATCGAATAATCTTAAGTACGTTGCTGGTGCAGTCGGCGAAGCAGCTTCGGGCGGTGCATTTAAGTTCGATAGCTGTGTAATAAAAGACATCTATCTTGGTGCTCGTGAGTGCTCTGCCGGTTTAATCGGTGATCTGAAAGGTGGGTGTGCCCTCGAGGTCAAGAATTCAACTATCACTGGACTGGTCGTCGATGGTTCGTATTCTGGTGGTGTTGTTGGCTCGATCGGTAACACGGCGAACTCTGTCACGCTTTTGAACTCGACCATTGGCGAGAATAACTTTACCGGTAGCAAGAACGCTGCATGGAACTCATCGCTGGGAAGTTGTTCTGGTGGCGTGTCTGGCGATGGCCGTGGCTCATTTAGGCTCGTAAATGTGCTCATGGATCGCAATATCTTTGGGGCGCAAACTAGCCAGGGCTATTTGTTCGGAAATAGTTCATCCGCTGATCTCGTCAACGTTTTTGTCGCAGGAATTGCCATTAGACCAAACAGTGCGAGTGAATCGCTCAAGCTGATGCGCAATTCTTCCGGCACCGACGACCTTAAAAAAGTGAACAAAAAGTCATACATCGCATTTGCTGCCTATGAAGACAAGCTTTCCGATGCCAAGGGCGCGACACTGTATGGCAACGATGCTGCGAACGGCAATGTGACGGTGGCCGTTTCGCCCTACGTCACGACGAGTCCGACGAGTGGCCTTGTTGTGCGCGCCTCCGATGCTGACACGGCCGGCCGTTATCTGTTCGGCGACGGCATGAACGTTGGCCTTGCCACGGCCATCCAGAATCCGTCGAGCCCCGGCGTTGCCAACCGTTATACCTACACCAACATCGGCGGCATCAATGACGATGGCGCCTATCAAAATACGTCGAGCTATAACGCCAAATCCGTGGCGAGCATGTTCAATGCGAATAACGATGCAAGCGACAGCAAGGTTGCAACGGATTTTCCCGTTTTGGTGATCTCGGGTACCGATAATACGACGGCCAAGAGCTATCTAAACATCATCACGAACGGCGGCTTCTCTGACGCTTGCAGATTGAATAACGAGAATGGCACCAATCCGCACGTGACGGCCAAAGCAGATGTTTTCCAACTCAAGGATGGTGTGTTCGTTAAGGACGATGACGCGTCGAACAATCCCACGCTTCGCGTAGTGAACAACGGCAAGAACAATATGTCGTTTAGCCCAAGCTCCGATTGGGACAACGGCAAGGGCCGCTTTACGCTCCTGACCGTTACCTTTACCGAGGCGGGTCAGAGCTACAACGTTCAGGTGCCGATCGTCGTTAAGCGCAAGCTCGAGATTGATTTCGCTGCAACGTATGATTACGGCATCAAATTTAAAGAAAAAGACTACGCTAACCTTGGAAAAGATGCACACGTGCTTACGAGCTTTGGTGAGCCGATGACGGGTCTGCTTACCTGGACATACAATTCTGCCAATGGGAAGGAAGTCGACTTTGGCTGGGACAGCTATATGGCTGCTGGCGGCTCGATGAAGGGGCTCGGTAAGAGCATCCTCTTCAATGGTGCCGACGGAAGGTCGCCCCAGGGCACCCAGCTTACGCTCATCGATGCGAACGTTGACGGCCGGGCCGGTGGCAGAGAGTATCACTATACGGTGGGCGAAGGCGGAGCAACGAGCGTTTCCCTGAGCGGAAACGACGGCTTTAAGGATTCTGCGGGCAATCCATATCAGGAGCGATGGCTGAGCGAGATTTTGGATGTGTCGGCCACACAGGATGGCGCCGGCACATGGACCGTGTGTGATAACGAGGCAGAGGCGACCGCTAAAGCGAAACTCGATGGCAAGTGGACGCTGTTTAAGGTTGCGGGTGCTGACGTTCCCAGCAACAGCCGCTATACGCTAAAGGTACCTAAGGAGAAGGATACCGGCAGAGAGAAGCGTGCATCGGAGAGCGTCTACCTAGTTGTCAACGTGCCCAAGTCGGGCGACGGCGTGACGCAAGCTAGTATCAACGGTTTTACGGCTTCGTCTATTGACTCGAATTCTTCGGGTGGCCGCATATCTTGGAATCTGCATCACGTCTTGCGCACCGGTGGCGACGATAATCAAAACGGTACGGCATCGACATACAGCATCTTGTCCAATTACGGGCAGGAAGTTAACGACGGGAAGCCGGAGGCGCGCACTCCGGTTTCGAAGTCGACGGACGGCGCCGCCTACGTTCTTTCTCTTGACGTTACCGACACGATTACGTTTAACCCAAGTCAGAGCTATGCTGACTCGGACTCTTTGTTCTATCAGCTCGATACGTCACTGTGCAAGTATGGCGCCAACAATACCCTGACGGGGGTGAGTAGTTTCCCGAGCGGAACCTCGGCGATCGCTAAATTCTATGTTGCCATCGACAATCAGAACTATAAGTGGGATGGCGAAGATTGGGCGAAGTGTGATTCTTCGACGCCTGCGTTCACGCAGACCGTGACGGATACGGGCGATGACTCGCTGAAGCTCAAGCTCGATTGTGACCTCGCCAGAATCCGCAAGCGTGCAACGGGCGGATCCTTTACCGTGCGCACGGCTGTGGAAGAGATTCGCCTTACGCCGGACGGCTGCAACAAGGTCATCTCCCTGTCCAAGCAGTCTGGCGAGGACGCCTGTACCAAGATGTCCTATACCGCCAAGCTTTCGACGCGTAAGGAAGGCCTTAATACCTCGAGCCTGACGCAGACGAAGCGCGGTAACGTCGGGTACTATCGCATGGACACGGGTGATACGACCATTACGCTTTCTGCGCCAGATAAGTCGCAGCTTGGTATTAACGTGGACGACCTGCGTCCGATCGCGAATGGCACGATTGGTCTGGGTGCCACGTATGAACTGGGTGGACTCAGCAACGCCGCCGAGGCAATTGCGAACGCAGACTCTGTTGTGTACACGCTCGCGCTTCAGCGCCGCGGAACCGACGGCACGTATGAGAGCGTAACGGATGATATCTCCAACTACGTAACAGTGACGGAGAGTAAGCTTGCCGCGGTCGCTCCCTCCGGTAGCACGATCACCTTCACTGACTCGAAGGAGAACGGCAAGTTCAAAACGAAGAACGGTAATACGACGTTTAGCCTGCCCTTTACCGTTAAGGTCAACACGCAGGTTGAACAGCGTGAGCAGTTCTACGCGAACTATCGTCTGGTGATGACAGCGAGCTTGGTCAAGGGTGACGTGGCGAGCGCAAAGCCTCAATCGCCCGACTATGTGACCTACACGCTCACGAGGGTGAACCTCAACGGCATCGACCACTAGTTCCGAAGCCAACTGGCTTCGCAAAGGGGGCGGCAACCACCCGGTTGCCGCCCCCTTTCTAGTCTGCGCGATCCCAGTCTTGGACTCCGCTGGACAGTTAGTTCAGATACGTATAATTCCAGACCGTAGCAGGCGCATCCGGCGCTCGTTTTGGGGAAGAAAGGGGCTCAAAACTAGGATTCGGTAGCTATCTGGGCTCGATTTGCGTGCAATGAGTCGCCAAAGAACCCTCTCCGGGGACCATAGCGCAGCTTTATCAGCATAGAAAAATACGTATCTGAACTAACTGTCCAGCCGCCGTTGGAGAAAGGTGTTTTAGCTCTCCCGACCCCTCCACCAGGCTTTCCAACTTCCCACTTAACTTAACACTTAAGGTGGAAAGCTGGGTAGAAAGCTGGAAAGTTAAGTGGAAAGCTGGAATGTTAAGTGGAAAGCTGGAAAGTACGCGGAAGACTGACATGCTAGCCCAGAGGCTAGAGGGGTTAATAATTATGAAGACCATACCAAGCGAAACAAAAAGATACCAATCTGGTTGGTAAAACACGCTCAATGAGCTGCGAGCTAACTAGCTGCGTAAATTAAATGTAAAGAACTGTCGCAAATAAATGGCAAATGCCCAGATAACGCCGCGTCTATTTTAATTAACTGCTTTGAGCAAACAGTAAAATGCTACTATCTAACTTGCACGTAAGAAAGCAGATTAACGGTTAAGGCTAAGAAGTGGCAGGTATGTCGGAAGCAACTAGGACTCGCACGCATGCGCCCGAGGTTAGGCAGCGCGCCGTCGAGATCCTCCAAGAGGGGGTCGGTCATCGCGCCCTCGCCGCGGAGCTTGGCATTCCCCAGGCCACGGCTCGTCAGTGGGCCCGCGCGTATGCCGTAGGCGGTGCCGACGCCGTTCTCAACGCCGGTTCGCATCATCACACCTATTCGTACGAAGTTAAGCTCGCCGTGGTCAAGGACCGCTTGGAAAACGGCTTAACGGTTCGCGAGGCCATGATCAAGCACAAGATTCCCAGCGAGTCTTCGGTCAAGGCTTGGTGCCGCCAGTATCGCGAGAGCGGTGAGTCCGCGCTGGTTGATAAGCCGCGCGGTCGCAAGCCGCGCGTTAAAAAGGCGGAATAGCGAACGGGATGGTGCGCCCACAGGGGCGCATTTTTCTTGCCGCGCCAACTTTTTGGACCGTCGTGAGCCTACTGGAACATCCTCCAAAGTGGTTAATAAACCGCGCGCAGTGGCCCGTGCGCCCGCCGCCGCGATAGGGGGAGCGTCGCCTCTCTGCTCCAAAGCGGACAGACTCGTTACCCCGTACGCCTAAAACTCCCCAGTTGACCGAAAACCCGCCGCCGCTACTCCTCAACTGAGCTATAACGTTAAACAATTGCAGCGTTTTTGCATGGGGGAGTGATGGTATGACGCTACTGTATTTCCTTACCCTGTTTCCGCTGGTACCGGCGCTGGGCATGCTGCTCGCGCGCGGTGACCGCGCCCGCGATGCGGTAGGGCTTGTAGGCTCCGGCATTATTATGGCGGTGACGGTTGTAGTCGCCGTCATGTTTTTTGGCACGGGCCCGCAGAGCTTCGAGGTTGCCCCCGGCACCTCGCATGTGCTCTCGATCATCAGCTCCGTCATCGACGTGATCCTGTGCGCCGTCATCCTGTACAACGCGCGTAAATATAAGAGCACGCTCACCACGGTGCTCGGCGTGGTGCAGCTGGTGGGCTCGCTCACCTTTGCAGCTATGACGCTGCCCGCGACCGAAGCCGTCACGGCAACGCCACTCTACCTTGACTACATGAGCGTGATCATGGTGCTTGCCGTCGGCATTGTCGGCAGCCTTATCTGCGTGTACGCCCTGGGCTACATGAAGGACTTCCAGGCCCACGACGAGCACGAGGCAGCGCTGCGCGGGCAGACGGCGCCTGACCGACGCCCGCAGTTCCTGGCGCTTATGTTCCTGTTCCTCTCGGCCATGTTCGTCATCGTGACAAGCGACAACCTTGAGTGGCTGTTCTGTGGCTGGGAAATCACCACCGTGTGCTCGTTCCTCATGATTGGCTACACGCGCACGCCCGAGGCCATAAAAAACGCTTTCACCCAGATCATCCTCAACATGCTGGGCGGCATCGCGTTTTTGGCCGGGCTCATGTACCTGCACGTTAACGGCATGCCGCTGACCATCTCGGGCATGATCGAGCTTTCCGGCGCCGGAACCGCGCAATCCGCGCTGCTGGTGATGCCGGTCGTTCTGCTGTCGCTCGCCGCACTCACCAAGGCCGCGCAGATGCCGTTCCACACTTGGCTATTGGGTGCCATGGTTGCCCCCACGCCCACGAGCGCCCTGCTGCACTCGTCAACCATGGTCAAAGCCGGCGTGTTCCTGATGGTCAAGCTCAGCCCGCTCTATGCCATCTATCCCGTGACTGGCTTTATGGTCACGAGTGTGGGTGCCATCACGTTTTTGCTCGCTGCCCTCATGGCCATCTCGCAGAGCAACGCCAAACGCGTGCTCGCGTACTCCACCATTTCCAACTTGGGCCTTATCAGCGCCTGCCTAGGCGTCGGCGCGCCCGAGGCCGTGTGGGCCGCGATCTTCCTGATCCTGTTCCATACGGTGGCAAAGTCGCTGCTGTTCCTGTGCGTGGGCACGGCCGAGCATCATATCGGCAGCCGCAATATCGAGGACATGGACGGCATGTTCAGCCGCATGCCGCACCTGACGCGCCTGATGATGCTGGGCATTATGGGCATGTTCGTGGCTCCGTTTGGCATGCTCGTGTCCAAGTGGGGCGCCCTGGTGGCGTTTGCCCAGACCGGCAACGTGCTCATGATCATGGTGCTTGCCTTTGGCTCGGCCGCGACGTTCTTCTTCTGGGGCAAGTGGCTTGCCAAGCTTTCGGGCGTCGACCCCACGGCTCAAAACGTTGAGGTCAATGTCCATAAGACCGAATGGATGGCCCTCAATACCATCGCCGCGCTGCTGATTCTGTGCTGCGTGGCGTTCCCGGTTATCTCGAGCGGTCTGGTGTCGCCTTACTTGGCCATGGTGTTTGGCCGCGTGCCGTACGTTATTGGCAAGGATGCCATGTATCTGATGGTGGTTATCGTGGCGTTTATCGCCGTGGTGCTGCTGACTTCATTCCGCGTGAGCAACAAACCGCACGTAAACGTATATCTTTCGGGTGTGGGAACCGACAATTACCGCCATTTCCGCGGCTCGATGGGACACGAGGTGAAGGCCGAAAAGCGCAATTGGTACTCGGAGGACGCCCTTGGCGAGAAGCGTATTGGCCCCGCGGGTAGCGTCGTGTGCTGCAGCATTATCTTGTTTGCGCTGCTGTGTTGCGCGTGGATTGGGCCCGAGCGGCTTGCCATGAGTGCGCCCTCGGTGCTGCGCGGCAAGTATTTTGAAGGCTCGGGCGTCGTGGGCATTTTTATTGGCACCGTGGCGTTTGCCTTGATTGCGCCGCTTGTGGGCGGCTTGATCGACGGCGTTGACCGCAAACTTTCGGCTCGCATGCAGGGCCGCGTGGGCCCGCGCTTGCTGCAGCCCTTCTACGACGTTGCCAAGCTGCTGCGCAAGGCTCCCGCCAGCGTAAACACCATGGACGATACCTACATGGCGTGCGCGCTCATCTTTACCGTGGTGGGCGGCGGCATCTTTGTGTCGGGCTCCAACACGCTGTTATGCGCCTTTATGGTGACGCTTGCCGCGATTTTTGTGGTGCTGGCGTCCGCCTCGACGCAAAGCCCGTTTGCCCAGGTCGGTGCCGACCGCGAGCTGCTGCAGGTTATGAGTTACGAGCCCGCCGTTCTGCTGATGAGCGTGGGCCTGTACCTTGCCACCGACAGCTTCGATTCCATCGCCGTGACGGGGCAGTCGGCCCCCATCATCGTGTACAGCGCGCCCATTTTCCTCGCGCTGCTCGCGGTGCTTACCATCAAGCTGCGCAAGTCGCCGTTCGATCTTTCGTACTCGCATCACGCGCATCAGGAGATCGTCCAGGGCGTCGCCACCGAGATGAGCGGCAGCACGCTGGCCAAGATGACCCTTATGCACTGGTGCGAGACCGTGCTGTTTTTGATGTGGGTGGGCATGTTCTTTGTCTGGGACAACCCAGTGAGCTGGCTGGTCGCCCTGGTCGTGATGGCTGCGACGTACTTTGTCGAGGTGCTGATCGACAACACCTTCGCGCGCAGCACCTGGCGCAGCTGCTTTAAGCTCGGATGGGGCGTGGCGCTGGTGTTTGGCCTGCTCAACCTTATGCCCATCCTCGTCGACGTGTTTATTTAGGAGGCGGCATCCATGGATCATAAAATGTCGCGCTCGCCGTGGGTTATTCATTACGACGGCTCGAGCTGCAACGGATGCGATATCGAGGTGCTGGCCTCGCTCACGCCGCTGTTCGATGCGGAGCGCTTTGGCGTGGTCAATACCGGCAACCCCAAGCATGCGGACATCTTTTTGGTGACGGGCTCGGTCAACGCTCAGAACTTGCCTGTCGTGCGCCAGATTTACAACCAGATGCTCGAGCCCAAGTGCGTGGTGGCCTGCGGCATCTGCGCGTGCTCGGGCGGCGTGTTCCGCGATGCCTACAACGTGATCGGCGGCGTGGACCGCGCGATTCCCGTGGACGTGTACGCGCCCGGATGCGCCATTCGCCCCGAGACCGTGATCGATGCCATCGTGGAGGCGTGCGGCATCCTGGACCAGAAGGAGGCCGTGATGCGCGCCGGCGGCGATCCGCTTACCGTGGGCGGTGCCGCTACTTGGGACGGTGGCGTTGAGTTGGGCGAGGACGGGTTTGTGGCCGCAGCTGAGGCCGGCGACGCGCCCGCCGCTGGCGACGCACCTGCTGGGACGCCCACCGCGTCCGTCGCTGCAAAGGAGGCCGAGTAATGCAAGAGGCAATCTATACCACCGTCGGGATCGACGAGCTCCTGTCGCATGTCCAGGCGCTCAAGGGCGCCGGTGCCCGCTTTGTGCAAATGCACGCCGAGCGCAACGTCGACGACGGCACGTATCGCTTGGTCTATACGTTTATCAACGTTCGTGCTGCTCGGGAGCATATTGCGCAGGACGGCAGCTATGCGATCGAGAACCTGGTGGTTGAGGGAATTGATCAGTACCAGGAGATTCCGTCCATCAGCTCGTACTATCCGGCGGTATTCCCGTTTGAAAACGAAGCGCACGACCTATTCGGTCTTGCCATCACCGATATGCAGATCGACTTTAAGGGCTTTTTCTACCAGGTCTCGACTGCCGAGCCCATGAGCGTTATCACGCCCGAGGTGAAGGCTGCGCGAGAGAAAGCCATGAAGGTCCGTGCCGCTGCCGAGGCCAAGGCGCGCAAGGCCGCGGCCGAGAAGGCCGCCGCTGCTGCGGCTGCTGCAGGGGAGGGCGCCGCGGGCGCTGGTGATGCCGCGGGCGCCGCCGTCGCTCGGCCCGCTGCGGCTGCCGGCTCCGATGCTCAGCATGACGAGGCCGCGGCCAAGGCCGCACTTAAAGCCGCCGAGATGGAGGCAAAGCTCGCCGCCATGGATCCCGAGAAAGCGGCTAAGGTCCGCGCGGCGCTTGCCGCCAAGGCCGCCCGCGACAAGCAGAAAGAGGAGGCGTAAGGTCCATGGCACATCGCTCCGTTATTCCGTTTGGCCCGCAGCACCCGGTGCTGCCCGAGCCGCTTCATCTGGACTTGGTGATCGAGGACGACAGCGTTATCGAGGCAATTCCACAGATCGGCTTTGTGCACCGCGGGCTCGAGAAGCTCACCGAAAAGCGCGACATGCATCAGTTTGGCTACATCGCCGAGCGCATCTGCGGCATTTGCGCCGTGGGCCACAGCTGCGGCTATGCCAGCGCCTGCGAACGCATGCTTGACATCGAGGTGCCCGGCCGCGTGCAGTATATTCGCACCATTCTGCACGAGCTTTCGCGCATTCACTCGCATTTGCTGTGGCTGGGCCTGCTTGCCGACGCCTTTGGCTTTGAGGCACTGTTCTATCGTTCGTGGACCCTGCGCGAGCAGATTCTCAAGATCTTTGAGAGCACTTGCGGCGGGCGCGTGATTCTGTCGATTAACGAGATCGGCGGCCTTAAGCATGATATCGAGGACTCCGAGCTGGCAGGCATTGTCCAGACGCTCGATGCCATGCGTCCTGACTACGAGGCTCTGGTGCATACGTTTTTGGACGATGACAGCTGCGGCGAGCGCCTGCATGGCGTGGGCGTGATTAGCAAGAAAGACGCGCTGGAGCTTTCGATGGTCGGTCCGTTTGGGCGCGCCTCGGGCGTGGACTACGACGTGCGCATGTTTGGCGACGGTGCCTATGCGGACCTGGCTGCGTTTGAGCCGGTTGTCGCTACCGATGGCGACTGCTATGCCCGCTGCCAAGTGCGTTGCGCCGAGGTCACGCAGGCCATGGGCATCATCAAGGAGCTTGTGGGCAAGATTCCGCACGACGGGATCGGCGGGCGCACCAAGCTTACGCCGGCCGACGGCGCGCGCGGCGAGGTTGTGATTGAGCAACCGCGCGGCGAGGCGTATTACTATGTGCGCGGCAACGGCACCAAGAATTTGGACCGTTTTCGCGTGCGCACGCCGACGTCGCAAAATCTGGCGGGTCTGACGCATGCGCTGCAGGGCGTGCTCATTGCCAACGTGCCCATGATTATCCTGACCATCGACCCATGCATTAGCTGCACGGAAAGGTAGGCGCGGCATGAGTTTGCTGACATTTGCCAAGACGGCCTTGGGTTCTATGGTCAAGCAGCCGGTAACGGTGTGCTATCCGCAGGAGGGGCTGACGGCGCCCGAGCGCTTGCGCGGGCACATCGTCAACGACATGGACGTGTGCATTTGCTGCGGCATGTGTGCTCGCCGCTGCCCGGCGGGTGCGCTTGCGGTCGATCGCAAGGGCGGAACGTGGTCGATTGATCCGTACGCCTGCGTGGTGTGCGGCGAGTGCATCGAGAGCTGCCCCAAGCACTGCCTGACTATGGACACCGCCCGTACTCCGGTTGCGGCGGACAAGACTCCCACGGTAGAAACTAAGCCGGAATAACGCGTAGACGGGCCGGCGGGGCAAAATTGCCCCGCCGGCCCCGCGCTTGAACGCGCGGCTGGGCCGCCGCTAACAAAACCATGCCGGATTACGGGGCTGGATGGCGAACCTCCGACCATATAGAAAATCGCAAAAACAAAACCGCAGGTAGATAGCCTGCCGTTTTTCAAAAAATGAAGGTATGGATGAGGGCCCCGACTTTAGCTCCGTAATCCGGCATAGTTTTGAAATGGCACCATATCCGTGACAGCTCTTGATCTCCCATGGACGGAGGAAAGCGGATCATTTTTGCCTTGCGAAGGCTGCCGCGTGATCCGTCTGCCACGAAATGGGCCCATCTACTATGTTTAGGCGGCAGCCCTCGACCACGGCAAGCAATGCGAAATGAAAACCGCAGGTAGAACGCCTGCGGTTTTTCATGAAACGCGGCTATGGTCAGGGGTATCGGGTCAAACGTAGTAGATGGGCCGATTTCGTGGTGGGCGCCGTCAGCCGATCTCCGTGGGCGGAAGAAAACGGATCATTTTGGTCTCGCGAGGTTTGCGGAGGCACTCGTGCAGGGCCGTCGCGAATAAAACTATGTCGGTTTACTACGATGAATTCGGCATTCCCGACCATGACTGCATTTTTCTAAATATTGCAAGCGTTCTACCTGCGGTTTTGGAAGCGCGCAATTTGCCGTGGTCGAAGGTGGTCGATTCATCGTAGTAAACCGACATAGTTTTGAAATGGCATTAAATCGGTGGCAGCCATTTTACTTTGCCGGGGTGGTCGGTTGTTGGGTAATTACCCTCGCAGGTAGGCGATGGCGATTTGCGTACGGTTGCGCAGGCCCATTTTGGCCAGGATCGAGCTGATGTGGTTGCGCACCGTGCCTTCTCCCATATAAGCCGTGGCGGCAATCTCCTTGTTATCGAGGCCGCGGGCGATGAGCTCGGCGACTTCGAACTCGCGGTCGGTCAGACCGGCAAAGGCCGCGGGCCGGCGAGTCGCACCGGCCTCAGCGTTCGCCCCATCAAAATCGACATCTTCGATCGCCTTGCCCTCGAGCACGCGTTTGCCATCCATGACCTGCGCCAACGCTGGCGGAATGGCGGCGACATCGGTCTTGATCAGGTAACCGCGGGCGCCCAGCTTGAGCGCCGACACAATGTACTCGTCATCCGAGAATGTCGTCAGAAACACCACGCGTGCCGCGGGGTCGTGCTCAAGGATCTCGCGCGCCGCCGAAAGGCCGTCGCGCCCCGGCATCTGAATGTCGAGCAGCGCGATATCGGGTGCGAGTTCGGCGTAGAGTGCCACCGCGTCGTTGCCGTCGGCTCCGGTGCCCACTACCTCGATCTGCGTTTGGGCGCCCAGGATAATCTTGAGCGAATCGACCACTAGGCGGTCGTCGTCGACAACGATGAGCCTCATCGGCCCTCATCTCCTTGCTGTTTGGGAACGGTGGCGAACACACGCCAGCCGCCGGCACCGGCGCGCGGACCGGCGGTGAAGGTGCCGCCAAGCGCCTCGACGCGCTCGCGCATGGAGCCGAGCCCCATGCCTTCTGCGACGTTGCTGCTGCTCGCCGGGGTCGCGTCCGCGCCATTATCGGTAACGATGAGCTGGTAAAACGACGGATGCTCCATGCACCGCACGGTAACGGCATTGGCATGGGCGTGGCGCATGGCGTTGGAAAGCGCCTCGCGAAGGACCGCCGCAAAGCAGTTGGCGACATTTGCGGGCGCATGTTCGGTCATAACTTCAAGCTCAATCTGCGGGCCGCCGTCCGAGCGCGCGCCTTCAACAATGCGTTCGAGCTGCACGGAAAGGTCGACAGCGTTGTCGTTGAGCGCATGGACGCTAGTACGCACAAGTTGGAGCGCCTCGTCAACCGTGCGTTTGACGTCGGCGAAATCGGCGGCGACGCCGGGCTCGTCGGCGTGGATCACGCGCAGGGCTTCGGCTTGTAGCGAGGCACGCGTGAGCTGGTGTCCGACGTTATCGTGGATCTCGCGCGCGATGCGGGCGCGTTCGGCGAGCGTCGCGAGCTCGACTTCGTAGTCCTGGCGGTCGGCAAGATCGCGGTTGCGCGCTTCGAGCGCGAGGGCTCGTTCCTGCAGCTCGTCGCGGGTACGGCGCATGCGTTCCTGTTCGCGCTCCAGCTGCGCGGTGCGCAGTGACAGCAACGTGGCGGCGACCGAAAGAATGGCGGTTAGCAGCAGCGTTCGGGTGGTGAGCGCGCCGCCGCGAAGGTCCGCGACGAGCGCACAGGCAAAGACAGCACCGACACCCAACGCGATCCAGGCGTGCTCACGGCGCACGCGCCGCGCGATGTCATGGAGGGCGAGAGGCGCAAACGGCATAAACGGCGGCACGAAGACAGCCGCGATGATGTAAGCGTAGCTCACGGCCTCGCTCGCACGGCGGGCGCGATTTCCCTGTGCGACCTCGGCCAGTGAGGTGGCAATAACGCCCAGGCAAAACGCCGCGACTAAGCGAGCGTCCACAGCAAGGCCTGTGGCGGCTGCGATGCAGCACGCCAGCACAATCGATTTGTCGAAAAGCCTGTTCATACGGGTATTGTACGCGATGCCGCGCGTGGTGGAGGGGCCGCCTGCGCAACCGTGACATTTCTCCCGCGCGGCAAAGCGGGGGCGTCGGCAGGCCGTACGACCAAGACCTCCGCACTCGTGACAAAGCTCACTGGTGCGCGCCGCCCGCTCCTGCGATGATGCAATCGTACCGGGCCACGACCAACAGAAGGGCCGCCTCATGACAGACATCGTCCACGTCGAAAACCTCGTCAAGCGCTACGACGATCTTATTGCGCTCGACCACTTTAACCTGAACATCGCCCCCGGCGAGATTTTTGGCCTGCTGGGCCCCAACGGCTCGGGCAAGACCACGTCCATCAACTGCATCCTGCAGCTGCTCGCCTACGACAAGGGCACCATCGAGCTGTTCGGCGAGCGCATGACGCCCGCCCGCTACGACCTCAAGCGCCGCATCGGTGTGGTGCCGCAGCAGGTGGCGGTGTTCGACGAGCTCACCGTGCGCGAGAACATCGACTTTTTCTGCAGTCTCTACGTCAACGACCGCAAGCGCCGCCGCGCGCTGGTGGACGAGGCGATCGACTTTGTCGGCCTGGGCGACTTTACCAAGTTCCGCCCCGGCAAGCTCTCGGGCGGCCTGACGCGTCGTCTCAACATTGCCTGCGGCATCGCGCACAAGCCCGAGCTCATCTTTTTTGACGAACCCACGGTGGCGGTCGACCCGCAAAGCCGCAACGCCATCCTGGAGGGCATCTGCCGCCTGCGCGACGAGGGCGCCACGGTGGTGTATACCAGCCATTACATGGAGGAAGTCGAGCAGATCTGCAGCCGCATTATGATCATGGACGGCGGCCGCGTGCTGGCGCAGGGCACTAACGACGAGCTCAAGCGCATGATTCAGATGGGCGAGAAGATTGTAATCGAGGTCGGCGAGGTTCCGAGTGCGGCGCTCGGTGCCGTCGCAAGCCTGCCGCACGTTCTGGACCTTTCGGCAACGGCGGGACAGCTCACGTTTTCGTGCGAAGCGAGCCCGCACAACCTGACGGACATTCTCGATGCGCTGCGCTCGCATGACGTGCCGCTCGGCCGCATCTATTCCGAACCGCCGACCCTCAACGACGTGTTCCTCGAGATCACCGGCCGCGAGCTGCGCGACTAGGGGGCGGCCATGTTCAACACCATCATCACCACGGTCAAGACGCTGCTGCGCCGGCCGAGCACGTGGGTCTGGGGCGCTCTCTTTCCTATCGCGCTTTCCACGATGTTCATGTTTATGTTTGCGAACCTCAGCTCCGACGGCACGGTCGACCCGGTGCCGGTTGCCGTCGTGGCGGACGAGGCCTGGGATGCCTCGACCTTTAAGGATGTGGCAGCTTCGCTTGCCAAGGCAGGCGACGACCAGCTGCTCGATGTGAGCGAGTACGAAGACTTGGCTGCCGCGCGCAAAGCGCTCAAGGCCGGCGAGGTCGCGGGCATCTATACGGTTGATGCCGCGGGCACGCCCAGGCTCACGCTGCTATCGAGTTACGACAGCTCGCGCGCCTCGTCGGTGCTTACCGACCGCAGCATCCTTGAAACGGTGGCAAGCTCGTATACGCAAAATGCCGAGCTCATGTCCCAGATTGCCCAGGACAACCCGGCGGCGCTCGCCGATCCGGCGGCGGTTGCGCGCGCCCTGTCGCTCGAGGGCGGAACCCGCCGCGTGAGCCTGACTCGTGCCACGCCCGATGGCACGGTCATCTACTATTACGCGCTTTTTGGCCTGGTCGCGATGATGTCTGCCGAGTTTGCCGCCTTGAGCGTCGTCGATTTGCAGCCCAATCTGTCCGGCCTCGGCGCGCGCCGCTGCGTGGGCGGTCTTTCCAAGACGGCGTCGCTGGCCGGCATTTTTGTCGGCTCGTGGCTGGTTTCCTTTGCATCGATGGCGGTTGCGATCGGCTACGTGCGCCTGGTCGTGGGCGTCGACTTTGGCGGGCGCGAGGGGTTGTGCCTGCTGGGCGGGGCTGCATCCGCGCTTGCCGCCACGGGCCTGGGGCTTTTTGTGGGCACGCTTCCCGTTAAGGGCGGCAAGGCATCCAAGTCGGGCATCCTCACGGGCTTTGCCACCACGTGCGCCCTGTTCGCCGGCCTCTACGGCGAGCCGGCGATGGCGCTTGCCGACGACGTCGCCCGCGCTTGTCCGGTCGAGTGCTGGCTCAACCCCGTCAAGCTCATCTGCGACATGTTCAATCGCCTGTATTTCTTTGAGGACCTGGGGCCCTTCGCTGTTCGCGCCGGCGCGCTCGTCCTGATGGCCCTGGTGTTTGTCGCCGCCGCTACGCTGATCTTTGGAAGGAGCCGCTATGAGCACCTTTAAGACCGCGCTTCGCATGGCGCTGGCGCACCCGTTCTACCTGCTCATCTATACGGTGTTCATCTCGCTCATGGGCGTATTCATCGCGGCTTCGGTGAGCTGGAACTCGTCGCAGCTTACCGAGTACAAGCCCTACGACACCAACGTGATCGTGGTCGACCGCGACGATAGCGACCTTTCGCGGGCGCTTACCAAGCACCTGGGCTCACGCTTTGACCTGGTCACGGGCGTCGGCGACGACACATACGACCTTGCTGACGCGCTCTCCAAGAGCAACAGCGCCAAAGGCAGCGCCGACTGCGTGTTCTTTATCCCGGAGGGGTTTGAGGACGATCTTGTTGCAGCCGCCCGCGCGGGGGAGTCCCTGCCCAAGCTCGATGTGACCTACGGTGCCGGCACCATGGCGGCGGCGCTTTCGTCTGCCGAGGCCTCGCGGTGGATCTCGCTCGCGGGCGCTGCGGCCGCACTAGAGCCCGCTGCCTCCAACGGCGACGTCGCAAGGGCCGCCGAGCACGCGGCCGCAAAGCGCGCGGAGGTCCAGATCGAGCAGGTCAAGGTCGACTCGACTGCTGCTACCACGCTCGAGTCGTACTTCAACTTTGGCGCGTACGCGATCATCTCGTCGGTCATCGTGTCGGTGGGACTGGTGTTCTCGGGCATGAACGAGCCCGAGCGCGTGCGCCGCATGGATGCCAGCCCGGTCTCTGAGCGCCAGCGTTCGCTCGCTGTGTTCGCGGCCGCCGCCGTGCTCACCGTCTGCATCTGGCTCGTGTCGAGCATGATGGGCGTCGTGGGCTTTGCCAGCGCGGTTGCCGAGGTCGGCGTGGGTCGCGTGTGCCTGGCGCTGGCGGCAACGTTTGCCCTGGCGTGCACGCCGCTGGCCGTTGGCTTTACGCTGTCGAGCCTGGGCGCGCGCGAGGAGCTGCTCAACGGTGTGGGCAACCTGCTCGGCATGCTCATGACGTTTTTGGGCGGCGCCTGGATGCCACTGTCGCTCATGGGCTCGGCCGTGCAGACGGTGGCGCACTTTGTGCCGACGTATTGGGTGAACGACGCGATCGGCAAGGCGCTCGCCGCGGACCTGACGTCCACCGTGCTGGGCGACATCGCCTGCGATCTGGGCGTCACGGTGCTCTTTGCCGCGGCCATCGCCGCCGTAGGCCTAGCCCTCGCGCACAACAAATCCCACGCCTAGCCACCTAGTCATTGGGGACAGTCTTTGCCGATTCGCCGGCAGGGCTGGCAGGGACTGTCCCAATATGTCGGCACTTGGGGACGCTCCTTTCCTGCCGGCACTCATTGGGGACAGACTTAAATGAGCGATTTCACTCATTTAAGTCTGTCCCCAATGAGTAGGTTGGAAAAAAGTCGCGCACGTCGCTTAAAAATAGTTCGCCCAGGTTTACTATTACCCTAGAAAAGTAGCAGAAGGCTAACAACGGGGGATAACATGGCGACAAAGCAAGCCTATGTCCAGGTCAAAGGGCTCAAGAAACACTATGGCGACGGTGATGCGCGCCTGACGGTGCTCGACGGCATCGACACGTCCATCAACCGCGGCGAGATCTGCGTCATGCTGGGACCCTCGGGCTCGGGCAAGTCGACCTTTCTCAACCTCATTGGCGGCCTGGAGGATGCCGACGGCGGCTCCATCATGGTGGACGGCTGCGACCTCACCGTGCTCAAGCCTACCGATCTGGGCGAATACCGACGCCGCGAGCTGGGCTTTGTCTTTCAGTTCTACAACCTGGTGCCCGATCTCACCATCAAAGAGAACATCGAGGTTACGGCGCACCTGTCTAAAAAGCCGCTCAACATCGATGACCTGCTGCGTTCGCTGGGTCTCTACGAGCACCGCAACAAGTTCCCGCGCCAGGTCTCGGGCGGCCAACAGCAGCGCTGCGCCATCGGCCGTGCGCTCGTCAAAAATCCGGGCCTGCTGCTGTGCGACGAGCCCACGGGCGCGCTTGACTACAAGACGTCCAAGGAAATCTTGCAGCTCATGGAGGATGTCAACCGCACCTACGGCTGCACCATCATCATCGTCACCCACAATGCCGCCATCGCGCGCATGGCCAATCGCGTGCTGCGCTTGCGCGACGGGCGCATCGTCGAGGATGAGCTCAACGAGTCGCCCGTCGCGGCCGCCGAGCTCGATTGGTAGGCGGCGCCATGACACCTCTCGCAAAACGTCTCCCGCGCGAGCTGCGCCGCAATATTGGCAAGTACCTGGGCATCTTTTTGCTTATGTGCGGAAGCATCGCTCTCACCTCGGGCTTTTTGCTCGCGGCGCATTCCATCGGTTGTCTTATCGACGACATGCGCGATGCGTACACGATTGAGGATGGCCGCGTGACCACCTCCTTCGAGGCCACCAAAGACCAGCTCAAGGCCGCCGAGGATGCTGCCGGCGACGTCGGCGGCGTCACGCTCTACAAGAATTTCTCTATCGATGCCATCATCAAAAAGGCGTCCGGCGACGACGGCACCAAGCGCACGCTGCGCACCTATGCGCACCGCGCTAAGGTGGACATTGCGTCCTACTGTGAGGGCAAGCAGCCCAAGGCGGATGACGAGGTGGCCATCGACCGTGTTTTTGCCACCAATAACAACCTGTCCGTGGGCGATAAAGTCGAGCTCGAGGGCCGAACCTACACCATTTGCGGCATCATGACCCAGCCCGATAGCCAGGCGCTGTTCCTCAACAATTCGGACTTTACGGTGAACACCATCACGTACGGCGTAGCCGAGGTCACCGATGGCGGCTTTGCCGCGCTCGAGGATGCCGGCGGCGCGCCTGCCTACACCTACTCCTTCACCTTTGCCGATCGCGACCTCTCCACTGCAGACCGTACCGATGCCGAACAGGATATGGTCGAGGCGCTGACCGACGCCGACGCGCGCGTGGATGACCTCATCGACGCCGATTCCAACCAGGGCATTGGCTACGCGCGCGACGACGTAGACGGCGACTCCATGATGTGGATGACGCTGCTCGACATCATCATCGTAATCATGGCGTTTGTCTTTGTGGTCCTTACCGATGCCACCATCGAGGAGGAGAGCGCCATCATCGGCACGCTGCTCGCCAGCGGCTATCGTCGACGCGAGATCGTGCTGCACTACCTGGCACTTCCCGCCATCGTGGGCGTGGTCGCGGCGCTTTTGGGCACTGCGCTCGGCATAGCGTTCTTTACCGAGCCCATGCGCGGCCTCTATTACGGTTCGTACAGCCTGCCGCCCTTCCAGGTGTACTGGAGCTGGGAGATCTTTGTGAAGTGCGCCGTGGTCCCCGCCGCTGCGCTCATCCTCATCACGCTGGTGGGCCTGCTTCGCAAGATGGGCAAGACGCCGCTGCAGTTTCTTCGTCACGAAGCGAGCGGCAAGTCGGGTACCAAGCGTGGTATGCAACTGCCGGAGCGCATGGGCTTTGTTTCCCGCTTCCGCCTGCGTATCTTCCTGCGCAACCTGGGCAACTTTGCCACACTGTTCGTGGGCATTGCGTTTGCCTCGCTGCTGCTGCTCTTTGGCCTGGCGATCCTGCCCACGATGACGCACTACGCGGACAACCTCGAGACGAGCCTGGTCGCCGAGCACCAGTACACGCTCAAGGCTCCGCTGGAGCTCGAGGGCACTGCCGAGGAGCGCGAGCAGTGGTCGGCACTCGAGCGCTTGCAGTCGGTTGACGGCGCGCTGCTTTCTGCCGCTCAGGATGCCGATGACGAGCTGGACGACGCGGCCGATACAGCGCAGGCGGCAGCCGATGCCGCGACCGCATCTCCGTCTGCCGAGAGCCTGGCCGCAGCGCAGGATGCGCTTGCCAAGGTCCAGGACAAGAAGGATGTGCTCTACGCGCGCCTTGACGATCTTGCCGATGCCCTCGGCTGCAACCGCGATGAGGCTATCGACCTGATCGACAAAGCCTCCAAGATTGACACTGACAACGACGATATTCACCCGGTCAATACGACCGACAACGGCGCGGGCGCAATCGCGCAGGCCGAGAAATATGCCGTTTACCAGCTGCAATACGACCGCGGCGATGGTAATGGTCAGGAGACGATTTCCGTCTACGGCATCTCGCCCGATTCGCGCTATTGGAAAGACCTCAACGTCGGCGATGGGCGCGTCGTCTTTGGCGGCGGTCTGCTCGACAAGTTTGGCTGGAGCGAGGGTCAGAAGGTCGCGCTCGGCGACAAGTACGAGGGTGAGCATTATTCCCTTGAGTACGCGGGCAAGGATTGTGCCTGGGGCTCCAAGTCGGACATGAATATCTATATGAGTATCGAAGACTTTAACGAGCTGTTCGACAACGACGCCGCCTACTTTAACGGCTATGTGAGCGACGAGAAGCTCGACCTCGATGCTCGTTACTTTGCCGGCGACACCACGCCCGACGACATGCGCGCCGTGGGCGATCAGTTCATCGGCATGATGAGCAAAATGATCGGCATGATGGTCGGGCTTGCGGTGTTTATCTTCCTGCTGTTTATGTACCTGCTGACCAAGGCTGTGATCGACCATAGCGCCCGTTCGATCAGCTACATGAAAGTCTTTGGCTATCGCGATAGCGAGATCTCGCATCTGTACATCCGCTCGATCACGCTGTGCGTGGCGGCGTCGCTCGTGCTGAGCCTGCCTGTGATCATTGGCTCGCTCACGGCCATCTTCCGTTCGATGCTGCTCGCCTACAACGGCAATATCGAGATCTACGTGCCCGCTTGGTCCATGGCTGCATGCGTCGGCATTGGCTTTGCGACCTACCTGGTCGTGGCGCTGCTACACACGCGTTCCATCAAGCGCGTCAGCCTGGCCGAAGCCCTCAAGGTGCAGGAGTAGTCATCGGGGACGTTCTTAAATGGCTAGTCATTGGGGACAGTCTTTGCCGATTCGCCGGCTCGCTGGCCTGGATTGTCCCTGGCGGCACTCATTTAAGTCTGTCCCCAATGAGTGGTTTCACTCGTTTAAGTCTGTCCCCAATGAGTGCCCAACGACTGGGTGTTGCGCTTGACTTTGACCCTGCTTCAACGGGTACCATCTCCTATGTCTGTAACGCCATATAGACCGAGGGGATATATCTATGACCGCAACTGCACCCGCAGCACCCGCTAAGGTGTACTTCACCAACCTGCGCACGCATGCTCGCGAGAGCCAGCTCGACAAACTCAAGCGCCTCATCCGTCGCGCCGGTATCGAGCAGATCGACTTTGAGAACAAGTTCGTCGCCATCAAGATTCACTTTGGCGAGTTGGGCAACCTGAGCTTTTTGCGCCCTAACTACGCCCGCGCCGTCGCGGATGTCGTGAAGGAGCTGGGCGGCAAGCCCTTCCTTACCGACTGCAATACGCTCTATGTCGGTAGCCGCAAAAACGCGCTCGAGCACATCGATACTGCCTACCAGAACGGCTTTACCCCGTATGCCACGGGTTGCCAGATCATCATCGCCGACGGCCTCAAGGGCACCGACGAGGCGCTCGTCCCGGTCGAGGGCGGAAAGTACGTGCACGAGGCTAAGATCGGTCAGGCGCTCATGGATGCCGATATCGTGATTAGCCTCACCCACTTTAAGGGCCATGAGCAGGCCGGCTTTGGCGGCGCCATGAAGAACCTGGGTATGGGAGGCGGCAGCCGTGCCGGCAAGATGGAGCAGCATGCCGCCGGCAAGCCGAACGTCGCGACCGAGCACTGCGTTGGCTGCCGTGCCTGCGAAAAGATCTGCGCGCACAACGCCATCTCGTTTGACGATACCCGCGAGCGCGAGCTTGCCAACGGCAACACCCGTACGGTGCACGTGGCCGCCATCGACCACGATCGCTGCGTGGGCTGCGGCCGCTGCATCGGCGTGTGCAACCAGGACGCCATCAAGCCCGGCTATGACGCCGCGGCCGACGTGCTCAACTGCAAGATCGCCGAGTACACCAAGGCCGTCGTCGACGGCCGCCCGAGCTTCCATATCTCGCTTGCCATGGATATCAGCCCCAACTGCGATTGCCATCCCGAAAACGACACGCCTATCGTCAACGACATCGGCATGTTCGCGAGCTTCGACCCGGTCGCCATCGACCAGGCCTGCGCCGATGCCGTCATGGCATCCGAGCCGCTGCCCAACACCGAGCTCACCGATAGCGCGGCCAAGATGGAGCATAACCACGAGCATCTGGAGGGCGAGCAGGCGCGCGATCCCTTCTGCATCACGCATCCCGACACCGACTGGCGCTCCTGCATCGCGCATGCCGAGAAGATCGGCCTGGGCACGAGCAAATACGAGCTCATTGAGGTCAAGTAGCGCCTAGATATTGGACATATCAAGCGCTTTCGTAGCGCAACGTTAGCAAAAGCCGCCCGTGAGCACAGCGCTTGCGGGCGGCTTTCCGGAAGTATGCGGCAAATTTCGAGACCGCCGAGCACACGACATTTTTTGGCAACAAAACCCCTGATAAATTGTTGGTAAAACTGCGGTCTGGTCGGCAGTTCCAGATTTTGCCGCATACTTCCGAAAATAGGGGGTTAGATAAATCCCCAGACGCCGCTTTTTCCCTAAAAATTCCTATCGAGGAAGTCGTCGACCGTATTCCAGTAGAGCTCGGGGTCAACTTGCGCGCTCTTGGCGTGGGTGGCGCCGTGGATAGTGAGCTTCTGTTTAACCTTGCTGGCGCACGCCTCGTAGTTTTGGTCGAGCATACTGTACGGCACAAAGGTGTCCTGGTCGCCGTGAATAAACAGCATGGGAACCGTCGCGTGTTTGAGTTGCTCCACACTGCTCGCCTTATGAAAGTCGTAGCCCGCGCGCACGTTGCACACCAAGTTTGCTACATCGAGCAAAGGAAAGCTGGGCAGGCCGAACACGTCCTTGAGCTGCAGAGAAAACTCGTCCCAAACACTCGTATAACCGCAGTCCTCGATAATGCATTTCACGTTTGCGGGCAGAGGTTCCCCCGCGACGTTCATGGCGGTTGCCGCGCCCATCGACTCGCCAAAGACCAGGATGCGCGCCTCGGGGTCAGCCTGAACGATTCGCTCGATCCATGCGACGATGTCGAGGCGCTCGGGCCAGCCCATGCCGATATAGTCGCCGCCGGAGCGCTCGTGGGCGCGGGCGGCGGGTGCGAGTACGTTCATGCCGCGGTCGTGGAATCGCTTGACGTATCGGGCCATACCGATGGGCTCGTTGGTATATCCATGCAGGCAGACGGCGTAATCGTGCGTGCTCTCCGAGGCGGCAAAATACCAAGCGGCAAGCTCGGTTCCGTCATCTGCGGTGAGGCTGCTACTCTCGCGATGCTCTTTGAACCACGCCCGTGCCTCGCCATCCTCGGCATCCATCTGCTCGCCCTTTTCGGCGTCCTTGCCGTCCTGCATCATCTTCATGGTGTATGGCGCGCGGGGATTCAGCGCGAAGTCAAACAGAAAGTTGCCGGCAAACCCCAGCAGCGCGACAACGAGCACCAGCGCAACGACGCCGGCTATCTTGAGCTTTCGATGGGAACGTGCGTTTTGAGACATAAGAAGCTTTCCTATAAGATGTTAATACATCAACATTTAATGCAAGCGCATTATGGACGTTCGCCGTTGATGCGTCAACAGGCAAAGAATGGGTAAACAAAGGGTCACGTATGGTGCAAATTTCGCACGTACCTAGACGCTTTGATATAGTGTTGAGAACTCTTTACGTTGGAGGATGTAACCGGCATGTCCGATTCGAGCGACAGTTCTAAGCCGCGGCCCAAGACCGCGGCCGTTCCGCACTACACGGTGGGCGAGGAGATCATGAACTCCGTCACCCATGGTGTCGGCTGCCTGCTGGGCATTGCGGGTCTGGTGCTCCTGATCGTATTCGCTGCCCTGCGCGGCGGCGGCCCGGCCCACATGGCCGCGGCTATCGTCTATGGCGTCAGCATTATTCTCGAATACCTCGCCTCCACGCTCTACCACGCGATTCAGCCCGCACGCGCCAAGCGCGTGTTTCGCATCATCGACCACAGCTGCATCTACCTGCTCATAGCTGGCAGCTATACGCCGTTTTGCCTCATCACGCTGGCAAACGACGGCGGCCCTGCGCTGTTCTTTGCCGTGTGGGCCATCGCCATTATCGGCATCGCCCTCGAGTGCTTTATGCGCGAGCGTCAACCGCACTGGGTATGCGGCTTGGTTTACCTGCTGATGGGCTGGCTCGTCGTCTTTAAGTTGCCCGAGCTTGTGGCGCTGCTGAATCCCGTGGCGCTTGCCCTGCTCGCCATTGGCGGCGTGTGCTACACCGTGGGCGTGCCGTTCTATATCGCCAAAAACGTGCGCTATCTGCACAGCGTGTTTCACCTGTGGGTGCTCGCCGGCAGCATCTTCCAGTTCATGGCGGTGATTCTCTTCGTAATCTAGCGACCACGCCTGCTCGCCCGCGTCCCCGTTTGGGCGACAGCGCAATTGCCGTATCCGCCACCAACGTTTTAACCTGACGTCCCGAATCTTGGAGGTTCGAGAAACTCCCGATGGACATAACCATCTCCCTTATCACCACCCTCGTTTTGACCCTCATCAACGGCTACTTCTCTATGTCCGAGATGGCGCTCACCACGGCCAAGCGCGCCGTGCTGGAGCACGAGGCCGAGGAAGGCGACAGGCGCGCCGAGCGTGCCATTAAGCTGGCTGCCGACTCCGACCAGCTGCTCGCCACCATCCAGGTCGCCATCACACTCGTGGGCTTCGCCTCGTCCGCCGTCGCCTCGACGAGCCTGTCTGACCCGCTCGCCACGTGGCTCATGAGTTTTGGCATCGCGCCGCTCTCCGCCATCGCGCGTGGCCTGGCGCCGGTCATCATCACCGTCGCGGTCGCCTTCGTGTCCATCGTGATTGGCGAGCTTGTGCCCAAGCGCATCGGCCTGTCCAATGCCGAGGGCGTGTCCAAGCAGGTCGTGGGGCCGCTTTCCGTGTTCCAGAAGATTGCTCGTCCGCTCGTGTGGCTGACTGGCGCTTGCTCCGATGGTCTGGCCCGCATCCTGCGCATTAAGAGCGCCGACGACCGCCAGAACGTCTCGGAGGAAGAGATCAAGTACATGGTCTCGGAGCAGGACGACCTGCTCGACGAGGAAAAGCGCATGATCCACGAGATCTTTGACCTGGGCGACACCGTTGCCCGCGAGGTCATGGTGCCGCGCGTGGACACCACCATGTGCGAGGACGATGAGACGGTCGCCGACGTGCTGTCCACCATGCGCCAGACCGGCTTCAGCCGCATCCCGGTGTATCACGAGGATCCCGACAACGTCGCGGGCATCGCGCACATCAAGGACCTGATCCAACCCTCGCTCGACGGCAAGGGCGACCAGCCCATCGCCGGCTTTTTGCGCGACGCCACCTTTGTGCCCGACACCAAGGACATCCTGCCGCTGCTGTCCGAGATGCAGACCTCGCACGACCAGATCGTGGTGGTCGTGGACGAGTACGGCGGCACGGCCGGCATCATCACCATCGAGGACATCGTCGAGGAGATCGTCGGCGAGATCGAGGACGAGTTCGACCCCGACAACAAGTATCTCACGCGCCTTTCGCGCCGCGAGTGGCTTGTCGATGGGCGTTTTTCGTGCGATGACGCGATTGAGCTTGGTTGGCCGCTCGAGGAAAGCGATGATTATGAGACCATCGCCGGCTGGATTTTGGAGCTTTGCGACTCGGTGCCCGACATCGGAGAGGTGTTTGAGGTCGCGGGGTACAAGTTTAAAGTGCAGTCGATGCGTGGCCAGCGCATCTCGCTCATTCGCGTGATCGCTCCGGCCGAAACCGATAAGAAGGATTCCGAGTCCTCGGCAGAGAAGCCGGCGACGTCGGGCGCGGGCCCTGCGGACCCGCACGACGGCGACGAGTAGGGCAAGGACGAGTAGGGGAGAGTTATGGCAGGCCTGTTCAACATCCTTAAGGTCACCGTCAGCGAGGACAAGATTTGCGCGCACGTGCTGGTGAACCCCGGCATGCCGCTCATGACCTCGGAGGATATCGAGGCCACGGCGCGCGTGTACTACCTGGTGCCCGCGATTGCCAAGCACCTGTGCCTGGGCGATTCGGGTCGCGAGTTCCAGGACTGCATGGGCCAGACCGAGCTTTGCCACCTGCTGGAGCACGTGACGGTCGAGCTCATGAACGAGACCGGTCTTGCCGGCAGCATCTCGTGCGGCCGCACGCGCGTAAGCGAGCACGACGAGCGCGTCTTTGAGGTTGAGCTTTCGTGCCCCGACGACGCGCTGGCTATCGGCGCGCTGTCTTCGGCCACCTTTATGATGGATTGGGCCTATCTGCACGCCGACCAGCCCGCCCCCGATGTGGACGGCACGGTCGCGGGCCTGCGCAACTTGGTGCTGGGCATGCGTGCCGAGGCCGAGGGCAAGGACCCGCACGAGGCCGTTGCCGCTGCGAACGGCGAGGACGTGGCCGAGGATGCGCCCGAGGGCGACACTCCTGCCGAGGCCGACGCCGAGCCCGTTGCCGAGGCGTCTGCCGAGCCCGAGCCCGCGGAGCCCCAGGGTGTCCCGAGCTTTGACGACGAGCCGCAGGAGGCAATCGATACCGAGGGTGCGGTCGCCGAGAACCACGAGGCCCCCGCGGCCGTCTTTGGCGGTGCGGCAACGGCTCCGTCCGGCTCGGCGCACGAGGGCAACCTGCCGCTCGTCGATGGCGCCGGCGAGGACCCGGCTGCCACGGTGGCCATGCCGGCTGCGCCTCAGGAGTAGGCTCACTCGCTTATCACCATCATGTACCTGCGCTTTTACCGTACGCAGATGAGCGTGACGGCAAGTGTTGCGCTGCGGGTATAATGGACAGCATTCAAACGGTGGGCATCGAGGTGCCCGCAGGAGAGGAATGATCATGGGAAAGACTTTCAGCTTTGTCTCCGGTGCGCTCTTAGGTGCTGCCGCCGGCGCTATCATCGGCGTTGCTCTGGCCCCGCGCTCGGGTGCCGAGACCCGCGCCATGGCCGCCGATATCGCCAACGATGCCTGGGACAACATGCGTGACACCTACGAGCACAGTGCCGAGGAGGCTCGTGCCGCGGTCAACGACTTTGGTCCGATGGTCGACGCCAAGACCGATGACCTGCGCGCCAAGGTCGACCTGGCCCGCGAGCGCATGGACCAGCTTCGCGAGCAGCTCAACGATGCCATCTCGGGCGGCAACGTGACGCCCGCTGCCGACGTCGTGGTCGAGAACGTCGCTGAGGCCGGCACCGAGGCCACGGAGCCCTCGACCGAGGCATAATGCGCGCAGGGGATTTTGTCGGCGTCAAGGTTTACCGCAAACCTGCCGAAGACAAGCGCACCAAAAAGGACGGCACGCCGCGCAGCCCTAAAAAGCTCGGCAAGATTCACTTTCCCGTCTTTACCCCGGGCGGCACGCGCGTGGTGGGCTTTATGGTCCGCCAGTCCGATATCGCGGGCATGATCGAGCGCCCCGACCGCTTTGTGGCGCTCGATGCCATCGGCGTCTATGAGGGTGCTGTCGCGGTCGACGACGTCAAGGGCACCTACGATGCCGCCGCGGCCAAGCGCCTCGATATCAACCTGGACGATTGCATCATCTGGGTTGGCATGGATGTGCGCACGGAATCGGGCGATGTCGTGGGCTACTGCTCGGACGTTGAGTTCAAGCCGCGCTCGGGTATTGTGCAGATGTTCTACGTGACCGCCGGTGCCGCTTCGAGCGTGCTGGTGGGCGACACACAGGTGCCGCCGACGATGCTGCGCGGCTACGAGAACGGCGCGATGATTGTCTCGGACGAGGTCAAGGCGCTCGGGTATTCGGGCGGCGCGGCCGCCAAGGCTGCCGAGGCCAGTGTCGTGGTGGGCGATAAGGTCAAGAAGGGCGCCAAGGTGCTCGATGACAAGGGATCGGTCGCCGTGGACAAGGGCAGTCGCGCACTGGGCAAGCAGCTCGGCAAGACGCGCGGTATGTTCAAGGCCTTTAAGGACGAATATCAAAAGGCGAGCGGGGGCTCGTCAAAAGCTAGCAAATAGAGACGTACCAAATGATGGGAGGCGAGCCGGAGACATGTTGCTCCGGCTCGCTGTGTTTATGGGGGAGGGCACATGCGCCAAAACGGATCTAACTTAAACGGGCGCTCGGCTGCGCGTCCGACGGCGCGCCGCGACCTGGGGCAACTGCCCGGCGGTCAGCGTCGACGTCGCCGTAAGCCCGGCGCGATGTACCTCAACCATAGCCGTGGGTTTAGCGATCGCAGCGCGCGCATCGGCAACGGGCGCTCGCCGCGCCGACCGTCCCGTCTGCCCTATGCGCTCATCGCCGTGGGCTGCGCGCTCGTGCTGTTTATCGCTGCCGTCGTGGGCTACGTCAACCGCAGCGTGGACGTGGAACTCAACGGGCAAAAGACCGCGGTGCGCGTGGGCTCTACGTTGCAGAATCTTATCGACGATCAAAGCCTGACCGAAACGTACGACGCCGGCGATCTGCTGGCCGTCGACGACAGCGTGCTCAAGCGCCATGGCGGCGAAAAGCTGTCGGTGAAGGTCGACGGCAAGCGCGTGAAGCAAGGCAAATGGGATAGTCGCGAGCTTACGGGTGGCGAGAAGGTGACGGTCAAGGACGGCCGCAACGTCTACGAAAAGCACGAGGTCCAGGCCACGACTATCGAGCCCAAGCTCAAGGTCGAGGGCACGGGCGCTATTGAGTATGTCAAAACCTGGGGCGTTCAGGGCCGCTCCGAGATATGGGTCGGCGAGCAGTCGGGCAAGACGCAGGACCGCGGCGAGGTCGTGCCCGCCACCGACTGCGTAGTCGAGTGCGCAAGCGTGGCGCCCAAGGGCAACGAAAAGTACGTGGCCCTGACATTTGACGAGGGTCCGAGCGGCGCGACCAAGCAGATCTTGCAGGTGCTCAAGGAAAAGGGCGTCACGGCGACGTTCTTCCTTTCGGGCGATGCCGCGGAAGCCTCGCCCGCTACTGCCAAAGCGATTGTCGATGCCGGGTGCGAGATCGGCTCCAACAGCTACAGCGATGATTCGCTCAAGGGCGAGGATCGCGAGACGGTGCGCAGGCAGATCACGAAGGGCACCGAGGCGATTAAGTCGGCGACCGGCGTCGAGACGATGTTGCTGCGTGCCCCCTACGCCGCGTTTGACGAGCAAAACTGGATCGACTCGATGGACCTGGTGTCCGCCGTGGTTTCGTGGAATATCGATTCGGGTGACTGGCTGCTCAACGGCGCTGACGAGCAGGTATCGACCGTGCTCGACTCGGTGACGCCGGGCAATATTGTGCTGCTCACCGATAGCGATGAGTGCGCCGAGCAGACGCTCGAGGCGCTGCCGCAGATTATCGACGGCCTTGTCGCCGACGGCTACAAGATCGTGACGCTCAGCGACCTGGTCAAGACGGACACGGCATTGAGCAAAAAGCTCACCTCGCTCACCAAGGTTTCCATGCCCAAAAACGCCGTGTTCCCCCAACTCCCCGAGGACGACGACACCACAGACTAGTCATTAAAGAACGTCCCCAATGACTATGTCACGGATACGTCAGTGTTTGGTATGCCTGCAATGTGCAGCGCATAAATTCGGTGCCGCAGCGCGATGCTGATGCTATAGTTACTGCGGTTAATGAGGGTCAAGAGAAAGGTTACAGGTGAAATCCAAACCTCGACCATACAGTCGATGACCCCATGCAGGTGCTTTCTGCGCGTGCACGGGGTGTGAGCGCCGAGCGGCGTGCCGCCCGCGCATGCGTATATATGTCTAAAAGTCCACGGATTGCGTGCCGGCATGGTCACGCGGTCCGCAGGAATAATGATGGGGAGCACCATTGAATTATCTGAGTGAGATGCTCAAATTGCCGGTCTTGGACGTCGACGGCGAAAAGCTCGGCGTGGTCAACGATTTTGGTATTGCTACCGGCGAAGTTTTTCCGCACGTGACGTCGCTCGCGTTCCGCGGTCCCGGCAAGACGCCGTTTATGATCAGCTGGCGCAAATGGGTCGACCGTATCGACGAGACGGGTGTACACCTTAAGACGTCGGCCACCGAAATCCGTTTTTCGTACCTGCAGCCGACCGAACTCCTGCTTGCCCGCGACGTGCTCAACAAGCAGATTGTCGACACGCAGGGCATGAAGGTCGTGCGCGTCAACGACATCAAGTTTTCCATGTCGGGCGAAAACCAGCTGCGCCTGCTGGGCGCCGAGGTCGGTGCTCGCGGTCTGCTACGCGCCATCAGCCCCGCGCTCGAGCATATCGTCGAAGGCTTTATGAAGCACCTGGGCAAGCCGCTCAGTGAGGACATCATCGCTTGGTCCTACATGGACCTGCTCGACCGCTCGACCAAGAACATTCAACTCTCGGTGTCGCACAAGACGCTCGGCGAGCTGCACCCTGCCGACATCGCCGACATTATCGAGCAGCTCGACCCGCGTCTGCGTGCGCAGGTGTTTGCGCAGCTCGATACCGCCCAGGCAGCCGAAGCTATCTCGGAGTTCGATGACGACGAGCTTATGACCGAGATGCTCGAGGGCCTGTCCGACACGGACGCATCGTCGATGCTGGCCATGATGGACCCGGACGACGCTGCCGACCTGATCGACGAGCTTGATTACGAGAAGGCCGAGAAGCTCCTGCGCCTGATGGGCGTCAAGGAGGAGAAGGCGATTCGTAACCTGCTGGGGTATGAGGACAACACCGCCGGCCGCATCATGACCTCGGAGTTTGTCTCCCTGCCTGCCACGGCAACGGTCGGTGACGCCATCGAGGCGATTCGCGAGCTCGACGAGGACTTCGAGAGCGTCTACTACGTCTATACCGAGGATCCGAGCGGCATGCTGACCGGTGTGCTTTCGCTGCGAACGCTGATCGTAGCCGACCGCGACGCCACGCTGGGTCAGCTGGCCTATCGCGACCTGGTCTATGTGTCGCCCGACGAGGACCAGGAAGACGTAACGGACGAGATGACCAAGTACGACCTGGTTGCCATCCCTGTCTGCGACGAGAACCGTCATATCCTGGGTATCGTAACCTTCGACGACGCCATGGACGTTATTGCCGAGGAGCATCAGGAGGACCTGCAGATCGCCGGTGTCGGCTCGGGCGATAGCGCGTCGGACGACTCGACGAACGTGCTCAGCTGGTTCGTGCATCGCCAGTACTGGGTTGTTGTATGGGGCATCGCGTCGTGCATCATGGCGACCGTGCTGGGAACGGCGCTCGGCTCCGCGCATCTGGTGGTGTTCCCCATGTGCGCCATGCCGCTCGTGCTGCTGGCTGCCTCGCGCATGGTGTCGTTCGTCAAGAACTACTTCCTGGAGTATGACGGTCACGACGATGAGCCCAAGCCGTATCTGGGGTTCTTCTTCCAGAGCACGGGCATGGGCCTGATTCTGTCACTCGTGACCTACCTGTGCGCCCAGCTGGTGCGCACCGCTGCGTTCCCCGATGCGTCCATGTTTGAGGAGCAACTCTTTACCGGGTGCTTTAACATCGCGGCCATCGTCTGTCTGATTGGCAACATGAGCGCCGTGATTTACCTGATGGTGCTGTTCTGGCGTGACGAGCATGACCTCAACACGTCGGGCACCGCCATGAACGTTATTGCCGTCATGATCTCGTGCGTAGCGTACTGCGTCGCTGCGGTGCTGCTCACCATGTCGGTCATGGGTTAGGTGGTCGCGTGCAAGATACCAAGCAAAAGTCGGGCACCAAGCAAAAGTTGACCATCGCGGCCATCTTTGGCGCTATGGGTCCCGGTCTGCTGGCGGCGCTTTCGGGCAATGACGCCGGCGGCATTGCAACGTATTCCAGCGCGGGCGCCAGCTATGGCTATAAGATGCTCTGGATGCTTCCCGTCATGACTGTGCTGCTCATCGTGACGCAGGAGACCGCGGCGCGCTGCGGCTGCGTCACGGGTAAGGGCCTGGCATCGCTCATTCGCGAGCGCTTTGGCGTGCGCAAGAGTGTACTTGCTATGGCGGCGCTGTTGATCGCCAACACGGCTGTGACCATTTCGGAGTTTGCGGGCATCGCCAGCGGTCTTGCTCTCTTTGGCGTGCCGGCGAGCATCTCGGTGCCGTTGGTGGCGCTGCTGGTATGGATGCTTACCATGTCGGGTAGTTTCCAGCGCATCGAGAAGATTCTACTGCTGGTGAGCTGCGTGTTCGTGACCTATATCGTCGCCGCGTTTATGGCTGGCCCCAACTGGGGTGAGGCCGCGGTCGACCTGGTCGTGCCTAACATTCAAAATGACCCCAGCTACGTGTCGCTCGTGGTCGCAACGATCGGTACCACCATCGCGCCGTGGATGATTTTCTTGGCGCAGAACAACGTGGTCGATAAGAACGCGGGCGAGGACGATATCGTGCTGCAGCGCATCGATACCGTGAGCGGCTCGCTTGCCGCTGATGTCATTGCCGGCTTTATTATCATTACGACCGGTACGGTGCTGTTCCCGGCGGGTATTCAGATTAGCGATGCTGCCGATGCTGCCCGCGCGCTGGAGCCTATTGCGGGTCAGTGGTCTACGGTACTGTTTGCCTCGGGCCTGGTCGCGGCGAGTTTCTTGGCTGCCTGCGTGCTGCCGGGCGTTACGTCGAGCGCTATCTGCGAGGCATTTGGCTGGGAGCGCGGTGCCGATCGCAGCTGGGACGAGGCCCCGGTCTATCGCGGCATCATTACGGCCATCATCGGCATCTCTGCCGTGCTGGTGCTTATGCCTGGCGTCGATTTGTTCCAGATTATGATGACCTCGCAGGTCATCAACGGCGTGCTGCTGCCCGTAGTCTTGGTATTCCAGGTGGTTATCGCGGCGGATCGCCACATTATGGGCGCCAACCGCAACGGCCGCGTATGGAACGTGCTCACGTGGGCGACTATCGGCGTGATTACGGTGCTGACGGTCGTCATGTTTGTCCTGCAAGCGATGGGCTACAGTGCGTAGCGCCTCTTTTAGGTTTCGAGCGGGCCGCGGCCATGGGCTGCGGCCTCTTTTTTGCCCATGGCCTCTCGGAGCCGGCTCGAAAAGAGCGATTTTTGGTTGGTTGCTGCGGGTGTACACAGATTTTGCTGCGTGCTACTTGTCGGTGCCCAGCTTGTGTGGCTTGTAGGCGAGGGCATTGACGAGTGCGTCGGCGGCGGACTTGACGGCTGCCGGCTGCGGATCGTTGACGTGGTCCTCGGGGTGCACGGGCAGGTCTTTCTTGACCGCATCGTGGATCAGGTTGAGATACTCAGCCACGCCGGTAGTCGACAGGTGCGTGCCATCGCCATCGAACAGGTCGTTGCGGTTGGCACTGTACCCGTACCAGTCGATAACGCGTACATTCTTGTAGCGCGTGGCGGCGTTGGCGATGGCCTGGTTCGTGGACCCGACCCACGGCTGCGGGCTACGCGTGTTTACAAACACGACAGTACGCTGCTCGCCGGCGTCGGCCATGATCGCGTCGATCTGGGCGTCCGTTACCAAACCGTTAGTGCCCAGGGCAAAGACTACGATCTTGCCGGCAAGGTTCTGCTGGATATAGCCCTCAAATGTCGCGCGGCCCGCATCAAACTGGCGGCCCTTTTCGGCATCGATATGGCTGTGCGGAAACACGCCGTCAAAGGAATCGACGGCGCGCAGCGACACGGAGTCGCCAATCATCAGCAGGTCGTAGGATCCGTCGGGGAAGCCGTCGTTGTCCTTGTCGGTGCCGTCGGCCGCCTGCTGGTCGGTGGGCGCGGTGTTCTTGGCTTCCTTGTTGAGGACTTCGGCGCCCTCACCGCTCAGTGCGGAGGTCTCCGGCACAAAGATCAGACCGCCCAGCGCGATAACAAGCACGATGCCGCAAGTGGCGCACACGGGAATATGCGCGCGTGCCCAGTTGGCGGGCGTGGTTGTGCCATCGCGGAATTCGGCGACAGTGCGCCCAAAGGCGCCCTTTCTAAACGGCGTCTCGATAAAGCGATAGCAGCACTCTGCTACGGCGACCACCAGCAGCACCTGCAAAATGTACTGCCACCAGGGCGTATCGTTGATGTTGGCGACCGGGTTCATGAGCAACAGCAGCGGATAGTGCCACAGGTAGATGCTGTACGAGCGCCTGCCGACCCACACGAGCGGCTCGGCTGACAGCGCGCGGGCAACCATTCCCTGGGGCTGCACGCATGCCGCAATAACCATGAGCGTGAGGATGGAACATAACAGCGTGCCGCCGCGATACTGGAACGCGGTGTAGCCGTTGGTGAGCGCGACCATGGCGGCAAGGCCAACCAGACCCACGACGCCCAGCACATCGATGGATGCGGGCGAGGACCAAAAGCGCACGAGGGCGCTCGGCTGTGCCGGGACGGTTTCGGCTGCGTTGTCGGCCTTCTCGCCAAGCTTGCCCTCGGCGTTCTTGTCATGCTTGGCGGCCCCGACCAAGCGGTCGAGCCCCAAACGATGAGCGAGACACACCGGCGCCAAGTCGCGATCGGGGATAAAGGCCATCCAGGCGCCCAGCAGCAGCGAGAAGACGCGGGTGTCGGTGCCGTAGTACACGCGGCTGGGATCGGCGGCAGGGTTGTAGAGCACCATCATGGCAAGGGCGGATACCGCTGCGAGTCCCAGGACCACACGGCGCGTGTTGGGTTTGCTCACATGCATGGATACCATAGCGAGCAGCAGCGGGGGCCAAACCAGGTAGAACTGTTCCTCGATGGCGAGCGACCAAAAGTGCGTAAGCGGCGAGGGATCGCCCAGAGCATTGAAGTACGAGACGTTTTGGGCAATCTGCCACCAGTTGTTGAAGAACAGCAGCGACGGCAGGATGTCGGGGCGCATCTTGGTGAGCATCACGTGGTTAAAGATGGTGCACAGCGCGCAGGTCACGAACACTACCGTTACCACGGCGGGGACTAGGCGACGGATGCGGCGAATCCAGAAGCTCTTAAGGTCGATGCGGCCGGTCTTAGCGACTTCGTTGAGCAGCAAGCGCGTGATCAGATAGCCCGAAAGCACAAAGAAGATCGTGACGCCAAGCAGACCGCCCTGAGCCCACGTGAGGTTGAGGTGATAGAGCACCACCGCGACGACGGCAAGCGTGCGAAGGCCGTCAAGGGCAGGGATGTAGCGGGACTTGGGGCGAGCAGGCGTCTGCTCCGCGGCGGGAGTGTTGGCGCGGCCCGCGTTGTTGGCAGAAGCGCGATGGGGGCTCGCGGTGCGTCGCGGCTCGTTGGCACGGCGTTCGCCCTTCACGCGTTCGTGCGGCGCCGGCTCGTTGCCCGTGCGGCGTCGACCGCGCGAGCCCGATTGCGAGAATTGTTCCATAAAACATCATCCAATGACGAGAATAATCAGCACGTATTCATTGTAGCTGCCTGCCCCTGTGAATGCTTGCTGCTGGCGCAAGCTCAAGCGCGCGTCCACATCAAAGTGGACTAAAGTTATAGGAGGTGCGAGAGTGCACAATCGTTGGTCGACGGTGGGCGCAAAGCCTGAAGACGAGGAGGTTTCCATGGCGGATCACAGCATCGTTGCGGTGTTCGGCAGCATGAACATGGACCTTTCGGTGGCGTGCGAGCGCATGCCGCGCGCGGGCGAGACCGTCGGTGGCAGCGGTTTTATCACCAACGCCGGCGGTAAGGGAGCCAATCAGGCCGTTGCCGCTGCGCGCATGGGTGCGCGCACGTGCATGATCGGCGCTGTTGGGCGCGATACCTTTGGCGATGCGCTTGTGGCAGGGCTCCGGGATGCCGGCGTGGGCGTTGAGTTTGTGGCACGTCGCGATGACGTGGAGACCGGTACCGCGACTATCATTCGCTGCGAGAGCGACAACCGCATCGTGCTGTCGCCGGGCGCCAACCATGCGCTTGCGGGCGAGGACGTTGCCCGCGCACTGAGGCGCTTGGTGGCCGACGAGCTCGACGGCGATGCCAGCGAGTTTGCCCCGGCTGCTGGCGGCGTCTTTATCGCCCAGGGCGAATGTGATCTGATGGCAACGGCCGCGGCGCTTTCTTGCGCTCACGAGCTGGGGTTCTATACGGTCTTTAACCCGGCGCCCGCCTGCGATTTGCCGGCAGGAGCGTGGCCTGCGGTCGACTTGGTCTGCCCCAACGAGACCGAGTGCCAGATGCTGACGGGCATTCTGCCCACAGATGATGCGAGTTGCGTCGCCGCGCTCAATGCGCTGCTCGACAAGGGCGCCGGAGCCGCGGTCATCACGCTGGGCGGCGCCGGCTCGGTTACGCTCGGCGATGGCGGTGAGCCGCTGCGCATGCCGGCGCTTTCGAGCGCGGTGGTCGATACGACGGCCGCGGGCGATACGTTTATTGGTGCGCTTGCTGCAGCTCGTCTGGAGGGTCTGCCGCTCTTTGAGTGCATGGCCGCGGGTGCTCGCGCCTCGGCGGTGACGGTATCGCGCCTGGGCGCTCAGCAATCAATTCCCACGCGTGCGGAAGTCGAGCACAAGTTTGGTTTAGACGGTTTGGATGTAGACGGAGAAGCGGAGTAGAACAATGGCAACCAAGAAGCTGATCCTTGATCTGGATATGGGTGTGGACGATGCGATGGCGCTGGCCTATGCCATCGCGAGCCCCGAGGTGGAGCTCGTGGGCATCACCACGTGCTTTGGCAACGTGCGCGTCGAGCAATCGGCGCACAACTGCCTGGCGGTGCTCGATCTGCTGGGTCGCCCCGAAGTTCCGGTGTACCTGGGCGCCGATCGTCCCATTAAGGCGACCGAACCCTACACGCCGCCGGCGTCCACCACACTCATCCACGGCAAGAACGGCATTGGCGGGGCGAGCGTGCCCGCGTCGCCGTACGAGCCGGTGGGGGCGATGTCGGCCGACGGTAACGCGGCGGTCGATTACCTGATTGATGCCGCGTGCACCTATGGCCCCAATCTGATCTACGTGGCGACCGGCCCGCTCTCCAACCTGGCACTTGCCTTGGAGCGCGATGCGGCGGCGATCATGTCTATCGGCCGCGTGGTCGTGATGGGCGGCGCGCTTACCGTGCCCGGAAACGTGAGCGCGGGCGCCGAGGCCAACATGGCAAGTGATCCCGAGGCGGCCGATGCCGTGCTGCGTTCGGGCCGCAAGCTCACTATGGTGGGGCTGGATGTGACGCATCGCGTGGTGCTCACGCGCCGCGACATTGCCGGCTGGACGGGCTCGGGCACCATGGCTGGTTGCGCATTTGCGAGCATGGTCGAGCACTACATTGGCTCGTACGAGATGAACGCCCCCTACCTGGGTGGCTGCGCGCTGCACGATCCACTTGCCGTCGCCGTGGCGATTGACCCCACGCTCGTGGGCGCGCTCGGCTGTAACCTGCGCGTCGACCTGCTGGGCGAGTATCGCGGCCGCACCATTTGCGATGAGCGCCGTGTGGCCGATCCCGACAAGAGCGCACTCGTGGCGCTGACCATCGACGCCCCGCGCTTCCTGTCCGAGTTCAAGACGCGCATGGCCCGTGTCCTGGGCTAAATGATTTTCACGCCCCGCCCAAAGTAGTCAATTTGGGACGGGGCTTTTTTAGCTACCGACTAAATGTGCCCGTTGGGGGAATAGTCGGGCCACTTTGCTTGACAACAGGCTAAACTAGCTATTAAACATTTACTATTCTGTTTAGATTGAATTTGCGGTCGTTTAGTTGTCGAGTCATGGGGCGGTCAGGCCACGATGTTCGACCGCGACCGTTACTAGGGGGAACAATGGCCAAAGCAAGTGTTCGCGAGATCAGCCGCATCACCGGTTTTTCGCCTGCGACCGTGTCCAACGCGCTCAACCGCAAGCGCAGCGTGAGCGAGGAGACCGCCAAAGTCATCCTGGAGTGCGCGCAGTCGCTCGGCTATCAGCAGTCGACGCAGCTCGAGAGCATCCAGTTTGTGCTCGCGCGCAAGACGGGCGCCATCCTGGACGAGAGCACCTTCCACCCCGCGGTCATCGAGGGCGTGGAGCGCCAGGCGCGTCGCCACGGCATGAGCACGAGCTTTGTCTCGCTCGACTTTAGCGACCTAGACGCCGTGCGTCCGCAGGTCGAGGGCCTGATCGCCGACCCGTCTGCCGCCATCGTGCTGATGGGCACCGAGTTGGGCGAGGAGGACTACGCCCTGTTCGCTAACGCCGCCGCCCACCTGATTGTGCTCGATGGCTGGAGCGACCGCCAGTACTTCGATGCCGTGGTCATTGCCAATACCGATTCGGTGCTGCGTGCCGTGGACTACCTTATCGAGAAAGGTCACAAGCAAATCGGCTATCTGGCGGGCGACCTTCGTATCCGCAACTTTAAGGACCGCGAGCGCGGCTATCGCCAAGCGCTTGAGGATGCGGACCTCGAGGCCAATCCGGCATGGCGCGTCACGCTGGGCACCACGCTCGAGGGCGCTTATCGCGACATGGGCGCGTGGCTCGACAATGCCTCGCACGACGACCTGCCGACGGCTTTCTTTGCCGAGAACGACGTGCTCGCCGTGGGTGCCATGCGCGCGTTCAACGAGCACGGCATTCGCGTGCCCGAGGATGTCTCGATCATCGGCTTTGACGACCTATCTCTGGGCGCTTTTTCCAACCCGCCGCTCACCACGGTGCATGTTCCCAAGCACGAGGTGGGTGAGATCGCGGTGCGCCGCCTGGTGGGCAACATCCGCAATCCCAAGAGCTACACCTGCAAAACGGCTGTGTCGACCTATTTTGTCGAGCGCCAGAGCGTGCGCGAAATCTAGGCGGAGACGGCATCGCCTGCAGCGTGCCAAAGCTCGCTAGGGCAGTAAACATAGCGCTATTCAAAAGAGGGTCCTTCGGGGCCCTCTTTTGTTGCCCTTGTATGTTCAGATTGTTTACATACCGTTTAGGCTGATTTCTCTACCGTTTACGAGACTTTCGCGCTAAACTTTTAAACAAAAGAGTAAAACATTTAGTAAACAGAACAAAACGAAACATGCGTCTGTTTACTGAACATGTGACTAGGGGAGGACGTACATGGACAAGATCAAGCTCGGCTTTGTGCCCACGCGCCGCAGTATCTTTAGCGCGCCGGACGCGATCAAGTATCGCGGTCTGACGGCTGATCGCCTGCGCGAGATCGGCGTCGAGATTGTGGATATCGACGACATCAACGACGAGGGCCTGCTGTTCGACGACAGCCATATCGCGCCTATCGTCGAGAAGTTCCGCGCCGAGGGCGTCGACGGCATCATGCTCTGCCACGCCAACTTTGGTACCGAGTATGTCTGCGCCCGCCTTGCCCGCGAGCTCGGTTTGCCCGTGCTGCTGTGGGGGCCGCGCGACGAGCGCCCCGAGCCCGACGGCACCCGTCTGCGTGATAGCCAGTGCGGTCTGTTCGCCACCGGCAAGGTCCTGCGCCGCTTCCAGGTTCCCTTCACCTACATGACCAACTGCCGTCTGACCGATCCCGAGTTCGAGCGCGGCGTCTGGGACTTTTTGGCCGTGTGCAACGTGGTCAAGACCTTCAAGCACACCCGCATCCTGCAGATGGCCACCCGTCCGTTCGATTTCTGGTCGACCATGTGCAACGAGGGCGAGCTGCTCGAGAAGTTCAACATCCAGCTTTCGCCCATCCCCATGACCGAGCTTGTCCAGGCCGTGCGCGACGCCCAGGCTGACGAGCAAGCCATGGCAGCCATGCTCGCCCACATTGGTGACAGCTTTGAGATCTGCATCCCCGAGGACAAGGTTCCTGCGGTCGCAGGACTCGCCATTGCCATGAAGCGCTTGGTCGAGAAGTACGGCTGCAACGCCGGCGCCATCCAGTGCTGGAACGCCCTGCAGGACGAGTTGGGCATTATGCCCTGCGCCGCCAACGCAATCCTCAACGAGATGGGCATCCCCATCGTCTGCGAGACCGACATCCATGGCGCTATCACCGCGCTGATGGTCGAGGCCGCCGACCTGGGCCGTCACCGCGGCATGTTCGCCGACTGGACCGTGCGTCATCCCGATAACGAGAACGGCGAGCTGCTGCAGCACTGCGGCCCCTGGCCCTGCAGCTGCGCGGCCGTCAAGCCCAAGCTCACTTACCCGCTGGCTTTCGATCACCCCGGCGCGCTGACGGCCGAGGCCAAGCACGGCGACCTCACCCTTGCCCGCTTTGACGGCGACAACGGCGAGTACTCGCTGCTGCTGGGTAACGCCCGCGGCATCGACGGCCCGGCCGGCATGGGCACCTACCTGTGGGTCGAGGTCGACAACCTCAAGCGCCTCGAGGCCAAGATCGTCGAGGGTCCCTACATCCACCACTGCGTCGCCATTCACGCCAACGTGGTGCCGGTGCTCTACGAGGCGTGCAAGTACATCGGCATTGTCCCCGACCTGTACGACCCCATCGAAGAAGACGTCAAAGCTTACCTGCGAGGAGAGTAGAAATGGCAACTATCGAAGAGCTTGAATCCCTGCGTTGGGACCTTCGCCGCGATTGCGTCGATATCATCATGGCTGGCGCTGGCGGGCACATCGGCGGCGACATGTCGGTCATCGATGCGCTGATGACCCTCTATGCCAACCACCTCAACATTTCTCCCGAGACCGTCGACGATCCCAACCGCGATCGCTTCGTACTCTCCAAGGGCCACGCCATGGAGGCCTACTACGCGGTGCTCTGCCACGAGGGCTATCTGGACCTCGACGACGTCAAGGCCCGCTTCTCTAAGTTCGGCAGCCCCTACATCGGCCACCCCAACAACAAGCTCAAGGGCATCGAGATGAACTCGGGCTCGCTGGGTCATGGCCTGCCCGTGGCCGTCGGGATGGCGCTTGCCGGCAAGATGGATGGCCGCGACTACCGCGTCTACACCATCATGGGCGACGGCGAGCTTGCCGAGGGCTCGGTCTGGGAGGGCGCCATGAGCGGCGGCAACTACCAGCTCGATAACCTGTGCGCGCTCGTGGACCGCAACCGCCTGCAGATCAGCGGCAGCACCGAGGACGTCATGAAGCAGGATTCGCAGGAGGAGCGCTGGGCCGCCTTCGGTTGGAACGTGCTGTCCATTCCGGGCAACGACGTCCAGGCCATCGACGCCGCGCTGACGCTGGCCGCCGAGACCAAGGGTAAGCCCACGGTCATCATCCTCAACACGGTGAAGGGCTACGGCTCGCCGGTTATGGAGGACAAGGCCGCCTGGCATCATCACCTGCCCAACGATGAGGAATATGCCCAGATCATCGCCGATTTCGCTGCCCATAAGGAGGCTATCAATGGCTAACAAGATCGCCAACCGCAAGGCTATCTGCGACACGCTGCTCGAGGCCGCCGCAACCGATAAAGACATCGTCGTCCTGTGCTCCGACTCCCGCGGCTCCGCATCGCTCACGCCGTTCTTCGATCAGTATCCCCAGCAGTCCATTGAGGTCGGCATCGCCGAGCAGGACCTGGTGAGTATCGCCGCCGGTATGGCCTCGTGCGGCAAGAAGGCCTGGGCCGCCTCGCCGGCGTCCTTTGTGACCACGCGCTCGTATGAGCAGTGCAAGGTCGACGTTTCGTACTCCAACACCAACGTCAAGCTCATCGGCATCTCGGGCGGCGTGTCCTACGGCGCCTTAGGCATGAGCCATCACTCCGCGCAGGATATCGCCGCCATGAGCGCGATTCCCAACATGCGCGTGTATCTGCCGAGCGATCGATTCCAGACCGCCGAGCTCGTGCGTGCCCTGGTCGCCGACAACAAGCCGGCCTACATCCGCGTGGGCCGCAACCCGGTGGAGGACGTGTACACCGAGGACGAGTGCCCGTTCCAGATGGATCGCGCCACTTGGGTGCGTCGCGGCGCCGATGTGACGATTGTCGCCACCGGCGAGATGGTCCGCCATGCCGTGGACGCCGCCGATCTGCTGGCCGAGCAGGGCATCTCGGCAACGGTACTCGACATGTATTGCGTCAAGCCGCTCGATGCTGAGGCTGTGATCGAGGCCGCCGGTGCCACGCGCGCCGTCGTGACCGTCGAGGAGCACAGCCCCTTCGGCGGCCTGGGTTCCATGGTCGCGCAGGTCGTGGGCGAGCATTGCCCGTGTCCGGTCAAGTGCCTCTCCCTGCCCGATGCGCCGGTCATCACCGGCACGAGCCCCGAGGTCTTTGCGCACTACGGCCTCACCGGCGAAGGCATTGCCAAGACCATCGCCGAGTTCCTCGGCAACTAGTAGACACAGACGCTGCGCGGCCGCCAAGCACCGCACCTTGCCGTTCAAACCGTCGCTTGCGTACGCAAAGTACGCGGCGCTCCTCTTTCACGGCAATCTGCGGCACTTGGTGGCCGCTCGCTCCTTGTCCGTCGGGTTTTAGTTTTTGAATCGGCGGGGGAGACAGGAGAGTACATGAGTAAATACATCATCGGGATCGATCAGTCCACGCAGGGCACCAAGGCGCTGCTGGTGGACGAGGGCGGCCATTTGATTCATCGTGCCGACCGCTCGCATCGCCAGATTGTCAACGAGGCCGGCTGGGTGAGCCATGATCCGGCCGAGATTGCCGCCAATGTGCTGGCCGTGGCGCGCGCTGTGGTGGAGGAGACCGGGGTCGATCCGGCCGACATCGCCGGCATCGGCATCTCCAACCAGCGCGAGACCACCGTTGCCTGGAACCGCACGACGGGCGAGCCGCTGTGCGACGCCGTGGTGTGGCAGTGCGCCCGCGCCCGCGAGCTGTGCGACGAGCTTGCTGCGCGCGAAGGCGTGGCCGAGCTGGTGCGCGACACGACGGGTCTGGTGCTCTCGCCCTACTACCCGGCGGGCAAGATGGCCTGGATCCTCGCGAACGTTCCCGCGGCTGCCGAGGCCGCTGCGGCGGGCGAGCTGTGCCTGGGCACCATCGATGCCTGGGTGGTCTGGACGCTCACGGGCGGCGCGGAGTTTCGCTGCGACTGGTCCAATGCCAGCCGCACGCAGCTCTTTGACCTGCGCCGTGGCTGCTGGAGCGAGCCGGTGTGCGAGGCCTTTGGCGTCGATTCGGCTTGCCTGCCGCAGGTGACCGATTCCGATGGTCTGTTCGGCATGACGAACCTGGGCGGCTTTTTGCCGGCGCCCGTGCCCATTCACGGCGTGCTCGGCGACAGCCATGCCGCCTTGTTTGCCCAGGGCTGCCATAGCCGCGGCATGGCAAAGGCGACCTATGGCACCGGCAGCTCGGTCATGATGAACGTCGGCGACGAGTTCGTCGCCAGCTCGCACGGGCTTTCGAGCTCGCTTGCGTGGCGTATGGACGGTGTGACCGAGTATGTGCTCGAGGGCAACGTGAGCTACGCCGGCGCCGTCAAGACGTGGCTGCGCGACGACCTGGAGCTCATCAACAATCCCGAGGAAGTCACCGACCTGTGCTACGCCGCCAATCCGGCGAGCCGCGTCTACTTTGTGCCGGCGTTCACTGGCCTGGGCGCGCCGCACTGGGCGAGCGATGCCGAGGGCTGCGTCTTTGGCATGACGCGCACCACGGGCCGTGCGGAGTTCGTAAAGGCCGCCGACGAGTCGATCGCCTATCAGATCTTCGACGTGATCGATGCGATGGTCGAGGATTCGGGCGCGGCACTGGCCGAGCTTCGTGTTGACGGCGGTCCCACGCGCGACGCGTACCTGATGCAGTTTGAGAGCGACCTGGTCGGCTCGCCCATCCGCATTGCGAGCAACGACGAGATGAGCGGCCTGGGTGCGGCTTGGGCCTGCGGCATTGCGCTGGGCATGTACACACGCGATGTCGTTGACGTCTACGGCGCCCGCGGCATCGTGGAGCCTGCCATGCCTGCCGACGTGCGAGCCAAAAAGATTGCCGGCTGGCGCCATGCCGTGAAATCTACAATCGCGTACACCGCCTAGAATGATTTTTCTGGGACGGGGATTAAATAATCATTCGGTCCTCGTCCCGCGTAGCTCATTTGGGACGGGGCTTTTTTGACTGCTATTATTGGTGACGATTGTTGTGACCAGCTAAAAGAGCCCCGTCCTAAATTGACTACCGAGAGGATCTGCCATGGAGCGCATCGCGAGTTTTTCCGTTGACCATCTGCTGCTTGAACCCGGCGTGTATGTGAGCCGCATCGACCGCGATCCGGCGACCGGCGCCGCCGTCACCACGTTTGACCTGCGCTTGACCACGCCCAACAAAGAGCCGGTCATGAACACGGCCGAGTGCCACACCATCGAGCACCTGGGCGCCACCTTCTTGCGCAATCATGCCGAGTGGTCGAGCCGCATTGTCTACTTTGGCCCCATGGGCTGCCGCACGGGCTTTTACCTCGTCGTATTTGGCGAGGTGACGAGCGAGGAGATCTTGCCGCTCGTGCGTGAGCTGTTCGAGTTTGTCGCGGGCTTTGAGGGCGATGTTCCCGGTGCCGCTCCCGAGGAGTGCGGTAACTACCTGGACCAGAACCTCCCCATGGCCAACTGGCTTGCGCGTCGTTATCTCGACCGCGACCTGGCCGATATCGACGAGAAGCACCTGCACTATCAGCAGGCATAGGGCCGCCCTCTGCCTCCAAACCGTTCACACGGAGATATCGACCGTTTAACTGTTTAGAAGTGTTTATTCGAGGTCATTAGCACTAGCTCGCTTAAACTAGTCCTCAGAGTGATATTCAGGCAAGGCTCCTGAAGCAGCATCTGTCGACATTGATTGTCGGATTCTGCTTCGGGAGCCTTGTTCTGTTTAGGGGGGACACATGGAAATTGTTAAACGAATTAATACCAGCGCTGTCCTCTGCGTCGATGGAAATGGCGGACAGTTGGTTGCATTCGGCCGTGGTCTGGGGTTTAAGAATGTCGGAGACGAGGTCCCTCTTTCGGAGATTCAACGAACGTTTTATAACGTTAGCTCTCGCTACATCGCTCTCGTTGACGAGGTCCCCGACGAGCTTCTCGAGCTTACCTCGGATGTTATTGATATGTCGACAGGTTTGCTGTCTTATGAGGTGAGCCCTAATTTGCCGTTTATCCTTGCGGACCATATCGCGTATGCGGTTAAGCGCAAAGAGCAAAATATCGTTGTCCGCATGCCTTTATCGTTTGATGTCCGCCAACAATATCCCGTCGAATTTAGAATCGGCGAGTATGCACTTAAGATAATCAGGAAACGTCTTAACGTTAGGCTTCCAGCTCATGAGGCAGTTGGAATTGCCATGGCGTTTATCAATAACATGGCCGATTCGGACTCATGCGAAGTAGTTAAAGAGTTTAGCGCGGATATCTACGATCGTGTTCTGGAGGAGTCAACCGTTGCTGTTGAAAATCGGCTTGGCATTCAAGTTGATCGGGAAGGTTTCGATTACGCAAGGTTCGCAACCCATCTTCAGTACTTATTCAATAGGTTGAACTCTGGCGAAAGCATCGTGAGCGACAACCGCAAGATGTACCTCTCGCTCAAAAAAGAATATCCGGTGGCATCAATGTGCGCCGATGATATTGCTTCTGTTCTCAGCCGACTGACGGGGCGGGAACTTATAGACGAAGAAAGACTCTACCTCATGATGCACATCAATCGAATTGCATCGAAAACAAGGTAATTAGTTGGCAAAGGCGCGCGCTTTGCTGATGGTTACATATAAAACTCAACATGGGAGAAATGGTATTTATGGCAGATACAACCAAGCTCGCTGCCGAGATTCTCGAGATGGTGGGCGGCGCAGACAACGTTACATTTGTAGCTCACTGCATGACTCGTTTAAGGTTCAACCTTAAGGACGAAGGCATCGTAGACGATGCAAAAGTCAAGGCGATTGATGGCGTGATCGACATTCGCCATTCCGCGGGGCAATATCAGGTGATTGTGGGACCTAAGGTCGATAAGGTCTATGAAATCGTTGCCAAGGAAACCGGGATTGATGCCGGAGATTCCGAGGCAAGCGAAGGAGAGACTAAGGGCTTTCTGGGAAAGCTAATGAAGCTCATCAGCGGCATCATGATGCCCGTTCTTCCTGCCTTGATCGCATGCGGAATGATAAACGCCGTCCTTAGTATTCTGACGACGGCGGGTGCTGTTTCCGCCGAGAGCGGAATATACACTCTGCTGTACGGCATGGGAAATGCCTGCATGTATTTTCTGCCCGTTCTTGTCGGATCATCTGCTGCTCAGTTCTTTGGAACCGATCGATATATCGGTGCGGTACTCGGTGCAATCCTGATTTATCCGACTTTCGTTGCTGCGGCCGGAGCGGGCGATGCGCTGGATTTGCTCGGCATGAAGTTCACAATGGTGAGCTATTCCTCCACGGTGTTTCCTGCTATCGTGGCGGCTTGGTTCGCATCCGTTCTTAATAAGTGGCTGCGGGCGGTTCTTCCCGATGTTGTGGCATTTGCGCTCGTCCCGTTCCTGACGGTTGCTGTTGCCGCCCCCGTCTCGCTCCTTGTGATCGGCCCCGTTATTCAGCAGGCGAGCTCTTTGCTTGCGACTGCAGTGCTGGCGGTCTATCAGTTCAGCCCCGTCCTTTGCGGCGTTATTCTCGGGCCGATATTCGGTCTCGTTATGATCCCCCTTGGACTCCATTGGGCCCTGATCGTGCTTTCCATCAACAATATTATGACCGTCGGCTCCGATCCTATCCTTGGACTTCTCTGCTGCAGCATGGGTGTTGTCGGCGCTTGTTTGGCGTTCGCCCTCCGCTCGAAGGACCCGAGTGAAAAGAGTCTTGGGTTCAGCTGTGCCATTACGGGCTTTTTCGGGATTACGGAACCGGCGCTGTACGGCATCATCTTGGAGCACAAGAAGATCATTATCGCTTCCATGGTCGCCGGAGCAATCAGTGCTGTTATCCCGGCGATTTTCAACACCTGTACGTTCGTTATGACGTCGAGCGGCATTTTTAGCTTCCCCGGTTATATGGATCCTTCTGGTGATATGAGCAGCCTCATCGGCGCAATTCTTTGCAATGTCGTCGGTTTAATTCTTAACTTCGTTCTCGTTTACATCCTGTATCGCCCTGATGAAGAGGCAGTAGTGGAGTAGACAATTATTTGGGATGTAAGCTGCCGAAAACCCCGCGGCAGATTGCATGTGGTGGGCTTGCCGTTGATTCACGCGAGCCCACCCTCATTTTTGGAGTGACTAGCTATGACAATTACAGCCGATATGACGTTTGGCGAAATCGCGCTCCTTCCTGAGTTCGCTGGCTTTGGCGAGCACCTTATGCTTTGCCGGCCTTCAACTTGGGAGCGCATGTGGAATAAACCCATCGTGTCTCATATGAATTCTGATGCTAATCCATATGAAACTACTCGCGTTTTGCGTGGATTGAATCGGATTGTCGAGCTCGTGGATGACGGGAGGCAAGTTGCCTACGATATATGGGATGAAGCCGACTGCATCCGTGATCCGACTCGACGCAACACGAAACTGTTCTTCTTTCCCGGGAGACCCGGGGCTCCCTTTATCATTGCGGTTTCGGGCGGAGGTTATCAGAGCGTTTGTCATCAAATGGAAGGCTTTCCCGTTGCCCCCGAGCTCAACGATGCGGGCTATAACGTGTTCGTGCTGTCATACAGGGTGAGGGTCGAGCCTTTGATGCCGCGTCCAATCGACGATTTAAATCGAGCTGTCCGTTTTGTCTTCGAGAATTCAGCGAAATTTAATGTCGCAAAAAGTTATGCAGTTATCGGCTTTTCTGCTGGTGCGCATTTAACTGCCGAGTGGGGGACGGACAACAAGGGATTTGCGTCCTACGGATGCGAGGCACCCAAAGCCTTGGTCCTGTGTTATGCACCGATTGATCTTCGTGGCTTTGAGAACGCATCAGACAATAGATTTCTTGATTCGGTGTGCGGCGGGGCTGGTCGCGACTCGCTCGATGATTTCTGTATTAATCAGCATGTGTGGGAGCAGTATCCTCCGACATATCTTTGGCAATGCGCTGACGATGATATTGTATCGCCCGACAATTATGAAAAGATGGTCGATGCTCTGGATGCAGCTGGAGTACACCATGAGGGAGTCATGTATTCAGAAGGGGGGCACGCATTGATGAAGCCCCATGCGCCGGAGACCGACTACTGGTGTATGAGCGTTATTGAGTTTCTTAAAGATTATCTCGACTAGGAAGCTGCATGTCGCTTTTTGAGCGGGTGATTTCGTCATGCAATGTTTTCGGTATTGATCGTGGTCGTGGATGAATGATGTTCTAGAATGTTCATACTGTCACATAAACGAACAGGAGCGAACATGCATATCTACTCTGTATCAGATCCCGAGTTCAAATCCTATGGTCGCGTGTGGGACGACGTGCCGTCCAACCTGACCGCCCCGCTTGTCGAGGCGCTTGCGGCTACTCCCATTCCCGAGGGCACCAAGTACGTGGCCTCCGCACCCGAGCTCGAGCAGGTTGAGGGTGTCGACACGCTCGGCCTGCTCATGTACGGCGGCCGTCCGTTCCAGCCGGGCTGGTGCAACGGCCACAACACGCGCCTCAACTGTCTGGAGTATCACCGTGCCAGTGAGTTTAATTTGGGTGCGCGCGACTTTATTCTGCTGCTGGCCAAGCGCGAGCAAATTGTCGACGGCAAGCTCGACACCGCTCAGGTCAAGGCCTTTCGCGCGCCCGCCGGCACGCTCGTCGAGGTTTACGCCACCACGCTTCACTACACGCCCTGCATGGTCGACGACGGCGGCTTTCAGGTGATGGTGGCGCTGCCGGCGGGCACCAACGGCCCGCGCCCCGAGGCTGCAGCCGACATGCCTGCCGCCGGTGACAGCTACTGCTACTGGAAGGCCGACAAGTGGGTCCTCTGCCACGCCGACAGCCCCAAGGCGGCCGAGGGCGGTTACGTGGGCCTCATCGGCAAAAACCTCGACATCACCTGCGACTAGGGGCTTCCTGTTTGTCTCGATCTGTAACATCTAGCGGGCTAAATCGTCTCTACCTGTTACAGATTTAGACAAACCGTAGAGGGCTGCCCGAAAGATCTCGATCTGTAACACCAGGCCCGGTTTTGGCGGCCTACCTGTTACAGATCGAGACAAACCGGGCCCAAACCACCACAAAGGTGCCTGTCCCCTTTGTGGTGGTTTGGGGCGGCGGTATCAAAAAGTGTCAGACGGGGGCGGCTGCGGGGCGCCTGTGCGCGAAAAGAAGTGTCGGCCTGCGCCGCTGTCGTTGAGTAGCGCGCTGCTTACGGGGATACTGAAGCCACGACAAACAGCGTGTGAAAGGATTGATGCATGGCTTTCCGTAAAGACTTCCTGTGGGGCGGCGCGACGGCTGCCAACCAGTGCGAGGGCGCTTACGACGTGGATGGCCGCGGCCTGGCCAACGTGGACGTGGCCCCGCACGGCCCCGAGCGCTACGCGGTGGTCTCCGGCCAGCGCAAGATGCTCGACTTCGAGGACGGCTATTACTATCCCGCGCAGACCGGCATCGATTTCTACCACCACTACAAGGAGGACATCGCCCTCTTTGCCGAGATGGGCTTTAAGACCTTCCGCATGAGCCTGGCGTGGACCCGCATTTTCCCCAACGGTGACGAGACCGAGCCCAACGAGGCCGGCCTGGCCTTCTACGAGGACGTTTTCCGCGAGTGTCAGGCGCACGGCATCGAGCCGCTCGTGACCATCACGCACTTCGACTGCCCGATCCACCTTATCAAGGAGTACGGCGGCTGGCGTAACCGCAAGCTCATCGACTTCTACAAGAACCTCGCGACCACGATCTTCACCCGCTACAAGGGCCTGGTGAAGTACTGGCTTACCTTCAACGAGATCAATATGATCTTGCACCTGCCGTTTATGGGTGCCGGTCTGGTCTTTGAGGAGGGCGAGAACAAGGAGGCCGTCGAGTACCTGGCCGCCCACAACGAGCTCGTCGCCAGCGCCTGGGCAACCAAGATCGCTCACGAGATCGACCCTGAGGTCAAGATCGGTTGCATGCTTGCCGCAGGTAGCTACTACCCCTACAGCTGCCGTCCGGGCGATGTGCGCCAGGCGCAGATTGACAACCAGAGCAACTATTTCTTCGTCGACGTTCAGAGCCGCGGTTACTACCCGGCCTATGCCGTCAAGAAGCTCGAGCGTCTGGGCATCGATGTGGGCATGACGGACGAGGACCGCGAGATTCTGGCCGCCAACACCGTCGACTTCATCAGCTTTAGCTATTACAGCACCCGTTGCTCCGCCGGTGCCGATAACCCCGATGTCGAGCGCACCCAGGGCAACGCCTTCGCCGGCGCCAAGAACCCCTACCTGCAGGAGAGCCAGTGGGGCTGGGCCATCGATCCGCTAGGCTTCCGCATTACCCTCAACGACCTGTACGACCGCTATCAGAAGCCGCTGTTTGTGGTCGAGAACGGTCTGGGCGCCAAGGATGTTGTCGAGGAGGATGGCTCCATCAACGACGACTACCGTATCGACTACCTGCGCCAGCACATCGCCGCGATGCGCGATGCGGTGACCGAGGACGGCGTTGACCTGCTGGGCTACACCACCTGGGGCCCGATCGACCTGGTGTCTGCCGGCACGGGCGAGATGTCCAAGCGCTATGGCTTTATCTACGTGGACCGCGACGACGCAGGCAACGGCACCCTCAAGCGTTCCAAAAAGAAGAGCTTCGATTGGTATAAACACGTCATCGAGACGAACGGCGAGGACCTGGCCTAAGGTTTTCCCAACAACCACAGCTTCCTAACTAAAGCGCCCGGCGAGCAGCTTGTGCTCGCCGGGCGCTTTGTCAAAAAAGCACTCATTGGGGACGTACTTAAATGAGTGCCCGCAGAATGAGAGTGGATAATCTCCCGTTTTTTGCCTGTCTGCGGGCTCAAAGTGGGAGATTATCCACTCTCGTCATTGGTAGTCATTGGGGACGTACTTAAATGATTAGTCGCTGGGGACACTCCCTGCCGTCTGCGGATTTTGGGACATGTGGCCCGCTTTTTGGGCCTGCCTGTCGGTACACTAAAAGCACTATGGGTACCCGCGAGCGACATATTGGCCACGCGGCCGCCCGATCCGCGCCCGTAGCGGATCCTAGGGGCGGCAGGCTCTTCGCCATGCCGCGATTCCTTGTTGGCATAACACATCAGGTGTACCGTCACCGCGTCTTTGCTATCGCCGGCGCCATCACCGCGCTGTTCCTCATGCTTTTGGCAGTTTTGCCGGCGCTGTTCGCCTTCGACCCCAAACTTTCTAACGTCGTGCCCGCCTATAGCGAGGTGTCCGAAGAGGTCGTGGATGCGCTCGTCCACTCGAGCTCTCTTCCGTTGCTTGTTGCCGCAATCGCCTTTTCAATCTGGGGTGTGTTGGCGTACCTGCGCTGCCTGGACTACGTCTTGCGCCGCCGCCTTGTTGCCGTTGCCACTATCTGCGCCCTCTGGATGATCGAGGTAATCCTCAAATACAAGTCGTTCACGCCGTTCTATGCCACCGTGCTGTGGTACCTGTACTACGTGCCCATGACGATCATTCCGCTGCTCTACCAGCTGTGCGGCCTGCGCCTCGCGGGCGTGGAACAGCACCGCCTGGGTCGCCGCTACTGCGCTGCGCTGTGGATTGTGGCCATCCTGCTTATCGGATTTGTGCTCACCAACGATTTTCACCAGCAGGTCTTCCGCTTTGACCGTACAAGCGACACCTGGAGCAACGATTACACATACGGCTGGGGTTATTTCGCCGTCCTCGTGTGGACGGCCTTTAACTTTGTGGCCTTTTTTATCCTGGTTGGTCGGTCCTCGTCCTTTCGCATCCAGCGTTTCTCGGGCACGGCGGCGCTCGTACTACTGGGTGGCGCATTCTTTGCCATCTCGTATGCTCTGCGCGTGCCCTGGGCATGGAGGCTCAACTTTTCGCTCGTCTATTGCGTCCTGTGCGTGGTGGCGATGGAAATCTGTCTCGATTGCGGTGTCATTCCGTCGTATCACGACATCGCCGGCATCTTCGACACCTTGCCGCTCGACCTCAAAGTTCTAACGCGCGACCTGCAGGAGGTCTATGCCACGCCGGTGTCAAAGCCAATGCCGGTAGGCGTGCGCGAGGAGTTGTGGGCCCAGGAGCACGGCCGCGCCCATGCCTTTGCTGTGGTGTCCGATTCCGATGTGATGTATCGTGCCTTTCCACTGCTGGGCGGATCGGCCCTGCTTGCCCAAGACGTGTCGGAGCTCAACGAGCTTAACCGTGAGCTGGCGCATCGTCGCATGGAGCTGCAGCGTCAAAACGAGCTGCTCGCCGCCGACTACGACCTTAAGACGCACCTGGCAGATCAAGAGGCCGAGACCTTGCTGGTCCAAGACGTGGACCAGGCGCTTGCCCGCGCGCTCGAAGGGATGTACGACCTGCTGAGCTCGCTGCCGCCGTTGACCGACGAAGCGTCTTCTCACGAGCGTTACCGCATGCTACAGCGCGCCAAGATGCTCGTCGCCTATTGCAAGCGCAAGGGGTCGCTCACGCTGGCGCAGCACGGGGAGAGCGGCTTTGACCGCGACCGCATCCAGCTCATTGCCAACGAGCTCGCAAGCGACCTGCGCACCGTCGATGTCGATTGCGCCTCGATTATCGCCATACGACGCCCCATGCACGCCAGTACGGTAAGCGCCCTGTACGACTGCGTGTATGATTTTGCGTTTTTTGCCTACACCACCGACCATCCGGCGCTTATGTATCACTTGGGCGACCATGACTCGTGCAGTGTCGAGCTGCGCGCTACGCTTTTCTCCAACGATGAGGAAGACTTGTCTCAGACACCGGCCGCCCATGAACTCGAAAGTGCGCTGCAGGGGCGCAACGTGGCATACCGCCTTGAGGGCGAGCCCGGCCAGCTGCGCATGATCGTTTTGATGCCGAGGGCGGGTGAGTGACGATGCAGATTTCGCTCATCCTTCCCCAAATCGTTGCGCTCGATGTTGTCTTTGCCCTGGCTGCGTGTCTGCAGATGATCCACGTCCCGCTCATCGCATCGCGCCGCTCGTCCTATAACCGTAAGGTGATTTGCGCCTACGAGGCGAGCCTTGTGCTTCACCTGATGATTTCGGTGCTCATCTTATTCGCGTCGTCTGGCTCGTATCTGGTGGCGCCGCTTGACGTTTGCGCCAGGGCAATGGGCGGAGTGCTGTGGCTCAATGCCGCGATCTTTGCCTATGGCGTGTTGCTTATGGTGCACTATCGTCGCCCCGTCATGCTGGCCGAGCTGCTGCTTGTTGTCGCCGTTACACCGCCGGTGGTTTTTGCCGTGGGCTCGGCGTGGGCCCTTGTCCTTATCGCGGAGGGAGCGTTCTTCCTGTTCCGCTCCATCGCGGCGCTCTTGATGGACGTCCGTAACCGCCAGGAAGATATCACTACGTTCTCGACGATCGAAACCATCAACGTGATTCCCGTGGGCATCCTGTATCTGGACCCGAGGGGCCGTCCGCTGCTCATGAACCGCTGCATGCGAAAAAACCTGGTGGAGCTTCATATGCCCACCGACCTAGGCGATATGAGCGGTACGTGGAACGACCTGCGCAAACTCAGCATGCAAATGCCCGAAAGCAGCAAGAACCGCGTGCGCATTAATCTGGACCGCTTTGGTGAGGCGCGCGTTGTGGTCGAGGTTTCTCCCGCCGAGATTCGCTTGTTTGTGCACGATGACGTTATGGTTTCGGGCCGCCTCTTCGAGCGCATTATCGGCCTGGATGTAACAGAGTATGCGCATGCTCATGATCGCCTGGCGCAAGCCAACCACCTGCTTGAGCTTGCGGGCCAAGAGCTCCAAGCCCAGATCGAAGAAGTCAAAAAAGTTGCTGACAATGCGGCCTATCTGCGTATGCGCGCCCGTGTGCACGATGTGATCGGTCAGCGCCTGTCCATCCTCCATCGTTATCTTGAGGAGGGGCGCCTGGATGACGAGTCGCTCGAGCAGATCGATCCGCTGCTGCGCTCGATTGCCGCCGACTTGCATAGCAGGGGTGACACCGAACCGGCAGAGCAACTGGGCGATATCGTCCATGCCTTTGGCCTGGTGAGCGTGCAGATCGATGTGGAGGGAGAGCTGCCAAGCGACGCGCGTGTCGCCGCCGCATTTTTGCAGATTATCCGCGAAGCCTCGACCAACGCCACCAAGCATGCACAGGCCCATCAGGTCCATGTGCGCCTGTGGCAGGAGACGTCGGAAGACGGCGCTGTTGCGCGGATGACCGTTTCTAACGATGGCGCGCCTGCCCCCGTATCGTATCGCGAGGGAACGGGTATCCCAGGTATGAGGCATGTCGCGCAAGATCTGGGTGGCAGCCTAGAGGTCCACGCCGCCCCGCCCTTTACGCTTGCGGTATCCATTCCGCTTAACGCCAACGACACGTCCCAAAGGAGAAGCTCATGATCCGCGTCCTTATAGTCGAAGACCAGGCCATTCTGCGCGAGAGCCTCGCGCGCTCCGTTGGCGACCAGCCCGATATGACCATCGTCGCCGCGATCGCCGATGCCTCCGAGGCCTTGGGTGTCGCGCTCAAGGAGCGCCCGGACATGATACTGATGGACGTGTGCACCGAACACGATTCAAACGGCATCGTGGCGGCGGCGCGTATTAAAGAGGAGCTGCCCGAGTGTCGCGTCATCATCATGACCGGCATGCCCGAGATCACCTTTGTCGATCAGGCTCGCGAGGCGGGCGTCGATAGCTTTGTGTACAAGAACGTCGGCATCGACGAACTGTTCGCCGTGATGCGTTCCACGCTGGCGGGCTACTGTACGTTTCCCAAGCCGCCCGAGAGCATTTTCTCGGGCACGGCGGCCCTTGACGATGTCGAGCTGTCGATTTTGCGCCTTGCCTGCGAGGGCAAAAGTCGTCGCGAGATCGCGGCCGAGTTGTTTATGAGCGAGGGCACCATCAAGCGCCGCATCTCGGAGATCCTCAACAAGACCGGTTACGACAACATCATGCGCCTGGCCGTACATGCGGTGACCGAGGGCAGCATCGTTCCCAATATGGAGCGCCCGTAGTCGGTGCGCTCATCCGTGTTCTGGCGCCGTAAAGATAGGCCGCCCGCCGTTTTGCATCTAAAAACGGCGGGCGGCCTGCTTGTATGGGCAGTGCTGTCGGCATAAAGCGGCGGGGCCGCAGGATTATCTCCTGCGGCCCCGCCTGGCATGTGCGCGGATGTGTCCGCCAATCCGCGGCTGATGTTACGTGCCGCTACGCGATGGTTGCGCTGTAGGAGGCGACGTCCTCGTAGGAATCGGTCAGGTAGGCGTCGATGCCGATGGTCGTATTGACCAGGTCGTCAAGGCTATCGAGCGTGCCGTTCGAGAACGTGAATTCCTCAGTGGCGTTGGTGCCGGGCATCAGGTGAGCCGAGAACCAGGGTTCCTTCATGGTGCCGTTGACGTTGGTCTTGCCGGAAGGAGCGTAGAAGGTCAGGTCCTTGTCGCTCTTGTTGGTGATGTTGACGACAAAACCGATGTCGCCCCACTCGTCCTTGAACTTCTCGGTGATGGTGATGGTGCACAGGTCGTCATCGGCAACGGTGACGGCGGGGGAGATTTCAATCTTCTGGACGTGTCGTCTTCGACGGCCTCGTCGATCTCTTCTTCCTTCTCGGCCGCCTCGCGATCCTTCTTCACCGTGCCGGACAGGTCCTTGTCGGACTTGGTAAAGACAAGATTGCCATCATCCTCTTCGAGGATGAGCTTGCCGTCCTTGAGCTTCATGTCATGCGACTCGTCTTCGGCGGTGATGGTTACGGTGGTGGCGTCCTTTGCCTCCCATTTAAGGTCGACGACTTCAAGGAACAGGTCGAGGGCACCTGTACCGTCCTCATCGAGAATCAGGACGCAGGGCACACCCCAATCCTCGAGCATCTTCATGTACTCATCGGTCAGTTCTTCGCCCTCCAGGGTTCCACCCGAGAGTTCCCAGCTGCCGACGAAGTTAGCCTTGGGGTCTTTGCCGCCGCCGCTGCAGCCCGTCAGGGCAAAGGCGAGCGCAAGGACGCATGTCAGAAATGCGAGTACGGGCTTTTTGAACGTTGTCTTCATGGTGTCCTCCTTTATCGAACGAAACCCATAGAAGCAAATGCGGGGGTGGCGGATCCCCCGCCAATTACCAGATAGAGGGGCTAGGGCCTGGGCGTTCCGCAGTTGCTGCAGAACTTGCCGCCGTTTTCGCTGCCGCAGTTGGGGCAGAACCACTTGGCCGGTGCCGGGGCGGGTGCGGGACTGCCGCACTCGGAGCAGAACTTGCCGGTGTTGGTGGCGCCGCAGCTGCAGGTCCATGTGCCGGCCGCGGGGGCAGCGGCAGGAGCCGGTGCGGGAGCGGGTGCCGGAGCCGGTTGCGGGGCGGCCTGCTGCTGTGCCTGGCCGGCGGCGAACAGCTGGCTGGCGTTCATGCCGCCCATGCCACCTGCCATGCCCATGCCCATAAAGCCTGCCATCGCGCCGTTGGGATTGGCGGCTGCCGCGCGCATTGCGTCGCTCTGGGCGCTGGCAATGTTGGCTGCCGCCATGGTGGGATCGCGCATGACTGCGGCTTTCTGCAGGTCCTTGATCATCTGCTCGTCCTCTTGCGAGGCGGCGATGGAGTTGACGCCAAAGCTCACGATCTCGACACCGCGCAGGTCACGCCAGTCGGCAGAGAGAACCTCGTTGAGCGCGCGGGCGAGCTCGGTGGTGTGGCCGGGGATGGCGCTGTAGCGGATGCCCATCTCCGAGATCTTGGCGAAGGCGGGCTGCAGGGCGGTGAGCAGCTCGGACTTAAGCTGGCTGTCGATCTTGTCGCGCGTGTAGCTATCGGTCACGTTGCCGCATACGTTGGTGTAGAACAGCAGCGGGTTGGTGATGCGGTACGAATACTCGCCGTTGCATCGCACGGAGATGTCGACGTCCAGACCAATGTTGTTGTCGACCACGCGGAAGGGCACAGGCGAGGCGGTGCCGTACTTGTTGCCGATGATCTCCTTGGTGTTGATGAAGTACACGCGCTGGTCTTTGCCCGCGTCGCCGCCAAAGGTAAAGCGGCTGCCGATATTGGCGAAGGTCTCCTTGATGGAATCGCCTAGGTTGCCGCTAAAGACGCTCGGCTCGCTGCCAGTGTCAAAGACAAACTCGCCGGGCTCCAGCGCGACTTCGATGATCTTGCCGTTTTGCACCACGAGCATGCCCTGGCCGTCGTTGACGGCGATGACGGAGCCGTTGGAGATGACGTTGTCCTCGCCGCGCGTGTTGGAGCTGCGGCCGCCGGTGCGCTTGCTGCCCTTGCACGCCAAGACGTCAGCGGGCATCGATTCGCAATAGATAAATTCCTTCCACTGGTCGGCCATGACGCCGCCGGCAGCTCCCAATCCAGCTTTCAAGAGTCCCATGGTGATCTTCCTTTCTCGTCAAAGGCCGGGTGGTATTGGTCAGAATGGTTAATCGTCTTTGTTGTCCTTCATGACGACCAAGGTCTCGGTATGGCTGAAGGTGTCGTGCTTCTCGGTCAGGTCGAGGTCTCCGCAGTAGCAATCGGCGTGGGTGGCCTCGTTGGCTGTCTTGAGCTGGCCTACCAGCAGCACGTCTCCGATAATCACGATGATCAGTGGCGCGATGATGTTGATGAGGATGCCCTCGACATCAAAGGTGAGGTAATCCGGATTGAAGGCGTTCTCACCCATGAAGAGGATCTGGGAGAGGGCAAATCCGATCACAAAGAACAGCACCGAGGCAATGGCGAGCTTGGGCTTGGAACAAGGGAGCTCGCCGACCATGCGACCGGTCTGGCCGTTCATGGCAAACAGATAACCCTTGCCGTTCCACGAGGTAGAGAGCATCCACACGGGGAACAGGGCATAATCGCTTTCTTCCCAGGTGTAGTCGAGCTGCTTGCTTTCGACCGTGGCGTCGTCATATTCGTCGACGACGGTCTCGCGCAGGGCCGAGATCGTGCTCTCCTCCATGCGGCGCTCGGCGCGCGCCTTGCAGGTTTCGCAGTCCTCGTCGTAGCGGTTGGCGATGTAGCCGGGCATATACGCGACCGAAAACGGGCGCAGCGCGCCGTAGTCAAACGGCTCGATGGCGTCCATGTGGCCGTCGGGCATCTTGGACGATCCGTCGACGGGCACGCGCTCAAACGAGATATTGCCTTTACGGTAGGCGTCGTAGTGGTCGGTGATCGTGACGGTGCGATCGGATTCCTCGGTTACGGTCTCGTTGGTCGCGTCAAAGTACAGTTCGCCGTCAACGCGGGCGCCGTAGAGCCAAAACGGCACGTAGACACCTTGGACTTCGTCGATATGGTTGCCGGTGACAAAGCTCTTGGGCAGCAAGATCTTGCCCTTGTAGTGTTCCTTGAGCGCGGCCATGACATCGTCGCGCCCGAGCTTAAACGGAATCACCAGGTCGGGTGAGAAGTCGCCCGAGAGCTGGCCGGGTGCCACGGCAGAGTTGCCGCAGTATGGACAGGTGGTAACGGCGACGGTGCCGTCCGAGACCAGCTCGGCACCGCACGACGAGCAGATGTAGCCGGCGTTTTGAGCCAGCTCCTGCACGGCATCGTCGACAGCAGGCTTGGGGGCCGCGGCTGCGGCATCGGCTTTGGCATCTGCCTTGTCCTGGCGCTCGCGATAGAGGGCCTCGACTTCTTCGACTTCAAAACGAGAATCGCAGTAGTCACAGACGAGCTTTTGCTCGGCACTGGCAAAGTGAAGGGGGCCGCCACACGCGGGGCACTGATAGTTGACGCTCTCGAAGGCCATGATCGGTCCTTTCCGTGCCGGGGGCTATGCGCCGATTGCGCCGCCGCAGTATTCGCAGCGCCCACTGGCATCGGGAATGGTGGTGGCTCCGCAGAAGGGGCAGGTGACCGCGGTCTTGGGGGCCTTGGCGGCCACGACGCTGTCGCGCGTTTCCTGGCGCAGCTGTACCAACGCATCGCGGACTTCGGTTGCCTGGCGCTTGGCCTCGCGGTACTCGATGGACCCGCGCTGATCGATGGTGGAGTCGTTCACGCGCAGGTTGATCTCGGTAAAGTACGGCGTGTTGACGTGGATGGTTAGATTAAAGTCGTAATCCAGGTCGTAGCGCGGCGGGTTGTAGCTCTCGCGCTCGCCGTCCTTGGTCTCGCGATAGATCTCGGTGCGATGCTCGTCGATGTCCATATCGCAGCCGAGTACCTGTGAGAACTCGATGATGTCGGGATTGGCGTCGCGCCAGCGGCTCTGCGAAGTGATAATCAGCAGGCCCGCGTCTTCGTCGAGCATGATGTTGGTTCGCCCGGCAGAAAGCGTGCGCGTGGGGTTGAACGAGGCCAGGCGCTCGGCGTTGGCCTCGCGGTAGGCGAGTTGCTCGCGTATATCGTCCGCGGTGCTGGAGCGATAGCCGTGAAAGTAGGGGGAGAGTTTGCCGGCGCACTCTTTGCACAGGTAACCTTCGTTGATTTTGGTCTTGCCGAGAAGTCCCAGCTCGGTACCGCAAATCGCGCACTCTTTCTTCTCGAACATTTTGTCAAAGAAGCCCATGGCTGCCTCCCATCAACAGGTAGCGTGTGTCACTTTTGATGATGGGCGAGCGCGCGATCTTTCACGATACCCAGACGGCTCAACGAGTCTCCACAACTGGGACACATGGCCCATTTTTCCTACTCATTGGGGACGCACTTTACTCATTGGGGACGTACTTAAATGAGTGAAACTACTCATTTAAGTACGTCCCCAATGAGTGCCCGCTCGCTCGTTTGGCGCCTGGGGGACACTCTTTGTCGAATGTGGGCGTTGCCCTTGCTACGCCACGGTCACGGCAACCTGGGCGTAGCGGGTGCAGGGGCGCTCGGCGCGCGTCTGCACGGTAAGGGTGAGCACGAAGCGGTCACCGGGCTGCGCGTCGGCGGGCACGATGAAAGCGGTGTCTACCGTGCATTCTTGCCACATCGACAGATCCTGGACGCCTGCATAGCTCGATGGGTCTACGGCCACATCCCAATGCGCATCGAAGCCCTTGCCATCGGGGTCGACGATGGTCGCTGCAAGGGCGACGCGCTCGCCGGCTGCGGCGCTGCGGTCGGCCGTGACCTCGACAACATGTGCCGGATGCGAGCAGATGGCCGGATCATGGGCGCACCATTGCGCGCGGACGGCAAAGTCTTCCTGATAGGCGCGCAGGTAGGGATTGAGATTGTCGTCTGCGGGCGTGCCGAGGGCGGCAAAACCGGCGGGCGCGCTCGCATCGGGGTGTCCATCAAGAAACATGCGGCCCAGCAGCGTATCGAAGTCGCGGTCGTCGATGCCGCGCAGGCCAAACGGCAGCAGCGGAATATAGGTCATGCTGTCGCCTTCGGCCATAAAGTCGCCGCGCTCAAACTGCACCGCGGGCATACCGTCCAGGCCCCAATCCAGGCGGGCATGCTCGCCAAACTGAAAGCGCTCGGGTTCGTTTTCGTAGACCTTACCATCGCCATAGAGCATATAGCGTGCCATGAGGGGGCCGTTGCCCTGAGTGAGGTTCTGCGCAGGCCAGGGAGCCTTAAACAGCGGCAGCGTATCGGGCTGAGCCATCTTGGCGTCGAAATAGTTTCCATACATATAGGGCACCCGCCAAAAGATGAGCTCGGGAAAGAGCTCACGCCCATGGTCGAGCCACGAGTTGTCCTGTCCCACGCCACCGGCAACGCCCATCACGCGCACCTTCTGATAGACCCGCTGCTGCACGGCGGGCCACTCGGGCGTGGCACGATGACGCTCGGCAATACTCATGAGGGCACGAACGATCGTATTCATACCACCCCAGCTGAGCAGCCACAGCGTGCGGGGGTCGTCATCCATGATGGCATCGGCGATGACGCGCGACCCTTCAGTCTCCTCAGTCACGTCACCCTCAAAAGCAACGTTTCCCACAAACGTGCGCTCAATCATCTGAGCCGGCGTAGGAAACGGCGGCTCATCGGCGGCGATGGCATTGGCCTGTAGCTGCGGCCAAGCCTGGGCGTACTCATTGCTCCAAAGATTTTCGATCCAATGCTCGGGAAACGGCCGATACTCACGAAGCTCGCCGGCCAGCGGGTCGGGCTCATGCGGCACAACGGCCCACTCATAAGAGCGACGCCCCTTAGTCCGCCAATGCGGATTCACCTCACCCAGCGTATGGATGCCATCGCCAAGAAAGTGATACTGCGAAGCCGTGTACACCACAGCCTGAACATCAAGCAAGTTAAGATACAGAGCCAAATGAACAAGAGAGTTCATATCATCGACTTCCATATCGGTAGTAACAATCACCCGAGTCAAATTTTGAGACATAGGAACAGCTCCAACCAAAAAAATTCAGCCAGTTACGCGCAAGGCAAGACGGGCCCACACCCCTCATCGCCACCGACCCGGCGTGCTGCCGGAAGCGCCCGGCCAGGGCCAACGACAATGGCAACGCAGCGGGGACCGGGGCTTAGTCTTGCAAACATTCCGCAGGGGGCATGGGCAGGCGCAGCGCGAAGCGCAAAGCGCCAGCCCATGCATGCCCGAGGACGTTTGCGAGACTAAACCCCGGTCCCCGCGATGGGAGGGCTTAGCGGTCGACCCTGGCCGACCACTCCCAGCAGCCCACCGGCTCGCCGTCGATGAGTACGTTGCCCCCGTCGAAGTCTTGATAACACAGGTCGTTGAATTGGTGGATCCACACGCCATGGTTGAACGTCTTTTTGGCCGAGCCGTCGGCTTCGCGATACACGCCGGTCAGGTCTTCGACATGGCTAAAGTAGGTGAGGTGCACGTTGGCGCCGGCATCGCGCAGACGCGCCGTGAGCGGCAGCACGGTCTGTTGCGGCGGCACGAGCTCGTCGCCCTTGGAGTGCGTAAACCACAGCGGCGTCTTGGCGAGCGCGGCTACGTCCTCGTCCGTGGCGTTGTACCACGGGGCGCAGCAGGGAAGGCCCGCGGCGAAAAAATCGGGGTAGTCGGCGCACAGGCGCAGGGTCATAAAGCCGCCGTTGGAAAGGCCGGCGACCACGATGCGGTCGGTGTCGATGCGGTCGGCATACTCGGCGACAAACTCGTCGATAAGCGCCTTGAGCACGGGGGAGTAGATGCTCTGGTTGGAGTGACCGAGCTGCTCGACGCCGTTGTCCATCCAAAACGTGGGCGACTGCGGCACGAGCACCCAGGCGAAGCCGCCAAAGTAGCGCTGGATCTGCGCCTGGCTAATGGCTGTGACGCGGTTGCCGATATAGGCACGCGTGGCGCCTTCGCCTTGCGTGGTGCCCTTGCCCTCGCCGGCGCCGTGCAGATACACCACGAGCGGGGCCTTTTGGGGCACAACCGTTGCCTCGGGCGCAAAGGGGTTGAAGCATGCTGAGTCCTCGGCCTTAAAGCTGGGCTCAAAGAAGCCGTATTCGAGCGCGATGCCGTCGACGGCGGTCTTTTGTGTGGTGTTGCTCCAGCCTTTGAGCGCGGGGCAGATATCGCCACGGCAGGTGTCGAAGACCAGGCCGCAGGTGGGATCGTCGCCGTCGTTGCCGGGAAGAGCTGTGAGCTGCGTGATGCGCAGCTGGTCATCGAGCATGCGCGAGCCCATGACGCCGCCTTCGATGGTCTTGGTCAGGCGCTGCTCGGCGACCTCGAGCGCCACATGGGTGCCCACGGCGAGCTTACGTCCGTTCTCGTCGCACGGATATGCGGCGAGAATGTCGATGTAACCCGCGGAGGGAACGGCATGGTCGGCGCCGCGCTCCTTGCGCATCAGAACCTCGCCCGAGCGCTCGTGACGCTCTACATATATATGGAAGGTGTTCGTGTCGATGTCGTTGGCGCGCACGGTGCAGGGCAGGTCGAGTACGACCTTGCTGATCCAGGGGCCAAAGTCGCCCAAGGTGGTGACGGTTGCGTAGGTGCACGATCTGAGTTCCATGAGCTGCCTCCCTTGCGCCGCCAACACGAAACATAAGCGGCAATACAATCTAAACATGTTTAGTTTAATCCAGAATTGCAGAACAAGCAGATAAATTCGGTAAACGGCAAAACTGAACACGCAATGAACCACTAAACATATGTTTACTAACTTCTAGCAGGGCTTCTGCTGATGAGGTAACAGGTCAGCGAGGTGTTTATCAAAATAAAAGCCCACGTAAAGAGCTATATATGAATAGATGGCCAAAGAGACCATCTTCTGCCATTTAAATACGCTCACCCCCGATTTCCTACCGTTCACCGGACTTCAGACGGCAAAATTGCCACAAATGAGGCGCTCCGTGTAAACTAAAGCCTGTAAACGTTCAGTAAACACCTTGTTTACAAAAGCGTATCCAAGGGTCCGGCAACCGTAAGGGGTTATAGTCGCCGGGCCAAAGGCGTGCCTAAGCCCAAGGGGGCTGGCACACGAAGATATGGGGAGGGGTCCCATGGCAGTAGATAACAAGCAGATTGCCACCGATGTCCTCGAGCTCGTGGGCGGCGCGGAGAATGTTTCCGTTGCCACCAACTGCATGACGCGCCTGCGTCTGACGCTCAAGGATAACAGCAAGGCCGACGTGGAGAAGATCAAGAAGGTCAAGGGCGTTCTGGGTTGCCAGTTCGCCGGCAGCCAGCTCCAGGTCATCATTGGCCAGAACGTGCCCAAGGTGCTCGCCGAGTTCGTCGCCATCTCCGGCGTCAAGCAGGGTGAGGCCGTCAACGAGAACCTCGACGCTCCCAAGGAGAAGTTCGAGCTCAAGAACCTCCCCAATATCATCCTCGACTATCTGTCGGGCTCCATGACCCAGCTCATCCCGCTGCTCATGGCCGGCGGTCTGTTCCGTACCATCGCGGCCGTCCTCGGCCCCACCATGCTCGGTGTGCTCTCGGCCGACGACCCGACCTATACGTTCCTCTACACCACGCTGTACGAGGCCACGTTCACCTTTATCCCCATCTACCTGGGTTATGCCGCGGCTAAGAAGCTCGGCGCCAGCCCCGTGCTCGGCATGCTGCTCGGTGGCGCCCTCATGGCTCCGTCCGTTGTGACGGCTGCCACGCAGGAGGGTGGCGGCATCATCTCCGTCTACGGCATCCAGATCGCTGCTGCCAACTATCAGCAGTCCGTCCTGCCGATCATCCTTTCGGTGCCTGTCCTCTACTTCGTCGAGAAGTTCTTTAAGAAGGTCATGCCCGACGTGCTCTCCACGGTCTTCACGCCGTTTTGCACCATGATCGTTACCATCCCCATCGCCTTCATCGTCCTCGCCCCCATCGGCAACGAGATCGGTACGCTGATCGCTAACGCGCTCTTCGGCCTTGCTGACCTTGGCGGCATCGGTATTCTGATCGTCATGGCCGTCCTCGGCGCCTTCTGGCAGCTCTTCGTGGTCTGCGGCATGCACATGCCCGTCATCCTGCTCGCCCAGGTTCAGATCATCGCTGCCGGTTACGATCCCTTCGTCTTCGTTTCCACCAACTGCGCTATGGCCGCCGTCTGGGGCTGCGCCTTCGGTGCCTTCCTCAAGATGAAGAACCCCGACGAGAAGTCTCTCGCCATCGGTTACGTCATCTCTGCTATCGCCGGTGGCGTCACCGAGCCCGCGCTCTTCGGTATCCTCATGCGCTTCCGTCGCACCATGCTCGGCATGTTCATCGGCGGTGCCATCGGCGCCGTGTTCTCCGGCCTCATGGGTGTTACCTACTACCTGGCCGGTGGTGCCTCCAACTTCCTGGTCTTCACCAACTACCTGCAGGGTGGCCAGATGAACACCGTCTGGGCTATCGTCGGTATGGCAATCTCCTTTGTCATCGCAGCTGCCGTCGTCTTTGCCACTGGCTTCTCCAAGGAGGAGCTCGCCGAGATGGAGGCCTAAGGCCAAACCATTCGGACGCATACGACCTTACCTACACGACAGGGCCCCGTCAGGCGCAAGCCCGGCGGGGCCCTTCTTACAAGGTAGACTGATTGGGGGCGCGTGGCGCCTACTCGCCGGGGCATGCTAAGCGCCAGGTGCTTTCGCGCGGGGTTACCGCGAAAGTTTCCGGCGGTTCGCAAATCCTTTATCGAACGAAAGGACATGCAGATGAGTTTGGGAACGCTGACCGTCAACGGTCGCCAGGATGGCTTTTTGTGCGAGGGCAAACCGTTCTTTTGGTTTGCCGATACGTGCTGGAGCGCGTTTACGAGCATTGCCGAGGCCGATTGGGACTACTATCTGACCCGTCGCGCCGAGCAGGGCATGAACGTGCTGCAGATCAACACGCTGCCGCAGTGGGATCGCTGCTGCCCCGATCTGGGCATTTGGCCCTATGCCAGCGAGGATGGCGTGCATTTTGATTGGTCCCGACCCAACCAAGCGTACTGGGATCGTGCCGCCGCCATGTGTCGCGCTGCCGTCGAGCACGGCATTCGTCCGGCACTCGTGCTTATGTGGTGCAACTACGTGCCCGGTACCTGGGGCGCCAAGATTGCCGAGCATTGCGGTGCCGAGGTTATGCCGCGCGAGGAGGTCCGTGCCCACGTTGCCCGTGTCGTCGAGAACCTGGGTGAGTTCGACCCCGTTTACGTGGTGACGGGCGATACCGACTTTACCAGCGACGAGGCGATCGCCTATTACGAGGATGCCCTCGACGAAGTCGTCAATCGCGCGCCCGAGGCGTTGCGCACCATGCATATCAACCGCGGCAACCGCACCATCCCGGCACGGTACCTGGACCGCTTGGACTTCTACATGTTCCAGCCCGGCCACAACTACGAGGGCCAGCCCGAGGCTTGGCACTTGCCGCAGGACTTTATCGCCAACTATCCCAAAAAGCCGATGGTCAACTCTGAGCCTTGTTACGAGCAGATGGGTGCGTCGCGCAATGTGTACTGGCGCTTCACCGCGCAGGACTGCCGCGCGAGTGTGTGGTCGTCGATCCTTGCCGGCGCCAGCGCGGGTGTGACCTATGGCGCGCACGGTGTTTGGAACTGGCAGACTAGCAAGAGCCAGGGCTCGGTGCTGGGCGAGGGCTTCGATATGCCGTTCCGCTGGCAGGAGTGTCTGCAGTTTGCGGGCGTTTGGGACTTTGGCGCGATCGAGCATGTGCTTGCCGGCCTGGGTGCTACGGCTGGCGACGACGCACTTGCCGTGGTTCCGGCGCAGGAGCTCCTCGATGACGCGCGCGAGGCCATTCGTGTGGCGCGCGTTGGCGATCGCGTCGTCACGTACCTGCCGCGCACCACGGCGCTCAAGTTTAAGCTCGACGGCGCGCGTGGCTGGACGGCGACGGTTCTCGACATGGAAGACAAGCGCGTCGCCAAGCTGCCCGTTCGCGACAACGGTGACGGCACCGTGCGCGTGGCTCAGCATCCCTTTGAGCACGACGCCCTGGTGATCCTGACCCCTGGGCGCTAACGGCTCTTCTCCAACATTTACAACCCAGTCCCTTTCATAAGGCTGCGACGGAATGGTTCCTGCATGACGGCTTTAAGCTGTCAAGGGGAGCCATTCCGCCGCACTCATTGGGGACGTACTTAAATGAGTGGTTTAACTTGAGGCGGGACTTTTTGACCGCCTGATGGGTCGAGCGTCACAACTCGTGCGTTACAGCAGCTCGCCGTGGCGGGCGATGTAGCGGCGCTTGGCCAGTTGGGTGAGCGCGATGTAGGCGGCGACAATGCCGATGAGCAGCGCGAAGAAGATTGGCGGCAGCGGCATGAGACCCAGCGCATCGGCGATGGGGCTTGCCGGCAGCCAGGTGACGAGCACCAGGCCCAGCACGGTGAGGAGGCACAGCGCGGGCGCGGCGTGGTCGCGCGGGCGTGGCAGGCGCGGGGAGCGCAGCATGTGGACCACGAGCGTCTGCGACCACATGGACTCGACAAACCAACCGCTCTGGAAGAGCGCCGTAAAGGCCGCCATGCCTGCGACGTCGCCTATAGCGGCAAGCTCTGCCCAGCTTGCGCCCACGGCGGCGGGGCACACCACAAAGAAGAGCGCGGCGAAAGTCGCGATATCAAACAGTGAGCTCACGGGGCCCAGCTCGAGCATAAAGCCCTTGATGGACGCGGCGTCCCAAGCACGCGGACGGGCAGTCCAGGCGTCGTCGACGGTGTCCCACGGCAGCGCGATGCACACGATCTCGTAGACCAGCGACAGCAGCACCAACTGCAGAGCGCTCATGGGCAAGAATGGCAAGAACAGGCTCGCGACGGTCACGGATAGCACGTTGCCAAAGTTGGAGCTCACCGTGGTCTTGAGGTACTTGAGCAGGTTGCCGTAGGTGCGGCGGCCTTCGATGATGCCGCGCTCGAGCACGCCCAGGTCTTTCTGGAGCAAGATGATATCGGCGGATTCCTTGGCGATGTCGACGGCCGAATCGACCGAGATGCCGCAGTCGCTCGCACGCATGGCGGCGGCGTCGTTGATGCCGTCGCCCATAAAGCCCACGGTGTGGTCGAGCAGCTCACGCATGACGCGCACCAGACGCGCCTTCTGCAGCGGCGAGAGCTTGGCGAAGAGGTGGGTGTTCTCGGCGCGTTCGGCAAGCTCGGCGTCGTCGAGCGCATCGATCTCGGAGCCGAGCAAGACGTTGCTCGCGTCGATGCCGATCTGCTCGCAAACGGTGGCGGCGACACGGTCGTTGTCGCCGGTCAGAACCTTGACCGCCACGCCCTTGGCTTCGAGGGTAGCGACGGCGCCCGCGGCACTTGCTTTGGGCGGATCGAGGAAGGCCAAAAAGCCCATCAGCACCATGTCGCACTCGTCAGCGATGCCAAACTCGCCCACGCAGCGCGGATTGGTCTTCTGCGCCACGGCAATCACGCGCAGGCCCTCGGCGTTGAGCCCGGCGACCTGCTTGCGAATCTGGGCGAGCTTGTCTTCGGTGAGCGGCTGGGCGGCGCCATCGACCTCGATAAAGGAGCAGATCTCGAGCATTTCCTCGGCGGCTCCCTTGGTAACCATCTGGGTTTTGCCCTGGGCGTCGGCGACAACGACGCTCAGGCGACGGCGCGAGAAATCGAAGGGCACCTCGTCGATCTTGGTATAGCGGTCGCGCAGGCTCTGGCCCAGCATGGAGCCGGGTGCTGTGGCCGAGGGCGTCACGTCGGCGCGGTCGATGACGGCCAGGTCGATAAGGTTCTTGAGGCCGGTCTGGAAGAAGCTGTTCAAAAACGCATGGCGCAGTACGCGCACGTCCTCGTTGCCGTCGGTGTTGAGGTAGCGCTCGAGCACGATGCGGTCTTCGGTGAGGGTGCCGGTCTTGTCGCAGCACAGGACGTCCATCGCGCCGAGGTTTTGGATCGCCGGCAGTTCCTTGACGATAACCTGGCGACGGGCGAGGTCCTTGGCGCCCTGCGACAGGCTCGTGGTCACGATGACGGGAAGCATCTGCGGCGTGATGCCCACGGCCACGCTCGTGGCGAATAGCAGCGCGTCGATGACGTTGCCCTTGGTGGCGGCGTTGATGGCAAAGACGGCCGGCGCCATAACGAGCATGAGGCGTACGAGCAGCATGGAGACGCTCGAGACGCCGCGGTCAAACGCGCTCTTCTCGCCGTGCCCGTTGAGCATCTTGGCGATGCCGCCCAGGTAGGTGTCCGAGCCGGTGGCAACGACAAGCGCCATTGCAGTGCCGTTTTGCACGGAGGTGCCGGTAAAGACGATGTTCTTGCAGGCGGAGAGTGGCAGCGCGGAGCCGTTGGCACCCTCGACGACCGCGGCGGAAGCGGTCTTCTCGACGGCGTTGCTCTCGCCGGTGAGTGCGGACTCGATCGCAAACAGATCGCGCGCGGTGATGATACGGGCGTCGGCCGGCACCATATCGCCGGCAGAGAGGCGGATCACATCGCCGGGGACGAGCTCGTCGAAGGGGATCTCGAGGCGCTCGCCGTCGCGCAGAGCGCAGCAGGTGTTGGAGACCAGGTCCTTGAGGGCCTCGGCCGCATTGCCGCTGCGGGCTTCCTGGATAAACTTCATGCCGCCCGATACCAGCAGCATGATGCCGATGACGATGACCGTGGAGGGGTCGCGCTGCGGCTCGGGCACGGCGAGCACGTCGATATAGAGCGAGACCAGTGCGAGCGCGGCGAGGATGCCGGCGAAGGGATCGATGAATGCGTCGGCGATGCGGCGGGCGAGCGTCTTGGTCGGCGCCTCGATGGTGTTGGGGCCGACCGCGCTCAGGCGCTCGGCGGCGTGCTCGGCGGTGAGTCCGCCAGCCGTGGCGTCGAGCAGCACGAGGGCGTCCTCGGCGCTATGGGTGGCGGCGAATATGGTGTTCTTGGACATGCCGGTATGAGCGGCGGGGCGCGCCGTGCGGCGGCGCTTGGAGATGGCTTCGAGTACCGTGGCGGTTTTGAGCATCAGCATAGGGTCCTCCTTGTTGAAGGGAGTTAGCGTACGTGTCGTATGTGCTTCAAAAAACCTAGATGTCGCTCACGTCATGCTTTCGAACCACCACAAAGGGACAGGCACCTTTGTGGTGGTTTTGACGATCGGCTGTTGGCGCTTATGCGTGCGCGGAATCCTCGCGGCGTGCCGAGGGCGACATGCAGGTTTTTCGACTATGACTGCCTTCCATGGCACACCTCCTTAAGGCCGGGCGCGGCGCGCTTTGGGTATCTCGTACCCGTTACAATCCGCCCGTATTCTTGATGAGGGGGTTTGCCGTGTCAACCCCAATGTTTGGAAAACCATTGCCCCTGACAAAGCCTTTACAGAATGCCGAGGCCCCAAAGCGCGCCCGCAACGCGCCCTGCCTGCGCTAAACTGGAAGGCACGTACGCGATTACGAGAGGAGCCCGCATGGAGGCTTACAAGCAAGAGTTCATCAAGTTCATGGTTGAGTCCGACGTTCTTAAATTCGGCAGCTTTACGCTCAAGAGCGGCCGTCAGTCCCCGTTCTTTATGAACGCCGGCGCCTATGTGACGGGCTGTCAGCTCAAGAAGCTGGGCGAGTATTACGCCCAGGCCATCCACGATAACTTTGGCGACGACTTTGACGTGCTGTTTGGACCGGCCTACAAGGGTATTCCGCTGGCCGTCGTGACCGCAATTGCCTACCACGAGCTGTACGGCAAGGAGGTCAAGTACTGCTGCGATCGCAAGGAGGCCAAGGACCACGGCGCCGACAAGGGCAACCTTTTGGGCTACGAGCCCCAGGACGGCGACCGCGTGGTCATGGTCGAGGACGTCACCACCAGCGGTAAGTCCATCGACGAGACCTATCCCAAGGTCAAGGCTGCTGCCGATGTCGAGATCAAGGGCCTCATCGTGTCCCTCAACCGCATGGAGGTCGGCAAGGGTGGCGTGACCACCGCGCAGAAGGAGATCGAGGCCAAGTACGGTTTCCCCGTCGCGAGCATCGTCTCCATGGCCGAGGTCGTCGAGACCCTCTACAACCACGAGATCGACGGCAAAGTCGTCATCGACGACGAGCTCAAGACCGCTATCGACGCCTACTACGAGCAGTACGGAGCTCGTTAGTTACGGCGTTTTACCAAACGCCGTAACTGCTCGACGCTGCAAACCCGCCAGAGCGGCAATCTGCCTTTCAACTTCGGCGGCATGACCAGAAGGTCAATGCCGCCTCGTTTCAAGGCACCTTGCTCGCTCTGGCGGGTTTTCGCTGTCGCTACCAAAACATCGGCGTTGCCGTGGTAGTCATTGGGGACAGACATAAATGAGTAGTCATTGGGAACGTTCTTAAATGACTACTCAGGATGAGTGTCCAAAAATCCGCGCTCGTTCGATTGGCGCATGTCTACGCAGCGTAGGTTGTCGAGCCTGGCCTTCAAATGGATACTGACTGTCGAACCGGTTCACTCCATTTCTTCAATTTGATTGGACAGCCCATGAACCAGACACGGCAAACCAATGCCTCCCATACTTTTTTGGCAGCGCATGCCATCAAGCAGCTGCGCGAAGAGCGCGGCCTCACCCAGCGCGCCCTGGCGGAAAGCCTTGGCGTGACCGATAAAGCCGTCAGCAAGTGGGAATCCGGCCGCGGCCTTCCCGACATTTCCCTCGTTGAGCCTTTGGCCCAGAGACTCGGCATAAGCGTGGCTGAGCTTTTGGCTGGTGACATTCGGGCCAACGCCAACCGTGCAGGCAATATGCTCAAAGGCGTCTTTTACGTTTGCCCTATCTGCGGAAACGTTGTGCACGCGCTCGGAGAAGGCAGCTTTAGCTGCTGTGGCTCCACGATGTTTCCCCAGGAGGCCGAAGAGCCGGACGCGGACCACGCCTTTTCCATCGAGCGCATCGAGGACGATTGATACGTCACGCTCGATCATCCCATGACCAAGGATCACTACATTAGCTTTGTGGCATATGCGACTATGGACGGCATCTGCTTTAAGAAGCTCTATCCAGAGCAATCGGTGCAGCCGCGCTTCCATATTACCGGGCGCGGCAGGATATATCTTTACTGCAACCAACACGGACTCTTTACGTCGCTGACGCCTCGCAAATAACGGCTGTCTATCCGCCCTCCTCATGCGTTCCCGGGGGACCCAAAATGAGCGTGGATAATCTCCCGGTTTTGGCCTGTGTGCGGGCTCAAAGTGGGAGATTATCCACGCTCGTTATCTGAGTGTCCAAAAATCCACGCTCGTCGCTACTTGAGTCCGGGCAGGCGGGTGTAGGGGAACGAGCGCTCTAAGAACTCGGAGCAGCGGGCGTAATCTTTGGCAAAGTAGCTGCTATAGAGCGAATCGAGTACGTATTGCACGGCGATATGGCTGGCGAATTGCGTGATGCGGTGCGTCATGCTCTCGTGGTCGCTTACCGTGAGATAGGCGGCAAAGCCGGGGTGAATGCGGGCACAGTACGGCGTGCCGATGACGATGACCGGGACATGTCGACTGCTAAGGATCGGCAAGATCTCCTTGAGGTTGGGGGCAAGGCCGCTGTAGGAGATGATGATTGCCACATGGTCGGGACCCGAGGCGAGTGCCGTGCGCACCTGCGCCTCGACGCTGTCGTGGCACGTCGCGCTTTTGCCGGCGGAAAGCAGGCGATCGCGGAACATTCCCGCTGGATACAGGTTATGCGAGCCCGTGTAGATGTCCACGGTGCCGGCGCGCATGATGAGCTTGGCGGCGTGGTCGAGCTGTGCAGGGTCGAGCAGCTCCTGCGTTTCGGCCAAGGTGGTCTGGTAGAGCCCCTCCATGCGCTCCATCACCTGCGCAGGGGTGGAGGTGGCATCGAAGGGAAAGTTGATGTCCACGTCGCGCCGGTTGCCCGCCTCGGTCGCCTGGCGGATGAGCTCGACCTTGAGGTCTTTGAATCCCTTGAGGCCGAGCTTTTTGCAAAAGCGGTGCACGCTCGCGACCGAAACGTTGGCGCACGCGGCAAATTCCTTAATGGAAAGCCCGCGCACATCCTCGCCCATGGCGAGGGCCGTTCGCCCAAGTTGTTGCTCGGTGGGGGTGAGGCTTTTGCCCTGCGTGATCTTTCGCCTGATATCCATATGGCTCCTATGCGTTTGCGTCGCGATAAACCAATCATAGCGATAAATAAAACATTCGGCTTGGCTGGGAGTTTTGGTCCGCCGGTCTATGAACGACGGACCGCTCGACGCTGCGCGGGCTCAACATAGGGCGTGCCCTGCCCGAGTTGTTTGCGCTCGGGCTGCTATCCGAGCACGCGTACGGGCCCCAAGAGGCCGCTGGGATCGGAGGGCTCGGTCATGCCGAACATGTCGGGGACGGCGTGGTCGAGGGTGTTGATGATGTCAACCGTAAGCGCGTGCTCACCGGCCAAAAGCGCGCCGGCCTCAAAGCGGTAAGGCGGACAGATGCGGGTGCCGAGGGATTTGCCGTCGAGGGTGACGGTTGCGGTCTCAAAGACCTCCCCAAGGTCGATGACAGCGCGGCTGGCCGCTTCGCCCAGGACAAAGGAGGCCCGGTAGCGGAATGTGCCGGCCTTGCCGGGGAACTCGGCCGAGGAAAGGTCGTGCAGGTCTGCAAGCTCAACAGACTCGTCAAAGGCATCGGTGCCAGGGGCAGAGAAGGCAACCGCCCAGGGCCCGTCGACGCATGTGGCTTCGTCTTCGGCGGTTGCCACAGCAACGGAACCTGTAGCCCCAAGGACCACGATGCAGCTCTCGTAGGGAGCCAGCTCGAGCGTGCCGTCAAAGGCGGCGGGCTCGGTGCCGTTGAGCAGGTCGAGGCGCGCGCCTGCAACGGGTGTGCCGTCGGCAAGCGCAATCTGAGTGGAGATACCCTGTTTGGGATGCTCGTTGACGAGCATCAGATAGCTCTCGCCCGCCCGCTCGTAGCGCAGTGCGCGCAGCCAGGACTGGGGCTCGGCGCAAACGACGGTCTGCATGCCGGTATTGGCAAGTGTGTCTGCGAGCTCGGTGGTCGCCAGGAGCTTGATGTCGGCGACCGCGGCTGCATCCAGGGAGGCAAAGCCCTCGCGGCCTGCAGTGTCACCGTCGTAGCGCTTGTTCGGCAACTCATCCAGCGCGTACACGGCAACACCTGCGGCTGCGGCACGCGCGGCAAAGTCGAGCACGGCTCCGCCGACAAACTCGGCTCCGGGCATCACCAGGCAGCGGTATGCCTGGCCGTTCACGCTAAAGCCGCTACCGTCTGCGGCAATTTCAACGGCATAGCGCCCTGCGTCCTCAAATGCCTCTGCCGGCACGATGTCAAAGTCGACCTGCGCGCGCAAAAGCTCGGAGGCGGCATGCTGCATAAAGTTCGCCTCGCCTGCCCACTCGGCGTCCGCATGGTAGAGAAGCGCCACCGGGGTCGTTGCGCGCCCGCCGCTCAGCAGGCTCGCCGTACGGTTCATATAGCTCATGAGCTGCCCAAAGTGTGCAAACTGGGGGTTTTGGCCATGCGCATAGAAATGCGGCGGGCAGTCCCAGTCGGGGAAGGCGGCCATGCTAAAGGCATGCGGCACAAACCAATTGACGGCGCGCACCAAAAAATGATCGGCGATCCACTTCATCTCGCGTAGGCCTTCGTGCCATCCAAATGCGCCAAAGACCTCGGCCATGCAGCGCCCCTGCTTTTTGGGGTCGAGGTGTGCTGCCGAGGAGCCCAGCTTGGGCAGCACGTAGTTATAGAACTCGAGGTCCCACACGCCGCGTCCGTAGCTGTGAAGGCCGCGGTCCATGCCGGGTACCAGCTGGTTGATCACGATGTCGACGCCCGCCATGTCCTGACCGCCCACGGCGCGGAAGTAGTGCCCGGCGCCCACGCCCAGGCGCGCGTGGCAGTCCTTGTCCTCGATAACGTGGCCGATGTACTGCACGCCGCGCGCGCGGCACCAGTCTCCGAGCTGGTCGCAGAAGCACTCCTTATAGAGGGTGCTCGCGATGTCCATATAGACGTGGCGTACGTGCGCGCCGGTCGGCTCGCGGTCCCACAGGTGCGGGAGCTCGGCCAGGTAGCGCTCGCCCAGTGCCGCGCGTAGGCGACGCTCAAGCTCGGCCGACCAGGGTAGGGGCGCGGTGGCCTTGCCGATGAGCGTGTCCGAGATGCCATCGGGGCCCGTGGTGCCCTTCTCGTTGGCAAATCCGGGCTCATCGGAGAAAAAGCCCAGGATCGTCTTGCCAAACTCATCGCCCAGATGCTCAAAATGCGGCTCGTAGACAGCATCGATGAGCTGCGCCACCGAGGCGCGGTCGACCATATTGATGTAGTCCTCGTTGTAGGAGGTCTTGCCGCTCGTGAACATCACGCATGCCTGCGTGAGGCCCGCAGGTGCATCGAAGACCAGGCGGCTGGGGTTGCCGTCTGCATCGTCGATTACTCGGTAAGCGACGTCGACGGGGCTGCCGTCCTGCATAAATGTCACGCCGTAGAAGCGCTCCGTTTTGTCGAGCATGTTGGCGAGCGCGATGCTCGCGGCGGACGTGGGGCCCACGATGTCGAACGTGCGGTGCGTGAGCACGATCTTGCGGAGCTCGGGCACGGCCTCCTTGACGGCGCCGTTGGCAAAGCCCGTGGGGAAGTGCGCGTCGTCCAAGATCCAGAGCTTAAGGCCCAGCTGCTTGCACTCGTCAATGACAAAGCGCAAGTTGCGCCACCAGCCCTCGCCGCAAAAATCGGGGTGTGGGCGGCTTTCGAGACAGACCTCGTGGATGTCGGCGCCGGCGATCTTCTCCAGATACTCGGCAATGGTCTTATGGCTCTCGCCCTTCATCCACAAAAACGGAAGCACATGGTTGTCGTATGTACCCTCGAGCACCTGCTGATAGTGCGCGGTCATGGATCCTCCTTGGCTCGATCGATCTGCTGCATAGCACAGATTATGGACGCGTCGGCGCGTTCTGCTAATATCTGAATCACGACGAACTATGACTAAATCAACGATTGGCAAGCCATGGAGATCGACGAGCTCGAGCGTAGGCTCAGCGAACTGAGCGCCAGTGAGATCGCTTATAAAGACGGCATGGCATTTGATTGGTCGATTATGACCGAGCATGTCGAAATCGACGGATGCCCAGTGCGCAAGATTGGGCAGCCAGGGTTTGCCTATGCCCAGCCCGGCATGCCGCGTGGCCTGACGATAAGGAAAAACTCGCGCTTTAATGCAGTTCCCGAGCACGTGCATGATTACGTGGAGATGAGCTATGTGTATCGCGGGCGCTGCCCGCAGACGGTGGCGGGGGAGAGGCTCGAGTTGCGCCGCAACGAGGTGCTTTTGCTCGACGCCCTTTGCCCTCATGCCGTGGCGGCGCTCGGCGAGGACGACATCATGCTGAGCATGACCGTTTCACGCTCTTTTTTGCGCCGGAGTCTCGAGTCGAGCCTCTCGCGCGAGAGCGCGGTCTCGCGGTTTTTGTTCAACGCGCTCAACAGCGAGACGGACCATCGGGGCCATGTCCGTTTTTACTGCGGCGAGAGCCGTCGGATTCGGCGCTACATGCAGGAGATGCTCTGCGAGCTGTACGACCCGAGCCCCAACGGTCCCGAGATCGTCTTGCGTCTGTTTCAGCTGTTTTTGGCCGAGCTCATGGATTGCTACGAGCGCGAGCTGGTGCGCGGCGCGGCGGACGGCACGGCGGGGCCCACTGCCCTGGTGACGGGAATGCTTGGCTATATCGATTGTGAATTCGCTGCATGCTCCCTCGAGGGGATGGCGGCGGAGTTTGGCTTGAGCCCTAATTATGCGACGGCGCTTCTCAAGCGCCATGTGGGCAAGACCTTTAGGCAGCTTGTGCAGGAGCGACGCCTGGTACGTGCGGCCGAGCTTCTGCGCGGCGGCGCCACGGCCGGGGCGGCTGCGCATGCGGTGGGCTATGAAAACATGAGCTTCTTCTACCGTAAGTTTCACGACAAGTATGGCTGCACCCCCGCGGCATACCGCCGGTAAGCGCGGGGCGGATCGTCTTCGCTCCTTCGGTGTCAAAAAGTTTCAGCTGCAGCGCTGTTGCAGCGCGCGTCTGCGAAAAGAAGTGTCGGGTTTGGCACCCCTGCCCCTGCCTGTCGCGTGCGTGGGCGATACTCGGCCTATCGACCCGCAATGCAAAGGAGATGCTCATGGCAAACATCAAGTTCCCCGAGGGTTTCTATTGGGGCGGCGCCACGGCCGCCAATCAGTTTGAGGGCGCTTGGAACGTTGACGGCCGCGGTCCGTCGGTCGACGACCACTTCTTGGGTGGCAGCTACAAGGAGCCGCGCCAGATTACGATCGACATCGACCCTAACCGCTTCTACCCCAACCATGACGGTATCGACTTTTACCATCACTACGAGGAGGACATCGCGCTGTTCGCCGAGATGGGCTTTACCATGTTCCGCATGTCCATCTCTTGGAGCCGCATCTTCCCCAACGGTGACGACGCCGAGCCCAACGAGGCCGGCCTCGCCTTCTACGACCGCGTCTTCGACTGCCTGCGCGCTCACAATATCGAGCCGCTCGTGACCCTGTCGCACTACGAGATGCCCTATCACCTGGTCGAGAAATACAACGGCTGGGCGAGCCGCGAGCTCATCGGCTTCTTTGAGAAGTACTGCCAGACCGTCTTCGACCGCTATCAGGACAAGGTCAAGTTCTGGCTCACCTTCAACGAGATCAACTGCGGCACTCAGGACATGGGCAACCTCTTTGAGACCAGCATGATTCAGGGCTTTGAGGGCCCGGCTTCGGCGGTCCATGCTACGCCGCAGGCTCGTATGCAGGCGCTGCATCACCAGTTTGTCGCCAGCGGCCGCGTCGTGCGCTATGCCCACGAGCATTACCCGCAGTTTAAGATGGGCAACATGGACTGCTTCATCCTTTCCTATGCCGCCACGTGCGATCCGGCCGACGTGTTCGCCGCGCAGCAGGAGATGAATACCATGAACTGGTACTGCTCCGACGTGCAGGTGCGCGGCAAGTATCCGTTCTATGCCAAGCGCTTCTGGGCCGAGAACGATGTCGAGCTTGTGATGGAGGACGGCGACCTGCAGGATATCGCCGACGGCAAGGTCGATTTCTACACCTTTAGCTACTACATGTCCGGCACCGTGGGCACCCACAAGGATCACGAGATGACCGAGGGCAACATGACCTTTGGCGGCAAGAATCCCTATCTGGAGTCCACAGACTGGGGCTGGCAGATCGATCCGCTGGGTCTGCGCATCGCCCTCAACGAGATTTACGCCCGCTACGAGATTCCGCTGATGGTGGTCGAGAATGGCATGGGCGCCTACGATGAGGTCGAGGAGGACGGCTCCATCCACGACCCGTATCGTATCGCCTACTTGCAGAGCCACGTCAAGGCCATGGGCGAGGCCATTGCCGACGGCGTCGACCTGATCGCCTACACCTGGTGGGGCCCCATCGACCTGGTTTCCGCCGGCACCGGCGAGATGCGCAAGCGCTACGGCTTTATCCACGTCGATAAGTACGATGACGGCACCGGTACCTACGAGCGCCGCCGCAAGGACAGCTTCTACGCCTACCAGAAGATCATCAAGTCCAACGGTGCCGAGGGCCTGGATTAATCGACAATATGAGTGCCACCGGGGAAAAGCGTTGGGATGGGCTCGCGATTCGAGTCCCCACCTTAGCATTTGAACCATTTGGCACTATAATCACCATAGGCATGCGCATAACGTTGCGCTGAATCAAGAGGAGAAAACGTATGGGTCTGTTTGACATGTTCAAGAAGAAGGCTGAGCCCGCGGCTGCCGCTGCTCCGGCCTCCATCTCTGCTTCTGCCGGCGCCGACGTGCTGTGCTCGCCCGTCAAGGGCAAGGTCATCAAGATGGCCGACGTGCCCGATCCCGTCTTTGGTGGCGAGGTTCTGGGCAAGGGCTGCGCCGTGTGGCCCGAGGACGATCTGGTCTACGCTCCCTGCGACGGCAAGGTGACCGTCACCATGGGCCACGCCGTGGGTCTGCAGTCCGATAGCGGCATCGAGGTTCTGGTGCACGTTGGCGTCGATACCGTCAACATGAACGGCGACGGCTTCGAGGGCTTCGTCAAGGCCGACGACGTCGTCAAGGCTGGTCAGCCCATGCTCAAGATCGACCGCGCCAAGATCGCCGCTGCCGGCTACAAGGACTGCGTCGTCGTGGCTGTGTCCAACACCGCCGAGTTCGCCGACGTCGAGCTCGCCGTCGAGGCTGACTCTGCTGTCGCCGCCGGCGATGTCATCGTCAAGGTCGTCCGCAAGTAGTCTGCGGCAACATAAGGATGTGCAAGGGTGGCCGGGTTATCCGGCTGCCCTTTTTTATTGCAATGCGGCGGAACGTTTTATTGCGCGTTGGGCGGACCGGTAAACCGTTCGGGCGTTAAATCGAGCCGACTGCGCCTTTGCTTTGCCGGGGGTGTTCGTTATCGGCTAGTATGGCCTTATTGTTACGACGCGCACCGCGTCGGGAAGCGCGGTGCCGCTTGTTGGGAGGAATGTCATGAAGAAGAAGCTGCTGCTTGCGCCCCTGATGGCTGTTCTGGTCGCGTGCGTGGTTGTGCTTTCCGGCTGCGGAGGTCCTTCGGTTGAGGAGCTCATCACCGAGGATCTTACGACGCAGTTTGACGAGGTCAAGAACGGTGGCGACGACTTCCTCGCCGGCCTGGAAGAGGCCTCGGGCGACGAGTTTGAGCAGCTGGGCATCGATCCCAAGGAGTACGCCAAGAGCTATCTCGAGGGCTTTGACTACAAGATCGGCGACGTGACGGTCGACGAGGACAAGGGTGTCGCGACCGCCGAGGTTTCTATCACATGCAAGTCTATGAACAAGATCGTCGAGGACTTCTCCACCCAGTATCAGGAGAAGGTCGCTGCGCTTGACACGGTTCCTTCCGATGACGAGCTGTACAAGATGGCCGGTCAGGTTATGGTCGATGTGACCAAGGCCACCGAGCCCAGGAAGACCACGGTTATCTTCAAGTACACCTGCAACGACGACGGCGAGTGGTCTGCCGACGACTCCGTCAACTCCGAGATGATGGATGCAATGCTGAGCTAGTTTGTTGCGGCGTTTTACCAAACGCCGCAACTGCTCGATGCTGCGCGGGCACCAGAGCGACAACTTGTCATTCAAAGAGGACGGCATGACCAGAAGGTCTATGCCGTCCTCTTTTCATGCCAATTTGTTCGCTCTGGTGCCCGCTCGCTGTCCGTCCTCTACCTGCGGCGTTGCCATGGTAGTCATTGGGGCGGCACTTGGGGACGTTCCTTTTAATATGAGCAGGACATTGTCAAGAGGCAAAATC
>CAUGJE010000003.1 GCA_959599915.1 uncultured Collinsella sp. | reverse complement strand
GCCGTCGAACGCCCAGCCCTTGCGGGTCGGGGCGGTCTTGGGCAGCGCGAAGGTGAACGAGGTCTTGCCCGGCTCGGTGGTCTTGGTCTGGGAGGCGGGGTCGGCCTTGGTCTCGCCGCCGTTCTCGTCGAAGGTCACGGTGACGTCGCGGGGCACCCACTTCCACTGGGCGTAGACGGTCGTGGACTTGGAGACCTCGGTCTTGTCGGTGAACTGATCGCCCGACCCGTCCCTCTCGGTGTTCCAGCCGTCGAACGCCCAGCCCTTGCGGGTCGGGGCGGTCTTGGGCAGCGCGAAGGTGTAACTGTCCTTATCTGCAGTCTTATCTTGCAAAAACTTTTGAGGATAAGCAGGATCGTATGCGCCATTATCATCAAAAGTCAGCGATAACTTTGCTGCGACCTGCCACATGTGAAAATCATCAGTACTGTCGGCATCCCTGACGCGCTTAAGGTAACAGCCCTCACCAACCGCATCCTCGTTGCCAAGAATAAAAGTGCTTTGCTTAGGTGCATCACCACTAGCTTTGGAGAGTACGTAGTTATCTCCGAGTGACGGCAGTTTCAAATACTGCCAATTGTTCGGATCCACCGTATTAACAGTAGTCTTCCCTGACGATTCCCCTTTTACAATAAGGGGTATGTCGCCGCCATCATCCGTGCCATCATAGTTATTAGTGACAGCTGGCAGTCTAATTTCAGCGTCATCGCCACGGTAATTTCCTTGGAATAATGCGGGTGCCATTAAGGCAAGTGTGCCCTTATTAATAACGGCACCTTTCAAATTACTTGAACCGTGATCGATGAGAATGCCCTTACTGCCAATAGAGGTGGTTCCCTTAACGAAAATATCGTTATAGTTTTTCGCAGTATTGTATTGTTGCTCCCAAGTACCATTGATATCGACATAACCATATACGTAGGCTTGAGAGCCAGCTGTCGTCAAAACGCTGCCCTCATCTACCCGAAGGCCATTGTCTTCAATTAATTCATAGCTAGAAGCATTGTTGCAACCAAATTTGGTCGTTACATTTGTATTCGATTGACCAGTAATAGCGATCTTATTTACAGAAGAAATCGTACCGGCCGTAATTTCGGAGTTATCAGTAACATTCAATGCAGATGCGTACTTAATATAAGGAATCTCAGCCACAGTCCCTGCAATATTGATTGTGGGAGAAGAAGACCCCTTGGGAAGCCCATAGTACACACCCGTAACGCCCGTAGCTATTTCCGGTCGTCCAGCAATATTAATGAAGGAACCGTCAGAAATCGATACATTCTTGTTCGAAGTCAACGAAACGTAGCCAACACTGCCGCTATTCAGACTGATAGATAGCTTTCCTCTAGCCTTTACGCTCGATCCCTCATCCGACGAATTGGTCAGGTCGTTCTCGCAGAAAACATACCCATGAGAATCGCCCGCTTCATCCCTCAGCTCAACACCAGAAGCGTTCACGGCGATATCACCGTTTACAGCACTCCACTCTGCTCCATAAATAGAGTCAACATGGGAGCCGTGGACATTAACGGTAATAGATCCGCCAACGTTCGCTTTCTTCGAACCTTCAATAAAAGGGACATCATTGGGTATCGATCCACCTTTATCCCAGCCCCAAACATTCTCGTAAGCATCGATAACGACATCGCCATCGACCTCATAAACTCCATCTGGGATCATTTGTCCTGCGCCAATTATTGGCCAATTGCTATTAAGACGAAGCGTTTTGTCGGTGTTTTCATAAGTACTGCTGCCCGCAATAATATGAATGTTGCCTTTAATAGGCGCAGGGTCACCAAAATGACCGCAAATTTCATTTACCCGACCCGAGCGAACATCAAGCGTCACGTTGCCGCGCATCTCGCAACCGTAAGTGCCTTCGATAGCAGGAGAAACTTCGGAGTTGGCATTGTCGTAAACAAGCGTGGCGTTACCACCTACATAAACAGCAGGAAAGCCGTTTCCATCGCCGCTCGACCCATCGCCGCGCATGCAACCGGGATTAACGTGATTACCGCTAGCCATGCGAAGGTTACCGCTGATCTCAAGATAGGTGTCATGCTCGACGGACCCTTGATATGAACCACCGATGACGTCATGAAGGCCAGCGCCACTACCAGGATTGATATATCCAGACGCGGCTATCACCACATGTGTGTGATCGACAGTCGACCTATAGCCACCGCCATAAAGTGTTTCAAAGAGGTTGAGCTCGCAGTTACGAGTGAAAACGGTATCGAAACCATTGCAATAGAATTTTCCTGAACCAACCACTTCGACGTTGTCAAAAGTACAAGATCCGGAAAGCATGGCACGGTTGGAGAAGTGCAAGGTTGCGCGATTATCACCGTCACTCGTCACGGTAATCTTCTTGTTAGCAACGCCGAAAGTCGAAACGTAATCTTGGGTCGGCACCACAAAAGACGAGCCGCCTTTTAGGACAAGTCTGATCTCCGATAAATTATCGGAGGCGATTTTATTCAGCGCATCCTCAAATGTTGATTGATCATTAACTTGATAAACACCAGATTCTGCTGCATCAGAATTCGATTCATCAGATGTTTCATTCACATTCACATCGTTTGACTGCTTATCCGAGACATCAGATTCAGGTTTTTGATCATCACTTGAAACCGTATTGTCGTTAGACGAAGCCTCGACCGCCCCCCCTTGACCCAGAATCACTATCAGCAGATTCATTAGACAGATTCTCCGAAGTCGTGTTTTGCTGAGGGTCATTATTCACTATTACGTCAGCAAATACGCTCGTAGGAATCGTATTAAACACGAACAAAAAAGAGACGAGCCAAACGAGAGCTCGCCTGCAACGTGGCAATCTCACAAACCGCCCTTTCTACTCAACTGACATGAACCGGTAAAGGGCGACAAAATACCCAGAGGCAAAGGCATATATTTCACTCTTACTGAATGTACTGTCTGGCACATTGGTTTTAGTTTAATACCAGTGTTTTGTCTGACAAGAGAACGCGTTTATTGCCATGAAATAGAAACGACCAAAAATTAGTGTCACGACCAGCCAGAATTGATCGATGTGCATTAATTTCCTAAGACCTAATGAACAAACAATGAACAAACTCCACACCATAGCCATGGGGAAACTAGGAATTCGCCCGGAGAAGACGTTGAGCTTTTAGTTAAATGGTTAAAACGCTTCAGTTTATTGAAGCGTTTTAGTATGCCTTTTACGGGAATCTTGCCGTTCGCCGAATAATTTCTTGCTATCATGCAAGTCGTAGGGTAAATCTCCGATCGCAAGGAGACACAAATGGTGAAAAAGTCACCGGAAAACACTACTCCCGCAATTGTGGACAACGTAGAGGCGCTTGAGGCTAAGCTCGCTCAGATGCGAGAGGCCCAGGCGCTTTTTGCTACGTACACGCAGGAGCAGGTCGACAAGATCTTCTATGAGGCCGCCATGGCCGCCAACAAGGCTCGTATCCCGTTGGCGAAGATGGCCATCGAGGAGACCGGCCGCGGCGTTCTTGAGGACAAGGTCATCAAGAACCACTACGCCGCAGAGTACATCTACAACGCTTACAAGAACACCAAGACCTGTGGTGTCCTGGAGCGCGACGAGGCTTATGGCATCACCAAGATCGCCGAGCCCATCGGTATCGTGGGCGCCGTCATCCCGACGACCAACCCCACCTCCACTGCGATCTTCAAGACGCTGATCAGCCTGAAGACCCGCAACGCCATCATCATCTCCCCGCACCCGGCTGCCGCCAAGTGCACCATCGCCGCCGCCAAGCTCGTGCTTGACGCCGCCGTCAAGGCCGGCGCCCCCGAGGGTATCATCGGCTGGGTCGATGTCCCCTCCATCGAGCTGACCAACATGGTCATGCGCGACGTCGACATCATCCTCGCCACCGGTGGCCCGGGCATGGTCAAGGCCGCCTACTCCTCGGGCAAGCCCGCCCTGGGCGTTGGCGCCGGTAACACCCCGGTCGTCATCGACGACACCGCCGACGTGCTGCTCGCCGTCAACTCCATCATCCACTCCAAGACCTTCGACAACGGCATGATCTGCGCTTCCGAGCAGTCCGTGACCGTCATCGACACCATCTATGACCAGGTTAAGGCCGAGTTCCAGAAGCGCGGCTGCTATTTCGTCAAGCAGGGTGCCGAGATGGAGGCCCTGCGTGCCGCCATGTTCAAGAACGGCGCCCTCGATCACCGCATTCCCGGCATGGCTGCCGCCAAGATCGCCGAGCTCGCCGGCATCGAGGTTCCCGCCAAGACCAAGATCCTGATCGCCGAGGTCACCTCCACCGACCCCGCCAAGGAAGAGTTCTCCCACGAGAAGCTCTCCCCGGTCCTGGCCATGTATCACGCCAAGGACTTCCAGGAGGCCGTCGACAAGGCCGAGCACCTGGTGCTCGCCGGTGGCCCGGGCCACACCGCCTCTCTGTACGTGCACCCCGCCCAGGCCGAGAAGATCAGTCTGTTCGAGCACGTCATGAAGGCCTGCCGTATCGTCATCAACACCCCGTCCTCGCACGGCGGCATCGGTGATCTGTACAACTTTGGCATGAAGCCGTCTCTGACCCTGGGCTGCGGCTCCTGGGGCGGCAACTCCGTCTCCGAGAACGTTGGGGTGAAGCACTTGATCAACGTTAAGACTGTGGCCGAGCGCCGTGAGAACATGCTGTGGTTCCGCGCTCCCGAGAAGGTCTACTTCAAGAAGGGTTCCACGCCCGTCGCCCTCGACGAGCTCGGTACCGTCATGGGCAAGAAGCGCGCCTTCATCGTCACCGACCAGTTCCTCTTCAAGAATGGCAACACCCGCGCCATCGAGGCCAAGCTCGACGAGATGGGCATCGCCCACGACTGCTTCTACGACGTCGAGCCCGATCCGTCGCTGCAGTGCGCACGTCGCGGCGCCAAGCAGATGGCTCTCTTTGAGCCGGACGTCATCATCGCCGTCGGCGGTGGCTCCGCTATGGACGCCGGCAAGATCATGTGGATGATGTACGAGCACCCCGAGTGCAAGTTTGAGGACATGGCCATGGACTTCATGGACATCCGCAAGCGTATCTTCACTTTCCCCGAGATGGGCAAGAAGGCCTACTTCGTCGCCGTCCCGACCTCTTCGGGTACCGGCTCCGAGTGCACGCCGTTCGCCATTATCACCGACAAGGAGACCGGCATCAAGTGGCCGCTCGCCGACTACGCGCTGCTCCCCAACATGGCTATCGTCGACGCCGACAACTGCATGACCGCCCCGCGCGGCCTGACCGCTGCCTCCGGCATCGACGTCATGACCCACGCCATCGAGTCCTACGTCTCCATCATGGCTTCCGACTACACCAAGGGCCTCTCCGAGCGCGCTGCTAAGCTCGTCTTCGAGAACCTGCCCTCCAGCTTCACGAACGGCGCCAAGGACCCGCACGCCCGCGAGGAGATGCACAACGCCTCCTGCATGGCCGGCATGGCCTTCGCCAACGCCTTCCTGGGCCTCAACCACTCCATGGCTCACAAGCTCGGCGCCTTCCATCACCTGCCCCACGGCCTCGCCAACGCCGTCATCCTGACCCGCGTTATGCGCTACAACGCCGCCGAGGCTCCCGTCAAGATGGGCACGTTCTCCCAGTATCCTTACCCCAACGCGCTGCACAACTACGCCGAGATGGCCAAGTACTGCGGCATCGAGGGCAAGGACGACAAGGAGGTCTTCGAGAACTTCATCACGAAGCTCGAGGAGCTCAAGGACTTCATCGGTGTCAAGAAGACCATCGCCGACTACGGTGTTGACGAGCAGTACTTCCTCGACACCCTCGACGAGATGACCGAGCAGGCATTCAACGACCAGTGCACCGGCGCTAACCCGCGCTACCCGCTCATGAGCGAGATCAAGGAGCTCTACCTGGACGCCTACTACGGCCGCGAGCCTCAGGACTACGCCGTCTGCTAGTTTTAGCACGGTTTTTAACGGCGGGGGTGCACGGGTGTTTCACACACCCCCGCCGTCGCTTCTATCGCATCGTTGAAAGGATGCAACCATGCTGCTACCCGATTCCAAGACCGAGCTCGTCCGCCGTGGCAACAAGGTCGTTTACGACCTGGGCGACAAGATTGTCAAGGTCTTTAACGAGACCAAGCCTGTCTCCGACGTGTTCAACGAGGCTTTGAATCTTGCCCGCATCAATGAGTGCGGCATCCGCAGCCCCAAGGCTCTCGAGGTTTCCCAGCTCGAGAACGCCAACGGCTGGGCGCTCGTGACCGAGAAGGTTCCGGGCACCACCCTTGCCGAGAAGATGACTGCCGAGCCCCAGCGCTTTGGTGAGTACCTCGAGATGTTCGTCGACCTCCAGATCGAGATCCACGGCTACACCTCCCCGCTGCTCAACCGTCAGCGCGACAAGTTCGCCCGCATGATCGACAGCCTTGATCAGCTCAATGCCACCACGCGCTACAACCTTCAGGAGCGTCTGGACGGCATGACCAAGGAGTTCAAGGTCTGCCACGGCGACTTCAACCCCTCCAACGTCATCGTCGGCGACGACGGCCAGCTCTATGTGTGCGACTGGGCACACGCCACCCAGGGCTCCCCTGCTGCCGACGTTGCCACCACCTACCTGCTCTTCGCCCTCAACAGCAAGGATCAGGCTGAGGCCTACCTGGAGCTCTACTGCGACCGCGCCGACATGCCCATGCAGGTCGTGCGTCAGTGGACGAGCATCGTCGCCGCTTCCGAGCTCGCTCGTAAGCGCAACGTGAACGATGAGTTCCTGAAGAACTGGATCGACGTCGTCGATTATCAGTAATATCTGAGCGATTTATTTCGCATCGGAGGCACAAGAAAACCCCGCAGCTCATATGGGCTGTGGGGTTTTCTTTACCCATCGAGTTTATTCCAACAAAATAGACTGCTCCGCATCTCATCCTAAGAGAGATACGGAGCAGCCCCGCAATTACATCTAATAGCAGAAACGTCGATTAACGGCGGGCCGCCTTAACAAGCTCGGCAATCTTGGCGACGACCTCGTCGATCGCCACGTCCTCACGCTCGCCCGTGGCACGGTCCTTGAGCTCCACAGTACCATTCTTGAGGCCACGCTTGCCAAGCACGACCTGATACGGGAAGCCCATGAGGTCGTTATCGGCAAACTTAAAGCCAGGACGCTCGTCACGGTCATCGACGACAACCTCGATACCCTCGGCGCACAGGCCCTCGACGATTTGGTCGCAAACGTTAGCGCACTCCTCCTTCTTGGGATCGAGCGGAATCACCGCGACCTCGTACGGGGCAACGGAGACCGGCCAGACGATGCCGTGTTCGTCGTTGTGCTGCTCCACGACGGCAGCAAGCGAGCGGGACACACCAACGCCGTAGCAACCCATGATAAGCGGCTTCTCCTTGCCGTCCTCGTCCATAAAGGTGGCGCCCATGGCCTCGGAATACTTGGTACCCAGCTGGAAGACCTGCGAGACCTCGATGCCGCGAGCAGCAGAGAGCGGCTTGCCGCAGTGCGGGCAGGGATCGCCGGCAACGACGGTAACCAGGTCGGCCCACTCATCGACGGTAAAGTCGCGATCGGGGCAGGCACCGGTAAAGTGATAGTCGACCTCGTTGGCACCGCAGGCCCACTGCTTGGACTCGCGCAGGCTCTCGTCGCACACCAGACGGATGCCCTCGGGCAGGTTGACCGGTCCGATGAAGCCCTTGTGCAGCCCGTTCGCCTGAAGTTCCTCGTCGGTCATCATGCGATAGCCCTTGCCAAAGACATGCTCGGCCTTGCAGTCATTGAGCTCGTGGTCGCCCGGGACAATGGCAACGACCGGCTTGCCCTCGGCGTCGATCAACGCCAGCGACTTGCGCGTACCGTTCTCGGGGAAGCCGAAGAACTTGGCGACGGCCTCGATGGTGCCCATACTCGGAGTCTCGACCTTGGTAAGCGTGCCGTAGCCGGGGCCCTCGGTCACAACGACCTTGGTGCTTGCAGCCTCGTCATCGGCAGCAAAGCCGCAATCGTCGCAGTAGACGAGCGAGGCCTCGCCGGCGTCGGCCAGAGCCATGTACTCGACAGAGGTGTCGCCGCCGATCTCGCCGGAGTCGGCAACGACGGGCAAGGCCTTGATGTAGCAGCGCTCGCAAATGTTAGCGTAGGCCTGCTTCATCTTGTCATACTCCTCCTGCAGGCTCTCCTGCGTGGCAGAGAAGCTGTAGGCGTCCTTCATGATGAACTCGCGACCGCGCATCAGGCCAAAGCGGGGACGGAACTCATCGCGGAACTTGTCCTGAATGTGGTACAGGTTGACGGGCAGCTGCTTATAGGAGCGCAGCTCGTTGCGCACCAGGGCCGTGACGGTTTCCTCATGCGTGGGGCCCAGCACAAACTCGCGACCATGACGGTCGTCAAAGCGCACGAGCTCCTTGCCATAGGCATCGATGCGGCCGGACTCACGCCACAGCTCGGCATCGACCATAATGGGCATCATGAGCTCCTGGGCGCCGGCGGCGTCCATCTCGTCGCGCACGATGTTCTCGATCTTACGAATCGAGCGCCAAGCGAGCGGCAGATAGGAATAGAGACCGGCGGCCTCCTTGCGGATCATACCGGCACGAAGCAGCAGACGATGGCTTGCAAGCTCGGCGTCGGCCGGATCCTCTTTGAGCGTCGGCGCATAGAGCTTAGACATATACATTGCTCGGGTCATTTATTTCTCCTCAATAAGCTTGTCGACCTCGGCCATAAGCGCGTCGACAATTTGATCCTCAGCTACTTTACCAATGATCTGGCCATGCGAAAAGAGCAGGGCCTGACCACGTCCGCAAGCAACGCCCAGGTCGGCATCGGAAGCCTCACCGGGGCCATTAACGGCACATCCCATGACGGCAATCGAGAGCGGCGCGGTATAGTTCTTAAGCCGCTCGGTTACTTCCTCGGCGATAGGAATCAGGTTAACCTGACAGCGGGCGCATGTGGGGCACGAGACAATCTCGGGGCCGCGGCGACGCAGGCCCAACGACTGCAAAATTCCCCAAGCGACCGGCGGCTCCTCAACCGGATCGGCCGTGAGCGAGACGCGCATGGTGTCACCGATACCCTCAGACAGCAGGATACCAAGACCCACTGAGCTCTTGATGGTGCCCTGCAGCTTGGTACCCGCCTCGGTTACGCCCAGGTGAAGCGGAACGTGGGGAATCTCACGCGACAGGGCTCGATAGGTATCGAGCGTCGTCTGCACGCTATGGGCCTTGGCCGAAAGCACAATGTTCGTAAAGCCGCGGTCTTCAAAATGCTTGACGAAACGCTCGCTCGACATCACGAGCTTTTCGGGCTGCGTGAGGTCGTCGCGCTCGGCGATATCCTGCTCAAGCGAACCGGCATTGACGCCGATACGAATCGCACAGCCCGCGGCACCCGCAGCATCGATCACCGCGTCAACCTTGGCCCAATCGCCGATATTGCCGGGATTGATGCGCAACTTGGCAGCACCGGCCTCAACGGCACCAATGGCGAGCTTATGGTTAAAGTGGATATCGGCGACAATCGGCACCGGAGACTCGGCACAGATGGTGCGGAAACCCTCAAGCGCGGCCTCGGAGGGCACACTCACGCGCACGATATCGCAGCCAGCCTGCGCCAACGCGCACACTTGCGCAAGCGTTGCCTGGGCATCAGCGGTATCGGTGCAGGTCATAGATTGGACCACCACCGGCGCGCCGCCGCCGATCTGCACGCCGCCCACATGCACGGGACGCGTCAGCTCGCGAGGCAAAGGATGGGATAAAGACAATCCAAACACTCCCTTACAGAATAAATCGAAGGATGTCGGAACGAAGCATATAGACAAACAGCAGCGCAAAGAGCGCGATGCCCACATAGCTCACAATCGTCTGGACCTTGAGCGGAAGCTCGCGGCCCGCAATCTTCTGAATAATCTCGATGACCAGCTTGCCGCCATCGAGTGGTGGGATGGGCAGCAGGTTCATAAAGCCAAGCGAGAACGAAATGAGGGCGGCAAACGAAAGGAACGTGGCAGGGCCGGCAGCAGCGGCCTGTGAGGACATAACGCTAATACCCACGATCGAAGAGGACTGATCGAGAATCTCCATCGTATGCTGCGGCTGGAGCAGGCGCATCACGCCCTCCGCAGTCTGCACGACATAGGAGAACGACAGGCGAGCCGACGTGATGGGGTCTAAACGGACCACCTGCGTAGAGGCATACACACCTAGGCGCTCGTCCTCTTTGAGCGAAACCGTGGTCGAATGCTGCTTACCGTCACGCTCGTACTCAATGGCGATATCGTCCATACCGGCAGCCTTGCCGATGGCATCGTAAACGTCCATCCAGGTAGAGCACGATACTCCGTCGACAGAAAGGATCGCGTCGCCGCCCTCGATTCCCGCCGCGGCGGCAATCGAGCCTTCGTCAACCTGGCCGATCACATTGGTATCCACCGGCACGGTGACACCTGCGATGGAATAGATGCTCATAAGGAGCAAAAAGCCCGTCAGGATATTGACGATAATGCCCGCAAGCAGCATAAAGGCACGCTTGAGAAAGCCCTGGCCAAGATAGGTGTGCGAGCGCTCGCGTGCAAGGAATTCGGCCTCGTCGCACGGCAGCTCCCATACATCGCCCTCGGCAGTCGCATGCTCGCGATCGAACCGACAGCCGTCAAAGGTGGTATACCCCGCCGCGTCACGCGGCAGGGTCTGGTACTTGGTGGGATAGTAACTGGGCGAGGGCTTCTCCCCTTCCTCATACCAGGGCGCGATGGAGCCCCAGCCCAGCAAAAGGGCGCATGCCTCGAGCACATCCTCCTCGGACAGCTCGAGCTCGACGGCAAGATCGGCCACCGTCACCCGGCCGTGGTGATAAATGGCAGCGAGCACGCGATCGGCACACGAGACATCGGTCGGATCCATGCCGCAGATGGCGGCATAGCCACCCAGCAGCAGCGGCGTCACGCCAAACTTAGTGCCGATGCGACGCGACGTGTGATGGATATCAAAGCGGCACGGCAGGCCCAAAAAGAACTCAGTCACGCGGACACCGCAGGCACGCGCCGCCAAAAAGTGGCCGCCCTCGTGCAAAAACACGAGGACGGAAAGCATCAGCAGGCCCCAAAAGACCGATGAGAGAACGCTCAGAACAGTATCCATAAAACGAAAAAGCAATCCTTATGGGTTAAGAACGGGTTGCGGCAAGCACCTGCGCGGCCTTTTCACGCGCCCACGCATCGATGTCGCGAAGCTGTTCAAACGAATCGACCGTCTGCGCATCGTGAGCATCCATGCAGGATTCCACAATGCGGTCGATATCGGTAAAGCTGCAGCCATCATGCAGGAAGGCATCGACGGCGACCTCGTTGGCGGCATTGAGCACGCACGGCATGGTGCCGCCCATCTTGCCGGCACGCTCGGCCAGCGCAAGGCAGCGGAAGGTATCCATATCGGCCGCGTCAAAGGTAAGCTGCCCTAGCTCGCGGAAATCGATACGCGGAGCCGGCGTATCCCAACGCTCGGGATACGAGAAGGCAAACTGGATGGGAATGCGCATGTCGGAGGCGCCGAGATGCGCCATCACGGAGCCATCGGCAAACTCGACCATGGAGTGAATCTTAGACTGGCGCTGCACGACCACGTTAATGAAATCGAGATCGCAGCCAAACAGATGCATAGCCTCGATACGCTCCAGACCTTTGTTCATGAGGGTGGCAGAGTCAATCGTGATCTTGGCACCCATAGCCCACGTGGGATGCGCCAGAGCATCGGCGCGCGTCACGCGATCAAGCTCGTCACGCGTGCGGCCAAAGAACGGGCCGCCCGAGCAGGTAAGCCAAATGCAGTGAGCCTCGCGCGGATTCTCGCCCAGATAGCACTGGTAGATGGCAGAATGCTCGGAGTCGACCGGGATAAGCTGACCCGGCTGCGCCAACGGCATAAGCAGGTCGCCACCGACGACGAGCGACTCCTTGTTGGCCAGGGCAAGACGCTTGTTCGAGGTCAAGGCAGCATGGCTCGCCTCGAGACCGGCAGCGCCCACGATGGCCACGAGCACGCAGTCGACATCATCGCGGCATGCGAGCTCGCACACGGCCTGTGCGCCAACGACGAGCTCCGTGCCCTCGGGCAGTTCCTGCAGCACCGCGTCGGCGCCATGAGAGGCGTCCGCCACGGCAACAGCCGGAACCGAGAACTCACGGGCAGCGGCAACGAGCTCGGAGGTGCTGGAGTTAACGGACAGCGCCGTCACCTGCAGGCGATCGGCATGCTGGCGGCACACGTCGAGCGCCTGAGCGCCGATAGAACCCGTACAGCCCAGAATGGCAACACGAAGACGCCCGTCGGGACCGTAGGTGGTCTGATACGCCATTACAGCACGCCTCCGATCATCAGCAGCAGCTGCGCGGTAATGCAGCCAAAAATGAGCGAATCGCTGCGGTCGAGCATGCCGCCGTGGCCCGGGATAAGATTGCCGGAATCTTTGACGCCCACACCGCGCTTGATGCGCGACTCGATGAGGTCGCCGATAACGCCCAGGATGGAGACGACCACGCCGCACAGCAGTGCATAGGGCAGGCTCAGCTTGTAGAAGTGCGTTGCCCACAGGATGAGCCAGATCAAGACAGAGCCCAAAATGCCGCCGACAAAGCCTTCCCAGCTCTTTTTGGGAGAGATCTTGGGGACCATCTTATGCTTACCGATGCGGCTGCCCACGATGTAGGCAAACGAGTCGGAGACCCAAAGGGACGCGCAAACGCCCACCGAAAGCAGGGCGCCGGCAAAACCGGGCACGGCATCGCGCAACAGCACGATGGCCGACAGCATAAAGCCAGTGTAGATAGGACCCATGAGCGTCACGGCAACATCAGAGATGCGAGTGCGCGGAGACCAGACATACCAGATACCAACCGCAAGCATCAAAGCGAACAGCAGGGCGTTCAACAGCAGCGAATCGCCCAGTGCCGAGAGCGGAAAGAGCACGGCGGCAGCAATACCAAGGCGCTCGTTGGCAACCTTGCCATCGAGCCTCGTCATACGGAAGAACTCATAGCAGCACAGACCGCTCATGACGGACACGAAGATGGCCGTGGGAACAATACCCAAAACCAGGCACAGGATAAAGACAACGGCATAGACGATACCGGCGGCGGCGCGGGTGATAAAGCCCGCCAGCCACGAACCGGAGCCGCCCTTCGCTGTAGGCGCTCCTGCAGTGGCAGCCTTACGCGCTGGCCTCGCGGAAGTAGGCGCCTTGGGAGCGGATGCCTTTGGACGTTCGGACACGATTAAGCCTCCTCGGTCTTACTCAGTCCACCAAACCTACGGTCGCGACCCTGGTAGGCCAAAATGGCGTCGACAAGGCCCCAACGATCAAAGTCGGGCCAATAGGTATCGGTGACATAGAACTCGGAATAGGCAACCTGCCACAGCAGGTAGTTCGAAAGACGCAACTCGCCAGAAGTGCGAATCACGAGCTCCGGATCGGGAAGACCGGCGGTGTACAGGTGCGAAGCAACCATATCATCGTCGATAGCGGCGGGATCGATCTTTCCAGCGGCGGCATCAAGTGCGATCTGGCGGACAGCGCGGGTGATCTCAGCACGGGCACCGTAGTTAACGGCCAGCGCCAGCGTCATACCGGTATGGTCGGCGCACTCGGCAAGGCCGCGCTCAAAGACGTCGCGGGTCTTCTTGGGCAGCGCGGAAATATCGCCCAAAAAGACAACGCGAACATTCTCGCGCTTAAGCAGCGGTAACTCATCGATAAACGTCTTGGCAAACAGGTGCATCAGAACGTTGACTTCGTGCTGCGGGCGATTCCAGTTTTCGGTCGAAAATGCATAGGCCGAAAGCACGTCGACGCCCAGGCGCACGCAGGCGGTAATGATCTCGCGCAGCGAGACGATGCCGGCCTTGTGGCCTTCGGTGCGGGCAAGACCGCGCGCCGTGGCCCAACGGCCGTTGCCGTCCATGATGCACGAAATATGGTGCGGAATGTTATTGAGGTCAAGGTCGGAAAAACCGACGCCCGCAGGGGCGTCGGCAAAGTACTCGACCAGTTTATGCTCGTCGTATTGCACCTTAGATCTCCATGACCTCGGCTTCTTTTTCCTTCAGAAGCTCCTCAACCTTGGCAACATACTCGTCGGTATGCTTCTGGACCTTGGCCTGCTCGCGACGGACGTCGTCCTCGGTGAGCTCCTCGTCGCGCTCGAGCTTGTTGTTAAAGTCGCGGCGGATGTTGCGGATGGAGACCTTGGCCTGCTCGGCGTACTCGCGGCACTCCTTAACGAGCTCGCGACGACGCTCCTCGGTGGGAGCCGGGAACGGCAGACGTACGACGGTACCATCGGAGTTGGGGGTAATGCCCAGGTCGGAGGCACTGATGGCCTTGACGATGGCATTAATGAGCGCCTTATCCCACGGCTCGATAAGCAGCATGTGGGCCTCGGGGGTCTTAACGGCGGCAACCTGCGTGACGGGCGTGGGAACACCGTAGTAGTCGACGGTGATGTCAGACAGGATGTTGGCGTTGGCGCGGCCAGTGCGGACCTTAGAGAAGTTGTGCTTGAGGGACTCGAGTGACTTGTCCATGTGGGCGGTGATGTTCTCTGCCATGCTTAATCCTCCTGATAGACGAGCGTGCCGACGGGCTCACCCGCGAGCGCGCGCTTGACGGTATCCTCGCCATCGATGTTGAGGACCAAAATGGGCATACGGTTGTCCTGGCAAAGAGCCGTAGCCGTGGAATCCATAACCTGCAGGCCGCGAACGAGCACCTCGTGATAGGTGATCTTGTCAAAGCGGACGGCGTCGGAGCACTTGACGGGATCCTTGTCGTAGATGCCATCAACCTTGGTGGCTTTAATCAGAATCTCGGCACCGATCTCACAGGCACGAAGGGCCGCGGCAGTGTCAGTCGTAAAGTACGGATTACCCGATCCGGCGGCAAAGATAACGACGTTGCCCTTGGACAGGTGGTTGATGGCGCGACGGCGAATATAGGGCTCGCAGATCTCGTTCATCTGGATAGCGCTCATCACGCGGCAGGGAACATCGTTGTGCTCAAAGGCATCCTGCAGGGCAAGCGCGTTCATAACGGTAGCGAGCATGCCCATGTAATCGGCCTGGGCGCGGTCCATACCACCGGCGGCGCCGGCCATGCCGCGGAAAATGTTGCCGCCGCCGACAACGACGCCAACCTCATGACCAACGGCGAGCAGCTCCTTGACCTGCTTGGCAAGATGATCGGTAACCTTGGGGTCGATGCCGTAGTTGCCATCGCCCATCAGCGCTTCGCCGGAGAGCTTCAGAAGCACGCGTTTATATCGGATGTCGGACAAAGCGATCCTCCTTTAATTAGACTCACAACATAATATCAAAGGCTCAACGGGGAGCCATGAAAAAGCAGGCTGTGAGTAAAACCCACAGCCTGCTCATTACCAGCTACAAGAGCTTATTTACTCGCCACGGACCAGACGGTCAAAGGCAACGACGGTAATGGTGTCGCCGAGCTCCTTGGAGACCTGCTCAGCGTACTTCTTGATGGTGAGGGAGCTGTCCTTGATGAACTCCTGCTCGGTGAGCACGGACTGCTTGTAGAACTTCTCCAGACGGCCAACAGCCATCTTCTCCTGGATAGCCTCGGGCTTGCCGGACTCGGCAGCCTGAGCCATGTAGATCTGCTTCTCGTGCTCGACGGTCTCGGCCGGAACCTGATCGCGGGTAGCGCAAATCGGGGCGACGGCGGCAACCTGAAGGGCAACGTCGTGAGCAAAGGTCTTGAAGGACTCAGCCTGAGCGGTCTCGGCCTTCTCGAAAGCGAACTCGACGAGAACGCCGATCTTACCACCCATGTGGATGTAAGAAGCGAGAGCGCCGTTCTCAGCCTTGCGGGCGGCGAAACGGGAGATCTTCATGTTCTCGCCCATGATGTGAATCATCTCGGTGAGCTCGGAGGAAACGGTCTCCTCGCCCATCGGCTTCTCGAGCAGAGCGTCGACGTCAGCAGGCTCGGTGGTAGCGACAACCTCAGCGACCTTGGAAGCAAAGCCGGTGAACTTGGCGTTGGAGCCGACGAAGTCGGTCTCGCAGGAGAGCTCGAGCAGAGCGCCGGTCTTGCCGTCCTCGGAGACGAACGCGGCGACAGCGCCCTCGTTGGTCTCACGGCCAGCCTTCTTGGCAGCCTTGGCGAGGCCGTTCTTGCGCAGAACGTCGACAGCGGCGTCCATGTCGCCGTCAGCCTCGACGAGAGCCTTCTTGCACTCCATCATCGGGGAGTCGGTCATCTCGCGGAGCTGCTTGACCATAGCGGCGGTAATCTGGGCCATTGTGGTTCCTTTCAAAGAGATGAAAAAGAATTAACTAAGACTGATTTACTCGGCCTTGGGCTCAGCGGCCATCTCGGCCTCGGAGACCTGCTCCTTGCCGGAGCCAGCGAGGCAGGCGTCAGCCATGAGCTCGCACATAAGGGTGACAGCGGAGATAGCGTCATCGTTGCAGGGGATGCCGTACTCGACCTCGTCGGGATCGGAGTTGGTGTCGATCAGAGCGACGACGGGGATGTTCAGGCGCTGAGCCTCCTTGATGGCGTTCTCCTCGCGCTTGGTGTCGATAACGAAGAGAGCCTGGGGCAGGCCCTTCATGTCGCGGGCGCCACCGAGGTTGGTCTGGAGCTTGGTGAGCTCCTTACCGAGCACAGCCTGCTCCTTCTTGGGGAGAACTGCCATGCGGCCGTCCTCGACCATGGCCTCGAGCTCCTCCATGCGGTTGATGCGGGAGCGGATGGTGACGAAGTTGGTCAGCATGCCGCCGAGCCAACGCTGGTTGATGTAAGGCATGTTGGCGCGCTCAGCGGCGTTCTTGACGGCCTCCTGAGCCTGCTTCTTGGTGCCGACGAACAGCACGTTGCCGCCCTTGGCGACGTTCTTGACGAAGGTGTAGGCCTGGTCGGCGTCGAGGATGGTCTGCTTGAGGTCGAGGATGTAGATGCCGTTGCGCTCACCGAAGATGAACGGCTTCATCTTGGGGTTCCAGCGACGGGTCTGGTGACCGAAGTGGCAGCCGGCCTCGAGCAGGATGCGGATATTAATCTTGGTAGCCATGTTAAACCTCCTGTGGTTTGCCTCCGCGCGGGGTCATCCTCCAAAACCAACCCGGACATGTGCTACCAAAGCCCGGGCACCACGGTATGAAGTAGCCGCGCGTGCGTGATAAAAACCTGTTGCCGTGAAGCAACCCGATGAATGATAGCAGGATTACCTCTTCCTGCCAACCCGCAATCAAAACCACACACCTAAGCGCAACGCGTGCCGCCCAGCTTACTCGCCCCGGGGATGGGCCTGGGCCACAGCGCGCTTAAGCCGATCGGGCGTGAGATGCGTGTAGATCTGCGTCGTGGACAGGCTCGCATGTCCCAGCAACTCTTGAACCGAACGCAGGTCAGCGCCGCCCTCAAGCAGATCGGTCGCAAACGTATGACGCATCGCATGCGGCGCGATGTCGGCCGGAATGCCGGCACGCGTCGCCAACATATGGAACCGTCGCCTGAGCATGGCAGCACTCATGCGGTTGCCGCGCACAGATATCAACAGCGGATGGGGACCGTTTGCAGCATCGCGACGCTTTGCCTGCGCAAGCAGCGCCGGTCTCCCCTCCTCGACATAGGTGCGCGTCGCCTCGAGTGCGCGACGATACAGAGGAACGATACGCTCCTTGCTCCCCTTACCCCATAGCCGCAGCGTGCGCTCAGACCATGAGATAGATTCCACATTGAGCGCCGCAAGCTCTGAGATGCGTGCGCCGGATGCATAAAGTAGCTCGAGCATCGCCGCATCGCGCAGTCCCGCGGACGTTGCGGTGTCGGGGGCTTGGAGCAGCGCCTCGACCTGCTGGGTCGTCAGCACCCCGGGCAGGTCACGCGGCAGCTTAGGCGAGGAAATCGCCGAGACCGCATCGCCCTCCACGATTCCCTCGGCAGCCATCCAACGATAGAGCGACCGAATAGCCGACAAATGTGCCGCAAGAGTGCGAGGCGCCACCTGCCCGCGCGAAAGCTCGGCCAAATACGCGCGGACGGCACGCACGTCGGCCATACGCGCATCGACGCCCGCACGCTCGCACCAGGCAGCAAAGCGCTCCAACCGCGATCCATAGGCAGTCACCGTATTAGGAGACAGCCCCTCGACGCGTGCGATGTAGGCGATAAACGAGTCGACGGTATCGTACAGGTCAAAGGCTATGACCGGTCGCCTCCAAACAAGTCGGAACGCGTGGCCAAGTAGGCATCAAGGGCCTCGAGGGCGCGATCCGCATAAGCCTGGTAGCGGTCTCGCTTACTGCGGCGTTTGCCGTCCTCGAGTGGCGGCACCAGGCCAAAATTGACATGCATGGGCTGGTAGCCCACGGTTGCCGGATCGGTCGCATAGCCCACGAGCGCACCCAGGGCGCCCACGCGAGGAAGCTCCACAGAAGCCGCACCGATAGCCTCGGCATAGGTGTTAAGCGCAGCAAGCAAACCGGTCGCCACCGCTTCCATGTACCCCTCGGTGCCAGTGATCTGACCGGCGAGGCGCACGCCCGTGCCAGGCACGGCAAAGGTGCCGTCAAGAACGTGCGGCGCATCGACAAAGGTATTGCGGTGCATAACGCCATAACGGAAGAACTCGGCATTCTCCAGACCGGGAACCATGTGGAAGACACGCTTTTGCTCGCCAAAAGTCAAATTTGTCTGGAAGCCCACCAGGTTATAGGCGGTCTTTTCCTTGTTCTCGGCGCGCAGTTGAATCGCCGCCCAGGGACGACGTCCGGTACGCGGGTCGGTCAGGCCGACGGGCTTCATGGCGCCAAAGCGGATAGCATCCTTGCCGGTACGCGCGACCTCCTCGGCGGGCTGACAGGCCTGGAAGAGGTCGCCGCCCTCAAAGTCCTTGAGCACCACGCGGTCGGCGGTGGTGAGTGCCTCAATAAACGCCTCGTACTCCTCCTTGTTGAGCGGAGCGTTGAGATAGTCGCCGCTCCCCTGCTCCTCGTAGCGCGACTGCGAGAACAGCACGTCCATATCGAGCGTGGAGGCATCGACGATCGGCGCGGCAGCGTCAAAGAACGCCAAGGCGTCGCCACCGACGAGCTTTATGACCTCTTCGCTCAATGCCGGTGAACACAGCGGGCCCGCGGCAATGATCACGTGGCCCTCGGGAATCTGCGTGACCTCGCCGTGTACGACCTCGATATTGGGTCGGGCGGCAACCTCGGCCTCGACAAGCTCGGAAAACTTGACGCGGTCGACCGCCAGGGCACCGCCGGCGGGAACGGCCGCACGATGGGCGCAATCGAGCAGCACCGAACCCATGCGCTCGAGCTCGGCCTTTAGCAGGCCAGCAGCGGAATCCGGACGGGTTGACTTAAACGAATTTGAGCAGACGAGCTCGGCCAGGTGGTCGGTATGGTGGGCCGGAGAGCTCACCTGGGGGCGCATCTCGCACAGCTTTACGGCAAACCCGCGATCTGCAAGCTGGATCGCACATTCCGAACCCGCCAGACCGCCACCGATAACCGTCACCTGATCGAACTGCATCTGCAAACACCTTTCTAATTGACACGCTTTCCATTGTGACCGAAGGGAGTCTGGGCGTGAAGCGCAAACTTCGAGGGCGCATACCTTCCATCCATCATGCGCTCGATAAGGCCCTCGAGCTCGAGCGAGCCCAAGAGCTTGAGCACGCCGACAGCATCAAGCGAGACGAGCGCGGCAATGTCGTCGACCTTGAGCGGCGAGGCGATAAGCGCGTGCATCACGGCCTGCTGTGTGGGGTCCAGATCGGCGATGCCGGGTGCATCGGGACGCGAGTAGCGCAGCGTGCCGTAGATGCGCGAGATGGCCATCTCGATTGATTCCTCGTCGATAATGCAGCAGGATCCGTTAGCGATGAGGTAGTTGGTCCCGCGCGACTCGGGCGAAAGGATAGAGCCCGGCACTGCAAGGAGCTCTCGTCCCAGGTCCATAGCGGCCTCCGCCGTGGAGAACGTACCCGAGGGCATGCCCGCCTCGGAAACAAAGAGCGCCTGCGACAAGGCGGCGATAACGCGATTGCGCCGCGGAAAGGCGAACTTACGCGGTCCCATACCCCACGGCGAAATCGAAACGACCGCGCCGCCCGTATCGAGTGTGCGCGTGATGAGGCCGGCGCTCGAGCGCGGATACACAACATCGGCGCCGGTCCCCAGTACCACGACATGCTTGCCCCCGGCGTTGACCGCAGCCCAGCCCGACGCCTGGTCGCAGCCGACCGCACCGCCCGAGACCACCGTCACCCCCGCCTCAACCGCCACCTTGGCCGCAAGTTCCGCCACGGCGAGACCGTACGGCGAGGCCTTGCGCGCGCCGATGATGGAGAGCGCGGGCGTCGAAAGCACCTCGGGGTTGCCGCGCACATAGAGCGTCTGGGGTACATCAGAGAGCTCCAAAACCGTATCTGGATACAACGCATCACCGGGATGCAATTCAAAAGTCTCACCGGGCATTACTGGTCCCTCCTCCCCTGGTACATCGCCGCTTCGAGCACGTGGTCTTGAGTTACTCGCTCGCTTTCGGCAACATCGGCGATCGTGCGCGCGATGCGTACCAGGCGCACGATGCCGCGGCCCGTGAGATGCGTGCGCTTCGACAGGCCAAGCACGCATTTCTCGGCGGCCTCATCAAGCCCAAAGGTCGAAACGACACCGTCAATGGACCGCGACTCATCTTCCTCGGCCTCGGAGCCCGCATCGTCCATACGGGATTCACGCCAGGCGCGAAAGGCGCGCCCTCGCACGACATAATCGCGCAGCTCGGCCGATGACATACCCTCCGCGCCCTCAATGATCACCTGGGGATCGGGGCGGGACACATCGATCATCATGTCGATACGGTCAGCCAATGGACCGCGCAACTTGCCCCGGTAGCGCTCGACCATCGACGCGGAACAGCGACACGGTACTTCGCGATCGCCCAAAAACCCACAGGGGCAGGGATTGCTCGCGGCCAGCAGCTGAAAGCGCGACGGGAACGTAAAGGCCCCGTCGACGCGCACGATCCTCACGTAACCGCGCTCGATGGGCTGACGCAGCGTCTGCAGCACGCCGGTGGGAAACTCGGCGAGCTCGTCCAAAAAGAGCACGCCGCCATGAGCAAGGCTGATCTCACCCGGGTGCACCGGGCGCCCACCGCCGATAAGACCTGCGGTCGAAATACTGTGATGAGGACTGCGGAAGGGCCGGTGCCCCGCCAACAAGCCATCAATGTTCTCACCCAAAACCGAATGGATGCACAGCGCCGCCTGTTGATCCTCAACGGAAAGCTCGGGCAGGATGCCGGTCATACGACGCGCGAGCATCGTCTTGCCCGATCCCGGGGACCCGATCATGAGCAAGCCGAGTTCTCCTGCCGCCGCAAGCGCCATGCCGCGTTTAGCGACTTCCTGCCCCAGCACGTCGGCATAGTCGAGCTCAGGCTCAAAGGTCGCCTCGATGCCCTCGGAATCCAGATAGTGCCGAGCCGCCTCGCCCATGCCATGGGCAAGCTGAGACAAATGATCGATAAAGCCGCAATCCACGCCCGCGAGTGGCACATGCTGGTCGGACCTGCCGGCGATAAAAGACAGCCCCATGTCGCGAGCCAATAGCTGAAACGCCACCTCGCCCTTGACAGGAAGCACCGTACCGTCCAAGCCAAGCTCGCCGGCGATAAGGCAGCGATCGAGGTTGTCACGGGGAATCTGACCATCGGCCGCTAGAACCGCGATGGCGATGGGCAGGTCAAAGCCGCTACCGGTCTTGCGGATATCGCCGGGCGCCAGATTGACCGTAATGCCCGAGCGTGGGATCTCGAACCCGGCGGAGCGCATCGCGCAGCGAATACGACCGCGTGACTCCATCACCTCCATGCTCGGAATGCCGAGCATTTGGATGCCCGGAACACCACCGGCAAGCGAGACCTCGACCGTGACGTGAATCGCCTCGACGCCACGGATGCAGGCCGCGTGAACGGCAAACGTCTCGAACGCCATCACGACACCTGCCAATCGAACGCGTTGTACTGATGCTCGATCTCAGCGATATGCCCGCCACGAATGGTGACACCCACGGCATCGAAGCGAATCGCCTTGAGCGGATAATGCTCCATGAGATAGCAACTTGCGATGCGGCGGTAGCGGCGTTGCTTTTGGGCGTCCACGGCCTCCTCGGGAAAGACCCGCGTGGTGCAATCCAGGGCGACGCGTCTCGTCTTGACCTCGGCCATCACCACGACATCGTCGAGCTCATCGAGCAGCACCAGATCGGCTTCGCCCTCAATACAACGATAACCCTGCTCCAACAAGGTGTATCCACGCTCGTTAAAGTAGTCGATGGTGATCAGCTCGCCCAGCATGCCGAGCTCGCGGGGACTGAGCCCCTTGATAAACTCGGGCGTAATCGCTCCGCAGTCGAGCTCGCCGTCTTCCCAGCGCTCCTTGAGTTGCTGCGTCTTGCTCTTTTTGCTTGCGGCACACATGGGGTCTCCTTTCCCGCACACTGCATTGCCCCGATGATGAGGGCACCTTTCATGCGGGTAAGTACCGGAAACAAACCAAAAGCTGACCAAATGCCGACAAATAACGGGCCGTACGCAACAATCACGTTGCACACGGCCCGCTACCAGCAGGTTAATAAAACGCCAGAGGTCCCCGTCTCCACAATTGACCTAGAAAAGGCGCTCAGTCTGCAGAAAGTTTCCGCAATAGCTCACACGATGCAGCGGACAAAGTCCGTGTTTGCGAATCGCCTCAATGTGCTCGGGGCTTGCGTAGCCCTTCGACTCGGCCAAGTGATACTCGGGATACTCGGCGTCGTACTCGACCATCATCTCGTCACGTGTGACCTTGGCCATGATGGACGCCGCGGCGATACAGGCGATCTTGGCATCGCCCTTCACCACGTCGCGCTCGTTGGGAACGGCGCCCAAGGGGTTACCGTCCATAAGCACGCAATCGGGCTCGAGCCCCGTATCGGCCACGGCGCCCGCGACAGCGGCTCGAATGGCGCGGGCCATGCCCATATCATCGATATCCGCAGGCGCGATGTGGCAAAAACCAATCGCCGTCGCGACCTCGGCAATCTTCACCGAGAGCAGCTCGCGGCGCGCCGGCGTGAGCCTTTTGGAATCGTTGATGCCCCAGACGCGCGGTTCCATGGGAAGGCACACGGCGCACACCGTTAAAGGACCGGCCACCGAGCCGCGACCCACCTCGTCGACACCCACGACCACGCCATCCCCACCGAGCTCGTGCATCAGCTCGTACATACCGTTGACGCGCTCGCGCTCGGCAAGTTCCTTGGCATGGCGCTTAAGGGCACGCTCGCAAGCCTTGATCACCTGCTGGCGCGGATCCTCACGATAATGTTCCACGAGGGCGGGAATCTCCTCAAACGTAGCGCTCGCCAGCTCACCGGCAACCTGCGATGCCGAAACCGAGCTCGTCATGTTGGCCATATCGGGGCCTCCTTGCATGCAAATCAGATAAAAAGAAGGGCCACCCGAAGGTGACCCTTTTGTCCAAACGAGTGGACAGACGCTGCGATCTTCTTAGCGCTTCTCGGGGATGCGAGCAGCCTTGCCCACCTTGTCGCGGAGGTAGTACAGCTTGGCGCGACGGACGCGACCATGACGGACGACCTCGAGCTTGGCGATCTTGGGGCTGTGAAGCGGGAAGGTACGCTCAACACCGACACCAAAGGAAATCTTGCGGACGGTGAAGGTCTCACGGGCACCGGCGCCGGCCATGCGGATGACGTCACCCTGGAAAACCTGGATGCGCTCGCGGTCGCCTTCCTTAATGCGGTAGTGAACCTTGACGTTGTCGGCAACGCGGACCTGCGGGATGTCCTCGCGGATCTGCTGACGCTCGATTGCGCGGATGTAATCCATGTGCAATTCCTTACTCTTCTAGAGGTGCCGTACCACCTTGGCCGGCACGTAGTTGAACAAACGTATTCGAGTATACACGCCACGACCTTGGCTGCAAGAACTATTTTGCCCGTGCGCAAAAAGACAAAAACACGCACTCTTTCTGCACTTATGCGCCATCCGCAGCATCAGTCGACGGCGTCGTCACGGTCGTTCCGGGCGCGATATAGCCGTATTCGAGCAGCACCGAAAGCGCATGCTGCTTCCAGGTGACAAGTTCTTCGTCATTATAGTTGTCATGGGCCCATTCGTTCATCGCGTCCTCGGCGTCTTGGGGCACTAGGTCCTGGCTGTCCGCCATCAGGTACAGGATGCCTAAGATGTCGAAGTCCTGCTTGGTCATCTCCTCCTTGTTTGATGTGCTGATGAGGCCGTGATCGATGCCGTAGCGGCAGATATCGGTCAAAACGGTAACGAGGCCCGTAGGAATCGACGAGGCATCCTTCGCGGCAGCAGGCGCGGTGCCATCAGTCAATGCAGTGGCATCGTCGCTCGCCGGAGCTGACTCGGCCGCGTTCGCATCGGAAGCTGCCTGCTCTCCCTGGGAATGAGCCGTGCTATCCATCGTTGCCGAAGAATCCCCCGAAGAAAGGGATGTAACGCTCACCGGTGTCTCGACCACGGTCGTCATCGGGTCGACCGGTGCGGGTGCAGCGATGACCTCGGCCCAATCGGAATACACGCCGTCAATAAAGGCGCGAACATGGAAGGTGCCCGGTTGCGAGATGGTCATCGTGCCGTCTGTCGCGACCGAAATGCCCTTGCTCTCGAGCTCCTGGGCCTCCCAGCTGCAGACTCTATCGACTTCCTTGCCCGTCGTGTCATAGACCGTAGCCGTCAGGCCTTCGATTCCGTTGAGGTTTTCCTCGACGCCGACGACGGTCTGCGCCGAGCCCTCGAGTTTGATGCTGCCGTTAAACGGCTCGGGCGCAACGTCGCTTACCTTATATTTGTAGGCCGCGGCGTCGATCTCATCATTGGTCGAGACATGCCCGTTCACGTCCACATAGGTGTCCTCGGGGATAAAGTACTTTACGTAGGCGGTGCCGGCCTTTTTACCCACCACGACTTGCTCGTGGGTGACAGGGTCGGTCTGGATCTCGATGACGTCAGACTTGCACTCCTTGCCCTTCTTGTCCACCACGCGCCAGTCACCCGACGACTTCACAAAGCCGTAGTAGTCAACATCGTCCTCGTCCCTTGCACGTACGCGATAGGAAGAGATGGGGTCTTCCTCTCCCACCGTAAGCCTTCGGGTCTTATCGGTCTGCAGCGACACGAGAATCTTGGAGATGGGCTTAATAGGCTGCGGCGTGCCCAGCTGCGTATCGACCGTTACCGACTCAAACGACAGATTGGAACCCGTAATGGACATGGGATAGGTCGCGGCCATGTCATTGAGCACGTTGCACGTGCGCGGGGCGCCGCCGTTGCGCGAAGGCACCTCGCGATCGGCCAGGACCGAATTCCAATCGATGGCGCGCACCATATGGTTGTTGGTTCGATGCGACCAGCTCGTGACGTTTCCGGCGGTGGTATCGTAGCCGTCGTCGCCACGATGGGCGATTGAGCGCAGGAACAGGTTCTGCACGGCGTCGGTCGACTGATCACCAAAGGTGGTGTAGAACGAGCGCTGATCATAACCGGCGGTATGGAACTCCTGCACGGCGGCGTTGTCGTCGTAGCACTCGCCGTTCATGTTAAAGATGATCACGTCAAACGTCACGCCCACCGGCTGGTCATAGTCCTCGGACAGCGTCGTGGTAGAACTCGTCTGCTTGCTATTGACCTGTGTGTGCGCCGGAATCGTCATATTGACGGTGACCGACTGATTGTCCGTTGTGGTGATCGACTGTTCCTCGGTCTTGCTCGCCTCCCACAACTGTGACATCGTGGTTTCGGCCGAAAACGAGGTCTCGATCTCCTCGCTCACCGTTCCGGGCACGCCCAGCGACTCCTTGAGGCTCACCGATGCGCCCCACGAGCCGCCTTTTGAATACGATGCGGATTCAGAAGTGCTCGTGCCGACCGTCTCCTCGGTACCGCGGGCGAGCGTGATGCTCTGCGAAGCGTCCTCATAGCCGACGTTAAGTGCTGAGGTAACGAGCTCCTGCTCAGTCTTAGAATCAACAAAGGAATAGCCCGGCGCGTCCTCGGGCGCACAGTTAAGCTTGTTCACGCTGTTGAGCTGCTGAACTCTAAAGTTATAGAACGCGATACCAAAGCCATTGAAATCGTACTGATAGGTGCCGCCGAGCTTGTCCACGCACGCGATGGTGGCATAGATCACGTCTTGCTCGCTCGTGTCTTGCGACAGGCCGTCGAGTGGCACGTATTTACGAAAATCCTCGCCGGTAAGCTTGTGGCCGATGCAGTCGGCGATATCTTCGGTCAGGCGCTCATAGACCGCGTTCAGACCTTTCGCCGACGTCAGGCCACTTTGAATGGACTTGTCGGCGCCGTCGGAATGCTCGCCGTTGCCGCCCGAAAGCGCATCATACAGATAGATGTAGTGACCCTTACCGAAGTCCTTCTCAAAGCCCTTACTGGCGTGGTCCCAGTACAAAAAGTCCTTGGAGTCGTCGCCTCCGCCATAGCCAAGGATGTTATAGGAAAGCGATGCCCAGTTGGGCAGCACCTTTTTGACGGCGGCCGTATAGAACGAGACGTTGTCGTACATCGAGGTACGGCCCTCGAGCTTGCCGTCATCGATATCTACAAACGTGCACTCGCGATCGTTGACCGTAATGGTGAGCGGGTTGACCACGTCGCCATAGAGCTCGTCGCGCGAATCATCCTGAAGGGCAAAACCTGCTGTCGGCATCCCGCAAAGCGCCGTGACCGCAACGACCACCCAGCACAGGGTCATCTGTGCTCCCCGACGCGCTCGTTGCAAATACCTGGTGAGGTTTTTCATCGCAGTCCTCCCGTCAGTTGCCAATGTATTGGACCAACGTAAAACGCCGCCGCGTCCACAGGGGGCGCGACGGCGCGAAGGGGGGCGTTAAAGGCGCAAATGGAACGCGACTCGGTTAAGCGGAGCGCTTGGCCTCGAGCTTGGCCTGAGCGGCAGCCAGACGCGCCAGGGGCACGCGGTAAGGCGAGCAGGACACATAGTCCACATCGGCCACGTTGAACAGGCCCTTGATGGACTTAGGGTCGCCGCCGTGCTCACCGCACACGCCAAAGTGCATGCCGGGGTTGGTAGCGCGACCCTTCACCACGGCCATGCGTACCAGCTCGAGTACCGCCGAGTCGATGGTCTCGAAGGGGTTGTCCTTCAAGATCTTCTTGTGCATGTACAGCGGGATGAACTTAGCCTCGGCGTCGTCACGTGAGAAACCAAACGTCGTCTGCGTGAGGTCGTTGGTGCCAAAGCAGAAGAAGTCGGCATGCTGCGCGATCTCATCGGTGACCATGCAAGCGCGCGGCAGCTCGAGCATGGTGCCCACGGGAATGTTGAGCTCGACACCTTCCTCGGAGGAAACCTCGGCAATCACACGCTCGATGACCTCGCGGGTCTGAACGTGCTCGGCCGTGATGGAAACGAGCGGGACCATAATCTCGGGACGCGGGTCTACGCCTTCCTTGATAAGGCGGGCGGCAGCCGTTGCCACGGCACGGACCTGCATGAGCGGCAGGTCGCCGAAGACGACGGACAGGCGCACGCCGCGCAAGCCGAGCATGGGGTTGGACTCGACCATGCCGTCGATACGACGCAGGCGGGCACGCAGGGCGGCGAGTTCTTCCTCGTTGGCGCCGGCGGCCTCCTTCTTGGTGATGGCGACCTCAAGCTCACGCGGATCATCCAGGAACTCATGCAGCGGCGGATCGAGCAGGCGAACGACCACATCGCGACCGGACATGGTCTTGAACATCGCCAAGAAATCCTCGGTCTGGACCTTGAGCAGATCGGCCAGGGCCTGCTGCTTCACAGCCTCGTCATCGGACAGGATGAAGCTCTGGATAATGTTCTTGCGATCACCCAGGAACATATGCTCGGTGCGGCACAGGCCGATGGCCTCGGCACCAAACTCGAGCGCGAGCTCGGCATCCTCGGGGTTATCGGCGTTGACGCGCACGTGATTGGGGTGACCGCCGGTCTCGTCCAGGCGGATCTCGTCGGCCCAGGACAGGATGGTGTCCAGATCGCCGGTGAGCTCGGCAGAAACCAGATCGACGGCGCCATCGACGACGATGCCCTGAGTGCCGTCGATGGAGATGATGTCGCCCTCGTGCAGCACGCGGTCGCTGCCCTCGATACGCACGACCTTCTCGGCCGCGTCGATATGGAAACGCTCGACACCGCAGACACAGGGCGTGCCCATACCACGGGCGATAACGGCGGCGTGGCTCGTCTTGCCACCGTGGCTCGTCAAGATACCCTCGGCGGCGACCATACCCTTCAGGTCATCGGGGTTGGTCTCCCAGCGGACCAGAATGACCTTATGGCCCTCGGCAGAACGCGCGACGGCGTCATCGCTCGAGAACACGACCTCACCCACGGCGGCACCGGGGCTGGCGTTAAGGCCGCGTGCGAGCGCCTCGTACTTCTTAGAGGAGTCGAACTGCGGGTGCAGGAGCTGGTCGAGCTGCGCGGGGTCGATGCGGCTCACGGCCTCCTCACGGGTGATGAGGCCTTCCTCGACCATCTCGATAGCGATGCGCAGAGCGGCGGTTGCGGTACGCTTGCCCACGCGGGTCTGGAGCATCCAGAGCTTGCCCTGCTCGATGGTAAACTCGATGTCGCACATGTCGCGGTAGTGATCCTCAAGCTTCAGGAAGACACGCTCAAGCTCCTCACCTGCGGACTCGAGGCCCGGGGTGGTCTTGAGGTCGGCGATGGGCTCGGTGTTGCGGATGCCGGCGACGACGTCCTCGCCCTGGGCGTTGACCAGAAAGTCGCCGTAGAACTCTTTGGTGCCGTCGGCCGGGTTGCGCGTAAAGGCGACGCCAGTCGCCGAGGTCTCGCCCTTATTGCCAAACGCCATAGCCTGGACGTTGACGGCGGTTCCAAGGTCATCGGAAATGCCATGCTGCTTGCGGTAGATGCAGGCGCGCTCGTTCATCCAGCTGCCAAAGACGGCCTGGATGGCAAGGCGCAGCTGGAGCTCCGGATCGTGCGGGAAGATGGGCTTGCCGTCCGTGACCTCGAGCTCGGGGTACAGGGCGGCCTCGACGTTGTCGGAGAATATGCCCTTGAACGTCTCGACGAGCTCCTGCAGGTCCTCGGCCGAAAGCTCGGAGTCGGCGCGAACGCCGGCGACCAGGCGTGCCTGGGTCAGGGCATTCTCGAACAAGTCGGCATCGACACCCATGACGACGTTGGAGAACATCTGGATAAAGCGACGATAGCTGTCCCAGGCAAAGCGTGGGTTCTGCGTCTGGGCGATAAGGCCCTGGACGGAATCGTCGTTGAGACCCAGGTTGAGCACAGTGTCCATCATGCCGGGCATGGAAAACGGAGCACCCGAGCGCACCGAGACGAGCAGCGGATCGGAGGCATCGCCGAGCTTCTTGCCGCAGCGGGCCTCGAGATCGGCCTCGGCGGCAACAATCTCATCGAGTGCGCCCTCCGGCCACACGTTGCCGGCACCAGAGTACTCAACGCAGGTCTGGCAGGTAATGGTAAAGCCACCGGGAACCGGCAGGCCGATACGACTCATCTCGGCAAGGTTAGCACCTTTGCCGCCAAGCACGAAGTTCATGGACTTGTCGCCCTCGGTGACACAAGTGCCCTGGGCATCGGTTCCAAAACGGTAAACCCTCTTGCAATCGCTCACGATACTTCCCCTTCCATGCGCTCTCGCGCACGACCGTGGTAACGAATCGACCCGCCGGATGCGGGCCGTGAGGGAACTATACGGCGGGATTTGAACGGGCTTGAGCAGAGGATACGCGGTTTGGTAAACGTGCTAAAACTCACGGTAAACGGTAGGTAAAGGTGGTTACCTTATGAAGATACCACTAGAGTGTAATTGCAGGTCAGAAGCAGTAAAAACTGCTAAATCGCTTTACCATAATCATGCATTATTTTCAGGTATCCTCTTTGGCTATCTAATTTGGAACGGGGCTATTTTAGCTACCCCACACGAGCGTTCGGCCCCGAGCCGTATCCGGATTATGGGTAGCTAAAATAGCCCCGTCCCAAATTAGCCACCCAGACAAACCCATCCCACATAAGCTAGCTTTGTTGGGCGCGACGGGCGGCGCGGCGGGCCCTGGCTTCCTGGATCTCTTCGAGATGAGCGATGATCTCGGAGGCACTCTCCTCGATCGCCTTGCCGTCGGTACGCACCACAAAGCAACCCAGACGTTTCATGAGGGCGCGAGCCTCCTCGAGCTCGCTGCGTACACTCTCGGGCTCGGCATAGGAACCGGCAACGGCACGGGCATAGTCGTCGCCCAGGCGGCTATCGCGAATCTCGGAGATGACGCCGACGGTCGAAATCAGGCCGAACAGACGCATCGGGTCGACCTCGTAAATCGACTTGGGCGGCTCCATACCGTGCGCCAGCGGAACGTTGGCGACCTTGTAGCCCTGATAGGCCAAATACATCGAAAGCGGCGTCTTGGATGTGCGCGATACACCCAGCAACACGATATCGGCACCCGACAGATCATCGCAGCCGCGCCCGTCATCGTGCTCGACAAAGTACTCCATGGCCTCGATACGATGGAAATACCGGTCATCGGTCTTATGGATCACACCCGCCACTCCTTTTGGCGGCACGCCAATAAGCGACGACAGCACCGCGAGCGACGGGCCGATCAGGTCGACAGAGCGAATGTGCAGCATGCCCAAGTAGTCGAGCACGCAAGCCCGAAGCGCCGGGTCGACGATGGTATGGAACACGGCGATATCGCGATGGTCGGCATCGACTCTCGGGCCCACAAACGACTTAACCTGCTCCACCGAGGTCACCTTAGGCAGACGTAAAACACGAAAAGCCCCTTCATTAAATTGCCCGGACGCCGCAAGCACCACCTCACAAGCGGTATCACCGAGCGAGTCGGAGATAACGATAACGGTGGGACGAGCGGTGACCGGGCAATCCATGCGGGGCTCCTTTTGCGCTTATGCGCAGGCTAGCTTACTTTTTGCGGGCAAGCTCACCAATGTTGGCGATGCCGGAGAAAACGGCCTCGAAGCGGTTGAGCAGCTTAAGGCGATTATCGCGGAGCTGCTCGTCCTTGTCCATGACCATAACCTCGTCAAAGAAACGGTCGATGGGGGCACGCAGGGCGGCCAGAGCGGCAAACGCGGCAGGGTAATCCTCGGCAGCAAGGGCGGCATCGACAGCGGTCTGAGCGAACTCGGAGGCGTCGGCAAGTGCAAGCTCGACCTCGCCCATCAGGCTGCGGTCGTACTCCACACCCAGCTCGGGCTTGGAGATATGCGCGGCTCGGGCGTAGGCAGTCGCCAGGTTGTCGAAGGTCTCGGCGTCGTTCTTGCGGGCCTCGTCGAGGGCGGCGCAGCGGGCGAAGAAGACCGACGGGGCAATGATGTGCACCGCGGAAACGGCGGCAACGGTGTCGGCCGGGATCTTCTCGTCACGGGCCATGCTCACCAGACGGCCGTGGAAGAAGTCGCGAACCTGCTGGGCGACCTCGGCGGCGTCGAACTCAATGCCCTGCTCAGCGTAGAGCTCGAGCGCAAAGTCGATGAGCGACGTGGGGTCAATCGGCAGGCGGTCGCGCAGGATGTTGATGATGCCGATGGCGGCACGACGCAGCGCGTACGGGTCGGAAGATCCGGTCGGGGGCTCGCCGATGGCAAAGATGCCGGCAATGGTATCGAGCTTATCGGCGCAGGCCACGATGCAGCCAGCGGTGCCCTCGGGCAGCTCGTCGCCGGCAAAGCGGGGACGATAGTGATCGCGGATAGCATGAGCGACCTCGTCGTTCTCCCCCATCGCGATGGCGTAGTAACCGCCCATCACGCCCTGTTGGCTCGTGAACTCGACGACGGCGTTGGACACCAGGTCGGCCTTGCACAGGTGCGCGGCACGGCCGGCATCGGCGGCAAGGTGGGCACCCAGATGGGCCTCGCGAGCGATGACGAGCGCGAGCTGCTCAATACGCTCGGACTTGGCGAGCACGCTGCCAAGCTTCTCCTGGAAAGCAACCTTGGCCAAGCGCTCACGGAACTCGTCGAGGGAGATCTTCAGATCCTCCTCGTAGAAGAACTTGGCGTCGTCAAGGCGGGCGCGCACAACGCGCTCGTTGCCGTCGATCACGCGCTCGGCGTTCTCGGGCTTGCTGTTGGAGACGACCACGAACTCACGCGTCAGCTTGCCCTCGCCGTCATAGATCGGGAAGTAGCGCTGGTTGGTGAGCATGGACTCGCAGATGATCTCGTGCGGAACCTTGAGGAACTCCTCGTCGAAGGTACCGACGAGCACCGTCGGCCACTCGCAGAGGTTGATGACCTCCTCAAAGACCTTCTTAGGCGTGTCGACATGGCAGCCGGGACGGGCAGCCTCGACCTCGGCGATACCGGCGAGAATCGCCTCGCGACGGCGCTCGGCAGAAAGCACGCCGGCGTACTCGAGCACCTGCTCGTAGACGGCGGGGCTGGCGACCACATGATCACCGGGGCCAAGTACGCGATGACCGCGCGTGGTGTTGCCGCTCGTCACGTCGGCAAACGACACGGGCACGACGTCCTCGCCCAAAAGGCAGCAGATCCAGCGGACCGGGCGCACGAACGTGGCGTGCTCGTGGCCCCAGCGCTGAGAACGGTAGTTAGGCCACTGCAGGCCGGCGATGGTCTTCTCGCACAGGGCCGTCAGGATCGGGGTGGCCGGGGCGGAAGGAATGTTCTTCTCGGCAAAGACGTACTCACGGCCATCGGTGTCCTCGCGACGGACCAGGTCCTCGGCAGCCACACCGCACTTGCGGGCGAAGCCCTGGGCGGCCTTGGTGGCGTTACCGTCAGCGTCGAAGGCGATGTTGGCCGCGGGGCCACGCTTGACCTCGTGAACCTCATCGGTCGCGGTGGCGACGTCGGCAACGAGCGCAGCCAGGCGACGCGGACTCGAGATCACGCGGACCTCGCCATGGGCCAGACCGGCCTCATCGAGACCCTTGGCGATCATGGTGCCAAGCTGCTTGACGGCATTGTTCAGCGGTGCAGAGGGCATTTCCTCCGTACCGATCTCAAACAGGAAATCCTTAGCGTCTGCCATGGCTTACGCCACCTCGCCTTCCTGGTCGGCATTCTCGTTGACTCCGGCGACCTCGGCCATGTAGGCCTCGCAGCACGCCTTGGCGACGGCGCGGACGCGCAGGATGTAGTTGGCACGCTCGACCGCGGACAGGGCGCCGCGGGCATCGAGCAGGTTGAAGGCATGGCTGCACTTCATGACGCAGTCGTACGCCGGCAGCGGCAGTTTGCGCTCCAGGCAAGAGTGGCACTCGGCCTCGTAGTCGTCAAACTTCTGACGCATCATCTCGACGTTGGCGACCTCAAAGTTATAGGCACTGAACTCGCGCTCGTTCTCGAGGAACACGTCGCCGTAGGTCATGGGCGTGCCGTCGGGCAGATAGCTCCACACCAGATCGTAGACCGAGTTGACGCCCTGAGCGTACATGGCGATACGCTCCAGGCCATAGGTGATCTCGACGGGCACGGGGTCGACCTCGATACCGCCCACCTGCTGGAAGTACGTAAACTGCGTGACCTCCATGCCGTTGAGCCAGACCTCCCAGCCAAGGCCCCAGGCGCCCAGCGTCGGGCTCTCCCAGTCGTCCTCGACAAAACGGACGTCATGGTCGTTGGGGTCCAGGCCAATGGCAGCAAGAGACCCCAGGTAAAGCTCCTGAGCATTAACCGGAGAGGGCTTAATGAGCACCTGAAACTGATAGTAGTGCTGCATGCGGTTAGGGTTCTCGCCGTAGCGGCCGTCGGCGGGACGGCGGCAGGGCTGCGCATAGCAGGTGCGCCATTCGGCGGGACCGAGCGAGCGCAGCGTGGTCGCGGTATGGAAGGTACCGGCACCGACCTCGGAGTCATAGGGCTGCATAATGACGCAGCCCTGCTCGCCCCAGTACTGCTGGAGGCGCAGGATGATGTCTTGGAAGGAAAGCGATGAAGCGTTCATGCCTCTAATATCCCCTCGTCGAAACGATTACACGGTTAGGTACTGTACTATAGCGGTTTTTAGTCGATAGCGCCGATGCGGTTGAGCGGCCAGTAGCGCACAAGCGCCACAGCGATCAAATCAGAGCGATCGACGGGACCAAAGTAGCGCGAGTCGGCAGAGTTTTCGCGGTTGTCGCCCATCACCCACACGCACCCGTCGGGAACGGTGTAGGGATAACTCACCTGGGCGCCAGGCGCTTGGACCGAAAGCGGCCAACTCATGCCGGTCGTATAGTCCTCATCGAGCGCCTGGCCGTCGACGACGACCTTGCCGTCCTGCAGGTCGACCGTCTGGCCGGCCGTGGCAATAACACGCTTGACAAGAACATCATGCTCGGAAGTGGCATCGGGGTTGTGGAACACCACGATATCGCCCTGTTTGACGGGCTGACCGAGCTCGAGGCTCACCTTTTGTGCCAGGATCTGGTCGCCAATCTCGATCGTGTCCTCCATGGAGCCGGTGGGTACCACAAAGGGCTCGACCACAAAGGTGCGGATCAGGAAGGTGGCCACGAGCGCGATCGCGATGACCGCGACCCACTCAAAAGCGCCCCTCAACGCGGAATGCTGCGATGGAACCATTCTCACTCCTCGCTCTGCGAATACGAAGCGTCCAGAATCTCCTGCGCGTATGCGCGCTCCTGGGGCGTAAGCCGTGCCGTCTCGATCAGGTCGGGACGCCAGCGGCAGGTGCGCTCGATGGCATTCTTACGGCGCCAGGCATCGACCTTGGCATGGTCACCGCTCACGAGCACCGGCGGCACGCCCTCGCCGTTGAATTCAGCAGGGCGAGTGTACTGCGCATACTCGAGCAGGCCTCCGTCCTCGGCGGTCGAGAACGACTCGTCGACGTTGCTCATCTCGTCACCAAGGGCGCCGGGAATCAGGCGTACGACAGCATCGGCAACGACCATAGCGGGAAGCTCGCCGCCCGTGAGCACGTAATCGCCGATCGACAGGCGCTCGTCGGCATACGCATAGGCACGCTCGTCGACACCCTCGTAACGGCTGCACACAAACAGCAAGCGCTCGCTTTTGAGCAGGCGCTCGGCCACATGCTGCGTAAAAGGCTCGCCGCACGGGGTGAAGAACACCACCGTCGGCTTGGGGCCCTCCGCGCTAATGGCCTCGATGGCCTCGGCGATAGGCTCGACCTTCATGAGCATGCCCTGCCCGCCGCCGTACGGCTCGTCATCGACGGTACGATGGCGGTCGTGCGTCCAGTCGCGCAGGTTATACGCCTTAAAATCAAAAAGGCCGGCCTTGCGGGCGCGGCCCAAAATCGATGTGGACATGACGGGCTCAAACATCTCGGGAAAGACCGAAAGGGTCTCAATCAGCATGTTGTCCTCCCTACTTGTCCATATCGATCAGGCCGTCCATAACGTGGACGGAAATTGTTCCTGTGTCGGGAAGATCGAGCACAACCTGCTCGATCACGGGAATCAGTACCTCGCCGTACCGATCGCCCTCGACGACCCAAACATCGTTAGCGGGCGTCGACATGATCTCGACGATCGTACCGAGTGAACCGAAGCGCTCGTCGACCACCTCGCGACCCATCAGGTCGGAATAGGCGGCGTCGAGTGAATCGAGCTCAAAATCGTCACGATTTGCCAACACATAGCATCCCGTGATGCCCTCGGCGGCCGTCAAGTCGTCAATGCCCTCAAACGAGACCAGATCGCCATCGCCCGTATCGGTGACGGACACGACCGTGCAAAAGCGGTCGCGCTTGAGCGCCGGCGGCGTCAGGGCGACGCGCATACCCGGCTCTAATACAGAAGGAAGCCCCCGCAGCGGCTGCGCGAGGACCTCCCCCTTCCTTCCGTGCGGCTTGACCACACGGGCGATGTTTTTGTACTGGGACCTCAAGGTCCTAGCCCAGAACCTCTACCTCGACAGCAGTGTCGAGGCGAGCGGCCAGTGCACGGGCGAGCGTGCGAATGGCCTTGATGGTACGGCCACGACGGCCGATGACCTTAGCGACGTCATCCTCGGCGACCGAAACCTCGATCGTAGAGGCGTCGTCACCATCGATGACCTCAAGGCTCACGGAATCCGGGTCGTCGACGATCTGAACAACGAGATATTCGACGAGATCGGCGATGCGATCTGAGAGCATTGCCTCACCCTCGAGCTGTGCAGCGTCAACCTCAGGCACGATTTACTCCTCGGCGCCCTCAGCGGCCTCAGCGGCAGCCTTAGCGGCCTCGGCCTCTTTGGCGAGCTGCTTCTTGGACTTCTTGACGACGGTCTCGGTCTTCTCGCCCTCGTTGGCGGCCTTGACCAGAGCGGCGACGGCGTCGGTGAGCTGAGCGCCCTTGGACTGCCAGTCGGCGATCTTCTCGAGGTCGAGGTTGATGGTCTTGGGGGCGGTCATCGGGTTGTAGCGGCCAACCTCCTCGATGATACGACCGTCACGCGGGGCGCGGGAATCGGCGACGACGACACGGTAGTACGGACGCTTCTTAGCGCCGTGACGAGCAAGGCGAATCTTGACTGCCAAAGGAAACTCCTCCAACCAAGCAGCTTTAGGCTGCAACTACAAACAAACAGTTGAACATAATACGCCATCGACGCGGGCAGGTGAAGTCCGTGAGACCAACTTCTTCGGTGTAGTCGAAGGCAAATCCATATCTTAGACAAGAATTCGCGATTTGCAAGCACATCCACGCACCCCACATGAGCTGCGCGGTATACTCATGCCATGAAAAGACGCGAACATACATACGGTTATGAAGATGCTGCGGGCGTCACGCCGCCGCCCTGGACGGGGCCGGCGGTGGGCCTCATGGATCTCGATGCGTTTTTTGCGAGCGTGGAAATGCTCGACCATCCCGAGTGGCGCGGCAAGCCACTCATCGTGGGTGGCGATGCCGATTCCCGCGGCGTTGTGTCCACCTGCTCATACGAGGCGCGTCGCTTTGGCGTGCATTCCGCCATGCCCTCGGCCGAGGCACGGCGTCTGTGTCCGCAGGCCATCTGGACACACGGGCACTTCGACCGCTACCGCGAGGTCAGTGCTCAGGTCATGGCGATTCTCGCCGACGAGACCCCGCGCGTTGAGCGCGTATCCATCGACGAGGCCTTTATCGATATCACACCGGGTCGCTTTGAGCCCGAAGACCCGTTGCAGGTTGCACGGCGCATAAGCGACCGCGTGGCAACGCTGGGAGTGACCTGCTCCATTGGCGTGGGCTGCAACAAGACGGTGGCAAAGATCGCAAGCGAGCGGGACAAGCCGTTTGGGCTGACCATCGTGCGCCCCGGAACCGAGCAGCGCTTTTTGGCCGCACTGCCGGTATCTGCCATGAGCGGCATCGGGCGCTCGGCCGAGGAGCGACTGCGCCGCATGCGCATCTACACGCTCGGCGAGCTGTCACGTGCACCGGAATCCACCTTGGCCTCTATTTTTGGTGTCAACGGCGAACGCATGCGCCAGCGTGCGCTGGGACTCGAGGTTTCCGAAGTCACGAGTCTGGACGAGGAACGCGAGGTTAAATCGGTGAGCAATGAGCGCACCTTCGCGAAAGATTTGACTGAGCGTGGGGATATTGAGGCGGCGATTGCGCTGTTGGGAGAGTCAGTGGGACGCCGCCTGCGCCGTCAGGGGCTAACGGGCGCCACGGTGACGCTCAAGCTCAAGTATACGTATGGAAGCGGGCGAACGGCGCAGCGGCGGCTGCCTCATCCGACCGACGATGAGAATATCTTCGTGGCGGTTGCACTCGAACTGCTCGACAACATCTGGCAGGAAGGCATGCATGTGCGTCTGGCGGGTATCGGGATGAGCGACTTTGACCATCAGGGCGGCATCCAGACCGACCTGTTCTGCGAAGTCGACGACCGCGGAGCCCAATCAAGCGACCGTCGCGACCTCTCCGTCGCGATCGATGCCGTCCGAGACAAGTTCGGCGACACCGCCCTATCTTTCGGCCGCCAATCCCGCTTCGACGATTAACCGCCTTTGGGCAAAAAGAAAGCCGGGCAGGTGCGGAAAACCGCAACTGCCCGGCGAAATGCGCGAGGCTAGCTAAAAGCCCCATATTAAATGAGCCACTAGAGGAGGTCGAGGGGGAGCTGGGGGGCGTCACCCCAGAGCTTTTCTAGGCGGTAAAAGTCGCGGGCTTCGGGAGTGAAGACGTGGACGACAACCGAGCCGTAGTCCATGAGCATCCAGGTCTTCTGCTCGCGGCCCTCGATGGAGAACGGATGCTCGCCGCAAGCCTCGGCAACCTTCTCCTCGATCTCGTCGACAATCGAATCGACCTGGCGGTTGTTGGTACCGGTGGCAAGCACAAAGTAGTCGCACACGTCGGAAAGCTCGGTCAGGTCGAGCACCTGCACGTCCTCGCCCTTCTTGTCGTAGGCGGCCTGCGCGGCGGCGCGGGCGACATCCTCGGCGGCGACACCGCTCGCGGACAGCGAGGCGGCGGTGCGGTCGGACGTGGCAACGAAACTCTTGTGCTCCACACCTTCAAGAATCTGCTCGTCAGTCATGGTCTCGTCGGCCATGGAATACCTCTTTCTAGACACACCCGAGCTAGCGCAGCTGGGCGTAATGGTTGTAAATCGTAATAGCCGTGGGATAAAGATAGCGCCCGGACTGGATCACATAGACCAGACCCTGCGCAAAACAGGAGAAGAACAACTCATCGAGCGAGAACTTCCCCACCATTTTGCGCAGCGCATGGGCATAGTCGCCGTGACGGTTGGGCTCGATGGCATCTGCCACAAAGACCACCATATCGAGCGGCGTCATGTCGCAGGCACCCACGGTGTGACGGTCGACAGCCTGGAAAACGGCCGGTGACAGCTCGGGAAAAAGCTGCGGAAGCTCATAGGCGGCAACAGGGCCATGCAAAAGCGGCGTCGCGGCGGAAGGAGAGCCGGCAACCTTGATGCCATAGTGAAGCGCGCGGGCCACGAGCTCGTCATCGGAAAGAACCTTGTCCCAGTCGTGAATTAAGCCGGCGGCAGCCGCATCAAAGCGGTCAACGCCGTAGACCTCGGCCAGATGAAGTGCGGTCTCGGCAACACCCAGCGAATGCACATAGCGCTTGCGCTTATCTTTCATGCGAACATCGAGCAGCTCTTGAATGCGCTTGAGCAGCGCGCGCTCATCGCCCTCAAACTGATCCTCTACCGACAACGTAGCCCCCATCACTCAAAATCTTCTTGGCCCAAATCGGCATATAGCCTGCGCTTGCGAATGTAGCCGAGCACGGACTCGCTCGTAAGATAGCGCACGCTCATGCCGCGGGCAACTCGCTTACGAATGTTCGTCGAGCTGATCGCCAGCGCCGGAATCTGAATATAGCGCACGTCGAACGGCAGCCCCGACTCTTTGATTCGGGCACGCGCCGTATCGATATCAAAGCCCGGTCGCGTCGCCGCAATAAAGGTAGCAAGCTCAGCGATTCGTTCGGCATCATGCCAGGTCACAATATCGATAATCGCATCGGCACCCGTAATAAAGTAGAGCTTTACCTGCGGCGGATAAAAGTCGCGAAGGGCATGAAGCGTATCGGCCGTATAGGTTACGCCCGGACGGTCGATCTCGAACCGACTCGCCAAAAAGGCCGGGTTCGCGGCGGTGGCGAGGACCGTCATGGCATAACGGTCCTCGGCAGGCGTCACCGGCTTGTCAAGCTTAAAGGCAGGCGTGCCCGCCGGCATAAAGAGCACGGCATCCAAGTCGAGCGACTCGCGCGCCTGCTCAGCGGTCACCAGGTGTCCGTAATGGATGGGATCAAAGGTGCCACCCATAATGCCAAGCCTAAACTCCTGCCCGTCCTCTAGAGGAAGCTCGGGCAAACCGATTCCACCGCGCAGCGACATGGCTTACTCGCCCTCCGGGGTCTCGACATCGTCCGCGGCATCCGTCGTATCGACAACCTCGACGCCCTCATCCGCAGCATCGGCCACGTCAATGGCCTCAACGGCAACGTCCTCGCCAGCGCCTTCGAGCTCCTCGTACTCCGAGAAGTCCTCAGCGCCCTCAAAGTCAAAGGCACGCTGGCAAATGCGGACCTCGTCGCCCGCACGGCAACCGGCCTTCTCGAGCGCGTCGTCAACACCCATACGCGCAAACTTATGCTGCAGGTAAATGACGGCTTCCTCGTTTTCCCAATCGGTCTGGATGACCATGCGCTCGATGGCACGACCAACCACACGGAAGGCACCGGGCTCCTCCTGGACAATGCGGAACCGCTTCTCGCGCTGCAGACGGCGGCGCTCCCACTCCTCGTCGCGAAGATCGACCGGCTCATCGGAAACCGCCAGCTCGGCGCGAAGCTTAGCCACCTGCTCGCCCACGGCAAGCATCAGCGTATTGAGACCGGCGCCCGTCACGGCGGACACGGCAAAGAACATATGTCCATCGTCGAGCGCGGCGCGCTTGAGGTCGGCAATCTTGTCGGCCGTGCCCGGCGCATCGCACTTGTTGGCGACAACGATTTGCGGGCGCTCCGAGAGCTCTGCGCCATACTGCTCGAGCTCACGGTTGATGATGCGGTAATCCTCAACCGGGTCGCGATCCTCAAAACCGCCCGTCATGTCGACGACATGCATGATCAGGGCCGTACGCTCAATGTGGCGCAGGAACTGGTGGCCTAGGCCCTTGCCCTCGCTCGCGCCCTCGATCAAACCAGGAACGTCGGCAACGACATAAGAATACTCCCCGGCACGCACCATGCCGAGGTTCGGCACGAGCGTGGTAAACGGATAGTCGGCGATCTTGGGACGGGCGGCACTCATGCGCGCGATGAGCGAAGACTTACCCACCGAGGGAAAGCCCACGAGCGCGGCATCGGCCATAAGCTTCATCTCGAGCTCAATCCAGTGCTCCTCGGCCGGTTCGCCCAGCTGAGCGAACGCGGGCGCGCGACGCACCGACGTCACAAAGTGGGTATTGCCCAGACCGCCGGCGCCACCGGGCGCCACGACAACGCGCTCGCCGTCGTGCACCAGGTCGGCAATCTCGAACATCGGGGTCTGCGTCTCGGGATCGAGCTCGCGCACCACGGTGCCCATGGGAACCTTCAGGATCAGGTCCTCGCCGCTCTTGCCATTGCGACGAGCGCCCTGGCCGTGCGTGCCGCGCTCGGCGCGGAAGTGATGCTTAAAGCGGTAATCGATCAGCGAAGACAGCTGAGCATCGGCCTGGATGACGACATTGCCGCCACGACCGCCGTCGCCGCCATCGGGGCCGCCCTTGGGGACAAATGCCTCGCGCCTAAACGACATGCATCCGGCTCCGCCGTCGCCGCCGCACACGTTAATGCGGCTGATATCGGTGAACTGTGACAACAGAATCGCCTCCTACAAAAAGAGGGAGACCCTTGAATTCTAAAACTCAAGTGCCTCCCACATATGTGCTCTATGAAGGGTGAATTACGCGTTCGCGAGCGGGCGTACGCTGACCCTGTGCTTGATACCCTTGTGGAACTCAACGGTACCGTCGACCAGCGCGAACAGCGTGTCGTCCTTGCCACGACCAACGTTCTCACCCGGGTGGATGTGAGTGCCGTGCTGACGGACGAGAATCGTGCCCGTGGTTACCGTCTGGCCGGCATAGCGCTTCGTGCCAAGGCGCTGACCGCGGGAGTCACGGCCATTACGGGAGGAACCGAGTCCTTTTTTGTGTGCCATTGTGTATACCTACTCTTTCGTTACGAGTGTAATCTACTCGGCGACGGGAGCCTCGGCAACAGCCTCGGCCTCTGCCTTGACAGCCTTCTTGGCGCGGGACGTAGCCTGGACCTTCACGATCTTCAGCTTGGTGAGCTGCTGACGGTGACCCTTCAGACGACGATAGCGCTTGCGCTTGTGGAACTTGAAGACCAGCTGCTTCTCGCCCTTGAACTGCTCAACGATCTGAGCGGTAACCTTGGCCTTAGCCAGCTTGTCGGGATCGGTGACGATCTTCTTACCATCGTTGAGGAAGATGACCGGCAGGGTGACCTTGTCGCCCTCATTGCCCTCGATCTTCTCGACGGTGATGACATCGTCGGTGGCGACCTTGTACTGCTTGCCGCCCGTGTTAACGATTGCGTACATGTTTACTTGCCCTTCATGCATCAGTTAGTGCAACAGCCGAATATAATAGCAGGCGAAAATACCCCCGTCAACGAGTATGTGGAGCAAATCCACAAGTTCGCACAGGTATGGGGCTGACGAGTCGGCCCTCGTCGTCCTCGCATGCTTGATTCTGACGCTCGACATCGTAGGAGCAGATGGTCACGAGGTCTTGCATACCGGTGGAAACAATAGGTGCATCCACGCCCGGGGTCAAGCCCTGCAACAAAACATCAGCAGCGGAAAGCAAAATTTCCGGACGCATGGAGCCCTCGTTATCGGCATGGGTGTCGAGCATGAGCACCAAATGGTCCGGGCGCTCCCCCGCCGTGAGCTCATAGCCCACGAGCGTGTGATCCAAATCCAAGCGCTTGCTCTTTTTGCCGCGCGCGTAGTCGATGCCATGGCCCGCGCGCAGCGTGTCGATCGCACGACGCACCTCGTCGGCGCTTACGGGCGCCTCGGGATCCAAGTGCAGGTCGATGCGATACGACAGACGCGTAAGCTGAGCCGTCAACGCCGGCGTATGCACGTCGATGTACGCCGCCTCGATGGGCGCCAGATCGGCCGGAGACGCCGCAGCCAGGCGCCCAAACGCCTCGTCGAGCGCCACGAACTCGGTCATAAACAGGTCATACCACTCGCAGATCGACGACGTACCCACCGGTAGCGCCGAAGAGAAGCCCACTCGCATGTGCGGAGAGAAGCCCTGCGTGACGGCATAGGGAAGTCCCGCACGGCGCACGATGCGCTCAATGGTATGGATTACTTCGAGATGGCCCAGGTACTTAAGGCGATCGCGCTTGCCATAGCGAACACGAAGTCTAAAGAGCGTGGGGTTGTCGGTCAGGCGCTCACTCATGCGCGATCACCCATCAATACATTCTTGGCGTGGAGCGTGGGGCAGATTCCGCAGCCGGTGCACGACGTGCGAGTGCAGTCGGGAGTCGTGACACCCTCGAGCGAGCGACGGTACTCGCGCTCGAGGAAGCCGCGCGTGCAGCCGGGGCTCACATGCTCCCACGGCAGACGCCAGTCCAACTCATAGGGCAGGTGCACAAGCTCATTGAGGTCGATGCCGTTTTTGGCAGCAGCCTCCTTCCAGTTATCGAGCGAGAAATGCTCTACCCAGGCGTCAAAGCGAGACCCCGAGCGCCAAGCATCGATGATGACGGGCGTCATGTCACGACCGGCGCGGGAGAGCGCGGCCTCGATGAGCGAGGTCTCGGCATCGTGGTAATGCACGCGGACGGCACGGTTGCGAACGCTCGTGATAAGCAGCTTCTGGCGACGCTTGACGTCGTCGTAGTCGAGCTGCGGGCACCACTGGAACGGCGTGGCAGCCTTGGGGATAAACACCGAAACCGAGATGGACACCGAGATCGAGCCGCGACGAGCCTTGGGCACCACGGAACGACCGAGCTCCAGCACGTGATCGGCCAGATTGGCGATGGCCACGATGTCCTCGTCGCGCTCGCCGGGAAGGCCCATCATAAAGTAGAGCTTCATGCGGTTCCAGCCGGCCTCGAAGGCCGCCTTGGCCGCACGGTCCAGGTCCTCCTCGGTCACGTTCTTGTTAATGATGTCGCGCATGCGCTGGCTGCCGGCCTCGGGTGCGAACGTCAGGCCGCCCTTCTTTTCGCCGGCGACCGACTCGGCCATATCCACGCCAAACGAATCCAGGCGCTGCGACGGAATAGACACGCGAATACCCGTATCCTCCAGGCGACGGTTGAGCCTGCCGAGCACGTCGCGAATGCAGGAGTGGTCGGTCGTGGAGAGCGAGGTCAGCGACACCTCGTCATAGCCGGTCTTTTCCAGACCCTGAATCACCGACGAGACGATCTGGTCGGCCGAGCGCTCGCGCACCGGGCGATACGTCATGCCGGCCTGGCAAAAACGACAGCCGCGAGCGCAGCCACGCAGGATCTCGATAGACAGGCGGTCGTGGACCAGCTGCGCATAGGGTACACACGACTGCGACAGCGGATTCGTGGCGCCGAAATCCTCGACGACGCGCTTGTAGACCACGACCGGAGCATCCTTGCCCTCACGCGGCACGGTGTAGCCATGCGGCGAGCAGGGCTCATCGTGACGAACCTCATAGAGCGACGGCACGTAGTTGCCGGCAATGGATGCAAGCTGCTCAACAATCTGCGCGCGCGGGACTCCTTCGTCACGCAGGCGGCGATGCAGCTGGCAGGTCTCGAGCAGCGATTCCTCGCCCTCGCCGATGAGGATGGCATCGAAGAAGGCCGCGTACGGCTCAGGGTTGTACACCGAGGGACCGCCGGCGATGATGATGGGGTCGTCTTCGCCTCGGTCGGCCGCTAACAGCGGAATGCCAGCGAGATCGAGTGCCTCGAGGAAGTTCGTCACCGCCATCTCGTGCGGCACATGCAGACCGACGATATCAAACGAAGCGACGGGGGCAGCACCTTCGAGCGACAGCAGCGGAATGCCCGCCTCGCGCATGGCGTCACCCATGTCGGGCCACGGCACATAGCCGCGCTCGCAGGAGATGCCCTCGGCCTGGTTAAGAATGTTGTAGAGGATGGCGATACCCTGGTTGGGCAGACCAACCTCGTACACATCCGGGTAGATCAAGCAGCAACGGTAGTCGGCATCGGCCTTGGAAAGCGTGCCCCACTCGTGATCGATATAGCGACTCGGCTTTTCGACCTTGGCGAGCAGCGGCTCAATTAAATGAAAACAGTCTTGGTATGCAACGCGCAACGGAAAACCCCTAAGCTGCGAGATCGGATGCGTCCTGGTAGGACGCCATAGGACGGGTAGCACCCGCGACCGTGGTCACCAGATCGCGAACGCGGGAGAACGTGGCGGTGACCACCTCGTTGGCACGGCTGTAGTCGACATCGCGCTCGTAGAGCGAAACGAGCGCACGGCCCATGCCATAGGTGCCCGCGGCAGCAGTGAGCGCCTTGACGGCAAACCCAATATGCGGCGTCTGCTTGACGAGTGCGCGGGTGACCGCGCGGATCACAAGACCGCCGGCAAGCACGCCCGCGACCTCATAGCCGCGCTCAGGCTTAATGCCGCGTCCAAAGACGGCAGCGAGCTCAAAGAGCATGCCCACCTGCGCCAGCGCCATAACGGGATAATCGGCGCCCGGCAAAAACACCAGCGCACCGGTCGCCATATTGGTGAGCGCGCACGAGGTGATGATACGATTGGCCGCCGCGATGCGCATAAAGGCAAAGTTCGCCGCAAAAGCCGTTTCCTTGTCGGTGCGATCGAGAATCCAGCGGGCAAGCGTCTCGAGCAGAAACGTCTTATCGGTTGCCGCCACCACGCCGAGCATGGGCGTGGACTCCTCGATAAACGGCACCTCCACAGCAGACTCGGCAAGCACGCACACGGGCGCGCCGGCGATCACGAGCTCCTGCACGGCACTCTCCAGGCGGTCGGAACCACACGAGAGCACCAGTACCACATCGGTATCGGTCTTTGGAGCAATTCGCTCCTCCCCCAGACGCTCGACGCGCACAATGCCCGAGGTCGTCTGCGGCACAAAGGCGTCACGCACCGTCTCGGCCAGAAAGCGCGAGGCGGACGAATCCAGATAGACCGAGACGCGCACCGGCGTATCGGAATCCTTCTTAACGGACGCGCCCATCTTAAAAGCGCGGGTCAGCTTATCTACGGGAATTTTCATAGCAAACCCCTCCAGCGGTTACGCGGCGCCCGAACGATGCCGCCATATGGATTGTACGATACCCACCGTCAGCAGCTGAATCATCATCGAAGACGAACCAAAGCTAATAAACGGTAGCGGAATACCGGTAATCGGCATCATGCCGATGCACATGCCGATGTTTTCGAAGGTCTGAAACGCCCACATGCCAACGATGCCCACACACGAAAGACGCAAGAACAGCGACTCACACTTAAAGGCGACGCGAATCGTCGAAAAGATCAGCAGCACGTAGAGGCACAGGAGCAAAAAGGAACCGCAAAAGCCAAAGGTCTCGGATAGGAAGGCGAAGACAAAGTCGGTGTGGAACTCAGGCAGAAAGCCGCCGGCCGACTGCGTCGCATGGCCCAAACCCTTACCAAAGAAGCCGCCCGAGCCAACGGCGATAAGCGACTGCTGCAGGTTGTAGGCATCGTCCGAATCGGCATTATCGGGGTCGATAAAGACCGTCAGGCGGTTCATCTGATACTGCTTGATGAGCACATCGTGGCCGAGCAACGAATCAAAGACCGAATCGAGCGCCAGGACGAGGGCCACCAGGCCCACAAGCAGGGCCAGGGTCGACAGCACCCATTCGCGGCGCGCACCGCTCATGCAGATGACGATGGCGCCCGAGACCAGCACGACCAGGCCCGAGCCCAGGTCGCCCATGGCAACGACGGCCAAAAACGGGATGGACAGCATGCCGCAGAGCTTGACGTAGTCGCGAACGGTATCGATGCGGCCGTTATACTGCGAGCCAAGCGTGGCGATAAAGAAGATGGTGATGAGCTTGGCAAGCTCGACCGGCTGGAATGTCAAGCCGATACCGGGAATCTTGATCCAGCCCGTCATGCCCAGACCGCCCGTATAGGACAGACCCGGAATCTTGGGCGAGAAGATCACGATCAGGTCGATGACGAGCAACGCCGTCGAAAAATTGGAAATACCGCGCAGATCGGTACGCCAGACGAGCACCGCAAGCACCGCGCCAATGCCAATGCCCAGCAGGTGGCGCGAGAATGAGGCGTCGGCCTTAAACTGTGACGCCGACCAAATAATGATGGCGCCATAGGCAACGAGCGCGACGGTAGCCAGCAGCACACCGATATGCACCTTTTGGCGAAACGTACCGCGCGAGGCCGAAAGTTGCTTGTTGACGCGGTCCAGGCTGCTGCGAGAGCCGGTCTTGGTTGAACGGAACAGATCCGCCGGAGAAAAATCCATCGCAACCTCCTATCGAACCGAAGAATCGCCCGAGGCCGAAGAGGTATCGGGCTCGTCATAAATCACGCCGAGCACGTCGCGCACGACATGCATCGCGGTATCCGAACCACCGCCGCCCTGCTCCAGGACAGTAGCGATGACATACTTGGGATCATCGGCCGGTGCATAGGCGCAGAACCACGCGTATTCGTCCTCGCCGCTTTTCTCGCCCGTGCCCGACTTGCCGTACACCTGCGGCGTCAGGGTGCCAAAGTGAGCCGCCAGGGACGTCGATGCCGTGTAAATCACGTCGTGCATGCCGTTGCGAACAAGAGTCAAATCCGAATCGCTGTTGATCTTGGCCTCCAGGCGCTTCTTCTTGCCCTTGCCGTTGTACTTATAGGCATCGCCGTCGCCATCGCGCGACACGGCAGACAAAAACACGTGAGGCACGTACTGTTTGCCGCCGTTGGCAAGACCCATATAGGCGCACGCCATCTGCAGGGGCGTCACCAGGATGTCGCCTTGGCCGATGGCAATGTTGGTCATATCGCCGGCATTCCACTTGCGGTCCTCGGCAGAGGCGTCGGTAAAGTACGACTCTTTCCACTCGGCATCGGGAATACGGCCCGCGCCCTCACTCGGCAGATCGATACCGCAGGTCTTGCCTAGGCCCCAGCGACGAAAGACCTCCTGCAGGCCCTCGGAATGTTGCTCGTCATAAAAGAAGGCCTTGCCCATGTCGTAGAAGACGGGGTCGCACGAGTTGGCGATACCCGACTGCAGCGTCATGGTGCCGTGGCCAGACGTCAGCCAGCAGCGCTTGCCCCAAGCCTTGCCCAGGCCCGTCCAATAGCCCGTGCAGTTGGTTGTCTGCGTTGAAGTGTAGGTTCCAAACTCAAGACCGGCCAGTGCCGAGAGCGGCTTGATGGTCGAGGCCGACATGTACTGTCCGCTAATGGCGCGGTTGAGCAGCGGGTGCGAACCCTTGTCATCATTGAGCTCGGTCCACACGTCATTTGAGACGCCGCCGATAAAGACGGACGGATCGAACTTGGGCTCGCTCGCCATGCCCAGGATCTCGCCATTGTTGGGATCGAGACACACCACAGCGCCGTTGCCGGCATTGCTGTAGCCAGTGGTCTTGGCAAGCTCGATGGCGCTCGCCAGCGCCGTCTCACAGGCCTGTTGGATCTTAAGATCGAGCGTGAGCTTAATGTCGGAGCCGGCCTTGGCGGGCACGGCGCCGGCCTGACCGGTCACATTGCCCGAGGCATCGACCTTGACGGTCTGCTCGCCACGAATACCCTGCAGCAGGTTTTCGTAGTAGCTCTCAACACCCGCCTGGCCCACGATATCGCCCGACTGGTACGTAATCCGGCCAGCAGAAGCATCATCATCACCAGAGGTTTTCTTATTCTGGGCCTCGAGCTGCTCGGAGGTAATGGTGCCGGTATAGCCCAAGATATGGCATGCCGTCTCGCCATATGGATACTGGCGCTCGGTACGCTCGGCAATCTTGACGCCCGGGAACTCGCCGGCGTGCTCCTGAATATAGGCAACCGTGGAGCGACGGACGTCCGTCGCGATGGTATGCAGGCTCTGAGCGCCCTCGGAATTGTCCTGAATATTGCGCAGCACCGCCACGTAGGGCATACCGAGCACGTTGGCAAGATGGCGAACCAGAACCTCATCCTCGGCAAGGTCGCGGTAGGCCACGACAGCAAGTGAGGGACGGTTCTGGACAAGCGCCACGCCATTGCGGTCGAGGATGCGGCCGCGCACAGCGGGTGTGGTAACGGTGCGCGTCTGATTGCTATTAGCCTGCTTTTCGTAATAGTCCGACGAGACCATCTGCATGCCCCACAGCTTGACGGCAAGCGCCGCGAACATCGCGCCCACACCCGTGGTGAGGATGGAGAAGCGGCCCTTAAAGGCGGTCGCCGCGGTATTGCCCTCGCCCTCGGTGGCGCGCGGGGCCGTCCCATGCTGCGTATCGTAGGTAAAACGAGAATCGCCGCGACGCATGATGACCAGTGCGACCACGATGGCCACAACCAGCACGATACCGGCGATAATAACCGTCATCTGGGAAGACATCTACGAGCCTCCCCTATTTGAGCTTACGGGTCTTGGGCTTAAAGCGCATGCCCGTCTGGCGTCCGCCACGTGCGGAAAATCCATAACCGGACTGCGGCACGACGCCGGACATCAAAAACGGAATGGCAACCAGACCCGTCAGGATCGAAGACGGCAGCGCATGGCCGAAGATCGCCACGACAAAGCTCGTCTCCAAACCCATAAACAGCAAGATGATGCTGTAGATCACATTAATGACGAGCGCAAAGGCGCCCACAGTGATGCCGCGCGCACTCGGGGTACCGCCCGTCTGACCGGCAGCGCTATGCACCAGGGCAAAAGAACCCACGGTCAGCAGGAGCGACATAACGCCCACCGGCACGGCAGCGGAAAGGTCATAGAACAAGCCGCTGCAAAAACCGCACACGACGGCACGGGTCGGGTCGCCCGAGAACACGCTTAGGCACACCAGGATAATCATAAAGTTGACGCGACCGCCCGCAATGGAGATCTGCGGTGCCAGGCCTGCCTGCAGCAGCACGCACACAATGGCGGCGATTACAAACGTGCGGGAGCTCATCCCCTGCTCGTGTAGATCCATGGACATGCCCCCTATTCGCTCGAGCCGGAATCGGTCGTCTCGGACGTGTCGGAACTGTCATCCGGGCTCTCGTCCTTCGTCTTGGTCGCAGCATCGCGCGACGTTCCCTGCGGCGTGCTGTTGGCCGTGTTCACGTCCTCATCCGAGGCCGACTGTTCGTCGGTCAGCGAGGTAATGACCAGCACTTCCTCGTTGTTCTCGGCCGTGGTCTGAGCGCGCACCACAATGGTGTAGTACACGTCGTTTGCCGATTTCTCAACCGACGAGACGGTGCCGAGCGGAAGGCCCTTGGGGAACACACCGCCAATGCCCGAGGTCACGATGATGTCGCCAACCTTAACGTCGGAGTCGACGCTCACGTACTCAAGACGCAGCGTGCCGTCAGCCTGACCCTGCAGCATGCCCTGGGCGCGCGTGTCCTGCACCATAGCGGACACGCCCGAGTTCTCGTCGCCAATCAGGCGCACGGTGGACGTCTTGGCCGAGACCTCAATAATCTGGCCTATGACACCGGCAGAACTCGTCACAGGCATGTTGATGGTAAGACCGTCGGCAGAACCCTTATCGATGGTGACGGTCGAGGTCCAGGCATCGCCGGAGGCACCAACGATACGAGCAGCGGTCGATTTGAGGTTATAGGTCGACTGCAGGCCGACCAGACCCTCCAGTCGCTCGGCGGTCTTTTGAGCCTCGGAGAGCTCGGCAACCTTGGAGGTCAGTTCCTCGTTTTGCTTCTTAAGCTCGTCAAGCGTGTCCTGCGACGCCGTAAGGTTAGAGAACACGTTGCCGATCGCATTGAAGGGAGCCGCCACAGCCGAGCCCACAAAACGCACCGGCGAGGTAATCGTCGTCACGCCCGAACGCACGGCATGAATCGGCCCCGTCTCGCCCTCACGAATATAAAACGTGAGCAGCAACACCGAAATCAGGCTGAAAACAATCAACGGGCGCATACCCGTTGATTGTCGCTTGGTATTCAGATTTGTGGAGAAACCCGAAGATCGTGCCAAATGGAATCCACCTTTTGGAAATTAAGCATTGGTCTGGACGAAGCCGCCATCAAACGCATTGGCCTCGAGCACGCGGGCACAGCCGTTAACAACGTTATCGAGCGCCGTGGGGCTGACGTTGACCGAAACGCCGGTCTCATCGCGCAGGCGCACGTCGAGACCACGCAGCAGCGCGCCGCCACCGGTCAGCAAAATGCCGTAGTACATAAGGTCCGAGGCAAGATCGGGAGGCGTAGCGTCGAGTGCGTCCTTGACGGCCTTGGCCATCTCGTCGAGCGGCTTGTTGAGCGCGCGACGAATCTCCTCGCTCTCGATGCGCACGGTCTTGGGCAGACCGGTGATCACGTCGCGGCCGTTGACCTCGACGTCGAGTTCGTCCTTAAGCGGCACGGCGGAGCCGACCTTGATCTTGATATCCTCTGCCGTACGCTCGCCGATGGCCAGGTTGTAGGCATCGCGAACGTGCGTGAGGATGGCCTGATCGAACTCGTCGCCGGCAATACGGATGGACTGCGAGACGACGATGCCGCCCATAGCGATAACGGCAACCTCGGTGGTACCGCCGCCGATGTCGATGACCATGGAGCCGGTGGGTTCCTCGACGGGCAGGTCGGCGCCGATAGCAGCTGCCATAGGCTCTTCGATCAGATAGGCCTGGCGGGCACCGGCCTGGATCGTGGCCTCAAAGACAGCGCGCTTCTCGACCGACGTGACACCGGAGGGAACGCAGACGACAACACGCGGACGCGGAGTCCACGGATAGCGCTTCTCGGACGCCTTGTCGATAAAGTAGCGAAGCATGGCCTCGGTAACATCGAAGTCGGCGATGACGCCGTCCTTCAGGGGACGAACGGCCACGATGTTGCCGGGCGTACGGCCGAGCATGCGCTTTGCCTCGATACCGACCGCCAGGATGCGCTCGTCGTTCTTGTCGATGGCAACAACAGAGGGCTCGCGAATAACGATGCCCTTGCCGCGCACGGAGACAAGCGTATTTGCGGTGCCGAGGTCGATGGCAAGATCGCCCGCATAGCTACCGAAGAACATATCCATCAAAGAAAACAACGCAACTCCTGATGTGTTGGATGATTGCTGGAAAACTACTAGCTCATCATACTAGCGCAAGCCCGGCACCTCACTTGCGGTGAAGCGCCGGGCAAAGCTAAATCCCATAAGGTCACTACTGGTTGTCAGCAGCCGAGAAATCCATATCGAGCGAAGAAACGGCCCAGCCGATATGGTTGTCGGAGCGCACGAATTTGACGGTGTACTCCTGCTCGCCGCCCTTGGACAGCGATGCCTTCACCTTGGCGGTCGTCTCGGTCATGGACTGATCCATGCCCTCGACGGACACGGTGGCACCCTGCGGAATCGAGGAGATGATCATCGACTTAGCGTCCTCGGACAGGCTCGAGGCCAGGCAAGACTCGGCCTTTGCGGCGTCACCGTCGCCGGCAGCCTGGAACAGATCGGTAACGACAGACTCCTGAGACGGGAAGCCAAAGCCACGCGTGTAGGCAAAGCCCAGACCGCCCGCGGCGATCAAAATGAGCAGAAGCAGCATGATGAAGACTTTGAGGCCCGTGTGGCGATGGCGACGACGGACCTTGGCCTGCTTACGATCCTGACGGTCCTGCTGGACCATCTCGGACTCGGACAGCGTAAAGAAGCCGGTGTCCGAGGGATCAGGCATAAACTGACCGGTCGCGCCCGTAGGATCGAGCGGATCGACGGAAGGAACGTCCATCGCGGGCGCCGGAGCCGTGGCCATAGCCGTCTGGGCAGACAGCGCGGCAAGCGAATCCTGCACGCGGGCAAGCTCATCGGCCTGCTCGGAGGTGAGCTGGTAGATGCCATCGGCAGTAGCGGTGTTAAAGGCGTCGAGTGCGTCGGAGGGACGGCCGGCGGCAGAAAGCGCCTGACCCATGCCGGCGTTGAGCGCACGCGTGTCGTCGCGGGGGCCGGCAAAGTCGATAGCCGTGCGGTAGGTCTCCACGGCGTCCGCCGGACGGCCGAGCTTAATGAAGCAACGACCGAGCTCGCCGAGTGCGGCGGCAGGAGCCGGATTGGCGCCGTCGATGGCAGCCTGACGGAAGGCGGTTCCCGCGTTGGCATAGTCGCCCGACTGGAACAGCGCATTGCCCAGGCCCAGATAGGCCTTGAACGGCGTGGCATAGGAAGCATCCTGCGTAGCGGCAGAGAAAGCCTGAGCGGCCGTCGTGTAGTCGCCCACGGCGGCAAGCGCCTTGCCGCGGTTGGTGAGCAGCGCGCCGCGCTTGCCGTAGGTGCCGTCGTTGAGGGCGGCGGCATAGGCCTCGGCGGCCTCGGCATACATGCCCAGGTGCATCAAGGCGTTACCACGAAGGTGATCGGCCTCGCCCATAATCTCATCGGGAGTTTTTGCCGCCCCAAGCATCTGGGCTGCAGCGGAAAAATCACCCGCGCGGTAAGCGGCGCGGCCCTGTTGGATCAGCTGGCTATTCAAGGAAGTCCCCTTTACTCGTGAACGATCTCGACATGGACGATCTCGTCGCCGGCACGCAGTTGCGAAATCACATCGAGACCCTCGACCGTGGTACCAAAGACGGTGTAACCGGAATCGAGGTTATGCTGGGCACCCAGGCAGAAGTAGAACTGCGAACCCGCGGAATCGGGGTCCATGGAGCGTGCCATGGCAAGGGCGCCATCGACATGGCTGTTGCGCGGATTGGTGGCGAACTCGCCCTTGATGCAGTAGCCGGGGCCACCGGTACCGGGCATGCCGTCGGGGCCCTCAAGACCGGCGGCGACGTCGGCGCCGGACATGTCGCGGGTATTGGGGTCGCCGCCCTGGATAACAAAGCCGGGCACATAGCGATGGAACTTAAGGCCATCATAGAAACCCATCGTGGAAAGCTCGCAGAAGTTCGCGACATGAATGGGAGCGCCCTCGCCGTCAAACTTGACCTTGATGGTACCCTTCGACGTCTCGATAACGGCGCACTCGTCGCCGGCAAGCTGATACTCGGGCGTGTAGAGCTCTTTCTTAAAACCAAACATGTGGTTCCCTCCTCGTGCGTTTAAAGCATATTTGTACGAATTGTAGCAATAAGCATGGGCTTACATCAATTGCGCACGTAGGTTATGCCGACTATGGCGAACTAATTTTAGGAACGCTGCTGCGGCTTCCAGGAACCCACATTGGCATCGTACTGATTCAGCGCGCTGTTGCCGCTCTGCGCGATGGGCGCCAGGATCTCGCTTTGGTGGGAGCTCATCGACTCGCCATCGGGAATGGCCAGCGAGATATCCCAGCTCTGGCAGATCACGTCAACGCGCTCATACATCCACTCGGCAAGCTGCTTTAAGTGGGCGATGTCGTCCGCATAGACCGTATCGTTCTGATACTTAAGATTGTTGAGCTCATCTTGCGTCTTTTTAATCTGGTCGCGCAGGGCGTAGGCACTCTGCGACAGCTCCTGACGGGTGGACAGCGGCGTTCGGAGATAGCCGTTGTTGAAGGAAGCGATGACCTCGCCGATCTGATCCTCGTCACCATAGGACACGATGGTCTGATACAGACCATCGAGCCTGGTATAGAGCCAATCATCGGTGAGCACGGTTTCTTCCTGGACCACCTCGGCAGAATCGTCCTGCTTGGTATCGTCCTCAGTCGCCTCGCTCTTTTGGCGCGTGGGGAAGGTCGTCTGCGCGGCCTGGCCAAACTGGTCGTAGAAGCCAGGCATGACACCCATAGGATCGGCCGTCACGAACCAATAGGCACCGCCGCACACGACGGCAAGGACCGCGATGATAATGAGCGGCTTGGGGATATGACGCTTGTGCTTGTGATAGGCGTCCTCGTCGGGGTGCACCTTGCGCTTGGGTTTTTGAGCATCGTCGTGCAGGGAAACGGGCGTGGGAATATCGACCTTGGGGATACCGAAATCCTTATCGAAAGCCGGCAGCACGCAGGTCTCATTGGGGTCGGCGGCGTCCGAAAGCACCGCAGCGGCAGAGGCTGGCGCATGCGGCACCTCGGTATCGATCTGCTCTTGCGTTAGGCGCGGAAAGCCCGCCGTGCGGCCCGCTGCCAGGTCGGATGCGGCCGCGTCCTCGGAGAGGATACCCGGAGCGGGGCGTCCGCATTTGGGGCACGTACGATCATGCGGAGAAAGACGGGCACCGCAGCCCTCACAGAACACAAACTCGGTGTGCTCGGGACCATCGCCCGGACCCACATAGGCGTTGCAGTAGGGGCAGAACGAGGCTCCGTCCTCGATAGTCTTAAGGCAATGCGGGCAGATCACGGCATCCTCTTTTCGAAGCAATTCAAACAATCGAGGTTAGAGCATAACATCGCCACGGCCCCACAGGAGCAAGGCACCAATTCAACATCGCCAGGGCGCGTAGCTACTTCTTCTTTTTGCTTGGCATCGAAACTTTGAGGCCTTGGGCGGACTTGGTTACGCGGGAGCGCTTGGCGCCCGTGGGCTTCTTTTTCTTGGGCTGGGCCTGGGCCACGCCCTCGAGTGCGCGGGCCTCGGCCTCACGAACGGTGCGAGCTTCGCGGCGCTGCGCCATGTCGGCGGCGACGCGCTTGGCAAAACGCTCCGCCGTCGAACCCGTCGAGCTCACCTTGCCGCCACCGCGACCCAGGCGGACGCGAACACCGCGGCCAAAACCAGTTGCGGCATGACGACGACGCGGCTTGAGCGAATCCATCATCGTGGCGAGCTTAAAAAACACCGAGCAGGTAAAGACCACGACGGCAGCCAAGATAACCATCTGGCCCATTGTCAGGTTGGCAATAGACAGCAGCTCCGGGAATCCGATAACGCCCACCAGGATGCCGGCGACTACAAACACAAAGAGCACCACACGTAAGGGCGTGAGAGGCTGCGAGATGCGCCAGATCAGGCTGACGCTCGCCGCGCACGACGTAAGCAGGCACATCGTAGACAGCGTGAGCTGGCTAAAGCCAAACACGCGCGCCACAAAGATATCGAGCGCCGCAGCCAAAATGACCGCAATCGACGCCGGCAGTGCCCGCTTGAGCGCGTTCGTCAGGAACGATCCCTTCACGCGAGCATTGTTGGGCTCCAGGCCCAACACAAAGCCCGGCGCGCCAATACAGAAGAAGTTAATGAGCGTCATCTGGATGGGCTCGAAGGGGTACGGCGGCAGCGCGATGCACAGCGCCGCCAAGCCCATCGAGAACAGCGTTTTGGTCAGGAACAGCGCCGCGGAGCGCTGCAGGTTGTTGATGGAGCGACGGCCCTCGGCCACCAAGGCGGGCATCGAGGCAAAGTCGTTGTCGACGAGTACGATCTCGGCCACGTTACGCGCGGCGTCGGAGCCAGCCGCCATGGCGACGGAGCAGTCAGCCTCCTTGAGCGCTAGCACATCGTTAACGCCGTCGCCCGTCATGGCCACGGTGTGCTCGCGGCGCTTGAGTGCCTGCACGAGCTCGCGCTTCTGCTGCGGGGTCACACGACCAAAGACATGGTAGCGGTCCACTGCGGCATCGAGCTTGGCCGGCGTATCGAGCGTCGTGGCGTCCACATAAGCGTCCGCCCCCGGCACGCCCACCACGCGCGCAATCGACGACACCGTACGCGGGTCGTCGCCACTGATCACGTTGAGGGTCACGCCCTGCTCGTTAAAGTACCCGATGGTCTCGGCGGCCGAGGTGCGGATCTCGTCGCGAATGGTCACAAAGCCCACGGGCTCGGCCTCGCCCACCATATCGCCATCGGGCGTAAAGCCGTCCACGCAGGCCACCACAAGCACGCGGCAGGTGTCGGCAAGTTCGGCCACGCGGTTCTCGACCTGCGAAAAGGCGCGCTCTGAAAGCACAAATTGCGCCGCGCCCATCACATAGGAGCCCTGCGCAAACGAGGCACCGCTCCACTTTTTGGACGACGAGAACGGAATGACCGACAGCGGCTCAGACACCTCGACCGGGCGGTCGGCGTAGTAGTTGAGCAGCGCCTGGCAGGTCTCGTTGGCATCGGCCGAGGTCGCACGTGCGACGTTAGCCAGCGCAAAATCGAGCACCGTGGTATCGACGGGAACGGCGGCGTCGCCCTCCCCCGCACCCATACCCTCGACCGGCAGCGGATAGGTACCCTCGACCTCCATGCGGCCCGACGTGATGGTGCCCGTCTTGTCCAGGCACAGCACGTCGACGCGCGCGAGCGTCTCAATGCAGTAGAGCTGCTGCGCGAGTACCTTGCGGCGGGCCAGGCGCACCGTGGCGATGGCGAGCACCGACGAGGTCAGCAGCACCAGGCCTTGCGGGATCATGCCCAGCAGGGCGCCCACCGTGGACAGCAGCGCCGACGAAGGCACATGACCAGCCAACAGCTCGGAGAAGCACCACGAAAGCGCGCTATCGCCCGGGGTTCCCGCGGCATCCCACAGCTCGCTCACACTCGAGGCAAACAACGCCAAACCGAGCGGGATCATGATGATGCTCGCAAAGCGCACGATGGCGTTAAGCGCGTTCATGATCTCGGAATTGACCTTTTTGACGTACTTCGCCTCGTTATTAATTTTGGCCACGTAGTTGTCGGCGCCGACATGGATCACGCGGACGCGCAGCAAGCCCGAGTCGATAAAGCTGCCGCTCATGAGCTCGGAACCGGGCTGTTTCTTAATGAGGTCGCTCTCACCCGTCAGCAGGCTCTCGTTCACGAGCGCCTCGCCCGAAACCACCACGGCGTCAGCGGGAATCTGGTCGCCGCGCCTCAGGCGGATGATATCGTCGAGCACGATCTGGTCCAGGTCGAGCTCCACCTCGGCGCCGTCGCGCACCGCAATGGCCTTCTTGGAGGTCAGCAGCGTGAGCTTATCGACCATCTTCTTGGAACGCATGGACTGGATGACGCCGATGGCGGTATTGAGAAACACCACGAACAGGAACGTCAGATTCTTAAACGAACCGGTCAAAATGACTAGGAACGCCAAAATCACGTTGATCAAATTGAACAGCGTGCAGAGGTTCTCGATGATGAGCTCTTTGACCGACTTGGTCTTGAGCTCCATGTTGCGGTTGATCTTACCGGCGGCGATGCGCTCCTCGACCTCGGCGGTCGAGAGTCCGCGCTCGATATCCGTTGCTGCCATACCACGTCCCATCACGTCGCGTCGGTATAAGAAAAACCGCCCCGACCATGCGAGGTTCGGACGGTCTCACGTTCGATGGTGCCCCATGTTGGATTCGAACCAACGGCCTTCTGCTCCGGAGGCAGACGCTCTAATCCCCTGAGCTAATAGGGCCAACGTTTGGCATTATACCCAAGTGCACCACGGGCTATCAAAATAAAAGAAAAAGCTTTGCAATTCCGGGGAAGACGCGGCGCAACGGCTCACTTTAGAAGGCAAAAGCGAATCAGATAGTATAAACTCTCATGCACCATATATACACGGCTCGCGATGCGGGCCGTTTTTGCAAGGGTTATCCATCGAGGTAAGAGGCAAACCATGATTGCAATTTTAAAGCAGAGCGCCAGCGACGAGGCCGTCAGCCATATCGTCAGCTGGATTGAGAAAAAGGGCCTGAAGACCGACGTCTCGCGCGGCGAGAACGAGACGATCATCGGCCTGGTGGGCGATACGACCAAGATCGACCCATTCCTGCTCGAGTCCATGGACGTCGTCGAGCGCGTGCAGCGCGTCTCCGAGCCGTTCAAGCGCGCCAACCGCAAGTTCCACCCCGAGGACTCCGTCATCGACTGCGGCCACGGCGTCAAGATCGGCGGCGACCAGTTCCAGGTCATCGCCGGCCCGTGCTCCGTCGAGGGCGAGAACCTCATCCGCATCGCCCGCCGCGTGAAGGCAGCCGGCGCCACGATGCTGCGCGGCGGCGCCTACAAGCCCCGCACTTCCCCGTACGCCTACCAGGGCATGGGCCCCGCCGGTCTGGACCTGCTGTGCGAGGCATCCGCCGAGCTCGACATGCCGATCGTCACCGAGATCATGGACCCGCGCGACGTGCAGGTCTTCCTCGACAAGAAGATTGACGTCATGCAGATTGGCGCTCGCAACGCCCAGAATTTCCCCCTGCTCAAGGAGGTCGGCAAGACCAAGACTCCGATCTTGCTTAAGCGCGGCATGTCCGGCACAATCGATGAGCTGCTCATGGCCGCCGAGTACATCATGAGCGAGGGCAACGACAACGTCATCCTGTGCGAGCGCGGCATCCGCACCTTCGAGACCCGCACCCGCAACACCTTCGACCTCAACGCCGTGCCGGTGCTGCACCACCTGTCGCACCTGCCCGTCGTCGCCGACCCCAGCCACGCCACCGGCTACACCCGCTACGTTGAGCCCATGGCGCTCGCCGCGACCGCCTGCGGTGCCAACGGCCTGGAGATCGAGGTCCACGACGAGCCCAGCCGCGCATGGTCCGACGGCGCTCAGGCCCTCACCCCCGATCAGTTCGACGACACCATGCGCCGCATCCGAGCCATCCGCGAGGTTGTCTGCCAAGAGACCATGGAGTAGCCCATGGGTACAGTGAGAAACGCGCGCGTTAACCAGGGCGGCCCCAAGTGCGCCGGCATCGTCGGCCTTGGCCTCATCGGCGGCAGCTTTGCCCGCGGCTATGCGCAGGCGGGCGTCCGCGTGCTGGCCTGGGACCCCGATGACGATGTCATGACCGCCGCCAGCATGGGCACCGTCGCCGGCGAGCTCAACGACAAGACACTCGGCGAATGCGACATCATCGTCTTGGCTTGCTACCCCGAGGCCTGCATCGAGTGGCTCGAGGCGCATGCTCAGGCACTCGCCGACGCCACCGACACTGATGCCATCATGGGCCCCGTGGTGATCGACACGGTGGGCGTCAAGGGCATCGTGTGCGAGCGCGCCTTTGAGCTTGCCCGCGAGCACGGCTTTTACTTTGTGGGCGCGCACCCCATGGCGGGCACGCAGTTCTCGGGCTACGCGCATTCCCGCGCCGACCTGTTCCAGGGCGCACCGCTCGTGCTCGTTCCGCCCGCGGTGGCCGACGCACTTAAGCTGGAGCTTTTGGGCCAGGTGCGCGAGATGGTGCGTCCCCTGGGCTTTGGCAAGTTCAGCGTAACGAGCGCCGCCGACCACGACCGCGTCATCGCCTTTACGAGCCAGCTCGCGCACGTCGTCTCCAACGCCTACGTTAAGAGCCCGACTGCTCAGGTCCACCACGGCTTTTCGGCCGGCAGCTACCGCGACCTCACCCGCGTAGCGCACCTCAATCCGCAGATGTGGTCCGAGCTCATGATCGACGACGCCAATGCGCTCGCCTTCGAGATTGACCATCTGATCGAATCGCTCGGCGCCTACAGCCGTGCGCTCAAGGACCGCGACCAGCGCTATCTGGAGAATCTCCTTGCCGAGGGCGATCGCATCAAGCGCGCACTCGACGACGAGGCCTCCCACTAGACCACCCATCACGCCAGGTCGAAAGGACCGAAGCTTATGGCGATTACCATCGATATCGACACCGCACGCCCCTACCAGGTGCATGTTGGCACGTTTTTGCTGGAGCAGGCGGGACCGCTCGTGCGCGCCACTGCCGGCGGCACCAAGGCCGTCATCGTTACGGACACCAACGTGGGCCCGCTCTACCAGATGCCCGTTAAGCAGAGCCTGGAGGCGTCAGGCTACGAGGTGAGCATCTGCACCTTCGAGGCCGGCGAGGCCCATAAGCGCGCCGAAACCTATGTTGCCATTTTGGAGTTTGTGGCCGAGCACGAGCTTTCGCGCTCCGACGTGATCGTGGCACTCGGCGGCGGCGTCGTGGGCGACGTGGCGGGCTTTGTGGCCGCCACCTACATGCGCGGCTGCAAGTTTGTGCAGATCCCGACGAGCCTGCTCGCCATGGTGGATTCGTCGGTGGGAGGCAAGACCGCCATCGATCTGGCTGCCGGCAAGAACTTGGCCGGCGCCTTTTGGCAGCCGAGCGTGGTTATCGCCGACGTGGGGTGTCTGGCCACCCTCACGCCCGAGCAGTTCGCCGACGGCTGCGGCGAGGTCGTCAAGCACGCCGTGATCGCCGACCCGGAGCTTTTCGCCGAGCTGGAGAAGACCCCGCTCACGCTGGAGCTGCTCAACCGCGATGTGGCCCGCGTAGCGCTCATCATCGCCCGCAATATCGACATCAAGCGCGCCGTGGTCGTCGCCGACGAGCGCGAAACCAACCAGCGCAAGCTCCTCAACTTTGGACACAGCGCCGGACACGCCGTCGAGGCCTGCGAGCACTTTGAGCTCGGACACGGCAACTGCGTTTCAATCGGCATGGGCATCATCACGCGCGCCGCGGCCCTGCACGGCATTTGCGATGCTGCACTGCCCGATCGTATTGAGGAACTCTGCGCCCGCCATGGCCTCAAGACCCGCTGCGACCTAGATGCCGATGCCGTCTTTGCCGAGGCGCTCCACGACAAGAAGCGCGCGGGCGACACCATCGATCTAGTGATTCCGCACGGCATTGGCCGCTGCAGCATCGACCGCACGCCGCTTTCCACTTTCCACGAACTCATTGCCGAGGGCCTCGGCCAGAAGGGAGACGCATCCGCATGCTAGCCCGCATCACCCCGTCCCCGCTTAAGGGCACCGTTCCCGCCATCGCGTCCAAGTCGATGGCGCATCGCCTCATCATCTGCGCTGCGCTTGCCAACGGCGAGACGCACGTCACCTGCAACACCACCTGCGCCGACATCGAGGCCACGGTGCGCTGCCTTACGGCACTGGGTGCTCGCATCGAGACCGTCGAGGACGGCTTCCAGGTCCACCCCACCATGAAGAGTGTTGAGTTTGGCCTGCTCAAGGCCCTTGCCGGCGGCACGCTTGACTGCGGTGAAAGTGGCTCCACGCTGCGCTTTATGCTGCCTGTCGCCTGCGCGCTGGGTGCGGATGCCACCTTCGTAGGCCAGGGCCGCCTGGGCGCCCGCCCGCTCTCCCCGCTCTCGGACGAGATCATCGCCGCCGGCTGCGACCTACAGGGTCTGGGCGGTTTTCCGCTCAAGACGAGCGGCCGCATGCGCCCGGGCACCTTTGTGCTTCCGGGCAACGTGAGCTCGCAGTATATCTCCGGCCTTCTGCTGGCAGCCCCGCTGCTGGCCCAGCCCTCCTGCGTGCAGGTAACCGGCCTCATTGAGAGCCGTCCCTACATCAACCTGACGATCCAGGCCATGAAGGCCTTTGGCGTCGAGGTCAACGTCGAGCGTATTCCGGCCAAGGACGGCCAGCCCGAGGTCACGAACTTCCGCGTGAGCAGCGGCTCGTACCGCACGCCCGGCAGCGTAGCCGTCGAGGGCGACTGGTCCAACGCCGCCTTTTGGCTGTGCGCCGGTGCCATCGGCACCGACCCAATCACCGTCGAGGGCGTGTCGCTAAGCTCCGCACAGGGCGACCGTAACGTGCTTGCCGCGCTTTCGCGCTTTGGCGCCCGCATCGTGCGCTCCACCAACGCCGCCACCGTGCAGTCCGACAAGCTCGCCGGCTTTGAGATGAGTGCCCACGACATTCCGGACCTGGTGCCCGTCATCTCGGCCGTGGCCTCACTGGCACAGGGCCGCACCTTTATCCGCGATTGCGCCCGTCTGCGCATCAAGGAATCCGACCGCCTGGTCACCACCACCCGCGAGCTCACCGCGCTGGGCGCGCAGGTGCGCATTGCCGGCGATGACCTCATCATCAAGGGTGTCGATGCCTTCACCGGCGGCGAGGTCGATTCGCACAACGACCACCGCATCGCCATGATGGCCGCTATCGCCGCGAGCCGCGCCGCCGGCGAGGTCGTGATCCACGGCGCCGAGGCCGTCAACAAGTCCTATCCCGATTTCTTCGACCACTACCGCCTGCTGGGCGGCAAGGTCACACTCGAGGAGGAATAGCATGTCCTCGACCTTTGGCAACGTCTTGCACGTAAGCATCTTCGGCCAGTCGCACTCCCCCGCCATCGGCTGCTCGCTCGATGGCGTCCCCGCCGGCATCGCCGTTGACCAAGAAGCGCTGCAGGCCTTTTTGAACCGTCGCGCCCCCGGTCGCGACGAGACCGCGACCAAGCGCCGCGAGGCCGACGCCGCCCAAATCATCGCCGGCGTGGTCGATGGGCACACCACCGGCGCGCCCATTGCCGCGATTATCGAGAACACCAACACGCGCTCCAAGGATTACTCCGAGCTGCGCCGCAAGCCCCGTCCGGGACATGCGGACTTCCCTGCGCGCATGAAGTATCACAACATGCACGATGTCGCCGGTGGCGGGCATTTCTCCGGCCGCCTAACGGCACCCCTGTGCATCGCCGGCGGCATTGCGCTGCAGGCACTCGAGGCCCGCGGCATTAACGTGATGGCGCATGTGGCGCAGATCGGCGGCATCTCAGACCTGCCGATGGACGACATAGTCTATCGCGAGGCCGACCGCAAGGCGATCCTTACGAACGATCTGCCGTGCATTGACGCCGCCGCAGCCGGCCGCATGCGCGAGGAAATCCTAGCCGCGCGCGACGAACTCGACAGCATCGGCGGCATCGTGGAGTGCGGCATTTACGGGCTTCCCGCGGGCATCGGCGACCCCATGTTCGACGGCATCGAGAACCGCATCGCGCAGATCGCGTTTGGCATTCCCGCCGTAAAGGGCGTGGAGTTTGGCATGGGCTTTGCCGTGGCCGCCATGCGCGGCAGCGAGAACAATGATCCGTATCGCATCGATGCCGAGACCGGCGAGATCGAGGTCGAGTCCAACAACGCCGGCGGCATCCTGGGCGGTATTTCGACCGGCGCGCCCGTCATGTGGCGCATGGCCGTAAAGCCGACGCCCTCGATTGGCCGCGAGCAGCAGACGGTGGACATGGACGCTATGGAAAATGCCGAGCTCTCGGTCCACGGCCGCCACGATCCCTGCATCGTCCCCCGAGCCGTCCCCGTTGCCGAAGCAGCCGCCGCCCTCGCCATCTGGGACGCCCTCCTCGAGGACGCAGGCCAGCTCTAACCCACCCTGGGGTAGTTAATTTGGGACGGGGCTTTTTTAGCTACCCCATGTGCCAGTTGATATTTGCCCTGGCACCCATCGATTCGTCGACAGCCAAAGGGTAGCTAAAAAAGCCCCGTCCCAAATTAACTACCCCAGGCAACGATTCACGAAAGGGGCCTCCATGGACCTTGCTGACATCCGCCAGGCCATCGATGGCATCGACACCACGCTCCTCAACAGCTTTGTCGAGCGCATGGACATTGCCACCGAGGTCGCCAAGTCAAAAATCGAGATGGGCAAGGCCGTCTTCGACCCCGCCCGCGAGCGCTCCAAGCTCAACAACCTCGCCAGCCGCGCGCCCGAGCGCTACGAGGCGCAGACCATCACTCTGTTCCGCCTCCTCATGAGCATGAGCAAGGCCGAGCAGCAGCGCTACATCAACGAACTCAAGGGCATCACCGTCTCGCAAAAGGCCCACGCCACGGCTGCAGCCTCCGACACGCCCTTCCCCCAGACGGCCACCGTCGCCTGCCAGGGCGTCGAAGGCGCCTACAGCCAGATCGCCGCGTGCAAGCTCTTCGACGTACCCGACATCGCGTTTTTCGAGACCTTCGAAGGCGTTATGCGCGCCGTGCGCGACGGCTTCTGCGAGTTTGGCGTACTGCCCATCGAGAACTCCACCGCCGGCTCGGTCAACGCCGTCTACGACTTGCTCGCCCAGTTCGACTTCCATATCGTGCGCTCGCTACGTCTTAAGATCGACCACAACCTGCTCGTCAAACCCGGCACCAAGCTCGCCGACTTGCGCGAGGTCTACAGCCACGGTCAGGCCATCGCGCAGTGCGCCGGCTTTATCGAGGCTCACGGCTTGCACGCCATCAAGTACCCCAACACGGCCATGTCGGCCGAGATGGTCGCCAGCTCCGAGCGCACCGATGTTGCTGCCATCGCATCGCGCAGCTGCGCGGCACTCTATGGCCTGGAGGTGCTGGAGCCCAACATCCAGGACTCGGACAACAACTACACGCGCTTTGTCGTCATCAGCCGCGAGCCGCGCGTCTACCCCGGCGCCAACCGCACCTCGCTCATGATCACCACGGCCAACGAGCCGGGTGCGCTCTATCGCGTACTCGAGCGCTTCTACGCGCTCAACATCAACCTCATCAAGCTCGAAAGCCGTCCCATCCCCGGCCGTGACTTTGAGTTTATGTTCTACTTTGACCTGGACTGCCCCTTTGGCAGCAAGGCTCTCGACGACCTGCTCGATTCCATCGATGACGTGTGCGAGAGCTTCACCTACTTTGGCAGCTACACGGAGGTACTCTAGATGACTGACGTCGCCACAACCCGCCCCTACGGCGTGCTGGGCCGCGTGCTGGGCCACAGCTACACCCCGACCATCTACAAGGAGCTCGCGGGACTTGAGTACGTGCGCTTTGAGCGCGAGCCCGAGGACCTCGCGGCCTTTATGACGGGCGATGAGTGGGAGGGCACCAACGTGACCATTCCCTACAAGCGCGCTGTCATGGAATACCTGGACGAACTGAGCCCGCTGGCCGAGCGCATGGGAAACGTCAACACCATCACGCGCCTGGCCGACGGCCGCCTGCGTGGCGACAACACCGACTACTTCGGCTTTCAGTGCCTGGTCGAGGAGTTGGGCGTTAAGGTTGCCAGCAAAAAGGCCCTCGTGCTCGGTGCCACCGGCGGCGCGGGCACTACGGCCAGTATGGTGCTCGGCGATCTGGGCTCCACAGTCGTGCCCGTGGGCCGCACGAGCGAGGTCAACTACGGCAACATCGCACAGCAGTCAGACGCCGCCCTGCTCGTCAACTGCACGCCTGCTGGCATGTTCCCCCACTGCCCCGACGCGCCTTGCACACTCGAAGGGCTCGATGCGCTCGAAGGCGTTATCGACATTGTCTACAACCCCGCCCGCACGGGCCTGATGCTCCAGGCCGAGCGCCGCGGCATCCCCTGCATCGGCGGCCTACTGATGCTCGTGGCCCAAGCGGCACAGGCCGTCGAGCGCTATACCGGCCAGGTCACCCCACGCGAGCGCATCCTGGACGTAACGGAGCGCTTGTCACGCCGCGAACAGAACATCGCCCTGATTGGCATGCCGGGTTCGGGCAAAACCCGCGTGGGTGAGCAGATTGCCCTGCGCACGGGGCGAGAGCACATCGACCTCGATCGCGCCCTCGAGGAGCGCCTGGGCATGCCCTGTGCCGACTATATCGTCGAGCGCGGCGAGGCAGCCTTCCGCGAGCAGGAGACGGCGGCTCTGTCCGACATCTCCAAGCGCAGCGGCCTGGTGCTCTCAACCGGCGGCGGCGTGGTCACGCGTGACGAAAACTATCCGCTGCTGCACCAGAACAGCCAGATCGTAATGCTCAACCGCAAGCTCGAAGAGCTCGCCCACAAGGGCCGCCCCATCACCGCCCGCGACGGTATCGACAAGCTGGCCGAACAGCGCATGCCACGCTACCGCGCCTGGGCCGACTACATCATCGACTCACGCGACTGCGCCGCCAACACCGCCCAAGCCCTCCTCGACGCCCTCCCACCCGCTCTCTAACCAAAACCACCACAAAGGGGACAGGCACCTTTGTGGTGGTTTTCAAATCGCAAAGGAAGCAACCATGAAAGCACTCGTCATCAACGGCCCCAACCTCAACATGCTCGGCATTCGCGAGCCGGGCATCTATGGAAGCGACAACTACGACCGCTTAGTGCAGATCTGCCAGGAAGCGGGCGCCTCACAGGGCTTCGACGAGGTCGAGGTTTTCCAGACCAACCACGAGGGCAGCATCGTCGACAAGATCCAGGAAGCCTACGGCAAGGTCGACGGTATCGTCATCAACCCGGCAGCCTACACGCACACGAGCGTCGCGATCCTCGACGCCCTCAAGGCCGTCGCCATCCCGGCTGTGGAGGTCCACATAAGCGCCGTCGAGACCCGCGAGGACTTCCGCCAGGTAAGCTACGCCCGCCTGGCCTGCTTCGCCACCATCACCGGCGAAGGCCTGCAGGGGTATGCCCACGCGTTGGAGCTGCTGAAAGAGCGTCTCGAAAAGTAGCCTCGCGAGCAAATCCATCAACGCCGATTCGCACGCTAATATAGCCAGCGCCGCCAGCAGCAACCTCGCTACTGGCGGCACTTTATTACTGGCATATAATCGTTGCAGTCACACAACGTCTGGAGACGCGCATGTTAAGCATCCATCTGGGGGATTACCCCGGTTCCATCTACGATACCGAAACCTATTTTAGGAACTCATACTTGGACTCATGGTTCGAAGACCCTATGGCCGCACAGATTATTAAAAGCGTGGACGGATCAGAGCTCATCGGTCCCCACAACATCGTAAGCAAGCAGCTGGGCTCGATCACCCCACTCGAACTGTCCGGCGGCGTCAAGACGCTGCTGTTAGTACGCAATCTCCCAAACATGGTGTTCAATGCATCCACTTGCGGAGATAACTGCGCTCGCTGGCTGCTCAAAATTGGCAAAGAACAGGATGTGCTGGTAACCCTTTACCACATCATGAAGTTCCCCTGGAAGCGTTTTGAGATTCGCATCAATAATGATGACCGCATCGTCAGAAACATGCAGGAGTTTGTCGGTGCCACCAATGATTTTCTGGATGTTGATGAGTAATGAAGGGAACGCATACCGTTGTCGTAGAGCGTGCAAAGGTCAAATACACACTCACCTTTAAACGCAACATTTCCTTCATTCGCGGTAACAGCGGCACGGGCAAAACGACGCTCATCTCGATGATTCGCGACTACAACGACCGAGGACCGGAAAGCGGCGTTACACTCAGCTGCGACGTGCCCTGCGAAACGCTTTCCGGCAGACGCTGGGAGCGCGAGCTGTCGATCATCGAAGATTCGATCGTCTTTCTAGATGAGGGCAACGAGTTTATCTACTCAAAGGACTTCGCCAAAGCCATCAACGGATCGTCCAACTATTTTGTTCTGATATCTCGTCGCGACGCCAACGAACTCCCCTACAGCGTCGACGAGATCCTAAAGCTAGTCAACACCACAAGCAAGACAATTAATGGCCGCAAGAGCGACAGACGCTTCTACTCGGTGACCAAGCCGCTATATGACCACACGGCAAGCATGTTGTATCAGGATCTAAATGTTGGATTCGAGATACCCGACGCCGTAGTTGTCGAGGACAGCAAATCGGGTTATCAATTCTACAGCGTCCTTTGCAACCGACTGGGAATCCCCTGCTATTCCGCCACCGGCGTAGCAAACCTAAAACGAACGATTCACGAATGTCCCGAGCAAAACATCCTTGCCATAGGAGACGGCGCAGCGTTTGGCCCCTACATCGAAAAGGTGCTGGGACAGCGCGTTTACAAGAACGTTCGCTTGTTCCTCCCGGAATCATTTGAGTGGACACTTCTGCAATCTGGCCTCATTCCCAGCAACGATATCCCAAAGATACTCGAGGACGCCTCGGACTACATCGAGAGCCGCGACTACCTGAGCTGGGAGCGGTTCTTCACCGACATATTGATCAAGTACTCGGCAGGCACTCGCTACGTCTACAGAAAGGCACGGCTCAACGAGCAGTACCTGAAGCCGCACGCGATGGATGCAGTTGCAAGCGTCTTACCCGAGTGTCTGAAGGCGGATCATCGAGTCCATTAAATCATCTAGAAGCCAGGGCTACGCACATGCGTTAGAGCTGCTGAGGAAGCGTCTGCTACACTAACTATTGGAACAAATACGCCAGTATCGTTTGCCCCAAAACTGAAGCAACTGTTCAATCGACATACAAAGGAGCATAACCATGTCCCAGTACGATTATCTTGTCGTCGGCGCCGGTCTATCGGGCGCCGTCTTTGCCAATGCCGCCAAGCGCGCCGGCAAGTCGGTCCTGGTCATCGATCGCCGCGACCACATCGCCGGCAACATCTATACCGAAGACGTCGAGGGCATCCAGGTCCACCGCTACGGCGCGCATATCTTCCACACTTCCATGAAGGACGTCTGGGACTACGTCAACCGCTTCGCCGAGTTCAACAACTACGTCAACTCGCCGGTCGCCAACTTCCACGGCAACATGTACAACATGCCCTTCAACATGAACACCTTCGCCAAGATGTGGCCGGGTGTCGTCACGCCGGCAGATGCCAAGGCTAAGATCGCCGAGCAGGTGGCCGCCGAGAACATCGGCGAGCCGGCAAACCTGGAGGAGCAGGCCCTGTCCCTCGTGGGCCGCGACATCTTCGAGACGCTCGTGAAGGGCTACACCGAGAAGCAGTGGGGCCGCGACTGCAAGGACCTGCCCGTGAGCATCATCAAGCGCCTCCCCTGCCGCTTTACCTACGACAACAACTACTTCAACGATCGCTACCAGGGCATTCCCATGGGCGGCTACACCAAGATGGTCGCCAACATGCTCGAGGGCATCGAGGTCCGCTGCGACGTGGAGTACAAGGATTTGCTCGCCGCCGAGCCCGACATCGCCGCCAAGACGATCTACTGCGGCCCCATCGACGCATTCTACGACTTTAAGCTGGGCACGCTGGAATACCGCAGCCTACGCTTTGAGACCGAGACGCTCGACGAGCAGGACCACCAGGGCGTGGCCGTGGTCAACTACACCGAGCGCGAGATCCCCTACACGCGCATCATCGAGCACAAGCACTTTGAGTTCGGCACGCAGGACAAAACCGTCATCACGCGCGAGTACCCGGCGGACTGGAAGCCCGGCGACGAGCCCTACTACCCCATCAACGACGCCAGGAACGAGGCCCTGTACAGGCAGTACGAGGAGCTGGCGGCGCAGGAGGGCGACGTGGTCTTCGCCGGTCGCCTGGGCGGCTACAAGTACTACGACATGGACAAGGCCATCGCCGCGGCCTTCGAGCTCGTCCGCAACGAGCTGGGCGTGGAGCCCGCGGAGGCGTAGAGCCCAAAGCCAAGCCGCTACATACGAGTGAGCAAAAGCCCGGTGCAGCCTTTGTACCGGCCATATTTGTGAAGTGGTTTCAATGTGACGCCATTGCGTAGAACAAAATAGCTGCAGTTCACCCCATGTCTTACGGCCCATGTTTAGGCAATAAGCAATAAAACGGTCCAGGCATGTATCCCGTCTGGTTTTCAAACCTTTTAAACCCATGCGAAAATACAACGACTATACTTCTTACGGCAACTAATAAACTCTGGAGATTATCATGAACTCAAAGACCATTGCCGTTATCATTCCCTGCTACAACGAATCGCTGACCATTGCAAAGGTTGTGGATGATTTTCGCCGTGAGCTGCCCGAGGCAACAGTCTACGTCTATGACAACAACTCAACTGACAATACCGCTCTAATTGCACGTGAGCATGGAGCAACCGTTAAGTTCGAGTCCCGTCAAGGCAAGGGCAATGTCTGCCGTCAAATGTTCCGCGATATCGAGGCAGATTGCTATCTCATGGTTGATGGGGATGACACCTATCCGGCGGAGTCGGCGCGAGCTCTATGCGAACCCATCCTTGCCGGTGAAGCAGATATGACAGTAGGCGATCGGCTCTCGAACGGCACATATGCCGAGGAGAATAAGCGTGCCTTTCACGGCTTTGGCAACAACCTCGTACGCAGCATGATCAAGTGGATTTATGGATACAGCTTTGACGATGTCATGACCGGCTACCGAGCCATGAGCAAACCTTTCATCAAGACGTTCCCCGTGCTCTCCGAAGGGTTCCAGATCGAGACTGAGCTGTCCATCCACGCGGTCGATCATCGTTGGCGTATTAAAGATGTGCCCATCGAGTATCGCGACCGCCCGGCTGGATCAGAGTCCAAACTCAATACAGTAAGTGACGGCATCAGAGTGATTGCCATGATTGGTACTCTATTTAAGGACTACCGCCCGCTTAAGTTTTTCTCACTTGTCGCGCTCGTCTTCGCCGCCATCGGCCTCGCCTTGGGCATCCCCATCGTTACCGAGTACTTTGCCACTGGACTCGTGCCTCGCTTCCCCACCGCCATACTTGCAGCGGCGTTCATGTTCCTGTGCGGACTCTCACTCGCTACGGGCTTTATCCTGGACTCCGTAGCCAAGGTAGAGCGCAAACAGTGGGAGCTGAGGGTGTATGAGGAAAATAGAGAACCGCGATTGAGCTAGTTCACTTTTGGAGCAAGCGTCACACAAGGCGCGCAGATTCATCTCGGGCCGATAGCCGCAGTACGCCCAAGTTCTTTGCCACCTTTTGTGCAAAAGGCCGGGCACACGGTCCGGCCTGTTGTTTCGATGGTGCTCCATGGCGGATTCGAACCGTCGACCTTGGGATTAGAAGTCCCCTGCTCTATCCAACTGAGCTAATGGAGCATAGAGTCATGTAATCACACCAGGGCGTGTTTACACAACGTATAAATTATAACCTACTTAAACTGGTCGCGGTACGCCTTGCACACTTCGTCGACTGGACCGTCCATTCGAAGATCACCCTTCTCAATCCAAACTGCACGTTGGCAGATACGCTCAACCTGCTCCATGGAGTGAGAAACGAACAGCACCGTCACATCACCGCTCTCAATAAAATGCTGAATTCGGCGCTCGCACTTTTGCTGGAAGAACACGTCGCCAACGGAAAGCGTCTCATCAACAATAAGTATATCGGGCTCGGTAATAGTAGCGATAGCAAAGGCAATACGCGCAACCATGCCCGAAGAGAAGTTCTTGAGCGGCATGTCGACAAAGTCTTTAAGCTCGGCGAACTCGATAATGTCATCGAAGCTCGCGTCGATGAAATCCTTGGTATAACCAAGTAGCGCACCGTTAAGGTAGATATTCTCGCGCGCCGTAAGCTCAGGGTCAAAACCGGCGCCCAACTCAATAAGCGGGGCAATGTTGCCGTGAACTTTAACCTCGCCCTCGCTAGGCTCAAGAACGCCGGCGATGATCTTAAGCATCGTGGATTTACCAGAGCCGTTGGTACCGACCAGGCCGACGACCTCACCGCGATGAACATTGAAAGAGATGTGCTTGAGCGCACGGAACTCCTCAAAGAAAAGCTCGTGCTTAGCAAGCTTGATAAAGTATTCCTTAAGGTTCGTCAAAGACTCAGACGCCATGTTAAAGATCATGGTGACGTCTTTAACCTCAACAGCAAGAGGCTGCTTGCTGTAATCAACCGTAGTCGCAGGCATAACAGCGCTCCTTAAATATAGAGAATGAACTTGTGCTCGGTCTTATGGAACACGGCGTAACCAACAGCTAAAGCGAAAACCGCCCAGAACGCGCAAAGTCCTAACGTTAGCATGGAAGGCGTCGTGTTAAACAGGAAAATATCGCGCATGAACTGCAGATAGTTGTACATAGGATTCAGAACGACCAGCACCTGAATCCAGTGAGCCATCTGACTAATGTAGTCGGTAGTCCAGAAGATAGGCGTCAGATACATCCACGCGGTGATAACGACGGTCCACAGATGCATAACATCACGGAAAAAGACCGCCAGCGCCGATAGCATCAAACCAAGACCCATGCAGAAGCACATAAGCAAAATAAGACAAACTGGCAGCAATATTAAATGCCAGGTAGGGACCACGTGGAACCAAACCATGACCAAAGCTACGGCAGCCAAAGAGAAGGTAAAGTTAACAAGAGAGAACAAAACCTTTTGCACCGGGAACACCCAGCGGTGAACCTTGACCTTCTTAAGCAGTGAAGATGCCCAAATGATCGACATTAGTGCTTGGTTCGTCGATTCGGACATAACCGAGAACGTGATGTTACCGACAATAAGGTACAGCGGATACATCTCGGGCGTAATGGACCCATTGCGGCTCTGCCCGAAAATGGTCGAAAAAACAATGGACATCACGACCATCATAAGAAGCGGATTAAGCACAGACCAGGCAATGCCCAAAACGCTGCGTCGATATTTGATCTTAAAATCCTTGGTAACAAGTTGTTTTAAAATAAACTTATCTTTTTCAAAATCATTTTTAGCGTGAGAGGCCGGCCTAGCCGCCGCTTTCTGACTATCTACGCTGTCAGTCACGGACCATCTCCTTGTCTCGTAATTCATAACAAAGGAAAGTATAGCCTTCAAACACGATAACTAAACCACCGATGCAAATCTGGAAAAGTAGCCCATAGCAAATACAAGCATCTGGTGACAGGCATACTAACAACTCGTAATAAATTATGAGCCATTCATCTTGGACTGTACAAACACGGCGGTCATCATTCCCTGCCATAACGAGGCCGTCCCCATAGGTAAGGCCATAGACGAATTCCACCGCGAGCTCCCTGGAGCCAAGGGTGCCAGACAAAACTCAAACAACAACGCTTTGTAAGGCAATTTATCCATTCTGCACGATGATGAGCACTCGCCACCGCATATGGCATTAATTACAAACGCAATAAATCAATAAGCCCCTGTAAAGATATGTCCATCACAGGGGCTCTAAATACTATGAAATATAATGACGTTCAGTAGTGTTCACAGTTATTTTTTTCCCGAAGAACGCGCGGCAGACATAACGTAAGCCACCGGCATTCCAATATGTCTTGAGTGTCTCCAGTTTACCCGAACTATACTCACAGGCACGATGTGCAGCGTAGTAAGCGGGATCGTTGGCAAGCCAATCAATCTCAACAATCTCCCACGGCTCAAAATACAGAAAGCCTTCACTGGTGGGATCACGATAAATGGAGCCGTCAAAATAACGACGATCAATGAACCCCGATTCGATTTCCCGACGCATTTCAGTTGAAAAACGTTCAAGGAACTCAGGCTTGAGCTCATCGCCAAGACGATCGTAATTCCAGCGGTAATTGAGGAACTTTGCATGTGCGCGAACAGGTCCAAGCGCTGCCTTTAAATCGGGGCGTTTCTCATCAATAAAACGCGAAATCTCATCATGCTCGTCGCATACGCAATAAACCTTGCCCGGAGAATTAACAGAAGACTTCTCATTATCTTGGCGATAATGTAGGAACGCACGTCCTGAATAGGCAACACGACACGCGCACGAAAATACCTTGAAGGTAAAACCCAAATCCTGATAAGACGCGCCAGGGGTAGTATTAAATCGAATCTCATTTACATCAAGGAATGATTTGAGATACAGCGCCGACCAAATCGATGCTTTGGCCCAAAAAATCTCAGGATAATTCAACGGACAATGCGTTCCCAGGGCAATCATCTCAGGACTGGCAAGATTAAAAAGGAAATCATTGCGGTACCCATGAGATGCGTCAGATTTGGACCAGTACAACCAGAAGTTACATTTAAAGACCTCAACCTGACGAGATTCGGCTTCAGCAGCCATATACTCAAGGGCATCGGCATCTAGGAAATCATCGGACTCAAGGATGGAGATATACTTGCCCTTCGCAGTCTCCAAACCACGATTCATGGAGTCGCCATAGCCGGAATTTGGCTTATCGATAACAACGAAACGGGGGTCTTCAGAAGCGAATTTATTAATAATGTCTAACGAAGAATCCGTAGAGCCATCATTAATGCAGATTATTTCAATATCCTTGAGAGTCTGTTTCTGCAGAGAACTAAGACACTCATCGAGATATTTCTCAACGTTGCAAATGGGAACAAGAACCGAAACAAGCGGTTGGTTTTGCGACACAATGACTCCAATACAAGCCGACACTCATGAAAACTCATAGATAAGAAAATTATATCAAATGGCCCCGCTTGAGACCGAATACTCAACGTCGACGAAAGCAAACAATTAAACCGTAAGCTAAACTCAGTACTAGTCGTTAAAGACCTATCGAAACGTCCACATTTCCGGCCACACAAGGCCTTTCCAACAATTTCAACACCTGATAAGGAGCATTCAGTGAAAAAGAGGTATCCCGAATTTGATGTCGCAAAAGCAATAGCGCTTGCCGGAGTCATCATTGGCCACTCAACATATCTGGGGACACCAGACCGGCTTGCCTCCGTTTTCTACTCATTTGATATGCCCCTGTTCTTTATTGTCAGTGGATTCTTCAGCAAGCCCGAGGCTAAACTCACACCCGACTACGTTAGAAAGAATGCCAAATCGCTTCTGATGCCTTATCTGATTACTTGTATAGGCGTTATTGGATGCTCATTCTTAGGGGCAATCTTAACGGGGAAGACTAACCCGGCAGAAATAGCAAGCCACTGGTTTATGGCAAGCCTCTACGGCTGTGGAGGAATCACACCCGCAACCCCGGCATTCGTATCCGCCATTGGTGCCCTTTGGTATCTCTTCGCGCTGTTCTTTGGCAAAATGCTCCTGGCAGTCGTAAACCAATTTCGCCATCCCGCAATTTTAGTTCTGGGTCTCTTCTTCTGCGGCAACGTTTTGGCCCAAATCATTTGGCTTCCCTGGAGTATCCTTCAGGCCTTGAGCGCAACGCTCTTTTTGTACATTGGACAGATTATTAAAAAGCATGGCCTACTTGAAGAGAACTCGATTGAGCCCATCTGCTGGTTATTCATGGCGGGAATCTGGGGCTACTCAGCCCTACGCTTTGGAAAGCTCTACATGGTAACAAACACCTACGTTAACGGGACACAGGATGTCATCGGAGGCATTTTTGGCTCATTGGTAATACTCAAGCTATGTCAAACGGCTTGCAAGCATATTCCAAGCGTCACGAAACCCATTGCCTGGATCGGAAAGTACACACTCCCGCTCTTCTGCATGCACCTTATTGAGTTGAATGTGTTTCCTTATCAATACGTTTCTGGAATCGTCGAGAGCCTTCCACTAACGCCGTGGATCGGATATCTGATTGTCCGTTTCGCTATCATTGCACTACTCACGAGCATCCTATACATGCTTCCACGCCCGATTTCAAAATGGTATTTCCAATCAAGACAAAAGAGTCAAGCGGGACGATAAAACCTAAATACCCCCGCATTGAGGACAGCGCCTCTATTCAATTGAGTAGAGGCGCATATCTTTCTCGCTTAAAACAAGTGAGAAGCCGGGGGTGGAATCATTAACCGAATCAATGCCCGTCCAGCCAGACTTGTGATAGCCCGGCATATCTACGCCCTCACGACCGTTCTCGCCATAATCCAGAACAAGAAGATACTTAGCACCAGACTGTTTAACGTCGCGCGCAATCAGCGAATCATAAGAAATGCGGTCGAGTCCATGGCGGATTTGCTTGCTGACCGCCGTCTCGCCCTTGCCAAAGGAGCTGAACTTTCGATACATAAGATTAAGGTCGTTTGCGGCATATCCGTAGACACTGCCGTCAAAGGGATTGTTGATAATCAGCTCATCACCGGCCATTTGCTTGACCTCGCCAAGAAACGCCAACTCATCGGACGTCAGATTATTATCGACATCATAGATGCTATACATGTAATTAAGCACGCTTTTAGTAAATCCGACCGGGGAATAGTTGTTAATAGACGGGTTGACACTTTCGGGCCAAAACAAGCCGCAGACAATCAGGACGATGCAGAGCGCCTGGGGGAGATACCTGGCAGAACGGTCCATCCCAACAGAAACGGAAAATGCGCTCTGAACTTTTCTCAAGATAAAGTCGAGACCAAGCGTCGAAAGCGGAATGCTAAACAGCGCGGTCATCGCAGCTACACGATATTGATCCGTATACCAAAATCCCGTAAGAAAATGTCTGATAAAGCCTTCCTGAGTAGCATCGACAACAAACAGCATTATCGAAAAAAGGTATACAAAGAAATAGCCTCGGTAGGACCTGTTGCCCAGCGCGCAAAAGCTACCAAGAACGACCAGGCACGCAAGAAGAATACATGGCGTACTTTCGTTAAAGGAGAACGAGAATGCCCTCCATAAAGCATCAAAGATGTAAGTGAATGAAGGCCAGTGAAAGTTGATGACTCCCTGCAAAAAACTTGCTTTCGTCATTAAAAACCAGATGACAGCAACAGCCAAAAGCACAATGCCGCGTGACGCATAATAGGCAAACTTAACCGAGATCGATTGGATGCGAAGCAGCTGGCGTTCAAATAGGCCCCCCAAGCAAAGAACAATCGAAGGCACTAAAAGAATACCGAGCGTGAATAACGCATTCGGCTGCAAGGACACGAGAGACGCCAAACCAAAGAGCATGGCAACCAAGACGGGACGATCAGTCAAACAAACAGAACGACGCTCATCAAAGCCCTGCATAAACCAAATAAAAACGGAGGCAACAGCAGGAATAGTACAGAACGCTGCGAAATTAGGGTAAACGGGGCCCCAATAAAGCAGAGTCCAAGGAAAAGCAATCGCAGCAAGCGTAACAACCGCGGCGCAAATGCCCTTTTGCACATCGCCCTTGGTAAGAACTGCAATTAAAGACTGGACACCTAAAGGCAATACGAAAGCAACGAACACAAAGTTAGTGAGATTAATTGACGCCATGACAGAAATATCAAAAGCACGCGCAACCAAAGCGGCAACAATATGCCAAGCGGCGGGATAAAAACCAGCACTTGCATTAGGGCTGAACACTTTGGAACCAGCCTCGAGATAGGATCCAATAGATAGAATCGAATAACTAGAGGCGTGCTTCATGCTCTGAATTACACTCAAATGAAACGAATTGTCATATACCTGAAGAAAGTTATCTGGCAAGCCAATACCGCGAACAAAAAGATAAACCGTCACAGGAACGGACAAGGCAAGGGTACACAGGTATGGCAGTAGAGAAACGATATCGGTGTCAAAAAAAGCGCTTCGTCCGTGAAATCGAAAAAAGCACGCCACGCCACTGACCGCAGTAAAAAGGAACAACGAAATCAATAAAGCAGAATAGCCCTCGGCAACACCAATAAACCTGAGAGCGATGCCCATAAAGACCAAAAAGAAGACAGTGACTGCAGGACCAAAGGAAAGAGATTGTTTAAAGGGAACACCAAATGCCCGAGAAGCCAACATGCCTGGCAAAATCAAAACAACGGCGACAACAAAAGCCTCGCCGAATAACATCGACCAACTCATGAAATACCTCACGAACGAAGTGAATAAACAATTTGTAAACTAATTCTATTTCAAATGGACAACGCCCGAGAGATCATATGCTACACAAAGCAAAACAGCCATAAAGAGAAGCAAAAAGGATGAATGAGATGCCAAGACACTAAGAGAGTCTTGGCAAAAATTAAGACACTTTAAGATACTCAATATAGTATCGAATAAACCAAACTGCTTCATTTCCTCTTTGCATCAAGCGCCGCAGCCTGAACTAACGAATTAAGGCGCTCTTCCTGCTTTGACAGTCGTAACGAAATTCTGAAATCACGAACCACTAGGACTGCTACAACATATAGAAAGACAAGATTTGATTCAGACATAAATCCCAACAAGTTTGAAAAAAATGAGGCGATTTCCGGGAAAACGCCAAGCACCACGAAGCTCGTGCTAAATAAAAGCCAAAAAACAGAATCCAAAACCTGCATTCTGCATCTTTTGAGGTTGTGTACAACGAAAATAAAAACAATCACAGCGCAGGCAACAAGAAACACGCGCAAGGAAGTTGACATGCAATCACCTAAACCATTGAACAATAAGAAGCGTGACAAATACTCGAACCATGTATTGAATCGACCTAATTGGATTTAAATAGCTCTCTCCACCCTGCCGCTCGCGCATGGATACCTGTATTTCCGATACCTTATAACCTTGCTTGATAAAGAAGGCGATGGACTCGGGTTCGGGATTGAGCGTATCGTTGCAGGAATATTCTTTTAAAACGTCTCGATTGAAAAGTCGAAATCCAGACGTAGGATCACTAATCCTTTTACCAGTTAACATTTTAATAAGGAAAGTAATCATTCTCGAACCAAACATGCGCATTGACATATCTTTACGCATCGACAAAAAACGAGAACCAATTACTATGTCAGCGTTGTCAAATTGAGCTTTCGAAACAAGCTCCGAAATAAACTCAGGCCGATGTTGTCCATCCGCATCGAATTGAACCATGTAGTCGTAATCATTCTCCAGCGCATAACAAGCTGCCGTTTGAAATCCAACCGTCAAGCCGCAGTTAATTAGCATGTTAATAACATTGCATCCCAAATTCGTACAAAGCTCGAGAGTGCAATCTCGAGAGCCGTCGTTAATGACGACGAAGTCAAACTCCGGGGCCACTCTCTTTAGTTCAAGAATAGTGCCCTCTATGCATTCCTCTTCGTTATAAGCAGGAATCGCAACAAGAACTTTTGGCAAATTCGTCACGTACGAACCGTCCTTTAATATCAACATGATGCTTTACGGCATCATCTAGTGATTCTTTATACATTCGATAAACAAGATAGATGATAACTCATAGTACGATAGCAAATTTACGGCTGTTTGCACTCCTAACAGCATCCATATCAGTCTTCCGATACCATAGATACTTTAGTAAAACTCAAAATACAGCCAAGCCGTTGTCGACAAGAATTACAAGTGTGACAGCTCGCTCGCGGCATCCGGCCAGTAAAAATCAGATGCACGCTAGAGTAAAAGCTCTAACAAGCCCCCCCCTAGTCTTAGTCTGACACAAAGAATGAATGGAATAGCCTTCGGTAGCGGACCTCGGTGGCCTCCTTGGACGGGCGCCACCATGACTCGTTGGCGACGTACCAGTCGATGGTGGCCTTGAGCCCCTCGGCGAAGTCGGTGTGGGCCGGCCTCCAGCCCAGCTCGCGCTGGAGCTTGGTGGAGTCGATGGCGTAGCGGCGGTCGTGGCCGGGGCGGTCGGCGACCCAGTCGAAGTCCTCGGGGTCGCGCCCCATCGCCTCCAGGATCATGCGCAGGACGGTGATGTTGTTCTTCTCGCCGTCCGCTCCGATGAGGTAGGTCTCCCCCATGCGGCCCTTGGTGAGGATGTCCCAGACGGCCGATGAGTGGTCCTCGGTGTGGATCCAGTCGCGGACGTTCTCGCCCTTGCCGTAGAGCTTGGGGCGCACGCCGTCGATGATGTTCGTGATCTGGCGTGGGATGAACTTCTCCACGTGCTGGTAGGGGCCGTAGTTGTTGGAGCAGTTGGAGATCGTGGCGCGCAGGCCGTAGGTGCGCGTCCAGGCGCGGACCAGCATGTCGGAGCTGGCCTTGGTGCTCGAATACGGCGAGGAGGGCCTGTAGGGCGTCTCCTCGGTGAACTTGGCCGGGTCGTCGAGCGCCAGGTCGCCGTAGACCTCGTCGGTGGAGACGTGGTGGTAGCGGATGCCGTGCTTGCGGACGGCCTCCAGCAGGCGGAAGGTGCCCTCGACGTTGGTGCGCAGGAACGGCTCCGGGTCGGCGATGGAGTTGTCGTTGTGGGATTCCGCGGCGTAGTGGACGATCGCGTCGTGGCCCGGCACCAACTCATCGAGCAGAGCGGCGTCGCAGATGTCGCCCACGACGAGCTCCACGCGGTCCGACGGCAGCCCCGCGATGTTCTCGGGGTTGCCGGCGTAGGTCAGCTTGTCCAGGACGGTGACGTGGACGCCCGGGTGGTTGTTCACGACGTAGTGCACAAAGTTGCTGCCGATGAAGCCGCAGCCGCCCGTGACGATGATGTTCTTGAGAAGCAATGGTGACATGCGATCGTTTTACCCATTAGTTCCAGAAAGCACTTTTTCAACCAAAGACGCCGTCTTATCCCATGAACTCTCATTTTCAACCATGCGTCGACATAAACGAGACTGCTCAGCCAACTTATCAGGGTTTTTGACAAGCGAATAGATGGCCTGCTCAACATTATCGGAATCCATAGAGCTAATAATTGTTCCGAAATGCTCGTTTGGAAAAAGCTCTCGCGCCCCGCCCACATCCGTAACAACAGAAGGACACCCGCACGAAGAAGCCTCTAGCAAAGTTGTAGCAAAGCCCTCCGACCGTGTAGGGAGACACAGCAGATCGGACTGCTGAAGGAGTGAGGAGATGTCGGAAGATGAAAGGCGTCCAACCCATCTAAGCGATTCACCTTGAGCATCATCAACTTCTTTTGATAATGCACCATCACCCGCCAAAACAAAGACGACGCCAGCTTCGACAAGCCTATGGCTTCTCGAAGCCTCAAGAATGGCCTTGATGCCTTTTTCAGGAATTAGCCGCCCTACAAAACAGACCAAGAAGGACTCAGCGCCTACACCAAGCTCATTACGAAAGTCTCGTCCCGACGACATCTCTCTGAATGACTTAGCATCGATTGAGTTGGGGATAACTCCCTTTGCTGCAATACCAAAAGACCTAAGCCACTCAACACTCTTGCTCGAAACGCCATAATAGTCTGGATGGAACCGCTTGCCCAAGGCCGTTATTAGGCGCTCATATGTACGGACCAAGGGATCTATCACTGGATTACTGAATGAAAGATAAGCCGAACCATGATCAAGGACAACAGGCGTTATCCCTATGCTCTTTGCAAACCTAATGCCGTAAAGCGAGTGAATATAGAAACGAGCATTTACAAGAACGCCATCGAAGTGCTGGCGCTCAATATGCTTCCACAATTTACGTGATAAAGCATTTAACTTAGGAACGGGAAAGCGTCCCGAAAAAAAGGGAAAACAGGGCAGGCGAAGAACCCACACTCCATCTTCATCTGTAATACCGGCACCTAAACCATTTGTATCGTTCGTAACCACCAGCACCCCATCGCCACGATCAACCAGTGCGTGTGCCAAACCGTAGGTGAAGTTTTCAATGCCACCCATATGAGGTGGATACAGCGCAGAAAATAAAACAAAGCTACCGGCCATGCAAAACCAATCAAATCTCAAGCGATTAAAAACTGTGGACAAGGTTGAAAGACTCAGCGTATTCAAGTTCTTCTTAAATTACAAACTATAATACATTCGATAAATAATTGATTATTTAAGGAGCCCCATGAAACGCCTAGCTGCAGACCAGATTAAACAAATTGAATACGAAATATTGATCGAATTCGACCGCATTTGTAAAGACAACGGCCTCACTTATTGTTTAGCATACGGCACTGCCCTTGGAGCCGAACGGCACAATGGCTTTATTCCTTGGGATGATGATATCGATGTACACATGCCTAGAAAAGATTACGAGCGCCTCTTTGATCTGTTTTCTGAAGGACTAAAATCAAGCTGTGATCTTGTTTCATATAGAGACGATTCATCTATCTATCAGTTTGCTAAGCTTGTCGATAAAAAAACGACAGCATACGAAACATTTGTTGGCCCTAGCCGTTCCATTGGACTCTGGATTGACATTTTTCCTCTTGAACCACTGGACTCAATAAACGATAAAAAACTGAAGAAGACGCTTAAACTGAATAGCTTTTATAACTTATGGCGCAATTTCGCCGTTGCCGACACCAATACGGGCTCAACGCGAATGATCGTGCTGATTAAAAAACTCGTCTGCCCCTTTGCAAAGCATCTTAACGTTAAAAAAATGAACGAAAAGCTCGATGCCATTGCACGGGACTTTTCAACCCATAACTCCGAAATGTCACCCTATCTCATTGACTGCATCGGAGGAGGAATTATTTATAAACGCAGCTCTATATTCCCCGCAAAACCAGGAACATTTGAAGGCAGAGCATTTCCATGCCCCGCAAACCCTGACGACTACCTTGCGACGGTATACGGCAACTGGAAGCAGGTGCCGCCTGAGGATAAGCGAGCCGTCCATTTTCCCAATGCTTTTCTAAAAGACGAGGAGTAGATGTGACCGACACTGTCCAACCACTATCTCTAAAGAAAAATATGCTTTGGAACTCCTTGGGGTCGATGTTCTACCTTGGCTGCCAGTGGCTTATTACGGTTCTTGTAGTAAGACTGTCAACGAGCTTTGATGCTGCAGGGCTTTTTTCACTAGCGACGTCCGTCGTAAATACGTTCGGAACTTTTGCAAACTATAAAATTGGCACATATCAAGTCTCCGATATTAATCGACAGTATTCTTTTTCCGAATATATGGGGTTCAGGGTGTTCACTCTAGCCCTGGCCTTCATTGCATGCCTGATCTATGCAGTCATAACATGCCCCGCCTACTCAATAGCGACGGTTATTATTTACTACATTTATAAAGCTGTTGGCCTATTAATTGATATCTTGCACGGAGAAAATCAGCTCAATCGTCGTATGGACTACATTGGCAAGTCTTTTATCCTGCAGGGCGCTTTTTCCATTGGAGCTTTTATAGTTGTATTTATTGCCACTCAAAATCTAAACCTGGCAATAATCGGAATGACCCTAGGCGTAACACTCGTTCTCCTGTTTTTCGATCGCAAAAAAACATCTCAATTTCAAGATTTTCGCGCGCGTATTGGAATAGTTAAGGCACTAAATCTCCTTAAAACCTCTCTGCCTGCCGTCATTGCATCAGTGGCTGCGAGCGCGCTATTTACGATTCCCAAGCAATACTTGCTAAGCGTCTCCGGCGATGCAGCTTTGGGAATCTATTCCTCAATTGCAGCCCCCGCCCTCATCGTCCAAATGGGAGCACAGTACCTATACGTACCGCTATTGGATATTTTTCCAAAGAAATACTTCAATGAGGGTCGCAAGGCTTTCGACAATCTTCTTGTTCGAACAGTAATTTCCATCTTAACCGTAGCCGCACTGTGTTGCATTGCCCTATTGTTCTTAGGCAAACCGCTACTCATGCTGGTATTTGGAAATACCATCGAACCATACGTTTACTTACTACAGCCTGTTCTTATTTCAACAATAATGACAGCATTTCTTTGGTTTTTCAGCGATCTTCTCATTACTATTAGAGATTTCAAGGCCAACCTTATTGGTAATCTGATTGCCTTCATTTCCGTTATCCCCTTATCAGTATTTTGCATAAACAACTGGGGCATGAATGGAGTAAGCATCGCAGGAGCAGTTTCATGTGGTTTAGGCGTTTGTTACTTGTTCTACGCGCTAAAAAGAAACGAAACAACCCAAGAAATCCCAAACGAAACTATAAAGGAATAGATTCCAATGAAGTCAACCGCAGAACCAATCCGAGTATTACAAGTTATAGGTGCAATGGACCGTGGCGGAGCCGAAACGCTGGTCATGAACCTTTACCGCAATATCGATAGAAGTAGAATTCAATTCGACTTTCTAGTCAACGAAAAACGGGAATGCGATTTCGACTCAGAAATCAAGGAACTTGGCGGCAAGATTTACTACATTCCTAGATACAAAATATTCAATTATTTTCACTACAAAGCGAAATGTAGAGAGTTTTTTTCAAATCATCACTACAGCATTGTTCATGGACATATAGGGCTGCCCGCCGCAATCTACCTCAATATCGCCAAACACAATGGCGCTTACACGATTGCCCATAGTCATCGAATGAAGTTTCCGATAACACCCGCAGAGATTGCGTTTAGAGCTTGCTCTACCCCAGTCCGATTTGTAGCCAATTACTTCATGGCATGTTCCGAACAAGCTGGCATCGATCGTTTTGGCGCTAAAATCACGCAAGGAGCAGACTTTAAAATCATAAATAACGGAATAGATATTCAAAAAGGACGCTTTGACCCAATATCTCGCTCCAATATCAGAGCTGAACTAGGTATCAGTCCAGACTCACCAGTCTTTGGTCACGTGGGCAGATTAACTGAGGTTAAAAATCATCGTTTCTTATTAGAGTCTTTTAAAAACATTGCGGATAAATTGCCAAACGCAATTCTCCTTATATGCGGTCGAGGGGAACTAGAAAAACACCTGAAAATGAAAGTCGAGGAACTTGGAATAGCACACTCAGTGAGGTTTCTTGGAGTGAGAAATGACGTTTCAAAGATTCTGAGTGCAATAGATGTATTTATATTCCCCTCTATTTCCGAAGGCCTGCCACTTGCTGTCGTGGAAGCACAGTGCTCCGGTTTACCTTGTATCGTATCAACAGGAGTATCTGAAATGGTGAAAGTTCGTAAACAGACTAGGTTCCTCGATCTATCTTGCGGTACCGCCACATGGGCAACTGAGGCCATTAGGGCTCTTGGCGAATCTGATGCCACAACAAGATCTAAAGCCTATTTCGATACTCAGGCTGCAGGATTCGACATAAAAGACACCGCCGATTGGCTTTCCAATTTTTATCTCAATCATTTTGTCTTTTAGACTTGGAAATTTTCATTTGAATTCAAGATGGGCATTTGCACGTTTGAGCATTGCTGAATATCGCGAAACATCACGGCCGATATCGTGCTTGACCACCGGGCTCGACATGGACCTCGGTACTTTTTAATCCTAACATCCGGCGTCGCGGCGCCACCAGATGTTAGACTCGCCCATGCCGTTCCAGAACACGATGTGGAACGGCATTCCTACACAGACGACGAAACTACATCCCCACATCTGGCTCGACGCGACCTACGTCAAGTGCCGCCGCGGGAGCCGCATGGCTTCAACCGCGGTGGTCACGGCGATAGGCTGCGACGAGTCCGGCTGGAGGCAGGTGCTCGGCGCCTGCAGGAAGGCGAGGTCTTCCAGGAGGCGGCCTAGCAGCGATGCGCCGTACACCTGGTGCGCAACTGCATATGCGAGGTCGGCTCCTGGCAGCTGATGCGCCCCGTGGGGCACATCATCTCGTCGGTCTTCCACGCCGGGGACGCCACCACCGCCGTGGTCATGTACCACGCAGCGTGCGAGATGTTGGAAGGGTGCTGCCCGAGGGCGGAAAGGGTGCTCGAGGAGGCAGAGCCCGACGCGCTCGCGTACCTTGACTTCCCGACGTCGCACTGGAAGCGCCTGCGCACCAACAACGTGCAGGAGCGCGCCAACAGGGAAATTAAGCGCCGCTCGCGTGTGGTGCAGGTCTTCCCGTCGGAGAAATCTCTGCTCAGGCTCGTGGGCGCCGTCTTGTGCGACCAGGCTGAGGCATGGTCCGACTCGCACTATTTCTCGGAGAGGAAGATGGCCGAGATGCACAACGCGGAGCTTCGGAAGGGCGCCTCGGGCTGTCATGACTGGACTGAGCTGGAAGAGACCGCCAGGAAGATGGTCGAATCCAGCTTTGAGCTTGCCGACAGGGTGGATTCGACCTAGGATATCGATAGATTCCGGATTCTGGACACAGGGGCCAATTAGTCCATAAAACCATCTTTCGCGACACTACCTCGAGTTCGATTTTCGCACGCTGATCAGAGACTATCTCATACCAAGAGCGAATTTAAAACCCAGTCCCGCTGAGGCATAGCAGTAGTGTGGTAGTAGTTCAGCCACCAGGCCAGCGATGTCGTCACAATGTAGCCGATGTTATCCATAACCATACCGTTACCGACGTAAATAGCAACGTGTCCCCAGCGAGCCCCCGCATTGGTATGCGTATGAGTCCAGCCTGCTATGGGGCTTTCCTTCGGCGTCGTTGAGCCTAATTGAGCCCACGCTGTCCATGACACCCGTTAATACAATTGCGCCACTGCTGCACGCATAATATGCGTATGCATCTTGTGAGAAGACCCAGGCGTTGCACTCTAATGCGCCGCCACTATCCGAATCCAAATAGTAGCAATTACCATTTACAGACTGAAATCCTTCGAGCATGGCGCCATTATTATTATTATTGGAATCAAGCAAATACCAGTTAGAATCGAAGTAAAAACACCCTGTACGAATCGCTCCAGAGGCATTGGCGCAATACCATGTCCCATTGTTAACAAACCAACCAGTGTTCATGGATCCAGATTGAGAGAAATGGTGCGACACGCCGTTAACAAGCTTAAAGCCTGTAGCCATTAATCCAGAAGGCTCAAGCCAATACCAAGTATTGCCAAGGAGCAGCCATCCGGTCTTCATAGCACCAGAACCGTCCAGGTAATACCAACTACCATTAATTAAAACCCAGCCGGTCTTTATTGAACCTGATGTTTCGTCAAGGTAGGACCAGTAACCGCCGGTGGAAGCCCAGCCCTTCAAATGTGCACAGAACTCAGAGAATAAGTGCCATCCATCACTCAGATATCTACAGCCAGCAGCTGCGTAGCCTTCGGAATCAAAATAATATTCCGCTCCCCCGATAGTCAAAAAACAGTTTGACGGCCAACCATCGGCCTCATATCTCAACCACAATTTGCCATTTTGATAGGCCCAAGAACCAGGAAGAGCGATGCTATTGTCAGGGGAACGAACAATTTGAAACGAAAGCCGCGCGAAAATGCCAGCATAATCCCCTAGTCCATTTACACTTATAGCGGCACGGCTAGGCGCAATATTATTCAAATAAATAACTTCAAAATCGATTCCGCTTGTCAGCGCAGACCCGTTAACGACAAAAACCGAAACCTCTGGAGAAATCGTATCACCGGTGTATTCATATGTTGACGAATCGATAAACACTTTGAAATCAGCTGAATCTAAAGCCAAGCGATCGCCATACGATGACACAAATGCCTATTGCCCCGATTGAGCTAAAGAGACATCGCACCCTCAACAACACAATCTTCGCTTAATGAGAAGGCAACCGTGGGGCTTAAAAGGGGAACGATATTAATTAATGGTATGCAAACCGCACTGATAAAACTGAAATAGCGATTTCCCGACATTTCACTCTTTCTGTCGCATTAAAGCGTTGTCGTGCATATATCAGATTCTAGGACGAATTCCCTTCATTAAACGGGCGCTAGGGCCACGTTCTCATAATAAGATTTTACCTGATCTCGAACGGTTAAGCCAATTAGGCGAAAGTAGTTACATCAACCAAATAATCAATACGTAACAACCTTTGTTCCATAAGGAATATTGTCGTAAATCCATTTTGCATTCTGAATCTCAAGACGCACGCATCCGGCAGAGGATGGGACCCCCATTGTGGGATCCATCACGCGATTGCTGTTAACATAGTAGGGTGAGGAATGGAATAGGTAATCACCATAGAACTGCGTGTAGTAATAGCAAGTATATCCATGCCCAAAGGAGTATCCCTTACCGTAGACTTGATACTCCCCTATCACCGTAGGCGTGCTAGCTTTTCCCGTCGAACATACATATCGACGGTTTAAGGACCAGTTATTCCAAGATCCAGTGTAAATACTCGTAACGCAACGTGACGTATCGACAAGTATCAGCCAATTTGTATTGCTTGAATAACTTTGAGCCTTAGCATCCATATAGTCTGACATCCACGCGCCGTTGGCCATGAAGTAATTCCAGGATCCGTCCACAACGCGCCAGCCAGTAGCCATGGCGCCACTAGCGTCAAGCCAATACCAGGTACCCCCCAGGTTAAGCCACCCTGTTTGCATATAACCAGACGAATTCAAGTAATACCAAGATCCGTTAACGGCAACCCAGCCGGTTTTCATAACGTAGGTAGATGGGTCCAAATAGAACCAGGAGCCATCCTTGTACAACCAGCCAGATCGTGCATAGCCAGCGGTCTCATCAAAGAAGTACCATTTTCCGTTAACGTTCTTCCATCCAGCGCAGGGGGAGCCATCGGTTGGATCAGCATAGAACTTGCACCCTCCAAGCGTCACAAACCCGTGAGCTTCGGCTAATTCGCCACCACCGTTTGTTGTAAATAGCTTTCCACTACGCAACGCTCCACACAATGAGCAATCAGAACCAGCAAAAGCCTTAGACGGCTCATCCTGGATCGAGTCCTGGACATCTACCCATTCACGACAAGCAACAGCGCCTGAAGCTTTTGCATAATAGCTTTTCCCATTTACAGAAAAATGACCTAGCAGCATTTTACCGTCGGCGGCAGGATCGAGATAATAGTATTGGCTATTATCCTTCAGCCATCCCGTCTTTACAATGCCCGACGCATGAGAAGGCTCAGCGTAATACCAGTCTCCATCGCTCATAAACCAGCCGAGTGACAGCGCTCCCGTTAAAGAAAAATGATATTGATTGGATCCGATGACAAAAAAGCCGGTAGCCATTCTGTTGTCATTTGCGACATCGAGCCAATACCAAACGCCATTCACCAAACGCCAGCCCGATGCAAGTGCGCCGGAACCGTCAGCGTAATACCAGTCCGTCCCATCAAACGCCCAACCAACAGCCATTGCGCCGGAATCCGATAAATAGTAACGAGACGAACCGACAGAAACGATTCCTCTAGACATAACACCATCATTGGCGGGATCAAGCCAATACCAGTTATTGCCAGTTTGAAGCCAGCCGGTTAAGACTTCACCATTGCTACCCCAATACCATAAACCGTTATCAAGGCACCATCCATTAATCAGCCCATAGGTTCCAAGAAGATAAGGGTGCCCATCAATAACACGTCGACCAGAAGCCATAGAACAGCTGTTAAGGGAGTCAAACCAGTACCATTGGTCTCCAATAAACTGCCAGCCACTTGCCAAAGCGCCTGACGGACCCGCGTAATACCACTTATTTTCAGCAAAAATCCAGCCGCAGCTCATTGCGCCGTCACGAGCGGGGTCCAAGTAGTACAGGGAGTCGTCAATATTCTGCATTCCGGTCAAACGACAGCCATCTAGATAGTAATACCAGGACAAACCGTTCCATTGCCATCCAGATAGTTGTTCTGTAGTCGACGGGCCATGGCTTTCGACAACCTGTAGGCTCGAATCTTCCGTTGTTTTGCCGGCACAATCGCTGGAGTCTTGAGAGCAACCGCCACCGACCAATGCTCCCGGCCCTCCTGTCGAGTCGCGCTCTACGGCACCGTTATCCGCCCCCTCTTCCACGGCATAAGCAGTGCAAGAAAATGCGGGGGCTGTAACTGAGAGTAAGGCGGAAAATAGCATCAAGCCAATTACTCGCCAGCAAATTCGATGATCAATCCGAGCATTCATTTCAGGCCCCCAACCGGTACAGACTGTCTTGCAGGGAATCTATTAAATAAACGGACGAGCTGCGCCGATTACATTTCCCCTTGCGCTAATAGGATGAATTCCGACACCTTGATGAGGCCAGGAATCAATCATCAAGCCGCCGCCAAGTGCAATTGCGATATGCCCGCGATAATAAATCACATCGCCACGCTGAATTGAGTTCGTGCTCACGGGCATAAAGATATTGCTTCGATACCAATTCATGGAATTGTAGGTTTGGCTTGGATCCCAGCGATGGTTATAAGGGTTGTAAACACCCATATCCATGCCAGTAGCATAAAGGCACTGCAAGACAAAACCAGAGCAATCAACAGCTCCACCGGGAGCGGTAGACCAAGGCTCAATATATTGCGTACCAATATACTCATAGGCGCGCTGGATAAAGGCGTTCACGCAATCTTCCCGCGTTGCTTCGACAGAAATGCGAGAAGGGGTCACATAGGTAAAGTATCCGGTGCAATAGCTAGGCAGCCGAACAGTCCAAGAACTGACCTGAGGATACTGGGATGGATTTTGCCAGCCAACTTTGTCGCACTGGCCATCGCTCCAGAAAATTCGACGAACGCCATCGATGGTCCTTGCGCCCGTTGCCATAGCGCCGCTGCCGTCTAACCAATACCACTTACCCGAATCTTTAAGCCAGCCAACATGCATACTTCCATTGGACTCAAGGTAATACCATGTTCCATTCAGGCATTTCCAACCAGTTGCCATTTTTCCGTCAGCGTTTAGGTAATACCATGCACCGCCAGTAAAAACCCATCCGGTCTTCATCACGCCAGATTCGGCATCAAGCCAATACCAATCGCCGTCAATCTGCAGCCATCCACGATGAATGGCACCCGTTCCGGGCTCAGCGTAAAACCTTAGATTTGCGACATCAACCCAGCCGGAAGCAACCTGCCAACCATCAGCTCCAGCGATTTTTAGGATAGTGCCGTTTTCGCGAATCACATTCTTGCAAAGATATCCATTATCATCGGCGTATCTTTGATCGCCGTCATTAACGGTAACCCAGCTTGAAACCACAAGCCTACCGCTCTGGTTTGCAAAACAATCGTTGCCGCCCACCTCAAATAAGCCCGTTTTCATGAGATGGCTAACAGGGTCCAGGTAATACCAGCTCGTGCCCTCTTTATACCAGCCAGAAATTAGTGCACCAGATCGGGAGGCGAAATACCAGCCGTCCTCGACCTGAGCCCAACCAACAGCCATAGCCCCGTTAGGCTTTAAATAATAAGCTGCATTGCCAAGGTCTAAATACCCAACGGACATCTTACCATCGGAGGCTGGGTCGAGATAATACCAAGCGCCGTTAACGAGTTTCCAGCCAGTGGCCGCAATACCGTTAGAGCAGTAATACCAATCTGCTCCGTCTTTGTACCATCCATTTGCGAGGCCATAGTCACCAAAAATGTAGGTTCTTCCATCAATCTTTTGACGACCCTTAAACATGATGAACGTCTGTGGGTCAAAATAATAGCGAGCCCCACCTATCGTTTGCCATGACGAAGCAAGGGCACCCGATGAATAAGCCCAGTATCAATTCCCGTCAACGAGAATCCAGCCGGTTTTCATAGCACCAGTGGCATCTAAATAGTATTTCCCGCTCCCGAGGTCGACAAAACCAACCTGCATTATATGGGTGACAGGATCCAGGTAATACCATGTGCCGTCTTGATAAAACCAATCAGCAGCTAAATCGCCTCCAGCATTGGCATAAAACCAATTTCCATCTGAGTTACGTAGCCAGCAGTTCTGATATAGCGCGCCAAAAGGCGTTGCGGCATTGCCGTCATTCGCATAAAACGAAGCAGTCGATCCGCCAGCATCGGTCACATTGAAATATCCTGTCTGCATTGCACCATCATTGGCTGGATCAAGCCAATACCAATAGCCCCCGCTTTGCAGCCAGCCAGTTTGGTGTTTACCGTTTTTTCCGTAATACCAAACTCCAGACGACTCATCCCGTTGCCAGCCATCTTTTATGACGGAAGAAATATCAGGTTGCAAATCATCGGAAACCACAGAAGAAAAAACCGCTTTTGACTCAATACTCTGAGCCTCAACGGAATCCTGTGCAAGCGCGACATTCGCACTCAAGGGCAAGCAGCAAGCAGCGATTATTGATATAGCGGCACAGACAAGCGCAGCCTTCTTTTCGAATCGATACATAATCAACCCTCCCAGATATCCTATTTAGTTATTTTAATCCACCTTTCGAGATTGATTTTCGCTACTTTCTGTTCAGTCTATGTAGCTAAATACAATTGATTGAACATATCGTTCAATCATTCTATTCTTTTCCTAAGCAATGAACATCTTAATTGGAGGCCTGCAGTGGAACTGACCAAGCGTAACTTTACAGTTCTGTACGATTACCTAAAGAACCCATATGCCAGCCAGCGAGAAGTTGCCGAGCGCACTGGCCTTTCACTTGGATCAGTAAACGCAGCAAATAAAGAGCTTACGAATGAGGGCCTTCTCGAATCGGACAGCCTAACCGACAACGGTTACGAAGCACTTCATCCCTATAAGGTTGAAAACGCAGTGATATTGGCCGCGGGGCTTTCAAGCCGCTTTGCTCCCATTTCGTATGAAAAGCCCAAAGGCCTTTTAAAAGTACGTGGTGAGATTCTCATTGAGCGTCAGATTAGGCAGCTGCAAGACGCGGGTATCAGCAATATCACCGTCGTTGTCGGTTATAAAAAAGAGTATTTCTTCTATCTTGAAAGCAAGTTCGGCGTTTCGATTGTCGTCAACAACGAATACGCATCCAAAAATAACCACGCATCGCTTATGTGCGTAAAAGAGCGACTTGGCAACACCTACATTTGCTCAAGCGATGATTACCTTCTAAACAATCCGTTTGAAGCATACGTTTGGAAAGCATTTTATTCTGCTCAATATGCTGAAGGCGCCACCAAAGAATGGTGCATTCAAACGGGAGCAATGGATAGAATCACCAATGTTACGATCGGTGGTTCCGATGCATGGTATATGCTTGGACATGTTTACTTTGATAAAGCCTTCTCGCTTGCGTTTAAGCAGATTCTTGAAACGGAATATAACAAGCCCGAGACAACGGACAAGCTTTGGGAAGATCTATATATCGAGCACATCAAGGAGCTCGATATGGTTATCAAGAAGTATCCTGAGGGCGAGATCAACGAATTCGATTCTCTTGATGAGCTGCGTGCCTTTGATCCACATTTTATCGAAAACGTTGACTCCGACATTTTCGATAACATCGAGCAAGTGCTCGGCTGCTCCAAATCAGAGATTCACGACGTTTATCCCCTTAAACAAGGTCTTACGAATCTATCGTGCCACTTTAGAACCAATGACGGAGAGTACGTTTACCGCCATCCGGGAGTCGGGACCGAACTGCTTATTAACAGAAATGGAGAAGTAGCCGCACTTAAAAAGGCCAAGGAACTCGGCCTTGACGACACGTTCATTCATGAGGACCCAAAGCGTGGTTGGAAAATTTCGAAGTTTGTACCCAACGCAAAGCAGCCTGATCCGCATGATGCTGCCCAAATGAATCGAATGATGCAGATGTGTCGTTCGCTTCACGAGAGTGGTGCAAATGTTGAAACCGAATTTGACTTCTACCTCGAAGCGAAGCGCTACGAATCACTTCTTCTGGAAAAAGGTCCCATCGACATTCCAGGCTACAGGGAAATGTCCGCCGAAATCGATGAATTGGAGCGCTTTGTACAGGCCGATAATGCACCAAAATGCCTTTGCCACAATGACTTCTTTTACCTCAATTTCCTTATCGATGAGAACGACAAGTACTATCTCATTGACTGGGAATATGCTGGCATGAGCGATTACGCAAACGATTTTGGAACGTGCAGTGTCTGCTGCGAGCTTTCCGAAGATGAAGTCGACCGCGCGCTTAATGCATATTTTGGGCGCAAGGCAACAAACAACGAAGTTGCGCATAACTATGCGCACATTGCCCTTGCAGGATGGTGCTGGTACCTCTGGTCTCTTCTGAAAGAAGCCGAAGGTGACTTCGTGGGCGAGTGGCTCTATATCTACTTCAATTACGGTGCCAAATACCTTAAAAAGGCACTGAAGATCTATCGGAAAGGTGAATAACGATGCAATTCGGCTTTTTTAGCGGTCTTCTTTGGGGCCTTGATACAGTGATTCTTGGAATCGGCTTGGCGCTTGCGCCCTATATTGGATCGGCGGAAGCACTTGCATGCGCCTCCATTGCGGGATCCTTTCTCCATGATGCCTTCTGTGCAATCTGGCTCTTTGGCTACATGGGAGTCCGAGGCAGACTAAAAGACACGATCGCTGCACTTAAAACTCGTTCGGGCAAGGTTGTCATCGCCGGCGCTCTGCTCGGTGGACCTATCGGAATGACCGGCTACGTATTAGCGATTAATAACATCGGAGCTGCCTACACGGCAATCATCTCCGCCTTCTATCCCGCGGTCGGAGCATTCCTTTCGTTCATGCTGCTGAAGGAGAAAATGGGCAAAGGTCAGATACTTTCCCTTCTCGTTGCTCTTTGCGGCGTAATGACGATGGGCTATCTATCGGCCGGATCGAGCGAGATTGCAAATGCCCCCCTCGGCTTACTCGGCGCGGTGCTTGCCGTTATTGGATGGGGATCCGAAGCGGTGCTGTGCGCATGGGGAATGAAAGATGATGCCGTTGATGACGAAACGGCTTTGCAAATCCGTGAAACTACAAGTGCGCTTGTTTATGGAGTGCTTGTACTTCCCCTCTTCGGAGCGTGGCATTTCACGCTGGGTGCTATCCCGAGCATGCCCACATTGATTATTGCACTCGCCGGACTCGCAGGAACTGCATCCTATCTGTTCTATTACAAGGGCATTGCGGCAATCGGAGCAGCGCGTGCGATGGCTCTGAATATCTCCTATTCGGCATGGTCGGTGGTCTTTGGCCTGATCTTGCTTGGAACAATTCCCGACATGGCATCCGTAATCTGCTGCGTTGTAATCGTATGCGGAACAGTTTTGGCAGCCAGTAACTGGGACGAACTTTTTGGACGTAATAAGACGGCGTAGCTTGATTAACAATGTAGTAAAAGGGGAGAGCTCGTCGAGCTCTCCCCTTTTAGCATCATGGCTATTCAATTACCACAGCCTGGCTATCCATCTGTTGCCACGTGCCGAAGAACACCTGGGCATTTCGCGTAACATTGCCGTTAATCGAATCCGAAAGATAGACAATTCCCTGCTCGTCATCATAGCCTTTAAGGATTACGGCATGATTACCGCCCCACAGGCCATAGGAATGCCCGTTATACCAACGCGCAGCATAACGGCGTCCTGGCCAACTTCCCCACTCGGTATTCCACATCTCAACAGGTTGCCCACAGGTCAGTCTGTTCTTAATGGAAGAAATTGACGAGAAAGAGACGTCTTTTGCCTGCTTGCCACTTCCAGCAGCGCGCAGAAAGTTATTACCAGCAATGGTAATCGCAGGGGCGACGCATCCCATGAGACCCCCGCTGCTACGCCTCGGGTTGCCATCAAAGGCGGTAACAAAGTTGCCATTGCTTCCCTTGGGCAAGTAATAATCCGCAATAATCGTCTTACCTAAACCGAAACCATAGTAGTTGAGCATGTTTGTAAGAGCAACCGACTCACAGCCAGTAGGAAGTTCCGGGTACTGCGAATAGCACGGGACATCGACCCAAGCGCCAACCATTGCGCCGGATGAACTGAACTTGTAGTCAGTAGAGCCGATCCAATACCAACCGTTACTCAACATTACTCCCCCACGTGTGACATCAAGGTAATACCATGTGCCCCCAAGGGAAAGCCATCCCGTCTTCATTGTGCCGGAAGCGGAATCCAGCCAGTACCAATTGCTGCCATCGTTAAGCCAACCGGTCGCCATTCGACCATCCGAGTTAAAGTAATACCAAGACCCAGCAATTTGCTGCCACCCAGTCAGAATTACCCCATTAGCAGAACAATAATATCGAGAACCCTGACTCTCAATCCAGCCAGTTCTAACATTCCCGCCATCGTCAATCAACTGGATTCCCGAATCGGTCATGATGCCTTTAAGGTCAATTGCGCCGCTGGATGACGAATGATACATCCAAGACCCATCACCGTTTGACCAGCAATTAGCCATCATCTTGCCAGAGTTATTAAATATGTATTCACATGATCCAATAGTTTGAACACCCGTAGCCATGGCATGCGTCGAGAGATCGAGCCAGTACCAGGCGCCGTTTAGATTGAGCCAGCCGGAGGCGAGGGCGCCGGAGCCCGTCGCGTAGTACCAGGTCCCGCCGTCGAGCACCCACCCGGTCGCCATGGCGCCGGAGGCGTCGAACCAGTACGCTGCGCCGTTACACACATGGAGGCCCTTCGCCATGGCGCCGCCCGCCTCGGGATCGAGCCAGTACCAGGAACCGCCGGTGCGAATCCAGCCGGTCGAGGCGATACCGTCAGCGAACCAGTACCAGGAGCCGTCGACGAAGCCCCAGCCGTTAAGGGGGCCGCAGCTGCCGAAGTAGCGGCGGACGCCCTGCGCGTCCGTCTGGTAGCCCGTCAGCATGGCCCCCGTCCGGGCGTCGAAGCAGTAGGGCACGCCGCCGACGGATACGGGGCCGCGCGCCAGCGCGCCGGAGCCAGTCGCGTAGTACCAGGTCCCGCCGTCGAGGACCCACCCGGTCGCCATAGCGCCGGAGGCGTCAAACCAGTACGCGAAGCCATTGCACTCATGGAGCCCGATGGCCATGGCATGCGTCGAGGGATCGAGCCAATACCAGGCCCCATTGGTATGGAGCCAGCCAGAATGCAACGAGACCGGATTGACTGAATCCACATAGAACCAGTTGCCGTCAAACGAATTCCAACCCAGATTCCATTTAGCGGATTCTTGAGCAGGACCATCATCGATTGAATCTGAAGGAGAAAGAGCCGAGGGGACGGATCGCCGCTCAAAATCAGTAGGGATGGAGGAGCTTATGGGTTCTGCGTTCGCGATATCAACCACACCGGGTCCAGCGAGCAGTAGAGTTGAAAGGATGATTAGGATTAATGTTATTCGCTTTTTCCTTGCCATGTGCAGCCCCCAGTAGCAACCAATTTTTATATAAACATAGTCTACAAATGGATAGCTAAGAGCAATATGTAATTAGAAAAAAGCAATTAAAGAAGAGTTGCTAGCCGAGCCAAGCGCCATTACTAGCAAAAGAGTATTTCACCCCATCGATTTCTTGAACACCCGTAGTCATAGCGTGCGTCGAGGGGTCAAGCCAGTACCAGGCGCCGCCGACGTAGGCCCAGCCGGAGGTGAGGGCGCCGGAGCCCGTCGCGTAGTACCAGGTTCCGCCGTCGAGGACCCACCCGGTCGCCATCGAGCCGGAGCCGTTGAACCAGTACATGGAGCCGTTGCACCCATGGAGCCCGGTGGCCATGGCGTGCGTCGAGGGATCGAGCCAGTGCCACGTACCGTTTAGGTTGAGCCAGCCGGAGGCGAGGGCGCCGGAGCCAGTCGCGTAGTACCAGGTCCCGCCGTCGAGCACCCAGCCGGTCGCCATGGCGCCGGAGGCGTCGAACCAGTACGCTGAGCCGTTGCATGCGTGAAGGCCCGTCGCCATGGCGCCGCCCGCCTCGGGATCGAGCCAGTACCAGGAACCGCCGGTGCGAATCCAGCCGGTCGAGGCGATACCGTCAGCGAACCAGTACCAGGAGCCGTCGACGAAGCCCCAGCCGTTAAGGGGGCCGCAGCTGCCGAAGTAGCGGCGGACGCCCTGCGCGTCCGTCTGGTAGCCCGTCAGCATGGCCCCCGTCCGGGCGTCGAAGCAGTAGGGCACGCCGCCGACGGATACGGGGCCGCGCGCCAGCGCGCCGGAGCCAGTCGCGTAGTACCAGGTCCCGCCGTCGAGGACCCACCCGGTCGCCATAGCGCCGGACGAATTAAACCAGTACAGGGAGCCGTTGCACTCGTGAAGGCCGGTAGCCATGGCACCGCCCGCGTCGGGCTCGAGCCAGTACCACGTGCCACTCTGAAACAACCATCCGGTATACGACTTGCCGTTGGAGGCTGCATAATACCAGGTGCTGTCAATTAGTTGCCAATGATAAAGGGAGACATCAACATACGCGTAGTTCATATCAACGTTGCCGTTGATTCCAGGGACTTTTCCGTTGCTCTTATACTGCCAAAAACTGTAATTGCCGGTATAGTCACATTGCGAGTTATATTGAGCAATCCAATGATCCCAAGAGCTACTCTTAAATACAGAGTCAGTCAAAATGTTGTTAAACCAATTTAAATTTGCATAAATACCAGGCTCATATCCTGCGGCAGAAATCCTATTACAAAAAACCTGCGCCCTCGATGCAATTCCGGTTTGACGTCCATTTGCAATTATCGAGTTATCCTCAAGATCGTAATACACCGGCAATCTTGGATTATGCCCAGAAAGGCAATTGATCACCATTGATGCCTCATCAGCTGCCTGCTGATTATCAAAAGCATATGAATAGATATAGACGCCGTAGGGAATTCCGAGTCGCTCGCACTCAGAAATATTTCGATTAAATTGATAGTCAACTCGACCGCCCCAAGATGGAGCGCCAAATCCAACACGCAGAATAGCGAAATCGATACCAGAAGCCTTAACAGCATTCCAGTCAATACGTCCTTGATGCTCACTGACATCGATGCCCTGCGCCGTAGCCCCATCGGGAAGAATGTCCATGGACAATAAGGCTATTCCATCTTCTTCGGAAGAAGCATCCTCTGCGACCAATTGCCCATCCTCATAACGCCAGGAATTCTCAACTAGGGACCGCGCAGCTTCCGCGTTCGAGGGGAAAACAAACACAGAAATGGGCGCAAGGACCATCAGCACCAACAATGCCGAAAATAACTTAAGATGTTTGCTCATGTAAACCTCGTCATTCGTTCTTGTTTGCGTTTAGCTTACAGCATGGCTGTGAAAGATTTCCGAACATCCAACTGGACAAGATGCCATCTGGGACGACAAATAACTGCACGCAATACCACAATGTAAACAAGAACTTCCCAGCAGGGTGAAACCAAGGACTCTTAGTCCCTACTCTTAGACCCAAAGAATGCCGACATCAGTTAGCTTTCAAACCAGATGTCAAAAAGGTAGGGGGCCCAGAGAGTCCCCTACAACTCGGAATTCTAACGAATCAATATTACTTTCGATGGACTCAAAGCAGTCAAACCAGAAATACGGTTTCCATAACCGTCACTATGCCAAAACAAGTTTTCACTAGGCGTATTGCCCCAGAAAAAGCCAATGTGGCTATCGTCCGCATATGGGTTGTAAGGATTGAAGAACACAATGTCCCCCTTACGAGCCAAACCGCTACGTAACAACTCATCAATAGAGTTGAAATAAGTCACGTTTGCGCACGTATCGATAGCGTAGCCGTACCAACGATAAGCGTTAACGCAGCCGCCCCTTCCGGGACCTCCACTCCAAGGGGAATGGCTCTGCTCGGCGGCAATGGGAGCTAAATTACCGCCCGCTTTCATATATGCATGCGATACAAATCCGCCGCAGTTCATACCGGTATACCCGTCCCAACGAGGATCACCCTTTGGATACATGCATGTTTCTTGGCTAAGATGCGTATCGTAGCGTGTTCCACGGTAATAGCCGTCGTTTTCGTGGCTCATAAGCCAATTGACCAGACTGGACCTATTAACCCCCAAAACAGAGCCAGACGTATTCAACCATGCACCACTTGCATTGAAGTAATAGTCAACGCCATCGATTTTCAGCCACCCGTTAGCAAACATGGCACCCGAAGGCTGAAGCCAGTACCACGTACCGCCGTCATTAAGCCATCCAGTTTTCATCTTGAACGTGGAAGGGTCCATCCAATACCACGCACCGTTGACATATTGCCACCCAGACTTAAGGACACCATTGGAAGATGCGTAGTACCAAGTATTGTCGCTTTCGCCAGAAGCTCCATTCGACATAATCCATCCAGATGTCACATTGACGGCACCGCTTGCATCCACATAGAAAACCGCATCTCCAATATGAATCGTACCTGGCAATGAAGACAAGTCGGCTCGATCAGCGACTACGGGAGATCCATCAGATGAAGTAGGCAACGGCTCGCTCAGTGCTCCAGACGAATTCGCCCATGCCATACCGTCGCTCAAGTTGATCCAACACGAAGAAGCCATCGCACCGGAGTCAAAAGAATAATAGCGCGTGTCGCCTACCGTATATTCACCAGTGCGCATTGCGCCGGATACATCATCAAGGTAATACCAGGCGTTTCCGGACTTTATCCATCGCCCTCGTTGAATAGCTCCGTTTGATGCGGCGTAATACCAAGTACCATCAGCAAGTGCCCAGCCTGTTGCCATGGCACCTGAACTCGTAAGGATATAGGAGGATGTACCCACTTGCATAAAGCCCGTGAGCATAATATGGCTTCCTGGATCCAAGTAATACCAAGAATTCCCCAGAAGTAACCAGCCTCCATGCAGCAAGCCGTTGGAGTCAGCGTAATACCAGTTGTTGTCAATAAGCGCCCACTGGGAGGAGAGCATGGCCCCTGAACTGTTAAAGATATAAGGGGTGTCATTACATTCTTTTAGCCCGGTGGCCATAGAACCGTCTGCAGGATCAAGCCAGTACCAACGACCCCCATCCGAGAGCCAGCCCTTTACCAGGGCGCCAGAGCCTGAGAAATAGTGCCAAACGGAAGTGGAGCCCGTAGAATCTAGGTACCAGCCGACACGCATTGCGCCCGAAGAGGAGAATCCATAAGTCGCACCCCCGACTTGGACCAATCCATCCTGAGCCATTCGGCCTTCGTCGTCGAACCAGTACCAGCTACCGTTTATGTGTCTCCAAGAAGAAACAGCGATTGTTCCGTCAGACAAGCCCCAACGCCAAAAACCAGCCCCCTCTTCGGGTGATATCCACCCCTGATGCCAAATAATTTGATTTGAATCCTCAGAAGGGGTCTCATTATCCACCTGAGAGTTCTGCTCGACGGCAAAGGTCGATTCGCGATGAGCATCAACGCCTGACTCGACAGAAGCAATAGCAACGTTAGATGCGGGACCTTCGTCAGTGTTATTCAAATCAAGGGCGTATAACATCGAGGGAGAACCCAAAAGGAGCCCCAAAGAAACAAGGCCAAAAAAGACCAGCACCCCGAATGAGCATTTCTTCATAGCAGCACGGTATCCAATCACGCAGCGGCCCCGTCACCTCAGGGCAACGGGGCCTCAATCAAAACTAACTCAGTAATGTACTAGCCAATTTGCTGGCAGTTTTTGCACTCTCGTGAAGCACCACGCTTCTGGGCCTCCTGAATAGAGATCTGGGAATAGCCCTTTGCGTCCTTACCAACGGTACGGCACTTATGCGTATGGTAAACATCGCTACCGTTCTTATACCAAACTAGGCCGTAGCCCGGAATCCACTTACCGTCCTCACCGACATAATAGGAGCCGATCCGGGTGTTCGTAGCCATAGCACCAGAGGACTGGAGGTAGTAGTCGCCAACCCAGGCATCATGGGCCATAGCGCCGGAACCGCTAAAGTAGTACCAGGCGCCGTCAATCTGACGCCAGCCGGTGGCCATGGCACCGGCGCTGTCGAACCAGTACCAGACTCCGCCAATGTTGACCCAAGAGTTAGAGGCCATAGCGCCCGAACCTCCGAGCCAATACCACGTGCCGCCATTGCTGAGCCAGCCGGTTGCCATGGCGCCCGAACCACTCGCATAGTACCAAGAGCCACCTGCCAAGAACCAGCCGGTAGCCATCGCGCCGGAATCGCCGAACCAGTACCAGGAGCCGCCCAAGCTGCGCCAGCCGTTAGTAACCATGGCGCCCGAGCCATCGAGGTAGAACCACGCACCGCCGATATTAAGCCAGCCAGTGACCATCGCACCGGAAGCGTTGGCGTAGTACCACGTCCCCGAAACGTTGATCCAGCCGGTCAGCATGACACCATACTCGTCGAAATAATACCAAGTTCCACCGATATTATGCCAACCGGTCAGCAGTTCGCCACTGGAGGTCGCATAGAACCACTTTCCATAGATGGAGTCATAGGACCAGCCGCTATGCTGCATGCGGCCATCGGCGTTGGCACCAGGGGTGTTCAGGAAGTAGTTCTTGCCGTCAATCTGAACTCGGCCGTATGCCATATCATGGCTTTCGGGATAGAAGTAATACTTGTCCCCACCGATAGACTGCCAGCCCGATACCGCGGTCCCGTCAGCGCCAAAATAGTACCAGACAGCTTCGTATTCGTTATGCCACTGGTTCGTGACCATGGCGCCAGTTTCGGGATCGAAATAGCGAAGGTTGCCGTCCTCGCACCGAACGAGTCCAGTCTTCGGACGTCCGTCGGAACACCATTCCGTAATCGGTCCACCGCCTCCGCCACCGCCAGCAATATCAGCAAATGAGGGCGCCGGGGCAACCGTCATGCAGGCAGCGGCAAATGCAACAACTCCCAGCACTGTTAGTCCGCGCCATCTTTCTCGAAGGTTTTTCATACGACATCCTTTCTCCGAGATTTAAGGCTCTCTTAAGTTATTTTTAAACTATCAATTCAGTATTTCAACGGGAAATCGATAAAAGGTGTCTTTGTGACTGCAATTTAAATATAAGCCTTCACACCTTTACCGTTTCGTCAATAAGCTTCTAAGACAAACTGAGCGCATGAACGAACTGATTAATAAAATCACAAATTACAAACCTTGGTCATCAATCACATCTACCGCGGGCCGATAGCGCCCGCCTTATGTGCTGCGATACAATCAATCTCACTTAATGCCAAATCAGCAAGCCGAAGGAGCCAACGTGTTAACAATTCACTATGGTGATATGGAAAACGTTATCTACAACACGTCGGTTTACTTCGATAACGTCTATTCGCCCGAATGGTTTCAAGATGCTTTTGCGCAGAGAATTATTAAATCCATTGATAAGGGCAGCGTGGTTGGACCCGGCGCAATAAACACCAAGATCCTAGGCATTATCCCACCGGAAAGGCTATCGGGCGGAACTAAGACGCTGCTGCTCATGTACTTCATGCCTCAGAACATATACAACGCCACAACCTGTAGCGACAATTGCGCTTACTGGATTCTAAGAATCGCCGCACAGCATGATCTGACGATCAACCTCTACCATCTGATGGATTTTGGAAACGGCAAGTTCACGGCAACCATTGCAAACACGGGTGATGTCGTTCACACGATGTTCGACCTTGTCCCTATAGCCGCAAAATGTCTAAGGGAAAACTCCTGACACGCGCTTTCGATATGACAAGGGCCGCTTGAACGAGGAGTACTTGAACCCCACCGCTCTTGCAGCTCTTGAGGGCACTTTTGCGATCTCGAAATTACTTCGCGCTAAAGCGAGGAGTACTCGCTCTCGGCAGATAGGTTCGGTCCCAAACACGGATCACCGTTGAGGAAGAACTCCGGCGAGCGCTGCATGAACAGTGCCCGCTCGCGCTTCCAGCGGCGCAGTTTTTCCTCATTGGCCTCTTCCCTGCCGCGCGAGGTGAACTCGTAGTGGCACAGCTCGGCATAGAGCATTTGCCCTCCTCCAACAAAACACTGTCACTAACTTAGTCCACCAACCTCGCCATTTGTTAAGCAACAAGTGCGAGCGGTAGGTATTGATCTACAACCGTTGGGGATTGAAAAAATGAAGTAGCCGAAAACGTAATATCTTCCGATTGGCGCGTCATAAAAAATAGAGGGCGTCCCATAAAGAGAAGCCCCCTTGCAAAACGGCCGAACCGCTTTTCGAATTGAGAAATATTTTGCACCAGATGCCTAGGAATCGCAAGAAGGCACATCTTCAGCGTCACACAAATACCATGCGCCAATCATTTTCGACAAAAACGAGAAGGAGGAAGTTATGACCTCCGCACCTTTATAGTAGTTGATGTTGCGATTTGCCCTAGAAATAAACTTGGAAAGCCATTGTGCTTTGTGCTTAATAACGCCTTTAGACGACACCTCTTTGTGCAGATATAGCGTTGTGACAATCTGGCGTATTCGCTCATTGCTCATCCTTGCCTTACGCTGATAAGAGCCAATCCCATCTATTTTGCTCAATGCCTTCATAACACCGTTATTTGCCCTTCGGGCATTCTCACCCGAAGCAAGACCATTAAGAATGCAACTATTGTGAGCACACGCGTTGCGGAGATCTTTTGCCGCGCGAAGCAAATAAAACCTATCGCGAAGCTCATCATCGTCAAACCGTTTGGCGCAAAACAAAATGAATGAATTAAAGGCGCCAAAGGTAATAACTTCCAGAAAGGCCCAGACAGGCATATTAAAACCACTGTATTTTGCAAGAATGCCTGCAGAATAGGCACTCGACTCACAACGTGAAATCTCTTTTTTGACCCAGTTGGTCACATTCCCCTTGCTATCAAATGTATCCTGCTCGCTTAAATAGTCTTGAACGATTTCGTAACCGTCCTCGGCATGCTGCTCTATCCTGCCCAGCAAGTCAACTTTGCAGAAGTGCTCAATATCAAGAGCGAGCGAAATCATCTCGTTTCGAAGCAACATATCAATAATCGAAAGGTCAACAAGCATCTTGAAATCTAAGTTGACATATTCACCCTTGCGTTTTCCATCAGAAACCTTTGGAAATCCGGTGCGGTACGAGCGCAAGCGAAAGTAATTGTTGTTCTTCGTCAGATACTCGACCGCCTCTGCCTCGCTCATATAGCGGAAACGGACACCCTTGCTCTTAAGATGGGAGACTTGTTCCCAAGGAGTAAGCCAAGGCTTTTGATCGCACATATCTTGTTGACGAATAGGACTATTCATTGCGCTCTCCAGCGTATTTGATGAAATAACAGATCTAATTTTATCCTAACTGTAAATACCTATTAAACAGCCGGACGCTCATGCAAATACATCATGGCACGCCGCCGCCCATCTCGCCTTGAGCTCGTGACAGCGATAGCCCTCGCGCTTTGCGAATGGTATCTTTGTTGCTGCAAATTAAAACACGCAATGCTATAGATAGACGGATCGTAGTGGTACAGCTCGACATAGGGCGTAAAGATGGTGCGGTAGCCCGCCTCCCACACGCGCAGGCAAAAGTCCGCGTCGTTAAAACCGACGGCGAATTCCTCGTTATAGCCTCCGACCTGCTCAAATACGTCGCGTCGGACCATCTGACAGGTGCCCGTTACGGCGCTAAAGTTGCCCGGGCGCACAGCGCGGGCAAGATAGCCCTCGCGCTTTGCCGAGAAGTCCTGGTTGGCATGGGCAAGTGCGCCACGCACGCCAACTAAAATGCCGGCATGTTGCACCAGATGATCGGCAAAGTAGAGTTTGGCGCCCACCACGCCTGCATCGGGACGCTGCAGATACCCCATCATCTCTTCGATGAAGTCCGGGCTTATGACCTCGGTATCGTTGTTGAGCAGCAGCAGGTAGTCGCCCTTGGCGTGCTCCACACCAAAGTTAATGATTTTGGAGTAATTGAACTCGCCCGGCCAGTACATAACGCGCGCGATGCCCTTGCCTTCGGATGTTGCAGCCACGCGCTCTGGCAGGGTTTCGTAATACGCAAACGTCTCCGGGGCTTCGCTGTTGTTCTCCATCAAGACAATCTCGTAGTTGGCATACGTGGCCTTCTGGGCGATCGACATTACACAGGCATCGAGCGTCTCAACGTGATCCTTGGTGGGAATCACAATGCTCACCAGCGGCGCAGGCTCCGGCAGCGCATAGCGCATGCAGTAGACAAACGGCGTCTCGGTCTCCTCGACCGTTCCGCAAATGCCCAGCGCGTTAAAGTGGCGCTGAAGCGCAAGGCGCCCGGCTTCAATAGCATACGGCTTGCTATCGGCAGAACCGTCGGCGGTCGACCCCGGATGCACGCGCCAGTGATACTGCACATGCGCAACGTGCTCAAAGCGCGCGCCGGCTGCAAGACAGCGAAGCGTCAGGTCGTAATCCTGGGCACCCGCGACGTCTTCTGGCGACATGCCAATGCAATCGATGAGCGCCTTCTCCACCATCAGAAAATGCGTCACACAGTTATGGCTATAGAGCAGGTCGACGTTGAGCTTGGTCTTAAAGACTGGCCGGCCCCACTCCCCCGTTTTCTGGAACATGTCTTCGTCGCAGAACAGGACCCGGAGATGATCGTCCTCGGCCGCCTTATTCAGCGCGGCAACATAGTGGAACAGCGTGTCCGGCTTCAGAATGTCACCATCGTCCAAGAACGCGATGTGGTCGCCAGTCGCTTGCTGAATACTAGCGTTGGTGTTGACTACAATGCCGCCGTTGCCGGGCAGCTCAATGCGATAAACGCCCTCGTTGTGGGCGCCTGCCGCAAGGGTGGCCACCACATCCCATTCGGTCGAGGCGTCCATAAGGAGCAGTTCCCAATTGTCATAGCTCTGGACCAGCACCGAGCCCAACAGTTCGCTCAGGTAGACCCGATCGGTCTTGTAGCACGGAACTACAGTGCTCACGAGCGGCTTATACGCAAATGCCGCCGAAGCGACACGTTGGCACGCCAAACCACCTGGCTTTGCGCGATGTTGCTCAAAACAACGGCGATAGACAGCGTCGTCCGCGCGCGCATCCTTCATGCGGTTCCAGCTGTCATCGACCATACCGTTGTACAGGAGGCCATCCATGGCGCAAACACCATTCTGGATCTGCCCCGTGGGATCGATCGCAGTCGCGACAAAATCTCGTATATCCTGAGGCATCTCTACACTTAGATACGTTTTTTTGACGCAGCATCCGTTCTGCTGGAGAACGTCGACCCGCGACTCAAACACATGCACGGTGGCATCGATGGCGTTCATATACGTATCGAAGATCTGGAACTCAGGGGCGCACCTGGGGTCTCCCGTCCACGTGACCTCATAGCGCCACACCACGCCGCGTCGGCTGGCAAATAGCGAACGGCATCGATTTCGCAGCAGCCGCAGTACTCACCACGCTGTGCATCGCGGATAAGCGCGCATAATGCAGGTTTTGCCTTGTAATTAACCTTGAATTCCAGCTTTGCCATGCGGCTATCAAAGCGAATGGAGCCCCACTTTTGGCCACCGGACGCAAATGCGACATCAATCGATGGGCTATCCAAAAACGGAAGCACCAAGACGGCGAGCTCGCGCTCGTCGTCGCACGGGCGAAGGCCCGGGAGCCTTCTTACTCAATAAGCGCGGCGACATCCTCGCCGACAAAATGAAGCAGCACAAACAGGCGGCCTTGGCTGCGGCAAAGCGCCAAACGCTTGACACTCATCTACACTTCTCGCTTTCCAAGGGCATTCGCGGCCATGCGTTTGCACGCGCCCAGACGTCCAAACCTCAAGACGTCGTAATCGAACATGAGCTTTTTGCACGCACGGACATTGGGAGCATTGCCGGCGAGCGCCGCACGCACCATAGCGGCAACCGAGAACGCGCATTGCGTGAGTGCAGCATCGCTGCCCACAGCAGAGTCGGCAAGCGCCACGGAAACGGCAGCAAACACCTTGCCGCAGTCCGAACCCAGCAACCTGAGCGCATCGTACAGCACCAGATCGCAAAGGAAGTACGCGAGGTCATCGGCATGCCGGACATCGAGACCGTCGCGCTGCCAGTCAGCCAGCACGGCGGAGTAAATCTTCACGTGCTCCAGCAGACGTGTCTCGTCGTCGTAGCGCATGGTGTCCATGAGCGAACCCTTGCGCGCCACGCGGTAGTCGTACAGCTTGTTCGAAATAAGCGCGGTCTTGCGCGAGCGACCGTACACGGCAAAATCGAAGACCTGGTCCTCGCCATACTTGACGGTTTCGTCGAACACAATCCCGTTGCCCAGCAAGAAGTCACGCTTGCAGGCGGTGCGCCATGCAAAGGGGCGAGACGCCTCCTTAAACAGTAAGTCGGAACTAAAGCCCTCAAACGACGCATCGCGCGGGCTCAATACATAGTTGAGCCACGGATACCCCGCCTCGAGCGGATACGGATTCGCGCCAAAGGTCAAAACGTCGCAGTCCTCGCGCTCAAAGGCATCGACGATCACGCGGCATGCATCGAGCGTAAACCGGTCGTCGGAATCCAAAAACGCAACGATAGGCGCCGTGGACGCAGCAATGCCCGCATTACGCGCGCTCGACAGGCCGCCGTTCTCCTTATCGACCAGCGTAAAGCGCGCGTCCTTTTCGCAATAGGCAGCCGCAATATCGCGCGAACCATCCGGCGAGCCATCGTTAACCAGTACGCCTTCCCAATCGGGCATGTCCTGCGCAAGCAGGGAGTCCAGGCACCAGGCCAGGCACTCCTCCACTTTATAGATGGGAACGACAACAGAAATCTTGGAAGTAGCCATAGTCAAGTGCTCCTACTGTGCGGCCGGAACGTCATCGGGGTGCGGATTGTCGCCGTAGACGTGCCGATACATCAGCACGCGCCAGACCAGCGGCAGGCCGCCGATCTTAAAGTAGTGCTTAAACGTATTGAGCTTGCCCGGTTTCTTAAAGTCAAAGCGCGAATCGATATAGACACGGGGCGATTTGACCATCAGGCGCAAGTCGGTCTCGCCACGCGGATCGAACAGCGACAGGTCAAAGCGACCGGCATCCCAATCGACCTTGAGCTCGGGCGAGGCTTTCTTCCAAAACTGCTCACGCAGCTCATCGACCAGGCGTTCATCATTCCAACGGTACGCATCGACCTTCATGCGCATTAAAATGCCCTGGAGCTGAGCCTTGAGCTCGGGACGCTCGTCCAAAAAACGTTGCATCTCGGCATATTCGTCGCACACGCAAAACACCTTGTTGGGCGAATTAACGGAGCTCTTCTCGTTATCCTGGCGATAGCACAAAATGGGGTCCGCAATAAACGCGGCACGCTCGGCGCAAGCCCAAACCTTAAAGTTAAAGCCTGCGTCCTGATACGAGGCACCCGGCGTGGGAAGGAACCGAATCTGATTGTCGTTGAGGAACTCGCGTCGATAGATAGCCGACCAAATGGAAGGTTTGCGGTAGAAGATCCCCGGACGATCGACGGGGCGATACGCCGCGCCTGTCATGTGCTCGTCAATAATCCCAAACAGTTCACGGCGCTCGCTGGGCGTGGACCAATACAGGTAAAAGTCGCCCTTTACCACATCGGCATGTTCAGCATCGGCCTTGGCGACCAGCTTTTGGAGCGAGTCCTCAAACATAAAGTCATCGGACTCAAGGATGCCCACGTACTCACCGCGCGCCATCTCCAAGCCGCGGTTCATCGAGTCGCCGTAGCCGCTGTTGGCCTTGTCGATCATCTTGACGCGCTCATCGCGCTCCATGTACTCGCGAATGATATCCGGCGAGCTATCGGTAGAGCCATCGTTGATGCAAATGATCTCAATGTCCTTGAGCGTCTGCGCCACGGCGGAATCGAGGCACTCGCGCAGATAGCGCTCGACATTGCAGATGGGAACAAGCAACGAAACTTTAGGGGTATCAGAGTTCTGCAAGAGAACCTCCTGTTGAATAGCGTGTAACAGGGTTATTTTAGCAGCCGAGTTGCGGCGGGCGGCAGCGTTTGGAATTAGATAAAGCGCTCCAGGCAGGCTTTGAGACCGCGAGTCGAAAGATAGAACAGCGTGGCATCTGCCATCGAAACGCCCGAGGTCGCTGCAACGAGCTTGTGGGCAACACGGCGAACGGCGCCCTTAGCAGGCATATCCGCCCACTCCGTTCCCAAAAACGTCGTGAGGTCCATGTTGACGCGAGCCGCCACGCGATGGAAGTCATCGGAATCCAAGCGCGCCAAATCAAACACGATAAGGTCCAAGAACCAGGTGATCAGCTCGCCGGGACACAGGTCCAAAAGACCGTAGGCCGCCCAGTCCTCCAAGACCTCCTCGAGCATCCTCATGTGGGCGTCAAGCTTTTTGGCGCGAGCCTCGGCACTGTTGAACTCGTGCGTCGCCGATTCGCTCTCCATCACGTAGTGGTAGAACTTGTCCGGCATGACGACGGTCTTGTGGGCAAGCGCATAAGCCGCAAATTGGAAGACGACGTCCTCGCCCAAAGCCAAGCCGGGGGCGAAGTGAATGCTTTCGCGATTGAGCAGCTCGCGCGAAAAAGCCGCACGGCAGGCATAGGGCTGCGCATTCGAATGGAACAGCAATTGGGGATCACGGGCGCCGAAGGTACCAGCTTTGGAACTCATGAGTTGCTGGACGCGTTTGGGGGCGGCATCGGCAGGTTCACAGACACCGCCAAAAACGGCGGCCTCGGCATCTGCAGACTCCATGGCATGCAGCACGCGCTCGACCGTCTGGGCATCGATGTAATCGTCGGCGTCCACAAAAAAGACGGTCTCGCCCTCGGCGACATCGATACCGGCATTTCGAGCACACGAGACACCCGCGTTTTCCTGGTCAATCACCAGTACGCGATCGTCGGCCTGCGCGATCTGGCGCAACGCGTTCAACGAATCATCAGTCGAACCGTCGTTGACGCAGACAACCTGAATCGAGCGCTCGGACTGGGCCAACAGCGAATCGAGGCATCGCTGAATCGAGCGCGCAGAGTTGTAAACGGGGACGACAATGGTAGCTTTAGGACACGAGGCCTCTCCCATGCCGACCTACCCCCTCAGCGATTCGATGAGGAAGGCGGCGACCACGCCTGGGCCTCCAACCGAGGCGTAATACTTAGCACGCCCCAAGGCACCATCCGTCGCAAAACTCGGATGCTCGTCAACCCAGCCCTCAGGATCTTTGAGGATGGCAGCGAGATTCGCGCGCTTCCACGGCTTGAGGTCGTCAAGCGAAAACTCCCCCGCGTCCAAGGCCGCTTGGAACTCCTTGGCCATCTGCACCAGGAACTCCTTATAGAACTTAGGCGCTAGGCGCACATAGTTCCACATGTACGAATCGTACTTAATGAGTTGATTGAACTTGAGCATGCGCGCGACGTCATCACTTGCGTGGTCGCGGGCATAATCCTCTCGAATCCAACGCTCAATCTCGGCATACTCGGTATTGACGCAAAAGACCTTAGCCGAAGAATTGACCGAGGAATTCTCGTTGTCCTGGCGATACGACAACACGGCATCATGCAGGTAAACAGCCTTATCGGCGCACGCGATCACCTTAAAGGCGAACGACGTGTCCTGAAAGGATGCCCCCGGAGTCGGCAGGAACGTAATGCCGTTGCGCTCAAGAAAATCGCGACGGTACACGGCCGACCAAATCGACGGCTTTTGCTTAAAGAACTGCGTCGTATCGCTCGGATGCACCGGCTTGCCGCAATCCTGAGGTCTAAACATCTCGTGCAGCGAACGGCGCTCCTCGGGCTTAGACCAGTAGAAATCAAAGTTCGCCTTCGCAAAGTCGGCATTATTGCTATCGGCGGCCGAGACAAGCTTTTCGAGTGCGTCGAGCACCATAAAGTCATCGGACTCCAAGATGCCAACGTACTTGCCGCGCGCCATCTCCAGACCGCGGTTCATCGAGTCGCCGTAGCCGCTGTTGGCCTTGTCGATCATCTTGACGCGCCCATCGCGCTCCATATACTCGCGGATAATCGCCGGCGAGTTGTCGGTCGACCCGTCGTTAATGCAGATGATCTCAATATCCTTGAGCGTCTGTGCCAGGGCGGAATCGAGACACTCGCGCAGGTAGCGCTGAACATTGTAAATGGGAATAAGCAGCGACAGAACAGGGCTGCCAGAGACGTTAGTAGACAAATGTGCTCCTTAGGAAATACCTGTCGTTTCATGGTATCAAAGGGTCAGCGCGCCAGCGGGCGTTTATATAATCTATGGAGCTCGCAGAGGCAAACCGATACGAAAGGACGTCATGCAGCCCAAAGCCGCACGCAACATATCCATCGAGGCCTTGCGCCTGGTCGCAGTCGCCGGTATCGCGGTGTTCCACACCTTTCAGTGGACCTTCCAGGCAACCTGTGTCGGCTTGCCGGAATACGCGCCGCTTGCCGCCTTCCCCTATTCCGGCGTGCTCGGTTTAATTAACCTGCTGGGCTGCTGGGCCAACGAGGTCTTCTTTATGATCTCGGGCTATTTTCTCATCGCTTCTGCCGCGCGTGCTTGGGACGGTGGAGCAACGTGGAAGTCGCAAATGCAACGGACGACGCAGCGCCTGGGCAAGGTCGTTATGCCCACTACGTTTTATTGCCTCGTGGCGCTCGCGTGGTCCACGGTCGTCTCCCCCATTCCCGATGTTACCCTCAACACGCACTACTGGTACACGCTAGGCCTTGAGTTTATCTGGGTCTATGCCGCCACGGTCTTCATGGCGCCATGGTTTGGACTGGCTAAGAGTCGACTCTCCCAGAAGAGCTACACGACGACGGTCATCGCCGTTGGCATCCTCGCATTTGTTGTTAACGGGTATATAGCCGCCATGAGTACGACAAGCGCCGGCGAGTTTTCTTGGCTCCAGAAGCTCATGAGCGCTGCCACGTACGTAATCGCGTTTTTGATCGGCGGTCTGCTCCGCGACGTTACCGATGTCATGGATTCGGACAGGGCGGGCGCCTTGGGCATGCGGTCGCTCGCTGCGATTTTGGCGCTCGCCACCATCCTGGAAGGAGCACTCTCCTTCACCGGCAACCTCACGGCGATGGCAGTCCTCTCCTACAAGTCGACCTCGCTGATCTCGTTTGCCCTCGCTGCCGCCTCCTTGCTCTTTTCGGCAACCCGACGCAGTGCCTCAGGCAATCCGCGGACTGCGGGTGTCATCGTCACCTTATCGACCGCCACGCTCGGTTTCTATGTGATGCAGTCGCTCACCAGTAGCCTGTGACGTCCCGTCTTCAATACGTTGCTCGCAAACATGCTGGTCAGCCAAAACAGCCCGGCAGCTATATGTATCATCACGGGTACCGTCATTAGCATCGTCTTTGCTCTGGCGCTCCTCATCATCGATGCAGCTAGAAGCCTTATCGTTCGCAAGCTCAAGCGGCAATAGACACGCTGCCGTCAGACGTCAAAGCCGCTACACCCGTGGCAGGTTCCTGCGTTTTATTCAAAGCTTGCCGTCAAGGTGCGGCGAGCCTTTACAATAGGACAGTCCCAAGGACGTATTCGATAGCTTCCGCGCAGCGCTCGCCCGCCGCGCGTGAAAGGATATATTGCCCCATGACTTCAACCCTTCCCGCCCCCATCGATAAGCTCGCCATCGTTGTCGTTACGTACAAGCGCCAGGAACTCCTGGCCAACTTGTTCGACTCCATGACCGAGCTCACGGCAACGCCCTGGCGCATCGTGATTGTCGATAACGAGAATTCGCGCGAGACCGAGGCCATGTGCACCGCATTCAACGAGCGTCTGGCCAACCTGTGGGGCATCGACACCGAGCAGCCCGACGCGCAGGGCGGCACCGACCGTGTCATCTACGCCCCGCAGCTCGAAAACGGCGGCGGTGCGGGCGGCTTCTCCGCTGGCACTAAATGCGCTTACGACCTGGGCGCCCAGTGGTTCTGGGTGATGGACGACGACGTGCTCGTCATCCCCGAAGGCATCGAGCGTCTTGCCAAGTGGACCGACCGCTACGATGTCATCCAGGGTTCGCGCCTGGACTTTGACGGCGGCGCTTTCTTTTGGCAGTACCAGCTCATCCTTTCGCTCGGCATCCCTAACCCCATCGCCAAGTGGGACTTGGGGCCCGAGGGCTACCGCAACATGAACCAACTGTGCTTTGAGGGCGGCATGTTCTCGCGCCGCGTGGTCGACAAGATTGGCCTGCCCGACGCGCGCTTCTTTATCTACGGCGACGATGCCTGCTACGGCTACGTGGCCAGCCAGCACTTCCCCGCCGCCGTGGTTGCCGACGTGGTGCTCAAGCGCGCCCGCGCCGTCTCTAACTGGGATATCGCCGGCAAGCGCCAGCTCAACTCCACGAGCGACACCAACCGCTACTACATCATGCGCAACCGCGGTTATCTGGCACGCTACATGCAGATCTACGGCGACTACCACCCCGTGCTGTTCCGTCTGGGCAATGCCGCGACCTTCTGCAAGGAGTTCATTCGTCTGGCAGCAGTCGACAAATGCTTTAAGACCGGTATTCCGGCGCTGCGCCGTGGCATGAAGGACGCACGCAAGATCGTTAAGGATCCCAACTGGAAGCCCATGCCGCCCCTGAAGGACGCCGAGTAGTAAAGGGCTTTCGCCCGCCGCTACAGTCGTTGACACACCACGGACACACGCTGACCGTCAAAACCAAAGCCCCAACGCATGCGCCCGACGGCGGGGCGCGGCACGCGGATATCATCGATGCCGTCGCGCTCTATGTCGAGCAGCGCCTGAACCGCTAACAGTTCCAGGCCCAGGGCATCGACGCCAGGGTCATACAACATGTTGATCGTAATGAGCGGTCGCTCATCGAGCATGCCGAGCGTGTCGGCCACGTCAAACACCCGACCGGTGGGAATCACCTGGATATCCCAGCGATCCGAGACGCCACTTCGCTTGGAGCTGGGATTGCAATAGCCGGACAGTCCAAAGCAAAGCCCCTGCAGCGCCAGATGATAGGCTGTCGGCATATCTGATTTGTCCACATCGATGCCCAGATCGCCGATAGCACAGCTCAAAGCTTGCTTTACAGCGTCCTCGTCTCCTCGACACAACCCGTCATGGAACGAGTCGATAACTCCAACGTCCTCAACGGCGCACTCAAACCATTCCAGAATTACAAGACGGAGCGCCTGACGCACTTCGTTGTTAGGCAGGCGCAGGGAACGAAGGCACGCGCCGTCCTCCGAATGCCCTGTCATGTCCGTCGTAAGAAATCCAGACAGATACAGCGCAGTCCAGATATCTTCGGGCTTGGCGGCATCGACCTCCTCGGCATGCACATGCACTGGCGCCTCAATAAACCCATGCGGCTCAACCAAATCGAACAATGCGGACAGGCGCATGAGATTCCAGTCACCGACGCATGCGCTCAGACGGTCGGCGTAACCATACAGATCCGCCCGAACGGGCGCGACGCAATCGCGCTGTGCGTAGTCCACCACGCGCTCCGGGCTCGAGCAATAAAAACCACCAAACAGATAGCCCTCGAGCCACTCACGCGCGTCATCCAGACAGCCGTTGCGACCGATGCAATCCAACAGCACTTGGACTTCGTCGTCCGAAAAACCGAACCATCGATCACACCAACTCGACAACGCTGTCGCCGACCGATAGGAAACCCCACGTTGGGACAACGCAAACTCGGCATGACCGGGGCGCTCGCCCATCAGACACGTCAATCGCAACGAGTCGCCGGCATCGGCAATGGTGTCAAACAACATCCGGCTGAGCGACTCTAGGAAATCCACGCCACCGTCGTCCTTAGCGTCCAAACCATTTGGACACACCACGTCGTAGTCGTCTATCAGAAGAACAACCTGCTCATCGAAAGCTGTCTGGAGCAGCTTAATAAGCACGCCAAGCGCCGCATCGATCTCCCTATCGCTGGCCACCCCACGCGCCGCCCTCTCGATAAGACGAACCTCACGTCTTGACAGATCAGGCGCGGCAAGCAGCGGCAGCAATCGGGCGCACTCGTTCGCGACAGCGCTGCGAATAGCCGCCGCAGCATCGGCGTCGCGCCTCGCAGCGGCAGCAGAAAAATCGAGCAAGATGACGGGATAGCACGCGTACTCATCACGAAAGCGACCACCGCCCGCCTGCCAAATCTGGGTGCCGACGAACGGGCTTCGATCCGGCCGTCGGTGATCAGATCGTTCCAAATAGCATTTGAGCATCGATAGATTCATGCTCTTGCCAAAACCCTTGGGCCGACAACAAAGCGCAACAGGTGCTTCGCTGTCCAATATATCGGCAATAAACATAGTCTTATCGACGAGTAAACACCAATTGATTGCATCAGAAAAGTCGTGTACATCAACCGGCAGAGCTGCGTTACCCGCATGATTGAGCAACCGTGCACCAAACGCATGAGCAACACCATAATTCGCCTGTTCAGACACCGTAAGTTCTCCCTCTAACGCAGCACGATGCCCATTGTAACGAGCGGGTAGAGCGCAACAATATCGACATGTAAACGTTTCGGGCAACGGTAGCAACATGCCCCCGAGGGGGCATAACAAATCGTTGCACAACAAAAACGGGGTCCGATGCCGCCGCACCGGACCCCGTCCCAAACTCTTATAGAAAACGATCTGGAAGATTACTCCTCCGAACCGTCCTCCCCAGAAGTTTTCTTCTGCTAATCGAGCTTATGCTTACCACTTACGATAGACGTGGCACCCAGCGTGGCCAAGCTTGCACTGGCAAGGCTCGCCATCACAATCAGATCGCCCGTCTTGGGCATGTTGCCGCCCGAGGACTTGGTCGTTGTAGTCGTCGTGGTCGTGGTGGTCACCGTTTTGGAGTCATTTTGCTCCTGGACCTGGTTGTCGGTGCTGCCCTTACCGCTGTCCTCGCCCTGCTGCTTTCCGTCCTCGGTCTTGTCCTTGTTCTCGTCCTTCGCCTCAGATTCAGACTTCTTGCCATCGTCCTTCTCCTGAGCGGACTTGTCGCCCTTCTCATCAGAGCTAGAACCCTTATCGGACTCGGTCTTTTCCGTGGAAACCTGATCAGAGTTGTCCTTGTTCTGGGTCGAGCCGTTATTGACACCAGCCATCAGCGAAGAGCCCAGCGTAGAACCAAGCTGCACGGAGAAAGAAGGCTTCTTGTCCGGCGAAGCAACGGGAGCGTCCGGTGCCTTATTCGAGTTGTCCTTGGAAACATCGGAATCAGGGGTTGCGGCAGAGCCAGAGCCTTTGTTAGAGCCGGTGTCAGCGGACGAATCGCTCGAGCCGGTGGATGAGTTAGAGGTGTCAGCGTCGGTCGAACCAGAAGCGGCGCTGTCCGTATTGCCGGCAGAGCTTGAAGACGAATCGCCCGCAGCAGAGCCGTTCGAATCGGAGCCGTTCGAGGTAGAGCCGTCGTTGGTAGTGCCACCAGCAGAGCCATTACCGTCAGCATCGGTCGAGGGCGCATCCATCCTGTCATCATTGGCATCGTCACTCGAGTCGTCATTCGAATCAGGCGTCGGCGAGGGCGCCGGCGAGGGCTCGGGCTGCACGGGCGTCGCGGCGGCAGCCTCGTCCTCAGCGATATAAACCAAGCAGTCCTTCAGCTCATTCTTATAACGATTCTTCCAGCCCTCATGATACTCGGGCTGGCTCGAATACTTGGTCGCCACGTTATTGACCACGCTGTTGGAGAGCGCCGTCACAAACTCGCGGTCGGTCATACTGTTAGAAAGGTTTGCCCAGCGGAAGAAGTCCCTGCAACCACCGGTGCCGCACATGTTGGTGATACTCCACACCATGCCCTTAACGCAATCGGCGCGGCCCGAAACATCAATGCCCAAGCCACTCTTGAGCCACGCCTCGGTCACCGCATAGTACGAGTTGTACGCATAGGCATCTTGAAGTGCTGAGAACTCAACAGGATCGGTGTTGTACGCACCTTGGAAGGCATCTTGCGCGATATGGCCCAGCTCGGTGAGCTGGCCGTTCTCGTACATGGCATTGCTCGCGTTGGAGATCTCGCTGCCGCGATCAATCGCATCCTTGAGCATGCTGTATTTTTCGGGGTTGTAGTTGTAGGCCTGCTTCATAAACGGAATGAGCGACCATCGACGGTCGAACTGGTAATAGCCCAGCGCGTTATAGCCGTCGCCATACGAAAAGCCCTGGTTATAGTTGCCATGGCTCTCGTACTTGGTAAAGTACTTCATCTCGGTGGTCACGTTAACAAACGAAACGCCCTGGACCGACCTCAGCACGCCCGAGAAGGACTGCTGGGTATAGAGACCCTTATCGATATCGGTCGCATTCGAGGCAACGCCCGGCGTGGGCTCCTCGGCAGCGGCGGGTGCCGGCGCGGAAACGGCGCCAAACGAAAGCGCCAGCGTCAGGCCCGCGACAATAGCAGAATGCTTGGGCTGCATAAGATCCTCCCTGCATTGGTGTAGTTAAAGTGCAGTTTGCAAAGATAAGAGTAAGTATTGCAGCTCGCCCGTTGTTGCACAACAACCCCTCGGTAAACGGCAACAACCCTCCGCGAAATCCGCGAAATCTAAAGGAATTAAACAAACTGGTCGTCGGGCACCAGAAGAAGATCGCCGTAGCGTCCCATCAGCCCGTCTCTCAACTGACAGAAAGCGGGGATATAGACGTTCAGGATACGCTGAATCAAATCTTGAGCGAGCTTGTTGTCATAGATATGGACGTTCGTATTGCGGTCTCTGAGCATGTCTAGCCAGGCTGCCTCATCAATAAAGTCGTAGAATCGGTACGACTCCTTCAAGATGGCACGAGGAGACCCCGACGCGGCAAGCGTGGCGCCCTCATACTCGAGCAGACGCTTAAGGAGCTTCCAGCTCAGTTCAAATTGAAGATTGAACTTATTAATTAATCCACTCTGAACAAAATCATTGTTGAGATCCTGATTGGGCGCATCCTCAAGATTCGCCAAGGCGCTAACAAAGTTCTCATATTTTTTCATACAGAATCACACCATCCCTGGCAATCTCATCGAGCAATTGCTGCGATAGGGACTCGTCGAGATTGACGACATCTACATCTAAAAGAGTATCAAGATGTTCCTCGATCAAATATGAGAAACGGCCGAAATCCCGGCAACCTGCTACGGCGATGTCAATATCGCTCTTGGGCAAGTTGTCGCCTCGAGCACGAGAACCAAACAATACGACCTTCTCGGCGTCACATTCCCGAGCAAAAACTTCGATTTGCTTGTACACCTTGTCGAGAGATGCCATTTGCACCCCTACAGCTTAATGTCAAAGTTGATTTCGGGGACGGCGGCCAGGACGGCCAACGTCACGCCGTCGACGTACTTTTCGATCACGTCGTCCAGGCCGCGCCAGAACTTGACGGTCGAGCACAAATCGCTGCGGGTGCAGCTGTTGTCGATGCCGTCGCACGCCACGGGCGCCGTGCTGCCCTCGACAGCGCGCAGGATGTCGCCAGCACGCACCTCGGCGGGGTCCTTGGCCATCATGTAGCCACCGCCTTTGCCGCGCACGCTCTTAAGCAGGCCCGCCTTCATAAGCGGACGAACCAGCTGCTCCAAATACTTTTGCGAGATATGTTCACGGTCGGCAACCTCGCGCAAAGCAATCTTGCCCTCGGCGTCACCCAGCGCCGCGATATAGATCATTAACCGGAGGGCATAGCGGCCCTTAGAAGAAATGAGCATACCTACCCTCCCGTTGATCCTGGGACAAAATCAGGCTTGTTTGTCCCAAATCCCATGCACGCGGGGCAAACAAACCTGATTATTATGTCCCACATCTAAAAAGTCGAGTGGATTAGTCGGGTTTTCCCTTGACTAACGCAGAACCCATAGTAACTTTATTCCGAGAAGATTCCTAGGGTTTAGTACACCTATGAGTACACCATATACAGAGAGGGACAGCATGAGCGCAAATCCGCTGCTTTCCATCGAAGGTCTGACCGCCTCCGTGGACGAGAAGACCATCCTCCACAACGTCAACCTTAACGTCGCCGCCGGCGAGACCCACGTGCTGATGGGGCCCAACGGCGCCGGCAAGTCCACCCTCGGCCACCTGGTCATGGGCGACCCCGTCTATACCGTCAATGACGGCCGCATCGTCTTTGACGGCCAGGACATCACCGAGCTCACCACCGACAAGCGCTCCCGCGCAGGCCTGTTCTTGAGCTTCCAGGCTCCGGTCGAAATCCCCGGCGTGCCGCTGTCGAGCTTCCTGCGCGCCAGCATTGCCGGCCGCCCCGGCCTGGAGATGAAAGGCAAGGAGTTCCGCCGTCGCGTCAAGGAGCTCGCGGCCGAGCTCAACATGGATACCGCCTACCTCAACCGCGAGCTGGGCGTAGGCTTCTCGGGCGGCGAGAAGAAGAAGGTCGAGATGCTCCAGCTTCTGCTGCTGCAGCCCAAGCTCGCCATCCTGGACGAAACCGACTCCGGCCTGGACGTCGACGCTCTGTCCACCGTCAGCCACGGCATGGACGCCTACCGCAAGAGCTGCGACGGCTCCATGCTCATCATCACGCACAACACGCGCATCTTGGAGCACCTGGATGTCGACCGCGTCCACGTTATGGTCAAGGGCCACATCGTGCGCGAGGACGACGCCTCGCTCATCCCCTGGATCGACAAGAACGGCTTTGAGACCTTCGAGCGCGAGGCCGCCGAGCAGCGCGCCCAGGCCGAGGCCGCCGCTGCCGAGCAGCAGGCGTAAAGGGGCGACGTAATGACCAAGAACCGCACCGAGGTCGCGGACATCGACCGCAGCCTCTACGACTTCACCTATGGCGAGGAGGGATTCGAGCGCCTCGACGCCGGCATCACGCCCGACATCGTGCGCGAGATCAGCGCCAAGAAGGACGAGCCGCAGTGGATGCTCGACCTGCGCTTAAAGTCCCTCGAGATCTTCAACCGTTTTCCCGACCCGACGTGGGGCCCCTCCATCGAGGGCCTGGACATGGACAACATCGTCACCTACGTCAAGCCCAACACCGACCAAAAGCACGACTGGGAGTCGGTGCCCGACGACATCAAGAACACCTTTGAGCGCTTGGGCATCCCCGAGGCCGAGCGCAGCTATCTGGCGGGCGTCGGCGCACAGTACGACTCCGAGCTGGTCTACCACAACATGCAGGACACGGCGTCCAAGATGGGTATCGTCTACTCCGGCATCGAGGAGGCCCTGCACGATCCGCAGTGGGAGCCGCTCGTCCACGAGAAGTTCATGACGCTCATCCCGCCCACCGACCACAAGTTTGCGGCCCTGCACGGCGCCGTATGGTCGGGCGGCTCGTTTGTCTACGTGCCCAAGGGCACCAAGCTCGACTTCCCGCTGCAGAGCTACTTCCGCCTCAACGCCAAGGGTGCCGGCCAGTTTGAGCACACGCTCATCATCGTCGAGGACGATGCCGACCTGCACTTCATTGAGGGTTGCTCCGCTCCCAAGTACAACGTGGCCAACCTCCACGCTGGCGCCGTGGAGCTCTTTGTGGGCAAGCGTGCGCACCTGCGCTACTCGACCATCGAGAACTGGTCCAAGAATATGTACAACCTCAACACCAAGCGTGCGCGCGTGGACGAGGACGGCGACATCGAATGGATCAGCGGCTCCTTCGGCAGCCACGTAGGTTACCTCTATCCCATGAGCGTGCTCAACGGCCGCCGCGCCCGCTCGAGCTTTACCGGCATCACCTTCGCCGGCGCCGGGCAGAACCTCGACACCGGCTGCAAGGTCGTGCTCAACGCGCCCGAGACCTCGGCGACCGTCGAGACCAAGGGCATCTCCAAGAGCGGCGGCATCCAGACCTTCCGCAGCTCCATCGTGGCGACACCCAAGGCCGAGGGCTCCAAGGCAACCGTGAGCTGTCAGTCGCTCATGCTCGATGACCAGAGCCGCTCCGACACCATCCCCGCTATGGACATCCGCGCCAAGAACGTCGACATCGGCCACGAGGCCACCATCGGCCGCATCGGCGACGACAAGGTGTTCTACCTGATGAGCCGCGGCATCTCGGAGGAAGAGGCCCGCACCATGATCGTCAACGGCTTTGCTAACCCGGTCTCCAAGGAGCTGCCGCTGGAGTACGCCGTCGAGATGAACAACCTGATCAAGCTCGAGATGGAAGGAGCGATCGGATAATGAAACAGGAAACCAACGCCGCTGCTACCACGCTCGAGCAGGTCAACGCGATGCCCGCAGCAACCTGGGGCTGGTTGAAAATGAATCAGACCAAGCTCGAGCTCTCTGACGAGCTTGCCGCCGCTCCCGCGGAGGCCGTTGAGGTCGAAGGCTTGGGCGAGCAGTTTTCCGGCGCTGCCGACGCGTTTGGCACCGCCATGAACGCCATGGCCGAGCGCTTCCCCGAGCGCCGCGCCTCCGCCCCCGGTGATGCCGCCGACCGCGCCCGCATCACGCCCGAGACCGAGCTCGACGTGCCCGCCACATCCGTCTATCAGGCTGGCGCCATCAAGCTCGAGGAGGAGCTCTCCCCTGCTGAAGCCTTCGAAACCGGCATGGGCGAGGCTGCCTACGCCTACTTGGCCGAGCACGCTACCAAGCGCATCGTCATCGATGCGCCCGCATACCAGCACGCCACGGTTACCGTGCGTGTGAGCGGTGTCGATGCCGCCGCGGCCATCGCCGCCATCGACATCGTCGCTCGCCCGCACGCAACGCTCGACCTGCATATTGCCCTAGACTCTCCTGTTACCGGCGAGGGTGTCGTGGGCTCCGTGCTACGCGTGTGCGCCCACGAGTACGCCACCGTCAACGTGACCTGCACGCAGACGCTCGACGATAGCTGGATCGCGCTCGACGACACCGGCCTGTTCCTGGACGAGGGCGCGCGCGTCAACGTGCAACACACCGTCCTGGGTGCCGGCGCCAGCGCCACCGGCCTTGCCGGCGACCTGCTGGGCGATACCGCCAAGATCACCATCGATACCGATTACCTGGGCGCCCGCGAGCAGGTGCGCGACTTTAACTATGAGCTGCGCCACCGCGGTCGCAAGACCGAGTGCGAGATCGACGCCAACGGCGTGCTGACCGGCACGTCCAAGAAGGTCTACCGCGGCACCATCGACCTCGTGCACGGCTGCAAGGGTGCAACCGGTACCGAGCGCGAGACGGTGCTCTTGGCCAACAAGGGCGTCGACAACAAGACCGTTCCCGTCATCCTATGCGATGAGGACGACGTCGCCGGCAACCACGGCGCCACCATCGGTCACGTCCGCGACGAGCAGCTGTTCTATCTCGCCTGCCGCGGCCTTGACCAAAACGCCGCCGAGGACCTGTTCATCCGCGCCAAGCTGGAGGACGCCGCGCTTTCCGCCACCGACGAGCGCACCCGCGCCGCCGTCGTCCGCCTGGGGAACAACCTGATCGACAACTTTGAAGAGGAGCTCGCATGATCGACACCGAGCACGTTAAATGCGACACCTGCACTGCCCCCGAGCCCATGGAGCTCGACGCCAGCGACGAGGCTTCGCGCGGCTGGCCCACCGTGGACATCGAGACCAACCCCTACAAGGGCCAGTTCCCGCTGTTCCAGCAGCACCCCGAGATCGCCTTCCTCGATAGCGCCGCCACCGCGCAGCGCCCTGCCTGTGTGCTCGACGCCGAGCGCGACTTCTACCAGCGCATGAACGCCAACCCCCTGCGCGGACTGTACTCGCTGTCCGTCGAGGCCACCGACGCCATCGCGAAGGTCCGCCAGCAGATCGCCGACCTCATCGGCGCCCCACAGGCCAACGAGGTCGTCTTCACCCGCAACACGAGCGAGTCGCTCAACCTGGTCGCCAAGAGCTTTGCGCCCACAGTGCTCGAACCGGGCGACGAGGTCGTCATCACCATCATGGAGCACCACTCGAACCTGATTCCGTGGCAGCAGGTCTGCCGCGAGACCGGCGCCAAGCTCGTCTACCTCTACCCCACCAAGACCGGCCAGCTCACCACCGAGGAGGTTCTTGCAAAGGTGGGTCCCAAGACCAAAATCCTGGCCGTGGGACAGGTCTCCAACGTGCTGGGCGTCGAGAACCCGGTCAAGAACCTCGGCAAGCTCGTGCACAAGTACGGCGGCTACCTGGTCGTCGACGGTGCGCAGTCGCTGCCGCACATGCCGGTCGATGTGGCCGACCTGGGCGCCGACTTCTTTGCCTTTAGCGCGCACAAGGCCATGGGCCCCATGGGCATCGGCGTGCTGTGGGGCAAGATGGACCTGCTCAACGCCATGCCGCCCATGCTCACCGGCGGCGAGATGATCGATTCGGTCACCGAGCAGGACGCCGTCTGGGCTCCTGTCCCCGAGAAGTTCGAGGCGGGTACGCAGGACGCCGCCGGCATCTTCGCCACGGGTGCGGCACTCGACTACCTGGTCAACACGGTGGGTTACGAGAACATCCAGACCCGCGAGCAGGCACTCGTCCACTATCTGATGGGCGAACTCATGCAGCTCGACTTTGTCCAGATCATCGGCTCCATCTATTGGGACAACCACCACGGCGTTGTGAGCTTTAACGTCAAGGGCATCCACCCGCACGACGTCGCGAGCATCATGGACATGGACGGCGTCTGCATCCGCGCCGGCCACCACTGCGCGCAGCCACTGCTCACCTGGCTGGGCGTCGAGAACCTTGCCTGCTGCCGCGCCAGCGTGGCCTTCTACAACGACAAGGCCGACATCGACAAGTTCATCGCCGGTCTGCATCACGTTTGGAGCACGTTCAATGGGTAACCTTTACACCTCCACCACATTTATGGAGCACAACTCGCACCCCGACTATAAGTACGAGATGGATGCTCCCACGCACGAGCACGACGGCATCAACCCCAGCTGCGGAGACGAGCTCACCTTGCAGTTGCGCGTCGAGAACGGCGTGATCGAGGAGGCCTCCTTTACCGGCCACGGCTGCGCCATCAGCCAGGCCAGTGCCGACATCATGGCCGACCTCATCACCGGCGAGACCGTCGAGGAGGCACGTCGCTTGGCGGGACTCTTCCTCGCCATGATCCGCGGCGAGAAGCTCTCCGAGGAGGACTTGGAAGACCTGGACGAAGCCGCCCAGCTTCAGGACATCTCGCACATGCCCGCCCGCGTCAAATGCGCCGAGCTCGCCTGGCGCACCCTCGACGGCATGCTCGAGGGGCAAGCAAACCAGTAGCGTATGCCCCGAATCCAAGGTTTTTGATTGCCGAGCCGCCCGATACGGGCGGCTCTGTTTTTTCTAATGAGCGCGAACGCACAAAGTCCGCGCGTCCGGCACCCCGTCTGTCATTTACCACACAGCCAGACGCGAACACGGGCGTTTTCCACAGCACCAAAGGCCTGCGGCAGGGCCACGAGCACGCCTAGCATCGTCCCATGCCCCATCCAGCTGGGCTCCGATTCGCTTCGCGCCTGCTGCAGACGGGTCCCATAGGGAGCGGCGTGCATTTTTGCGAGTATTCAGCACGCCAAGCTGTGTGTATACGCATCGAAAGCGTTAATCAACGTCTCCAGGCGCATATATAGTGCGTTTTAGAACAAGCATCGTGGTCTCAGGGGCGCAAACATGAGCTTCGGGAGTGCATCGGCAGACATAAATAGTTTCGGGGGCCCGTATGTTGCAAAACTGCGACGGTAGTGGCAGTACCGCGATGCTGAAAACTCCGTTTTTTGCACGGCGCAGATGGGGGTAGGCGCGGGCAAACCCGGACTGAGCCCTTATTTTATGCAAGATGGCGATTGTTCTATGCATATTAAGAAGTGCAGTTACCGCACCAAGCTTTTGAACGCTTGTTGCGGCGTATGGACGACCCCATCTGCGGTGCACAGGCGACCCTACATCACGTTTCCGCCAGTCCGCATCGCCGTCCGCGCGCGGGCACGCACAATACGAGAGACGGTACTTTTGCCAATCCCGGTATAGCGCTCAATCTGGCGCACCGTGAAACCGGCATCGTGTAATCCAACAATAACGGTATCGCGCCGCGCCGGCGGTGCGGCTTTAACCCCGCGGAGCGGAACCCCGAGGCTCTTCGCCAACTTGTCGGCAAAGGCGTGGCGTTCCCACTCCGTCTCTTTCATATCGCCCAGCGTTGGCTCGCCGCCCTCGGGCGTCGAAAGCGAATAGGCAGCAAAGGCCTCGGCAGAACCAAAAAGCTCAAGCATGCAAGAAGGATCGGAAAATCCCCTCGTGGCATCTGCCGCATCACTGTCGTAAGCGCGCAGATGCTCCGCAAAGCTGCTCCAGGGATAACGCTCGATTAGGCCAACGCCCGCCTCCTGTGGATCGGCGTGTACGGAGCGAATAGCCTCCATCACCTGCCAGTCGGTATCGAGCGAGCGCCGGTCAAAACGGTTCTGGAACAGATGGCCCGTGCGCCCCGTGCGTTTATTGAACCGACGAGCGTACGTCAAAAGCAGTCGTTGCATCGCCGCGCTCATCGTGTCCTCATAATCCGAGAGTACCAGATCCACGTGATTGCCCATAAGGCACCAGGCGATAACCGTCACGCCCGCCTCGCGGCAGCACTCGCGCATCAGCTCCAAAAACTCCCACCGGTCTTCATCGCCCTCAAAGATGAGCTGCTTGCCCGTACCGCGGGCACAAACATGGTAAAAGCCGGTAACCGTTCTCCAAACGCGCTGCATGGCGCTCCCTTCGCCGGGATCTGATTGCCATCCAATACAGCACGATTGAAGCGTGCCATCAAAACATTCACGCAAAACAATACACTCGCGCGGCCAAAGGCAGTAAACGGGCGGCGAACGGCACCGTTGCAACAGGTCAGACCCCGCAACGCATACAAGAGCTGACCAAAAGCTTGCCCAAGACGAACCCCCTCTACGGAAGTTCGCGACCACAGAACATATAGTTAAACCGTTTCAATTAAAACTTCCGGACTTCTCGCTACGAAAACTGAGCCGTTCGCCGAATATTCCGTGCATTTCGCGGTATTATAGGGGCTGCATGTCATGTCCCTTTCGAAGGGTCGCCCGGCAATCGCCAGCCACGACCCCCAGACGGGACGCCAACACGATAGAGAGGAGAGGCATGCAGTACTCACAGGAAGTGGAGAACATGTGCCCCGTTGCCAAGGGTGCATACCACGGCCCCGCACCCATCCCCGAGGAGGGCAAGTGGGTCCAGGCTAAGGAGATTTCCGACATCTCCGGTCTTACGCACGGTGTGGGTTGGTGCGCACCTCAGCAGGGCGCCTGCAAGCTCACGCTGAACGTCAAGGACGGCATCATCGAGGAGGCCCTCGTTGAGACCATCGGCTGCTCGGGCATGACCCACTCTGCTGCCATGGCTTCCGAGATCCTTCCCGGTAAGACCATCCTCGAGGCCCTCAACACCGACCTCGTCTGCGACGCCATCAACGTTGCTATGCGCGAGATCTTCCTGCAGATCGTTTACGGCCGCAGCCAGACCGCGTTCTCCGAGGGCGGCCTGCCCGTGGGCGCCTCCCTCGACGACCTCGGCAAGGGCCTTCGCTCTCAGGTCGGCACCATGTTCGGCACCAAGGCCAAGGGCGCTCGTTACCTCGAGCTCGCTCAGGGCTACGTCACCCGCATGGCTCTCAACGACAAGAACGAGATCATCGCATTCGAGTTCCTGAACCTCGGCAAGTTCACCGACGCCGTCAAGGCCGGCAAGACCCCCGAGGAGGCCATCGCTGGCGCTATGGGCCACTATGGTCAGTGGGAGAACGCTGCCAAGTACATCGACCCGCGCACCGACGAGGAGACTCACTCCGTCGCCAGCGTGTTCCCGGTTCACGAGTAGAAAGGGAGGGAAATAACTATGACTGTTACGTTCGAAGGTTACGAGCGCCGCGCTGACAAGATCAACAAGTGCCTCGCCGACAACGGCATCGCCTCCCTCGAGGAAGCTCTGCAGATCTGCACCGACAAGGGCTTCAACCCGCGTGAGATCGTCAACAACACCCAGTCCATCGCCTTCCAGAACGCCGAGTGGGCCTACACCCTCGGTTGCGCTCTCGCTGTCAAGCGTGGCGCCAAGACCGCTTCTGAGGCTGCCGCCATCATCGGCGAGGGCATCCAGGCCTTCACCGTTCCCGGCTCCGTCGCCGAGGACCGCAAGGTCGGTCTGGGCCACGGCAACCTGGGCGCTATGCTGCTCTCCGACGACACCGAGTGCTTCGCCTTCCTGGCTGGCCACGAGTCCTTCGCTGCCGCTGAGGGCGCTATCGGCCTGGCTCTGAACGCCAACAAGGCTCGCAAGAAGCCGCTGCGCGTTATCCTCAACGGTCTGGGCAAGGACGCCGCTCAGATCATCGCCCGCATCAACGGCTTCACCTACGTGAAGACCCAGTTCGACTACTACACGGGCGAGCTCAAGGTCGTCGAGACCATCCCCTACTCCGATGGTCCCCGCGCTGCCGTTAACTGCTACGGTTCCGACGACGTCCGCGAGGGCGTTGCCATCATGTGGCACGAGAACGTTGACATCTCGATCACCGGTAACTCCACCAACCCCACGCGCTTCCAGCACCCCGTCGCTGGCACCTACAAGAAGGAGCGCCTCGAGGCTGGCAAGAAGTACTTCTCCGTCGCTTCTGGTGGCGGCACTGGCCGTACCCTGCACCCGGACAACATGGGCGCCGGCCCTGCCTCTTACGGCATGACCGACACCATGGGCCGCATGCACTCCGACGCCCAGTTCGCCGGTTCTTCCTCCGTGCCTGCGCACGTCGACATGATGGGTCTCATCGGCATGGGCAATAACCCCATGGTCGGTGCCACCGTCGCCTGCGCTGTCGCCGTCGAGGAGGCCCTCAAGGCCTAGTCGCGCCCGCGCGATGCTCACATAGTTGAGCTTTGGAGCCGCTACCTTTTAAGGTGGCGGCTCTTTTTGTTTACGCTGTCGCAGGGCAGCTAATGCCGATATATCAGTTGGGGCGAAATACGAGATGTGATGAGACGGAGCGTCAGAACGTCCATGACGCCCACCTGCCATATTTGCCCTTTACCGATTTGCCGAGTCTTTGCGGCTCCATTGCCGATCACCCATGCGACAATGCGCCGGACGAGAAAGGAATCCGATGGAATCGACTGATGTACTGGTAATTGGATCTGGCATTGCGGGCCTTTGCGCCGCCATCGAAGCGGCACGCACGGGCGCAACCGTCGCTGTGGCAAGCGCCGGCAAGACTATGAGTGGATCGAGCTTCTTCCCCGGAACCTGGGGCCTGGGGCTTATCGGACCCGTTAACGAAGACGACGAACAAGACCTCATCGATACCATCCAGACCGTTGGTGGCGGCGTTGCCGACCCTGAACTCGTCCAGACGTTCGTCCACGGCATTCCCCAGGCAATTGAATGGCTCGAGCAAGACTTGGGCGTTGAGCTTCAGCGTCCGCAAAGCGTCGAAAGCGCTCAGCAAAAGCAGTTTATCCCCTGCTTTGACCACAAGACGCGCATGTGGCGCGGCCTCACCCGCAAGCCCCTTGAGGACGCTCTGACGACCCGGATCGAGTCGCTCGGCATTCGCCTGCTCCCCCGCCATGAGCTTATCGACCTTGTTGAGGACATGAACGGCAGAATAACCGGAACCGTGCTCTACGACCTCACCGAAAATCGAATCGTGCCCTTTGCTGCCAAGGCCACGATCATCGCTGCGGGCGGCACGGGTGGCCTGTTCGAGCGCAGCCTCACTTCCGCCGATGTGCTCAGCTCTTCGCAGGCCATCGCGCTGGCGCACGGCGCAACACTTACTAATATAGAGTTCATGCAGATGATGCCCGGCTTCATCGAGCCCAAGCGCAACTTGGTCTTCAACGAGAAAACCTGGCGCTACGTACATTTTGACCAGCCGGTAGATATTGCCGACAACAAGCTGGACGACCTGCTCGAGCAGCGCTCTGGATATGGTCCCTTCACGTCACGCTTGGCCTCCCGCGCTATCGATCTCGTCATCGATCAGGCAGGTGTCGAAGGCCTGGCACTCCACTACGACTTCCCCCGCGAGGATGTCCCAGAGTTTGTGCAGACCTTTGCCACCTGGCTGCAAGACGAGCACGGCATCGCCCCGACTGACGAGATGCGCGTTGCGATGTATGCCCACGCCGCTAATGGCGGCATCAAGATCGATAAGACCGCGCACACGGGCGTTGAGGGCCTCTACGCTTGCGGTGAGGCGACAGGCGGCATGCACGGCGCCGACCGCATTGGTGGCTTGTCAAGCGCCAACGGCATCGTGTTCGGACGCATCGCGGGCGCATCGGCAGCCCAGGCAGCACAGAATGCACCTGAGGTGGCCCCGAAGGCGGATATCGCCCTCCCCCAGTACGGCATTGCCACAACAGATGCCGAACGCCTGACACGCAGCCTTAAGCACACGATGAGTACCTATTGCATGATCAACAGAACCGAAGCAGGTCTATCCAAGGCTCTGCAACAGCTTGAAAGCCTGCAAGACGAGGCAACGGCGCTGAGCAAGCCACACGCCAATGACAGCGAAATCGCAGCCCTCGCCCGCCTGCAATCGCAGATTCAACTAGCACAGGAAATGGTCAAAGCCATGCGCAAGCGAACCGAAAGTCTCGGATCGCACTATCGAGCGAATTAAACTGGACACCTATCTAAAGCAAAACACAACTAATCGATATCTATGGGCCCCGTGAACTCGAAGTGGCACGGGGCCCATTCGTGTCCGCACGGCAGCGTATCCTAATTCTGAATACAGAGCGGGTAAAGCCCGCATAGACAATAGGCCAGCGAGGAGGAGATATGGACAGTAGAGATATCGAGAAGTGGCGTGTCGAACTTGATAGCTACGCCAATGTGGAAGAAGGCGTTGAGTATTGGCTCGCACGCGATTTAATGGAACCCATGGGGTACACTCGATGAGAGAACTTTGCCGAAGTTGTTAAGAGGGCAAAAGTCTCGTGCGAAACAAACAAAACTCCAGTTGATTCCCATTTTCGTGACACCACGAAAATGGTAACTGCCGGTGTCGACGCTCGCGCAGTTAAAGACTACAAACTTACGCGCTATGCATGCTATTTAATCGCCCAGAACGGAGATTCAAACAAGCAAGAAATCGCGCTCGCACAGGCGTACTTCGCCGTGCAGACGCGCCGGTTTTACTGATCCCCAGGGTAGACTCGATCTGTGAAAGTGGCTGTGCCCTTTCGGGTTCGACCCCATGCGAGGTCAACAAAAAAGCGACCAGCCTAAGCCAGTCGCTTTAACATACTTTGGGTGGGCCGTCAGGGGGTCGAACCCTGGACCTTGGGATTAAGAGTCCCCTGCTCTACCAACTGAGCTAACGACCCAAAGCTAAAGTCCGTGGTGGCGGACTTTAGAGGAGATATCGTGTGGTGGGCCGTCAGGGGGTCGAACCCTGGACCTTGGGATTAAGAGTCCCCTGCTCTACCAACTGAGCTAACGACCCGATATCAACACGAAGCAAGAACTGGGGTGGGTAAAGGGACTCGAACCCTCGACCTACGGGACCACAACCCGTCGCTCTAGCCAACTGAGCTACACCCACCGTGTCCTGTGCGCTTCGCGCTCGACTATTATTGCAAGGAACGCCACGCGATGCAAGCCCCAATTTTCAAGAATTTTGAAAAGAGTTTTTTGAGCCCGTTTCGAGCAAATCCCATCGGTTCCATAGGAGTAAACTTGCTCCACCCAATGCTCGAAAGGATAGGCATGAAAGAACTCTCCAACCGCACGGCGGCGTTTACCGATTCGGTCATCCGCCGCATGACGCGCATCTCCAACAAGTATGGTGCCGTCAACCTGTCGCAGGGCTTCCCCGATTTCGATCCCCCGGCGCAGCTGCTCGATAGCCTCAGCACCATTGCCACCGACCCCAAGCCGCTTTACCACCAGTACTCCATCACCTGGGGCTCCCAGGCCATGCGCGAGGCGCTTGCCACCAAGCAGGAGCACTTTATGGGCATGCCGATCAACCCCAACGAGAACATCGTGGTCACCTGCGGCTCCACCGAGGCCATGATGGCCGCCATGATGACGGTCACAAACCCCGGCGACAAGGTCGTCATTTTCTCGCCGTTCTACGAGAACTACGGCGCCGACACGATCCTCTCGGGCGCTGAGCCCATCTATGTGCCGCTCAACCCGCCCACCTTTGACTTCGACCGTGAGGTCCTCGAGGCAGCCTTCCGAGACAACGATCCCAAGGCAATCGTCCTATGCAACCCGTCCAACCCCTGTGGCAAGGTCTTTACCCGCGAGGAGCTCACCTTTATCGCAGACCTGTGCAAAAAGTACGACGCCTACTGCATCACCGACGAGGTATACGAGCACATCGTCTACGCGCCCCACGAGCACGTCTATATGGCCACGCTGCCCGGCATGTTCGAGCGAACCATCAGCTGCAGCTCGCTGTCCAAGACCTACTCCATCACCGGCTGGCGTCTGGGCTACACTATCGCCCCTGCCGAAATCACCGAGCGCATCAAGAAGGTCCACGACTTCCTCACCGTAGGCGCCGCCGCTCCCCTGCAAGAGGCCGTCGTCACCGCCCTCAACTTCGACGACAGCTATTACCAGGAGGTCCTCGACCTCTACACCGCCAAGCGCGACCTATTCTGTCAGGGACTCGACAGCATCGGCCTCACGCACAACGTGCCGCAGGGCGCCTACTACGTGATGATGGACATCTCTGAGTTTGGCTATGACAGCGACCTCAACTTCTGCGAGGATCTGGCCTCCAAGGTGGGCGTGGGCGCCGTTCCGGGCTCCAGCTTCTTCCGCGAGCCCGTCAACCACCTCATCCGCTTCCACTTTGCCAAGCGAGACGAGACGCTCAACGCGGCGCTGGAGAACCTCGAGTCTCTGCGAGATAAAATCAAGCCGCGCTGGTAAGGACAGCCCGACAACTATAGGAACCAAAGAAGCCTCGCACCGTCCACCGCGTTGCGAGGATTCTTTTTATAGCGCTTTCTTACATTGTTTAGGGCGCTATACTTTAGTGACAGAGCAACTCGTCATAGAGAGAGGAACACTATGGCAGAGCAGCAGCTTATCGGAGCGCTCGAGGCCGGCGGCACCAAGATGGTCTGCGCCACGGGCTATGCAGACAGTATGGTCCTGGAGTGCGAGCAGATCGCGACCACGACCCCGCAGGAGACCGTCGAGGCCGTCAACGCATGGTTTGCAAACAAGGGCATCGCCGCACTGGGCATCGGAGCTTTTGGCCCCACCGCAGTCAACCCCGCCTCGCCCCAGTACGGCAAGATCTTGGAGACCCCCAAGACGGCATGGCGCTACTTTGACCTGCTGGGCACCATTCAAAACGAGCTCGACATTCCCTGCGGCTACGACACCGACGTCAACGTCGCCTGCCTGGGCGAGGTCACCTTTGGTTGCGCCCAGGGCCTCACTGACGTGGCGTATCTGACCATCGGCACCGGCGTGGGCGCCGGCGTGCTTTCGGGCGGCCAGCTCGTGCACGGCATGATGCACCCCGAGGCCGGTCACATCCTGGTCACGCGCGACCCGCGCGACACCATTGGCGAGCACAGCGGCTGCCCCTTCCACGACAACTGCCTCGAGGGCCTCATCGCCGGCCCCGGCGTTAAAAAGCGCTGGGGTGGCAAGAGCGCCGGAGAGATGGCCGATGACCCGGAGGCCATGGACCTGCTCGCCGGCTATCTTGCGCAGGCGCTCATGACCTACATCCTGTGCTACGCACCGCAGAAGATCGTCATCGGTGGCGGCGTGGCCGACCACACCCCCATCGCGCCGCTCGCACGCAAGAAGTGCGCCGAGATGCTCAACGGCTACATCGTCACGCCCGAGATGGCCGACATCGATAGCTACATCGTCAACAACAGCCTCGAGGGCAAGCAGGGCATCATGGGCTGCCTGGCCCTAGGCGCACAGGCGCTTCAGTAACAGACGCACCCACAGGGCGTGGCGCACCCGGCAAATCCGACCTATGGAACGACGCCGCCACACCTCATATAAGCCCTCCAATAAAAAAGGCCGCCTAGGACCAAACAATGCGTCCTTAGGCGGCCTTTTTGGCGCACATCAGCGACCGTAAGAGATATCGGAGCACAACGCCCGTTGCCGCTCCACAGCAGTCGATCATCACATCAGTGATCATGCCGGCGCGTCCCGGCACAAAGAGCTGAATCGTCTCGTCGATCGAGGGAATCAGCAGCAGGAACACTGCCGTGGGCAGCAGCACGTCAAAGGTGCGTCGGCCCTCAAAATCAAAGGCGTGCGTTGCCAGGATGCCGAGCACCAAATACTCGGTAAAATGCGCGCACTTACGAACAACAAAGTTGGTCACCCATTCATATGGAAGTCCCACGCCGTGCAGAAAACCGCGGATAGCTTCCATGACCGTTAGGCTCAGTGAGCCCGACCCCGAGCCGGGAACCAGCGAATTGCCCCAGATCAAGAGCGCCATCAGGCAGGTTACGACCGCCCATTTTCGATTGATCTTAACCATGCAGAAGTTATGCCTCCGCACGGAGCGGCGCGAAGCTGGCGGTACCGCCCTCGATAACGCTCAGATAAGCACGGCCCGTACGCTTGGCGGTAGAGGACTGAAGACGCTCGATCTCTTCCTCGAGGATCTGATTGACGCGCTCGTGACGACGATTTTCCATAATGCCGGCGGCAATAGCCTCGGCCCGCTCGATGCTCTCACGCGAGATACGGGCAGTATCCTCGGGGAACACAGCGCTGTGACGGCCGACATAGGCGGGGGCAGCAGGCTGAGGGGCAGCGACGGGAGCGGGGGCTGAAACAGGAGCAGGCTCGTCAATCTCATCCAGAATCGCGGTGGCGGCGGCCCACATACCCTCGTGGCCCGAGTAATCGGCCATGGGGACATCAACCTCGAGCGAGGCGTCCGGAAGGTCGCCGGTGTCGATGCGATCTTGGGCATCAATCGATGCGGTGATGGCTGCAGGCTCATCGAGGTCATCGAGATCGATGCCCGCGGCACCGGAGATGATAGGCATGCTGGCGAGGTTTGCATTGTACGGCGCAGCCTCAGCCGCCTGCTGCTGGGCAGGAGCGCCCCAAAGCGAGCTTTCGGCGGCACGGCGGGCGGCAACAGCCTCCTCGTCCGCGGTCATGGCTTCATCAACGTACGAATTATCGGCAGAAGCGTTCGCGTCCGCCGAGGTAGCGCTGTAGGCGTTATTGACCGCCGCATTGGCAACGAGTGCCACGAAAGCCGCCGTGCTGCCCGCAGGGGCGGCCTGGGAGCCCGACACGGCGCGTGCCGCGGCGGCGATATCATCGCGATTGAAGGAGCCGGTCTGCCCGCCGTTGGTGAGCTCGTCGATGGCGACTTGATAGACGTCGCGCGAGCGTGCAGGGTCGCAGCTCACCGGCGAATCGTCGTCGAGCATGCTGTCGATCATGGACCAAGCCTCGGCCTCGTCCATAGCATCTGCGGCTCGAGCGATGGTAGGGACACCATCATCGACATGACGGCGCTGGAACGCACCAGTCAGGCCGGAAAGGAGTGCCGAGGTAGACTGCTCCGACTGAGCCTGAGAAGCAGAAGCCGCAGCGTACGGAATCGCATCCTGCTGCTGAGCTGGAATCGAGGCGGTCTTGAACTCGCTTTGATGCTGATTGAGATTGGCGGCACCGCCCATGGCATCGGGCTGGAACAGACGCTCTTCACGCTGCGCACGATACTCGGAGATACCCAGCGAGGCGGCATAGATACCCACGCCCGCCACCGCGCCCACGGCGAAGGGAACTGCACCCGCCACGACCGTCTCGTTCACCGACGAAAACGGCAGCGTCGCGGCATACATAACCACGGGAGCGGCAAGGCCGATCCCGCACGAAAGTCCGGCAAGGACTGCTCGTTGTGTTGCATCAGAAGAAGCCATGAGCTCTCCCCATCTTCCAGCACCCAAATCGCATCATTCAGTTGGCTGCGCGAGAGAAGATGAAGCGGGGCTATGCCCCAAAGCAACGGTATATGGTTCGTTTCATCTGCGTTTTCCGTCGCGAAGCTTAAAAGTTATTATGCGAAACCGTCCTGTCGATTGCAAGTGACGATGTCGGATTGAAACGGGAAACCTGCTGCTCGTCGGTCTTACGGTCAAAAATAAGCGCGGAGCGGCGCTATAGAAAAGGGCCGAGGCTCAAAGCCCCGACCCTTTATCGCATTGATGACTATCGCTGCGCGTGGATGACAACCTAGAACGTCTGCTCGTAGTCGCTGTGTTTTTTGGCCGAACGCACCAGGAACTCCTGGTTGGTGTTGGTGCCCTTAAGACCCTTGATAAACGATGCGGCTGCGCGCTCGGTGTTGTTCATGCCGGCAAGAATGCGACGCAGACCAAAGACAAACGGACGCATCTGCTCGTCGACCAACAGGTCCTCGTTACGCGTACCGGAGGCAACGGGGTCGATAGCCGGGAAGATGCGGCGGTCGGCCAGGTCGCGGTCGAGCTTAAGCTCCATGTTGCCGGTGCCCTTGAACTCCTCAAAGATGACTTCGTCCATCTTGGAACCGGTGTCGATGAGGGCAGAGGCCAGGATGGTAAGCGAGCCACCGTTCTCGATATTGCGGGCTGCACCCAGGAAGCGCTTGGGCGGATATAGGGCCGCCGAATCGACGCCGCCCGAAAGGATGCGGCCCGAGGCGGGCGCCGCCAAGTTGTAGGCGCGGGCGAGGCGCGTGATGGAGTCGAGCACCACCACGACGTCGCCACCCAGCTCTACGATGCGCTTGGCGCGCTCGATGACGAGCTCTGCCACGCGGGTGTGGTTGTCGGCAGGCATATCGAAGGTCGACGCCACAACCTCGCCCTTGATGGAACGCTGCATATCGGTGACCTCTTCGGGGCGCTCGTCGACGAGCAGGCAGATGAGGTGCACCTCGGGGTTGTTAATCGAGATAGACTGGCAGATCTTCTTGAGGATCGTGGTCTTGCCGGCCTTGGGCGGGGACACGATCAGGCCGCGCTGGCCCTTGCCGATCGGTGACACGATGTCGATGGCGCGGCCGGTAATAGAGTCCTTGCCGTGCTCCATGCGCAGCGGCTCGTTGGGATAGACCGGGGTGAGGTCGCCGAACTTGGGACGGTTGCGAATCTGCTCGGGGTCCAGACCGTTGACGGTCGTGATTTTGGCGAGGCCGGCGCGCTTGTCGCCGCCGCGCGAAGGACGCAGCGAGCCCTCGATGACGTCGCCCGTGCGCAGGCGCGCGGAGCGGATGAGGTAGGCGGGCACGAAGGCGTCGTCGTTGGACTTCATGTAGCCATGGGCGTGGATGATGCCGGAGCTGTCCGGGCGAATCTGCAGAATGCCCTTGATGTCGCGGAAGCCCTCGGCCTTCGCAGCGGTGACGTAGATTTCCTCGACGAGCTCGGCCTTCTTCTTGCCGGTCGTCTCGATCTCGAACTCCTTAGCCTTCTCGCGCAGCTCAGCGACCTTCATGGCCGCGAGTTCCTCGCGCGAAAGCGTGGGCTCGGTGGGAGCGGCATTACGCTCCTTGTTGCGCTGTTTGCGATCGCGCTGGCGGTTGCGACGGTCGTTGTTGCGGTCGTCCTTACGCTCGTTGCGCTCGTCGTTGCGCTTGTGCTGGCGACGGTTGGGACGAGTGCCGTCTTCGCCCTCAGCGGGGGCGGCACCATCGGTTGCGGCGGTGCCAACATTGGCCGCGGCGGCGTCATTGGCCTCGGCGCCAGAATCAACCTGCGCTTCGACATCCTGCTGCTCGGACGCCTTGGCCTTAACGGACTTCTTACGACCGCGCTTGGGCTTCTCGGACGCAGGCTGTTCGACGTCCTGGGCCTTGGCGACATCAGTCGACGCATCGGCGGTCGTCTCGGCAGAATCCTCGGACGCACCCTTCTTGGCAGCCTTGGCCTTGGACGTGCGCTTAGCAGCAGTACGACGGCTGCGACCGGGACGGACGTCGGCGGGCTCGGCATCGGCGGGAGCGGCCTCGGAAGTCGTAGCATCCTGGACGGGTGCATCGGCAGCGGTTGCAGACTCGGCGGTCGCCGCAGCATCCCGAGCGGCGGCGGCTGCTGCTGCGGCCTTCTCTGCCTCGACAAAGGCCTTGGGCTTGCGACCGCGACGGTGCGGGCGCAAAGCCGGATCGACAACGGGAACTTCGTTGGCCTCGACAGGCGCAGCGGGCTCAACAGGCAATGTGCCCTCCCCTGCCGCGGAACGGACCGAAGCCTCAGTGAGCTCGGGGGCTACCTGTTCCGCAACTTGCTCGGCCTTAGCAGCCGTGCGGCGGCGTGTGCGCGGTGCCGGCTTCTCGGTCGGCAGGTCGGCGGCAGGGGTCTCGATGGCGGCAGGCGTCTCGGGCACAGACGGAGCTGCAAGCTCGGTCAGAGCCGCGGCCTCGCGCTCGGCAGCACGACGGCGGGCGCGCACCACCTGAGCCTCGCTAATCTGCGCCAACGCACGTGCCTGCGCGACCTCATCGGAAATCGGCGCCGAGGAGTCAGCTGCAACGGTGCGCTTGGCGCGCGTCGTGCGCGTGGTACGGCGCTTGGGCTTGGTGACCTCCTCGCCGTCAGCGGCAGGCTTGGCCGTGCGGCGCGCGAGCTTGGGCTTTGCCGGAGCAGCCTCCTCACCAGTTGCAGGCGCAGGCGTCGAAGCAGCCTTAGGCGTCTCGGGAGCCGAGGCTTGCGCGGGCGCCGCGACCTGGTCCGACGCAACCGGTGCAGCGGGAGCGGCTTGCGTCGTCGTTATTTCGTTTTCTTGCTGTTGATCAGACACAGTGTTTGCTCAACTTTCTTTTCAAGCCCTGTGATCACATGCTCCCTGCATAAACCTTCAGGGCGGCTAAACAGTCTAGTTCCGTTCAAAACGACGGACATCATTGATCTGTATCGAGATGATTGCGTCAACTACGCAGCGTTAGTGTAACACAACCGCCGCCACCTGCAACTTAGTCATTGGGGGCGTTCTTAAACGACTAGTCAAAAGGGACACTCTTTGGTCTACCACCCACAAATCAGACTGCCTCCGCCAAAACTATGGCGGTTTACTACGACGAATCGATCAACCGCGACCACTCCGAAACATGTTGAACTAAAAACCGCAGGTAGATGCCTTGCGCTTTTTTGCGAAAAGCCGGCGTGGTTGGAAATTCCCAATTCATCGTAGTAAACCGGCATAGTTTCGTATTTCCAGCAGTTCCAAATTCGTCAATACGTCGGCATTTGCGAAAAAAGCCCGACCTCCGTGGGAGATCGGGCTTATAGGGCTCAGTTAAACCAAACCTACACGGTCAAATGACCCGCAGGTTACATCTGCTCGGGCGCGGAAACGCCAACGAGGGTGAGCACCAGGGCGAGCGTCACGCGGACGGCATCGCAAGCGGCCAGACGGGCACGCGAAAGCTCGGGGTCGACGGGACGGCCCTCGCTCGGCAGCACCTGGCAGGCAGCGTAGAAGCTGTGGAAGTCACCGGCGAGTTCCTCGGCAAAGTGGGTCAGACGGAACGGGGCGCGATCGCGAGCACAGCTGGCGATCAGGTCGGTGAGCTCGTTGAGCTTGCGCGAAAGGGCGAGCTCGGTCGGGTCGGTCAGCAGCGAGTAATCGACGTTCTCACCGATGGCCTTGGCGGCAACGGCCTTCATGCCCATCTCGTCGGCCTGCTCGGCGGTAACGTCGGCGGCACGGCGCAGGATGGAGCACACGCGGGCGTGAGCATACTGCACGTAATAGACCGGGTTGGAGTTGTCGCGCTTCTTAACGGCCTCGATGTCGAAGTCGACCATCTGGTTGGAGCTCTTGGAGATGAGCGTGTAGCGAGCGGCATCGGAGCCAACCTCGTCGACGAGCTCCTGAAGGGTCACCATGGTGCCCTTGCGCTTGGACATACGGACGGGCTTGCCGTTACGCAGCAGGTTGACGAGCTGGCCCAGTAGAACCTCGAACTTGCCGGGGTAACCCAGAGCGTCGCAGACGCAGCGGACGCGCTCGATGTAACCGTGGTGGTCGGCGCCCCAGATGTCGATGACGTGGTCGACGCGCTGGAACTTATCCCAGTGATAGGCGACGTCGGAGGCGAAGTAGGTGTACTCGCCGTCGGACTTGATCAGGACGCGGTCCTTGTCGTCGCCCAGATCGGTGGAGCGGAACCACAGGGCGCCGTCCTTGGTGTAGAGGTAGCCCATCTTGTCGAGCTTCTCAAAAGCGCGGTCGACGGCGGAGGTGCCGGCGGTCTCGCCCTCGGTGTCCTTCACATACAGCGAGCGCTCGGAGTACCAACGGTCAAAGTCGCAGTTGACGGCGTGGCAGAGGTCGCGCATGTTGTCGACCATCTTCACGTAGCCGCGCTCACGGAAGCTCTCCATACGCTCCTGCGGATCGGCGTCGACCCACTTGTCGCCGTCGGTGCGCCAGAACTCGGCGGCCTCGTCGATGATGTAGTCGCCGCCGTAAGAGTCCTTGCCCAAGGTCTCGGCAAAGTTGTCCTGATACGGATGGGTCTCGGGGTGCTCGTCGTTCTCGTCGGCAACAAAGGCGTCACGGTCGGCGATCAGCAGCTTGTGAGCCTCGTCGATATCAACGCCCTGCTTGGCGATGATGTCGGCGAGCTGCATGTAGCGCGTGCTGATGGAGTTGCCGAAAGTGTTCATCTGAGAGCCGTGGTCGTTGATGTAGAACTCACGCTGGATGTCGTAACCGGCGTGGTCCATGACGCGGCAAAGGGAGTCGCCCAGAGCAGCCCAGCGGCCGTGGCCGATGTGCATGGGGCCGACGGGGTTGGCGGAGACGAACTCGACCTGAGTCTTCAGGCCGCCGACGTTGGACTTAGCAAAGTCCATACCCTTCTCGCGGGCCTCGCCAAAGATGGCGTTCTTGACGGCGACGGAGAGGTAGAAGTTGATGAAGCCGGGGCCGGCGATCTCGACCTTCTCGATCGCGGGGTCCTCGGGCATATGGGCAACGACGGCCTCGGCGATCTTGCGCGGGGCGCAGTGAGCCAGCTTGGCGGACTTCAGAGCCATGGTGGAAGTCCACTCGCCATGAGAAGTATCAGCCGGTCGCTCGATAGCGCAATCGTCAAGTTCAAATGCGGAAAGGTCGCCGGCCTCCTGGGCCGCAGCAAGCGCAGCACGTACCAGCTCTTCAATCTTCTCGGGCATAGATCCTCCTTGTGTTAAAGCCCCCGAGCTCTTGGTCACTCGTAGGGCAAAAGCCAGAGTTTGTAGCACTCTATCACAAGCAGTAGCTACTGTCGCAGGGTAAAGTTAACCGATATTGCATATGCACAAAAATGACTACAGCTCGCACAGGACCATTCAAAGATAGCGGTCTGCCTGCCGATTGTGCTCCTGCCGAAAATGCATAAACATGTGCATGAGCTGCTCGGAATATCGAATACTCTTACCTATCGGAGTTGTGTGCTTTTCCTGCATAAAGTAATGGTTTGCGCACGTCAACGTGGTATTCTAGACATACGTAAATTCGTATAAGTTGGAGGTAGCATGTTCTCAATCGGTCAACACGTCATTCATCCGGGCCAGGGAGTCTGCACCGTCGTCGGTTTTAGGGACGACACGCCGCAGCCCATGTTGTTGCTCGAGACCAAGCAGGGACATGCGCAGACGATTCTCATGTACCCCGTGGCGCAGGCCGACCGCCTACATGCCGCCATCTCTCAGCAGGATGCCGAGCACCTGCTGAGCCACTACGACGAGCTGGAGTGCGACACCTTTACCGAGCGCAACAGCTCGCTTGAAGAGACACACTTTAAGCAGCAGCTCAAGCTGGGCGCGCCCGAGACGGTCCGTGTGGCCAAGACGATGATGCACCGCATCCGCCAGGCCGAGGAAGCTGATAAAAAGCCCAGCTCCTACTACATGCGCGTACTCAAGGAAGCCAAGCGCCGCTCCATCGAGGAGTTCGCCGTGGCCCTGGGCGTCACCGAAGAGGCCGCCGAAGCCCGCCTAGCCCAAGCCGCCCTCAACTAACCTGTCAAAAACCACCACAAAGGGGACAGGCACCTTTGTGGTGGTTTTCTTGTTCTAGTAGTATTCAATCTCATCGATACCCACGAGCACAAGGAGTCTGTTATGGCAGAGACGCTTACCGCCGGAATCACCCGCGACCGCGCATTCGAACTGCTCAACGAGCACAACAAGGATCCGTTCCACATCACCCACGGCGAAACGGTCGAGGGCACCATGCGCTACTTTGCGCGCGAGTTCGACCCCGAGAACGAGGAGTTCTGGGGCATCGTCGGCCTGCTCCACGACCTGGATTGGGAGGAGCATGAGGACGACCCCATGAACCACACCATCTACGCTGCCGAGATCCTCGAAGGCGAGGGTGCCTCTCCTGAGCTCATCCGCGCCATTCAGTCGCACACCTCTGATTTCAACACCTCGCTGCCCAAGCCCGAACTGCAGATGGAGAAGATCCTGTTTGCCTGCGACGAGCTTACCGGCCTGATCGGAGCCGCGGTTATCATGCGCCCGAGCAAGAGCGTCATGGACTTTACGACCAAGTCGCTCAAGAAGAAGTTCAAGGACAAGCGCTTTGCCGCCGGATGCTCGCGCGACGTGATTTCGCAAGGCGCTGAGATGCTGGGCTGGGAGCTTCCCGAGCTCTTTGACCGCACCATCGCGGCTATGCAGTCCTTCGCTCCCGATCGCGACGCCTTCCAGGCCTAGCACCAAAACCACCACAAAGGGGACAGGCACCTTTGTGGTGGTTTTTGTTTGCGTGGGCGTTAGGGGCGGACCTGACCGGTGCCGCGAAGCTTGTATTTGTAGGTGGTGAGGGCCTCGGCGGCAAAGGGTCCGCGGGCGTGGAGCTTTTGGGTCGAGATGCCAATTTCGGCGCCCAGGCCAAACTCGCCGCCGTCGGTAAAGCGCGTGCTAGCGTTAGCGTACACGGCCGAGGCATCGACCTCATCCAAGAAGCGCTCGCAGGCGTCTGCGTCCTCGGCGATGATGGCCTCGGAATGCATGGTGCCATAGCGGTTGATGTGCGCGATGGCCTCTTCCTCGTTCGCCACGACCTTCACGCTCATCTCGAGGGCCAGATACTCGCGGCCCCAGTCCTCCTCGGTTGCGGCAACGTAAGCATCGCCCTCGGCAAGACCGGCGGCAACGCAAGCGGCACACGTGGCCTCATCGCCGTGAATCAGCACATCGTGGTCGTGCAGCACGGCAACGACCGCAGGCAAAAACACATTGGCCACAGCATGGTCGACCAGCAGCGACTCGGCGGCATTGCACACGCCTACACGCTGGGTCTTGGCATTAACGATAATGTTGAGCGCCTTATCAAAGTCGGCGGACTCATGCACGTAGATGTGACAGTTGCCCGTGCCCGTCTCGATCACCGGCACGAGAGACTCGCGCACGCAGCGCTGGATCAGGCCTGCACCGCCGCGCGGAATGAGTACGTCGACAATACCGCGGAGCTTCATGAGATCGCCAGTGGCCTCGCGGTCGGTGGACTCGATCATCGACACGGCCTCGCGCGGGAAGCCCTTGGCCTCGAGCGCATCGGCCAGCAGCTCAGAAATCATGGCACACGAGTGATAGGCCAGCGAGCCGCCGCGCAGAATGCAGGCGTTGCCGGTACGGATGCAGATGCCCGCGGCGTCGGCCGTCACGTTGGGGCGCGCCTCGTAGACCATAGCGACCAGGCCCAGCGGCACACTCACACGGGTCAGGTCCACGCCACTTGCAAGCACGCGGTGGTCGAGCACGCGGCCCACGGGATCGGGCAGCTCGGCGAGCTTTTCCAGGCCGGCGGCCATGCCCTCGACGCGCTCGGGCCTCAGCAGCAGACGATCGAGCAGTCCGGCCGAGGTACCCGCATCGCGCGCGGCGGACATATCGAGCTCGTTGGCGGCAACGATGGAGTCGATACCGTTGCGCAGCGCTGCGGCCATGGCGCGCACGGCCTCCTGGCGCTGTTCATCGCTCGCCGTGGCAAGCGAGGCCGACGCTGCCTTGGCGGCAACGGCAAGATCGTGGACATACGTGGCTATATCGACCGACATGGGCGGCCCTTTCTCCTAGAAGTTTGCAACCATGGTAGCCGATTTGCGCATGGCCTCGCCCGCGGCGGTAGAATTGGTCAACCCGAAACACCGCAACGAATGGAAGCATTACATGGCCCTCATCACTTCGTACCACGTCCCCGGCCTTTACGTCGAGGACCACAGCATCGACGTCCCCCTTGACTGGCGCGGCCTGGAGCCGATGCTCCTGGCCGTCGGCAGCACCATGCGCCGCGGCGCTATGCCGGCGCCCATCGCCGGCGCGCACGAGAGCATCAAGCTCTTCTACCGTGTGGTTTGCGCGCCCGACCGCATCAACGACGATCTGCCGCTGCTCCTGTTTTTGCAGGGCGGCCCCGGCGGCGAGAGCCCGCGTCCGCTGTCGCCCACAAGCGACGGCTGGATCGAGGAGGCCGTCAAGCACTTCCGCGTGGTCCTTCCCGACCAGCGCGGCACCGGACGCAGCAGCTGCGTGGACGGACGCACGATCAAGGCACTGGGTGATCGCGCAACGGCCGCCGGCGCCGATACAGCACGCTCGCAGGCGGACTTCCTCAAGCGTCACCTCGCCAGCTCTATCGTGCGCGATTTTGAGTACCTGCGCCTGGTAGGCTTTGGCGGCAGGCCCTGGGTCACACTCGGGCAGAGCTACGGCGGCTTTTTGACGCTGAGCTATCTGTCGCTCTTCCCCGAGGGCGTGGCGGCAAGCTTTACCTGCGGCGGCATCCCCCACGTGCCGGCGAGCGCAAGCGAAGTCTACGCGCACACCTTCCCGCGCATGGTCGCCAAGACGCAGCAGTATTACGACCGCTACCCTGCCGACGTCGAGCGCGTGGCAGCCCTGGCCGATGCGCTCGAGGCTCAGAAGCCCGTGCTGCCCGACGGCTCGCCGATGACGGTCGAGCGCCTACAGCTCATGGGCAGCGACTTTGGCATGAAGCCGAGCTTTGAGCGCATGCATTGGATTATCGATCACGCTTTTGTTGACGGCGACGGCACGCTGACCTGCGGCACCTCGGTATCCGACAGCTTTTTGATGCGCGCCTTCGAGCGCACCAACACGCGCACGAATCCGCTGTACTGGACGCTGCAGGAGTTCATATACGCCGACGGTGACACCATGCCCATTGGCTGGGCCGCGGCTGAAGAGAAGGCACAGCGCGCCGAGTTTGACACCCTCGCGCGCCCGCTCATGTTTACCGGCGAGGCCATGTTCCCGTGGATGTTCGAGCAGATGCCCGAGCTCAAGCCCTTCAAGCCCGCCATGGACCTGCTGATGGAAGACACCAGCTGGGACAAGATCTACGACCCGCAGCGACTGGCGTGCAACGAGGTGCCCCTGCAGGCCGCGGTGTATTTCGACGACATGTACGTCGACTCGGGCATGCAGCTCGATACGCTCAGCCGCGTGGGTAACTCGCATGCCTGGGTGACCAACGAGTTCGAGCACGACGGTCTACACGGTAGCGTGGTGTTCAAGCACCTCTTCAACGAAGCCCTCAACCGCGGAGACCTGCGCCAAATCTTCTAGCAAAGGAGCGTCCCCACCTGCCGGCACAAAAGAAACATCCCCAAGTGCCGAACAAGTGCCGGCAACGACAATGCCGCAGGTAGAGGACGGAAAGCGAAAACGCCCCTTAGCAGTGGCTTTAAATCGTAGGTCGAACAAAAGAAGCGAGCGCCGCCCAGAGCGAACAAGTTGGCATGAAAAAGGCGAGGCATAGACCTGATGGTCATGCCTCGCCTTTTGAATGACAAATTGTCGCTCTGGGCGGCGCGCAGCGTCGACCCGTTAGGCGAAGACGATTAGATTATCCCTGTGTATCGCGGGCTTCTCGGCCAGGTCTGCGAGCAGGCGGTTGCTGGCGATCTGGTCCTGGCGGCGACCGGCAGCAAGCTCCAGCACGTCCGAATCGGCTTCGGCGATACCGCGGGCGACGACCATACCGCTCGGATCGCACACATCGAGCACATCGCCCTCGGCAAACTGGCCATCGACCTCGCGAATACCCACCGCAAGCAGGGAAGAGCCACGGCTGACCAGCGCCTTCGCAGCACCATCATCGACCGTCACCGAGCCATGTGCCTTGTCGCCCAGCGCGATCCACAGCTTGCGGGGTGCGATGTCCAGACGCTCCGCCGGCGGATCGAACAGCGTGCCCACGCTCTCGCCGCGGGCGAGACGCACGAGCGCATCGGGCTCCTCGCCCGAGCAAATCACGCTCTGAATGCCCGCCGTCATCAGGATGCGGCTCGCGCGGATCTTGGTAATCATGCCGCCCGTGCCCACCGATGTGGAAGAATCGCCCGCCGAGGCAATAATCTTGGCATCGATCTTATGCACGACAGGAACAAACTCGGCCGTGGGGTCTTCATGCGGATTGGCAGTATAGAGACCATCGATGTCCGAGAGCGTCACGCACAGATCGGCAGAAACCAGGCAGCTCACAAGCGCCGCCAGCGTGTCGTTGTCGCCAAACTTGATCTCATCGACGGTGACGGTATCGTTCTCGTTGACGACCGGCACCACACCCAGCTCCACCAGGCGAAGCAGGGCGTCGCGCGCGTGCAGGTAGGACGTGCGGCGCGCCGTGTCGTGACGCGTGAGCAGCACGAGCGAGGTGAGCAGGTCGCGCGCATGGAACTCCTCGTCGTAGGCCGACGAGATGATGCACTGACCGGCCGAGGCGCAGGCCTGCAGGCTCGGCAGGTCACCGACCGGCTTGCGGTCGAAGCCCAACACGGGATAGCCACAGGCGATAGCGCCCGAGCTCACCACAACCAGACGCCAGCCGAGCTTGCGCAGCGCTGCGGCCTGATCGGCAAGTCCGCCGATAAAGGCGCGGTTGACCTTGCCATCGGCACCCACCACCGTGGACGAACCGATCTTTACCACCATCGTTTTATAAGAAGTCGTCATACGTCAAACCAATCAACTGTTCAGCGAACGGCCGAGCCGGCGGCCAGGGAAGCGTGACTCGCCCCTACCGCCCAAGGAATTAGTGGGCCCAGGGAAAGGCAGAGGCCGCGGCCATGTTCTTACGCACGAGCTCGTCGCGCACCTGAGCCAGGCCCTGCTCCATACCCACCACATAGGTCTGCGGGTACAGGAAGCGCTTGAAAGCTGCGTCCAGATGGTCGAGCGCCCAAGCACAGCGCTCGCGCGCGTCCTGGATGCTCTCACGCGGAGCCACCGCACTGCCATCGCGCACGATCGGCACCAGCAGCTCGCGATACTCAAGTTCGGACACGTCGGTCACCAGGGCGGCATCGTTCACGGCCACAAGGGTATTGCCGAGCGCGGCGCCCTCCCCTGCCAGATGGTCCTCGTCATAAATCATGTCGCAAACCGGGCCGCCAAAGCCGTCGTAATAGCGTCGTACGCGCTGAACACCGGGAATTGTGCGCTTGTAGGGCTGCTCGGAGAGCTTCACCACCGGCGTCCACGGGTCCGTCTCACTCGCACGGCGGGCGGAAAGCTTGTACACGCCGCCCAGCGCCGGCTGGTCATAGCAGGTCGCAAGCTTGGTACCCACGCCAAAGCTATCGATGGGCGCGCCCTGGTCGAGCAGTGACTGAATCGTGTACTCATCCAGATCGTTAGAAACCGAGATCCCCACATAGGGCAGGCCCTCGGCATCAAAACGGCCACGAACATACTTGGAGAGCTTGGCGAGGTCGCCCGAGTCAATGCGAATAGCCGACAGACGCTCGCCCACCGCCTCCATCTCCTTGGCAACCGTAATGGCATGCTCGCAACCCTCGCGTACGTCGTAGGTGTCGATGAGCAGCGTGCAGTTCTTGGGACTCGACTTAGCAAAAGCCCGGAATGCCTCGAGCTCGGAGTCGAAGCTCATCACCCAGCTGTGCGCATGCGTGCCAAAGACGGGAATACCGTAGCGGCGGCCGGCGAGCACATTGGACGTAGAGGAGCAGCCGGCAACGTAGCTCGCGCGCGCGACGGCCAAGCCGCCATCGGGACCCTGAGCGCGGCGCAGGCCAAACTCGGCAACGGGACGGCCGTCCGCCGCCAGCACCACGCGCGCCGTCTTGGTGGCGACAAGCGTCTGGAACCCAACGATGTTGAGCAGCGCCGTCTCAAGCAGCTGGCACTCCAGCGCGGGGCCGGTGACGCGAACCATGGGCTCGCGCGGAAAGACGAGCTCGCCCTCGGGCACGGCGTCGATGTTTACATGCGCACGAAAATCGCGCAGGTAGTCGAGGAATCCAGGCTTGAACATCGCGCCGCCGGCCGGGGCCTGGAGCGAGGCGAGGTAGTCGATGTCCTCGGGCGTAAAGCGCAGATTCTCGACCAGCTCGGGCAGTTCGGCGGTGCCGCACATGACGGCATAGGCGCTGCCAAAAGGATGGTCGCGGTAAAACGCGGTAAAACAACCCTGCTCATTGGCCTTGCCGCTCTCCCACAGGCCCTGGGCCATAGTGAGCTCGTACAGATCGGTGAGCATTGCAATGTCGGTGGGATGCGAGATGTCGGTCAAAGCCATGGGGCGACCTTTCGGATACGTTGTGCAGAGGTTGAGGGTTGGAAAAGGGCAGAGTGTTCGGGCATGGCACCCAGCGCGAATGGGCTAGAGCAGGCCCATACTGGTCAGGATCGTGTAGCCCATAAAGATGACAAACGCGATGAGGGCAAGGACAATGATGATTTTTTGAGCCGGCGCCATGCCAGGGATCTCGTTCTCGCCCGTAGGCTCCTTGGAGGTGACCATGCGCTGGGCAAAGGTCATCTCGTCACGGCTCGGCTTGGGCTCGACGGACTTGGAACGAGCGACCTTTTTAGGCTGAGGTTTAGGTGCGGTGGGCGCGGGCTTCGCGGCGGCGGGCTTGGGCGCGGGGGCGACGTTCGCGGCGGCCTCCTCGGCCTTCGCACGCTTGGCACGCAGGGCGGCCAGCTCCTCACGCTCGCGGCGTGCCTCTTCCTGGGCCTCGCGACGAGCTTTCTCGGCGCGGAGCTCTTCCAACTCGGCGCGTTCCTCGGCAGACAGTGGTTGGGACTCAAGCTTGGCCATGGTACAGCCCTTTCTTTTAAAAAAAGCCGCCGACACAATGTCAGCGGCTTATCAAATCCAAGGGTGGAGACGAAGGGAGTCGAACCCTCGGCCTCTGCCATGCGACGGCAGCGCTCTCCCAACTGAGCTACGTCCCCAAGACAAGTTGATATTTTACCTACGGCTCGCCAACTGTCAACGCCCAATACCCAGTCTTTTTGGGACGCGGCTATTTTGACAACTTTTCGAGCAGGCGATCCTCTCGATGATTTTTTAATCCCCGTCCCAGAAAAATCATCGGCGAGCGCACTACTTTGCGCTGGTGAGGACGCCGGTGGCGTCGAACGCCGGGGTGAAGCTCTCGTCTACCGCTCCACCTTCTTGCCAAAACATCGTCGTAAAGCCCAGGTCGTCGGCATGGTCGAGCACCTGCTCGTACTCCTCGCGCGTCACGGCGCGCGCCAGGTCGCCGCCTTGTTCGCGCATGAGGGCATTGGGCGTGTACTGGTTCATGACCGAGATCGGCACGTCGCCCATCGTCTGCCACACCAGGTCCAACACGCGGCACGAATCGTCCGCATGCCCCGGCAGCACCAGATGACGCACGATTATGCCGCGCTTCATGAGCCCGTCCCCGTCTACCAGCTCTCCCCCGCGGCGCTCAATTTCGCGCGCCATCTGGGCCAGACCCGACACAGCCACGCGCGGGTAGTCCTTAATATGAGAGAGTGACTGCGCAAGCGCCGCATTGGCATACTTAAAGTCGGTAAGCCACACGTCGACCAAATCGCCGAGCGCCGCCACGGCACTCGCACGCTCATAACCGCTCGTGTTGTAGACGATTGGAATGACCAGTCCGCGCTCCCGAGCTGCGGCAATCGCGGCCGGCAGCAGGTGAGCATAATGCGTCGCCGTCACCAGATTGATGTTATTGGCACCTTGGTCCTGCAGCTCCAGCATAATCTCGACCAGGCGCTCGGGCGAAATCTCAAGCCCAAAATTGCCCGTCGAGATCTCGTGGTTCTGGCAATAGATACATTTGAGCGAACAGCCGCTAAAGAAAATCGTACCCGAGCCGGCCTCGCCCGAAATGGGCGGCTCCTCCCACATATGGAGCGCCGCGCGGGCCACCTTGAGCGTGTCATCGGCACCGCATACGCCGTGCGCACCCTCGTCGCGCACCGCACCGCAACGGCGCGGACACAAATGGCAGGCGGGCGAAAAAAGTTCGGTCAACGGCGTCGACATAAAAACATGCTCCAAAACAACGATTCAGCAGCTCAAACGTAAAGGGACCAACCGCACAGACGGCTCGAGCCCAAGGCGCCGTAATCGTCCGACACGATTTTTGTAATGTCAAGACTGGAATCGATAAAGTGCCGCTTTATGATGTAGGTATTCCGCCCCCCGCGGAGCAACTGGGTGAACCGTCGCGCTTATTTAGGGAGCCCACACAGTCGTACCTAGTACAGGTATCCTTCGTTGTTAAGGACGCTGGAACAGTCGATGAGGGCACCCACCTGTTTTAGGTGGGTTCATTTTCGTAACGTGGGGGGTGGTTTTTATTTGCCGAAAACCACCATTACAGCCCATATGGATCCCCGCCGGTATCCCGACAATCCATCGACAACATCCCAATATCTGGTAAGCGCGTGATTATCGCTGCGTGCAATTCCATGCACCCCCCTTGGTCGAGTATCATGGTTCGGCTATGCCCTTTGCGCTTAGCAACCTTTGACCTTTTCCTTCGACGCTTGGCGGTTTTTAGATTCATGGCTTCATCCCCGAGCTACATACCGTATCTATGCGTGGCAGCGGCGGCCTTTATCACGACCTTCCTCACGGTGCCCCTGGTCAAGCGCTTGGCAATTAAGCTCGACGCCGTCGACTATCCTTCTAAGCGCCGCATTAACACCAAGCCCATCCCGCGTTTGGGCGGAACGGCGGTGTTTTTGGGCCTGGTCGTTGCCTGTATTGTGCAAATCCTAGGCACCTGGTACCTGGGTTGGCCGCCCGTTTTGGTGCCCCACCCCCGTCTGCACATCAGCTACCCCATACTTGCGCTTTCTTTTACCGTCATCTTTGCGACCGGCGCTATCGACGACGTCTTCCAGCTCAAGCCCAAGCAAAAGCTAGCCGGACAGGTCCTCGCCGCGCTTATCGCCTGTATCGGCGGCCTGCGGATCGGCGTCATCGTCAACCCGTTTGCCCCCGGCGAAATCATGCTCGGATGGCTCGCCTACCCCATCACCGTGATCTATCTGGTGGCATTCACCAACATCATTAACCTCATCGACGGCCTCGACGGCTTGGCCACGGGCATCTGCGGCATCGCGTCGTTCACCATGTTTTCGATGGCCGTTCTCTCGGGCCGCATCGACGCCGCCGCGCTCTCCATTGCGCTCTTTGGCGCCTGTCTGGCCTTTTTGCGCTACAACTTCAACCCCGCAAGCATCTTCTTGGGCGACTCGGGGTCGCTGCTTCTGGGCTTTGCGCTGGGCTCCATCTCGCTGCTCAACGTGAGCCGCACCGCCGCGCTCACCTCGCTCATCATCCCGCTCATCGTGGCCGGCGTGCCCATCATCGATACGTTTAGCGCCATCGTGCGCCGCAAGCGCGCCCACATTAGCATTGGGCAGGCCGACAAGGGCCACATCCACCACCGCCTCATTCAAGAGGGTTACAACCAAAAGCAGGCCGTACTACTCATCTATGCCTGGTGCATCATGCTTTCGGCCGGCGCCGCCGCGATTAACCAGGTCGAAGTGCCCATGCGTGTGCTCATCTTTACCGTGCTCGCCATTGGCTCGGCGGCCTTTGCCAAGCACCTGCACCTGTTTGAACCCGTGCTACGCCACCATTACAACAAGCGCACGCATGAGGACGAGCTCGTCACCCCCGACGACCCCGCCTTTAAGCAGGAGGAGCAGGCAGCCGAGGAGCGCAAAGAAGAGCGCCACCACAAGCTCTAGGGCAAGCTGCCGAGAATGTGCCAAGGCACCGTTAGCCAAGCGCGGCCGCGCCGCACCCATCGCACATGCCGCACCACGCGCGTCCCTCTCCCGCCCCTCGCCTACTTACGCACCGCCTCTCTAATAAACACGCTATCATCTTGACCCATGAACATACGTTAGGAGCAATCATGCCAAACGAGAACAGCTACGAAGTCGCGCTGCAAAAGAGCAACGCCATTCGCGAGGGCCTGGCCAAGACGCCCGAGAAGTTCACCATGCTCACCGGCGACCGCCCCACCGGCCGTCTGCACCTGGGCCACTACTTCGGTACCCTCAAGGGCCGCGTGGAGCTACAGAACATGGGTGCAAAGACCAACGTGCTCATCGCCGACTATCAGGTCATCACCGACCGCGACACCACCGAGCACATCCAGGACAACGTGTACAACATGGTCATGGACTACCTTGCCTGCGGCATTGACCCCAACAAGACCATGATCTACGCGCACTCCGCCGTGCCCGCCGCCAACCAGCTCATGCTGCCGTTCCTGTCGCTGGTCTCCGAGGCCGAGCTGGCGCGCAACCCCACCGTCAAGGCCGAGATGGAGGCCTCGGGCCACGAGCTCACCGGCCTTCTGCTCACCTACCCGGTGCATCAGGCCTGCGACATCCTGTTCTGCAAGGGCAACGTCGTGCCCGTCGGCCGCGACCAGCTGCCGCACATCGAGCTCACCCGCACCATCGCCCGCCGCTTTAACAACCGCTACGGCAAGGTGTTCCCCGAGGTCGACGCGCTGCTGTCCGAGACCCCGCTGCTGCCGGGCCTGGACGGTCGCAAGATGAGCAAGAGCTACGGCAACGCCATCAACATCTCGATGACCGCCGAGGAAACGGCCAAACGCATCAAGAAGAGCCAGACCGACTCCGAGCGCATGATCACGTTCGATCCCGAGAACCGCCCCGGCGTGTCTGGCCTGCTTTCAACAGCCGCCATCTGCACCGGCCGTTCCGAAGTCGAGATTGCCGAGGAGATTGGCATGGGCGGCTCCGGCCAGCTCAAGAAGTACGTGACCGAGGCCGTCAACGAGTACTTCGCACCTATCCGCGAGCGTCGCCAGCGCTACGAGAACGATCTGGACTATGTGAAGGACGTCCTGCATGAGGGCAACCGTCGCGCCAATGAGATCGCCGAGCAGACCCTGGCCGAGGTTCAGGACGCCATGGGCATGGTGTACTAGACCGATTTGTTGGCTTGAGCTTTCGATTGCTTTAGGGCGGGCGCTACGGCGTCCGCCTTTTTTGGAGCCGGACCGCTTCAGCTCCATCCATCACACTCTCCCGACAAACAGGAACAGGCCCGCCGGCAGTTAGCTGCCAGCGGGCCTGTTCCCGAAGTACACCGTTGAATCGCACAGAGGGGAGGGATGCGAATCAAACTCAACAGGGCAGGCTTTTTCATCGCCTATTGCCTGCTCCGTTGCTGAAACCAATATAGTTCACCGTGGCTTACTTTCTAGCGTCAAACTACCCCAACACACCTTCTCCATAAGTTAGCCCAGGTAAACCTGCAACGGAAAGCCACCACAAAGGGGACAGGCGCCTTTGTGGTGGCTTTGACCACGGCAGAGCTGTTAGAGTCCAGCAGGCCAACGACAGGCGGCCAGATCAACATGCATGGGATCGGCAAACGTCACGCCCTCCCCCATTAAGAGCTCGCGCTGAGCATCGGGGCCGCCAAAGGCAAAGCCCTCACAGATACGGCCGTCGGCAAACACCACACGATGGCAGGGGATCTGGCCGGGGCGCGGATTACTATGCAGGGCATACCCCACGTACCGCGCGCTTCGTGGACGACCGGCAAGCAGCGCCACCTGACCATACGTGGCGACCATCCCCTCGGGGATCTGCTCGACCACCTCGTACACCCGTTCAAAAAAGCCCTCAGACGCCATTGCTTGCTCCCTTCCACCCGGAAAAGCATAAACCACCACAAAGGTGTCTGTCCCCTTTGTGGTGGTTTATGGCAGGTCGGTTAGTTGGCGGGCTGGAAGAAGGCTACTGCTACGGCGCCGGGGCCAACGTGGGTTCCGATGGTGGCGCCGATGGTGTGAACGGGCAACTCGCCCTCGGTGTGGCCAGCCCACAGCGCCGCGCTGTCCTCGATATACTTCTTGAGCACCGCATCCGAAAGACCCGTATAGCCGAGCGCCAGCGGCATGGAAAAGTCGATGCCGCCCGCCTTTTCGACCTTTTGGTTCAGCAGGTTGCGGCCGTTCTTGGAGCCGCGCGCCTTGCCCAGCTGTACGATCAGACCGTCCTCTACAGCCACCACAGGCTTTACGTTGAGCAGCGTACCCACGGCGCCCGCAGCAGCAGACAGGCGACCGCCGCGCACCAGATACTCAAGCGTCTCGAGCAGGCCGATAACCACCACACGGTCGCGCACGGCCTCGACAGCCGCCGCGATCTGAGATGCACTGCGGCCCTCGTCCACCAAGCGCAGCGCATACTCGACCAGGACGCGCTCGCCCAGGGTGACGTTGTTGCTGTCTACCACGAACACGTCGCCACCTGGCGCCTCGGCAAGTGCGGTACGGGCACTCTGATTGGTGCCTGATAGCTTAGCGCCCACGGTAATAATCACAGCCTCATCGCCGGCTTCACGAACCTTGGCAATCGCCTGCGAAAACGCGTACGGGTTGACCTGGCCGGTCTTGGGCAGCTCATCGCGCTCCACGAGCATCTCGTAAAAGCGCTGGTGATCGATGTCGATGCCATCCATGTACACATCGGTGCCAAAGGTGACGGACAGCGGCAGAACACGCAGAGCGGGGTGCTCAGCCGGCGACATATCGCTTGCGGAATCGGTAATAATGCGGACGGACATAGCGAATCCTTTCTTGCGCAGGTCCCGCGCAGGGAATTTTGACAGCAAGGCCCCGGCACGGTATACGTGCTCAAACAGGACTATGCAGTTGTTAATTGGAAGCAAAAGCCTTGGCGGCCCTACAGCTCGCGCAGGGTGTTGAGAATCGTGCGCAGCGACGCATACATCTGCTCGCGCTGCTCCACACCCATAGCCTTACCGGTGGTATCGAGCACTTCATGGATAATGCGGTCGGCCTCGCTCATGCTCTCGCCACCCAGAGCGGTCAGGCGCACCGGAGCACGATACTTAACGGCGGCATCGCCCGAATCGTCGACCTCGACGTAGCCGCCCTCCTCCAGATGCGCGAGCGTACGCGAGACGGCGGCGCGGGTCACGCCTGCCATGCGAGCCAGGTCAGCGCCAGTCAGGCCGTCCTTGCTGCGCTCAAGATAGTAAAGGCACATAACATCGGAGCCCTTGAGGCCCAGCCTTGCGCCCTCGGATGTCTTAATGCGCTGGATCTCCTTGTAGAGCCCGCTGATCAGTCCGACAAAGTCCTCGAAACGTGTCTCGTCGTTCTGCTGCATGAGAGACGACCGCCTTTCGCTTGCATAATGCTTACGGGTAAACATCTTAGTCGCATAAGGCGACACCCGTACCCAAATACCCCATTTGTTAACCCATCAACATAAAAACCACCACAAAGGGGACAGGCACCTTTGTGGTGGTTTTGGGCATCAATAGGTTCTAGGCGCCGCTACAGGTCCACACAGGGATTGTCGCGGGTCACAAGCGTCTTAACGACAACCGTCGCCCCCAAATACCGCTCGAGCAGATCGGCAAGACGGTCGATGGCGGCCTGGCAGTCCTCCATTCGCTCGGGCTCCACGCACTCAATCGCCAGGAACGCGTCGGTCGAATCGTCGGACAGGGCCGTTCGAACGCCGTCGCGCCAGTTCCAGCAGCGGCACACGGCGCCCGCATCATCGATGTAGGCGAGCTCGCCAGGAAGCGTCGGGTCACCTGTCTCCTCGCCAAGCGGCAGAAACGCATCGCCACCGTCGGTCACCGCCAACCGCAGATCGCCCTCGATAGCATGTAGGTCCTCGCCTCCCACGGGCAGCGCATAGGTCAGCGACACCGTGTTGTAGATGTCCACCGCGGGCGTAATGTGGCCCACAGGCTTGCCCTTAAGCACGCGCTTGAGCAAGTTCTCGATCGAGCAGCGGGCGCCCTTTTTAGTCTTGAACAGACGGTACGCGTCGCGCCATGCCTTGACCGGCGCGTTCTCGCTGATGGTATCGCTAGTCAGGTGGCACTCCGCATCGATGTTGGCGCGGTCAAGCAGCGCGGCGATCGCATCCACGTCCTCCTGGGGAATCTGAGCCGCGGGCTTCATGCCCTTTACGACCACAACGCCGATAGCCGCCTGCGGAAATAGTTCCCAGAATGAATCCTCGGCAATAAAGCTCTTCATACGCTCTCCCTTCATTGTGCGCGCCCGAGTGAGGGCGCCTAAACAAAAAGCGCCCTCACGACGGCCACCTTCAAAGTCCTACGGTGCCGCCACAAGAGCGCTTACGCTGTCCCCATCCGGAGAAGGGGACGATATGTCAGGCGTATTATAACCCGAGCCATCCACGCGAGCAAAACCACCACAAAGGCGCACTGTCCCCTTTGTGGTGGATATGGACTCACAGCGAAGCTAGTGGCGAAGTCCCAGCAGCCCGCGGCCGCGATGACGGGCGTCGGCGTGTACTTGAGCGTGCGGACCGGCGGCCTTGACGGACTCGGGCAGGTGCGAGTACTTCTTCTCGAAGTTCTCCTCGAACATCACCGCCAGGTTGTACGCTGCCTCGTCGTAGCGAGCGGTGCTCTGCCAGTACTGGCGCGGCACCAGAATGCCGTCGGGCACACCGTGGCACGTGGTGGGAATGTCGACGTTAAAAATATCGTCGTGCAAGAACTCGCTGTCCTCGATGGTACCGTCGAGGGCGCGGGCCACCAGGGCGCGCGTGTAGGCAAGCTCGATGCGATGGCCCACGCCGTAGCCGCCGCCGATCCAGCCGGTATTGACCAGATAGACGCGGGTGCGACCGTCGGCGATACGCTCGCCGAGCATCTTGGCGTAGACCATAGGGTCGAGCGGCATAAACGGCTCGCCAAACAGCGAGGAGAACGTGGGCGTGGGCTCGGTGACGCCGACCTCGGTGCCGGGGATCTTGGCGGTGAAGCCCGTCACAAAGTGGTACATGGCGGCATCGGCCGTCAGGCGTGAGATGGGCGGCAACACACCAAAGGCGTCGCAGGTCAGGAAGAGCACGACGCTTGGAGTGGTGCCCATGCCCTTGGTCCACGCGTTGGGAATGTGCTCCACAGGGTATGCCACGCGCGTGTTGTGCGTGATCGAGATGTCGTCGTAGTTGGGCTTGCGGTTCTCGTCGAGCACCACGTTTTCGCAAATCGCGCCAAAGCGGACGGCGTTGAAGATCTCGGGCTCGTGGAAGGCGTCCAGGCCCTCGCATTTGGCGTAGCAGCCACCCTCGATGTTGAAGATGCCCATGTCAGACCAACCGTGCTCGTCGTCGCCGATCAGCAGGCGCGTGGGATTGGCCGAAAGCGTGGTCTTGCCGGTGCCGGACAGGCCAAAGAACACGGCGGTCTCGTGCGTGACGGGATCCATGCTGGCCGAGCAGTGCATGGGCAGCACGTCGTCCTCGACGGGCAGCAGATAGTTCATGACGCTAAAGATCGACTTTTTAATCTCGCCGGAGTAACCGGTGCCGGCGACCAGAATCACGCGTTCCTGGAAGTTGATGACCACGGCGGCGCTGGAGTTGAGGCCCTTGATGGCAGGGTCGCACTGATAGCCGGGCGCTGCGAGCACGCAAAAGTCGGGCTCGCCGGTGCGCGCGATTTCGCGGGCGAGCGGGCGGGCGAGCATCTGCTTAATAAAGAGTGCCTGGCTGGCACGCTCGCAGGCAACGAGCAGTCGACGCGTGTGGTTGCGGTCGGCGCCTGCCATGCCGCGGGTGACGAACACGTCGCGCTCGTTGAGATAGTCGACGATGCCGGCCTTGATGGCCTCATAGCTCTCGACGGACAGCGGGCGGTTGACGGCGCCCCAGGCAATCTTGTCGTGAACATCGGGGGTGTCAACGATAAAGCGGTCATTGGGGGAACGGCCGGTACGCTCCCCCGTCTCGATCACCAGCGCGCCGTTGGATGCCATGCGGCCTTCTTCGCGGCGGATAGCGTGCTCGACGAGCTCCGCGGCGGGTAGATCGACCAGCAGACGGGGCTGATTCTCGGCGGGATCTTCAACGAGCGTAATACCAAAGTTGGACAAAACTTCTGCAGGGGTAACACCAGGCATGGGGCCTCCTTTAAAAACGCGACACGTGGACGCGGCGCGCACTTTACTCACGTAAAGCCCGTTGTACCCGATATGCAAAAACGTTTTTGCGGCAACGGCGAAGCGCCCGCCCAACGGTCAAAAATCGCACGCAAGCGGCCTAGTCATTGGAGACGTTCTTGAACAGGCAACATTCAAGGAGTGTCCCCGAATGCCGGCACTTAGGGACGTTCCCAAAGTGCCGGCACATAAGGAACGTCCCTAAGTGCCGACTATAGTGGCAGGCCTTGTCCGAGCATGGCGATGGCGCTCATGAGGACCAGCATGCCGGCGGCGTAGGGCAGCACGGCGCTCAGGAGTTCGGCGTCCTTGCCGCGCACGCGTACGGCGGCAAGACCAATGGCGAGCGTCTGCGGCGAAATCATCTTACCGGCAGCAACGCCAAGCGCATTCAGCGCGGCCATCCAGTAGTCGCTCACACCCAGCGCTGTAGCAGCCTGGCTCTGGATGGGGCCAAACAGCATGCCTGAGGACGTGCCCGAACCGGTCACGAACGCACCGACGGCGCCGATCCACGGAGCCAGAATCGGGTACAGGCCGCCAGCGACCGCAATGCAAAACGCGCTGATCGAAGAAATCATGCCCGCATAGCCCATCACCTTGGCGCAACCCAGCACCGAAAGCATGGTAATGACTGTCGGCATCATCTGCTTGACGGTCGCGGCCAGCACCTCACCCATCAAGCGCGGCGAAGCGCCCTGAATGGCACCGCCGACAAACGCAGCCAGGAAAATCCAAACACCCGGCGTGTTGATCCACGAAAACGTAAGCGTGCCGGGGTTCTCGCCGCAATACACCTGCACGTGACTCGCAAACGGCGCGAGCGCGGCGTGCACGACGGGCACCAGGTTGGAGGTACCCAACAGCAGCACAAAAATCAGGATGAAGCACGACCAGGCAGAAAGCGCCGACTTAGCGGTGAGCTGTTCGCCGGCCTCGATATTCATGTGAAAGCGTGCGTCCAGATGCCCCGACTTCTCGGCACGCATAGCAAGCGCAGCTGTCAGCCCGAGCGAAACGATAGAACCGACGACGACGGCAAGCTCGGGACCCACAAACCTAGCAACGACCAGAGCCGCACCGGCAAAGGACACGCCGGAGAGCACGGCGATGCCCGCCGCGCCACGTAGGCGCTCGGCAACGCCTGCAACGTTGCCCTGGTCCTCGGCAACACGACCAGCAACCAGTACGATAAACAGCGGCATCATCACAAAGAAAGGCGCCAACTGCACCAGCTGAACGGTCGCCAGGTGCAGGGAATCCAGACCCACCAAGTCGGCAACGGACACCGTGGGGATGCCGATGGAGCCGTAGGGTGTGGGTACGCCGTTGGCCAGCAGGCAGATGAGCACGGCGGGCACGGCCTCAAAACCCAGGCCCGCGAGCATGCCGGCAGGAATGGCGACGGCAGTGCCAAAACCGGCCATGCCCTCCATAAAACCACCGAAGCACCAGGCCACGAGCAGCGCCAGCAGACGGCGGTCGCTGCTGATGGAGGTGATCATGCTGCCGATCACGTCCATGGCGCCCGTGCGAACGCACAGGTTATACGTGAATACCGCGGCGATGATCACCAGGACGATGGGCCACAGAGCCATCAAAAAGCCTTCAAGCGAGGCGGTCGCGATCTGCGCTGCCGGCAGGTGCCACCATGCGAAGGCAAGCACGCACGAAAGGACAAACGATCCGATAGCGGCCTTCCAAGCTGGCCATTTAAAGCACAGCAGCATCACGACCAGCCAAATAATCGGCACAAGAGCCAGTAAGAATGCGGCGACGTCCATAGGTAGAAGCTCCTTGGTGCCGCGTGGGCGGCATCGGGGGGGGGTGTCACAAAACTTCAACAGGATACCGCACACTTACCGACAAATTACAGCCGCCTGCCGAAAATATTGAACAATCCGTTCAAAAACACGAGCGAACACCGTCGCGTCTATACTAGAGCGCAGCAATAGAAAGGACCCCGCTTTGAGCATCACGCCCCTCGATAGCATTCGCCGCGCCATCGCCCGCCGCAATGGCGTCGCCGACCCCGCCGTAGCGGGCAGCGGCACCGCAAGGGCCCAGGGCGGACGCATCGAGAATGGCCTGTTCCCCGCCTCCCACACGGCCGAAGAGCTCGCGCGCATCCAGGAGCTGAGCCAGCGCAACGCCGGCGGCCCCGACAGCAGCCAGGCCACGCGCCGTCGCCGGCGCGAACGCGATCGGGAGCCCGGCCCCGTCCGCCGCATGGTCAACGCTTGGTGGAACCGTCTGCTCGGTGCCGTCTACGGCGGCGGCTTCTCCATGCAGGAAGCGGAATACGAGGAGCACGCCACCAGTCGCGACTATCTTTGGAACACCCTCGGCACCGCCGTGTGGGGCTTGGCATTTCCGCTGCTCACCATCGTGTCTACGCAGCTCGTGGGCGCCGAAGAAGCAGGCAAATTCTCCATCGCCTTTGTCACCGGCACGCTCATCATGATCGCGTGCAACTACGGCGTGCGCAATTTCCAGGTCTCGGACATCGACGAAAAGACGTCCTTTGCCTCCTACCAGCTCAACCGCTGGCTTTGTGGAGCGCTCGCGCTGGCATGCGGCCTGGTATACAGCAGCGCCCGCGGCTACGATGCGCAGATGGCCACGATCGGCCTGGGCGTCTACCTCTATAAGGTGATCGACGGCATCGCCGACGTGTACGAGGGCCGCCTGCAGCAGGCCGACAAGCTCTATTTGGCAGGCATGAGCCAAACGCTGCGTTCCGCCGGCGTCATCGCGGTCTTTAGCGTGGCACTGTTCCTCACGCGCAGCATGCCCATCGCGGCCATGGCCATGGGCATCGCCGCGATTGCCTCGCTCGTACTGGTCACCGCCCCGCTCGCCCTGCTCGAAACCGAAAAATCACGCCGCATGAGTCTGCGCGAGGCTGGCCACCTGTTTGTCCAGTGCGCCCCGCTCTTTGGTGCGCTGTTCCTGTTCAACCTTATCGAGAGCATGCCCAAGTTTGTGATGGAGGGCACGCTGGCATACAAATATCAGCTGTACTTTAATGCACTGTTTTTTCCGGCGCAGGCCATTTTGTTGAGCATTGGATTTATCTATAAACCGCAGCTCCTGCGCTTGTCGAGCATTTGGGCTAATCCTCGCAAGCGTCGTCGCTTTGACCTGATTATTGTTGCCGTTATGGCGCTGATCGTGGTCATCACCGGCGTGTGCGCCGCATTTATGGCAGGTCCCGGTATTCCCCTCATGAGCTTTATGTACGGCCTCAGCTTTGAACGCTACCGTACGCTGGCGCTGCTGATGGTCGTCGCCGGCGGCGTAACCGCGGCCATCGATTTTATCTACGCCATTATCACGGTGCTGCGCCACGCTGGAGACGTCACCAAGATCTACCTGATCTGCTTCGCCGTAAGCGTGGTGCTGCCGGTGATCCTGATTAAGCTACTGGGTCTGATGGGCGCTGTGGTGAGCTACCTAGCCATCATGGCCCTACTCCTGGTGCTGTTGATTGTCGAATACGCCCACATTCGCCAGCGCATAGAACGCGACCGCAACCCGTACGGCGCCTAATTCGAATCAATTTGAAGAAAAGAAACGTCGATGTTTTGGCACCGACAGCGAGCAGTCTCAAAGTGCCCCAGGTTGGCGCGAAAGAGGAGCGACGCGTACTTCCGTACGCGAACGACGGTTTGAGCGACAAGATGGGGTGCTTCGGGGCTGCGCAGCATCAACGTGGCCGCCGTTCGGTAGAACGGCGGAACAAGGTTATTCCCCGGGGCGAATATTCGCGTAGAACTCCGCCCCATCATCGAGCCGCAGGATGCCCACGCGACCGAACTCGGAGCCGGTGGCGGCAGCGCAGTCGATGTCGATGCGATCGGGCACACCGGCGGCATCCTCGCCGCCCAGGCGCACGATCTGCCCGCGGCCCGACTCCTCATCGAGCCCCGCAAGACCACCGACCTCGCAATAACGCCCGAGCGACACCGTTGGCGTGTGACCGCTCACCACGACCGGACCCTTGCCCCCGGCAGAAAGCAGCCCGGTCGGCGCATCCCAATAGCCGTGACGAATCCACAGCAGGTCATCGGCCGACTGCACCGCGAGCATCTGCTGCAGCAGCTCGCGATCGGCACCCACCGCTCCAACGCCATCGGCACAATCGACGCCATGCTCAAGCAAAAACGCGCGCGCCGCCTTCATCTCGATTCCAGCATGTACCAGCAGATACGGGCGCTCCTCGGTCTCGGCCACCGCGTAGAGCGGCAGCGCGGCCATCCATCGCACGAGCTCCTCGTATGCGTCAAATTCCATGTCGTTGAGCTGCTCGCGCGTCGTCCAGCCACCGTTGATATCCCAGGTCTCGGCATCGAGCGGATCCTGGCCAATGATGGCATCGAGCATGATCTGCTCGTGATTGCCCTTGAGCACGAGGGCGTTGGGCAGCGAGCGCACGAGCTTAATAACGCCGACCGGATCGGGCCCGCGATCGATCATGTCGCCCAGCACGTACAGCGTGTCGTCGGACGCCAGCGAAATCTTAGACAGGGCCTCGTCAAGCGCACGCACGTGCCCGTGAGCATCAGATGTCACATAGATCGCCATGGTACGCCTCTCCTTGCATTGCGGCCAAAGCCCGGCGCCGCAACTAAAACTTCAAGTTGAACTTAAACGTTACCCATTGTACTCCGTTGCAATAAAGCTGGAAAGGGTTTCCGAGCAGAGGCAAAGACGGCAGCCGTCTATGACGATATCGCGCACGCCCGCAATCCAACCCCATAAACCCACCATCTTTGGGTACAAATAACCGCAGACAACTAACCGTGCCACGCCAACCACCCAGGAGCGGACACCATCCATGAACCAGATCCTTCTTTTTATCGGCCTCGTCATCATTTTGTGCCTGACCATCAAACCCATCGGCAAAAAGCTCCCCTTCCCCACCCTGCTTATCTTTATCGCGCTCGGCATGCTGTTGGGCGTCAACGGCCCGGCGCATATCGACTTTAGCGACTACGCACTCACCGAAACCGTCTGCAGCACGGCGCTATTGTTCATCATGTTCTACGGCGGCTTTAACACCAACATAGACCGCGCCAAGCCCGTCGCCGCGCCGGCGGTGCTGCTGAGCACGCTCGGCGTCGTCATCACCGCAGGCATCACCGGCGTGTTCGCCCACTTTGTGCTGGGCTTCGACTGGATCGGCGGCCTGCTGCTGGGCTCGGTCGTGGCGTCGACCGACGCGGCGAGCGTCTTTAGCGTGCTGCGCGAGCACAACCTGTCGCTAAAGGGCGGCACCGACTCGCTGCTCGAGGTCGAATCGGGCTCCAACGACCCCGTCGCCTACATGCTCACCGCGGTACTCGCCACCCTCGCGGCGGGTGGCAACATCGACATTCCCGTGCTGCTGGCCAAGCAGATCATCCTGGGCGTGGGGCTGGGCCTTGCCATCGGCTGGATATCCAGCCGCCTGATTGAGCGCGCACACGCAACGGCCGAGGGCGCGCAGACTATCTTTTTGTTCGCCGTGGCGATCGTCGCCTACGCACTGCCGAGCTACCTGGGCGGCAACGGCTTTTTGGCCGTATACCTGGCAGGCATTGTGCTGGGCGCGAGCGACATCACCGGCAAGGTCGAGATGGCGCACTTCTTTGACACCCTTACCGAGATGGCCGAGATGACGATCTTCTTCTTGCTCGGCCTGCTCGTCACGCCCGCGCGCCTGCCGCAAATGCTGCTACCCGGCCTTGCGCTCATGGCGTTTATGCTCTTTGCGAGCCGCCCCATCGCCGTCGGTCTGCTGCTGGCGCCCTTTAAGACGAGCCCTCGCCAGGTTGCGCTCGTAAGCTGGGCGGGCTTGCGCGGCGCGGCTTCGGTCTTCTTTAGCCTCTTTGCTGTGGTGGCCGGCGTTCCCGGCGGACACGACCTATTTGACCTGGTGTTTGTGATTGCCGTATCGAGCATTGTGGTGCAGGGTTCGCTACTGCCGGCGGTGGCGAAGAAACTCGATATGATCGATGCGGCCGGCGACGTGCGCCGCACCTTTAACGACTACCGCGACGAGGACGGCATGTCGTTTGTAAAGCTCAAGGTGGGCGCTGGCCATCCGTTTGCCGGGCGCTCGCTCGCCGATATTGGCAGCGCGACGGACATGCTCGTGGTCTTGGTGCTGCGCGACGGGGCGCACCCGGTACTGCCCAACGGCGATACCGTCATCGAGGAAGGCGACCTTCTGGTGATGGCAGCCCCAACGTTCGAAGAGCGTGCCGAGGTTACGCTGCGCGAGGTCACCGTGACGCTCCACGGTCGCCTGGCCGGTCAGCGCCTGCGCGACGTGCCGCAGGGCAAGCACCCGTTTATCGTGGTGATGCTCAAGCGCGAAGGCCAAACGATCATCCCCGATGGCAACACCCTAATATACGCCGGCGACGAAGCCGTCATCGCCACGCTGGCGTCATAGGGGCCAGAGGCACAGCTACCCCAGCCCCTCCTTGTATTCCTATACCCGCAGGTAGATTGACGAACATGTGTTTGCTTATTATAATTTCTACTTGAATAGACTCCTCGTCTCGTGGTATAAAAGGGTTGGTACCCTCGAATAGAGGGACCTCCAAGAGCCGGGGGCTTCCCCCCGGCATTTTTTTTGCGTAATTGGAGGTCACCTCATGACGGAACTGTCGATCTTTATCGACGAATCTGGTGACGCGGGTCCCGTATCTCGCTACTACATCGTTACCCTTGTTTTTCATGAGCAGGCAATAGAGCTAAATGCAAATATCGCCCATACGAGCGCAACGTTAAAGACTGCGAGCTCGATATTATGCCATTTCATTTTGGGCCTCTTCTCACTGGTCACGATGATTATCAATGGGTCAACATTCGCAACAGAAAGAAACAGCTCAGCCTATTCCGCCAGTTTGTAGACCGCTCCCCCATCACCTATCAGCCCTTCATCTACGATAAGAAACAGGGCCTTTACGAACCGCAAAAGCTCTCCGCAAAGATCGAGCGCGACGTAACAATATTTCTCAGAGATCACTTGGCGTATATACAGAGCTTTGACCACGTTAAGATCTACTACGACGGAGGCCAAAGCGTTGTAACGCGAGCACTTCATGGTGCTATCGAGAAGGCCATTTCCCAAAAGGCCACGGTATATCGCGACGCTTCGCCCAAGACATACCGACTCTCCCAGGTCGCCGACTATATTTGCGGAATTGAGCTCACGCTCCTTAAATTCCAGAATGGGACAGCGACCAAAACAGACACGGAATTCTTCGGCTCGATTGCCCCATTCAAAAAGAACTTCGTCAAGAAGCTGAGGAAAAAGAGAATCGAGTGAGCCAGCCGTTCTTATCGCAACCATGGTATAAATGGATTGCGTTCCTTTATGGAGGGCAGTCAAGGGCCGGGGGATCCCCCCGGCATTTTTTATGCGTAACGTTGCCGCAATTCCTACCTAGCCTCTAGGGGAGGTACAGGTAGCTAAAAGACCCCCGTCCCAAATTAGCTACATTGCGGGCAATTTGCGTCTCGCAAAACTAAGTGAGTAGACTTTTGCCGAATCGCCGACCACGTCACCAAAGCACAACTCTGTGACCTGCGGGTTTGTTGAAGCGAATTTGTCGTGTGCTCAGGATTTGCAATAAAGCCTACTCACTTAGCCAGCGTGCAGTCAAAATAGAACTGTCGCGAACTCATTAGACTCCATTGCGACGGCTTATCGTGCATTTTGAGCAGCTGTGGATGCAGACGCCCGTCCCAAATTAGCTACCCTTGTCACATTCCTAGTCATCGTCAACGGCAAAATCGCGGAGGTCGAGGCCTTCGCGTTCGGCTCGGGCTAGGAGCTCTTGGGGCGACTCGTCCTCGATATCCATTACGTCGAGCATAGCGACTGGAAAGCCCACGCCGGCTGCACTCCCCGCACGGTCGAGTAAACTCTCGCGCAGCTGGTCAACATCAACATCGATCTTCATGGTGAAACCCCCTACCGGATCAGGCCCCTACTCAGCAGCGCCGAGCACATTCACGGCTGCAACGAAAGCCGCAACCTGTTTGTCGTCCATCTGCGTGGCCAAGCGCCCCGCGGGCTCGTCATAGGCAAACTGAACCTTATCGATAAAGCAATCCCAAGCGCGCTCATCCACACGCACAGCGGCCTCGCAATACTGGCTGAGCTTTTTGAGTCCATACCAAAACGCATTCACATGGCGCGCAGGATCCTCGTCCAGCACTCCATCATAGCGCCGTCCGTTAAACTCGCGCATGCGCGCCACGGCAACTTCGAGAGAGTCGCCGCCGTCGGCCGAAGCCTCGTCCACAAGCTCGGGAATCGCAACCTCGCGCCGAACATTATGCCTGGTAACACCATCGTACTCACCCACCAACACGTCTTCGTCAAACCGATCATCGTAGTCGAAATAACTACTGCCGCGGCAAATCCCGTGCAGCGAACCAGCGCCAAAGGCACGGAACAACCCACCGTCGGCAACAACGCGCCTATAGGTCTCAAACGACTTCTTAACCTGAGCGAGCAACTCGGCAAGCTCCCCGGCATCGCACCCCGTCTCGCACGTAATGCAAACAAGCCCCGGCAACGATACCGGCTCCACCGTGCTCCCTGCAACGCGGGCAGCGCGTTCGGCCCGGTACGCTTGGGCTGCCAAGCGCGCTCGCTGCGCAGCGCCGCGCACGTTAGTCAGCTCGCGCTTCAGTGCTACGTCGCCGGCAACACCACCAGCAAGCTCGTCAACACCCTGCGGTCCGGTCGCGCTCAGCTCGGACTCAAACGTCGCCGTAATCATGCCGGCAAGGTCCGTTGCGTCGGCGGCGCAACGCAGTTGCTCCAACTGCGTGCATAGCAGATCGGCATCCAGGGGCACGGCATCCACAACGCGCACGTCACTCAGGCGCGCCACGCCCCGCAACACCAAAGCCTCCGCGGCATCGTATGCCGCACGAACCCTGTCCGCCGTATTGGCGCGCAGCTTTACCTCGATAAACGCAAGTGTCTGCTCCAGACGGGTCAACAGCTCGGCCTTGTCCTCCATGCGCAAAAAGGCAGCATAGCGGCGCTCCATCTGCAGCGGGCCCACAACACCTGCCTGCTTACGAGCGCGTGCAAGCGCAGCGCCCTCAACACGGCGAACATACCCGTCAACAGCCCGCACGGCAGACTCGCGCGCAGCGTGCTCGGCAGCCTCGACGCCCCTAAGCACGCCCAGCAGCTCGCGGGAGCGCGCATTGCGCACCAACTCCCCGCGATCGTACTGCTCAAGCGCCGTCTGCCGCTTGGCCACCGACTCAAAGCCAAACAGCTCGTCGAGCAGCTCACCAACAGAACGCTCGTCTGCCATGGCAGGCCTCCTTACCCGAACACGCCAACACGCTCGCGGGCCCACGCGTACGCAAGCCCGCACGCCCGCACCCCTACAGATCCAGCGCCTTCTTCGCGGCGTCGACCGGGTCGCCATCCATGTAGAACACCGGGCTCAGTCCCGAGATAATCTCGGACGACACGCTCTGCAGGCCCGCGATGGCGCTCAGCGGCAATATCACGCGCTTGGCGCCGGCGTTTTTGGCCACGCGCATGATGTCCTCGAGCCCGCGGATCTCATCCATAGAGCCCGACATGCGCAAGATTCCCGGAACCGCCAGCGCAGGCATCACTGGGCGGTTGCACGCCGCGGAGCACAGGCCCACAAACTCGGCAAGCGAAACTTCCTCGGACAGGCCCTTGCTCTGCAGGTCGTTATAGAACAGTAGATAATCCTTGGAGCCAATGTGCATGCCCGGCGCCACACGGTTCGCCAGGTTCACAAAGTTGTCGAACGCGGCCTCCAGCGTATCGCGCACCGGCTTGTTAAAGGCCACGCCCTCGTGCTTAAACTTGCACTCGCCGGCAACGGCCTTGTTCTCCAGCTTGTACACGGCAACCTCGCCGCCCTGCGACCTGCCCACGCCAAACACGTGACCGGACAGCAGCGGCCCGTCGGGAATCAGCGTGTCCTCGCTCTGCTCGGGCACGCGTACCACATGCACGTCCTGCGGGTTGTCGGCATCCATATAGCCCAGGTTGACGTCGATAAACTCGACGCCCGCCATAATCTTGAGCTGCTCCTTTACGCGGCGACGGCCCTCGATGGCGTAGTCCAGCAGCCAACGAACGTCGTCCTTGTCCATAGCCTCGTCGGGGAACAGCAGCTTGGCGAGGCCGCTAAAGGACTTGCGCACGGCAATCTCGTCACGCTTGTTAAAGTCGCTGTTAAAGCGGAAATAACGGTCGATATGATGCGTAAAGTCCTTGCGGCGCATCTCCTTGCAAAACTCCGACAGGCAGTCGGTGATCAAGCCGTAATGCCCGGTCAGCAGGCTCGAGCGCATCTTGGGAATCTCCCAGCCCGGCAGGTAATAGTGGATACGGTCGAAGAAGGCCGAATCGTTGTTAAACTCCGGCGGGAACGGGTCAAACAGGTGCGTGGTCTTAAGAACGTTTTGCACGGTGTCGTTGATGTTGCCCTCAAAGACCATGGAGGCATCGGCATTGATCTGGTCGCGGCCACGCGCATAGCTGCCACTCGCCATATAGTCCTTCATGATCTGCACGGCGTTGGTGTCCTTAAAGCGCATGCCGGCGACCTCGTCAAACGTCACGCAATCCCAATGGCCCACCAGGCCCACGCGATCGGCGCGCATGGAGTTCATACGGCCGAACAGGTTGGCCGTGGTGGTCTGCCCGCCCGAAAGCAAGATGGCGTAGGGCGAAACCTCTTTGTAGATATGGCTCTTGCCGGTGCCACGGGGGCCAAGCTCGCACAGGTTGTAGTTGCGCTCGATCAGCGGCACCATACGCTCGATAAAGTGCAGGCGCTCCTTCTCCGAAAGCTCGCTGGGCTCATAGCCGGCAGAGCGCAGCAGCATGTTGAGCCACTCGTCGCGCGAGAAATACTGGCGCTCGTCGATCATGGCCTCCAGGTCCAGGTTGGGCATCTGGATAGGCGTGAGCGACGCCACGCTAAACGGAGAGTCCTCGGGCCCGCGCTTTTTGCGCTTGGCCTTGGAGCGGCGCGGCGCATCGTCGCCAAAGACCTCCATGCCAAACTCGTCTTCCTCTTCCATGGGATGACGGTACTCGATGCTCATAATGCACCAAATACCACCCTGGAGAATCTTGGAATAGTCACGCACGTACTCGGCCGGCATCACAAACGGCTCAATAGTCAGATTGGCAAACGACGCCACGTAGATGTCTTTGTATTCGTCGAGCTTGGCCGTCACCTTATCGATAATGGTAAAGCGACCCAGCTCGCGAATCTTGGACTTGATGCGCTCGGACTCGTCGGGACGCACGTAGTTATCGGTGAGGATCTTGCGGATGCGCTCCAGGCCCTCCGCCACGGCGTCCTCGTCATCGGTTGAGCAGTACATGCCCAGCAGGTACTCCAGCACAAAGGTGGGCACGTTGGCACCACGCTTCATAAGGGCCGTGAGGTCCTTGCGCACGATTTTGCCACCAAAGTGCTCGAGCAGCTTGCCGTCCAGTCCATCCATGTCGTAACCGTTGTCCTCGGGAGCCTCGGCCACGGCCTGGACATAGTCATCGGTCGAGGGCTCGTCCTCGGCAGGCGCCACAGCCTCGACGGGCGCAGCAGCCACGGCCTCTGGGACAGGCACAGCCTCCACCGCGGGCACAGCCTCCACCGGCACATTCACATCAATCGAGGGAACTTCCCACAGATCGTCGTCGTGACTATCAAACATAGGGCACACTCCTAAAAACCAAAGTCAGCAACAGGGGCAAACGAAACAGCGATGGTGTACGTCTCGCGCCAAACGATCTTGCCCGTCTCGCGCTCACGGCAGACCAGATAGTACGGACCCTTGGCCGAGAATCCATCCGCCGCACGCAACGCAAACTTGGCATGCACAACGCGCTCCTGCGAGTTAACAGAAGTCTTGTTGGCATGCGCCTTAACCGTATCGCTCACCTCGTTGCCGCTTGCATCGGTAAACACCAGCTCGTACTCGCACGGCAAGACCTTGCCTTGGGCGGGTTCTTCCTGGATCAAGTTGACCGAGAAGAGCGAGTTGGTCACTCGACGCCCCTCACTCAGTACGCGCAGCGTCGCCGCGCGCGTATCGACAAAGTCCTTGGAACCCGAGCGCGCACGCCAAAATCCGATAACGGGCACGCAAAGCTCCTGCAGGCTCATGCCGCCGTGTACGTAGTTGTTAGTGCCGCCGGGACGCTTAAAGTGCACGTTCTCGCGCGGGGCAAACCCCTCAAAGCCGGCACCCAAACGTCCCATGTCAACATTAACAAACACCCCGCGTGCCTCGTCCGAAAGCCTAGCCACGGCCTCGTTGGGCACCACAAGATGACGCTTGCCGTGCATGACGGGAGCGTCAAGGAAGGGAAGGTCTGGCTTGCCGAGCATCTGGCACTCGTTGAGCTCCCGACGTGTGTAGATAAAGCCGTGATCCGCCGTTATAACAACACGCGCGCCCGGGGCGTCGGTGCACACGCGCCGCGCCAACGCGGCAAGTTCCTCCACGGTATCCGCGCAGGCATCGAAAACGTCATCCTGCGTAGCGGCCTTCTCGCCCGTGGCATCGATCTTGTTGTGGTAGAGATAAACGAGCTTGGAGTCTTTGAGCAGCGCCTTGCGCTCGGTTCCTGCCATGTTGAGGTATGTGCTCGAGCGCAAAGCGCGGGCCGTGGGCTCAACGTGGGTAAGCACGGCCTCGCGCTGCGGAGTCGTCGCAGTGGGCATGCCGTCAGCCAGCACAAACGAGCCATCCGCTGCAAGTTTAAGCGCTTGGTGCGGCATCAGCGCGGGCATACCCACCTCGGTAATGGAGGGAAAGACCGCCTGCATGCTAGAGACCTTGACGTTGCCGCCGCGCTCGCGCTCGAGCAGCGTCGCAACATCGCGGCCAACCTCATAGCGCAGCGCATCGCTCACGATGACGATCGTCGTTTTGGCAGAGCCCACAAAGGTGGGCAGCACGTGCCAGTAGAACTCATCCTGCCGTTCGGGACCCTCGATGTAGCCGCAATCGGCCCACTCCCCTTGCGCAGCCGATGTCCAGCAGGCATTGGCATCGGCCAAGAACCAGTTACTGTAAAGATTCTCCGCCCAGTCCACCACAGCTCGGGCAGGCTCCTCGAGCACATCGCACTCGACGGAACGCGCCCGCAGATACGCGGTGCACACATGGCGATAGGCAGCGTCCATGGCATACCAATCGGACGTGTAGGCATCCCACACCTGCTGGGGCTGCGCCAGATGGAACCCGCCCGCATGCGCCTGCCTAAACGCACACATATCGGCCACAGCGACAAGCAGGTCAAAGTAGCTCTTGACACGGCGGTACCAGCTCAGGTCGCAGCGACGCGACGCAAAAGTGCGCGCGTCCTCAACACGGTCCGCACCCTGAGCAAACGAGCTGAACAGCTGCGAGAGCACGGCCTCATTGACGCACGGGAACACATCAAGCGAGGCTAGCACATCGATCGGCAGAGCCTCAAACCGCGCAAAGAGCCCGCGAGCATCCTCCACCAAACGGCAGATCTCAAATAAATCCTCGCTCGACGCCTGAGCATCAGCAGTCTGGTCCCACGTACGCACTGCCTCAAGGCAATAGGGTCCGTAGGCGGGAGCCACATAGCTTTCGAGTCCCTTGAGCGCTCCCTCGGGAAGCGCGGTGGATGACGCCGTGATGAGCATATGGGATGCCAGCGCAAGCAGCGAATCACGCTCATACAGCGGCCCCTCAAACCCATAGCAACGTACAATGAAGGCAGAGAGGACATCGCGCACGCAGTACTTGTCCACCAACTCGGCCAGCGCTTCGGGGCCCTCGTGCAGCAGCGTGGTCATACAGCCGCGCAGCACAAACGCGGGGCGCGCGTCGCCAAGCTCTTTACCGCCAAAAATCACCGTAAGGGTGCCGAGTTCGATATCGGATGCGCCCGAGGCATGCGGAACACACGCGGCAAACTTAGCGCAACGGGTCTTGGCATCAAAGAACGTCTTGTGCTCGCGCAGGCTCTCGCGCACGGCGTCGATATTCTCGATGCCCAGCTGATCGGCCAAAAGCGAAAGATAGTCAGCCTGGAACTGATCTGCATACAGCTCAACATCGGCAAGCCAATCACCCTCAAGCCTGCCGCGCGGGCAACGGCGATACAGCAAGATATCGCTCGCAAGGTCATCGCGGTTGATGAGCTTCTTAACGGCAAACATGTGGCCCTCGCAGGCCTCAACAAAGCGCACTGGGCGCTCAAAGTCACCGTGAGCGGGCATAACGCCGTCATCGGCCCCCGCGCCGTCGAAACCCTCGGCAGCCAATCGCTCAAACTCAGGAGCAAACTCGCCGTCCGCATCGTGCCAAATCACCACACGGCGCAGCATACATGCGGGCAACGGCTGCAAAAAACGCAGCTTGAGCTGTTCTTCTACATCGATCTTGGGCATGAATATCCTTACCGTATTTGCAGTTACTTAATCTTTGCCAGCACATCCTGAAACTTGGCGTAGTTGACCTTGACGCCGTCATCCAGGTCGATCTTGATCATCTGGTCTGCCAAGTGGTGCAGTTTCTCTTCATAGACAATGGTCTCTTTGAGCTGGTCGTTGAGCTTTTTGACGCGCTTATCCAAACGCACGCGCTCGCCGCGCTCGGCACTGGCAAGGGCATCGTTGGCATAGCCGATCTGGGCACGGTAGCGCTCCTGCTGCTCATGCACATAGTCGGTGCGGATGCGAGCCAACAGGTCGGGCTGATAGCGATGCATGTAAACAAGGCACTTGAAGCCATTCTTCTTGCCACTGTCGAACAGCCAGTAGATGGGGCGCTTCTTATAGGTCTGACAGTGGTCCTTAAAGAAATCCTTTAGGAAATAGGCACGAATCACCTCGCGCGAGGTACCCTTGCCGCCGAGTGCCTCGGCAATAAAGGCCAGGTTCTGCTCAAGCGTCTCCTCGCCGTACACGGTGCGCACAAAGTCGATAAAGTAGCGCACGATGTCATCGTCAAAGTACTCGTCATCGGTAATGGGCAGCGCGTTGTCGCTATCGGGCATAAAGGTCACGTGCGCGGGATCGGGCATCTTAGCCAGATAGTCGTCGACCGTGGCGCCCTGATCGGCCAGGACCAGCCCGTCCACATCCAGCGAATAGCGGCCAAACATGCAGCCCACGGCATAGCTTATGAGCGAGGTGATCTCGTCGCGCTTGGTGCGCACGTACTTGTTGCCCTTATAGCTCTCGGGAATCTCATCGGCGGTATCGAAGATGCGCGCCACCGAGACGTACTTATCCTCAACCTCGATGGGCACCTCGCCCTCCATGTTGTAGATCTTGGCAAAGATTCGGTTGAGCTCTTCCTCATTAGCGCGAAGCCGCTCAAAGCGAGCATTAACCTCGGCCTTGCGGGCCTCGTATTTATCTTGAAGTAAAGTGGCCATGGTGGGCCGTCCTTTCATTGTTGATGATTCGTCAAGGAGGGAAATAAGCTAGAAGCGAAGGGATGTAAGGTCATCTCGGCATTACCCATCGACTCTGGAAAATTCGCTCGCTGCATCGAGCATTTGTAGGAAACGCGCCAGGGTTTCAACGAAATCGCAAGTTAAATATTGCAAGCTGCGTCAGGCGCGCAGAAGACACGCTCAATGTCATTTCTCAACTCGTTACTCATAGCCAGTCCATCACCCAACGCGGGCTGAAGCCCATCAGCAGATACTAGGCCCAGCCTTTATCAACTTCATCCATTTACATAATGTCGAATTCTTAATCAGAATTCTTGCCGTAAGTCTTCTAACATCAGTCGCCGGATCGTTCCCTCGTTTACCTGCAACATCTTCGATTGCGAACCATATATCGCCTTTTGCCTTAAACGCGCAGAATCTACCGTGAGCAAATCCATTTCTTAAGTGATAAAACAAGCTGAGCGTTTGATTACTTTTAGCGTCATAAAAGACCGCAGACTCAAAGGGCTTTGACACAATGTCACCGCAATCAAACAAATCAGCGCTCCGCAAAGCCTGTTCCATATCGCCAATGGTTGCAGCGGACCAATATAAAGATTTGTTTGAGCTTGCTGCCTTAAGTTTTTTATTCAAATATTGGGGTTTTCTCCAGGGAGTATCCCACCCGTATTCAGATACCGGGATGCTTCTGCTAGACAGCCCCGGAGCTGGGGTTTCGACAACGAAGAACCTAAGAAGCGGGGCAAGCACAGGGCCCAGTGACTTCTGAGATAGACCGCATTTAACCCATGCAGGATTAGATTCAACAAACACAACCTTATTTGCTGATACTGTTTCGAACATGAATCTCACCTAAACCAAGGGGTTGCGTTTGAAATCCCAGGAGGTTTCAAACGAGTCCCAGTCAAGTTCGGATGCATGGAGTGATTCCTGAACCAATTTCAAAACTTCCTCATTAGAAGAATCTATCCCGTGGACAGGGATGCGTTTAAGGTCTCCAACTTCATTATTAAAAGTCTGGCTCAACGCCAGCTTAATATATTGCGCTGTAGAGCTATTAAGCAGGCCAAGAATGAATAGCCTGTCTTCCTGCTTAACCGGAACAATGTAATAGCCCGCTCCGCCACAAATAGAATTGTCCGAACAATTTCGAACACTAATCGGACCACTTGTAAGCGCTGACCAGGTTAACACGCCGTTTTTATGGTAAAAACGTTCATTTTGGACACGGGCTTTTGCTTTTCCATTTTTGTCCCTATTAGTCTTAATCTCATGCCCATCATCCAGCCAATTAACAACATCTATCTGATTTCCTGACCACTTTCTGTAGTCGCCCCCATCAAGCATAAAGTGCCACTTCGCTCGAGATGGATCTCCCGTAACGCCTAGGACGTCCCGATTCGAACACTCGAACCAGCATCGAACGAAAAGATCGGTATCGCCGCACTTTAGCCCCTGCGCTAGTGAGCTGATCACAGACAATGGCGTTCCTTCCTTGAACGAAAGACGCGCCCCTTGTCCAAGCCAGTAGGCTATGGGAGTGCCGGGGATCTTCTTGAAGGTTTCGGCGTCGCGGCGGTAGAACCAGCCGCAGTCGGGGTTTTGGATGGCCTCCAGCGCCTTGGGAGCCTGAACCGTGGGACCAGTAAAATCGGCAAGACGAACGTATCCGCCCTTATAGCCATCGATATGCGAATTGTGATAGGTAAATGTGCAGATAGGCACGGTTGCCCCTGCAAAGCCAGAATACTCGAGCTGAATGAGCGTGGTTAGGGTCTTGTCATCGATAAGCCTATTTCGAAGCTTCTCGTAGCTACCGATGAACATCCAAACGAACGGAGTCATCATTCCAACTTCGCCGTGCTCGTTGGCAAAGTCCATAATGCGCACGATGAACGAAGAGAACAGGTCGCTCTTCACGTCAGAGTAGTTCTTCTTGACCCATTTGCTCATGAAGGGGTTAAAGCTGCTGCTGCCCATATACGGAGGATTAGCCACGGTGCAGGTAAAACGACGGGACAGCTTCTCGCAGATGGCGGCGGCGCCTTCGAGCTTAGTTTTGGTCGCAGAGGCAAAAAGGTCGTCGGAACAGCTCGCGGCGGCAGCTTTGAGCTCGTCAATCTCGGCCTCTGAAGGATTGAGCAGCGAGCCAATCTCGCCCAAATGACTCAACTCCTCGGCGAGCTTCTTGTTACCCGGCAGCTCGTCCTCCCCCAGCGGAATGCTCGAGAGCACGGTAACGTCGGCGCCAACGCCACGCCTAAAGAAGCGACGATCGTGCTCGCGGGCGCACATGGCAAGCGCCAGCTCCGCGATCTGCGCCGCGCGGGGATCGATTTCCATGCCCGCAAGGTTTTTAGTAAGAATAAGCTCGGGAATTTCGCGCTCACGATAGCCGCGCTCCTCGTACATATGGAAGAGCAATTCGAACGCATAGACCAGGATATGGCCCGAGCCGCATGCGGGGTCACAGAGAGTTATCTCCTCGGGGCTCGAGATGCGTATGAAGTCCTCGTGCTCAGCATCGGGCTCGATGTAATAATCCATGCACTCGCGCAGCGAACTCCCCGGGTTATTGAGCATCCACAGACGGCCGAGCGAGTTCTCGACCATATAGCGCACAATCCACTCAGGGGTGAAGAGCTGCGTGGCGGGCGCGATGTCCGCCGCCGCTGCCTTGCGCTTTGACTTGAAGAACTCGTCTTTTACGTCAGCGTTGTAGTACTGATACATCCAGCCCAGAACGGTCACGCCCTCGCGCCAGCGCTCGTCAGTGATAACGGCGTTGAGCTTGCCCACTACGCCGTCGGCCATCATGAGGCCCTGGGGCAACAGCAGCTCCATGGCACCGCCCACGCGTTCAAAGACGCCTGGCAGGCAATCGGCAAGTTCCTCGCACTGAGCCACAAAAAGATAGCGCCACAGCGGTTCATCCAAGCCCGCCATCTTGAGCTCGGCTATGCGATCGGTATCGGCCGTCGCCATCTCCACGTCCAGTGCGTTCTCCACGGCCTCGCTGCCATGGCTGCCGTCCGCGCGGCTCAGCATGCGCATACGGCCGGGAAGCCATCCGCGTGCGTCCATGAAGCGAATGGCCACGATGCGGTTGAACCAGGTGTAGGCCGCACGGTCGCGCAGGGCGTCGTGCCCCTCTGCGGCCTGTAGGCGCAGCAGCTCGTCGCGCTGCTCAACTTCGAGCGGACTCAGAGGCTGGCCGTTGACGGTCTCGGACCCAGCGGGCGCGAGCGTAGGCTCAGTGATGCCGTAGCGCACCATCTGCGCCTCCACGCCGTTAATAAGTTCCACGCGGGCCCACGTGCAGAAGTTCTTGAGAGCGGAATCGTTCATGGTTCCCGTACCTTTCAAAACGCCATAAGCCACCGGCGCATGCTTGGGCGCCGGCGGCTGAGCGGGTTAGTTAATGCGGATCTCGTCGTTTGATGCAAGCGCCTGCATAAGGCGGGCGCGCAGGTCGTCCACGTAGCGATCCACGTCCTCTGCGGTTGTGAGGCGGCTCGGCTTGGCCAGGTCGGCGCGACGCACGGTCTTGACCTTGCGCTGGGGCTTGGGCACGGGCACGGGAACGGAACCGTGACTTGGCGTAGCGGTGCCCTTGTTGGTGATCTTTTTGACCACTTCACCCGTGCTGGTGACCTCGGTGGAACGGCGCTCGTTTTCCATACGCTCGCGTGCGGCGTCCACGGCGTCGTATATCTTGTTGGCCGCCGTGATGGTCCAGCTTTCCCAGTTTGCCGCGAGGGCGTTAAGCTCGTTGAGGCTCTGGACGCCGTGGGTGCGGTTCTTGAACGACTCATACTTGGTGCCGGCGTCTGCTATGGCATCCTTGGCCTGCTTGACAAAACCATCTTGGCTCTCGGCCTGCTTCTGCAGGTCCTGCAGGTCGTTCTCGATGCGATGCAAGAACTCGTTGCGGCGCATGCCCAGGAGCTTTTTAATGTATTCCTCGACGGGGGCCATCAGCGGTTGCAGGTCTTTAATGCGGCTGTAGGGCTTGGGATCTTTGAGGATCTCGCACACCTTTGCCACATTCTCCACCGCGCCGGGAATGTCGTCGGAGGCATACTCAATGCCCTCCGTGCGACTCAAGAATTCCTTGGCGTGATCAAACGTTGCGCGCTGGTTGGAATCGAAAAACTCAGCCACCCTGTCATAGTCTTCCTTGGCGTCGAACAGGCGGTCCTCGTGCTTGGTGAACGTGGTCAAGAACGCCTCGGCCTCGTTCTGATCCTTAAGGACGTCGGCCACCTCCGAGCGCATCTTCTCGCACTCAGCCTCGCCGGGATACGGGTAGGCCGGTTTGATGCCCGTGTAGTAGTCGCGCGCCATAGCAAGGCACGTCTCGCGCAACCCCTCAAGATGCTCCTTGAGCTCGGCCACAAGCTTATCCTCGTTGGAGGGTACGGTCTTGAGGTCAAATAGGTCGCGCATAAGCTCGCCCGTGGCGCGCAGCAAACGGTCGCTCATGCGCACGCGAAGGCGCACTTGGGCCTTATCGGCATCCTTGCGCAGGAGTGCCACCATGCGGCTGTCGTTAGCTTGGACCGTCTGGCCGCCAAACAGCACCTGCGCGCGCTGCTCCACCACAAGTTGCGCCACCACATTGGCGATGTCGACCTCGCGCCAGCCAAAGGGCCTTTGCTGGTACTGGCGCTGGATATCGCCCATAGTGGTATCCAGATGGCGCTGATGCTGCACTTTGAGGAAGTCCTCGACCTCTTTGAGCGCACGTGTGTTGCCCGCATCCATGCCATCGAGCCCCGTCTGGACGTTGCCCGCCAGCGTGGAGCGGATATCGGAATCACTCGTGACCGGCGCACCGATGTAGTCGGCCTTTTCAAAGACCACATCGCACAGCTGTGCCAGCACCTGCTCAAAGACCTGGGCAGGCTTGGCTGCACGCACCTCGACCATGCGGCCGTTGACGGCGCAACGCGCATGGAGCACGGCCTCGGTCAGAAGGGCGTCGGCCTCTTTCTCGCTATGGGCCGCCTCGCGCATCTTGGACTCAACGATCTGGCGCGTACTCGGCCGGAGCTCCTGAAGGTTGCGTGTCTTGGCGTACTTGCGGATCTTGGCGGCGTTGACGAGCGTCTCCCAGTAATCCGCCTCATCGCTCAGGGCCACGACGGCTTTGCCCGAAGAAGCCAAGGCCAGCTCGGTATCGTCCGCACGGCCCAGGTCGCTCGCCATAGTCGCCACGTAAAGCTCCATGCCGCCCATGCTGCCACCGTGGATTGAGCCGTCCACATAGCGGTCAAACGGGAAGTCGTTGGCCCCGCGGTTGAGCTTGCGCGCGTTGTAGATGCTGTCGAACAGGCGCTTCTTGATGGACTCAATCACTTGCGCGTTGTCAATCGGGGTGCGCGCGATTTCCTGCGTAATCTCCTGCTCCTCGTCGGTGAGGAAGCTATAGGTATCGCCCTGGCGCGCCACGTAGTTCTCGCGCTCCAGGCGGGCAAGGGACTCCTTGACGCGGTCCTTGAGGACACGCTTATCCACATCGAAGCCGTCGATCATAAGAATGGAGATGTTCTCGACCGTGGCCTTGACGTAGCCGATGTAACGAATCAGGTACAGGAGCTTGAGCACCCGCACGTCATAGGGCTCAAGGCCCTTTGCGTCCTCGGCCGCACGGATCGCGCGGTCGACCACCTGGATAATGCCATGCTCAAGATCTTTGGAGACGGTGTCGAAGAAGCGCCAGAACGGCACGAGCGCACCGGTCTGCTCAAGTTGGATGGTCTGAGCGCTCTCCTGGAAGGCGCTCAGCATGGAGCGCTCGCCCGTGGACATGTGCTTGGCCTTGACACCGTGCTTGCGTACCTCGGTCATCACGTCGGGCAGGAGCTTAAACTGGTAGCCCACAAACGGGTAGCTTGCCACAAAATCCTTGGAGTTAGCGTAGCCGGCAAGGTCGGAGCGCGAGCCACCCTCAAAGGTAAAGTTGTTTTTGAGCACGGCGGCGTCTTGCTCGTAGACCTGTGCAAGCATATCGGCCGCCGGCGCGGTCTTCTCGAGCACACGGCGCTGGATGACCTCGTCCACGCTGGAGCTGGAGAGCGAAAGGCGGGTGTCGAAACGACCTAAAATCTTGGAGAACTTGCCCGTATCAATCCCGCCCGGAAGACCGAGATTGTAAATGTCCTCTTGACTCGAAACCATTACCCAAACGCGGCCGCCGCAAACCGATCCCAACTCCTCGACCACCGTCTGAAGACTTAGCAAGCGATCCGAGCCGTTGTCGTTAGCAATAAACTGTCCAACCTCATCAACCATGAAAACAAGGCGAAAATCGCCACCATTGGCGGCTGCTTGAGCATCAACGTATTCTTTAACCTTTTGGGCGAACTCATCGGGTTGAAGAAGCTCGTCATCAGGGCTAGTAATCCAAGCTTTGATTTCATCGTCGCTCATGCCCAAAGTATCTTTAAGAAGCCCGCGAAAAGATTTGTTATACCTGTAGGTTTTACGATTATCGACCCATGATTTGCCCGTTAAACGCTCGAATTCATCGCGAAACTCTTGAGTCTTGCCAATTTCGTCAATGTACTCCTCAAGCTGAGCGAGCTTAGGTTTAATGCCGTAAAAACCTCGGGCCTCGTAAAACACACGCTCAAATCCATAAAGAACAGCAACGGATGACTTATCACCCTTCCATGAGCCCGCCTTGCTGTCGATATTAAAGAGAAGAGTCTGCGTAGGAATGGAACAGGCGCGCTCCATTGAAGCAAACACCATGGGATCGGCAATCTTGCCGTCAAAATAGGAAATAGCGCGCTTGCCATCAACGTTGAGGTTCCCAAGCAAATAGCTCGCAATTTTAAGGAAATGCGATTTACCGGATCCGTAGAAACCGCTGACCCACACGCCCATCTTATTGGTCGGTGAATCTAAAGAAGCGCTATAAGCATTGAAAAGAGTAGCAAAATGCCCCTGCAGCTCACGTGTCACCACGTACTCGCTAAGCTCTTGCCTGATTGACTCGTCTTTCTTATCGTCAACGACAACAACCCCGTTAATGGAACGGTTGATATCTTTCGAAAAGAGATTACGGACAATTGTTTTATCCATTTTAAGCTCCTTAAATTTGGAGAACGACAGCCAACAACGCAGGGGTCGAGGTCGACTTATGAGATATCGATCGCGCGGTAATAGTTCTCTGCTGCAAGCCTGTTAAACAAGGTGACAGACGAGCCATTAAAGCTACCGGGATAAGCCGCGATAACCGGCACATCATGGAAGTCAGACTGCATAGAATCAAACAGGTTGTGAACTCGCAAAAAGGGATAGACTTCGCCAACCCCTACAAGCAAAATCACATCGCCCGACTCGCGAGGTTGAGTCAAATCCAAAATCAGGTCGGAGACAGCATCCGGCTGGCAATAATCCACCACATCATCGAACACAGTTTCTAATCCAAAATCACCTTCTTGCTCTTGCATAGGCTCAAGGACATCAAGATCTTTAAGGATTGCCAGCACGGCGTCGTAGAGGTTCACGACCTTGAGCGTGCACGGAAGCTTGTCGGCCTCGGCATCGCGTGAAAGGGCGTCAAATAATGCACGCGCCTCAAACTCCAGCGCGGGGTCATAACAAAAGGTGTGGAAGCCGATCTCATTGCCTATGCCCCTGTTGGCCAAAAAGTCCTCGCTGCACAGGCACTCGCGCAGGAGTTGAGCGCGGCGCTCAAATTCCTGGCGGGCTCGCTCGGAGCGGGCATGCGCCGCCACGACGCTCTGGCGGGAATGGATGCCGATATTGGTGGTGATGTCCGTCGCCGGGGTGATTGCGGGGTCGACGGCGCTGTTGGCGGGAACCACGCTACATCACCTCCCTACCGGTAAGGGCCGCGATAAGCGGCTGCTCACCCAGCTGAACCAAGGCTCGCTCGACATCGGAATCGAGGAAGAGTGGTGACAGGCGCTCAGACTCCGGGCCCATACCCTCGCCGATAAGGCCGGCATGGCGGAGCGTCTGGCGAATCGAGCCCTTAATGCGCTTGACCGTGGCCTCGGTCCAGCGGGCCGCGTCCGGATACTCCGTGGTAAAGCGCGTCATAAAGGCGTTGAGGTCAGCCGCCGTGAAGGCATAGTCGAAGTTTTGCAGGCGCTCCCCCACCTCGATGAGCACGAACTCGCGCACGATATCGTAGCGGCAGATCATGCTGTAAAAGATGGCCTGGTCCGCCTGCGTGGGAGTACCGGATGCCATGAGGCCGGTTAGGGATAACGCAGCCTCGACGGCGGTTTTGGGGTCGATGCCGCGCGCGGCGCATGCGGCGTCCGTGGGCACCATGGCGTCGAGGCGGCGAAGGCACACGGTTGCGCGGTTGGCGACCATGCGCTCCGTGGGATATTGAAAGAGGTTTTCGCTCTTTACGCGTACAATGACCTGCTCGTCGCTTACGCCCTGCGTACGCAGGCCAGCGACGATGCGCATCTCATGCGGGAGGAATTGCTCGCGGGTGAGCACCCCCCCCCCGAACGCTTTTTGCGGTTACATCCACAGTGCACGCTCCAAGGGTGTCAGAGGCTGTCACGAATGCGCCGCGGCCCGGCAGGCAGGCGCGGCGCACATGACAATAATCATACCTGTTGGTAAAAAAGTTACCACGCCCAGAGTGTCAAATGTTGAGCAACAAAATTAAATCCGGTTAACGGTTATTTTCGCAGCTCAGAAGCTTTGACGAGGTTGCCCCAAATCACACTTGCCAGACAACCGCGCTTGTGAATCTGTCCCCGCCCTCCGCTACACTCAACATAGAATGAAGGCCGAGGCGGATCGTATGTGAGCCTCGAGGCAACCCTCCCCCATGTAACCATCCTGTAAATCATAGCGGCGCACTCGAGTTTTACCGTGATGCGGTCGCACCCGGCGCTGCACTGTGCTAAAGTATCCCGAACGTTCAAACGACTACGAGGGGAACTAGAAGATGGCACGTGTGCACAACTTCTCAGCTGGCCCGGCCGCACTGCCTACAAGCGTGCTCGCCGAGATCGCCGACGAGATGATGGACTACCGCAGTTGCGGCATGTCCGTGCTCGAGATGAGCCATCGATCTAGCATGTACCAGCAGATCATCGACGACGCCGAGGCAACCCTGCGCCGCCTGCTGAGCATCCCCGATAACTACCGTGTTCTGTTTTTGCAGGGCGGCGCCACGCTGCAGTTTGCGGGCATCCCGATGAACCTCATGCGCCGCGGCCGCGCCGGCTACGTCGTGACCGGCAACTTCGCCAACAAGGCGTACAAGGAAGCCGCCAAGTACGGCGAGGCCGTGCTGCTCGCGAGCTCCGAGGACGCCAATTTCGACCGCATTCCCGCCATGGCCGACATCAACGCGCGCATTGCCGCCGAGGCCGCGGGCGGCGGGCTCGACTACGTCTACATCTGCCAGAACAACACCATCTTTGGCACCATGTACCACGAGCTGCCTAACTTCGGCGACGTACCGCTGGTCGCCGATGTCTCGAGCTGCTTTTTGTCGCAGCCGCTCGACGTCGAGCGCTACGGACTCATCTACGCCGGCGCTCAGAAAAACGCCGGCGCCGCGGGCGTCACCGTGGTTATCGTGCGCGACGACCTGATCACCGACGGTCCAGCCTTTGCGCAGACGCCGCAGTACATGGACCTTAAGACCCAGGCCGCCAAGGGCTCCATGCTCAACACGCCCAACACCTTTGGTATCTACGTGTGCGGCAAGGTGTTCCGTTGGGTTGAGCAGACCGGTGGACTTGCCGCCATGGCCGAACGCAACTGGGCCAAGGCCAACCTGCTCTATAACCTGCTCGAGCACAGCGTGCTGTTCCACGGCACCGCACAGACAGACAGTCGCTCCATCGCCAACGTCACGTTCCGTACCGGCGATGCCGACCTCGACGCCGCCTTTGTCGCAGGCGCGGCCGAGCACCAGATTCAAAACGTCAAGGGCCATCGCCTGGTGGGCGGCATGCGCGCCAGCGTCTACAACGCCGTAACCATGGAAGACGTGCGGGCACTGGCCTCGTACATGAAAGACTTCGAAGCGCAGCATAGTTTGAGCCCGCGATCTAACTAGCCCGCAGCACGCGGGCCGACCAGCCATCTCAAACCACCCTGTTTAGATCAAAACCTGCTAAGGAGTTTTTCCATGCGTAAGATTAAGACCATCGACGACATCACCAAAGACGGCAAAGTCGAGTTTGGCGAGGGCTACGAGTTTGTGGGCACCGCCGAGGAGGCCGACGCCATCCTGATGCGCTCCACCGACCTGCACGGCTACGAGCTGCCCGAGGGCATCCGCGCCATCGCCCGCTGCGGTGCCGGCGTCAACAACATCCCCGTCGAGGAGTACGCCAAGAAGGGCGTCGTCGTCTTTAACTCCCCCGGTGCCAACAGCAACGCCGTCAAGGAGCTCGTCCTGGGCATGCTGGTGCTTTCGAGCCGCGGCGTCGTGCAGTCGATGAACTGGGTGCGCAACAACGCCGACGACCCCGAGATCCAAGTCGACGCCGAGAAGGCCAAGAAGGCCTTTGTGGGTCGCGAGCTCAAGGGCAAGCGCATTGGCGTCATCGGCCTGGGCAACGTGGGCTCCAAGGTCGCCAACGCCTGTGTCGATCTGGGCATGGACGTCTACGGCTACGACCCGTTCATTTCCGTCGAGCACGCGTGGGTGCTGAGCCGCGAGGTGCAGCGCGTGGGCACGCTCGAGGATCTGTGCCGCGGCTGCGACTACCTCACCGTGCACGTGCCCAGCAAGGCCGATACCATCGGCATGATCAGCACCGAGCAGATCGACCTGCTGGCGCCCGACGCCGTCCTCATCAACTACGCGCGCGAAACCATCATTGACGAGGACGCCGTCGACGCTGCCCTGCGCGAGGGCAAGCTCAGCTGGTTTAGCTGCGACTTTGCCACGCCCAAGACCGTCAAGATGCCCAACACGTTTATCACCACGCATTCGGGCGCCGGCACCGGCGAGGCCGAGGCCAACTGCGCCGACATGGCCATCAGCGAGCTCAAAGATTACCTGGAAAACGGCAACATCGCGCACAGCGTCAACTACCCCGCCTGCAGCATGGGCAAGGCGCGCGCCGCAAGCCGCATTGCTTGCCTGCATGCCAACGTGCCCAACATGATCGGCCAGATCACGGCCATTCTCGCCAAGGACAACGCCAACGTGCAGCGCATGATCAACGAGTCCGCTGGCGAGAACGCCTACACCATGTTCGACACCGATGAGCACCTGGACGGCAGCACGATCGAGGCGCTCAAGCAGATTCCGTCGATGTATCGCGTGCGCGTGATTAAATAGCGCCGGTGCCAAGCCTGCCAGACAGACCACGACGCCCATTCGCCCCCCCGTTTTCACGAAACGGGGGGCGATTTTGTTGCTCCGGACGACTTTAAAATGATACCCAGAACAAGTTTTTTCAGATAATCGATAGTGAGGCTCCAGTCGCTAAGCACACCCGCTTTGATAAACAGCTTTATCAGGGACTTTAGTAGGTAAAAATCGGTCTCTATGTGCCGAATGTAAGTTGACTGTCCATTTTCCGAAACAACTTATTCTAGGTAGCATTTTTAAGGCCCGTCCAAGGCAAAATATAAGTATTATGCGACCAAAACTCTAGTCCGCGCGACCATTTTCCGCCCGCGCGGCTACATTCCCGCCCAATCGATAAAAATCTCCTCACGAAGCCGCCGTTCGAGCTCCTGCTGCCGCGGCGTCTTGTCTTTCAGCGGCACATCGAGATAGGACATGATGAGCTCCATCACCACGCGGAAGGCATCGGAATCGGCCAGCTGACCATAGGTCATCAGAACGACGGGATATCCCATGGCTTGCAAAGCCGTCGTTCGATCGGAGTCCGAGATCTTGGATTCTATGGATCCGTGTATGGCTTTACCTTGGCATTCAACCAGGCACTCTCGGCTGCCGTCCTTATTTGCCAGCAGAATATCGGCATAGCGCCTATCAAGCCCCGAAATCAGGCGGGCACTGCGCGTCAAGCGAATCTCGACGTTATTGGTAAGGCGCAGCCCTTCGCCGCCGCGCAACCTCGTAAGGCCAAACAGCATCGAAGCCTGGACCTCGAGCGGCGATGCCGCCACCCCCGTAATGCATTTCGCGGCACGCGTGAACGATTTAGCGCCGCGGAGCCCCGGGATCTTATCGACGTACTCGGTAAGCTCAGAGAGCTCGATCAAGGGAGGTCGTTTCCACAAGTCCGTTGGATTCCCCGAGACATCCTTTACGTTTTCCCAGCCCGACCGTGCGTCACTCCATCGGCTCCCATATGCCTGCTCAAGTGCCGACTTTACCTGAGGCGCAATCTTGCACACGGCAAAGGTGCCGCACATCTCATACATGCACATGATTAGACGCTCGTTTGAGACCGAGGAAGCCAGGGTCAGCAGGGTAAAGAGCGGAGACGCGACATCGAGGCCAAACTCCGTCTGCCGCACGGAATCAAACGGCCTCCCCCCGTTCCAAACATGCCTGACAATGCGATCGCCCTTGCGCCCGCAGACGCCCTGCGCCAACACGTGTAACGGGGTGCCCAGGAAATGCTTGACGAGCGGATGCTCACATAGGTGCTCCCTGCGCGGATCGTCTACAGAATCAGGCAGGTCCGGCATTATTGCCAAGACCTGTGGGGGTATCCGGTGATACCGAAAGGCAGATATGTCGCACAGCATGTCGTCCATGAAGGGTACGTACCCGCTGCGTCGCTTGTGAACCCGCTCGGACGGTAAACGCGCTGGCTCGGCCTGCGAACGGTAAATACTGCCACGCCCACGTCGCGGATCTCTCAGGAGGCTTACAATCGGTTTGGAAAGCAAACTGATTGTGAGGTTGCATATGGTTGATGAGGACTTTGCCTGGCGGCTTGCGCAGGAGCTTGTGCGGATCGACAGCTCAGACCCGGGCGCGTATGAGGACGAGATCGAGCGCTTCATTAAGAGGCTCATTGAGCAGCAGCTGGCACAACTTGATAGTTCTGCGCTCGATGCCGTGCAGATTGAGGAGCTCGAAGTGCTGCCCGGGCGCCGCAACCTTAAAGTCACCGTGCCGGGCCAAAGCGACGAGCCACGGCTGATCTATATCTGCCACATGGATACCGTCACCTTGGGCGATGGCTGGGACGCAGACATCGCACCGCTTGGGGCGGTTGTGCGCGACGATAAACTCTATGGCCGCGGTGCCTGCGATATGAAGGGTGGCCTGGCCTGCGCCATTGCCGCACTGGTCCATACGCTCGAGCGCGTGGCGGCGGATGGCGCGCTGCCACGCCGCGGCTTTTCGCTCATCTGCTCGGTCGACGAGGAAGACTTCATGCGCGGCTCAGAGGCCGCGATCGATGCCGGCTGGGTCGGCTCGCGTGAATGGGTGCTGGACACCGAACCCACCGACGGACAGATTCAGGTGGCGCACAAGGGGCGCACGTGGTTCGAGATCGAGATGGCCGGCGTCACGGCTCATGCAAGCCAGCCTTGGAAGGGCGCCGACGCCGTCGCCGCCATGGCCGAGGTCGTGTGCTCGCTTCGTCGCACGTTTGCGACGCTACCTTTACATGAGGAGCTGGGGCCATCGACCATCACGTTTGGACAGATCGAGGGTGGCTACCGTCCCTATGTCGTGCCCGACCACGCTAAGGTCTGGGTCGATATGCGCCTGACCCCGCCGACTGATACGGCCGCCGCGACGCGCATGGTAGAGCAGGCCATTGTCGCTGCCGAAGCCGCGGTCCCCGGCTGCCATGGAAGCTATACCGTGACAGGCGACCGCCCCGCCATCGAGCGCGATCCAGCCTCTCCCCTTCTAGCTGCACTCAAGCGCGCAGCAGACGATGTGACAGGCGCGGACACGACCGTCGGCTTCTTTACCGGCTACACCGATACCGCCGTCATTGCCGGCAAGACGGGCAACCGCAACTGTATGAGCTACGGCCCCGGATCGCTCGCGCTCGCGCACAAGCCCAACGAGTATGTGCCCCACGCCGATATCAATCGTTGTCAGCAGGTGCTAATCGCGCTCGCCGATAACGTGCTCTGGGACGCGAACGGCCAAGTTGGGGCATAATAAGCCGCGAACAAACCGACTCGCGCGTTAGGACCGCCCATGAAAGCACTTCCGTTTCCCTGCATCCGCCCGGCTCAGGACCGTGTGCTCGAGGCGCTGCCTGCGATGGGCGGTATCCTGAGCGGCAACGACGCCCTGCGCGGCGCCATTGCTGACGGCCTAATGCTCAAGGATCCAGGCGCGGCGTATTACGTGTACGAATGCTCGGGTGAGCCGGGTCGCGTGACGGGCGTCGTGGCGATTTGCCCGACGAGGGTACTTGCGGGCGGCAAGGGCGATGCCAGCGCTGACGTGGCCGCCGCTGCGCACGCGATCGCCGAACTCAAAGTTCAGCCCCGCCCCGTCTCGCTCGCCTACGAAGCCTCGCCCGTCATGGATATCATCCTGGGCGCCGCCAAAGAGGGCGCGTCGCTCTACGCCGTCACCGACCCCGCGGGCATTACGCACCGCGCGTGGGAGGTCAAGCGCGAGGACGCCGTCGGGGCCATCCGCGCTATGCTCGACCAAGCACCGGAGCCGGCACTGACCGACGACCCCGCCTACGCCGCCGCTCTGACCGGGGCGTCGCAGCTGCTGGCCGATGAGGCCCGTGCCGCCGGAACGTACACCGGCAAGGAGCCGTTCAACTTTACCGTTGCCGTGCTCTTCCCCGCCGCGCAGGTCAGCGGCGCCGCGCCGCAAGTTCCGACAGGTCTGCTCACGCACCAGGTCGCGCGGTTCTAGCAAGACCAGACCGCCCAGCACAAAAATCGGCAGCTCAACAAACAGGGGGCGGAGATGCAGCAGGTACATGCATCTCCGCCCCTTTTGCGTCGAGAAGTAAGTCGGCGACCCGCACCGCCACGCCCAAACTACCCGCGCTGCGGATCCGCGGCAGCCACGAGCGGCTCAAGCCCCAGCTCGCGCGCGTAGTCTTCCTGCGTAAAGATCTCAACCAGTTCAAACGTATCGGTCGTATCGTCAAACACGAAATGCAGCACCGAGCAGTTGCCCGGCACGCGCTCGCGCTCGTCGGCCTCCGTGCCCTTCACGTAATCCAAAAACTCCTTGATGGCCGACCCGTGGCTCACCGCGAGCACGCACGAATGGTCCGGGCGTCGCATAAGATCGGTCAGCGTCGTCACCATGCGCTCGCGCACCTGCATCTGGCCCTCACCGCCAAACTGGCGATAGAAATCGCGCCACGGGCGCTCGGGCATAAGCATCACGCGCTCGGCCTCAAAGTCGCCAAAGAACCACTCGCGCAGACCGTCCAGGCGCTCGTACGTCATGCCCGACCACAGGTTGGCGATGGTCTGTTCGGTGCGGTGCAGCGTAGAGGTGTAGGCGTGGTCGGGCGCAATGCCGCGCGCACGCAAGAACATGCCGGCACGCGCCGCCTGATCGCAGCCCAGCTGTGTGAGCGGCGAGTCACTCCACCCCTGAATGATACGCTTAAGGTTGAATATCGTCTGTCCATGACGGACCAGATACAGATCTTTATTCATAGGGGTCCTTTCGTTCGTTACCAACCCAAGAGCGAAAACGCCCCATCGCAATAGCCAAAATGAAGCACGGCACCGTTGTCGGGCAGCTCTCCCCCACCAGTCACATACTCAAGAAACTCCTGGCAGGCTGAGCCGTGGGAAACCGCCAGCACGCAGTCGTGCTGCGGCCTGGCCATGATGCGGGACAGCGCCGCGACCATGCGCGACTGAAGCTGCACTTCCGACTCGCCGCCAAAGGCCACCGGATAATCGCCCCAGGGCTGCGGCGGCATCTCGCGATTTGATGTGCCCTCCAGCGAGCCAAAATGCCACTCACGCAGGTCATCGACCAGCTCAATGGAACGGCCCTCGCCAACGATAAGCTCGGCCGTATGCCGCGCCCGGCCCAACGGCGAGGAATACACATGATCAAAGGCCACGCCACGCGCCGCAAACGCCGTACGCGCCGTCAGCGCCTGCTCGCGCCCGCGCGCCGTAAGCGGCGAATCGTGCCAGCCCTGCAAAATGCTCTGCACATTGAGCTCAGTCTGCCCATGCCGCACCAAATACAGATCTGCCACACACCCTCCCCTCGTACCACCACAAAGGGGACAGGAGCCTTTGTGGTGATTTTGCCGCCGGATTGCACCGCAACGACGCACAACTACAGCAGCACGTCGGCAAGCGGACGCTTGGGTACGTGGTGCACCCGCGCCTCGTCGCGCCAATAATTGATGGAGCCATCGGGGTTGGAATCGATCGCATCGATCACCTGTATCTCGGCCGGAACGCCAAAGGCCATGATCAGCTTGAGCTCATACTTGTCGTTATCGAGCCCCATGGCATCGATCGCATGGGGTGTAAAGGCCTTGAACATGCAGGCTGCCACCTCGGGCGTAGCGCTGCGGGCGGCGAGCATCATCGTCTGCGCGGCAATGCCCGTGTCGACCTCGGTAATGGGAGCGGCAGGCTTGCCCGGAACGGCGCGCTCAGCCAGAATCGCGATGTAGCCGGTCGGGCGCTCGCCCTCATCGGGACCCGGCCAATCCTTGAGCGCACCGGCCCATGCAAGCTCGTCAAATACACGCGCGCAGTCCTCTGCACCGCTCACCACGTGAAAGCGCAGACGCTGAGCATTGGCGCCGCAGGGAGCCAGGTGCGCCAGTTCCGCCAGCTCGAGCAAAAACTCGCGCGGCACGCGCATGGACTCGTCAAAACGGCGGCACGTACGGGCACGACGGACCAGCGCATCAAACGCTTCCAGACCGAGCTTTTCGCAACCTTGCTTTGCCATCGATTCGACACTCGATGGTGCCTCGGGAACTGCTTCGTTCATAGGGACCCCCAATACAAGCCAATTGTCCTTAGGAAAATCTAACCTAAAACGTAGGCAATAACGAACAGGGCTGCAATGTTCTACACCTGTTGAATAGAAAATCGCGACGTGGGGAACAACGGAAACAATTCGGGGCCTTTGGGTTACGTTTCGCCCTCCCCGACCCATACGTCAGCGCCCTTAGGGGATACTGGTTGTAACGATCAAGGCTTACGCCGCACGGAAAGGAGACATTATGGGCATCTTTAAGAACGATGACCAAAAATCGAGCCAGTTTGGATTTGACGAGAAAAGCATGGCGGGCAAAGCCGTCAAGGCCGTACGCTGGATCTACGCCATCACGGGCGTCTTAGCACTCATTGCTGGCATCGCGCTGCTTTTTGCACCCGCCAAGTCCCTCGTCTTTTTGACGACCGTCCTGGGTTTTTACTTTGTAATCACTGCTGCCATCAGACTGTTCACTGCCATTTTTGAGCCGCTGCTGCCCACCGGCTGGCGCGTGACGAGCATCATCTCCAACCTACTCATTATCTTGGGCGGCGTCATAATCCTGCGCAACCAGGCCTTCTCGACCGCGACGCTCACCACGATGGTGGTTATCGTGGCCGGCTTTGGCTGGATTGTCGAAGGTGTCATGTCCATTCTGGAGTCCGAGCTTTCGTCCAACCGCGCCCTCGCCATCCTGAGCGGCGCACTTTCCATCATCGCCGGCATGTTCGTGTTTATCTATCCGCTGTGGTCGGCCAAGATGCTCGTCATCTTTAGCGGCGCCGCGCTGCTGGTGTTTGGCGTAACGCTGATTGTTCGCGCTATTCAATTTGGCAAACTGGTGCACTAGATGCCGCGAACGCTCTTTATTGATGCCGACGCCTGCCCGGTCACGCGCGAGTCGATTGACTGCGCGCGGCGGGCGGGCGTCGCCGTTGTTATCGCCGGCAACAGCACGCAAAACCTGGAACGGCACATTCGCCGCGACGACCCGCGCGATGCCGAGCACGCGCGACGCGGCTTTTGGGTCACGACGCTCGACGTGAGCGTGGGCGCCGACAGCGCCGACTTTGCCATTGTCGAACGCCTGCAGGCGGGCGACGTGGTCGTGACGCAGGACATTGGCTTGGCGAGCATGGTGCTCGGGCGCGATGCCGCCGCTATCGGTGTGCGCGGGCGCGTCTACGACAAAGCAACCATCGACATGCAGCTGTTTATTCGCCACGAGGAAAAGAAGGTGCGCCGCGCCGGCGGACGCACTCGCGGGCCGGCGGCATTTACCAGCGAAGACCGCGCCCGCTTTAAACGCAACCTCACCGAGCTGCTGCGCTAACCAAGGTAGATTTTTGGGACATGTCCGGAAATCTACCTTTTTGTTTTGAGCGGTGTGAGCGCTCGGAATCCATGGCTCAACAAAAAACGGGCTTCAAAATGCCATGCGTCGCCGCATTGCGCAGGCGCTGAGCATGGCTATTTGAAGCCCATTTTTTAGGCCCACTTAGAGGCCAACGGCGGAGAGGATGAGGCCCCAGCCAGCGCCGATGACGTACATCATGATCAGGAACACGGCATTTTCGCGGGCGCTGCGGTTGGTGCGGAACAGCACCAGATAACCCACGCCGGCGGAAATGAGCGTGCCGGCGAGCATCGGCGCCAGTTGCAGCGCGCCTTCCAGATACAGCTGTGTAATGACCACGCTCGCCGAGCAATTGGGAATCAGCCCGACAAGCGCCGAACCCAGGACAGCGAGTGTCTCGTTGCCGCGCAGGAACTGCTCGATCGCGGACTCGCCGAACGTCTCGAGCACGGCGACCAGAATCAGCGTCACCAGAAAAATGAATACCGAGACCTGCACGGTGTGCGAGATCGCACTGCGGATGATCGACAGGACAGGCGTCCCTTCGTGGGAGTGAGAGTGACCGTGACCATCATGGTGTTCATGTTCGCCCTCATGACCGTGATCGTGGCCATGTCCGTGTTCGTGCTCGTCCTCGTCTTCATCACAACCGCAATGGTCGCGCTCGCACAGCTCGTGGATGTGGTCGGCGCTCACGCCTGCCTCGGCCACCTCGTCGATGATGTCACCGCCGCTGTGGTCGTCGTGCGCGCAGTTCACGTGGGCCGGGTTGGCCGCGGTTCCCAGCACGGTACGGCGAATCGCCGCGTGCGCGCGGGCGTTACGGCGCAGGCCGCGAATGGCAGCGTCCACGATAAAACCCGTGACCAGTGCGATCAGCGCTTTCGAAGCCAAAAGCATCGCCATAGTCTGCACGGGAACCTGCTCGGCAAGCAACAGCGGCAGCATCTCATCGGAGGTCGAAAGGAACACCGCCACCAACGTGCCCAAGGTCACGACACGGCCGGCGTACAGCGTTGCTGCCATGGCCGAAAATCCGCACTGCGGCACCATGCCCAGCAGCGAGCCAACCACGGGACCCGCAGCGCCGGCGCGCTTGATAGCGCCGTTGACGCGGTCGCCCGCAACGTGCTCAAGTGTCTCGAGAGCAAGATACGTCACCAACAAAAACGGCACCAGCGACAGCGTGTCCTTGCCGGCGTCGAGCAGAATATCAATCAGTAAATCCATGACAGATGGAACCTTTCGTGTCTTTCGGCAGCATTGTAAAAGTCCTAGCGGTCAACTAGGGTATTGTAGTTGTCCCGGGCGCGGTGCCAATAGTTGCCTATGGTAAACTATCATCTCGCCATAACTCAGTAACCTCGAGCCGCACAACGCGGCCCGTCCAAGGAGTAGCATATGAACGTATCGCAAGCACTCGAATACGAGCGCCAGCCGTTTATCCCCATGTTTATCTACGGCGACCACGGCGCCATGGAGTCCGAGCGCCAGAAGGGCGAGGAGGCCCTCAAGGTGCTCGAGACCGAGTACTTTACCGCCGAGGGCGACCCCGGCTTCGACTTTGCCACCGTGCGCGACCTGGCCGACCGCAACCGCGACCTGTGCGACCAGATTGGCGAGGCGCGTCTGCGCAACGTGACGCCCGCGACGCTCTCGCGCGGCCTGTCCGATGCCGACACCTGCGCCGCCATCGGCAAGATGCAAAAGCGCACCGCCGCGTCCGTTATGCGCGAAATCCGCGGCGACCGCGACGCGCTCGGCGTGGCCTACGCCCGCAAGCCCATCCAGGGCACCGTGCTCGGTATCGACATCGAGACCACCGGCCGTGCACCCGAGCGCGGCTATATCATCAACGTGGGCTGGGAGATCATGGAGCTCACCAGCGACGCCGTCCCGCATGACGCCGAGGCACACTACTGCGGCCTGCCCGACATCTACCGCGGCGAAGATGTGCCGCTGTCGAATATCCACCACATTACCTGGGACGACATCGACGGCAAAACGCCCTTCCGCGAGAACAAGGAGCTGCAAAAGCAGCTGCTCAAGCTTATGAAGAAGTACCCGTACATGGCGCATAACGCCGCCTTTGAGGACAGCTGGTTCAAGATTCACCTGGACGGTTACGCCGAGGCACGCCGCGCGGGTAAGATCATCGTCATCGACTCGCGCCAGATCTGCCGCAGCCTGGACGCCGACGTGCGCTCGCTCCCCCGCGAGTCCGCCCCCGCCGCGCTCGAGAACTGGGCACGCCGTCGCGGCACCCTCGCGCCCGACGCCAACGAGCAGCATCTGGGTCTGGACGACACCGACCTCATGCTCCGCACGGTACAGGCCGAGTTCAACCTCAAGAACCTGTTTGCGAAATAACCGATCCATCTGCGGGAGCGCCTGCCAGGCACAGTGCAATCCGTCTGGACGCACCGGCACGCAGTAAACTAGGGCGCAGTCTTATGGCTGCACCCTAGTTTTAATCAAAACGAGCAAATACGCATGCTTCACATAGTCGGCAGATTGGCCCACCTACTTTTTTCGAGTTGTTCGGCCAGCTGAACCACTAGTCGAGGCCCCTTGAACCGCAATCGAGCGCTATAGTCGCCCCAATTTCGCAACCAAGCCCTATAAATCTACCTGAATCAATTCGAATAAGACGTTGCGATCACACCATTCGTATAGGATAAGGCCGAATAACTCAAATTATGTTGGTGAGGCATCTGAGCGGTCGGCAAAAACGCTTAGAAGCTACGAATCCGCAACTAAAGTTCACCAAAATGGGGCAGCCGACAGAAACCTCCCCAGCCGAAGCTGCCCCCCCCCTCAATACGACAGCTCAAAAACCCACCGTTCGCAGAAGATAAGCCGCGCCCCAATACCGTTGCCCGAAGTTTCGAGCGTATATGGCGTCCGCTATGCCATCATGCGCGTATGGGAATCGTTCTGTCACATACCACGGCACGCGCTGTATACCAAACAGTCAACTCGCTCGCAAGCCACGCGACCGATCCCATATCTATGGAAAAGATCAAGGTGTCTGCGCCGACCACGTCCAACCTGGAAGCGGCGCGAGCATGGCTCAACAGAAAGAATGTCGATTCTGAAAGCATCCATGTGCTGACGTTTTCCAATAATGCCAAAAGGCACCGCAAGGGCTGCATCTGCCACTGCACGCGCTATACGTTTGATGCAGAAAGCTACCTAGAACTCGAGCCGAACGTCTACATCGTCGACATCAAGCTGTGCGCGTTAGAAGCAACAGCCGACCTCAACCTTTCGGAGCTCGTTGAGTATTACTTTGAAATCTGCGGCTCCTACGCGCTTGGAACGTCCGACGAAACTCAATATCGCGAGCGCCCAGCCCTAACCAGCGTTGAAGAGCTCAGAGCCTTCTTTTCAGAGGCATCGGGGTATCGTGGATCTAATAAAGCACTTAAGGCACTTTCTTATGTACGCGAAGGCTGTCGCTCCCCACTCGAAACGGCGTTTGTCATGATGCTGACAATGCCCAAGTCAATGGGTGGCTTAGCCATACGCGCTATCAAAACGGACTATCCGATCCCAGTCCCCAAAAGATACGCCGCCCTAACGCGACGGACGGTTTTCTACCTCGACGCGCTGCTCGAAAATTCGATGACCGATATCGAATACAACGGCTTTTACCACGACGAGCCCGAACAGCAATCAATTGACGAGGAACGCCGAAACACGCTGCGAAACATGGGATATGCCGTTATCACAGTTAGTCGTCATTCGTTTTTCAAGCAGTCCGCTTTTAGGCGGGTCATGGAAGCGATTCGCATTCGCGAGAAGATATGGCCCGGTCGACTCCCGGATAACTTCGCCATCCTGCAAGAAACTCTTCGTCAATTTGTCTTGCGGCGCTACTTCGAATACGGTCGCCGCGTCCTGGAGACACTCAAAGAAGAAGAGGCCGCCAAGCGCGAAATTGCAAGCCAATATCCGCAAGCTGATGACCCGAGCATCAACGATGTGCCAGAACCCGACGACATGCAACACGTCGGGGCCCTTGCTGAGGAAATCAATGGGCCTTGGGAATGCGACATGTTCGCAAAAATCGATGAAAACCGCACGGAAGACGACACGATTATTGATCTAATTGAGAATTCGCTCTTCTAAAGGCGATCTCTGCGGATGTCCACCTACATTTTTCGACTTATTCGGCCACCGATGTGCCAGATTGGCTGCAGCAATGCTCAATATAACTTTAGATAAAACTGATTCTGCAGGAACTCCCGTAGAGGAAGAACTGATTCTCGCGGTATTTAACACGATAAAGTACAAATATGAACAGTTCTAATGCTTCTCAAGGTGGCTTTCTTAGCATGCTGGCCGAACATCTCGAAATATGTTGGCGAGCATTGCGTCGATGTCTCCCAACCCGCAGAAAATCGCAGAGGCGGCAAGCAGTCATCGAAATTAACGTAAATAGTATTGACATATGAACATGCGCTCATATAATCGGAAGTAAGTTATATGAGCGCATGTTCATATGAAAGGATGTTGCAATGAGCAGCCACGCTGATGAAACAAAGACTGGCATCGAGGCCACCGAGCTGATCGTCCCCACCACCTGCTCGCCCGAGGACCTTCCCGACGAGGAGCTGTTGTACGACCTGGCCGACCTGTTCAAGGTCTTCAGCGACACCACACGCATCAAGATCCTCTATGCCCTCATGGGCCGCGAGCTCTGCGTGGCTGACATCGCCGAAGCGACCGCAACCTCGCAGTCGGCAGTATCGCACCAGCTGCGCACGCTTAAGCAGTCGCACCTGGTCAAGTTCCGCCGCGACGGCCGCAACATTCTCTACTCGCTCGCCGACGATCACGTCTACACCATGCTTAACCAGGGCATGAGCCATATCTGCGAATAGCAATCAACCACGGTATCAGCGCGGCCGGCACCCAGACCGCTAACACAGGGAAAGGAACCCACCATGAAAAAGCAGTTCAAGCTCGACGAGATCGATTGCGCCAACTGCGCGCGCGAGCTTCAGGACGAACTTGCCAAGCTCGAGGGCGTCAAGTCCGTTTCGGTCAACTTTATGACCCAGAAGCTGACGCTCGAGGCCGACGACGCCAAGTTCGACGAGGTCCTGGACCGCGTCGTTGAGTTCACCGCCGACGCCGAGCCGGACTGCGAGATCATTCTCTAACCCGCGCATACGTTGACCTGCGAGGCCGCGCTTGCCGCGGCCTTTGCTCGCGAAATTATATGAGCGAGTGTTCATAAACTCAAATGAGAGGTTTGAATCATGACAGCCGCCGATCCCAAAAAGAAAAAGAAGAAGCGCAAGAAGAAAGAGTCCCTTGAGCATAAGCGCAACCGCATCCTGGTAGCACTGGGCATTTTTGCCGTTGTTTATGCCCTCGACGAGCTCGGCGCCCTCACTATCGCATTTGGGGAGCCCGGCAACATCTACGCCAGCTTTGTGCTGTTCCTCGTGCCGTTTTTGATTGCCGGCTACGACGTACTGCAAAAGGCATTCAATAACATCCGCCGCGGCAAGGCCTTCGACGAGAGCTTCCTCATGGCCGTCGCGACCATCGGCGCGTTTGCCATGGTGCTCTTCCCCGACACCGACCCGCACATGGCCGAAGGTGCCGCTGTCATGCTGTTCTACCAGGTCGGCGAGTTGTTCCAGGCATACGCCGTGGGCAAGAGCCGCAAGTCGATCAGTGCCATGATGAACATCGCGCCCGACTACGCTAACGTCGAGCAAGCCGACGGCACACTCGAACAGGTCTTTCCCGATGACATCGCCGTCGGCACCGTGATCGTGGTCAAGCCCGGCGAGCGCGTGCCTATCGACGGCGTCATCGTCGAGGGCGAAACCCAGCTCGACACCGCCGCACTCACGGGCGAGTCGGTCCCCCGCCCGGCCAAGACCGGCGACGATATCATCAGCGGTTGCATCAACATGACGGGCCTCATCCACGTGCGCACCACCAAGCCCTTTGGCGAGTCAACCGTCGCGCGTGTTCTGGAGCTCGTGGAGAATGCCAGCGAAAAGAAGGCGCGCACCGAGAACTTCATCACGCGCTTTGCCCGCGTCTACACCCCCGCCGTCACTGGCGCTGCCGCGGTGCTCGCGCTTGGCGGCGGCCTGGTGACTGGCGCTTGGTCCGATTGGATCCTGCGCGGCCTGACCTTCCTGGTCGTCAGCTGCCCGTGCGCCCTCGTGATCAGCGTACCGTTGAGTTTCTTTGGCGGCATCGGCGGCGCGTCCAAGCTGGGCGTTCTCATCAAGGGCTCCAACTACCTCGAGACGCTCGCCGACGTGGACACCATCGTCTTCGACAAAACGGGCACCCTCACCAACGGCACGTTCTCAGTCGTCGCGGTGCACCCCGAGGCTGGCTATACCGAGCAGTCGCTGCTCGAAGTCGTAGCCCTTGCTGAGTCGTTCTCCGATCACCCCATCGCGCAGTCCGTGCGCGACGCCTACCAGGGCGAGGTCGACCCCAAGCGCGTGAGCGACTCCGCCAACGACGCGGGCCACGGCGTGACGGCAACCATCGACGGCAAGCACGTCGTCGTTGGCAACGCCAAGATGCTCGGCGCGGCCGGCGTTGAAGCACCGGACTGCGAGGTTGTCGGCACGATCCTCCACGTGCTCGTTGACGGCGTGTACGCCGGCCACATCGTGATTGCAGACACCGTTAAGGCCGATGCGGAGCAAACGATTCGCGACCTGCATGCCGCCGGTATCAACCGCACCGTCATGCTCACGGGCGACCGCGAGGAGGTTGCAGCGTCTGTGGCCAAGCAACTCGGTCTCGACGAGTTCCACGCGCAGCTCCTGCCGGGCGACAAGGTCGAGCGCGTTGAGGCACTACTCGCGGCCGAAAGTGGCAAGGGCAAGCTCGCCTTTGTCGGCGACGGTATCAACGACGCGCCTGTGCTTACGCGCGCCGATGTGGGCATTGCCATGGGCGCCATGGGCTCCGACGCCGCGATCGAGGCCGCCGACGTGGTGCTGATGGACGACAAGCCGTCCAACATTTCCCGCGCGATCCGCGTGGCGCGCAAGACCATGTCGATTGTTTGGCAGAACATAATCTTTGCGCTGGGTATTAAGCTGCTGATCCTTGTGCTGGCAGCGCTGGGTATCGCCAATATGTGGCTTGCCGTCTTTGGCGACGTAGGCGTGGCGATCATCGCCATCCTGAACGCCATGCGCGCGATGGGTGTCAAGAACCTGTAGCTTGTACTCGGACGGTCCCGGCAGGGATGTCCCCTCCAAAACGTCCTCGGCAAATGTGGCCCCGTTGTCCTGCTCCTACGGGGCTATAGACAACGGGGCCACTTGCCTGCGGAATGTTTTGGAGGGGACATCCCTGCCGGGACCTGCGGCAACATCGCCGGTGGTTCTTGGGCATCGCTTGCTGGCGGGGTTCCTTGGCTGAGTTAGACTTGGTTGATGGGGTTACTGATCCCGGTCGCCGTCCCGGCCCAGCATTGCCCTTAGCTTCTCAAAGCTTTCCTCGCTTAGGCAGTGCTCCATGTGGCAGCCCTCTTGCGAGGCAACCTCTGCCGAAACGCCTGCGTCCTCGAGCAGCCCCACAAAAAAGCAGTGGCGCTCCCACATTTGGCGAGCGACCTCCAGACCACGCTCCGTCAGATGAACGTCGCGCTTGCCCATTTCGACATAGCCGTTGCTTTCCAGCGTCGCCATGGCCTTGGAAACGCTCGCCTTGGTCACGCCCAGGTATTCGGCGACGTCGATTGAGCGCACCGTGCCTTGGCGCTGCGACAGAACGTAGATCGATTCGAGATAGTCTTCTCCGGATTCACGTAGGGCCATGGGCCGCCTTTCGCGATGATTGCTAGTTAGCCTTCTGATACTTTCCTTGGCTTACTTTACCGCAAAAGTTGACCATGTCTTACTGCATTGACCAAAAAGTTAGCCGCGTTTCACAAAACGTGCGGGACGAAAACAAAATGGGAACGCCCCGCAAGGAGTGTCCCCAGCTGCCGGCAGATAAGGAGCGTCCCCAAGTGCCGGGTCGCAGCTACACGAGGCCAAAGTGCTTCGCGGCGTTGTAGATGCCGTCGTCATCCACGGCGGTCGTTACGTAGGTCGCTGCGGCCTTCACGGTCGCCTGCGCGTTGCCCATTGCCACACTTGTGCCCACGGCCGAGAACATCGACAGGTCGTTCTCGCCGTCGCCAAAGGCAATCGCCTCGCTCGCGTCGATGCCCAGGCGCTCCAGCGTCGCCGCCACACCCAGGTCCTTGCCGCCGTTTGCCGGAATAATGTCGCAGAACAGATCGCACCAGCGCGTAGTGAGCGAATGCGACACCGCATCGGTCACGATATGCTCGTCGGCCGGGTCCACAAAGGCGCAGAACTGGTAGACCGGTGCGTCAAAGGCGCGCTCAAACGGTTCCTCGTGGTAGACGATCCCCGCGTTGTTGCCGGCCGTCACCACGCGCTCGGACAGGCGGTTCACAAACGAGTTCTCGCCCTGCATACACAGCGAGTCGTAGCGTCCCTGCGCCACCTGGTCCACGATCACCGCAACGTCGTCCGGATCGATCGGGCAGCTGCGGTAAACCCCCTCGGCATCAAAGCAGTGCTGGCCCGAGAGCGTAATGTACGCATCCCAACCCAATTCGAACAGCCAATCGGGCATCTGATAGGTCGGGCGACCCGTGGCGATCACGCACGCAATCCCCTGCTCATGAAAGCTGTCGAGCACCTGCTGCGCCGACGCCGGAATCCGATGGGTCTTAAAGCTCAGCAACGTGCCGTCGATATCGAAAAACGCGGCCTTGATCATCCTCGCCTACTCCTCGCCCTCGAGCCTCTCGCTCGCCTCGAGCCACGCCATCTCCAACTCGTCCATGGCGGCGTGGGCCTCGTCGATCTTTGTCTGCTGCTCGCCCAGCGCCGTGTAGTTGGTGGGGTCGACCTGAGCCATCGCGGCCTCGGCCTCCTCCACGCGGGCGCGCTGCGTCTCCATTTTGCGCTCGAGCGAGCTCACCTCGCGGCGAAGCTTCTGGCGTTCGGCGTTGGAAAGGCCATTGGGCTGGCCGCTCGACTTGGGCTTTTCGGCCGCAGCCGCCGCGGCACCGGTGTCAAACGTGCCGGTCTTGGCGCTCGGTGCACCCACGGGCTCGCCCTCGGCGGTGGCGTTGCACAGGCGCAGGTACTGGTCGACGCCGCCAGGCATATGCGTCAGATGGCCATCGAGCAGCGCCCACTGCTGGTCAGTCACGCGCTCCATCAAAAAGCGGTCGTGCGTCACCAGAATCAGCGTGCCGGGCCAGCCGTCGAGCAGGTCCTCGACAATCGCCAGCATATCGGTATCCAGGTCGTTGCCGGGCTCGTCCAGGATAAGCACGTTGGGCTCGTCCAGGATCGTCAGCAGCAGCGACAGGCGACGGCGCTGGCCGCCCGAAAGATCGCCGATGCGACTCCAGAGCTGCTGTGTCGTAAAGCCCAGGCGCTCGCAAAGTTTCTCGGGCGAAGTCTCCTTGCCGTCGATGACGTAGTACTTCTTATAGTTGCCGAGCACCTCGCGGATCGTGTCACCCATGTAGGGCTCGAGTTCCTCGAGCTGCTGCGACAGAACGCCAAAGCGCACCGTCTGGCCAATCTTCACACGGCCGCGCGTGGGCTCAATCTTGCCCTGGATCACGTCGAGCAAGGTCGACTTGCCGGCGCCGTTCTCGCCCAAAAGACCATAGCGGTCGCCCGCGCCGATGAGCCAGGTCACATCGGTGAGCACCTGCTTGGGCGCACCATCGGTATCCGCATAGCCGGCATCCACGTCGATGACATCGATGACCTGCTTGCCTAGGCGGCTCACGGCAAGGCGCTTGAGCTCCAGCTCGTCACGCACGGGCGGTACGTCGGCGATCAGCTCGCGAGCAGCCTCAACGCGAAACTCGGGCTTGGTGGAACGCGCCTGGGCGCCGCGGCTCAGCCACGCGAGCTCCTTGCGCGCCATGTTGCGACGGCGCTCCTCGGTAACGGCGGCCATGCGGTCGCGCTCCACGCGCTGCAGGATATATGCCGAGTAGCCGCCCTCGAAGGGATCGACCTGGCCGTCGTGGACCTCCCACATGCTGGTGCAGACCTCGTCCAAGAACCAGCGGTCGTGCGTGACCACGAGCATGGCGCCCTGGCCGCGCTGCCAGCGGGCCTTTAAGTGACGCGCAAGCCAGTTGATGGTGCGCATGTCCAGGTGGTTGGTGGGCTCATCGAGCATGAGCACGTCATAGTCGCCGATCAGCAGGCGCGCGAGGTCCACGCGGCGGCGCTGACCGCCCGAGAGCTCGCCTACCATGCCCTCCCAGGGCACATCGCTAATGAGGCCGGCGAGGATCTGGCGCGTACGGGGGCTCGACGCCCACTCGTACTCGGGCGTGTCGCCCACAACGGCATGATGCACGGTATCGGTGTCGACAAGCTGATCCTTTTGGCCGAGTAGACCGATCGTGGTGCCGCGGCGGTGCGTCACGCGTCCGTCATCGGGCTCCAGCGTGCCGGCGAGCACGCTCAGCAGCGTCGACTTGCCGTCGCCGTTTTTACCGACAATACCAATGCGGTCGCCCTCGCCCACGCCGAGCGTCACGCTATCGAAAATATGCTTGGTGGGAAACTCTAGGCTGATGGAATCGCATCCCAAAAGAATCGCCATATGCCCTGCTCCTTCGTAGAAATTCAACGTTGTCCATGATAGCAGCGAAAAGGCGGGGCGCACACGACACAAAAAAGCGGGCCATCTCCCGCAAGAGATGACCCGCCTCTCCAATCAGTCCCGTGGCGACCGTGGCCGCCGCGGGCCTCAAGCATGTTCCGGACTAGGAGAACATGCCGGTGAGGTAATCATTCAGCCGCTTATCCTTGGGCCGCTGGAAAATCTCGTCGGTCTCGTCGTACTCGACCATATCGCCCATGTAGAAGAACGCCGTGCGGTTGGACACACGCGACGCCTGCTCCATGTTGTGCGTCACGATGACGATGGCGCGGTCGGCCACGATCGACGACATCAGGTCCTCGATCGCCAGCGTCGAGATGGGGTCAAGCGCCGAGCAGGGCTCGTCAAACAAGATCACGTCGGGGTTGAGCGCCAGCGTGCGCGCGATGCACAGGCGCTGCTGCTGACCGCCCGAAAGCGCGTAGGCGCTCTTGTCGAGCTTGTCCTTGACCTCGTCCCACAGCGCCGCGCCGCGCAGGCTCTCCTCGACCATGCGGTCGAGCTCGTCACGGTCGGTGATGCCGTGGCGCTTGGGCGCAAACGTGATGTTGTCGCGAATGGACTTGCGGAAGGGGTTGGGCTGCTGGAACACCATGCCGATGGAGCGACGCAGCTCGTACGTGTTCTCGGTCTTGGTGTTCACGTTGCGCCCGCGGTAGTTGATCTCGCCCTCCACGCGACAGCGGCGAATCTCGCGATTCATCAGGTTGAGGCTACGCAAGAAGGTCGACTTGCCGCAGCCCGAAGGCCCGATGAGCGCCGTGATCTCACCCTTGTGGAAGTCGAGCGACGTATTGTGCAGCGCATGGTGGTCGCCATAGTACACGTTGACGTCCTTGGCGGAGAGCACGACCTCGTCGCTCACGGCCTTGCCGCTCACGCGCACGCGCCTCTCGCTCTCCCCCACGCTCGACAGAAAGTCCTGGGTCTCGGACGTGGCCGCCTCGGTTGCGGGCGTTGCATTCATCTCGCTCATTCGGCCGTCATCTTCCTTGCCAGTTGCTTGCCCACGATACGGGCGATTACGTTAAACAGCAGCACGCAGATCATCAGCAGTGCCGCGGTGCCCCAGACGATCTGCTGGGCCTCGGGGCTGCCCTCGCCATAGATCTTGTAGATGTGCACGGCCAGCGACTCGCCGGGACGGAACACGTTCCAGGCGCAGGTGGGGCTCGACAGGTTAAAGCTCAAGAAGTTCAGACGAACCGGCGAGCTCATGCCCGAGGTAAAGAGCAGCGCCGCGGCCTCGCCAAACACGCGGCCGGCCGAAAGCACGATGCCGGTCACGATGGCGGGCATGGCCTCGGGAATCAGGATGTGCAGTGTGGCCTCCCAGCGAGTGAGGCCCATGGCCAGGCACGCATCGCGCTGGGCCTGCGGCACGTCCTCGAGCGCCTGCTGAATCACGCGCACCAGGATGGGGATGTTGAACATGGTGAGCGCGACGGCGCCGGAGATGATGGAGTACTTCCAGCCCAGCTGCACCGAGAACACCAGAAAGCCGAACATGCCGACGACGATGGAAGGCAACGAGGACAAGGTCTCGATAGCGGTGGAGGCGATGTCGCGGATAGGGCCGTTCGGCGCGTACTCAACCAGGAAGACCGCTCCGCCCAGGCTGATGGGCACCGAGATGACTAGAGTGATCAGCAGCAGGTAGAACGAGTCGAACAGCTGGTAGAGCACGCCGCCCTGGGTTCCGTTGGCGCGCGCAGGCTGCGTGAGGAAGCCCGGCTGGAACAGCGTCGAGATGCCCTCGAACAGGATGTAGGCCACCATGGAGACGACGATGAGCATGACGATGGCGACGATCGCCGTCAGCACGCCCGTGGCGATGCGGTCCTGCCTTTGGACACGCCCGAGTCTCGCCTCGTCGATATGGATGCGCGTGCTAGCCACGAGCCTTCGCCCCCTTGCGGCCAATGAGATGGATGATCAGGATAAAGATGAGGCTCATGCCCATCAGCAGAAGACCGAGCGCCCACAGGACGTCGTCCTGGGCCGAGCCCTCGGCATAGACCGCCATGGACGTGGTGAGCGTGGTGGTGATGGTGGAGGCCGGCGACAGCAGCGACGTCGGCATGGCCTCGATACCGCCGATAACCATGCGCACGGCGAGCGTCTCGCCAAAGGCGCGGGTCATGCCAAGGATGACCGCGGTCATGAGCGAGGACATGGCGCTCTTGAGCACCACGTGCCAGATGGTCTGCCAGCGGGTGTAGCCCAGCGCGAGCGAACCCTGACGGTAGCTGTCGGGCACGGCACGCAGGCCATCGACCGAAAGCGTGGTCATGGTCGGCAGGATCATGACGGCCAGCACGATGGCGCCGGGCAAGATGCCCAGGCCTGTGCTCACGTGGAGAACGCTCTTCATAAGGCCGACGACCACGTGAAAACCGATCAGGCCAAAGACGACCGAGGGAATGCCGGTCAAAAGCTCAATAAGCGGCTGAAAGACCTTGGAGCCAAACTTAGGCTGGATCTCGACCGCAAAGATGGCAGAGCCGATGGCGATGGGCAGCGCGATGAGCGTGGAGAGCACCATGACCGCAAACGAGGTGACGATCAGGGGCAGGGCGCCGGTGTAGGGCAGGCCGTTTTCGGCTGTGTTGGCCAGATCCCACTTGGTGCCGGCGAAGAACTCTACGACCGAGACGCCGTCCTTGAGAAAAGCCGAGAGGCCCTTTTGGGCGACCATAAAGATGAGCGCGGCAACGACAAGCGTCACGAGCGCTACGCACGCGCCCGTGACGCCCAGGCCCACGTTCTCAAGGTCGCGCTTTGGCAGCTGTTTTGCCATTGCAAACCTTTCCGGGGCGATTACTTATTTAGCGGATACCTTGCCGCTGGCGTCCTTGACGACCTTCATGGCAGAGACTGGGATAAAGCCCTGCTCCTCGACGAGCTTGCCCTGGACGTCGTCGGAAAGCATGAACTCCAGGAAGGCCGTGGTGGCCTCGTCGGCGTCCTTGGAGCAGTACATGTGCTCGGTCGCCCAGATCTTAAAGGAGTCGTCGGTAACGTTTGCGCTCTTGGGCTCGACGCCCTCGACCTTGATGGCGTTGAACTTGGAGTCGTCGAAGTGCGAGAAGTCGAGGTAGGAGATGGCGTTGTCGGTGCTGGCCATCTGGGTCTGGACGTCGCCGGACTTGTCGAGCTCGGCGTCGCCCTTAAAGTCGTTGGCCTCGTCGCCAAAGACGGCAGCCTCAAAGGTGGCGCGGGTACCGGAGCCGGCCTTGCGGTTGAGGACGACGATGGTGGCGTCGTCGCCACCGACCTCCTTCCAGTTGGTGATCTGGCCGGAGAAGATGCCCTTGAGCTGCTCGAGGGACAGGTCGTCGACCGTAACGTTCTTGGAGACGACGGGGCCCATGCCCACGACGGCGACCTCGTGGTCGACGAGGTTCTTGACCTGATCGGCCTCGAGCTTGGTCTCGGCGAAGACGTCAGAGTTACCGATGGTGACGGTGCCGGCGGCGACAGCGGTCAGGCCCTTACCCGAACCGTTACCCGAACCGGAGACGGAGACGTCCGGATTGGCATCCATGAACTTCTCGGCAGCGGCCTCGACGAGAGCCTGGAACGAGGAGGCACCGTCGTAGGTCACCTCACCGGAGACGGACTCGGCGGCAGCGGCGCTACCCTTGTCGGCGGCGTCGGAAGCGCCTGCGCCGCCGCAACCAACGAGGCCGAGGCCCACGATGCTGGCGAGACCACCAGCGAGGCCGAGGAACTGACGACGAGAATAAGCCTGATCGAGCATGATCTTCCTTTCATACAAGCGACTCGCGGGCACCCTGCCCGCTTTGCTGTTTGGAAAGATACGGTCTCGATCGGGCAGCGCCCGCGTCAGCTGCGCTTTATTACGGGCATCTGATAGACCCTTACCGCAAGCGCGGCAGGGCTTTACAAACGAATAACAATCCCGCCGACAAGCATGACCCGCCTTTTACACCAAATGATCCGTTTTCCTCCGTCCCCAAGGGATCATTTTCAGAAAGAGGACGGCATAGACCTTCTGGTCATGCCGTCCTCTTCGAAAGACAGGTTGTCACCCTGGCGTTCGCGTAACCTTAAAGCTCCAGCTCGTTCAAGCGCAGGATTGCAACGATATAAATCTTGAGCGCCTGCTTGAGCTGCTCTTCGTTGGCGCACTCGTTGGGGCCGTGCATCTGGCCGCCCCATGGGGGCAGCTCCAGGCCGGTCTCCTCGGGGCCAAACGAGACGGCGCGGGCAAAGTTGCGTGCGTACGTGCCACCGCCCATGGCGAAGGGCTCGACATGCTTGCCCGTAAACTCGTTATAGGTATCGATAAGCGCCTTCACAGCCGGATCGTCGGCAGAGACCGAGAACGGCACCTTTGCGCGATCCACGCGATACGTCACGCCAAAGCGGCCCACAAGTGGCTCGAGCTGCTCGCGGATGGTATCGGCGCTCGTGCTGTCGGGGAAACGCACGTCAATGACCTGCTCAATGTGGCCATCCACCACGCGGATGACGCCGGGGTTGCACGTGAGCGGGCCAAACGCCGCGTTCGTCGCATCGATACCCAGGCCGCGGCCATAGGCATCCGCATGCACAAAGGCCAGGAACTTGACGAACTCGTGCTCGGCAGGCGTCAGCAGGCGCTCGTCACGGGCACCAAACGCATCCTCGGCCTCGCGCAGATACGCCACGATGAGGCCGACGGCATTGATCGTTCCCTCGGGCATCGAGGCATGACCGCCAATGCCGTGGGCAAAAATCTGCGCATGCCCGTTATCGAGCGCCGTGATCTCCAGGCGGCCGGCATTCTCAACGGGCGCCGGCAGTTCATCGGCGGCAATCGCAAGCTCGCAGATAGACTGCGACGGAATGGCGTTGCTCGCCTCGGCACCGCTCCAGGACACAATGCGCCCGCCGTCGATCTTGGAACTCACAAACGTCGCCCCAAACTGGCCCTTCTCGGCATTACAGACCGGGAACTCGGCATCGGGTGTAAACAAAAAGTCGGGGTCTGCGTGGTTCTCCAGATAATGGTGAACGTCGGACATGCCCACCTCCTCATCGCAGCCCAGCAGCGCGCGGAAGGTGTAGCGCGGGGTAATACCGTGCTTGAGCAGATAGGCGCCGGCGTAGAGCGACAGCACGGCAGGACCCTTGTCGTCGATAACGCCGCGGCCGAGCAGCCAGCCCTCGCGACGCTCCATCGCAAACGGGTCGGTGTTCCAGCCGGGGCCTGCGGGCACCACGTCCACATGGCAAATGGTCGCGAGCTGCTTGTCGCCGCGGCCAGGGATATCGGCAATGCCCACATAACCCTCGTCGTCGCTCGTCTGGTAGCCGAGCTTTTGCGCAATGCCGAGCGCGCAATCGAGCGCGTCACGGACTGGACGGCCAAACGGCGCGCCGGGCTCCGCATTGGCAGAAACCGCCACGGACGGATAGCTCACCAGACGCTCGATATCGGCGACGACATCTTCCCAAACCTCGTCGACATACTCGGCAACGCTCTGCTCCACCTGATTCATGGACGACCTCCTTACCAATGAGCGGCGAGCGTGCCCGCCCCTCACATCACATACTTATATAGCGAAAAGTTTAGCAAGCTCGGCCACCGAGTGCACCACCGCATCGGCGCCCGCGGCCTCATGCTCACCCGGCGCCGCCGCGCCCGAATAGATGCCGATGCACGGCACGCCCATTGCGTGCGCGCCCTCCACATCGTTAAAGCGATCGCCGATCATCACGGCATCGTCCGCCGTCGCACCGAGCGCCGCCAGGGCATCGCGGACCGAATCGGCCTTGGTCTCGCGTCCCTGCGGCGGATTCATGCCAACCACTGCCTTAAACTGAGAAAGCCCCAGCTCGCCCACCATGTCGATGCACTTTGCCTCCATGCGCGACGTCGCCACGGCCAAGCGATGCCCCTGGGCGGCCAACCCATCCAGCAGCTCGGAAATTCCATCGAACACAGGGTACTCTTCCGGTCCCAGCTCATCAAAAAAGGCACGGTACTCGTCGGCCACCACAAGCGACTCCTCGCGCGAGAAGCCATAAAAGTCGTGAAAGCTCTTCCACAGGGGCGGCCCAATCATGCGGCGCAGATCACCCATCTGCGCCTCCGAAAACCCGCGCACAGCCAGCGTCTTGCGCGTCGAGGTCATCACCGCCCGGCCTGTATCGGCCACCGTGCCATCGAAATCAAACAGCACAACCGACCGCTTGCATATCTCCAGCTGCTCCACTGGCACCCTCTCTTCCCCAGTTGACGATTTCCACACCGACACTTCAAACTGTTGACTATTCAACAATTGAACCTAGTAATGTGGAACGACTCTACTATACTTGTCGCACTTTGCTCTCAGAAGGCGGCGCGCAAGCGCCCCAACGAAAGGTGCAATTATGTCTTTTGCCATCATAACCGACTCCACGTCGGACATCTCCCCCGCTCGTGCTCAAGAGCTCGGCATTTACGTGATTCCGCTGCATGTGATTATCGAGGGCGAGGACCTGCTCGACCAGGTGCAGATTACCGCCGAGGAATACATCGCCCGCATGGCTGGTTCCGAGCAGTTGCCGCACACATCGCAGCCGAGCGCCGGCGAGTTCAAGGCGCTCTTTGACCGCGTGCGCGCCGACGGCCATGATAGCGCCATCTTTATCTCGCTATGCAGCGAGTGGTCTGCCTGCTATGCCAACGCCAGCCTGACGGCCGAGACCCACGAGCTCGACGTGCGCTGCATCGATTCGCGCACCGGTTCGGGCGCCGAGGGTCTGCTGGTGGAGTACGCGCTCGCCATGCGCGAGGACGGCCGCAGCCTGGACGAGACCGAGGCGCAGATCCGCGCGACGCTGCCCGATGCACACCTGCTACTGATTCCCCGCACACTCGAGAACCTCGTTAAGAACGGCCGCGCGCCCAAACTCGCCGGCCAGCTCACGCAGATGTTCAACATTCGCCTGGCCGTTTCGCCGGAGTGGAAGTCAGGCGAAATCAAGGCCATCAAGAAGGGCCGCGGTGCCAAGCGCATCGTTGCGAACACCATGGCTGACTGCCTCGAATTTTTGACCGAGCACCCGGGCTCCAGCGTGCGCGTGCTCACGACCGGTGCTGCCGAGGAGCAGGAGCTCGTTAACCAAGCGCTCGCAGGCCAGAACTACGTAGACGCCGGCACCGGCCCCATCGGCTGCACCATCGCCACCCACGTAGGCGTCGACGCCATCGCCATCAGCTACTGTCCCCGCTACCAACCTGCCAATTAGGGACAGGTTTATTTTGGCAGGTTTTATCTGGGCAAACGTTAAACGGTAACAAAGGCTTGCCTGGCAAGATCGGACATGCCAAAGCCGTCGAACAACCGAAGTACACCCAGCCACAACAAAGCCATCACGCCGACGCGCCGCAACTCAAGGCGCGCCGGCGTCTTTTTAGGAGTCGCGGCGGAAAAGGGGCCGTTTTAGCCAAAAGGCCGCGAAACGCTTCCCATTACGCCGCAACTTCATTGCCGCCCAACCAGCTAATCGAGAAATTGGCGGCGATCGATGCTTTGTCCAACCCCCTTGCGATACCCTCTGGGCAAAAAATGGCAAATATGAGTACTGTTACCAGTTTAGTAACAGCGAAATCTGGCTGAATTTGCCATCTTCCGCCAATTCCGAGCGTCATAAAGTCCCGAATCGCCATGTTTAGAGGGTTGATTCTATCCAATCCGAATCGATTGGTCTTAAATACTTTCCAGATGATATGTTACTGCTCAAACCACAGTACTCATATTTGCCATTTTTTGCCCACAGGGTCTATTCGAGGATAGTTTCCTGCGCCTCCAGCCCACCTCATGGCCGCCAAAACCCATTCAGCAACAGCTACCGCACATTTTGACATCAGCCAAACACCACTCACGGAGCTGTACTCCGCTATCACCGAACCAAAATCAGAGTCGAGTCCCTTAAAAATCAAAATAACGTACCCTCATTTCAATGAACTCCGACAAGAACGGCATTTACATGAGCACCGTCACGCATCAATACGCCCTCATCGGGGGTACGCTATTCCAATTCAAGAAAACCGTCGCCCATGTATCGGAGCCGCACAGCCAAATCGTCATCTGCGGCAACGGTCCAGACATCCGTTACGCAACACTGGAAGAATGGGAGAAAGCTGGCGAATCTTTCGATAGACGGGCACAGGTCGAAGGAATCGTCACCAGTGCGAGCCCAGCGCGCGACAAACTGGAACTCTTTCGCAATCTCTTTACTGGCCGCAAAGATGTTTACGCTCATGGGTACCGCAGAAAAGACGGGGGCATCGGCTATACACCCGCCTGCGCAAATGAATGGAAGGCAAGCATTTGCCCCAAAGTAAATCGTCAGAAAACCAAATGCGCGGAATGCGGCAACCGCATCTTCCCCAAGCTGAGCGATGCCGCGATCATCGCCCATTTCAAAGGCAACGACGACAGGCTCCGAGACGTCATAGGTCAATACGTTCTCGATAGTGACAGTAACACAAAAGTCCTGGTCATCGACTTTGACGGAGCCGATTGGAAAGAAGCGACAAACGCCATTCGGCTTGTCGCAAAAAACCATGGGATCGATGCTGCAGTCGAGCGATCGAGATCAGGTAACGGCGCACATGTCTGGTTTTTCTTCCTAGAGCTCACCAGCGCAAAGATCGCACGAGAATTTGGAAGCAGCCTTATCACCGAAGCGGCGGCGCTCAACAAGACAATCACCTTTGAAGCTTTTGACCGGATGCTGCCCGCGCAGTCCACCATTCCTGAGGGCGGCTTCGGAAATCTCATAGCACTGCCTTTTCAAGGAAAAGCGCAGCGAAAAGGGAACAGTGTATTTGTTGACGAGCAATTTGAGCCCTTTCCCGATCAATGGCTTTACCTTTCACAAATTCAGCTGGTTCCACATGCAACGGTGCAAAATCTAATCGAAAGCATCGACAATAAACCGCATGGAATATCAGCTGCAGTGGCGGGAAACACCGCCGCGCCACATTCTCAGAGGCCGCGAAAGCGGCTTCCGCTCACGCTGCAGGACTTCCCGTCATCGCTACCCGTCACGCAAGCCGATATGCTCTACATAACCGAAAGATCTCTGAGCCCGGCCGCCCAGATGGAGGTTCGCAGGCTTGCAACATTTGCCAACCCGGAATTCTTCCGTGCCCAATCAATGCACCAATCAGTATTTGGCAAACCGCGGTACATAGACCTCAGTGAACTTAGAGATGGCTGCGTTGCGATTCCCAGAGGCTGTAAAGCTCAACTCGAGCGGCTGCTTCAAGAAGCCGGCGCTTCTGCTCACTATTCAGACAAGCGCATGTCGGGCAATCCAATTGTGATGACATTTAAAGGGGCTCTTCGCCCTGAACAGCAAATTGCCGCCGAACAGATGCTCAACTATGAAGACGGGATCATGTCCGCGCCGACGGGTTTCGGGAAAACCGTCATTGGGGCCTATCTTATTGCTGCCATCGGTCTTCCAACGCTTGTCATCGTTCCCAAGACTGCGCTCATTGCCCAATGGAAATCCCAGCTCGAACGGTTTATCGACATTACGGATAACAGAAAGCCAGTTCGAACCCCAAAAGGACGAATCAGTAAAAGGCAGCCTCCGCTCATTGGCCAAATCGGAGGAGGCAAAACCACCATAAGCCATCTCATCGACATTGCTTCATTCCAGTCTCTGTCCAGCAAGGACCCCCAGACCGGAGAACCAATAGCCAAGGAGTTCGTTCGTGATTACGGCCTCATCATCTGTGATGAATGTCACCATGCAGCCGTACCACAGCTTGAGCTCGTCCTCAAATCCGCTCCAGCCAAATATGTATACGGCCTTTCCGCGACGCCCGAACGCTCGGACGGACTCACGCGAGCACTCTCAATGCTCTGCGGCCCGCTTCGCCATGTCATTGATCCAAAAACGCAAGCAATCCAACAGGGAATTCAGCGCGTTGTTAGGCCGCGTTTTACCGGAGTTCGACTACCCGCCTACGAACCAGGGGCGTCCTTTAATCAAGTTCTCGATCTCCTGTGTGCGCACACAGCGAGAAACGAAGCAATTGTCGACGATGCCCTCGAGACCGCGTCAAACGGTCGACATCCGCTTGTGCTATCCAAAAGGAAAAAACATGCCGAAGAGCTATGTAGGCTGCTTCAAAGCCGCGGACACGAACCTATACTCTTAACCGGAGAAATCGACGCCAAAGAAAGAAAGGCAATACTGAACAGCCTTCCCTGCTTCGAGCATGAGCATCGAATTATCATCGCAACCGAAGGCCTTCTGGGCGAGGGTTTCGACCTGTCTTACCTTGACACTCTGCTCATTGCCACACCGATATCTTGGGACGGCAGCATAACGCAGCAGGCAGGCAGGCTACATAGAAGTCACGAGGGCAAGCAGCGGGTTGAGATATTCGACTATGTTGATTTGTCGATACCCATGCTCGCGCACATGTACCAGAAGAGACTCAAGACCTACGCCAAGCTGGGGTATGAAATCTTTGCAGCAAATGACAACAAACGGGCCGATCAAAACATCCTCGTTAGGCCGGCAAGGGCCGTGGAGGCCTTAGCGAATGACATCGAGCGCGCAACGAAAAGCATTTTTATTGCCGCGCCCTACGCATCCGCTGCATGCCTCGCAAAGCTCGCTGCCGTACTCACAGGCGCCGCCGCCCGTGGGATTGCCCTTGAGATTTCAATTGCCTCGACTCCGCACAATGACGTGAAAGCGATTTTTACCGAGATGAACGTCGACTATTCCATCAAAGCCGAAGGGCGCCTGCGCGCGTCAGTAATTGACGAGGAAACCGTCTGGTACGGAACTATCCCGTTACTGGCCTTTCCTAAGAAAGAGGACTGCAGCATCCGTTTCAAAAGCAGCGAAGTTGCAGCCGAGCTTTTAAGCGAAATCCAGCGAAGAGGAGAACTGGAGGTCGCAGCCACGAACGGGACGTCTCCAACAGTTACGGTGGAATAGGGGCTGTTTTAGCCAATCGGCCGCGAATCAATCCCTATTTCCCCGCGAAACATAAGCGAGCAATCAGCCCTGCGGGCCCTGAAATAACTCCTCATGCGAGCCCATTCTCACCAGTCGGATCACAGGATTAGTCTTATGCGGCAAGTACAGAACGACCACATCGACCAAGCCATCGGATAGATGGAAATCGATGTGGCCGTTGTAATTGCCGCCCGGGTTTGAAAGCTCATGGGCGCCATATTCCGCGGGAAGCGAGCCGCGAGCTGCAAGCTCTGCGACTGCTGCCTTAAACTCGGTTTTTAGCTGCGGATGGATGCGCATCGTTCGTTTGTAGTCCACCTTAAATTGAGCCTCGACTTTAATCTCGAACATCGCTATTCCTCATCGAGGAATGACATAAGCTCATCAGCGTTATTGAATGACAGGCTATCGTCCGGCAAAATCCCCAGCTCATGAGCCTCGGCGATCACCATGGCGCGCCTCGTCACCTCGTTGGGCACCTCCGCCCTTCCTACAATCTCAAAAGGAATCTTTCGCTGATTTACAAGCTGCCGAACGGCAAGATTGAGATAGGAATTGAGGCTGAGGCCGACCGAATCCAAGAACTCAGTCGCCTGCTCCTTGAGCCCCTCTTCGATTCGAACCGTCGTAGGCTTAACTGTTGCTGTAGACATTTGCGACCTCCTCGCCCTCGTCTTTTACACCAGTATACCCAATATAAATGGCAATCTGATGTTAGATAACATCAGATTGCCATGCGTATTCATGTCGCGTGGGCACGATTGATCTACATCAGCCCGCTGAGCGCAATGTCAACGGCCTCGTTGAGGTCGTCGGTAATGTGTACCAGATCCGGATCGAGCGGGCTAATCATACCGGTGCTCATCACCGGGCCGTTGAGCCAGTCGAATAGGCCCTGCCAGTACTCGGTGCCCACCAGCACGAGCGGCATGCGCTTGACCTTGTGCGTCTGCACCAGCGTGAGAACCTCGAACATCTCGTCGAGCGTGCCAAAGCCGCCGGGAAATACGATGGCGCCCGAGCTGTACTTAACGAACATGGTTTTGCGCACAAAGAAGTAGCGGAAGTCCATGCCGAGGTTTACGTATTTGTTGAGCCCCTGCTCATGCGGCAATTCAATGCCCAGGCCAACTGACTTGCCGTTGACACTCGCCGCTCCCCTGTTGGCCGCTTCCATGATGCCGGGGCCGCCACCGGTGATGACCGCCACGCCGCGCTGGGCAATCTTGCGCCCGACGGTACGCGCCGCCTTGTAGAGCGGATCGGTCTTGGGCGTGCGGGCGCTACCGAAGATGGTCACCGCGGGTCCGAGCTCGGCAAGCGCGCCAAAGCCGTCGACAAACTCGGCCTGAATACGCAGCACGCGCCACGGATCGGCATGCAGCCAGTCGGTCGACTCCTCAGGCGCCAGCAGATTGGCATAGGTGTTGTCCTTAGGAATCATGGGGCCGCGCATGACCACGGGGCCGCGTCGGTACGTCTCGTCGTAGGCGGGCTCGCCCTCCACGTTCTCATTCTTAATCATGGGATACTCCTATCGAAAATAGAAACGGGCGGGGTCGACGCCATGCGTCAAACACCCGCCCGAACATCAACTATTCGGTATGGTACCCACGATGCGTTATGCGCTTGCAAGGCATCGGTCAGCGGTCGCGCAGCCGGCGTCAGCGAATGTGACGAGCAGCTGCCGCTCAGCCTTTGCCGTTGCCCACGCTCTGCAAGCGTGTCTTTCGCCCTTAGTAATCCACCGCCGCAGGGCTGTTCATCCAGTCGCTCACGAACGCACCGTAGCGGCCCTCGATAATGGCCTGACGGGCACGCTGCATAAGGTTGAGCAGGTAGTAGATGTTGTGCATCGACAGCAGAATGCCGCCGAGCATCTCCTTCTGCGTGACCATGTGGCGGATGAGCGCGCGGCTGTAGCCGCCCGTGCACACCGGGCAGGTGCAGGTGGGATCGATGGGGCCATCGTCGTGCGCAAAGCGGGCGTTGCGGAAGTTGAGGCGACCCTCGCTAGAGAATGCCGTACCCATGCGGCCCGTGCGCGTCGGCAGCACGCAGTCGAACATGTCGATGCCCACACCCACGCCGCGCACGAGCGTGGTGGGGTTGCCGACACCCATCAGGTAGCGCGGCTTATGCTTGGGCATGTACTCGCTCACGAGCGGCGCCAGGGTCTCGAACATGGTCTCGTGATCCTCGCCTACCGAGTAGCCGCCGATGCCGTAACCAGGGAAGTCGCCGCATTCCTCCAAATGGCGCAGCGATCGCAGGCGCAGGTCCAGATGCATGCCGCCCTGGACGATGCCAAAGAGCGCCTGGTCATCACGGGTGTGGGCCTTATAGCAGCGCTCGGCCCACATACTCGACAGCTCAACCGCGCGCTCAACGTAGGCGCGCGTGGCAGGATAGCCCGGGCACTGGTCGAGCTGCATGCAGATGTCGGAACCGAGCTTCATGGCGATTTCCATGTTGTCCTCGGGCGTCCAGAACACGTGGCGACCGTCGTAGTCGTTGACGATAAAGCGCACGCCCTCGTCGGTGAGTTTGACGGCGTCGTTGTGGCTGAAGACCTGGAAACCGCCCGAGTCGGTGAGGATGGGGCCGTGCCAGTTCATAAACTTGTGCAGTCCGCCCAGCTCGGCGATGGTGTCCTCGCCGGGACGCATGGACAGGTGATAAGTATTGGCAAGCACGATCTGGGCGCCGAGCTGTTTGACGGTCTCGGTAGGAATGCCCTTGACGTTTGCCTTGGTGCCCACGGGCATGAAGATCGGTGTCTCGATGTCGCCGTGCGGGGTGTGCAGCACGCCGGCACGCGCATGCGTGGTCGGATCCTCGGCGATCAGGTCGAATTTAAACAGGTTTTGATCCATAAACTGGAACTCCTTGGTTGCGGCTCATACGCAACCCATTATACGAGCAACCATCGAACCGCACCGACTCGACAGAAACTGGTGCAAGAGGGAGCGCGGCAGGGACACGGCAAATGAGCGTGGATTTTCGGACACCCACCTAACGAGAGTGGATAATCTCCCACTTTTGCCCGAAACACCGACCAAAAACGGGAGATTATCCACTCTCATTCTGCGGGTACTCATTTAAGTACGTCCCCAATGAGTGGAGCTATTTACCAGCCACGCCAACGCCGATGTTTTGGCAACGCCGTTGTTTTGACAACGTCAGCGAGCGGTCACCAGGGCGAACAAATTGGCATGAAAAGAGGGCGGCATTGACCTTCTGGTCATGCCGTCCTCTTTGAATGACAAGTTGTCGCTCTGGCGACCGCGCAGCGTCGAGCCGTTACGCGGTTTGGTAAAACCGCGTAATCCTACGGACGCTGGCCCATGCCGCCCTCGAGGGTGACGGTCTCGCCGTTCATGTACTTAAAGTCGGGACCGCAGAGTTGAACGACCACGCGGCCGATTTCCTTCTCGACGTCGCCGTAGTGACCCGCCGGCGGCATGTGGACGTTGGCTTTGAACGCCTCGGGATAGGCATCCTGGAAGTTCTCGAGTGCAGCAGTCCAGGCAAGCGGGCAAACGATATTGACGTTGATGCCGTCCTTGCCCCACTCGTTGGCGGCGACGCGGGTCAGGCCGCGGATGCCCTCCTTGGCGGCAGCATAGCTGCACTGGCCATAGTTGCCAAACAGGCCGGCGCCCGAGGCAAAGTTGACCACGGAGCCCTTGGTCTCCTTCAGGTGCGGATAGGCCTTCTGCATGTACAGGTAAGTAGCATACAGACCGGAGTAAATGGCGAGGTTGAACTGGTCCATGGTGTGATCGGCGATCGTCACGCCCGAAGCGCTGGCCTGAGCGTTGTTGACGACGGCATCGATACGGCCGAACTCCTCGATGGCCTTGTCGATGACGTTCTGGACGACGGCTTCGTTGTCCTGACCAGCCGAGACATCGGCCTGAACAGGCAGAACCTTAACGCCGTACTCGGCCTCGAGAGACTCCTTGGCAGCCTCGAGCTTGGCGACGTTGCGGCCGGTAATGACGAGGTTTGCGCCCTCCTTGGCAAAAGCGATATCGATGCCGTAGCCGATGGAGCCAGCGGAGCCGTCCTTAAGCGTAGCCTTGCCGCCGCCGGTGATAATCACGGTCTTGCCAGTGAAAAGTCCCATAAGAAAGTCCTTTCAAATCACGACGGGCACGCCCGCCGACTGCGCGCACCCAAATTCACGCGCCAAAAGCTGAAATGCAACTTTAACGTGTTCAAGTGAAAAATAAAGACCGCAGCAGGCGAACGGCACAACGTTATTCGGCGAAGGGGATGTCAAGCACGAACTGGATAAAGAGGCCGAATTTTTGTCAGCCAAACGAGTCATCGAACACGTTTTGAAACTTTGCTGCAGCGCGCGGGATGTCGACGCGAGACTTTATCATAGGGTGACAAACAACGATGAGGAGCACATGCCTATGACAGACGAGCTGGACCCCCAGACTCAACAGCATATTGATCATTCCGCAGACGCCATCGACGGCTGCGACACTCCTACCTGCGCCGATGCGCCCGCGAATGTATCAGCCGATGCATCCGACGAAGATGTGCACGCCACCGCAGATAAGGCCACAGACGCAGATGATACTGTCGAGCAAGGCGAAGGCGAGCAGTCGGAACCGGGTGGCGCCGAGCCCGATGCGAAGCCCGCGGTACAGGCAGCGGGCCCCATCGAGGTGTCTTCGGAAGAAGAGCTCGACGCCGTCATGGACTCCATGATGGATGCCGTCAAAGCGATGAAAGACGCCGTGGCCGACGCCGATGTTGACGCCGAAGAAGAGGAGGCCGCCGAGGCCGCCTCGACCTTCGTACCCGGCGAGACCCCCGTTGCCGATCAAGGCAGCACCATGCCCTCGTTCCTGCAGCTTGAGCACCCTACGATTGGCGCCGACGCGGTCGATCCGCACGCAGCAGGCTTTTCTGTGGTCGAGGGCGGTACCGGCAATATCGCCGCGCCGCAGGCTGCCGATGCGGATGCTGCCGACGCAGGTCACCCGACTGCCCCGCACGCCCCCGCAACCAGCCGCGATCTGGGAACCGCTGTCTCGAACACTGCGAACGCCGTGGGCACCTTTATCGCTCAGGGCGCCTCGGCCATGCGCGAGATGAATGCCGCAAAGAAGGCGCTCGCGGACGCCCGCGCCCATCTGGCCGAACTCGAGCAGCGTATCGCCGATCAAGGCGAGGAGCTCGAGACGCGCCAGGATATCGCAGGGCGCTACGAGCAAATTGTCACCGAGCAACGCCAGACAATCGACTCGGCTCAAAAGGCCGCGGAGGCGGCAGAAATCGGCCGCGATACCCATGCCGCCAAGACAGCAGAGCTCAAGGCACAGCTCGAACAAATGAAAGAAGAAGACGACGCCACCGAGCGACGCCTTAAAGCCGCGCTCGACGCCGTGGAGGCGCGTGAAGCCAGCTCGCGCGAAACCGGCAACCGCCTCGTTCGACGCCTCGAGGATTCCAAGCGCATCCGCGACAAGGTGAAGGCCGAGCGAGACGCCGGCATTGCGGCCGCACAACAAACCGTCGACGCCACGCGCGCCCAGCTCGAGACGCTGCGTCATGAGTATGCCGAGCTGCAGCGCAACCCTTCGGCAAATCCCGCCAATTACACGGTGCGCACCAGCGAGCTTTCGATGCAGATTTCCGACACAGCCGACGCCCTGCGCAAAGCCGAGGAAGATGTCCCGCGCATCACCGCCGACCTTGAGCACTCACTTGCCGCAGCCGAGCAGGCCGTCGAGCAGGCTCAAGCCCCTATCGCCGACGCAAAACGCGCGCACCAAGCCGTGACGACCGAAGCCGATGCCGCGCGCGACGAGCTGCAGACGGCGAAGACAGCCGCCGCGACTCGTCAGCGCGAACTGCGCGAGAAGATCACTGCCGAGGACAAGGCGCGTCGAGAGCAAGAGCAGGCTATCGCCAATGCCCAGGCGAACATCGCGCATGCCCAATCGATCATCGAGCAGGCGACCGAGGTACACGACCATCCCGAGATCACCGAATCGCTCGCGGGGTCCCTGGCTCGCGACAAGGCCGAGCACGCCGAAACCGTGCGCGAAGTAGCTCAGCTCGAGGCCGCCGAAGACGACGTGCGCAAGCGAACCCGCGACTCACGCGTCAAATTCACCGGAGCCATCGTCTGCATCATCGCCGCAATTCTGGTGATCATCGCAATCTGGTTGTTCGCGAGCAAGTAAGCCGGTTGCCAAAAACGCCCCAACGCAGTTGCGGTGAGATAGTTCCTGTTTAGCCCTCAAAAAGGCCAATTCAAGAACTATCTCACCGCAACTTATTTAGATTGGCACAAGGCAACCTATCCCTCTTGCACCAATCTCTTGACATAAGGACCGTCCCCAAGTGCCGGCACAGACGATATGAGCAGGACATAAAAACATTGGGAGCCCCCGGCATGAAAGTCCGCG
>CAUGJE010000002.1 GCA_959599915.1 uncultured Collinsella sp. | reverse complement strand
GGTGCTGCCTCCCGGCGCATTCCGCAGGGGGAGCGATATTTTGCAGCACGAAGTGCGCAGCAAAATATCGCTCATGCCCGAGGACGCGCCGGGAGGCAGCACCGATTCGGGGCCGGACATGCGGATCTACCTGCGCAATTACAAATTCGTAAACTTTTTTGAAAAAAGTGCTTGCACAGTTCTCGAATCATAGGTTATTATCTTCCTCGTTGAACGCGCGGGTCCAACAAAACGAACCTCGAATCAACAACATAGCATGTCGGAGTGGCGGAATTGGCAGACGCGCTAGCTTGAGGTGCTAGTGACCGCTTTTTGGTCATGCGGGTTCAAGTCCCGCCTCCGACACCATCGCATTTGAGAAGCCTCTTCGGAGGCTTTTTTGTTACCGATAGACGGTGAGGTCCACGATGGAAACGCTTGAACGCAACGAGTGGGCAGACGTTGCCCAACTAGTCGAGATCACGAGCGATGCTGTCATCATCTGCGAGCTCGACGGAACCATTCTGCATGTGAATAATCGCTTACTTGGTTTGATGTGCGAGGAACGCGCCGACGTCATCGGCGGAGATGTTAAAGACGTCCTGTACTCGTCCGCTTTTGAACGTGCGACGGAACATCGTCTGCCATTTGAAACTGATGGCTCCGAGAACGAACTGATGCTCAAGCTGAGTGACGGCTCTTTTATTCCCGTCTTGGTTCGTGCGGGCTCCGTAACGCCTCCACACATCTTTGGGCGCCGCGCACCACGTGTCCTGGTGGCGCTTCACAGTATCGAGGAACAGTATTCTCACGACCGGCAACTCAAGCGTGCTCTTTCGGAGCTTAGAGTGGCGAACAAGCGCCTCTCTGGCACGCTCTCGGTCATTATGAGTACCGTGGGCTCCGATGAGCTGCCCAGCCTACTTGATACCGTTTTGAACCAGCTTGTAGGAACGCTCGATGCTTCGGGTGCCGCTATCTATTTTTCTGAGAGCGGTGGTTTTAAACTTCGCGGTGTTTCCAAGGAGCTGTACGACAGCTACCTTCCTGAGTTTTTGCCGTATGGCGCTGGCATTCCGACGTATGTTCTTCGTGAGTCGCGTGCCTGTCGCTTGTCGATTCAACAGGACCTTGAGGGTGATAAGGTCGCCTCCGGTATGTTCATGGATCTGGACAATCGTTCTAAGCACCTGTTGCGCATGCAGGATATGCCTCCGTACCGCAGCGAGATCTGTCTTCCCGTTTTTTACGGTACGCAGATCCTTGGCGTGCTGGAAGTTGGTTGGAAACGCCCTCAGGCACCGCTCGCCTATGACGTTAATGTGCTCGAGGTCATTTGCGATTACCTGTCTATCCAGCTGGTCGGCATGGCATCGAGCCTTCGCTCCCGTCGCACGGCCGAGCTTGGCCGCTCGCTCAATGTCTTGCGTGACGAGTTGTTTACCTTTCTAGACGATTCCGCCGCGGCTACCCAGGCGGTATCGTCCGAGATCTGCAATATGCTCAACTGCCATTTTTGCCCTATTGAGTATGACGCCAGTCTGGATTCCTACGTCATAGATTTTGAAGGCGGCAGTCGCGTTGCTTTGCCGGACGATCCCGAGAAGCTTTTCTTTTCCACGACGGCGCCAGCGGCACGTCTGGGGGCTGGCCCTGATGGCTTTGAGGCATCTGTTTTGGGCGGCACGAGCGCCGAGGACCTTAAACACGTCCGTATAACTCGCGTTGACGAATCGATGCCTATGGGAGGCTGGCTTAGGGCGCATGGCCTGCCTTGCCAGGGTCTCTACGTCGACGCCGGCATCGAGGCGGGGCGCCCGCGCTCTGAGGGCGATGGCAAGCACAGTAACGACGCGATCGTTCCTGCTTCTGTTGCGAAGGGCCCGACGACGCGCGCGCTGCTGCTTCGTGATGGTAGCCAAGAGCCGATTGATGACCTTGAATATGACTACTTGGTGCACTTGGCTCATGACTTTGAACTGATCTATGAAGGCGAATCTCAAAAGCGTGAGGAGCGCCATATCGCTCAGACCCTTCAGATTGGCATGAGAAATTCACTGGGGGATGTTCCGGGAATCGCCGCCGATTCGGTGTACCTGTCGGCCACGAACTCGGCGTTGGTCGGCGGCGATTTCTATACGCTCATCCGTCTTCCCGACGATTGCGCCGTCATGATTCTGGGCGATGTGTCTGGCAAAGGCATTGAGGCTGCATCGATGTCCGCGCTCGTCAAGACGGCCCTGACGGCATATGCCTGGGAGGGCGCTGGGCCGGCCCGCATGGCACGCTCCCTTAACAGCATGCTCATGGGCTTTTCAAGGGTCGAGACGTTCGTGACGGCCTTTATCGCCAAGATTGACCTTAAAGCCGGACGTGCAACGTATTGTTCGGCGGGCCATCCTCCGACCATGGTCATCAGGCCAGAGTCGATGCCGCTGGGTGGCGGCGAGGCCCGTGGGGGGGAGGTCGAGCTGCTTGGATGCCAATCGGGGGTAATCGGTGCCTTTGAGAGCATGGTATACGAGACAGGCGTGTTTACGTTCGCTCCTGGTGACATGCTATTTATGTACACCGACGGAACAATCGAAGCGCGTGATCGCTCGGGTGCTTTCTTTGGCGAGCAGCGCCTTCGCGACCTTCTGCTCTCTGTCTCGGGTGAGGGCGTGTCGGGCATTTGCGGCAAGGTCTTGGGCGAGCTTGACCGATTTACCGAATCGGCGCTGGACGATGACATTGCATTGGTGTCCCTTGAGTTTTTACGGGGTCGTTCATAGACGACGCTGGGCGGGCTGAATCCGTACGGTTGGGGAAACGAATGCATCGAGTGGGCTTTTTTGGGGAACCATGGTCGTATGAATGAGTGGAATGACATAGTGGTTTTGACGCCACCAGGCGATATCGACATCGCCACGGTGCCTGCGCTGCGTCGGCGGTTGGATGCTTTGATTGGCCGCGGCGTGCGTCGTGTCGTCATCAACTGCCAGGCTGTTAGCTTTATCGATTCGACGGGCTTGGCATTCCTGCTTACGCGCGCTCGTGAGCTCATGAGGCGAGAAGGCCTGCTTTCGCTCGTCAATGCATCAGGTGAAGTTGTTCGCTTTTTGGAGATTGCCCGTCTTGTCGATATTCTTCATGTCGCGGGGCCGGCACGGGAGTCTATTCCCGCCATTCCGGTGGGGGAGCTGCCTCGCTGGAGTAAGAGCGTCGAGGTCCGTCAGGGTATCGAGAATCTTCCATACTACCGACATCGCATCGCCGAACTCCTTGAATCGCTTCCGTTGCGCCGTGACGAGCGCTACGATGTCGCGTTGGCGTCGGGGGAGGCGCTGGGTAATGCCTATGACCATGCGGGCGGTATCGGGTGCGTCCTGACGGTTCAGGCCTATGGCGATCGCGTTGTGGTTGAGGTGCTTGATCGAGGTGCCGGCTATTCTATCGATGAAACGAGCGAACCGGTCGCATCAGAGGAGCGCGGCCGTGGTATCAAGCTTATGCGTATGCTCGTCGATAACGTGGAGGTTGCTCGTCGTACGGACGGCGCCGGCACGCGCGTGCAGATGGTGAAGCTGTTTAGCGGAGCGCTGGAGTCGTGTGCCTAGCCAATCGCTTTAGCGCGTTTAGCTACTAAGAACATGCGGCAGACAAGTTTTTTGAAAAAAGTACTTGCGTCTTTTGGACAACTCGCGTAAATTAATAACCCGCAAGCGGACATGGCTCAGTTGGTAGAGCACAACCTTGCCAAGGTTGGGGTCGCGGGTTCGAGCCCCGTTGTCCGCTCCATTGCATTTCCGGACCGTTTAGGCGGTCCTTTTTCGGCGAAGTGGCCAAGTGGTAAGGCAGAGGCCTGCAAAGCCTTTACCCCCGGTTCGAATCCGGGCTTCGCCTCCAGACAACATCCGGGCGCTCCGGCGCCCGTTTTGTTTTACATATGCGGACATGGCTCAGTTGGTAGAGCACAACCTTGCCAAGGTTGGGGTCGCGGGTTCGAGCCCCGTTGTCCGCTCCAAACGCAGCAGCCCGACTACTACGGTAGCCGGGCTTTTTCGTACCCATCGCTTGGGCTCGAACCCGAGAGGGAGCGAGCGTTAAGCAAACGCGGAGCGTTTGTAGCGAGCTGGCGAGGACGCCGGCAGGCGGCCGAAGCCGGTGCGGATCCGCGAAGCGAATACGCAGACGCCCCGTTGTCCGCTCCAACTATCTTACGCGGTTCTAACGAACCGCGTTTTTTGTTGACGCTGCGCGAGCCCCGGGCACCCCATCTTGCCCCTCAATCGTCGGTCGCGTACATAAAGTACGCTTCCCTCCTCTTTCGCGGCAACTTGGGGCACCCGGAGCCCGCTCGCTGTCGTGGCCGGAGGAGTGGGCCTTCCGTTCTTTTCACTGATCGATCGATTCGTCCCAGGAGACTCGAACCCGAGAGGGAGCGAGCGTTTTGGGGCGTGGCTGTGGCGTTGTTTGCCGCGAATGTCCGCTTTGGGCGTATCATCGTGGGCATCTCGCAAAACCTCGTTGCAAGGGAGACTCATCCCATGGCTACAGAAAAGTCCTCGTCGCGCCCATGGATGTCCGATGCCGCGATCTATCAGATCTATCCGCGCTCGTTTAAGGATTCGACTGGTTCGGGTCTGGGCGATATCGCGGGCATTACCCAGCAGATGGACTATCTTGAGCGGCTGGGTATCGAGGCCATCTGGCTGAGCCCGTTTTACCCATCGCCTCTCGTCGATGGCGGCTATGATGTGGCGGACTACTGCGATGTCGACCCACGTCTCGGCTCGCTTGACGACTTCGATGACATGATCGCCGCGGCTCATGCGCACGGCATCAAGGTCATCGTCGACATCGTGCCCAACCATTCGTCCAACCAGCACCCCTGGTTCAAAGCCGCTCTTGCCGCCGGCCCCGGATCGCCCGAGCGCGCCCGTTATATCTTCCGCGATGGTCGCGGCGAGCACGGCGAGCTGCCTCCCACCAATTGGAATGCCAACTTTGGTGGCCCCGCCTGGACGCGCGTCGCGGACGGTCAGTGGTATCTGCACATGTTTACGCCCGAGCAGCCGGACTTTGACTGGTCGTGCCCCGAGGTTCATGCGTTCTTTTGCGACGTCCTGGCGTTTTGGAGCGATCGAGGCGTCGATGGCTTTCGCATTGATGTGGCGCACGGTCTCGCCAAGGATCTCGACCGCGATGACCTCGACCGGTGGCATCTCGCCGAGGGCGATGACATGGTTGAGGACGGCACCCATCCGCTGTGGGACCGCAACGAGGTCCACGAGATCTATCGCGAGTGGCGCCGCGTGTTCGACCGCTATGATCCGCCACGCAGCGCCGTTGCCGAGGCGTGGGTGCTGCCCGAGCGCCAGTATCTCTACGCGCGTCCCAGCGAGCTTGGCCAGACATTCAACTTTGAGTTTGCCAAGGCCACTTGGACCTATGATGACATGCATGCTGCAATCGAGGAGGGCTTGAAGGCAGCTATAGAATCCGATTCCGCCTCGACCTGGGTGCTCTCCAACCACGACGTGCCGCGCGTGGCGACGCGCTATGCCCTGCCGCAGATCAAGGCGACGCGCTACCACCAGATTGCGCTCGACTGGCTCTTACGCGACGGGTCGTCTTATGACGAGGACCGTGAACTCGGCGAGCGCCGCGCGCGGGCGGCCCTTTTGCTCGAGCTGGCGCTTCCGGGCTCGACATACGTGTATCAGGGTGAGGAGCTCGGCCTTTTTGAGGTGGCCGATATCCCGTGGGCCGCACTCGAAGATCCTACTGCGACCAATACGCACGGACCGAAGCGCGAGAAGGGGCGCGACGGCTGCCGTGTGCCCCTGCCGTGGGTGGCAGCGGACGATCCCGTGCAGGGCGGATCGTTTGGGTTTTCACCGGCGGACGCCGATGCGGCGCCCCATCTGCCGCAGCCTGCATGGTTTTCCGATTACGCTGCCGATAGGGAAGAAGCGGACCCGACATCGATGCTTGCGCTCTATCGTGACGCCCTCTGGCTGCGGCGCAAGCTGCGCGGGTGCGCCAACGATCTCGCGTGGCTCGATCTTGACGGGCGCACCGGCCTTGCGGATGGTGCCGAGGGCGCTGAGGGCGGCGTCATCGCCTATCGCCGCGACAACGGCTGGGCGTGTGTGACGAACTTCGGTGCAGCACCCGTGGAGCTGCCGGCGGGCAGGGTCCTGCTCACCTCATCACCGCTTGCAGACGGCAGGCTCGCGCAGGACAGTTCTGCCTGGATTATGCTTGCTGAGTTGTAGGGGCCTCTTGCGGCGAGTTTGCGTTTGCCTGCGCTTTCCGTGGTGGCTGATGTCTTCGCGAGGTTCGCGAGGGTGTCGCAAAACTTTTCAAAAAAAGTTCTTGCATTTGGGTGGATCATCCCGTATATTAAATCCTCGCAGGCGGACATGGCTCAGTTGGTAGAGCACAACCTTGCCAAGGTTGGGGTCGCGGGTTCGAGCCCCGTTGTCCGCTCCATTTGGGCGTTTAGCTCAGGGGGAGAGCGCTTCCCTGACACGGAAGAGGTCAGAAGTTCAAATCTTCTAACGCCCACCAAATGTTCGCAGCTCAGAGGCATCGCCTCTGGGCTGTTTTGTTTTGGTCGCCAAATGGGTCGCCAAATACGTCACCAAATTTCGAGTTTTTGATCTTCCGGGATGCTTCTCAGTAGTCATCCGAGGAAACTCTCGTCTTCTCCGTTTGCATACACATATCTTTCAAGGATTCGTGCCGCGGTTGCATGAGGCTCGGCAAGGCACGACCGCAACATGTTGGTCAAGCATAATCTTTTGGATTCTTTTGGCGTGAGTGGCTTGGTTTTGGTAGGATTTGTCAGCGGCCTAACTAAGGGGGTTTTATAACTGCCATGCAGGTAGCCGTGCTGGTAACGTTTTACCGACTTGCCAAGAACCCCTCATTTTTAATGCGTCTGCAAAATGACCAATTGCTTTGACCTGCTGAAACACTATATGTTGTGTTTGACCTAAAAAAAGAATACAGGATATAGATGCCTCTTTGTCGTATGATAGATGGCGGACAGAGAACGAAGACCTTAACTGCCTCTTTTGAACGTGTCCTTGAGCCGCTTGATCGGCTCCTGGGAGTGTCCGCATTGAGGCTTATGGTTTATCGAGAACACAGATTGCGCGACGGCGCCGCAAGACAGGGGCAGGCCCTGCCGGGCATCGTTTGGCTCTGAAGCGCAATGAGGCTACGACGCGAAAGAAGGCAAGAGGATGAAGATCATCAAGCGCAGCGGCACCGAGGTTGTCTTTGACATCGATAAGATCGTCAATGCCATCCGCGCCGCAAACTTGGAGGTCGAGGAGAGCTCTCGTCTTACCGACCGCCAGGTGGTTTATGCGGCGCAAAACGTCGCCGAGGCATGCGAGAACGCGGGCCACACCGTTTCGGTCGAGGAGATCCAGGATTTGGTCGAGGACGAGATCATGCGTCTCGACTGCTACGAGGTCGCCCGCCACTACATCATCTATCGCTATGTTCAGAGCCTGAAGCGCCAGAAGAACACGACCGACGACAAGATTCTGTCGCTGATCGAGTGCAATAACGAAGAGGTCAAGCAGGAGAACTCTAACAAGAACCCGACCGTCAATTCCGTCCAGCGCGACTATATGGCCGGCGAGATTTCAAAGGATCTGACTCAGCGTGTGCTGCTGCCCCAGGAGATCGTGGATGCCCACAATGAGGGCCTGATCCACTTCCACGATTCTGACTACTTTGCCCAGCACATGCATAACTGCGACCTGGTGAACCTGGAGGACATGCTCCAGAACGGCACCGTTATCTCGGGCACGCTGATCGAGAAGCCGCACAGCTTCTCGACTGCCTGCAACATCGCGACGCAGATTATCGCCCAGGTTGCTTCCTCCCAGTACGGCGGCCAGTCTATTTCGCTGACCCATCTCGCCCCCTTTGTTGAGGTGAGCCGTCAAAAGATTCGCGGCGAGGTTGCCCGCGAGCTCGAGGAGCTCGGTGTTTCGGCATCTCCCGAAAAGGTCCGCGAGGTTGTTGAGGACCGCCTGCGTGACGAGATCCGTCGCGGCGTCCAGACGATTCAGTATCAGGTCGTGACCCTTATGACCACGAATGGCCAGGCGCCGTTCGTGACGGTCTTTATGTATCTCAATGAGGCCCGTACGCCCCAGGAGAAGCACGACCTTGCCATGATTGTGGAGGAGACGCTTCGTCAGCGCTATGAGGGCGTTAAGAACGAAGCCGGCGTGTGGATCACCCCGGCATTCCCCAAGCTCATCTACGTGCTCGAGGACGATAACATTCGCGAGGATTCGCCGTACTTCTATCTGACCAAGCTCGCCGCCAAGTGCACCGCCAAGCGCATGGTGCCCGACTACATCTCCGAGAAGAAGATGCGCGAGCTTAAGCTGTCTAAGGGCGAGACTGCCGGCAACGGCGATTGCTACACCTGCATGGGTTGCCGCAGTTTCCTGACGCCCGACCGTTCGGGCAACGGCTTTAACAATGTCGCCAACGCGCTGAACTATGACCCGACCAAGCCTAAGTACTACGGTCGCTTTAACCAGGGTGTTGTGACCATCAACCTGCCCGATGTCGCGCTGAGCTCGCATCAGGACATGGATAAGTTCTGGAAGATCTTCGACGAGCGCCTTGAGCTGTGCCATCGTGCCCTGCTGTGCCGTCATGAGCGCCTGATGGGCACGCTTTCGGATGCCGCGCCGATTCTTTGGCAGTACGGCGCCCTGGCGCGTCTGAAGAAGGGCGAGACGATCGACAAGCTGCTCGTGGGCGGCTATTCCACCATCAGCCTGGGCTATGCCGGCCTGTATGAGTGCGTCAAGTACATGACGGGTCACAGCCACACCGAGAAGGAGGGCACGCCGTTCGCCATGGCCGTCATGCAGCGCATGAACGACAGGTGCGCGGAGTGGAAGGCCGAAAGTGATATCGATTTCTCGCTGTACGGTACGCCGTTGGAGTCGACGACCTACAAGTTCGCCAAGTGCCTGCAGCGTCGTTTTGGCATTATCCCGGGCGTGACGGACAAGGGCTACATTACTAACAGCTATCACGTCCATGTGTCCGAGGAGATCGATGCCTTCGACAAACTTAAGTTTGAAGGCATGTTCCAGCAGCTTTCGCCGGGCGGTGCTATCTCCTACGTTGAGGTTCCCAACATGCAGGACAACCTCAAGGCTGTCATTCGCGTGATGCAGTACATCTACGACAACATCATGTACGCCGAGCTCAACACCAAGAGCGATTACTGCCAGGTGTGCGGCTACGATGGCGAGATCAAGATTGTCGAGGATGACGGCAAGCTGGTGTGGGAGTGCCCCAGCTGCGGCAACCGCGACCAGGAGAAGATGAACGTCGCTCGTCGTACGTGCGGCTACATCGGTACCCAGTTCTGGAACCAGGGTCGAACCGAGGAGATTCGCGACCGCGTGCTGCATCTCTAATAACCATCCCAGGCCGCCCCGTAGCGAGGCCCCGGACCTTTACTCGCTATTTCGGACAGTCCTGGCTCACGACGGAGGCGCCACTGGCGCCTCCTGTTCGTGCGGAACTCATATCGAGCAAAGGTCCGGGGCCTCGCTACGGGGCGGCCAAGTTGATGTAGCTGAGATGCAGCACGCAGCCTGCTCGCTCCTCGAAGTTCTTAGCGGAAATGAGTTGACCTGCGACAACGGTCTGCTTGCGATAACGGTTGAGCTGCAGCATTGTTTTTATTGGACCTCGAACCCTATACTCGATGTTCGCTGAGTTCATTGAGTATCGCTCGCGAGGGGTCTGGAGTATATCGTCCCGCCCGCAGTTTCGCAGGCCGAAGGCCGAGAATGTTTGAGGACGGGATGATATACTCCAGACCCCCAGGAAGGTTACCTATGAACTACGCGAACATTAAGTATTTCGACATTGCTGATGGAGAAGGCGTCCGCACTTCTCTGTTTGTGAGCGGGTGCCGTCGTGGCTGCAAGAATTGCTTTAACTCCGTCGCGTGGGACTTTGCTGCGGGCGAGCCCTTTGATCGTGCCGTCGAGGACAAGATTATCGAGAGCCTCGATCATCCCTTTATTGACGGCCTGACGATTCTGGGCGGAGAGCCCATGGAGCCCGAGAACCAGGCGGGGCTCGTTGAGTTTGTCGAGCGTGTTCGTGCCGCTTATCCTGCGGGGTCAGGAAAGACCATTTGGTGTTTTACCGGCGACGTGCTCGAGGAGCTTATGCCGGGTGGTCGTCACCATACCGAGGTCACGGACCGTATCCTTGCCTGCCTCGACATGTTGGTGGATGGCCCGTTTGTTCAGGATCTTTATGATATCTCGTTGCGCTTTAGGGGCTCGAGTAACCAGCGTGTGATCGATATGAACGCTACGCGCGACCGCGCCGTGCGTGAGGGCGTTGCGCTTTGCGACGCTGTGGAGCTTTGGCGGGACGATCCAGTCTATTCGACCCATACTATGTAGCTTGTGGTCGATGCCGGAGGGCGTGGTACCATAGCGCGAACGTGAAATCGGAAAAGTGAGGCCCAGATGGTCGATCAGGAAAAAGTCGAGGCCGCCATTAAGCTGTTGCTTGAGGGCATAGGCGAGGACCCAACTCGTGAGGGCCTGCTGGAGACCCCGGCGCGCGTTGCCCGTATGTATGGTGAGATCGCCGGCGGCATGGACCAGAGTGCCGAGGAGCACCTGTCCAAAACCTTTGCCGTCGCTTCGAACGATTTGGTTATCGAGCGCGACATTACGTTCTACTCGCTGTGCGAACATCATCTGCTGCCGTTTTATGGCAAGGCCGCCATTGGTTATATCCCTAACGGTCGGGTGGCTGGGCTTTCCAAGCTCGCCCGCACGGTTGAGGTTTATGCCCGCCGTCTTCAGCTGCAGGAGCAACTGTGCACACAGGTTGCCGATGCCCTCATGGATTATCTCGCTCCCCAGGGAGCGATTGTGTTGATGGAGGCCGAGCATATGTGCATGACGATGCGTGGCGTGCAAAAGCCCGGCACCAAGACCGTGACGCTTGCTCGCCGCGGCGTCTTTGAGACCGATCCCGCGCTCGAGGAGCGTTTCTTTAGGATGCTGGGCCGCTAACCATGAGAGTCGTCAACGACTTTACATCGAAGACCGATGAGGGGACGTCGCGTCGCGGCTTTATGGCTTCGGGCCTGGCCCCCTTTGGTGCCATGCCTCGCATTGATTACATTTGTGCCAACGGGCTGTTCCGGCGGCACCTGGGCAACATCGTACAGTTGGAATCGGGGCGCATCTTCTGCCGCCACGGTATTGACCATCTGCTCGATGTCGCTCGCATTATGTGGATCAAGAATCTCGAGGAGCAGCTCGAATTTGACCGCGAGGTCATCTACGCCACGGCACTTCTTCACGATATCGGCAAAGATGAACAGTATGAATCGGGTATATCCCATGATGTTGCAAGCGAACGCGTCGCTGATGCGATTCTCGGCGGCATGCCCGATGATGTGGCGTTTGAGCCGGCCGATGCCGCAGCCATTAAGACGGCCATTCTGGGCCATCGAAAGCTGCGCGTGAACAGCCAACCGCTTGAGCGTCTGCTCTATGCGGCCGACAAAGCATCGCGCGCCTGCTTTGCATGCCCCGCGCGCAATGCTTGCAACTGGAGCGATGATAAAAAGAACCTGTCGATTCGCGTGTAGTTAGTTTGCGCGGTTGGGGTTCTAAACGAAGGAGACGATCGCGTTGAGTAACAAAAAACTGCCCGAGAATGCAACCAAGACTGAAGGTGCTGAGCTCGCCCGCCGTGGAAGGGGCGAAATATCCACCGCAACGGCGGTGCCTCACGTGAGCTATGATGATCTGCGCCATGCCGATCGTATTGTCATTGACGGCCTTGAGGTTTTTGCCAACCATGGCGTGTATCCCGAGGAGAACGCGCTGGGTCAGAAGTTCATCGTTTCTCTGGTGCTCTATGCCGACCTGCGCGCGGCGGGGGAGCACGATAACCTGGATGCCTCGATTGACTACGGCTCGGTGTGCCACGATGTTGATGGCTATCTGCGCGAGCACACGTTTAAGCTCATCGAGGCGGCAGCCGAGGGTGTGGCCCAGATGCTGCTGCGTCGTTATCCCTCGCTGCTTGGTGTGCGCATCAAGCTCGATAAGCCGTGGGCTCCTGTTGGCCTGCCCCTGGCAAGCTGCGGCGTCGAGATCGAGCGCGTGCGTTAGGCGACGCTAGAGCTCGTCGGCGGGCGGTTTTTTGAGCCGCTGCGACAGGGCTCTATTGTCGGGGCAGTACGTGTCGAGCAGGGCATGGAACCGTTGATTGTGGCTCGGCTCGAGCAGATGAACGAGCTCGTGGGCGACAACCATGTCGAGGCATTCGACAGGGTAGGCGGCCAGTTCGCGTGCGATGCGAATGGCGCCGGTTTTGGGCGTGCATGAGCCCCAGCGCGTCTTCATACTGCGCACGGAGGCGCGGGAGACGGCGACACCCATTGCGATTTCGTACGCGTGCACCATATCGCGCAGCGCCGATGTGACCTCGGACGTATAGAGCTGGTCGATGTGGGCTTGGAGCTCGTCGGACGTTAGGCCGTCGAGGATTGCGCGCCGCTTGGCCTGTGGGCCTTCGTCCGATTCGTCGGTACCCATAAAACTTGCGAAGGTGGCCTGCTTGGGCCGCGGTGCGGGCGATGCAAAGTTGTGATCGAGTGCGTCCTGTACCGTGATGGGCTTGCCCCAAAGTGCAATGATGGACGAGGGGCTGAGCGGCTCTCGCGCCGTCGCCTGACGTTGCTCGCGCTGGGCAAGTCGGCCGATAATCCAGGCGCTGTTGCGCTTCACAAACGCTTCGATGCGCTCGCGACCGGCGCCGAGCGGTGCGCTGGCGTGGACCTCACCGCTCGATGTGACGCGTAGGTTGAAGTTCTTGACGCGTTTTTTGGTAACGATGACGGGCAAGGCCGTCCCATCCGGTCGAGATACGGAAATCGTAAATTGCTGCGTCAAAAGCGGTCCTTTGGGTTGGGGACGGGCCGGCATGTCGACCGTTCGGCATGCCGGCCCGCTCAAGGGATGTGAAACTAATAACGCTCAAAGAAGGCAAGCGCGTTGTCGCTGCAGAGCTTTTGCATCACGGTCTTGCCAAAGTGCTTGGAGAGCATGTTCTGGAACTCGGGCATCATGCTGGCATCGGAGAGGAAAGCGGGCACCGTGGCGCCGTCCCAGTCGCCGCCGAGCGCGATGACATCTTCGCCGCCCAGGTCGAGCCAGTGCTCGATATGGGCCGCCAGCTGGTCGAAGGTGACATCTGCAGCGGTCTCGTCGGTTGCTTCGTTAGACAGGAACTCGCTGCAGTAGTTGAGGCCGACGATGCCGCCCATGTCGCGAATGGTGCGGAACTGGTCGTCGGTAAGGTTGCGCTTGACGCCGCAAACCGCACGGGAGTTGGAGTGGCTGGCGACGAAGGGGCGCGTGGCGCGGGCGGCAACTTCGTCAAAGCACTCGTCGTTAAGATGGGAGACGTCAAGCACCATGCCGGCGTGCTCCATCTGCGTAAGCGCCTCGATGCCGGCGGCGGTGAGGCCGGCGTGGGTATCGTGTCCGCTCGCGAGCGGTCCCTGCGCATTCCAGCTGAGTGATGACATGAGCACGCCCAAGCTCTTGAGCACCTCGATCAGCGCGGGGTCCTCGGCAAAGAACGTGGCGTTTTCGATAGTGTGGATGCAGGCGACCTTGCCGCCCTTGAGCGCAGGGCGAATGTCGGCGGCGCTGCGTACGTTGACCATGCGGTCGTGGTTGAGCATTGCCTGGCCGCTCATGTGCGCCATGATCTGCGCCTGGAAGCGCGCGGCGTGGGCGGTGGGAATCTCGTCGGGGACAAACGTGGCGAAGCACTGTGCCCACGGCGTATTGCCGATCTTTGCGAGCGAGATGGCGCAGGCGTTGCCCTCGATGAGGTCGAAATCCTGCGGATGCGTTTCGTCGCCGGGGAAATACCCGTCGGTGCCCGCGGTAAAGCGCAGGTCGAGATCGAGCGTGGCCCAGCCGATGCGATCGGCGGTGTCGCAGTGTAGGTCAAATACGGGAAATGCCATAGTTCCTCCGGTTGCAGCGTTTCTTTGCAAACTGTCCTTGAATTGTATGACTAGGGTATAGTTAGCGCCATATGTTCATGGCGGTCCGCGTTGTGCGCCGCCCTTATCACGGAGGTTACCATGTCCAACCAGGGCAAGAAGGTTAAGACTCATTATCGCGGCACGCTCGATGACGGCACGCAGTTCGATAGCTCCTACGATCGCGGCGAGCCGCTGGAGTTCACCTGCGGCGCCGGCCAGATGATCAAGGGCTTCGACGCTGCTGTTGTCGACATGCAGGTGGGCGAGAAGAAGACTGTGCACATCCCGGCTGCCGATGCCTACGGCGAGCACAACCCCGAGATGGTCCTGACCTTCCCGGCCGAGCAGGTTCCCAACATCGAGCAGATCGAGAAGGGCATGAAGCTCTTCCTGTCCACGCCGAGCGGTATGCCCGTCCCCGCCGTCGTCATTGACGTGACGCCCGAGGCTGTGACGCTCGACGCCAACCACGAGCTGGCCGGCAAGGACCTCAACTTTGATATCGAGCTCGTCGAGGTCGAGGGCTAGAGCATGCCTGAACGCTTGGTTTCGACGACATGCTTGGGAAATCTCAACGATCCGTCCTATGAACTCCTACTTCGCCGGGAGCTGGGCGGTGTCTTTGAAGTTGACGAGCTCCTGCTCGATTGGGACCAGGCTGATGCGCGCACGTTTGTGGGCGTGACGGAGCTGGGGCGCACGGTCGATGTTCGGCTGGCGTCCGACGGCGGTCGTCTTGCCGACGGCGACGTGCTCGCCATTGACCGTTTGGGCATGGCGCCCGTGGCGGTTGTCGTGCGCCTGCGCAGCGCCGAGGTTTATTTAGTCGAAGTTGACCGCATGGACCCGATTGCGCTCGCGCATGCGTGCTGGGAGATCGGCAATATGCACGCGCCGCTTTTCCGAGGCGACTCGGACGAGCATACCGTGCGCATGTATACGCCGGTGCAGCCTGTTTTGGGCCGCATGCTCCGGGGTGTCGAGGGTGTTCGGCTCTCGGTGGTTACGCGCGAGCTCGATGCCAGTCGGCGCTTTGCGTCGAGCGCGGCGGATGTTGTCGTGAGTATGGCTCCCGACTTTACAATCGTAAAGGCGGCGCGTGGTTAACGCGCATATATGCAAGACGGACTTTGAGAGGCAACGATTCAAAGTCCGTCTTGCTGTTGATGAGATGTTTTGGGGGAAACATATGGGTCTTGAGGGAATCAAGCTGATCGCCTGCGATTTGGATGGCACGTTGCTGCATCCGGGGGGAGCGCGAGCCGCGTTCCGAGGCGTTTGAGCTCATCGATGAGCTACATCGTCGCGGCATTGTGTTTATGCCGGCGAGCGGCCGTCAATATGCGAGCCTGCGCTACCTGTTTGCCCCGGTGGCCGATGAGCTCGCCTATGTATGCGAAAACGGAGCCCTGGTGATGAGCGAGGGGCATGCCGTTGTCAAGCGTTCCATGGAGCGTAGCCTTGCTATGGATATCGCGAATGCCGTGGTTGCGTATCCCCATGCCGACGTGACCCTTTCGTGCGAGGGGCACCTCTACACCATGAGCGGCAACGATGCGTTCGTCGACCATTTGCGCTATGAGGTCCACTGCGATGTGGCGGTGGTTGACCGTCCCGAGGACATCGACGAGGATGTCATTAAGATTGCCTTCCAGACGCCCGAAATTGATCAGCCGGTGGCCCTGGAGTATTTCGAGCGTCTCTTTAGCGACCGAGTCGATGTGATGACGTCGGGAACCGAATGGACTGACTTTATCGGCTTTGACTCGGGCAAGGGGTCCGCGCTTGCCGATTATGGTCGTGCCCTGGGGATCTCGCCCGATGCGATGATGGCGTTTGGCGACAATGAGAACGATCGCGACATGCTCAACGTCGTGGGCCATCCCTATCTGATGGAGAGCTGCAACCCTACCATGCGCGGTGTCAATGACCGTGTCCGCTACGTGCGCACGGTCGAAGAGGAACTGCATCGCCTGCTCGCCGAGTAGATATATGTGGCATGCCTAGAAATCGACTTTTTGCTGCAGAGTGCAGAAAGGTGGATTTTAAGGCGTGTCCCAAACATCTACCGGCAGTCGGGACAGAGACCCTCAAAGATGGTGTAGTGCGACGTGACGTGCCAGCCGATTTGCTCGGACGCCTTGTCGTCGAGTTGGGCATCGAAGGGGAGCGGCACGTCGATGACGCGGCTGCACGAGGTGCAGATGATATGTGCGTGCGGCTCGATGGTGCGATCGAAGCGGCTGCCGCCCGGCGTCTTAATAGAGAGAATCTCCCCTGCGTCGGCTAAGAGATTGAGGTTGCGGTAGACCGTGCCGCGGCTGATCTTGTCATCCTGTTCGCGTACGGCGTTGTAGATTTCGTCGGCGGTGGGATGGTTATAGCTTTGGCGCACAGCGTCAAGAACCAGCTTTCGCTGCTTGGTATTCCTTCTTTGCACCGCCATGCGCCTCGCCTCTTTTCTATCAACGGTCGTAGGTAAATGATACCGTATTTAGCACACAATACTAATAACGAGGAATGAAACCGTCTTCATTGGCAAGTGGGGCTCGGGTCTGGGCGTCTACGAGGCGAAAACGCGTTCCCATGCGCTCATAGGAGGCATGAAGCGCCTCGAGATGAGACAGGATGTTTGCCGGAGCTCCCTGTATCTCCATCTCGACTGACCCGTCTTCCATGTTACTCACCCAGCCGGTGAGTGCGCGTGCCTGTGCGAGGTTGGTGTTGGTAAAGCGAAAACCAACGCCTTGGACTTGCCCCTCCCAGCGTAGGAAATAGCGCAGGGGAGTGTCTTGAGTGGCCTCGTCGCTTGCGAGCACAGTAAGCCTGCGGCGCAGCTCGAGCTCGACGTTTGATGGTTTTTGAGGCTCTCGACTGCCGCCGGTGACGCTGGAGAAGAACGTATCGAAGAAGCCCATCGCTAGGCCTGCTTGCCTGCATCGGCCGGGAAGGTAATGCCGGCCTGCTGGCGCACGGCATCCATGATGCGCAGCGAGACGAGCGTGACATCGCGGTAGTGGCCAAGCTCGTGACGTCCCGCCGGGGTCTCCCAAATCTCTTCCTTAACGTTATCGATGCCGCCGATGGCGGTGATAAAGTCCGCGAGCTCGTACTCCATGGTGTTGCTCGATTTGGGAAGGTCGAGCGCGCGTCCGTTGTCGCCTTGCTCGCGCGGCGCCTCGGTCGCCGATCCGCGCACGACGTCACCGCGATAATCGATGCGTACGTTGCGGGGCGTGGACAGATGGTCAATCTGGATGGTGCCGCGCTCACCTTCGATTTGCGAGGGCAGCAGATCGTTGGTGATCTTGGAATGCGCAAGCTCGACGGAAATGCGGCCTCCGCCATAGCTGGCGAGAATGGAGCCGCAGCCGTCGATGGGGCCGTGCGTGAGCTGTCGCGTGGTGGGGTCGAGCAGAGTAGTCATGCTCGTAAGACCGGAGGGCATGCCGAAGATCTCGACCATGGGCTCGACGGTGTAGACGCCGATGTCCATGAGGGAACCCGATGCCATGTGGCAGTCGAAGATATTGGTGGCGCGCCCCGCGAGAACCTCGTTGTAGCGCGAAGAATACTTGCCAAAGCGCAACGATGCACGACGAATGGGCGCAATCTCGCCCAGGGCGTCCTCGACGGCGTGGAAAGCAGGGTCATGGAGCGGGCGCATGGCCTCGAGGGCTACGACGCCCGCCGCCTCGGCTGCGCGAAAGACCTCGAGCGCTTGCGCCTCGGTGGCACAAAAAGGCTTTTCGACGATAACGTGCTTGCCGCCGGCGATACAGGCGAGCGCCTGCTCGTAGTGGAGCGCATTGGGGCTGCCGATGTAGACGGCGTCGACGTCGGCGGCTGCCGCAAGCTCATCGAGTGAAGTAAAGCTTCGCTCGCCACCGCGCTCGGCGGTAAAGGCAGCACCGCGATCGGCATCGCGTGAAAGCGTGCCCACAAACGCGGCTTGGTCATTGGCGTTGACGACTTGGATAAAGTCGTCGGTAATCATGGATGTGCCGATGGTCGCTATGCGCAGCATGTATCCCCCTCGTGCCGTTCGGTTTACAGGATGAGTGTAGCGCGAGGAGGCAGGAAATAGCGTGCGAAAACGCCGTTACAGGTCGCTCTCGTTAAAGCCAGTGTCGATATCGAGGTTGCTGCCGTCGGCCGCCGTGGTGGCAAGTTCGTCGCAGCGCTCGTTGAGCTCATGGCCGGCGTGGCCCTTAACCCAGATGAACTCCACTTTGTGCTTGCTCTTTGCGGTGAGCAGGCGCTCCCACAGATCGCGGTTCTTGACAGGTTGCTTGTTGGCGGTCTTCCAGCCGCGTTTTTTCCATCCGTCAATCCAGTGCTTGTTGAAGGCGTTGACGACGTACTGCGAATCGGAATGGACCTCGACCTCGCAGGGGCGGTTGAGCGCCTCGAGCGCCACGATAACCGCCATGAGTTCCATGCGGTTGTTGGTGGTCTTGGCGTAGCCGCGCGAAAGCTCGGAGGTAAAGGTCTTGCCGGCGGGGTTGGTGTATTTGAGCACGGCGCCGTAGCCGCCGCGTCCCGGATTTGATCGGGCCGAGCCGTCGGTATAGATGATGACCTTCACGGGCTTCCTTTCGTTGAGTGCGTTTCATGTGAGTGACCATTGTAGCGCCATGCCCGCCGGGGGCTAGCAATCTACGATTTCTACCCCGTCTTCCGACAGTTAGTTGGCATGGATGATGCGGTTGAGCTCGTCGAGGTATTGCTGCAAGAGGGGAGAGGGCTTGCGCTCGTCGTGCATGATATAGCCTACGTGCATCGTTGGGGCGTCTGCTAACGGGATCGATGCCATACCCCATTGCATTTCATTGGAGAGGACACCGGTCGACAGGGTGTAACCGTTCGACGTGATAAGTAAGTTAGTAAGTGTTCCGCGGTCCGAGATTCGTATGTTGCGGTCGCAAGGGATATAGCTAAAAGGTTCCTCGGCGTAATAGAAGGAGTTTGAGGTCCCCTGTTCAAAGCTGTAGCGCGTATAGGGCGTGAGGTCGGCAAGGGACAGCTGCGGGCGGCGTGCGAGCGGGTGGCGCTCGCTAACGAAGACGTGGACCGTCGCGTCGAATAGGGGATGGAAGCTTGCACGGGCATCGGCGAAGGCCTTCTGCAGAACGCGGGCGTTAAAGTCGTCCAGATACAGAATGCCGATATCGCTGCGAAACGCGCGTACGTCGTCGATGATCTGCGCTGTGGTGGTCTCGCGCATGATGAACTCGAACTTGCTGTCGCGGCAGCGCTCGACCACGTTGACAAAGGCCTCGACCGAAAAGGCGTAGTGCTGGGCGGAAATGGCGAGGCGGGCTTGCGGGGTGCCGCCGTCCTCGTAGCGCGCCTCGAGCATGTCGGCCTGCTCTACGACCTGGCGCGCATAGCCCAAAAGCTCGGTGCCGTCGTTGGTGAGCGTGACGCCGCGGCTGGAGCGCGTAAAGATCTCCAGATGGAGCTCCTGCTCTAGGCTTTTGACGGCATTGGAGATATTGGACTGTGCCGTATAGAGGCGCTGGGCTGCGGCGTTGATCGATCCGGACTCTGCCACGGCGATCAAAAAGCGAAGCTGCTGGAGGGTCATTGGCGCCCGTCCTTTCGATAGCTATCTAAAAAACCGATAACAAGTTAGCGCATTTAAGTGATTGACCGAGGGAGACAATGCCCGTACTATTCAAAACACACAAAGGCGGTAGGTAATTAAGCCAACTACGGAACCGGGACGCGAAAGGAGGCCTGCATATGAATTGCTTACCAAGACGAATGCCGGGCTCCTGTTTGCGCCCGTCGGCGTGATCAGGAGACAGCGAATTACTTCTCTCTTTTTATTTACTTTCGTTCGATCAAGGAGATCATCATGAGCCAGTTCATCAACAACCCTGAGCACACCTTTGGTTTCGATACCCTGCAGCTGCACGTTGGCCAGGAGAGCGCCGATCCCGCATCCGACTCCCGTGCCGTGCCCATCTACCAGACCACGAGCTATGTGTTCCGCAACTCCCAGCACGCCGCCGACCGCTTTGGTCTTGCCGACGCCGGTAACATCTACGGCCGTCTGACCAACTCCACCCAGGGTGTCTTCGAGGACCGTATCGCCGCACTCGAGGGCGGCGTGGCAGGTCTTGCCGTCGCCTCCGGCGCTGCTGCCATCACCTATACCCTGCAGGCCCTTGCCCAGGCCGGTGACCACGTGGTGGCTCAGAAGACCATCTACGGTGGCTCCTACAACCTGCTGGAGCATACGCTCTCCCAGTTTGGCGTCGAGACCACGTTTGTCGATGCCCATAACTTGGAAGAGGTTGAGGGTGCCATCAAGGACAACACCACGGTCATCTATCTCGAGACGCTCGGCAACCCCAACTCTGACATCCCCAACATCGACGCCATCTCCGAGATTGCCAAGAAGCACGGTCTGCCGGTTGTTGTCGACAACACCTTCGGCACCCCGTATCTGTTCCGTCCGCTGGAGCATGGTGCCAACATCGTCGTTCATTCCGCAACCAAGTTCATCGGCGGCCACGGCACCTCGCTGGGCGGTGTGATCGTCGACGGCGGTAACTTCGATTGGAAGGCGAGCGGAAAGTACGCCCAGATCGCTGAGCCCAATCCCTCCTACCACGGTGTTTCGTTTGCCGAGGCTGCCGGTCCCGCGGCCTTCGCAACCTATGTCCGCGCTATCCTGCTGCGTGACGAGGGCGCTTGCATCAGCCCGTTCAACGCCTGGGTCCTGCTCCAGGGCACCGAGACTCTGTCGCTGCGCGTCGACCGCCATGTCGAGAACACCAAGAAGGTCGTTGAGTTCCTGGCTGGTGACAGCCACGTCGCCAAGGTGAACCACCCGAGCCTGCCTGAGCACCCCGATCACGAGCTCTATCAGAAGTACTTCCCCCGTGGCGGCGCCTCGATCTTTACCTTTGAGATCAAGGGCGGCCAGGAGGCTGCTTGGAAGTTCATCGATCACTTGCAGGTGTTCTCGCTGCTCGCCAACGTGGCCGACGTCAAGTCGCTCGTCGTACACCCGGCTACCACCACGCACTCCCAGCTCTCTGCTGAGGAGCTCGCCGAGCAGAACATCACACCCTCCACGATCCGTCTTTCTATCGGTACCGAGAACGCCGAGGACATCATTTGGGACCTGAAGCAGGCCTTTGCCGCACTGGACGAGTAGGGCGACTTGTGCAAGGACCTCTTTCGACTCGATAGGTATAACTGCATAAAATGCCTGCTCAAGGCGTCTGCGCAAGCAATGGTTGCACAGACGCCTTTTTTGCATAGAGAGGGTGCAAAAACAGGGTTTTTGACACGCTTTATGCATTCGAGTTATGGAAAACTCCTGTTGAGAGGATGTGAGTTTTACGCAATTGACGTGCACCTTTTGAGAAAAACCGCAGGTCGCGATTTGCTCGGGGTACTATGCAGCGCGATCGAATCACACGCAGCTTAAACGCAGCAAAAACGTACTACGGAGGTTTCCAGCTACATGAGGATCGATTCACGAAAACCGAAAGCCGCCGCCCTTTCCGCCGCTCTGACCGTGGCACTTTTGGCGGGCGCCGGCGCAACTGATGCCCACGCGACGACACTATCCGATACGGTCGGATCTACGTCGTCCGAGGCGACGCTGGTGCAGCCCGTCGACTACCGCGGCGACGGTTATGGCTCTATGCAGGAGTGGAACGCCTCGATGGGGGCAAAGCGCGATTCCCTGGAGATGCGCGCTCAGATCATTATGAACATGTACGGTGACTATGCCACCGATGACGAGCGCGCTGTACTACAGGGTTGCATCGACGGTGCGGGCAGTCTTTTGACGATGGATGAGGTCGACGCCAAGTCGACCGAGCTCGACGAGCTTCGCTCCACGCTTGAGGATGCCAAGCGCGAGGCGCTCGAGGCTGCCGCAGCCGAAGCCGAGGCCGCTGAGGCCGTTCAGGCTTCGTATTACAACGCCGGCTCCGGCTCGTCTTACACGTCTGCTGCGTATTGCGCGAACGGCTCGGGTCTGACGCGCTCGAGCGGCGTCAATAACTATAACGGCCGCCGCGAGACTTATTACAGCAGCAACGTGTTGTATCACCACCGCACGGGCGAATGGACGCAGGATTCCGAGGGCTTTTGGCGCGATTCCGATGGCTACTACGTCGTTGCCGCGGGCGATAAGGCCCAGGGCTCGACTTTTACGGGCTCTAAGGGCGAGTGCAAGGTCTATGACTCCGGCTGTGCTGCCGGAACCACCGACTACTATACCGGTTGGTAATCTGCCATAAGCCAATAGGACATGACGGGCGGGCGTCTTTACCGAGCCTTTGGGCAACGTAAGGGCGTCCGTTTTTTGTGCGTGCTTGAGTTAACAGAGCGCTTACCGTGGCCGTACGCCGCGCATATGGGCGCGGGGCACACTAAGTCACGAGAAACAAAGTCGTTCTCGTGGAGGAAGTGGTCTTGTGAACGCTCGAGATATCGCCGTTGCCGCCGTTGCATTGACGCTTGGCTGCCTTGGTCCTACGGCCGCGCTCGTCGCGGGTATGCAGGGCACGTGCGGAGCTGCTCCTATCGTTGTGGGGGCCCTGATTGCTGTCGCTGCGCTGGGAAGCGCCGGCGTCGTCCTTTGCCGTGATGATGAGGACGAGGTCGTGGGGTCCTAAAGTTAGCCTCAACTCTGGTTTTACCGGAGCGTGTTGCGTGCTCCGGATAGCGGTATTTAGAAGAACAAACGCATGGGAACTCACGGCTTAAAGCCAAACCAGTGTGGGGTGTCGCACGAGAGCGTGTGGGTGAGGTTGACCCAGCGATAATCGGTGCTTTTGAGCTGGGATGCGAGGTTCCAAAGGTCGAGCGCGGGCATGGGTGGCTCCTTTCATCGGGCTTTTTGCTGATGTTAAAGCGGTGTCATGACGGCTCGATTTCTGCTGCGTTACGATACGTTCTCGATTGCGATTCCACGATGTTTCGGCCGCGTGACCGTTGTGTTTCGCCGTGCCGGGGCGCTGATGGCGAAGGGAGGGGCCGTGCAATACCGCGTTGACCCCAAAAGTGGTAACCGAATATCCGCTCTCGGTCTGGGCTGCATGAGGTTTCCCGGTGCGCCGGGCCATCCGGACGCTAAGGCAGCCGACGCCATCATTTCCCATGCGGTGGAGCAGGGGATCAATTATCTGGATACCGCGTATCTCTATCCCGGTAACGAGGCATGCGTGGGCGCCTCACTTGAGCGCTTGGGGCTGCGCGACCGGGTGTTGCTGGCGACTAAGTTGCCGCACGCTTCGTGCAAGTGCGCGGAGGATTTCGACCGGTTTTTCGACGAGCAACTGCGTCGCCTGCGGACCGACCATATCGACTATTACCTTATGCACAACATCACCTCGCCCGCCCAGTGGGAGCGCGTGGTGGCGTTGGGCATCGAGGACTGGATTGCGCACCAAAAGGCTGCGGGGCGTATTCGCCAGATAGGTTTTTCGTACCACGGCAGTGCGGCGGACTTCCTCACGATGCTTGACGCGTATGACTGGGATTTTTGCCAGATCCAGTACAACTACGCTGGAGAGCGCTACCAAGCGGGGACGGCGGGGCTCATGGCAGCCGCCGAGCGCGGGCTCGCGGTGTTTGTGATGGAGCCGCTGTTGGGCGGGCGTTTGGCGGGCAAGCTGCCGCCGCGGGCCCGCGCCGTGCTCGATGGCGCCCATGACCCGCGCCTGCGCACTCCTGCCGCCTGGGGGCTTTCGTGGGTGTGGAACCATCCTCAGGTCACGATGCTGCTTTCGGGCATGACCGATACCGCGCAAGTGGATGAGAACGCGGCGCTGGCCGACCGAGCCCTGCCGGATTCGATGACGGGCGCTCAGCTCGATACCATTGCGCGCGTGCTGACGGAATTTGAAAAATCGAATCGCGTGCCTTGTACGGGATGCGGCTACTGCATGCCGTGTCCCAAAGGCATCAATATCCCTGGGTGTTTTGCCGCCTACAATGCAAGCTATGCGCACAGCTGGTTTACGGGTCTATCGCAGTATTTTACGGCGAGCGCGGTGCGGACGAGCGAGCCCAAGTTGGTGAGCAACTGCGTTAAATGCGGCAAATGCGCGCGTCACTGCCCGCAACACATCGATATTCCCGGGCGCTTGGACGACGTACGCCGCCGTTTTCAGCCTGGCCCCGTGACGGCGGTGCTCAAGGCCTTCGGCAAAACGCGCTCCTCATGACCCTTTTATAGCTTGCGGTGGAATAGTTCCTGTTTGCGGCAGAATGGGGCTTAAACAGGAACTAATCCACCGCAACTGAAGGGGGCTGTCGTGGGCCATCGGGATTCATGTGATGATTTGCGCGAGGTTCGTTGGGGCGTTTTGGGCGCTGGGCACATTTCGCATCGATTTGCATCGTCGCTCAAGGAGGTGGACGGGGCGCGGCTTGTGGCTGCCGCCGGTCGCACCCCTTCGCATGTTGAGGAGTTTTGCAGGGCGTTTTCGATTGATACCGCGCACAGCTATGCCACGACTGACGATAGCGGCGATGCGGCTTATGATGCGCTGATTGCCGACCCCGATGTCGACGCAATCTACTTGGCTCTTCCACATGGCATGCATGCGCATTGGGTCTGTCGGGCACTGCGCGCGGGAAAGGCCGTGCTGTGCGAAAAACCGGCCGTTTTGAGTGGGGAAGAGGCTCTATCGATTGCCTCCACCTCTCGCGAGCGCGGCGTACTGTTTATGGAGGCGATGAAGAATCGGTTTTGTCCGATGCATACTCGCGTGAAGGGTTTGCTTGCGTCGGGCGAGCTTGGCCGTATCGTCTCGATCGAAAGCGTGCAAAAACTCGATTATGGTCAGCCGCCTTCGAGTTATCTGCTCGATCCGTTGCAGGGTGGCTGTCTATATGACATGGGCTGCTACGCGGTCGGGTGGTTTGAGGATCTTCTTGCGGGTGCGTGCGATGTTTCGTCTCGTGAAGTTCGCTGGCGTGACGTATCGGGTGGCCGCGTGGATTGGGCCGATGAGATCCATATGAGTGTCGGCGGTATACCCATTCATATGGTGTGCGACGGCAAAGCAGCATGTGAAAGCCGTTTAACGATTGCCTGCGAGCGGGGCTCGTTGGAAATCGAGCGCCTCCATCGCCCCGAGCTCGCCCATGTGAAGTACTCCGACGGACGAATGCTCGAAATAAATGCCCCGTTTGAGGTCGATGATTTCTACGGCGAAATTCATCATGTGACCCAGCTCATCCGGGCGGGGAAACTCGAGAGTCCCGTCATGCCCCTTGCCGCCACACAGCGCTGTGCGCAGATCATTGATGCGATTCGCTTGACGCTCTAGGCTGCGGTGCTGGTGCTCAAGGGGGCTCGGCGGACCTTGCCCCTGATGCCCCTTTTATATCTTGCGGTGGAATACGGTCTGTTTGCGCCAAAATAAGGCACCAATAGACCGTATTTCACCGCAACTGATGAGGGGGAGTTGGAGATGCTAACGATCGGGTGTCATCTTTCGACGACGAAGGGCTATCGGGCAATGGGGGAGACGGCGCTATCCATTGGCGCCAATACCTTTGCATTCTTCACGCGCAACCCGCGTGGTGGCAAGGCAAAAGACCTTGATATGGATGACGTGGCGGCTCTGCGCGAGCTTATGGCGCAAAACGACTTCGGTCCGCTCGTGGCTCATGCCCCGTATACCTATAACCCCTGTTCGGCTAAAGAGCGGGCGCGCGAGTTTGCCTTGGAGGCAATAGCCGAGGACTTGCAGCGTCTGGAAGCGCTGCCCGGCAATTACTACAACTTCCATCCCGGTGCGCATGTGGGACAGGGGGCAGACGCCGGCATTCAGATGATTGTCGACACGCTGTGCCAGGTGATGTTTGAGGGACAGCAGACGACGGTGTTGCTCGAGACCATGGCGGGCAAGGGCACCGAGGTGGGCCGTAGCTTTGAAGAGCTGGCGTGCATTATCGAGGGCGTTGCCGCCAAGTGCCCAGAGCTGTCCGATAAGCTGGGCGTTTGTTTGGACACCTGTCATGTGAGCGATGCCGGCTACGACATCATCCATGATCTGGACGGCGTACTCGACGAGTTCGACCGCGTGGTGGGCATCGATCGCCTGCATGCCGTACACATCAACGATTCAAAGAATCCCTGTGGCGCCCATAAAGATCGTCACGAGTGCATCGGCAAGGGATACCTTGGCAGCGAGGAGTTTGGCGCCGGTATGCAGGTTATGCAGAATATTGTATCGAATGACCGCTTGCGCGCATTGCCATTCATTTTGGAGACACCGAACGAACTTGCAGGTTATGCGGCTGAAATCAAATTGTTAAGGTCATTGCAGCAGTGATGACTGTCATAAAGTGGAGTGCTCCATTCACGTTATGGGTTTGTTTCAATCAGTTTTCTAATTGCGGATTCTTCCAAGCGGGTGCATAATAACCCTCAGTTTTTGCAGACCCCTGAATCACGTGGGGTCATTGGAAGGAGACTGATTATGAAGCTGAAGAAGCTTGGCGCATTTGCCGCCACGGGTGCTATGGCGCTCGCCCTTGCTCTGACGGGCTGCGGCTCGTCCAACGCCACCTCTGGTTCTGATGCCAGTTCCAGCAGCTCTGACGACGCTAAGGTCGAGAAGGTCGACGGTTCCAAGGAGTACGCGCTCGTCAAGGACGGTACGCTGACCGTCGGCACCTCTGCCGAGTACGCTCCGTTTGAGTACAAGGATGACAATGGCGACTACCAGGGCTTTGACCTTGAACTCATTAAGACTATCGGCGATAAGCTGGGTCTGGATGTCGAGTATGTCAACAATGATTTTGACACGCTCGTCCCCGGCGTTGCTTCGGGCGCCAAGTACGACGTCGCCATCGCGGCTATCACCGACACGCCCGAGCGTGAGAAGGAAGTCACTTTCTCCGATTCCTACTACATGGACGATCAGGCTATCGTGACCAAGGTCGATAACACCGATATCACGGCCGACAACTTCAGCGAGAAGCTCAACAACGCCGACGCTACCATCATCGTCCAGTCTGGCTCGACCGCCGAGGCCTTTGCCCAGGAGAACTTCCCCAAGGCCAAGATCGTCCCCTACAAGGACGCCACCGAGTGCTTCAGCGCCCTGCAGTCCGATAAGGGCGACGCCGTAGTCACCAACCGCTCCGTTGCCAGCCAGCTGACCGCCGAGCAGTTCAACACCTGCCAGACCATCAAGCAGGTCAGCACCGGCGAGGAGTACGCCATCGCCATCAACCAGGGCAACACCAAGCTCAAGGACGACATCAACCAGGCCATCAAGGACCTGACTGACGACGGTACCGTCGACGCCCTCATGGCTAAGTACAACATCAAGTAAAATAGCTACTTGATTGCGCGCGGGCCCTTTCCGTTTTGGCGGAGAGGGCCTTTGCGCTTCTCTTGACGGAGAGTGTTTCCGTCTCGTTTTGCCGGCAACTTCTACGATAGGAGCCACCTTGTCTCGACTGAACAAAGGGGCTGCGGAGCAGCGTTTTCCACTGCCCGCCTTGCTCCAAAAGCTAGCCTGCGCCATGGCCGTGGCGCTCGCGCTGGTGTGCGTGGGGGCATATGCGCCCACGACCGCCCAGGCGCTTGAGACCGCAAAGATTACCGCCCGACCCAACACCGGTTCGGGCAGCGCTGTGGTCGGCGGCACCGAGACGCGCATTACCTGGGAAGTTCAGGCCGATGCCGACGAGGAGCTGAGCGGTCTTTCTCTGACGTTTGTCGACGGCACAACGTTTGGTACCGATGACACGCGATTGACGATGCTCTCGGGCGAGGACCTCATGGATCGTACGCCCATGAAGCCCACGTGCAAGGCTGACGGCCAGACGCTCAAGATTGACTTTGACGAGACGGCGCCTGCCAGCGGCTTTTTCCGTGTCGAGGTTTACGGCGTGACGTTCCCCGTCGAGGGCGGCGATGAGGTCTTTAGCGGAACCTATACGCTCGCCGACGGTTCGACCAAGAAGATTTCCAAGATTCCTTCCGTCGAGATTAAGGGCGTGACGGCGTTCGATAACTTCCTGGCCGACCTTAAGGAACAGCCGTGGGTCGAGGCATGGAATTCCAACATGTTCCTTCGCCTGTTCCTGAACCCGGTCATTTTGGTCCAGAGCCTGCCGATCGTCTTCAAGGGCTTCCTTATGTCGCTCTCGATCGTGCTCGTGGCGTTTCCGCTGGCGATCCCCTTTGGCTTTGCCCTGTCGCTTATGCGCATATCCAAATCGCGCATCCTGCGTTGCCTTGCCGGCATCTACGTGAATGTCATCCGCGGTACGCCGGCGTTCCTGCAGATCTATATTGCATTCTTTGGCCTGCCGCTTGCCGGCGTCAAGGTGGACGACTATGTCTTGGGCGTTATCGTCATGGCCATGAACTCGTCTGCGTATCTGTGCGAGATTTTCCGTGCCGGTATTCAATCGATCCCCAAGGGCCAGAACGAGGCCGCTCGTTCGCTGGGTATGAATGCCTTCCAGACGCTGCTCTACGTTATGATTCCGCAGACGTTCCGCAATGTCCTGCCTACGCTGACCAGCGAGTTTATCCTGCTCTACAAGGATACGTCGCTGCTCGCCGCCGTGGGCGTGGTCGAGATCGTCATGAACGCCCGCACCATCGTGGCAACGACGGGCTCCATTACGCCGTATGTGGTTGCCGCCCTGTTCTATCTGGTCATTACCCTGCCGCTTGCGCGCTTGGTGAGCGGTCTTGAGGCGAGGCTGCTGGGTACGGCCGAAACCAAAAAGAAGCGTCCCACCAAGAGCGCCGGACAGGTTGTCGCGACGCCCGCCGACCATATCGCTGGTCTGTAAGGAGGTTCTATTATGAGCGAAACCAATAACTCGAACGAGGTCGTCGTCAGCATCAAGAATCTCCAGAAGGCCTTTGGCGATAACGTGGTCCTGCGCGACATCGACCTTGATGTGCACAAGGGCGAGGTCGTCGTAGTCCTGGGCCCTTCGGGTTCGGGCAAGTCGACGATGCTTCGCTGCATTAACCGTCTCGAGGAGCCCACGAGTGGTTCGATTGTCGTCGAGGGCGTGGATGTGTGCGCCAAGGGCGTTGACCTCAATAAGGTGCGTACGCACTTGGGCATGGTGTTTCAGCAGTTCAACTTGTTCCCGCACCTGTCGGTCAAAAAGAACGTCATGCTTGCGCAGCAAAAGGTGCTCAAGCGCAGCAAGGAAGTGGCCGAGAAGATTGCCATCGAGGAGCTGACCAAGGTCGGCCTGGCCGAGCGCATCGATTTTATGCCGAGTCAGCTTTCGGGCGGTCAGCAGCAGCGCGTGGCCATCGCCCGCGCCCTGTCGATGAATCCGCGCGCGATGCTCTTTGACGAGGCCACGTCGGCGCTCGATCCTGAGCTTGTCCGCGATGTATTGGGCGTCATGCGCGATCTTGCGCATGACGGTATGACCATGATCGTGGTGACGCACGAGATGGGCTTTGCCCGCGACGTCGCCGACCGCGTCGTCTTTATGGACGGCGGCGTTATCGTGGAGGATGGCACGCCGAGCGAGGTCTTCGACCATCCTAAGAGCGAGCGCACCAAGGCGTTCTTGGGTAATATCTCGTAGCCGCTTTATATGACTGACACAGCAGAAAACGGGAGCCGGATGTGATCCGGCTCCCGTTTTTGTTGGGACGCGAATGTGTTTTGGTGCAGAGCGCGTTACGGGCGGAGCTCATTGCAGCTAGGCGAGCTCGGCTCCAAGGGCGCGGCAGGCCGCTTCGCCCTCATCGTCGGGGGCGTCGTAACAGATGACGGAGTCGACCACGTTGACGCCTGCCTCGTCGGCGTCCGCCTTCCAATTGTCCATCCATTCGCCTTCGGCCCACGAATAAGAGCCAAAGAGGACGACCTTCTTGTCGCCGAGGGTCTCCTTGACTTCGTCCCACATCGGTTGGAACTCATCGTATTCAAGCTCCTCGGAGCCCATGGCGGGGCAACCGAAGGCGAAGGCATCATAGTCGGCGGCCCTGTCGGCAGAGAAGTCGGCGCAGGGGATGACTTCGGCCTCGGCGCCCGCGGACGTGGTGCCCTCGGCAACGAGGTTTGCCATGGCCTCGGTGTTGCCCGTGCCGCTCCAGTAGACGACGGCGATCTTGCTCATGTTGAGTCCTTTCGGTTGTGCGGCGTGCGGTCGCGGTTTGTACGTTCTATCGGGTCGCCTGGGCAAGTTGCGCCAAGCTGCAGCCCTGCTGATAGATAAAGGTGAGGTGTTGGGTGCAGGCACGGTACGCATCAAACGTCGCAAGCGCCTGCTCGACATTCGTATAGACCTTCCAGGCTCCAAAGATCTTGTAGTTCTCGCCACGCTGAGCGATGAACTCGTATACGTCGTCGCAGGGGTACCCCAGGAAGTAGCCTATTTCGTGTGGAAATTCGCAGGCGCAGTCGTTGTTGCAGCAGACTTGCTGATCCAGTGCGCATCGAGTCTGGCCGCAGGCGCATTCCGCGGCGTTATTGCTCGCGAGCGTGATGCGTGATGCCAGGTGCACAAGACATGCCGAGAGGTTGCCGGTGTCGTAGCCCTTCTTGGCGAGTGCCGTTTTGGCGCGCGGGTCAGCAAGGTAAGTGGCGAGGCTATTGGGCCGATATGCGTATACGAGCGCCCCGCAGGGGCGCCAGACCAAAACGCTCAGATGGATACCGAACGGATTAAGCTCGCGGTTGCACCGGGCGATAACGTTGAGCAGGCGTGCTCGGCGATCCTCGATCGCCGCAGTTACGCTTGAGCCGTCTTGATCGGCATAGACTCCTGGATAGGTAAAGAGCGATGCCGGTTTGATGCCCGCGAGCGTGGGGGAGCAGTTGCGCACGACTGCCGCCTGAAACGTTGGGATGTCTATGGTTCGAGTCACGACACTCCTTACGGATCTAAACTGTTAGCCTAGGAAAACTTATACACGAAAGTAAGCCTTGGTCAACTAAAAAGTTTGAAGAGGGAAACTAATTGACCGAACGGACATGATTTTGGGTTAAGATGGGAACACCCCATGGGGGTATCTAGATAGGGCTACTTGAAAGGGGAACGCATGAGTGACTTGCTCAACCCTGCGAATCTCATCGTGCTGGCCGTCATTGCCGTCGGCATGTTTTTTGGACTGCGTCGCATTGCCGCTTCGACACACGGGAAGAGTTGCTGCAGCGATGGTACGAGCGGCAAGAAGGCCAAAAAGGTTGTTGTGGTGGATACCGATGCGTCACACTATCCCTATAGCGATGAGCTGCTCATCGGCGGCATGAACTGTGACGGCTGCGCTCAGAACGTAGCCAATGCCCTCAATGCGCTGGATGGCGTGTGGGCAACGGTGACGTATGCGGACCACACGGCACGCGTGCGCTCTAAGCAGCCGGTTGATCGTGGTGTCCTCGAGACGGCCGTGAAAGACGCGGGCTACTACGTCATGACTCTGTAAGCGCCGCCCTGGATGCGCTTCCTTGGCTAGGCTCGTCCGCGCAGTTCGATGTCTTGGATGTCGTCGAAGTCGATGGCGATGTCTCGGAGTTTGAGGAGCTTGAAGGCGGGGAGCGCCTCGTCGAGGATGCCGGTGCGGCTGCGATAGCCGTATGTATCGTAATAGGTGACACGAATCAAGTCGCCACGTTTGAGACCCTCGAGCTTTTTAGAAAGCGCGAGGGCTTTTTCTTCCGTGAGCTCACGTTTTGGCTCGACGGTGATTTCCTGCTTGCGCACGAGTTCGTAGTATCCCGTGAGGGCGGCAAAGGGCATAAACTGTGCGGCGCGGTTGGCGCGCACGGCACCGTTGGCAGTGAGCTTGGGGTCGGCGGCGCGGCGTCTGCCCTCGGGGTCCGCCAGGCGCTCGAAGGCGGTCGGCGGGCGCACGGGCTGCTGCTTGGGTTTAGGCACGATGTCCTCCAACTTGGCCGTTGCGTTCGCGCGCGGTGGCGCCGGCGGTAAAGCTTAATCCCTTGACGAGCGCGTTCTTGCCGTACTTGCCTTTCACGGCCAGGACGGCGCGCGCCAGGTCGCGCTCGCGCTCATCGGCCTCGATATCGCTGAACAGATCGATGGTGGCAAATTCTTCGGGTACCAGATTGCCAAATCCCAGGTTGATGCGCTTGACCGGTCGTTTGGGATTGACAGTCTGCGCCCAGAGCTCATCGAAATAGCCCATGATCTTCTTAAATGAATTGGTGCGCTCGGGCAGTTTTCGCGAGGCGTTGGAGTGCGCGAAGAGTGCGGCATAGCCACCGCGCGGTTTGCCGCCGTGTTCCCCCACAAAGATGCCGTCGATTGCCTGCGCCTCGCGCACCAAGCGGTGCCGTTCGTCATCGCGTTGGACGGGCTTGGGCGCACGGGGCGCGAGTTCGGGGCCGGCGGTTGCGGTGGGTTCGATACTCGACGTGCTCGAGCGTAGGTGTCCGCATCCGTCCACATATTGCGCTGTACCGCTGGCGTCGAGGCGGCGTATGTCGGCTCGCTCGCTCGCGTAGCCCACGAAGAGCGAGATGCTGTCACACACCACGTGCTTATCGATCAAGTCCAGTACGGCGTTGTCGACCATCTCGCGTAAGACGGTGTAGGCCTGCTCGTAGGCATAGCCCTTCGAGAGCACCTGTCCTGTGGTGGTCGAGGTCGCTTGCGGGCGATAGGCTTGGATATCGGCGATGGTTGTCGGCTCGCGCCCGAAGGCGTGGTCGATGAGATATTCGGCATTGACGCCGAGTTCGTCGTAGAGCAGGTTCTCGTCGAGTGCGGCGACGCCCATCAGGTCGTAGACGCCGTATTTCTCGAGACGGGCCGCCACGCCGGGGCCGATGCCCCAGATGTCGGTGATGGGGCGATGGGGCCAGATCTCCTTGCGAAAGGTCCCGTCGTCGAGTATGCCGATGCGGCTGGGTACGTGCTTGGCGGTAATGTCGAGCGCTACCTTGGCCTGGAATAGGTTGGGGCCGATGCCGACCGTCGCCGTGATGCCGGTGCGCGCCAAGACCTCGTCGCGCAGCGTGCAGGCGAACCCTTCCGCATCGGTGTGATAGAGGTCCAGATAGGGCGTCACGTCGATAAAGCATTCGTCGATGGAGTAGACGTGAATGTCTTGCGGACTCACGTATTCCAGATAGATGCCGTAGATTTTCGCCGACACCTCCATGTAGTGCTGCATGCGCGGTATGGCCTTGATGTAGCCGATGCCGTCGGGAATCTCGAACAGACGGCAGCGGTTGTGTATCCCGAGGTCTTTCATGGCCTGCGTGATGGCGAGGCAGATGGTCGTGCGTCCGCGCGATTCGTCGGCAACGACCAGGTTGGTGGTGAGCGGATCGAGCCCACGATCGACGCACTCGACGCTGGCATAAAACGTCTTGAGGTCGATGCAGATGTAGGTGTGCTGCTCGTGCTCCATCCGAGCCTCCCATCAAACACATGTTCTTATCGAATACCTGTTCGATAATACCTGCTCGACCGGACACCGTCAAAACCTGTCCCTATTTGGCAGGTATGGTCGTGCGGTTGCATCGGGTTTTTAACGCAGCCCTAAAGAGCGCGAAACAGCTCGGAAAAGCTCGCTTCGTAGCATGAGGCTAACGATTGATACCACCATAAAGCACGGAAGGGTTGTGGGGATAATGGTCAACTATGGGTTTGGTATGCCGACGCGCTTGGTTGCGGATGGGGATGTGGCTCGCTGGTGCGGGCGATTGGTTGCCCACTATGGCGGCACCAAGGCACTGGTCGTGCTGGGAGGCGACAAGCACACGCGTGATGAGCTCGTTTCGGCGGCGCTGGGCTCGCTCGATCGCGCCCTGCTCGAGCGCGTGCTTTTCCGCTGCGGCTCGGTTGAAGGCGACGGAGGAGACGAGCTGATCGACGAAGCCGTGGCCCTGGCGACCGACGAAGGCGTGGACTTTGTCTTGGCGATTGGCGATGCCGATACTGCCGGCTTTGCGCGCGAGCTCGCCCGTCGCATGGCGGCGTTCGATGTCGGCGAAGACGGTTTTGTCCCTTATGGATGTATCGTCTCGGAGGGCAAGGTGCCTGCCGTCGTGGGGGCCGGCGAGGTTCCCGTTTTTGCCATCATCGCGCCCGAACTGCTGGAGGGCATCGGGTCTCCTCTGCGTGAGTTGCTCGGTAGCGTCTGCGCTGCGGCCTAATATTTGGCATAAAGGGATAGGTTATTTTTGATTGGTAAAGCGTTTGACCTGCCAAATTAAACCTGTCCCTTTTTGGTCGGTTGCCGTTTGGGGGCCGATTGGCAACGCTCGCTGATTATAGTCTTGACCTGCGCTAGAATAGTGGCATCTGAATGTCCGGGCGCATGGAGGCGTGCGCCCGTATGCTGAGGAGGACTCTATGGCAACTGTTGCCGCACCTATCGATGCTACGTCGACTGCCGCTTGGAAGGCGCTCGAGGGCCATCAGGAGAAGCTCGAGGCCGAGGGTATCGACCTCAAGGCCTGGTTCGCCGCCGATGCCGAGCGCGTGAACAAGCTGAGCTTTGACGCCGGTGACCTGCACTTCGACCTGTCCAAGAACCTGGTGACTGATGAGACCGTCAAGCTGCTGTGCGATCTTGCCCGCGAGGTGAAGCTCGAGGAGCGCCGCGACGCCATGTTCTCCGGCGAGCACATCAACACCACCGAGGACCGCGCCGTCCTGCACACCGCGCTGCGCCGCCCGGCAAGCGAGAAGGGCCAGCTCATCGTCGACGGCCAGGACGTCGTCGCCGACGTGCACGAGGTTCTCGACCGCATGTATGCCTTCGCCGAGCGCGTGCGCTCCGGTGAGTGGAAGGGTGTTACCGGCAAAAAGATCGAGCACCTGGTGTCCATCGGCATCGGCGGCTCCGATCTGGGCCCGGTCATGGCCTACGAGGCCCTGCGTCCCTACGCCGACGCCGGTATTGACTGCCGCTACATCTCCAACATCGACCCCAACGATCAGGCAGAGAAGCTCAAGGGTCTCGATCCCGAGACCACGCTCGTGATCATCGTCTCTAAGACCTTCACCACGCTCGAGACCCTCACCAACGCTCGTGAGGTCAAGACCTGGATGCTCGAGCAGCTCAAGGCTCAGGGTGCCATCGACGGCTCCGATGAGCAGAACGCCGAGGCCGTGGCCAAGCACTTTGTCGCCGTTTCCACCGCACTCGAGAAGGTCGAGGCCTTCGGCATCGACCCCGCCAACGCTTTTGGTTTCTGGAACTGGGTCGGCGGCCGCTACTCTGTCGACTCCGCCGTGGGCCTGTCGCTGATCGTCGTGCTCGGCCCCGAGCGCTTCCAGCAGTTCCTTGAGGGCTTCCACGCCATCGACGAGTACTTCTGCAACACCCCGCTCGAGAACAACGCCGTCGCGCTGATGGGCCTGCTCAACGTCTGGTACGTCAACTTCTTCGGTTCCAAGAGCCACGCCGTGCTGCCGTACTGCCAGTATCTGCACCGCTTCCCGGCCTACCTGCAACAGCTCACCATGGAGTCCAACGGCAAGCACGTCCGCTGGGACGGCAGCGCTGTGACCTCCGATACCGGTGAGATCTTCTGGGGCGAGCCCGGTACCAACGGTCAGCACGCCTTCTACCAGCTGCTGCACCAGGGCACCGTGGTGGTCCCGGCCGACTTTATCGCTTTCGCCAACACTGCCAACCCCGCAACCGACAGCGGCCAGGACGTCCACGAGCTGTTCCTGGGCAACTTCCTGGCCCAGACCAAGGCGCTCGCCTTTGGTAAGACGGCCGACGAGGTTCGTGCCGAGGGCACGCCCGAGCAGATCGTCCCGGCGCGCTGCTTTGAGGGCAACCGTCCGACGACCTCGATCTTCGGCGACACGCTGACCCCGTTCGCACTCGGCGAGCTCATCGCCCTGTACGAGCACATCACGTTTGTCGAGGGCACGGTCTGGGGCATCGACTCCTACGACCAGTGGGGCGTCGAGCTGGGCAAGCAGCTTGCCAAGCAGATCACCCCGGCCTTCCACGACGACGCCGCCAAGGCCGAGCAGGACGCTTCGACCCAGGCGCTCATCGAGTTCTATCGCGCGCATCGCAAGTAGGATTCGCTGCGAAAACTAACGCATAGCCGACAAGGGCCCGTATCCGTTGGGATGCGGGCCCTTTGCTATTTGGATAGGATGGAATGTATCGGGAGGCGCCTCGACGGGCATCTCAATCGTCGAAGGCACGCCGTTCATGTTTGGGACAATATGACATTTTTCCCGTTGCAAACAGCGCCGCCGTGGGTGTTCTGTATGATGGCTCAGACAAGGTTGCTCAATGACGGGGAGGCATATATGGCAATCAAAGCCATCGCAATGGATATCGACGGTACGCTCACCAACGATCAGAAGGTGATCAGCCCGCGTACGCGCGAGAAGCTGCTCGCGGCACAGGAATCGGGTATTAAGCTCATCTTGGCTTCGGGTCGTCCCGCCTGGGGTCTTCACGCCTTGGCGCAGGAGCTCGACCTTCAAAACCATGACGGTCTGTTAGTTGCCTTTAATGGCGCGCATGTGGTCGACGCTCAGACCGATGAGGTCCTTTTTGACCAAGCCATGCCGGCTGACGAGCTGCACCGTCTGATTGATCATCTGCGCAATTTTGACGTGATCCCTATGATTTCGCTCGGTCGGGACCTGCACGTCGTGGACTCGTATCGCTGCATGATTACACTGCCGGACGGTTCGCAGAAAAACATCGTCAAATACGAGCGCGATGCGTGCGACCTTAAGATCCGCGAGGTCGAGAGCTTGCATGAGGTCGTGGATACTTATCCCGTGGACAAGCTGCTGACGGCGGGCGATCCGACCTACCTGCAGGCGCATTACGAGGAAATGTATGCGCCCTTTACCCAGACGCTTTCGGGCATGTTTACGGCCGACTGGTACTTTGAGTACACGGCGCCCGGTATCGATAAGGCCCGTGCGCTCGAGGGTGCCCTGCCCAAGCTCGGCATCGATGCCAGTGAGGTCGTATCGTTTGGCGACGGCCAGAACGACAAGTCCATGATTGAGTGGGCCGGCACCGGTGTTGCCATGGGCAACGCCGTCGATGAGGTTAAGGCCGTGGCCCAGATGGTGACCGCCAACAACAACGAAGACGGTATCGCGGTAGCACTTGACCAACTGCTGGGTTAGAATCGCCGATAGTGTATGGTTCGGGCGTCCGCTTGCGGGCGCCCTTTTGTTAGGGAGGGTGCCGTGTCTGCATTTCCGTTCGACGCCGTTATCTTTGACATGGATGGCGTCATCGTCGATACCGAGTATTACTACCTGGGGGAGACCGCCGCGTTTGCCAAGGAGCTTGGGCTGAATCTAACCCAAGAGGAGCTAAACGGGCAGGTTGGCACCTCACATCAGTTCTTCCTGCATATGCTGGTCGATTGGTTTGAGCGCGCCGGTAGGGGGCATTTCACTGGCGAGGAAGCGTTGGCCCGTTGGGACGAGTGGGCGCATAAGCGCCCGCGCGACTATCAGGCTTTGATCAACCCGGGTGCCGTTGATACGATTCGAGAGCTGCCGCGCCGTGGCGTCCGTGTGGCGCTGGCGAGTTCGTCTCCCATGGTCAGCATCGAAGAGGTGCTCCATGCATGCGGACTGTCGGACGCCTTTGAGTACGTGGTGAGCGGCGAGCAGTTTAAGGAGAGTAAGCCCGAGCCCGACATCTACCTGCATGCGCTGGACCTGCTGGGGCTGCCCGCGAATCGCTGCTGCTGCGTTGAGGATTCCGTTCCGGGCATTACCGCGGGTAAGCGAGCCGGCCTGACGGTGATTGCCAAGCGCGAGGAGCGCTTTGGATTTAGCCAAGATGCTGCGGATAAGATTATCGACCAGCTGCCGGATTTGCTGGAATTCGCGTAGGGCCGGGGTGGTACGGCGGCTATTACAGCGATCTCGTTGGGACGAGAGGGGAGCGGCACTATGACATTCAACGTTAGCGCTCTTGGGTTTGGCGATAACGTCGTCGATCGTTACGAGCATATCCACACTATGTATCCGGGTGGCAATGCGGTGAACTTTGCCGTGTATGCCAGGAAATGCGGAGCCGCGCGCTCCGCGTATATGGGCATCTTTGGAAACGACGCCGCGGCTGAGCATATCATCGCGAGCCTTGAGGACGAGAGCGTCGAGCTCGCCAAATGTAAACAACTCATCGGCGAGAACGGTGCGGCTCGTGTTACCGTGGTCGATGGTGACCGCGTGTTTCTGGGGTCGAACGAGGGCGGCATCCGTGGTGATGCGCGCTATGTGCTCGATCGCTTTGACCTTGCGTATATGAAGCAGTTCGACGTGGTTCATTCGGGCAACTATTGCTTTACCGAGCGCGAGCTGCCCAAGTTGAAGGCAGCGGGCGTCACGGTCTCTTTTGACTTTTCGGACGACTCCACCGACGAGTACTACGAGCAAATTGCGCCCTACGTCGATTTTGCTTTCTTTAGTGCGGCGGATGCCGCGGGTGAGGACGAGATTCGCGAGCGTCTGGCATGGGCGCAGGGCTTGGGTCCGCGTTTTGTATCGGCCACGGCTGGCGCTGAGGGCTGCATTGCCTACGACGGCGAGCGTTACTATCGGCAGCATGCCAAGCCTGTGGCAGATATGAAGGACACCATGGGGGCGGGCGACTCGTTCCTGACCTCGTTCCTGATGTGCTATCTCGATTCTGCCAAGCGTGGCGAGGATGGCGCTGAGGCCATCGAGCGCGCGCTCGACTTTGCGGCGGGGTTTGCCTCGACTGTATGCGGCATGGAAGGCTCCTGGGGCCATGGAGCGCCGATTTCCGAATAGGTGAGCAGTCCCGGGAAGTCGAATTGTTGTCTTCTCGGGACCCTGTGGGCAAAAAATGCCAAATATGAGTACTGTCACTATTTTAGTAACAGCGAAATTAAGCTTTTGAGGCCCTAGTTGAATGTCCGAGAGCGATAAAAGCCTGTTATAGGCGGCTTTAGCCATGCTAAAACACCCTGATAATGAACGGCTGTGCATTATCAGGGTGTTGTTTTGTCGCAAAATAATGTGACTAGCTTTGCAACAGTACTCATATTTGGCATTTTTTGCCCACCGGGATCAGCGGAAGTCAAATATGGAGCGCGAATTTCCTAAAACGGTCGATTCGACGCTCTCCTCGGCGCAGTTTTTAAGTTCGGCGATGCGCCGGGAGACGCTTTTTAGCGATGTGATGAGCTGCCGCGCGCTTGTATCTGCTTGCGGCTGGGCTGGCGCATCAGTCTCGAGCAGCAGGCGGTCGAGTGGAATCTGTCGTACGTATTCGCGACCGCGCTTGGTGGCGAGCATCCGCTCGTTCACGGAAAAATAGCAGCCTGCGCTTCGTGCGCGGACGAACTCGTTCGAAGTGTCGCTAAACCAGTGGAAAATGATAGCGGGGGAGTCGGGGCTTGGCGTGAGTAATCCATGCGACTCGAGGATGTCTAGCACGGTTCCTGCCGAACGAACGGCGTGAATTGATATCACACGCCCGGCAAGAGGGCTCTGCACGAGCGCATCGCAGAGCCGGTCAAGTGCCTGTATTTGAAGCGGTTCGCTTCCGGCAAAACGCGCGGAAAAGTCGAGTCCGACCTCTCCGATAAATCGCTCTTGCGCAGCGACTTCGCATAGTAGATTGATTTCAGCGATTCCGCATCGCCCGTCGGCGAGCCACCAGGGATGGAGACCGATTCCAACAAAGATGTTTGAACGGCTACGGGTGCGCTCGTCTGCGCGTGCGAGGTCGCGAGGATCGACGCCGCAGTCAAATAGGACCAGGCCCAGCGCCGTTGCCTCATCGGCAACGGCGTCCGGGCGAGCCATTAAATCAAGATGGCAATGCGCATCAAATAATTGCGGTGTCATCGCGGTGCGTCTCGTTAATTTAGGCGCTGGCCATCGGCGCGCACGCGTTCGCACCCGCGCCCGCTGATCTGGCGGATAACCTCGCCAGCGATCATCTGGCCCATGATGGGCGGCATAAAGCTCGCGGTTCCCAGCTCGGTGCGCTCGTGGATGTTGGAGGGGTCGCGGGGCTGGGTCTTAACCGATTCCTCGCAGCTAAACAGTACGTGTAGGCTCTTGATTCCGCGCTTCTTACATTCTTTGCGCATAATGCGGCTCATGGGGTCACGTACCGTATCGAAGATGTCGGCAAAGCGGAGACACTCGGGATGGAGCTTGTTGGCCCCGCCCATGGAGCTAACCAAACGAATGCCGTGGTCCTGAGCATATTTGGCAATGGTGAGCTTGGCCGAGATGGTGTCGATGGCGTCGACGACGTAGTCGAGCTTGCCACCCGTCTGCTCCAAAACGCTCGCGAAGAAATCATCGATGTTGTCGCTCAGCAGGTATTCGGTGCGCTTGATAACGGTGGCAGCGGGATTGATGTCGTTGATCATGGCTTCCATCACGTCCACCTTGCGCTTGCCGATGGTGCTATGAAAGGCGATGGCCTGTCGATTGATATTGCTGGGCGCGACGATATCCTTGTCCAGAATCACAAAATGACCGATGCCGCCGCGGGCAAGTGCCTCGCAGCAGTTGGAGCCCACGCCTCCGCAGCCGAGTATCAGCACCGTGGCGTTGGCGAGCTTGTCGAGTGCCTCGCGGCCCATGATGATCTCGAGCTTGGTGTCGCGTGTCTCGTTGGGAGTTGCGGCTGTGGTTTCGGTCATAGACATCCTCCGATGGGGAAGCGAATCGTGTTTTGGCTATCGCCATTATAGGTAATCGCCCATAGGTTGCGATGGCGCTTACTTTGATGTGGTTTGAAGCATTTCGATTAGATAGTTAGACAAACATCTAAATATCGAGTATAGTGTGCGCGTCATGAGGGGTGCTGAGAGGAGGTCTTATGCCGGGAGAGGGTTTTAAGGCGCTGGCCGATCCTACGCGGCGGCGCATTTTGGAACTGCTGCGCGAGGGCAATTGCACGGCGGGGGAGCTTGCCAAGCATTTCGATATCAGTAAGCCGTCGCTGAGCCATCACTTGGCGACGCTTAAAAACGCCGGGTTGGTGACCGACGAGCGCCATGGCCAAAACATCGTATACAGCTTAAACACCACCGTCATGCAGGATTTAATTGGCTGGTTTATGGGTTTTACAAACAATGAAGGTGATAAGGATGAATAACGAAAACAAGGGCATTCACGCCACGGGGGTATCGTCGCGCGTGTGGATTGCACTGGTCGCTCTGTGCGTTGCCAATGTCGCAGCGCATCTGATAGTGATGCCGAGCCTGCCGGCGCAGATTCCCACGCACTGGGGCGCGAATGGCGCCGTCGACGGTTGGGGCCCTAGCTGGATGGCCTCCGCGCTCGGCGTGTTGCCTCTGGCACTTCTCGCGATGTTCTACGTCGTGCCACGCATTGACCCCAAGGGCGAGGCGTATCGGACCTCGGGTAAGTTCTATCAGGGCTTCGTAATCGCCTTCACGCTGCTCATGTGTGCCATAAGCTGGCTGGGGGAGCTAACGGTGTGGGGCATCGTGCCGGTGGTAGGAACGGTCAATTTGCTGGTATCAGGCGCTATCGGCTTGCTCTTTATTGGTATGGGCAACTACTTACCGCGCGTAAAGCAGAACTACACGCTCGGTATCAAGACGCCCTGGGCGCTTGCCGATCCCGAGAACTGGCGCCGTACGCAGCGTTTTGGCGGTGCCTGCTTTATGGTGCTGGGCGTTGGCCTGATTGTGATGGGCGTGGCGGGTAGCGTGCTTTCGAGTGAAGTCGTCGCCGCGGTGATTGCGGTTCTGGCGTTTGGTTCAGCTGGAGCTGCCTACGTCTATTCGTATCTGCTGTGGCGCAAATCGCAGCGAGCCGCTCGTTAAGGTTGCGGAAAACTAGCGTACGCAGTTCATAGTATGTTCCGGGGGATTTTTCCCAGGTAGTATTAGGGGGTGTGGGCAACCATGCCCCTTTTTCGTTTAGTTTCAGAGCTGGTTTCCTCATTTCGTTTCCACTAAAGCGAATCAAGAATAGGGAAACAGAAGGTAGAAAGGATAAAACAGGCAAATGGCGGAGTTTATCTACCAGATGTATCAGGCTCGTAAGGCCCATGGCGACAAGGTAATCCTTGACGACGTGACCCTGAGCTTCTACCCCGGTGCCAAGATCGGCGTCGTGGGCCCCAACGGCATGGGCAAGTCGACCCTGCTCAAGATCATGGCCGGTATCGAGGAAGTCTCCAACGGCGATGCCAGGCTTACCCCCGGCTACACCGTGGGCATCCTGCAGCAGGAGCCGCCGCTCGATGACGACAAGACCGTCATCGAGAACGTGCGCATGGCGTTTGGCGACATGATCGCCAAGGTCGATCGCTTCAACAAGATCGGCGAGGAGATGTGCGACCCGGATTGCGATATGGACGCCCTCATGGCCGAGATGGGCAAGCTCCAGGACGAGATCGACGCCGCCGACGGCTGGGATATCGATTCCAAGCTCGGTCAGGCCATGGACGCCCTGCAGCTGCCCGATTCCGACATGCCGGTCAACGTTCTTTCCGGCGGCGAGCGCCGTCGCGTTGCCCTATGCAAGCTGCTGCTCGAGGCCCCCGACCTGCTGCTGCTCGATGAGCCCACCAACCACCTGGACGCCGAGTCGATCCTGTGGCTCGAGCACTTCCTGCATAACTATCAGGGCGCGGTGCTTGCCGTCACGCACGACCGCTACTTCCTGGATAACGTCGCCGAGTGGATCTGCGAGGTCGACCGCGGCCATCTCTACCCCTACAAGGGCAACTACTCTACGTATCTGGAGACCAAGGCCGCGCGCATCGAGGCCCAAGGCAACCGCGACGCCAAGCTCGCCAAGCGTATGGAGGCCGAGCTCGAGTGGGTGCGCAGCTCGCCCAAGGCCCGACAGGCCAAGAACAAGGCCCGTCTGGCTCGCTACGAGGAGATGGAGGCCGAGGCCCGCGCAAGCCAGAAGCTCGACTGGACCGACATCCGCATCCCCGTGGGACCGCGTCTGGGCAACAAGGTGCTCGAGGCCCATCACCTGCACAAGGAGTTCGACGGTCGCGTGCTCATCGATAACCTTTCGTTCACCCTGCCGCGCAACGGCATCGTGGGCGTCATCGGCCCCAACGGTGTCGGTAAGACCACGCTGTTCAAGACGATTGTGGGCTTGGAGCCGCTGACTTCGGGCGAGCTCGAGGTGGGCGAGACCGTCAAGATTTCTTACGTCGACCAGAACCGTTCCGGCATCGACCCCGACAAGAACCTGTGGGAGGTCGTCTCGGACGGCCTGGACCACATGATGGTCGGCGAGACCGAGGTTCCGAGCCGCGCTTATGTGGCGAGCTTTGGCTTTAAGGGCCAGGACCAGCAGAAGCGCGCTGGCGTACTCTCCGGTGGCGAGCGCAACCGTCTGAACTTGGCGCTTACGCTCAAGCAGGGCGGCAACCTGCTGCTCCTCGACGAGCCCACGAACGACCTCGACGTCGAGACGCTGTCCTCGCTCGAGGCGGCGCTGCTCGAGTTCCCGGGCTGCTCGGTGGTCATTAGCCACGACCGTATGTTCCTGGACCGCGTCGCCACGCACATTCTGGCGTGGGAGGGCACCGACGAGAATCCGGGCAACTGGTATTGGTTCGAGGGCAACTTCGAGGCCTATCAGGCCAACCGCATCGAGCGCCTGGGCGAGGACGCAGCCCAGCCGCATCGTATTCACCGCAAGCTCACGCGTGACTAGTAGCAAGTAGAAAGGCCGCCAGCAAGGGCGGCCTTTCTTGTAGCAATTGCACTGCAGCTATGCCCTGGCTGCTGGTTTGATTCATAATCAAAGTCATCTCTTTGGGATTAAAGCCCGTTTTTGCTATGAGTGATTTTCTAATTCCGTTTAAAACGTAAAGACGTATTGGGTTACAAGGACATAAGCAAATCGAATTGAAATATAACCAGTGCTGTAACGTTACAAAAAAGGTTATAGAATAGGAGTATCTTATAAGTCGCTCCTCTAGAAAGAAGAACATATGCTTTCGCGTCGTCGTTTTCTGCAACTTGTCGCGTCTTCAATTGTCGCCTTAGCCGCACGTCCGAAAGAGGTTTTTGCTTCGACGGGCAATATTGATGGTGAGCAGATACAATTTACTTCAGAAATTGCGCAAGAGCTTGCCGATAAATATATAAAGGGACTCCTCGGCTCTTCGTATACGCCTTCTGACCCTATTCCTTTTGTAGACGTTGATGGGTCCCCGCTTGGCTACATTGTTCCGGTTGTGACATTCAATAGAGCCGCGGGCTATTTGGTTTTAGATGCTTCAGATGATGAAATACTTACGGGATATCGTTTTGGAGACGGCTTAGTCAGCCCTATGGATCGGGGAGGAGATCTTGGTGTTGAGTCTTATTCTTTCAATAACCCAGTCGTAATGATCAATCCATTCGAATTCGGTGTGCAATCTTTGGACGGTTCAATAACAACAAATTGCGGAAGAACAATCCCGGCTGTTTCCATAGAAGGACGGCCTGTCGTTTTATCGAATAAACCTTCAAGCTGGAACGATGTCGTAATTTACGCAACTCAAATGCAGGATTACACAGTATCTGGATTTCGTTCCATTTCTCAGTTTATGTCATATGATGAAAGCGAGATTAAGAGGCTTACTGCCCACTATGCTTGTATGGTGACCGCTTTTTCGAACGTTGCGGAACTGTATGGCATTGCCAATTTATATAGCGACCCTTCGCAATATATGCAGATATGGAATTACACCAATACCCATGCTCTTTCCGCTGAAGAACAGACTGTTCCCGGCGTTGTTTTGGGCGGAACGCCGATATCAACCTGTGCAACGGGGTTTACAAATTACTGCGCAAGCAGAGGAAGTGCTCTTATCGCCCGCACTGTCTCCTCTCCGGCTATCGCGAGCATTCAAAATGAGATTAACTCTAATAGACCGAATGTTTTACATGCGAGTTTGTACAACGGATCAGCCCATTCTGTAACAGCGGAGGCTTACGCCACACTTACTGGTAAGAAAACTGGAGAGACAAGGCAGATGATTGGCATAGCGGACGGCTGGAATTCATCTTTATCCTTCCTGAAGTATGATCAGAGCTATTATGCGTGGACTTATGGAACGACTTTTTCGAAGTAGGGCGATTCGTCTAGCTCTGTCTTTGGTGCTGATGGCTTCATTGGTGGGCTGTTCAACAAAGGAAGAGATATCGCGCGGAGGTTCCGGAGAAGTGACTGCGACAGACTCAGGTTCATTAGAAATAGCTGGCGGGCATGCCGATGTGATGTTACAAGGAAAAGGCGTGCTTAGGTCGAATGATGCTGAAGACGCTGTCTGCTCAATAGAGGATTTGAAGACAGGTGAAACTGCATCGTACCGAGTTTCAGATAATGCTGCGAATATGATTGAGTCGATACCGACCGGAGCGCAGGTTTCTTTTAGATACTTTGCTCCGCAACTTGAGGATGAGCTTGCTTCTCTGGTGTCTATATGCGCCGATGACAACTAAAAGGCCTGAATTCAAACGGCCTCGGATGGTCAATTGGCTATCCGAGGCCGTTTTTTACTCGACCGGGGCTTCGACCTTGTCGATGGCCCAGGTGGCTCCGAGGCCGCCGGTGGTGTTGCGGCGAATGCGTACGGTGACTTCGTGGCGTTTGCCGGCCTGTGTGTAGCGCAGGGGGAAGCTCGCGCGGTTACGGCCGGCCTCGATGGTACCGCGCTCGCGAGCGATCCAGTAGTACTCGCCGACGATGCCGAGGGTGTCAGCGCCGTAGGGGAGATAAGTCGACAGCTGGTGCAGCAGCGGGCTAGGGCAGAAGACCTCGGTCGCGAAATCGATGGGGAAGTCCCCGGGGATGGTCGGTGCTGCGGGAGCGGGGGCCGGTGCTGAATTGGGGACCGGAGTCGGTGCAGGTGTGGGAGCCTGGTCACAGGCGGGTGCGGATGCGGACTCAATGACAGGTGCAGACTCAGATGCCGCTTCTGGCTTAGCTATGGAATCTGTCGGTTCCACGGAGATGGACGTGTCTTCGGTCCCGGTTTTGGCATCGGCCTGCGGAGTGTCCTCTGCCTCGACGTTCGGCTTGGCCTCGACCGGCGTGGATACCATGGTGGTGATGCCGGCGTTGGCGTTCTCGGGGTCGTAGACAACCGTGAGCGAGATGGCAGGCTGGGGCGCCTCGGGCTCCGGTGTTGCCTCGGCAGCATCTTGATCCGCGAGCTCGTCGGACTGATTGTCCTCGGTGTTGTCGCCAAAGACATCGTGGTTCTGGAACACGGGCGCCTCGGGCTGGCCAGCCGCCTCTTCGGTTGTCGACTTGGATGCCTCGTTGAGCTCCACAGCGGCTTCCTGCTCTGGCATGACTTCGGGATCGGTCATGGCGGCGATTTCGGTTTCGGCTTCCGCTGCCACCTCAATAGCGACTTCGATCTCTGTCTCGGGCTCGGGCTCCGGCACAGCTTCAACCGCGGCTTCTGGTTCGGGACGCTTAACGTGCTTGGGGCGCACAGCCTTGAGGTCCTTCTCACCGCGCTTTTTCTTTTTGTAGGACTGCTTAGCGCCCTTGGCGGTCTTGGGCTTGTCCTCGCCCTTGGCAAGGGCGGCATCCCAGGCCTCGTTGGCGATGACGGTGGCATACAGGCGACCGCCCTTAAAGACGGTCAGCTTAATGCAGTCGTCAAGCTCTTCGAGCAGCTCGCGCGTGGATTCGAAGCCCAGGTCATAAGCGGTCATGTCGCCAGCGGCGAGCGCCTCTTCGACCTGCGTCATAAACGTTTGCTTGCCGCATCCAATCGCATCGCGCAGCAGGCGATACAGATAGATGTGGTTGCCCAGTGAAAGCGTGGGCCTAACTATTGTCTTGCTCATGGCAAATCTCCTCTTTACACATGTAAAGCATCTTACCATCGCATGGCGCTCGCCATGGCGGCGCCCAAGGCAAACGGGCGCGAACCGCTGTCGATTCGCGCCCGTTATACAGGTCGGTTATCTATGAGAGGCAAATGTGCCTAGTTGCCCGATGTCGCGCCTTGGCTTGAACTGTCAGATGCCGTGCCGGACGCGGTTCCGCTCGAGCTGTTGGTGTTGCTGTTGTCGGTAGATCCCGTACTCGGTGTATTGCCATTCGCCTGGTCGCCCGTGCTCGGTTGAGAGCCGTCAGTCGTTTGACTTGAGTCAGTCGTGCCGGATTGCGTGCCGCTGTTGTTCGCAGAGGAATCGACGCCCTGCGATTGGTTTTGGGTGTTCGAGGACGAATTGGCAGAGGTAGAACTGTCTTGCGTATCGTCCGTCTGTGCCTGCTGATCCTGCGACTGGGTGTTGCCATTTGCATCGCTCTCGGTCGTGCGCGACGACAGGATTGGCTCGGGACGCTCGCCCAGACCCTCACCGGCAGTGGTGATAAGGATGGCGCCGGCGCAGGCGATGACCGCGACGATGGCGATAGCGATCGAGAAGACGATGACCTTCTTTTGCGTCTGGCTGCGCTCAGCCGCCGCCTTGGCGCGCAGGCTGTTGGGAGCGACGCGCGCCGTGGTCGCGCGTCCCGCAACCTGGCGCATCTCCTGCGTGGTTGCGGCGCCACCTAGGTGCTCCTCGACATTGGGCTCAACGGGCTCGTAGGCGCCGGTAGGGTAGTCGACAGCGGCATGCGTGCCCTTGATTGCTTCGGCGCTGGCGGAGATAAAGTGGCGATAGACCTGCGAGGACACAACAGTGATGACTGAGCTCACAGCGGCACCAATCACCGAGCCGGCAATGCCGATCTTTGAAGCAAGCGCCACGCTCGTGGCGGCAGCTGCGGCGCCGGCGATGATCTGGGGAATGGAAATGTCGTCAAACAGGCCCTTTTTGGGCGCGATGGCCATGGTCTGTCCGATGGAATGGTTCTCGTGCACGCCGTTGTTGAGCGCGGCCGGTGTCATGACGCGCGTGCGCGGCGCGTCGGTATATTCAGTCGTCATACGGGGTCCTCCCGGTTCGTTTAGTGCTGCGACAGGTTGTTCAGCCCTCAGGGTACCCAGTCGGTGTGAACCGGAGATGGATTCGCCCGCAACACCATCAACTCACCAAAGCGCGAAACTTCTTCTCAGGCTGATCGAATGAAGACGGGGCGAATCGTTCGGATGTCGAAAGGAAGGTTGACCGGATTTGAAATCCCGTGGAATAATCGGGCTCGCGGCGCTGTTGCTTGCGCCGGGTAGGGAGCGTCATGAAAATCCTTAAGCGGATCAACAACAATACGGTTATCTGCGTAAACGCCAAGGGCCGTGAACTCGTGGCAATTGGCCGCGGTATCGGGTTTCCCAATGGCCCCGATGAGGTCACACTCGATAAGATCGAGCGAACCTTCTACGGTGTCGACTCGCGCTACCTAGCGCTGCTCGACGAGATCGATCCTCAGGTGATGGAGTTCTCCGCCCAGATTGCCGATATCGCTCGCTCCAACATCTCGCGCGAGCTCTCGGCAAACCTTCCCTTTACCATGGCTGACCATATCGCCTTTGCCATCAAACGCTGCCGCGAGCATATGTTTGTGCAGATGCCGCTCTCCTATGATGTGCAGCAGATGTACCCCATTGAGTACAAGATCGCCAAGTTCGCGATCGAGGGCATCAATCGCGGCTTCAACGTCAAGATGCCGCGGGGGGAGGCGAGCGGTATCGCGCTCTGTATCGTCAACAGCGTGGTCGCCTCGTCTTCAAAGGCCAAATCCAATACGGTGCGTAAGGACGAGGTGATGCTCGAGAGCTTCACCAAGATTATCGAATCCGAGCTGGGGGTTTGCGTGGACCGCGACGGCTTTGACTTTTGCCGTTATGCCACGCACGTGCGCTACCTGTTAGAACGCGTGCAGACAGGAGAGCCCCTCAACACGGAGAACGGCGCGCTTTACGGACCGCTCTGCGAGCAGCATCCCGACGTGGCCGTGTGCGTCGACCGCATGGCCGCGCTTATCGAAGAGCGCTTTGACGCCGGGCTCGCCGATGAAGAGAAGGTCTACCTGATGCTCCACGTCAATCGCGTCTGCGCGGGATCTAGGTCCTAATCGACCGCTCGCCGCTGAAGTTTGACCGTTGGCCGGTTTCGACTTTCGTAAAAGCAACTGTTGGATGTAGTTTCATAGTCACATAAGGTGTTATTCGAGAAGAGCCTCGAAGCATGACGTAGACAGTTCCCTGTCCGCTTTGTGCTTTGGGGCTCTTCTGTTTTTGTCTTCTTCTTGCTTTTCTCGATTTGCCTCGTGTCAGGCCTGCCGTAATCGGTTCTTCGCGTGTGCGCAAACGGGAAGACAGAAAAGCAAGGGAGTTCAGCTATGACTGACAATAAGAAAATCGCCGCGGACGTGCTCGAGGCCGTCGGTGGCAAGGAGAACGTGACGTTTGTTGCGCACTGTATGACGCGCCTGCGTTTTAACCTCAAAGATATCGATGCCCCCGATATCAAAGAAGTGAAGAAGATTGGCGGTGTGTTGGGTGCTCAAATCTCCGGAGGGCAGTTCCAGGTAATCGTGGGCCAAAACGTGCCCAAGGTTTATGACGAGCTCTGCAAGATCGGCGGCTTTGCCAAGCAGGACGCCATCGACGAGAACCTTGATGCTCCTAAGCAGAAGCTCACACCTAAGGTTATTGGCAATAACATCCTCAACTACCTGTCAAGCTCCATGGTGCCTATGATCCCCGTCCTAATGTGTGCTGGCCTGTTCAAGACCGTAGCGGTGGTGCTGGGACCTACGATGGCGGGCGTGCTGTCCGACACAAGCGACCTTTATGTTCTGATGAACATGGTTTATGACGCAGCGTTCTATTTTATCCCCATCTACCTTGGCTATAATGCGGCTAAGAACATTGGCGTAACGCCTGTCCTCGGTGCCTTTATGGGCGGCATTCTTATCGACCCGACCATGATTCAGCTTGCGACCGATGGAGCTCAGTTCTCCGTTTATGGCATTCCCTGCGTCGCCGCAAACTACACAAAGACGGTCCTTCCCATTCTTCTGTCCGTGTGGGCGATGAGTTATATCGAGCGCTTCTTCCGCAAATATGTGCCAGATACCCTTTCAACGGTTTTCGCGCCTTTCCTTACCATGGTCGTCGCTGTTCCTGTGTCTCTCTGCGCTCTCGCCCCTGTTGGTTCATGGGCCGGTAATGCCCTCGCCGCCGGTTTTGAGTTCCTTGGTACTTCCGGTGGTATCGCCGCCATCCTCGGAGGAGGTATTCTGGCGGGTCTTTGGTGCCCAATGATTATTACCGGCATGCATGTGGCGGTTGCGATGATTGCCATCGCTAACTATATGACTGTGGGAACCGACAGCTTTGTTTTGGTTGCGACGGGCGTTAGCCTTTGGGCGACCTTCGGCTGCGAGGTGGCGACCTGGCTCAAGCTGTGCGATAAAGACGAGAAGAGCATGGCATTCGGCTATTTGGTCGCAAACATTGTCGGAGGCGTCGGCGAGCCTTTCATCTACGGCATGATGCTGCGCTATCGCCGCTTGTTTGTCTGGAAGATTATCGGATCCTTTGTTGCCGGTGCGCTTGCAATCGCTCTCGGAGCCACGGTTTATACTGCCGGCGCGGCATCTAACTTCTTGGAGTTCCTCGCGTTTGCGGGCGGCGGGACCCAGAATCTCATCAACTTTGGAATCGCTGCTGGTGCAGGCTTCCTTGTGAGCGCCTTGGGCACGTATTTCCTGGGCTTTACGGCGGATGAGCTCGAGAATGGTCCCGTTTCCGAGCGTTAAGTTTTCTACGGCCTGCGTGTGGCAGGACGCATTGGAAGGGCGTCCATGACGCCCTTCTCTTTTTGTATTTCTATTTCCGATGTTTGGGCGGCGTGTGCCGCGAAGAGTTGGAGTTGGAATGAACATAGAGTTTGGAATCTCGAAGATTGACGTAACACCCCAGTCTCCTTGCCGCATGGGCGGCTACAACAGAAAAGGTGCCTGGACGGATGTTCTTGATCCTATTGAGGTCAACGCTAGCGCTGTCTGTGTTGATCTTGTCCCGTTTATTCTTATCGAGCTCGATTCAATAATGGTGTCGAAAGATTTTTCCCTTTCGGTCAAGAACGCCGTATCGTCAAAAACGGGCATCGATTCGAGCAATATCGTCGTCGCATGCATTCATACCCATTCTGCACCATGCTATTTTAAGCTTGCCTACGAGGACACGTTACCTGAAACCGAATTGACGAGTGATTTGATTGGCTTGGCTACCGAGGCGGCGGTATCTGCATGGGCGTCCAGGTCGAAGGCGACCGTATCGATGGAGATGTTAGGCATCGAGGGACTGTACGGGAATCGAAATGTTCAGGGCGGTCCGGCCGATAAACAGGTAAGTATTTTCTCGTTTGAGGACGCTCAAGGTGGTCGCCCAATTGGAAAAATGCTGTTCATGTCCGCTCATCCTACCATCCTTAATGGGAAAAGCGCCGTCCTCTCTGCTGATTTGATTGGGCATGTCAGGCAGCGTTTGGAGAGGAAATATGGCTGTCCTGTACTTTGCGTCAACGGAACGTGCGGGGATGTGTCGACGCGTTTCTATCGGCAAGGGGAGGGAGTTGCCGAACTCGAGCGTACGGCTAACGAACTTTGCGCTCAAATTGAATCCAAGCGTGAGCGCGCGGCACTCAGAGTTGATACTCCGCGTTGGGGCTCTATCAGCATGAAGAGTGTCTACGATGCAAAAACAGATCCGGATTGGATCGAGATGACCAATCGGATAGAGGCTATGGATGCGAGCCCGATGCGAGACTTTCTCCTTAAGCGGCAACAGCTTAAGCTCTCGATGGGGAAAATCGAGCTTGAGCTTCCGAGCCAGTTTGCGGTAATTGGTAACTGCATTTTTATCACGATGCCATGCGATACGTGTAGCACATTAGGCTTGGATTTTAAGAGGGCGTTTAGCCAATACAACGTCTTTGTTATCGGCTATGCGAACACGTACTGCAACTACCTTGTGCCTCAGGAAGACTACGGCAAGTATTTTGAAACCTACAACTCGCGAACGCCGCGCGGGGTTGCCGATGCGTTCGTTGCGCGAATCATTCAGGCGGTCGGTGCCGCGCTATAGCAGGCGCTATAGACCATCGTGGTAGATGAACCGGTCAGGATTATACGGAGCATGTATTGTGTCAATCATTGAACCTCTCATCCAACAAGTCCTTATCATGTTTTTGCTCATGGGAATGGGCTACGCTCTAAACCGCTTGGGCATATTGAGCGAGCAGGTTGCAATAGAATTCGGAAAGTTGCTCATCAACCTTGTGATTCCCGCAATCATTCTCAAATCATTTTGGATCGAGTATTCGTTTCAGAGGATGTATGAGTTGGGAATGACCTTAATGCTGTCGGCGGCGATGTTGTTGCTCGCTTGCGTTGTTGCCCGCCTGTTGTTCAGGGGCCGTCCCATCGACATTTTTGCTGCGGCATTCTCGAATGCTGGATTTGTGGGAATACCCCTTGTTGAAGCGGCGCTTGGAAAAGATGCCGTGTTTTTCATCACGTGCATGATCGCTCTTCTCAATGCCATGCAATGGACATACGGGCAGTATCTGCTGTCGGGGTCTAAAAAATGTATGAGTCCTAAAGCGATCCTGACAAGTCCAATGGTCATGGCTTTATTGGGCGGTTTCTTGATTTTTATCCTTCGTGTCCCAACGGTCCCTCTGGCACAGTCAGTGCTTTCGTATATCTCGGGGCTCAACACTCCGCTAGCAATGATGACTCTCGGTATCTATCTTGCTCAGTCTGATTTGATGGCGCTCCTGAGGGCGAAAAGCTTGTTTGCCGTCTCATCGGTCAGGCTGCTTGTCATTCCGATTCTTTCGCTCCTGTTCCTATGTCTCTTTCCATGTGATAGGTCAATTAAGATGGCGCTGCTGATTGCGGCTGCGACCCCCACCGGCGCGAATGTAGCTATCTTTGCCCAGCAGCATAATAAGGACTATCGATATGCATGTGGAACAGTCTGTGTTACCACCCTTCTGTCTATGTTCACTATGCCAGCGATAGTGTCCTTGTCTCAGCTAGTGTTCTAGGCGCTATGCCACGCACCTGCGGATGAACGCTTCGTGGCGGTCGATTATGGCCGGGGCCCAACAATCCGGACCGCCGTCGATCGTGCTGGCAACAGATGCCATCAACTCATCAAGGGGGCTTGCTATCATTGGTGCACTAGCTTGATGCTAAACTGAATTAATGATTGCGAGGTGGTTTACGTGATGTACCCGTATATGACATTCGAAGATGGTACCGAGGTCATTCATTCTGACCTGATCACAGATGGCGATATCGAAAAGGTCATCGTGCATTTTGAACGACCGACGGCAGAGGGTTTCGACTCCGCTCGTTGCGAGTTGCCTTCTTACAATTGGACCATGTGGGAGGGGCGTTTTACCGACGAGGAGAAGCGAGGTTTTGAGACTTTTCTGAGCAATAACGCCCATCTGCTGTATCGCTACGCCGCAAACGGAGGAGCTAAAGTTGCCTAGCCTTTTTCTTATTGGCGGCTATCGGGTCTTCTTTTGGTCCAATGAAGCGGGCGAGCCAATCCATGTCCATGTTTGCAAGGGGGCGCCTTCAGATAACTCGGCCAAAATCTGGCTGACTCGAAGAGGTGGCTGCATTGTCGCTAATAACAAAGCGAAGATCCCCCGGAGCACGCTTGATGACCTCTGTGAAATCATCGCCGCTCAGCATGAATTGATTTGCTCTAAATGGAAGGCATTTTTCCTTGTGGACGAGATCTCGTTCTACTGCTAAACGTCATCCCGGCTTCTCTTTTCCAATTTTAATCATGAGCTTGTCCCATCTGTGCTGATTGAACTTGACAGTACAATGGAGGCGGACTATATCGTCGCCGCTCGTTGCGGCTAACGGATGTGCTGGAGCTCGCATGAACGATTTTCTAAACGGTCAAGTTGAGAACGACGGTTTTTTGCGCGTGGCAGCGGCCTCGCCCAAGATTCGCGTGGCCGATGTTGAGGGCAATGCCGAGGTTGCGCTGGCGGCTGTTCGCGATGCTGCCGAGCGCGGCGTTCATGCTCTGGTGCTGCCCGAGCTTAACCTGACCGGCTATACCGCGGCCGATCTGTTCCATAACCGCACACTGCTGCATGCCTGCGAGGCTGCTCTGGTGCATATCCTCGACGAGACTCGTGAGCTGCCGATCGTCTTTACCATCGGTCTTCCCGTTGCAGTTGCCGAGAATATCTACAACTGCGCCGCTGTGTGCTGCGCGGGCGAGCTTTTGGGCCTCACGGCCAAGAAGTATCTGCCCAACTATGGCGAGTTCTATGAGCGCCGTTGGTTTGCTCCGGCGCCTGCGGATCCCGTGTGGGTTGAATTTGCCGGTCAGGGTCCGGTCCCGCTGGGTTCGGGGCTTGTCTACCGTTGCTGTGATGAGGGCGCCGAGGACCTGGTACTGGGCGTTGAGGTCTGTGAGGACCTGTGGGTGCCGGCGCCCCCTTCGACCGAGATGGCGCTTGACGGTGCGACGGTGATTCTCAACCCGTCGGCCTCGGACGAGATTATCGGTAAGGCAGATTACCGCCGTAGCCTTATCTCCAATCAGAGTGCGCGCCTGTACTGCGCCTATGTCTACGCCGATGCGAGCGAGGGTGAGTCCACGACCGACATGGTCTTTGCGGGGGAGAACCTCGTCTACGAAAACGGCTCCAAGCTCGCCGCGACCAAACTGCTTACCTGCGATATGGCCATGGCCGACGTTGACCTTGACCGCCTGGTTGCCGAGCGACGTCGCTCGACGACGTGGACGCGCGCGGACGATGCGCCGGAGGCCACGACCGTTGAGTTTTCGTTTGAGGGCGTGTTGGCCGAAGAGCCTGTCCTGCGCGATGCCTGCGATATCGACCGCGTTTTCCCGCGCGCGCCCTTTGTGCCGGCCGACCATGGCGACCTGGCCGAGCGCTGCGAGACCATCCTCGACCTGCAGACCGCCGGCCTCAAGACCCGCCTTGCCCATACGGGTACCAAGGCGGCTGTCATCGGTCTTTCGGGCGGCCTGGACTCCACGTTGGCACTGCTTGTGACCGTGCGCGCCTTTGATGCGCTGGGGCTGCCGCGCACAGGCATCACTGCCGTGTCCATGCCCGGCTTTGGCACGACGCATCGTACCAAGTCGAATGCCGAGTCGCTCGCTCGCGACCTGGGCGTGAGCTTCCGCGAGGTTTCGATCCACGCGGCCGTGGAGCAGCACTTCAAGGACATTGAGCACGATTCGGCCGTGCAGGACGTGACCTACGAGAACAGCCAGGCCCGCGAGCGCACGCAGATTCTGATGGATCTGGCCAATCAGGCTGGCGGCTTTGTCATCGGCACGGGCGACCTGTCGGAGCTGGCACTCGGCTGGGCTACCTATAACGGTGACCACATGAGCATGTATGCCGTCAACGCGAGCGTGCCCAAGACGCTTGTGCGCCATCTGGTGCGCTATGCGGCTGATGTCTTTGGCGGGCGTATTGCCGAGGTCTTGCTCGACATCCTCGACACGCCGGTGTCCCCCGAGCTTCTGCCGCCCACGGGCGACGGCGAGATTGCGCAGAAGACCGAGGATTTGGTGGGCCCGTACGAGCTGCACGACTACTTCCTCTACTACCTACTGCGTTTTGGCTTTGAGCCGGGCAAGATCTACCGCATGGCGCTCAAGAGCTTCGAGGGCGTCTACGATGTCAAGACCGTTCACACGTGGCTGCGTACGTTCTATCGTCGCTTCTTTGCCCAGCAGTTTAAGCGCAGCTGCCTGCCCGATGGTCCCAAGGTGGGCTCGGTGACGCTCAGTCCGCGCGGCGATTGGCGTATGCCGAGTGACGCCAGCTCGCGACTGTGGCTTGCGCAGATCGACGCGCTTAATGCAATTGACTAAGGTTGGCTAAATTGAACCAATGCGGGGGTTGCAAGCGTTACACTTTTGCAATCTGATGGCCCGTATCGCGCGGCGCTCTTGTCGGAGCGCCGCGTTTTTCATATCGAAAGGTGGCACCATGCAGGCATCGCAGCGTCTCGACCGCTTTGGCGCGGAGGTCTTTGCCTCGCTTAACAACAAGCTTCTCGCGCTGAAGGCTCAGGGCAAGACCATTTACAACATGAGCGTGGGCACGCCCGACTTTAAGCCGTACGACCACGTGGTCGAGGCGCTCACGCAGGCAGCCCAAGATCCCGAGATGTGGAAGTATGCCCTGCGCGATCTGCCCGAGCTTAAGCAGGCCGTGTGCGATTACTACGAGCGCCGCTTTGGCGTCTCCGGCATTACGCCGTCCATGGTGCAGTCGTGCAACGGCACGCAGGAGGGCGTGGGTCATTTGGGCCTGGCCCTGCTCGATCCGGGTGACACCATTCTGGTTCCCGATCCGTGCTACCCGGTCTTTGAGGCGGGTGCGAAGATTGCCGATGCCAAGCTCGAGTACTATCCGCTGGTTGCCGAGCATAATTACCTGCCCTATGTGGCGGGTATCGATCCCGAGGTGGCCGATCGTGCCAAGTATATGATCGTATCGCTGCCCGCCAACCCGGTGGGCTCGGTGGGCACGCCCGAGGTCTACGAGGAGATCATCGCCTTCGCCCGCGAGCACGACCTGCTCATTGTCCATGACAACGCATACTCCGACATCGTGTTCGACGGCGAGCCGGGCGGAAGCTTTTTGCAGTACCCTGGCGCGCTCGAGGTGGGCGTTGAGTTCTTCTCGCTCTCCAAGTCGTTTAACGTCACCGGTGCGCGTATCGGCTTTTTGGTCGGTCGCGAGGATGTGGTCTCGGCCTTTGCCAAGCTGCGCGGCCAGATCGACTTTGGTATGTTCTTCCCGATCCAGAAGGCTGCTATCGCCTGCCTGAACGGTCCGCGCGATGAGGTCGAGGCGCAGCGTCTGAAGTACCAGGAGCGCCGCGATGCCCTGTGCGACGGTCTTGAGGGCCTGGGCTGGGAGCGTCCCAACGCGCATGGCTCTATGTTTGTGTGGGCCAAGCTTCCCGGTGGTCGCACCGATTCCATGGCGTTTTGCGAGGAGCTCATGGAGGAGGCCGGCGTTGTGGTGACGCCGGGCGCGAGCTTTGGTCCTTCGGGCGAGGGGCACGTGCGCATGGCGCTGGTCTTGCCGCCCGACCAGATTGCTTTGGCTGTCGAGGACATCCGCGAGGCGGGTCTGTATTAGAAACCTGTTTCGACTCGTCAATAGCTCGAAACCGATTCCGTGCAGTTATTTTACGAATCCTGCAAACAATTTCGGTAAACGGTCGATTTTTGGCTGCGAATAGGAGCATAATCAAAGTCCCGATTGGATGTATTGGGATTACGGCAAGCCGCTCGGGTCGTTCCCGGGCGGCTTGTTTGTGGAGAGAGATGGGAGTTTCTAATGGTTAACGAGAAGAAGGTCGCTATTGTCGGCTGCGGTTTCGTTGGTTCGTCTTCGGCGTTCGCGCTGATGCAGAGTGGTCTGTTCTCCGAGATGGTCCTCATCGACGTGGACAAGAACCGCGCCGAGGGTGAGGCCCTGGATATCGCGCACGGCATGACGTTTGCCGAGCCGATGAAGATCTACGCCGGCGATTATTCCGATGTCGCCGACGCCGCCATGATCGTCGTCACCGCTGGCGCTGCCCAGAAGCCCGGTGAGACTCGCCTGGACCTGGTCAACAAGAACGTCAGCATCTTTAAGTCCATTATTCCCGAGATTAAGAAGTCCGGCTTCGACGGCATTCTGCTCATCGTCTCCAACCCGGTCGATGTTCTGACCTACGCCGCCATCAAGATGTCCGGCCTGCCCGAGGGCCACGTCATCGGTTCCGGTACCGTGCTCGACACCGGCCGTCTGCAGCAGATGCTTGGTGCCCATGTCGAGGTCGACCCGCGCGATGTCCAGGCCTATGTCATGGGTGAGCACGGCGATTCCGAGTTTGTCGCTTGGTCCAGCGCTCAGGTTGCCGGCGTGCCGCTGAACACCTTCTGCGAGCTCCATGGTCATCTGGAGCATGAGGCTGCCGAGAAGCGCATCGCCGAGGACGTCAAGAACTCCGCCTACACCATCATCGAGAAGAAGCACGCCACCTACTACGGCGTCGCCATGGCCGTTAAGCGCATCTGCACTGCCGTCATGCGCGATGAGCAGACCGTTCTGCCCGTTTCCTCGCTCATGGTGGGCGAGTATGGCCTGTCCGATCTTGCCATCTCCATGCCGACCGTCGTTGGCCGCGACGGCGTCGTCTGCCGCGTCCCCGTGCCGCTGAACGATGACGAGCAGCATGAGCTCACCGTTTCTGCTAAAGCCCTTAAGGACATCATCGACAGCGTCGACTTCTCCTGCTAAATCAAGCTCGCTAGAGCGAAAAGCTACAATAAAGGCGTCCGGGTCCACACGGCCCGGGCGCCTTTTTGGTGCAAAGTAACCTGACCCCAATGCACCATAGTTGATGGGAGGGCCATGTCGGATTCGCCTAATTTTTTGATCTATGCCCAGACGGCGTTTGATCCGTTTGAGGAGCGGCCGTTCTGCGCGGTGGATAGCCTGGTTTTTGCGTGGTTGTCCTATTTGCGTTTGCCGGGTGATATGGCGGAGCTGGCCGGTTGGCAGGGGCTGGATGTGCGTGAGTTGCTGCGTGCCGAGTGCTACCGGGACATGATTGACGACTTGTGGGACCCAGAGGGGAGCAGAGCCTTGTTGGAGGCCGTGGCAGCAAGCCCTCGCTACCGTGGCGTACACGTTTGCGGCTATCGTGCCGTGAGCGATGTGGTGGCGACAGAGCAGTTTGCAGCCATGGCGTTCCGGTTCCCGGCGGGGTTTAGTTATCTTTCCTTCCGGGGGACCGACAGCACGATCGTGGGCTGGAAAGAGGACTTTAACATGGCGTTCCGGTGTCCTGTGCCGGCCCAGGAATCCGCGGCGCGTTATGTGGACGAGGCGGCGGATGCGATTAACGGGCCGCTTTTGTGCGGAGGTCATTCCAAGGGTGGAAACCTTGCGGTGTACGGTGCGGCGATGTGCTCCGATGTCGCCCGTGAGCGAATCGAGCGGGCGTATTCCCATGATGGTCCGGGCTTCGTCGAGGAGTTTCTGAACGGCAAGGCTTTTGCCGATCTTTCCGGTCGAATCGACAAGACGCTACCTCGGTCGTCGATCTTTGGCATGATGTTCGAGACACAGGAGGACTATGCCATCGTTGAAAGCACCGAGTTCAGCCTGCTGCAGCACAATCCCTTTAGCTGGGTGGTTGATGGTCGCGACTTCGTGTACTGTGAGCGTCTGTCCGCCGGTGCTCGATACGTCGATGGCTCCATTCGCGAGATGCTGCTTGCAGTGTCGCCTAGCGAGCGCGAGCGTTTTGTAGATGCGTTGTTCTCCGTGTTTGAGGCTACGGGTGCTGAGCGGTTTGCGGATATCGCTGGGAATCTGCGCGAGAGCCTGCCCGTGATGCTCCAGGCTGCGCAAGGCTTTGACAAGGATACGCGACGCTTTGTCTCGCAGACCATCGTGGCAATCCTTAAATGCGCACTGCTGCCCAAACGACCCCAGATCGACATGCCCGCTGCCGGCAAGAGTTTGGCAGAACAGCTCGAGGCTTGGCAGTCCGAGCTCCTGCGCTAACCATTGGTGCAAAGCAACCTGTCCCCGATGCACCAAGCTTCGATGCGCCTGGGGCGGGCTCGACCGCTATACTGGTTCGTGCCGAAATCGATCTAGAACGGAATGCCGTATATGAAAATCAATCACGCGATTCTGCATATCCTGGACTTTGACTCTGCCGTCAACGTTATGAGCCAGCGCGAGCTCGATATCGAGAGCCGTACCGTGCGCAACTTCGTGACCACGCATCTGCGCCGCGCACGTACCTCGGCCGACAATAAACGCGCCACGTTTGCCGAGAACTCTGCGTTTGGCGGCGAGCTCAAGGGCTATTTCTTTGGCGAGCGCGAGTTCGTGGACCTGTCGCAGCAGATTGCGGAGTTTATCTCCTCCGAGCTCACCAAAGCCGAGAAAGCCGAGTCAACCGACGTGCTCGTGGCCGATTTTGACGACGATGAGGATGCCCGCTGGTTTGCCGTGATGCTGCTGGGCTCCAAGCAGGCTTTTATGCACGAAGTGGGCCGCGAGGAGGGGGAGGTGCGCAATGACATCGCGCGCCACTACGCCATTCTGCCGAACCCCTCGCAAAAGGTGCCGAGCTATGCCATCGTGCGTGCGAGCACCATGGAGATCGGTTACGTGGACAAGAAGCGCAAGATTGCCGGTGAGGACCGTATGCTTATCCCCGATGGCCTGCTGCAGTGCGACACGGGCGTATCAGGCAAGGAGGTCATCGACACCGTGACGCGTGTGGTCGAGGAAGTCGCCGAGGAGCACGGTGCCAATACGGCCGTGGCGCTCGCCAAGGTTAAGGCTGCCGTCGCCGAGAAAGTCGAGGATGACGAGGAGCTGCCGCCCTGGGATATCGTCGATGAGGTCTTTGAGGACGAACCGGTTATCAAGGAGAGCGTGCGCGCGGCACTGACTGAGGAGAAGGTGCCTGAGCGTGTGCCCGTGGAGCGCAAGCAGGTCGAACGCGCGGCCGTGCGCAACCACAAGATTCGTACCGATACGGGCATCGAGATCAGCTTTCCGGCCGAGATGGGCTCGAACTCCGAGTACATCGAGTTCGTCAACGAACCCAACGGCCTCATCTCCATCGAGCTCAAGAATATCGGGTCAATTGAGAATCGATAAGGGATCGAGCGGATTGACCGTAACGAAAAGGCCGAAGCCCTTTGGGACTTCGGCCTTTTCGTCATAACCGCGTAACTATTAAAGTTGACGTAGTCCTTCCTCGAGACCGGTCTTGCTGTCGGTCTGGGCGTCGCGCATCTTGATGACGCGGGCGGGGACACCGGCCACGACGGCGCCGGCGGGGACGTCCTCGACGCACACGGCGCCGGCGGCGACAACAGCGCCCTTGCCCACGCGCACGCCTTCCAGGACCACGGCGTTTGCGCCGATCATGACATCGTCCTCGATGATGACGGGCGTGGCGCTGGCGGGCTCCACAACGCCTGCCAGCACGGTGCCGGCGCCGATATGGCAGTTCTTGCCCACGGTGGCGCGGCCGCCCAGCACGGCGCCCATATCGATCATGGAACCCTCGCCGATAACGGAGCCGATGTTGATGATGGCACCCATCATGATGACGGCACGGTCGCCGATCTCGACGCGGTCGCGGATGATCGCGCCCGGCTCGATGCGGGCGTTGATGCCCTTAAGGTCGAGCATGGGCACGGCGGAGTTGCGGCAGTCGTTCTCTACGTCGTAGTAGTCGATAGAGTCGGCGTTGGCGTCGAGGATTGCCCTGAGCTCATCCCAGTCGCCAAAGACGGTCTTGCCGCGCCGCCCGCCGTAGACATGCGCGTCGCCCCAGGCAACCTTCATGCCGGGCTTCTCGCGCACGTACAGCTTGACGGGCGTCTTTTTGGGCGCGGTGGCGATGTAGTTGATAATCTCCTGTGCGTCCATCTCGGCTGCGTTGCTCATATGCTGTCTCTCCTTTGAGGGGGTATGGTTGATAACTAGTTAGGCGAACATGACCTGGTCGAAGGTGTAGAAGCCGGGTTCGCGGGTGATGAGCTTCTGCGCGGCTGCCAAGGCACCGTTGACGAAGATCTGACGGCTCGTGGCGCGGTGGGTGAGCGTGACCTCCTCGTCCTGGCCAAAGAAACTCACCTCGTGCACGCCGGCGACGGTGCCGCCGCGCAGCGAGTGCATGCCGATCTCCTTGGGGTCACGCGCGCCGCACATGCCCTCGCGGCCATAGACGGGGTGGTAGCCTGCCTCGGGCTCGGCCTCGACTACGGCGTCGAGCAGCAGCTTTGCGGTGCCGCTGGGGGCGTCGACCTTTTGGTTGTGGTGAGTCTCGACAATCTCGCAGTCAAAGCCGGGCAGCTCACGCGTGGCCTGGGCCACTAGATGACGCAGGGCTGCGATGCCGATGGAGTAATTGCCGGAGTGCATGACGCGGGCGTTCTGGCCCAGCTCACGCAGGCGGTCCATCTGCTCGGGAGTGTAGCCTGTGGTGCCCGAGACCAACGCCGCGCCCGTGCGCTCGACATAGGCGACGACGGCGTCAAAGGTCACGACGTTCGAGAAGTCGATAATCACATCGGCAGCCGGTGCGTTCTCGAGCTCGCTCAAATCGAAGCCAATCTGGGCCACAATGTCGAAAACGGCCTCTCCAGCGGCGTTGACAATGCCCTCGGCGGTAGTGCGGATGAGCGAGCCCATGCGGCCCGTTCCCATAATGACGGTCTTAATCAAGCAGACCAGCTCCCTTCAAAGCATCGGTAAGTGCAGCGCGCGTGTCGTTGGCCATGGGGCACAGCGGCATACGGTAGTTTGCCTCGATCATACCCATCTGAGCGAGCGCCTCTTTGACGGGGATGGGGTTGACCTCACTAAAGAGGGCGTTGATGAGCGGCTGACCGGCAATCTGGATATCGCGGGCGCGCTCCACGTCGCCGTCCAGATAGGCACGGCACATGTCGTGCACGAGCTGCGGCTGAACGTCTGCCCACACGCTGATGGTACCCGAAGCGCCTAGGCTCATGAGCGGCACGGTGAGGGCATCCTCGCCCGAGTACATGCGGAAGTCGTCTGACAGCAGGTGGGCGATCTTGGCCGCGTAGGCGACGTTGCCCGAGGCCTCCTTGATGCCCATGATGTTGGGGTGCGCGGCCAAGCGCTCTACGTTGCGCTCGCTGATGCCGCAGCCACAGCGGCCGGGGATGTTGTACAGAATGCAGGGGATGTCCACGGCGTCGGCCACGGTCTTAAAGTGCTGGTAGATGCCCTCTTCGTTAGACTTGTTGTAGTAGGGGGTAATGAGCAGCAGACCATCGGCGCCCAGGCCCTGGTAAGTGAGCGACTTAGTGAGCATGGTCTGCGTGGAGTTAGAGCCCGAGCCGGCAATAACGGGGACTCGGCCCGCAACCTGCTTGACCACTGCGGCGACAACGGAGTTGTCCTCGTCGTCGGTCATCGTGGCACTCTCTCCGGTGGTGCCCAGGGTGAGGATGGCGTCGGTGCCATTTTGCAGGTGGAAATCGATAAGGCGCTCGAGCGCGTCAAAGTCGACACTGCCGTCCTTTTTAAACGGCGTGACAAGGGCGACGATTGAACCCTCGAGATTGCGGATGTCCATGTTCTTCTCCTTCGCTTCCGCGATCTGGATGCGTTTGTTCCACTGAGCGGCGACGGCCAGGCGCTCGTCCTGAGCGCGGCGGCGGGCACTTTCGGCGCGCGACTTGGCCAGCAACTCTCGGCCGCACGGCAGCACGTCGAGCGTGGCAAAGTAGTCGCCCGGGCGCTCGGCGCGACGGATGAGGTCGGCCGAGCCATCGGGGCGCAGCAGGACCTCGGCGGAGCGCAGACGGCCGTTGTAGTTGTAGCCCATGGAGTAGCCATGCGCGCCGGTATCGTGGATTACAAGCAGGTCACCCATGTCGATATGCGGCAGCTCGCGATCGATAGCGAACTTGTCGTTGTTCTCGCATAGGTTGCCCGTGATGTCATAGGTGTTCGTGACGGGCGCTGTGGCCTTGTCGGCGCCGCCCGGCTGACCCATCACCGTGATGTGGTGGTAAGCGCCATACATGGCGGGACGAATGAGGTCGACGGCACTGGCGTCCACGCCGATATAGTCCTTGTAGATTTGCTTCTCGTGGATAGCCTTGGTGACCAGGCAGCCGTAGGGGCCCATCATAAAGCGGCCCATCTCGGTGCAGATGGCCACATCGTCCATGCCGGCGGGAACCAGGATCTCGTCGTATGCCGCGTGTACTCCCTCGCCGATGGCGCGAATGTCGTTGGCCTGCTGCTCGGGCAGGTAGGGGATGCCGACGCCGCCGGACAGATTGATGAAGGCGACGTGTGCGCCGGTCTCGCGCTCCAGGCGTACGGCAAGCTCAAAGAGGATGCGCGCGAGCTTGGGGTAGTAGTCGTTGGTGACGGTGTTGCTGGCAAGGAATGCGTGGATGCCAAAGTCCTCGGCACCCTTGGCCTTGAGCATGCGGAAGGCCTCGAAGAGCTGCTCGGTGGTCATGCCATATTTGGAGTCGCCCGGGTTGTCCATGATGCCGTTGGAGAGCTGGAACAGGCCGCCTGGATTAAAGCGGCAGCTGACCGTCTTGGGGATGGGTCCCGCAACACGCTCAAAGAACTCGATGTGGCTGATGTCGTCAAAGTTGACGATGGCGCCCAGCTTGTCGGCGAGCTCAAAGTCCGCCGCCGGCGTGTCGTTGGACGAGAACATGATGTCATGCCCCGTGATGCCCAGCGAGCGGGCGATCATGAGCTCGGTATAGCTCGAGCAATCGCAGCCGCAGCCGTATTCGTTGAGAATGGAGATGAGCGCCGGGTTGGGGTTGGCCTTGACGGCAAAGTATTCCTTAAAGCCCGGGTTCCATGCAAAGGCGTCGCGCACTTCTTGCATGTTGCGGCGGATGCCCGCCTCGTCGTATAGATGAAACGGCGTGGGGAACTGCTCGACGATATGCTCGAGCGTCTCCTTGTCCACAAACGGCTGCTTGGCCGCATATGCCTCGTTGGGAGTCAATGACATATCCCGTAAACCTCGCTATCCAGACGGCGCTACCTGCGCATCGAATCCACATAGCGTGGACCCAATGTCCGGATAGCGCTCCCGCATTGCTGCAGACAGTCCTGCGGGTGTTTCCCGCAGGCCCACCAGGCTGTTCGTGCCCGAAAAACCCAGTTCGGCGGGTTTCGCCTCCCCGCGGGGTCAAAGCCTGCCGGCTCGCCCGCGGCTCTTCGTGCCCGCGCCTCTATCAAGTGGTAACGACCCTACCACGTTGCACTTTACCAAACAAGAGTATTCGTATATAACGTTTAAAAAATGCAGGGATATGCTGGAAATAAGGGTGTAGCAATCTTGCGGCACAATAGATAGCAGCCGACGCGCACCTACGAAAGGAACCAATATGGCCGAGCTCCAAGAACTCTGTCGCTACCGCCGCGACTTGCACAGGATCCCGGAGCTCGACTTCGATCTTCCGCAGACGATCGCCTATATCGAGGGCGTGTTGGCACCGCTCACCTGCGAGGTGACCCATCCGTGCCCCAGCTGCGTTTGCGCTTTCTTCGATGCCGGCACGGGCGCCGCGCATGCCACGGCGATTCGCGCCGATATGGATGCGCTGCCCATTGCCGAGGCAACGGGGGCAGTGTTCGCTTCGACCCATCCCGGCAAGATGCATGCTTGCGGCCACGATGGACACATGGCCATGGCGCTCGCCGCCGCGACGTATGTCGACCGCACGATTCGCGAGCAGCCGGGTTCACTTAAACGCAACGTGCTTTTTGTGTTCCAGCCGGCCGAGGAAACGACCGGTGGTGCCAAGACGGTATGCGAGAGTGGTGTGTTCGAGCGCTATGGGGCCGACCGCATTTTTGGCTTCCATGTGTGGCCCGATCTGTCTGCCGGCACGCTGGCGAGTTGTTCTGGTCCGCTGCTGGCGCGTTCGAGCGAGACGCATATCCATATTCACGGTACGAGTATCCATATTGCTAAGACTTATGGTGTGCCGGTTGAGGAGTCACACGATGCCGCGTTGGCGGCAGCGAAGTTTTTGGTTACCGAGCGCGAGCTGATGGACGAACTGGGCACCGACGAGCCCTGTATCGGCAAGTTTGGCCTGCTGCAGGCCGGTACCGTCTGCAACGCGGTGGCGGGGGAGGCCCATGTGGCCGGCAGCTTGCGTGTGTTTACGGACGGCATGTTCGACCGTGCACGCGAGGGTGTGCGCCGCGTGCTTGATGAGGCATGCACTGCAACGGGCTGCACGTACGATCTCGACTTTGCCGAGGGCTATCCGCCGGTCGACAACGATCCCGAGTTGTTTGATCGAATCGCGCCTGCTCTGCCCGAGTTACAGCTCGTGGACGAGCCGCTGCTGATTGCCGAGGATTTCGCGTTCTATCAACGCCATCTGCCGGGCGTATTTTTCCTGCTGGGCACGGGTATGCTAGAGGACCAAGACAACCCGAGTGATTCGGATGGCTGCCCCGCCTATGCCACAAGCGCTCTGCATACCGATAGTATGCTCTTCGACGAGGAAATCCTACTCGAAGGCCTCGATGTCTACAAACGATTGCTTTTGCTTGACTAAGGCGTGAAGGACTATTTGTTCTAGAAAATACGAACAAACGTACGATATAATAGAGATGTAAGTCTATAGAAACGTTTGACGTTACTAACGTAAGGCGATACTATGATTGCATCGTATAAAGATGAGGATACCGAACGCTTTGCCATGGGTGTGCGGGTCAGGAAGTTCGTGCCCTTTGAGCGTGTTGCGTTGAGGAAGATTCGCCAACTGCAGGTTTGTGCTTCGCTTGATGATCTTCGCGTTCCACCGGGCAACCGCCTGGAAGCTTTGAAGGGCGATCGTGCCGGGCAATATAGCATCCGTGTTAACGAGCGCTATCGGGTCTGTTTTGAGTGGAGACAGGAGATGGCTTGGAATGTCGAAATCGTCGATTATCACAAGTGATGAGACCTCGGCCGATTTGCTGTCGCCAGTGACTCCTGGTGAGCTTCTCAAAGAGGAGTTTCTTGTTCCCATGGGCATTTCTCAATATCGCCTTGCGAAAGAGACCGGGATTCCGGCTCAGCGTATCGGGCAGATTGTCTTGGGAAAACGTCGCGTGACGGCCGACACCGACCTCCGTCTTTGCCGTTATTTTGGCCTGACGGATGGTTATTGGCTGCGCGCTCAGATGGCGTTTGACCTTGAGGCCGAGAAAAGGCGGATCGAACCGGAACTCGATAAGATCGTTCCTGTTCAGCAGGCCATCGCACTGTAGTGCTCAGAGATGATGGGGGTGGCGCGGCGATGAAGCGACGCCGACAGTCTGCCGTATATAGTCCGGGTGGATGCGGGTGCGGTTTGCTGCTGCTTCCGGTCATCGCTGTGAGCATTGGCGTGATGTTTGCGCTTGCTGGGCTTGCCGCGGCGGCGCTCGTGCTGTTTATCACTGCCATCGGCGTGACGATTTGGCTCTGCCGCAATCGCGGGCAACGCCGTGCCGACGGTAAAACCAATGTCGGCTGGGTCGTCTTTCTGATCATTGCGTACCTGCTGAGTGTCAGCTACCTTGTTTTCTTTGTCCTGTTGATGATCAGTGCTTTTACCGGGGAATCCGTCACGGTGGGTTGATCACTGCTGGCAGACGGTCGCGCAAAGTGCGTTTGCTCGGCGTTTGGATAACTGCATTGGCCGTTTACCGCAACCTTAGCTCTCAGCTAATGAATTCAAGTTCAATCCTTCCTACGATGTGCTGTGTGCCGGCACGGTAGCCGGATAGATGGAAGGATGCATGATGAAAAAGCTCGAAAACGAAGTGCTGCTGAGCCGTCGCGCTGCACTTGGCGCATTCGCCACTGTTGCCTTGGGGACTGCCAGTCTTCTTGCCGGTTGCGGTAGCGATAAGGCGACCGTCACCGAGGACGCCGGCGACGCAGATAAGAAGGAGGAGTCGAAAAAGGAAGAGCAGCCTACGACCGACCTGGCCGTCGGCACGACTGTTACCACGGCTGCCGGTCTTTCCGTTACTGTCGATTCCGTGTAGACCGGGCTTACCAATTTTGACGGTTCGACCATGACGGGCATTCACGTCACGTACGTCAACAATGGCGATGAGGGCGCGGATTACAATGTCTACGACTGGAAGGGCGAGGACGCCAACGGCGCCCAGCAGAACCAGGGCTATTACAGCGAAGGCTCTGACGAGCTGCAGTCTGGCACCCTTGCCGCCGGCGGCTCCGTTGCGGGCAATATTTACTTTGACGGCGACATCAAGAAGGCCCTATATTTTGCCAACATGCTCGAAAAGACCGCGACTGCTAGCTGGGTGCTTGCTTAGCGTGTTGATGCCGTTGGGTCGTTTGGAGGTGAAGCCGCATGCCCGATAAAAAGCTGACGGACGAGTTGCTCAACGAGCTCCTTGATGCGCCGAGTATCGATGGCTATATCAAGGAACACGACTTTGCCGCCCCGTCGCTTTCGGATTACTTAAAGCAGTTGCTGCAAGAGAAGGGGCTCGAGCGTTCACGCGTGGTGCGTATGGCCGACCTCAACGAGACCTTTGGCTATCAGATCTTTACCGGTTCGCGCAATCCGAGCCGCAATAAGGTGCTGCAGATTGCCTTTGCAATGGCGCTGTCGATGAAAGAGACCAACCGCGCCCTGACGGCTGCCGGAGTGAGCGTCCTCAACTGCAAGGACCGTCGCGATGCAATCATTATCTTTTGCATCGACCGTGGCTGTAGCCTCCAAAAGGTCAATGAAGAGCTGTATCGCTTTGGCGAGGAAACGGTGAGTTAGTGGCCGATGGCTGAGCCGGCGGTGTCACCAGAACAACCATGCAAACGAACGGGGTGCGGACAGCATGGGGTGTCCGCGCCCTGCGTTATGATGGACGCTATGGATACTCAGAGCCCAACATATTCCGATGATGAGCTGACTGCTTCACTCGTCGAGCATTTGGCGTCGCTCGACCGCGATGACAGCTATCGTGTGGAGCGCGTGCTCAAGCTCTCGGATGTCGAGACGACCGAACTCGTCTATTTTGAGGGCTCTGGTGGCGGGTCTCTTGGCCCCTTTGTCCGCAAGCGCATCGATGCTTCGGTGCAGATTGGCGGAGCTTATGAGCGCCTGTTTGCGGCCCAGCGCGCCGGTCGTCGTTTTGAGCACTTGCCACGAATCGTCGATTGCCGCCGTGTGGGCGACGAGCTCGACGTGGTGATGGAGTATGTCGAAGGCGAGACACTCGAGGCGTTGGTGGGACGCTTGGGGGCGACGCCCGATTATGCCCGCGGGCTGTATCCCGTTCTGTGTGAAGCGGTGGGCGAGCTGCATGCTGGTTTTGCGGCTGCGGGGGAGCCGGGGGTACCGGTAATCCACCGCGACCTTAAACCCTCGAACATCATCGTATCGGGCGTGAGGTATGCGGCCGATGCTGGCATGACCTTCTCGTCGCTGGTGATTATCGATTTGGGGATTGCGCGGGTGTGGCGTGACGGGGCCGATGCCGACACGGTTAAGTTTGGAACGCGACCCTATGCGCCACCCGAGCAATATGGTTTTGGGCAGACGAGCGTGCGCAGCGATGTCTATGCGCTCGGCGCGCCTCTGTTCTTTTGTCTGACGGGGGCTGACCCTAAGCCGGGTCAGAATATGCGCGAGCAATGCGAGGCGTGCGACGTCCCCGCGGCGTTGGCTGATGTCATTTGCATGGCCATGGCGCTCGATCCGGCCAAGCGCTTTGCAAGTGCCGAGGCGCTCGGACACGCTGTGCGCGCGGCATACGGGCTGTGTCTGCCTGAGCCTAGCTCGAATAGCACGACGGCGCCTTCAATGGCGCAGGCTGCTCCGCAAATGGCGCCGTCTTTCGGGCGGCGGCCCAAGGAAGTCTCTTCGGTGACTCCTCGCCGCAAGAGCCTGCTTTCACGGATCCCGGAACCCATTGGGCGTATATGGAACGGCATGATCTATGCGGCAACCTTGCTGCTACTGGTCGGAAGCCATTTTGCCGTATTCCAGCCCACGGGAGCCAACCGCAGCTATCCAACGTGGTTTTTGGCCCTTGAGTATTTTCTTATGGTCGATGGCATGGTGGTGCTCATCTCGTTTGGCATGCTCGACCGCCGCAGGCTTCGGCGCCGCTTTCCCGTGCTTGATCGTTATCGGGACCGTGAGTTTGTCACGCTGTGGCTTAAGGCGCTGGGAATTATGTGCGTCATCATGATCGTGATTATTGCCGTCGGCAACGCAACCGGCATAGTCGCTTAATGCAATGTACCGCTACTGTAAAGGGTCCCGATTGGGGCCCTTTACAGTAGCGCTTAAATGCGGTTCATCTGGTTGCAACCTTGTTGTACCAGTCCTGCCTCGTGGGCGGGGCGAGTGCCCATCGCCATAGGTGTTGTGACGGTTAAATTGCTCCGTGCTTCGAAGCGCCGTCAATTGTCACCACAGAATTCCGTCAACTGTCACCATAATTCGCCGTCAATCCTCACCACAAATTTCCGTCAATCGTCACCACGCAGCTGGTAAAATACCTAATATGGGTAAGTCAAGAAGGAGGCTGTGTGGATAGGTATGTAGATAGATGCATCGATAAGGCAATCAGCCGTAATCTCAATATCTTCGGTGCGGTCCTCATTCAGGGTCCAAAGTGGTGCGGAAAGACCACTTCGGCTAGTCGTTTTGCTAATTCATCCTTGTCTCTTTCCGATCCGGCTGGAAATTTTTCCGCTCTCCAGCTGGCACGGATCGATCCGGCGCAAGCATTAGCAGGGCGATCTCCCAGGCTCATCGATGAATGGCAGGAAGAGCCGAAGCTGTGGGATGCCGTGCGTTTCGAGTGCGATGCAAGGAGGGGAGAATCCGGTCAGTTTATTCTTACGGGTTCGGCAACGCCTCGGGATTCGATGCAGCCGATGCATAGCGGCGTTGGGCGAATAGCTAGGTTGCGAATGGACACCATGACGATGTTCGAGCTTGGCGTTTCTTCTGGCGCGGTTTCGATCGGAACGCTTCTTTCCGGTTACCCTGCCAAGCAGGCTGTCGGGTCAATCTCCGGCATCGCTGGAATCGCCGATTTGTTGTGTCGTGGCGGTTGGCCTCAGGCGATGGGGAAAACGACTGACGATGCCATGCAGATAGCCGCTGCCTATGTTGATGGCGTATGCGAATCGGATGTTTCTAGAACCGATGGCGTTAAGCGCGATCCGGTCAAGGTCAGGTCTCTTTTGGCATCGCTAGCGCGGAATGAGTCGACGCTTGCTGGCTCAAAGTCTATTGACAAAGATATCGGTACCGGCGTTTCGAAGAACTCGGTCTCCAGATACATGGACGCCCTGAGACGAATCAATATCATCGACGATATCCCCGCTTGGCATCCAGCGCTCAGGTCTCCGGTGAAGCTGCGGCAGGGGGCGAAGAGGCATCTCGCCGATCCTTCGCTTGCCGTTGCGCTGCTCGGAGCAAATCCGGAGTCGTTGGCATCTGACCCGAAGACACTGGGGTTGCTTTTCGAATCCCTCGTCCTGCATGACCTCAAGGTTTACGCCGCCGCAAATGACTCGTTGGTGTCCCATTACCACGATGCCGACGATCTCGAGGTTGACGCAGTTATCCACAGGCGCGATGGAACTTGGATTGCCGTGGAGGTGAAGCTTGGAAGCCCTCAAATCCCCGAGGCATCTGCAAATCTGATTCGGCTGGAGCGAAAGCTGGTCGAGCGTGGCGAGAAGCCGCCTGTGGCAAAACTCATCATCATTGGGTTCGGCATGCCGGTTCATACAACGCCCGATGGCATCATCGTTGCTCCCGTTGACACACTCGCGCCATAACGTTGTGGTGGGATCACCTTGCCTTCGGAAGGGGTTTCAGTCTCAAGCGACTTTTCCAACACTCACTTATGCCTGCATGCCAATTCTGGTCTAGCAAGGCCAAAGAAAAGGGGTCCCGTTTGGGGCCCCTTTGCAGTTGCACTTAGATGCGGTTCATCTGAGCGGCGACTTTGTTGTACCAGTCCTGCCACGTGGGCGGGCAGTACTTTTTGGCAGCTGCCGGGGTAAGGGTGGAGCCGTAGTTGGCGCCCAGATAGGCAACGTGAGCGGAGATGCCCTCGCTCCAGCTGCCAAAGCTGCGCCAACCGCCGCCACGGGCACTCCAGCCCCAGGCGTTGTAAGAATTGGCGCAATAAGCACCCTTGGTGCTCTCGATGCAGGCGATGGCGGGGGACCAACGGGGGTCGACACCGGTATTCCAAGCGGCGACGGCAAAGTTGTAGCCCTGGCCTGCCATGGGGGAGCCGGCGAGATAATTGTCGATGCGGCCCGTCCACTCATTAATGAACGAATCGTAATCGGAGCTACCGGTATTGGCGTTGTTCACCGTGGTGTCGATGGTGGTGTTGGTGTTGGTGGCCTGGCTGCTGGAATTGCTGCCGCTTACGCCCTCGCCCGAGAGCTTCTCGGCGGCAGCGGCCTTATCGGCCTCAAGCTTGGCAAGCTCGGCGGCATTTTCCTGCTCGGCTTTTGCCTGTGCCTCGCTGCGGAGCTGCTGGGCCTGCGCCAGCGCATCCTCGGCGTTTTTCTGCTCTGCCTCAAGCTGAGACTTGGCCTGCTGGAGCTCGGCCTTGTTCTGCTCGAGTTCGGTTTGCATGTTATTGAGCTCTTCGATCTCGTCGACGCTCGAGCTCGTGATCTGGTTGGTGTATTTGCAGGTCGTGATGAACTCACCCAGGCTCTGCGCATTGACCAGGAAGCTCACGATGGGATTGGTGCCCTTCTGATACTTGTACAGATCGCGCATGGCGGAGCTTGCCTTGGCCTGCTGCTCGGGAAGCTTAGCCTCGATTTCCTCGATGCTTGCCTCATTGGAGTCAATCTGCTTTTGCAGGTCATCGAGTTTGGTGCGAGCGTCGTTGTAGGCGCTCGTGGCGGCTTCGATCTTCTGCTGGGCTGCGGAAAGCTGGTCCTGCGTTGCCTGCGAGGCGGCATACGCCGCAACGGGGGAGAGCATCGGTGTGGCCGTCAGCGCAACGGCGAGCGCGGCGCTCGTGATGATACGAGCCGGCTTCGACGCAATGAGCGCTGCGGTGCGATGATTCGAATGCTGCATCCAGTCCCTCTGCAATCAATCGTAGGTTATGGTTCGAACGGTATTCTACTACTGCTTTCGACCTCAACTTGAACCTTAAAGGTTCCAAAGGGTCAAGTTGAACTTGAGGCTTTGGCCTTGACCTGCGGGAATGGTGAATTGTTGAGAAACCATAGAGTTCAACTTTAACGTTACGGGTGCCTGTTTAAGAGGAGTTTGGGGCTGTAAAAGCTATCTCAACAGGGGTTTGCAGCTACAAGGCCCCATCGCGGTGAATGCGGCCTTTATGCTGGACGATCACGTCGATTGCCATAGATACGGTGGAGCTTTGGGCGCCGGCGGCTTGGCACGCTAGAATAAATCAGTTGCGCAAAGACCGCCCGTTGTGTGGGCAGTTCATGATAGGAAGTTTCCATGGCATTGCAATTTACAGAGCGCGAGTTCATTCCCGTGCTGCTCGGTGGCGACATCAACGCCTATTCGGTGGCGCGCGCCTTCTACGAGGAGTATCAGGTCAAGAGTCTGGTCTTTGGCAAGTACCAGACGGGTCCCGCGTACCGCAGCCAGATTATCGACTACACGCCCAACGTGGATATCGACACCATGCCCGTGATGCTCAAAACCGTCAACGGCATTGCCCAAGCGCATGCCGACAAGACGATTGTCCTTGTGGGCTGTGGCGACAACTACGTTGCCCTCGTGGCTCAGGCCAAGGATGCCCATGAGTTGGCGGATAACATCGTCGCTCCCTACGCGCCTTACAGCATGCTCGAGCAGTGCCAGAAGAAGGAGATCTTCTACGAGCTGTGCGAGAAGCATGGCGTGCCTTATCCGCATACCTTTACCTTCACCATGGCGATGCTGAACGACCAAGGCGAGGCACCTGCCGAGGTGCTCGACCAGATCGATTTTCCCTACCCGATGATTCTGAAGCCTTCTGACGGCATCATGTGGTGGCAGCACGAGTTCGAGGGCCAGAAGAAGGCCTATGAGATTGCCGACCGCGCCGAGCTGGAACAGGTCATTCGCGATTCGTATGCCAGCGGCTACACCGACGATCTGATCTTGCAGGATCGCGTGCCCGGCAACGACGAGTACATGCGCGTGCTCACCAGCTATTCCGACCGCAACGGCAAGGTGCGCATGATGTGCCTGGGCCATGTGCTGCTCGAGGAGCATCAGCCTCACGGTGTCGGCAACCACGCCTGTATCATCACCGAGCCCAATGACGAGCTCATGGGCGGCGTGCGCAAGTTGCTCGAGGACCTTCACTTTGTGGGCTATTCCAACTTTGACGTTAAGTACGACGAGCGCGACGGCTCGTTTAAGTTCTTCGATTTCAACACGCGCCAAGGCCGCAGCAACTACTACGTCACCAACAGCGGCTTTAACGTTGCCAAGTATGTGGTGGACGAGTATGTGTTCAACCGCCCGTTTGAACCGGAGTTTGTGACGGCGCAGGACGAGGCGCTGTGGATGGTCGTCCCCATGGGCGTCGTCGACAAATACGTCAAGGATCCCGAGCTGCGCGCTAAGGTGCATCGCCTGGACAAGGAAGGCAAGGGCGCCGACCCTTCGTTTATGAAGGGCGACTTTGTCTTTAACCGCTGGCTGCGCATGTGGCACACCAAGCTGCGCCACTTTAAGCTGTTCAAGACGTATTACAAGTAGATGAGCGCGGCGCCCGTCCGGTTTGCATCGGGCGGGCGCGGGTATGATACGCGCAATTGTGCAAGCGTCACCAAGGAGGCGGCGATGGAAAAGCTGGGAGTTATCGGTGGCATGGGCGCCGAGGCCACGTCGTATTACTACGACCAGGTGGTGCGTCATACGGCTGCTGCCTGCGATCAGGAACATATCGACATGGTGGTGCTCTCCAAGTCGACCATGCCCGACCGCACGTTGGCCATTAAGACCGGCGAGCATGCCAAGCTGCTGGCGACCATGAAAGAATGTGCCCAGGCACTCGAGTCGCTGGGCTGTGCGCACATTGCCATTCCCTGCAACACGTCACACTACTTCTACGACCAGATTCAGTCGTTTACGAAGGTGCCGATTATCCACATGCCGCGTGAGTCGGTGCGCTATGCTCTGGCCGGTGCGGTGATGGGGGAGTGCGAGTTCGATCCCAATCTGAGCATGCCGTCCGAGCCGGTGCGCAAGATCGGCATCATGGGCACCGACGGCACCGTGGGTGCAGGCGTCTATGGGCGCGAGTGCGAGGCTGCGGGCGTCGAGGTCGTCTACCCCAGCGAGAAGCGCCAGGCCGATGTAATGTCGCTGATTTATGATGACGTGAAGGCGGGACGCGAACCCGATATGGATAAGTTCGACCGAGTGATGTGGGAGTTCGCCCGCAGCGGCTGCGATCGCGTCATCCTGGCCTGCACCGAGCTATCGGTGCTGCAGAAGTATCGAGAGATGCCCGAGATCACCCTCGATGCCATGGATGTCCTGGTGCGCGAATCCATCATCCGCAGCGGCGCCCTCTACCGCCTCTAGCTTCCGACCTGTCAAAAAGGGACAGGTTAATTTTGGTAGGTTTTATCTGGTGAAACAGTAAAGGCCTCGGCTCGTTTGGTGCGAGCCGAGGCCTTTTGCGTTGGGCGGTTGCTGCCGGTGGCGAACTAGAACAGGAAGCCGATGGCGATGAGGGCGATGCTGACGATGAGCACGGCGATGTCCAGGACCTTGATGGGGTAGCGCTTGTACGAGCTGGCGCGTGTACGCAGATAGAAGCCGCGCTGTTCTGCCGCCAAGGCTGTGGCATCGGTCTTGCCCACGCTCGAGATGAGCAGTGGCACGCACAGTGGCAGCATGAGCTTAAGCTTCTTGATGGGGTTCTTGGTGTCGTACTCGACGCCGCGTGCGGTCTGCGCTTCCATGATGGCGTTCATCTCCTGACCAAACACCGGCACAAAGCGTAGCGCCGTGGTAAAGGTGAAGGCATAGCGATACGGCACGTGCAGCACCTCGACGCAGGCGTTGGCGAGGTCGTTGAGCTTGGTCACCATAAGCATGAGGATGAGTGGCAGCGCCACGCCCAACAGGCGTAGGCAGGCCTTCGATCCGGTAATGAAGCCCGTGTCGGTGATAAAGCCCCACACTATGTTGCCGTCGCGCATAAAGGCCAGCTGGAGCACCAGCATGATAAGCGCGAGCGGAATCAGCAGCTTGAGTAGCGAGAGCAGACGGTCGACGACACCGGCATAGGCGCCCAGTGCGAGGGTGAGTGCCAAAAAGCCCAACAGCGCCACGTAGGTGTCGGACAGGAAGATGCCGATGATGATGGCGGCGGCAAGGCCCAGTTTGACGACCGGGTTCAAGCGGTGCAGCAGTGTGTCGCCCGGCATATAGTCGATGACGTTAACCACGGTGGACCATCTCCTCGGTAATGCGAACGATATCGGTGACCTCGCTCACCTGTGCAAAGACGGGAGAGACGGAGGATGCCAGACGATGAGAAAGCTCTATGACCTGAGGTGGCTCAACGTAGGCTTGCTGCATGAGCTCGATGTTCGAGAACAGCTCGTGCGTGCGGCCGCGCTCGAGGATGCGGCCGTCGGCCATCACCACGATGCGCTCGGCAAAGTCGGATACGACTTCCATGTCGTGGCAGACCATGATGACGGCGCAGCCGCGCTCGGCCATGGTGCGCACGGTTTCCATGACGGTCATGCACTCGCGGTAATCAAGGCCGCTCGTGGGCTCGTCGAGCACGACGATCTTGGGCTCAACAACTACGACGGAGGCAAGCGCCACCATTTGTCGCTGGCCGCGCGAAAGCGAGAAAGGTGCCTCATCGGCAGGCAGGCCAAAGCGGTCGATAACGAGTCGAGCGCGACGCAGAGCCTCGGCACGGTCGATGCCGGCAAGCTCCAGGCCAAAAGCGACCTCGTCGAGTACGGTATCCTTGCAGATCTGGCGGTCGGGGTTTTGGAAGAGGGTTGCGACTTCGCGGGCGATGCGGCTCGTGGGAACGGCTGCGGTGTCCAGCCCCGTAACGCGCACGCTGCCCGAGGCGGGCTTAAGCAGGCCTGTGAGCAGCTTGGTGAGCGTGGTCTTGCCGGCACCGTTCTGGCCGACGATGCCCACGAGCTCGCCGGGATAGAGGGTCAGGTTGAGGTCGTGTACGGCGGCGCCGCCATTGGGATAGGCAAACTCAACGTGATCGAAGGTGAGCACGGGCTCGGCGTCCTTGGCGTGCGGGCGCAACGACGGTGCATGCGGGGAGCCGGCGGGCGCCTGGGCTTCGCTGGCCGCGTGTGCGGGGTCGACAATGCCCGAAATCAGGCGCTCGGCCTCATCGACATCCAAGCAAGGGGTACCGCTTACCAGGCCATCGGCCTCGAGGCTATTGAAGATACGCGTGACGCGAGGGCAGTCGACGCCGATGGCACGGAGCTCGTCGGTATGCCCGAAAACCTCGTGTGGCTCGCCCTGCAGCGCGATTTCGCCATGGTTGAGCACGAGCACGCGGTTGCAGTACTCCGAGAGCAGGGCGACCTTTTGCTCAACGACGACGATGGTAATTCCAAGTGCGCGGTTTGCCTCACGCAGCGTCTCGAAGACCAACGTGGAGCTGGCGGGGTCGAGTGCCGCGGTGGGCTCGTCGAGAACCAAAACGCGCGGACGCATGGCGAGGATGGCGGCGATGGCTACCTTTTGCTTCTGTCCGCCCGAGAGGGTGGCGATCTCGCGGTCGCGCAGGTCGCTGATGCCGACGGTCTCGAGCGTTTCGCTCACGCGCTGCTCGATCTGGTCGTGGGGAACGCCAAAGTTCTCGAGGCCAAAGAGTATCTCGTCCTCGACGACCGAGGCGACCATCTGCGTGTCGATATCCTGCAGCACGCTGCCGACGATTTGCGACACGTCGGTCAACGAGACCTCGCAGGTGTCGTGGCCGTCAACCATGACGGACCCAAAGAACGTGCCGGTGTAGTGGTGGGGCACGGCGCCCGACAGGCAGGCAGCAAGCGTGGACTTGCCGGCGCCCGAGGGCCCGATGATGCCGATGAAATCTCCCTTGTTCACGCTGAGTGAGATGTGGCTGAGCGCCTGCTCGGTCTGCGTGCCATAGGAGAACGAGACATCGTCGACGTTGATGATCGTTTCCATGGATACCTTTCAGAGTCATTGGGGACGTTCTTACATGACTAGTCGTTTAAGAACGTCCCCAAGAGCTAGTTGTCTGGGACAGTCTTTGTTGGTGGAGTGCGGAGACGGCTTTACGAGGGGCCCCAGGTTGGCGCGAAAGGGGAGCGAAGCGTACTTGGGTACGCGAGCGACGAATGAACGCCAAGATGGGGTGGCTCGTAAAGCCGAGCGGGTTAGTTGAGCCTAAGGGCCTTCTGGATGGGCAGGTAGAGGGCGCCGACCAGGATGGCGTTAAAGACGGCGGTCATGGCGACAACGGGCAGCATGGCTGCGGCGAGCTCGCCCACCACGCCGAGCATGGCCATCTTGATGACCATAAAGATGACGCCCGAGACAAAGGTGGTCACGAACGTTGCGATGATGGCGACGGCAGGCTTAACCTGGCCGCCCTTGGCGGCGGCGTTGACGATGACGGCCATAAGCATGGCGGCGATGCCCTCGGCGGCAAAATCGACAAACGGCGAGGTGGTGGTGATCTGGATCACGGCGGCCGAGATGAGGCCGATGACGAGCGCCTGACCAATGTTGGGGCGAATGACCAGAATGGTGAGGCAGAAGGCCGAGATGATGAACTCGGGGCTAATCATGCCGCCCGAGATGCTGGAGATAGCCTTGCCGACGGTGAAGTTGAGGATGAAGCCGGCGGCAAGCAGGATGGCGAGCAGGACAAGGGCACGGATATCGAGCTTACCGCGGTCGGCGGTCTGGACGGTACGGGGCTGGGCGGCGGTGGTGTTCTGAGACATGGTGAAAGTCCTTTCAAAAAGGGGAGTGCAAGAAAAACGGAGGCGCGTGATGCGAATGCGATCGGGCTCGAGATAGAAAAAGGCCCCCGGTCGAAACCGGAGGCCTTCCAATCACCTAGAGCGCAAAAACAGGCGTGAGGGACTCACCGTCGACCGATCGTATTCGCATCACGCCACCACCAGTTGTTGAGAGACGTCATCGAGTTCTTCATGTTGGTGGCTCCTTTCGTGATGCCGTGGCTCGGTAGCACCTGATTGCTGTTGCGCTGCACTATAGCACAGCGATATATGTGCAGGGAAATCTTTTTTGAAAAGATTTCAGCGGCGTTCCCGCCGGTCAGATGACGGGCTAGGAGGGCAAGGCCGCTCACGCTGTCTCGCCCTCCTTTAGAACGTGAGGGTCTTAGGCCTTCTTGCGACGATAGATCACGTAGGCGCAGACACCGATGATGACGACGGCGCCAACGGCCATGGCGGCCATGTTGTTGCCCTCGGACTTCTCCTCGGTGACCTCTTCCTCTTCGGCCTCGGGCTCGGCCACGTCCTCATCGGAAAGGGCCTCGTCGGCGTAGGTGATGGACTCGACCAGGCAGTCGTTGTCAGCATCGTAGTCACTCGGGACGAACTCCTCGGAGAAATCGCCCTCCTGGAGGTAGTCGCGCATCTCCTCGAGCATGGCCTTGCACTTAACATAGGTGTTCTTGGTTGCAGCCTTGCCGGCCTTGTTGGCCAGGGCGGTGCGGGCTTCGGTGCCTTCTTCGGCCTGCATGGCCTCGTCGACGGTCAGGTTCTGCTCGATGAGCTCCTTCTGCAGGGCGTCGAGATAGGCGCGGACGCCGGTGGCGCAGTGGTCGCGGTTCTCATAGGCGAGCGTGTTGATGTCCATGAGGACGTAGTTGATGGAGTTCTTGGGCTCCTCGTTGTTCACGACGTCTTCCTCTTCGCAGTGATCGAAGGAGACATCCTGATCGCTGAAGTAGGGGCTGACCTCGGTGAGCAGTGCGGAATAGAGGGGGATAGCGACGGAGAACTCGGCGTTGGAGAGCATCTCCCACTGGATGGTCGCGATCTCGGGGTCCATGCCGTGACGGATCTGGAAGGTGTGGATTTCGGTGTTGCGGTTGGAGCCGATGGCATACGCGCCGTCGGTGTTGGCGTTGAGGCCGGCGACATTCTCGCCGCGAGCGGCGAAGGAACGAATCATCTCAAAGGTGTTCCAGTCGGACTTGCCGGGCGTAAAGAACAGCGGCTGCATTTCGTGGACCAGGGCGCCGGTCGTCGCGCGAGCGTCTTCGCGCTCGTCCTTGACGATCTCGTAGTCGGTGCCCTCAGCAAGCGGAGCCATGAAGTAATCGCGGCCCTGGATATAGCGCGACCACTGGTGCATGCCGGCCTCGCCAATCTCCTCGCCGTAGGTCTTGGCGACGTCGAACTTGCCGTCGGTGTACTCGGCAAAGCCCTTCTCCTTAGGCATAGACTCGATGCCCTCGGAGTGGAGGCAGTTCTCGGTGTCGTCGAGGTCGACGTCATAGGTGAGGTTGCCGATGTTGGGGTTGAGCGAGGCGATATCGTCAGTGAGCCTCATGGCGATCCACTGATGGCCGGAAAGCGCTGCAAACAACCAGGTCTCGTTGTTGTCGGCAATGATGATCTGGTCGTTGGAGCAGACGCCCTGCTCGTCAATCAGGCTGCCGAGGAGCTCGACACCCTCGCGGGCCGTGGCACTCTCGCCCAGAATGACGCTGGCGTAGTTGTATTCGCCAATGCCAGTCTCCTCGGTGATGGGGTCGGCCTCTTCGGCCTTCTCGTTATAGGAGGTGCTCAACGTGGCAGAGCAGGAGACGCCCTTCTCGTTGATGCCTGCCTCGGAATATGCGTCGTAGCGATCTTCCCACTGCGAGGGGTTGTCGCGAACGAAGGTGTAGCGGTAGGTTGCGCCCTTGGACTTGTACTCAAAACCGGACTCGACCGAGGTGTACTCGTTGCCGTCCTTGTGTGCGGGCTCAATGCCAAAGTGCTTGATGTAGCGCGGACCGAAGTCCTCGGAACGGCCGTAGTACGTGTTGCCGTCTGCCGTCAGCTTGCTGCCCATGTAGATCTGGGTGCAGGCGAGTGCCGAAGTCGGCATGGCCATGATAGCCGCTGCTCCAAACGCAAGGCCGCAGCCGAGCTTCTTGAGCGTGTTGACAGGATGAGTAAACCTCATAATCCCTCCCAACTGTTGAGACCCCGCAAAGCTATGTGGAATCTCAGCTAATAAATACATCTATTAGCCTATAGGAAGTCTAAAGAGTATTCATCTATTTCGATGAAATACTCGATGAGCGTCCTAAAATATGCGATGAACGGATAAGAATACTCATTATGTAGCTTTACTTAAATAAAGGCACCCTGCAATTACTCTACCTGAATAAAGCACCTTGCACGGGGCGCAAAGAAAAATCCCCCGCTGTTTGGCAAATGCATAAACAACGGGGGAGACGATGATTGGATGAATATCATACCAATGTGGAATTACTTCTTCCGGCGGTGGATAACGTTAATCGCATAGCCGATGAGCATGGCCAAAACGATGACGATAAAGCCGAGCAGGGGATTGTCGTTCATGGGGTCCTCCTATTTTCCGAGTGGGGAGAATTCGTCGACGATGAGGTCGAGGCGTTGCGGAAGTGCGCGGGCTCCAAAGACGCCCGAGTTGCTGGAGATGATTTCGCCATCGAACTGCATGCCCAGCGACGGGGTGCAGGTGATCTTGGCTTCTTTGGTCTGGATGATCTTAAACTGCGGGCGCCCGAGCACCTTGCCGGCGGGGTCGAGCGCGGCGGTGATCACGGTCGGGAGCAGCTGCACGGTTTTTACGGGCTCGATGACCGCGATGTCGACCATGCCGTCGTTCATGCGACAGTCGGGGAACAGGTTGATGTCGTTTTGGATGACCGAGGTGTTGCCGGCCATGCAGCAGATGCCATCGAGCTCCTCGACAATGCCGTCATGTTCAATCGTAAAGTGCGCCACCGTGGGGTTGGGCGTAGCGAGCGCGGATAGGAAGTAGGCGATCTCGCCGATGTCGTTTTTGGTGGGGGCGGCCTTCATCATGATCTCGGCGTCGTAGCCCGATCCGGCGATGATGATGAAGCCGTGGCGCTTTTCGTTGCCGTTCTCGTCGAGCCAAAAGAGCTCGCCCATGTCCGCCTTGACGGTACGGCCGACGCGGCAGGCCTTGGCGAGCGCCGCGGCCTCGGGGGCATTGCCAATGTTGTTAAAGAACAGGCAAGCCGTGCCGGAGGGGAAGACGAGCGTGGGGACGCCGCATCCGCGCATTTGGTCGAGCACGTTGGAGACGGTGCCGTCGCCGCCCGAAATCACCACGCGATCAAACTCGCGCACGTCTGCCACGGCGTCCTCGGGTTCCATGCCATCGCCGATAAAACGCATCACGACCTCGTCGCCGCCCTGCGCGAGGGCGTGCGTGAACGCGTAGATTTCATCTGAGCTGGGGCCCGATGCCGGGTTGTGGATGATAAGGCAGCGCATACTTACGTTCCCGTTCTGTGACTAACCGAGTATAGTTGTAGGGCAATGCCGATATCCTACCCGTGTTTTTCGGGCCTAACCTTATTCGATGGGTTGATATGTACATTTCCACACATCAGGCTCTGCTCGACTTTTGTCAGCGCGCCCTCGAGTTCGACGCGATTGCCGTCGATACCGAGTTTTTGCGCGAGCGCACGTTCCACCCGCGCCTGTGCTTGGTTCAGATTGCCACCCCTGCCGAGAGCGTCGCGGTCGATCCTCTGGTGATCGACGACCTGTCTCCCTTGGCCGAACTCATGGCCGACGAGAGCGTGACCAAGGTATTTCACGCCTGCTCGCAGGATATGGAGGTTATGCTCCATACCGTGGGCGCGCTGCCGCGTCCCATTTTTGACACGCAGGTGGCCGCCGCCTTTTTGGGCGAGCGCCAGCAGATTTCCTACGGCGCGCTCGTGCAGACGTTTTGCGGTGTCTCATTGCCCAAGACCGAGTCGCTGACCGATTGGTCGCGCCGCCCGCTGACCGATAAGCAGATTGAGTACGCGATCGATGACGTCAAGTATTTGATCGTTGCCTATACCGAGATGATGAGTCGCCTGCGCGAGCTGGGCCGGGTGGACTGGGTGCTCGACGAGTTGCGTCCGCTGGCCGACGAGTCGCATTATCGCGCCGATCGTCACGAGGCATTCCGCAAGGTCAAGCGCATCAACTCGTGCAGCCGTCACCAGTTGGGCATCGCGCGCGAGCTCGCCGCCTGGCGCGAGGACCGCGCCGAGCGCCGCAACATCCCGCGCAAGTGGGTCATGTCCGACGATACGCTGCTGGCGCTCGTCAAGCGCAATCCCGTGCGCGTCGAGGAGTTCCGCAGCATCCGCGGCACCGACCAGCTGGGGGAGCGCGATGTGGACGGCGCGCTCATGGCCATCAAACGCGGCGCGAGCTGCCCGCACGACCGCCTGCCGCTCATGGTGCGCGGGCATCGCCAGATTTCGCCGGAGTTGGAGAGCGTGACCGACCTTATGTATGCGCTTATTCGCTTGGTCTCCGAGCGCTCGGGCGTGGCGACCTCGGTCATTGCCTCGCGCGATGACCTGGCCGACTATATCGAGCACCCCGAGCAGAGCCCCCTGCGCGAAGGCTGGCGCTTTGAGCTCGTGGGCTCGCGCCTGGACGATCTGCTCTCGGGCAATATGGGGTTGACGGTCAAAGATGGCAAAATTGAATTGCTATAAGGAAGCCTAGTCGGCTGAGTGGGTAGAATGCCTCCAACGTGTAACTCGATTCGGAGGAATTCGCATGCCCTATTACTATGGATATGGCTTTGGCATCGACCCGCTGTACCTGCTGGTTGTTCTTGTCTGCACGGTACTTGGCCTTGCCGCACAGAACTATATCAACTCGACGTACAAAACCTGGTCCAAGGTTCGCTCAGACGGTGACACGGGTGCCACGGTCGCTCGCCGCATGCTTGACGCCAGCGGTTGCAATGCCGTGGGTATCAAGGGTGTCGCCGGTGAGCTCACCGACCATTACAACCCGCAGGATAACAACCTGTATCTCTCGGACGCCAACCGTTCGGGCGGTTCGGTCGCAAGCGTTGCCGTCGCTTGTCACGAGGCGGGTCACGCCGCTCAGCGTCAAAGTGGTTATGCCATGATGAAGGTGCGCACCGCTTTGGTCCCCGTCGTCAACTTTACCCAGAACACCTGGACGATCGTGCTGCTCATGGGCCTGTTTATGAACATCGCGGGACTCACGACCCTCGCACTGATCTTCTTCTCGTTTAGCGTGCTGTTCCAGCTGGTTACGCTGCCGGTTGAGATTGATGCCAGTCGGCGCGCCGTGGCGTATATTGAGCAGTCGGGTATGAGCTCCAAGCAGGTCAACGGTGCCAAGAAGGTCCTGACGGCCGCTGCGCTTACCTATGTTGCTGCAGCGCTCACTTCGATCATTCAGCTGCTCTACCTTATGGCTCGTTACAACAGAAACTCCAACCGATAACAAATGGGACCGACGGGCGCCGTGGGGATTTGTGTCCCCGCGGCGCTGTACTATGTGTTGGACTTGAATTTGCGCAGGGCCGAAGCCCTTGTGCACGATGACGAAAGGGGGCTGCGTGGCAGGCTGGAATCTGACCGGCAATACCGTTTCCGCCGAGTTCGACGGATCGGAAGAGCAGGAGCGCAAAGAGCTCAGCGTGAGCCAAGCGGTAGAGATCGCCGCCGGCGCGCTCGATGCCATTCCGCAGCTGAGCGTTTTGGGTGAGGTCACGGGTTTCCGCGGTCCCAATGCCCGAAGCGGCCACTGCTACTTCCAAATCAAGGACGACTCGGCCGCCGTCGACTGCATCATCTGGAAGGGCGCCTACCTTAAGCGTACCTTCGACTTGCGCGACGGCATGCAGGTGAGCTTTAAGGGTAGCTTCAATCTTTACAAGCCTACGGGTCGCATGAGCTTCGTTGCCCGCTCGTTCTCGCTGGCGGGGGAGGGCCTGCTGCGTCAGCAGGTGGCTCAGTTGGCCGAAAAACTGCGTCGCGAGGGCCTGATGGACGAGGCGCGCAAACGTCGCATTCCGGTGTTTTGCTCGCGTGTGGCAGTCGTCACCTCGCTTTCGGGTGCCGTGATCGACGACGTCAAGCGCACACTGCGCCGTCGCAACCCGCTTGTCGAGCTTGTTTGCGTGGGTGCCAAGGTGCAAGGCGAGGGTGCGCCGGCAGAGCTTATTGAAGGCTTGCGCCGCGCCGCTGCCATTACGCCGGCACCCGATTGCATCTTGCTGGTGCGCGGCGGTGGCTCCTTCGAGGACCTCATGACCTTTAACGACGAGGAGCTTGCCCGTGCGGTGGCAGCCTGTCCCGTGCCTGTGGTGACGGGCATTGGGCATGAGCCCGATACCTCGATCTGCGACATGGTGAGCGACCGTCGCGCCTCCACGCCAACGGCAGCGGCAGAATCGGTGGCGCCGGCTATGACGGAGTTGGCCGACGTGCTCGAGACGCGCCATCAGCGTCTGGGCGCCGCGATGGCTTCGATGATCGGGTCGGATCAGGTCGATCTGGAAATGCTCGACCAACGCGGCCGTCGTGCCTGGGACACCTATACGGCTCGTCTGGGCGACGCACTCGATGCAGCCGCGTGCCGCCCGTGCCTCAACGACCCCACATTTATGGTCGAGCGTCGCGAGTCTGAGCTTGCCCTGACGGCCGATCGCCTGTCGGGCGCCATAGCGCGCTCGGTCGGGACATTCCGCTCCAACTTTGAGCACCTGCCCGAGCGTCTGGTTGCAAGCACCTCGGGGCTCGATGGCAAGCGCCATGCGCTCGCGCTTGCGAGTTCTCGTCTGGAGCATCAGGGGCGCACGATGCTCAACAAGCCAGCGTCCGACCTGGGCCGTGCGGCAGCCTCGCTCGATGCCCTGTCGCCGCTCAAGGTGCTTGCTCGTGGTTATTCCATCGCGTACAGCGATGATGGGGTGGCCACGAGCGCCAAGACCTTTAAGCCCGGCGACGCCATCCGCGTGCGCATGGCAGACGGCAACGTGGCGGCAACGGTCGATACGGTCGAATAGACCGCGTTTCATAGCGATAAACCTTTAGGAAAGGAAACAGATATGGCAGAGAAGACCCCGGTCGAGCAGCTTACGTACAAGCAGGCCTCGCAGGAGCTGGAGCTCATCATTCGCAGCTTGGAGTCGGGCGATATGGAGCTCGAGGAGTCGCTCGAGAGCTATACCCGCGGCGTCGAGCTCCTCAAGAGCCTGCGCACCCGCCTGTCCGATGCCGAGCAGAAGGTCTCGGTGCTTCTCAAGGACATCGACGGCAACGACGTGCTCGCCGACGGCGAGGCCGCCAACACCGACGACAACCTCTCGTTCTAACCATCCTGACCAAATATAATTACCTTGGTCTGTGAGAAAGGAACCAACCATGTGTGATTGCATCTTCTGCAAAATCGCCAACCACGAGATCCCCTCGACCGTTGTCTATGAGGACGATCAGGTCATCGCGTTCGACGACCTCAATCCCCAGGCGCCGGTCCACACGCTCGTGATCCCCAAGAAGCACTACAGCGACATCGCCGACAACGTACCGGCCGAGACCATGGGCGCCATGGCTCACGCCATCCAGGAGGTCGCTAAGGCCAAGGGCTTGGAGGACGGTTTCCGCGTCATCTCCAACAAGGGCGTTAACGCCGGTCAGACCGTCATGCACTTCCACATGCACGTCCTCGGCGGCAAGAACCTGGGCGAGAACCTCATCTGAGGGCGCGTAGGCCGTCGACTTGGCTGCCTTTGGAGTAACCTATGCAGCTTTCTCAACTCGAATACCTTCAAGCGGTAGCGAACTACGGCGGCGTGCGCAAAGCGGCTCGAGCCGTTCATGTGAGCCCACAGGCCGTTTCGTCGGCAATCAAAAAGTTGGAATCTGAGTATCAGATTGTTTTGCTCAACCGATCGGCGGGGAAGGCTGTTTTGTCTCCGGCGGGCAGAGAATTTGCGCGTCGTGCACGCGTGATCCTGGCACAAGTCGACGATCTCAAAAAGTACGCTCAATCGGGGAACGGCGGCGTTTCGCCCGACGGCCATTTCCGTCTTTACGCCCCCTGCCTTCATGGGCGGGGGCGCCTTTTTGCCGAAAACTGGTATGACTCGTTTGAACGCTCGCACCCTCAGATTCACCTTGATGTGTGGCATCAGCCAACGGCTACATGCTTTGAATCACTTATACTTGGAATTTCGGACGCGGCTATCTCGTTTGAGGAACCACGGGACAGCGTCCTTTCTTCAAAATATTTGGGTGAAAAGGAGCTCAAGGTTCTTTCATACCCAGCGGGTCATCAATCTGTTGACGCTATGACCATTCGTGAGTTACTGGGCGGCAGGCTCGCTATTCCCATTAATTTGTCACCCTGTCTCAATGCGGTTAACCAATGCCCTGAAGCCCAGCTCGTCAATTTTCGCTTCCGTGATGTCGAATACGAAAACAGGGCGCAGGCTGAGTTTCTTCAAGCCGGGGGATTGATATTGGGTTTTTCTGGCTCTTCTCTCGCATCGGATGGATCGGAAGTGAGCGAGTGCTCCATTGAAGCCTCACATGACGTAGCCTTGCCCATTTACTTTTGCTATCGACAAAATGCCTGGACCGATCGACACCAGACGGTATTTCTCCACCTATTGCGTCATCTCGCTTCGTGAGGCCATTTGGCCTCGTGTCGTCAAGTGAATGTTGACGCCCTGCAACACATAGCTGACAGCTTTGCCCTCATGCTTTTCCAAGATTCCGATTTAGATTGCTGACTCTTGGAGGGCGGAGCATGAAAAACCGTACGGTTTTGCTTTATATGACGTTCGTTTTTCTGTCGAATTTCAGCACCATTTTGTATTTTCTGACGGTTTACCTTGAATTCGTCGGATTCTCGATGGTGGCGATTTCTAGCATGATGATTGCATATCAAGTGAGTAAGTTCATCCTCGAAGTTCCCACTGGCTATATTGCCGATAGGTTTGGACGAAAGACAAGCGGTCTCGTTGGCGTCGTGGGGATGCTTGGATACTACGCCGCCCTGCTTCTCGTTCGTTCCCCTCTACTTTTAATCGGTGCGTTCGCTCTCAAAGGTTTTGCCGTTGCATGTCTGAGCGGATCCATAGAAGCGATTTACATTGACAGCGTCTCTCGGGACCAGCTCGTAAGACTTAATGTCGTTGAGCGATTTGTTTTCTATGCCTCTTATGCCATCTCCGCTTGCGTGGGCGGTTTCATTTCGTCTGTCGGTGCATATCTCATCGGTCTTTCGGCAGATATCATCGCAATGGTGTTGACGTTGGTTGTCGTTGTCTGCATTCCTGAAATGCGAAGAGGGGGCACTGCGACGACACCTGAACATGGGATTAGCCCGAAGATGATCGGTACCGCTATTGCGGGTAATGGCATTCTTCGTTCAGCGTTCATCATGGACTGTTCTCAGGCATTTGCTTTTGTCGCCCTGGAAGACTTTTTCTCACTGCTGCTTGCGGGTCGCGGAATGAATGCCGTCGCTTCGGGTGTGACCATTGCGGTCCAGCTCCTTGCCTCGGCCTCCATGGGACTTATTGTGCCCTGTGCGATTGCTCATGTCGACAAGGGCCGCTTTGCGCGTATTTGCGGCATCGTGCGCCTTTTCCTGTCAGCTTTGTTTTTGATTCCCCTTACTCCGGCTAATTTGCTGCCCGTGTTCTATGTGCTGCAGACGGTTGCGTACTCGTTATTTGCTCCAATTAAATACTCAATTTTTCAAAAGGCAGCCGATTCTTCGATGCGCTGTTCACTGATTTCGGTTCAAAGCCAGATGGTGGCGGTGGGTGCCGTTCTTTTCTATCTGCTCAACGCTGTGTTGAGTAGCGTTGCGGGCATTCGAGTCGTATTGCTTGTCGCGCTCGGGATTTCTTCCCTTGTGTATATCCCCGCGCTATTTCGTCTTACAAGCCAAAGGTCATGAGTATTTGGGCACCGATAACTTATATATCAACGCAATAAACCCGAGCGCGAGGGCGTTTGGGTTTATTATTGAAGCGTATGTAACCTGGCGGCGCCACACCGCCTGTTAGTAGGGAGACACATGAACGTTCTGGTCGTCAACGCAGGATCTTCGACCCTTAAGTATCAGGTCATCGATACCAAGTCCCACAAGGTGTCCGCAAAGGGCTCCTGCGAGCGCGTCTGCTTTACCGGCGGTACCTTCACCCACGCTGCCAACGGCTCCAAGAAGGTGACCGAGAACATCGAGTTCCCCGACCACAAGGTCGCCATCGAGGTCGTCCTGAAGGACCTTGAGGCCAACGGCGTCAAGATCGAGGGTATCGGCCACCGTATCGTTCAGGGCGGTTGGTACTTCGGTGATTCCTCCCTCGTCGACGAGGACGTCCTCGCCAAGATCCGCGAGGTTGCTCCGCTCGCCCCGCTGCACAATAACCCCGAGGCCAACGTTATCGAGTACTGCCTCGAGCAGTATCCCGACCTGCCCAACGTCACGGTCTACGACACTGCTTTCCACTTCAATATGCCCGAGGTCGCCAAGACCTACGCCCTGCCCAAGGACGTCTGCGACAAGCTGCACATCCGTAAGTACGGCGCCCACGGCACCAGCTACCGCTACATCTCCAAGAAGGTTGCCGAGATGACCAACGGCGAGGCTCGCAAGGTCGTCGTGTGCCACATCGGTTCCGGCGCTTCCCTGTGCGCCATCGAGGACGGCAAGTGCATGGACACCACCATGGGCTTGACGCCGCTCGACGGTGTCATGATGGGCACCCGCTGCGGCTCCATCGACCCTGCTACCGTGTGCTACCTGCAGCGCGAAGGTGGCTACACCTTCGACGAGGTCGACGAGATGATGAACAAGAAGTCCGGCCTTTTGGCTGTGACCGGCGGCAAGACCAACGACTGCCGCAACGTCGAGGAGCTCGCCGCTGCCGGTGACCCCGAGGCCCAGCTCGCCTTCGATATGTTCGTTTACAAGATTGCCGCCAAGGCTGCCGAGATGGCCACTTCCATGTGCGGCATGGACACCCTGGTCTTTACCGCCGGCATCGGCGAGCACGCTCCGGCTGTCCGCGCCGGCGTGGCCGATCGTCTGGCCTTTATGGGCGTCAAGATGGACCATGCCCGCAACGCTCTGCGTGGCGACGGCGCTTGGTGCCTGTCCGCCAAGGATTCCAAGGTCAAGATCTTCGTCATCCCCACGGATGAGGAGTTCATGATCGCCTCCGACGTCGAGCGCATCGTCAACAGCAAGTAATTGCAAGAGGGGAGGGGCTGGACGACCAAGTGCCGTTCAGCCCCTCTTTTGCGCTCGTTGGGCGATATGCCTGATAGCTATTTATCAAGATGTGATAACTTCTTATTAAAATGCGGTCGCCTTAAGAGGTCTGCGTCGACCGTATCGCACTGCAAAGGAGTCTCATGAACGTACTTGTTGTCAACGCCGGCAGCTCAAGCCTTAAATATCAGCTTCTGGATACCGATACCCGCGAGGTTTTCGCCAAGGGCAACTGCGAGCGTATCGGCTCGGACATGGGTATCTTTGGCCACTCCGAGAACGGTGGCGCCAAGCAGACCGAGGAGGTTCCCTTCCCCGATCATCGCTCTGCTATCGCTCGCGTGCTCGAGGAGCTCGAGAAGACCGACTTTACGGTCGATGGCATTGGGCATCGTATCGTTCAGGGCGGCTGGCACTTCGATGATTCCGCAGTTGTTGACGACGAGGTCATGGCTAAGATCCTTGAGGTGGCCCCGCTCGCCCCGCTGCACAATTACGGCGAGGCCGCAGCAATCGAGTATTGCCGCGAGAAGTATCCGGAGCTGCCCAACGTGGCCGTCTTCGACACCTCGTTCCACATGACCATGCCCGAGGTCGCCTACACCTACGCGCTGCCCAAGGACGTGTGCGACAAGTACCACGTGCGCAAGTACGGCGCGCACGGTACGAGCCACCGTTACGAGTGGATGATGGCCAAGGGGATCCTGGGTGCGCGCTGCCACCGTCTGCTTTCATGCCATCTGGGCAACGGTGCTTCGCTTGCCGCCATTGAGGACGGCGTGTGCCGCGATACCACGATGGGCCTCACGCCGCTTGACGGTCTGATGATGGGTACCCGTTGCGGTTCCATCGACCCGGCCACCGTGTGCTATCTTCAGCGCGAGGGCGGCTACAGCTACCAGGAAGTCGACGACATGATGAACAAGCAGTCCGGTCTGCTTGCCATCTCGGGCATCTCCAACGATGCCCGCGACATCCGTACGCGCGCCTCCGAGGGTGACGAGCGCTGCCTGCTCGCCTTCGATATGTTTGCCTATAAGGCCATGCAGCAGGCCGGCTCCATGATCGCCTCCATGGCGGGCGTGGATACCATCACCTTTACCGCTGGCATCGGCGAGAATGACTGGTCGATCCGCAAGGCCTTCTGCGACTGCTTTGAGTGGCTGGGCGTGCGCATCGACAACAATAAGAACCGCGAGGCCGTGGGCAACGGCCCGCAGGTCATCAGCGCCGCCGGCTCTTCCGTCACGGTCATGGTCATCCCCACCGATGAGGAATACATGATCGCCCACGACGTCGAGCGTCTGACCAAGAACAACTAACGCGCGCATTTGCAAGTAAACGAAAGGCCTCCAGAGCAACAGCTCCGGAGGCCTTTTTACTAGCAGGTGGACGGCGGAAACCCCATCCCATTTCGAGCGCAAATACTGGGACACGCTTTCCGGTTGAGGCACGTTGCGGAAAGTGCGACCCACAATAAAGCAAAATTCCGTCCCAAAGTTTCCCAAACAGGCCCCAAGCGGAAGCCACATCCCACAATCCGCCTCCAAACTGGGATGTAGTTTCCGGCACAACAACCGCCGAAGCCCACCGGCCTTTCAATCTCCAAAGTGATCATCATCAGCAACGCCTGCGCTCCCAGCAACGGCACCCATCCATTCAGATTTTCAGCTCCAGCGCGTAGCCAAGCCGCCGTCCACCCCGGATTCCCTGATTGCTACGTGGCGGCAGGGACCCTACAGGGTAAAGCTCTGAAAATATTCCGCAGGACGCATGAAACCCCCGCCGCACGAAGTGCGCAGCGGGGGTTTCATGCATGTCCGAGGACGTTTTCAGAGCTTTACCCTGTAGGGTCCCGAGGGGATATGTTCGCTACTCAGCCATCTGAGCCTGGACGGCGGTGATGGCTACGACACCCACGATGTCGTCGGCAGAGCAGCCGCGCGAAAGGTCGTTGACCGGCTTGGCGATGCCCTGCAGGATGGGGCCGTAGGCGTCGGCACCGGCGAAGCGCTGGACCAGCTTGTAGCCGATGTTGCCGGCCTCGAGGTCGGGGAACACGAGCACGTTGGCCTTGCCGGCGACAGAGGAGCCGGGAGCCTTGAGCTGGGCGACGGTGGGGACGATGGCGGCGTCGAGCTGCAGGTCGCCATCGATGGCGAGCTCGGGAGCCTTTTCCTTGCAGAACTTCACGGCCTCCTGGACCTTCTTGGCAACCTCGCCGCCGGCGGAGTCCATGGTGGAGTAGGAGAGCATGGCCACGTGCGGCTCAACGTTGCCCATGAAGGTGGACCAGGAGTGAGCGGAGGCGATGGCGATCTCGGAGAGCTCGTCGGAGGACGGGTTGATGTTGAGGCCGCAGTCGGCGAAGATCAGCGTGCCGTCGGTGCCGAACTGCGGAGTGTCGGTGCACATCACGAAGAAGGCCGACACCAGCTTGGTGCCCGGGGCGGTCTTGAGGATCTGCAGCGCGGGGCGCAGCGTGTCGGCGGTGGAGTGGCAGGCGCCGGAGACCAGGCCGTCGGCGTCGCCCATCTTGACCATCATGGTGCCAAAGTAGGTAGCATCCATCACCTGGGCGCGAGCCTGCTCGATGGTGACGCCCTTCTTGGCGCGGAGCTCGGCAAACTTCTGCGCGTACTCCTCGTGCTTCTCGGCATTGCGCGGGTCGATGACGGTAGCGCCGGGAACGTTGATCTCGTCGGGGTTGCCCAGGATGACGATCTTTGCCAGGCCCTCCTCGATGATCTTGGTGGCTGCGACGATGGTGCGCGGATCCTCGCCCTCGGGCAGGACGATCGTCTTAAGGTCGGCCTTGGCGGCAGACTTCATACGGTTAAGGAAATCGCTCATGTTACTCCTTACAAGCGTTTCGCTAAGCTCCAGGCGCCTGACTGCACACGAATAAACCCGCTGCTAGCGGGTTTACCTTTCAATAATGTACGCCGCGGTGCTTGAGCTTTCCTTGTGTGGCAAGCTCATTATAGGACGCATTAGCGCTATAATCGCTCTGATAAATATGTCTCGAAGAATGTTCGAGAAAAGCCCAGCTAACGAGCCCGTGGCTTTTGACAAGGAGTATCGATGCAGATTACCTCAGGCCTGCCTGAAGGCTTTAACGCCGGCGCATACGACATGATTGTTGTCGGTGCCGGATATGCCGGTGCCGTTTGTGCCCGCCGTCTCGCCGAGACCATCGGCTATCGCGTTGCCGTTCTGGAGCGTCGTAGCCACATTGCGGGCAACGCTTACGACTGCGCTGATGAGGCCGGGATCCTTATCCACGAGTACGGTCCGCACATCTACCACACTTTTAACGAGCGCGTCCATAATTTCCTGTCGCGCTTTACCAAGTGGACGGACTATCAGCACAAGGTGCTCGCCAACATCAACGGTACCCTTATGCCCGTGCCCTTTAACCACGCGAGCCTCAAGCTCGCCTTTGGCGATGAGCGCGGCGAGGAGCTGTATCAGAAGCTCGTGGAGACCTTTGGCAAGGACGTCAAGGTGCCCATTATGGAGCTGCGCAAGAAGAACGACCCGGATCTTGTCGAGGTCGCCGATTACGTCTACGAGAACGTCTTTTTGCATTACACCATGAAGCAGTGGGGCCAGACGCCCGACCAGATCGATCCCTCGATCACCGGCCGCGTTCCCGTCTTTGTGGGCGACGATGACCGCTACTTCCCGCAGGCCCCCTTCCAGGGTATGCCGCAGGATGGCTACACGGCGCTGTTTGAGCACATGCTCGACCACGACCTGATTGATGTGTTCTGCGACGTGGATGCTCGCGATCTCTTCGAGATCGACGAGACAACCGTCAAGGTCGACGGCAAGGTCTACGGCGGCGAGATCGTCTATACCGGTCCGCTCGATGAGCTGTTCAACCTCGACCTGGGCGCGCTGCCGTACCGCACGCTCGACATGAAGTTCGAGACGCTCGATATGGATCAGTTCCAGCCCGTGGGCACCGTCAACTACACCACGAGCGAGGACTACACCCGCATTACCGAGTTCAAGAACATGACTGGTCAGGTCCTGCCCGGCAAGACCACCATCATGAAGGAGTACTCCAAGGCCTATACGCCCGGCTCGGGCGAGACGCCGTATTACGCCATTCTTGAGCCCGAGAACCGTGAGCTCTATGAGCGCTATCTTGAGCGCGTCCAGAACCTGACGAACTTCCACCCGGTGGGTCGTCTGGCCGAGTATCGTTACTACGATATGGATGCCGTGACCAATTCCGCCCTCGATCTTTCGGATGAGATTATCGCCTGCCATGCATAAAGTCATAACATTCGGTATTCCCTCGTATAACGCCGCCAAGGACATGGACCATTGCATCACCTCCATCTTGGAGGGGAGCAATTACGCCACCGATATCGAGATTATCGTGGTGGACGACGGCTCCAAGGACGAGACGGCCGCCAAGGCCGACGAGTGGGAGGCCCGTTATCCTGGAATCATCCGCGCGGTGCACCAGGAGAATGGCGGCCACGGTATTGCCGTCCTTTCGGGTCTGCGCGAGGCGCAGGGCACCTACTACAAGGTCGTCGACTCGGACGACTGGCTTGACGGCGCTGCCCTTTCGACCATGCTGTCGATTCTGCGCGGCTTTGAAGAGCGCGACCAGCGCGTTGACCTGTTTATCTCGAACTACGTGTACGAGAAGGTTTACGAGGGTACGCATACGGCCATTGGTTACAAGTTTGCCCTGCCTCGAAAAAAGATCTTTACCTGGGACCAGATCGGCCATTTCCGTTTGGACCAGAATCTGCTCATGCACAGCCTGTGCTATCGCACGGATGTGCTGCGCGAGTCCAACCTGCCCATGCCGCCGCACACGTTCTATGTGGACAACATCTACGCCTACGTGCCGCTGCCGCGTTGCAAGACCATGTACTACGCCGACATCGACCTCTATCGCTACTTTATCGGTCGCGAGGGCCAGAGTGTCAACGAGGCCACGATGGTCAAGCGTCTGGACCAGCAGTTCCGTGTTACGCGTATCATGATGGAGTCGTACCACCTGTACAGCGATGTCGAGTCGTCGCGTCTGCGTTCGTACATGATGGGCTACTTCACCATGATGATGGCGATCTGCTCGGTGCTCACCAAGCTTTCCGACGAGGATTGTGCCGATGAGCGTCTGAAGACGCTGTGGGCGGACCTGAAGGCCTACGATGAGCGCATGTATCGTCGTGCTCGCTACGGCGTGGTCGGCTTCTTCACTAACCTCCGCGGTCGTGCCGGAGACAAAACCACACTCGGCCTATACCGTCTTGCCTCAAAGATCTTCAAATTCAACTAGTACAGAAACGCTCGGGTAACGGGGACCCCTGGTCCTTAACTTGCTACTTCGGACAGTCCTGCGCAAGACGAAGGCGCCACTGGCGCCTCCTTTGCGTGCGGAACTCGTATCAAGTTAAGGACCAGGGGTCCTCTGCTATGTCTCGCTTTATGTCAGGCAGCTGAATTTGAAGATCTTAGACGCGCGGTACACAGGGGCCTGGGCTGAAAAGATTTTGGTTGGTAGGTTGCCCGGTGGGGCTTGGTTATGTTTGTCGCGAGTTCCGCACGAGCCGAAGAGCACTTAATGTGCTCTTCGTGCGAGCCAGGACTGTAGAGCAGCAAACATAACCAAGCCCCACCGGGCAACCGGTCAGGTTAGGCTACTTCGCGGCGCCGGGGATGCCGTGGGAGGTTTTGGCGGTTTTGGCTCCGTTTACGATGGCGGTTTGCAAAGCCCTTACGGCGAGCATGCCCAGCAGGTCTAGGGGAACGGCGGCGTTTGCCTGGGCGCCCAGTTTGCCGCTGGCGAGGGTGTAGATGGTGTCGCCGTCGTTGGTGGTGTGCGTGGGACGGATGGCGTGTGCGTAGGCGTCTGCGGCCATCTGGGAGACCTTGGTGGCTTGTTCCTTAGTGAGTTCCACGTTGGTGACGATGCAGCTGATGGTGGTGTTGGTGCGGTCGAGCGGCATCTGCATGGATCCGGCGGCGGCAAAGGCTGCGAGTTCCATATCGACGATTTGGTCGCTATCGGCTGAGGCGCGCATGCCGGCGACCCACTCGCCGGTGAGGGGGTCGACAACGTTGCCGCAGGCGTTGACCGAGACCACGGCGCCCACCTTGATGGGGCCGAGCGCCACGGCGGCAGCGCCAAGGCCGGCCTTCATGCAGGTGGCGGGGCCCATGAGCTTACCCACGGTAGCGCCCGTGCCGGCGCCTACGTTGCCCTGTTCGAGCTTGGTGGGGGTGTGGTCGAGCGCCTCGCGCACGGCGGCGATGCCGGCCTCAATGTCGGGGCGAACGGTGGGGTCGCCAAAGGCAAGGTCGAAGATACAGCTGGAGCACACGATGGGCACCTGCGTGGGGCCGACGGGCAGACCAATGCCGCGGCTCTCGAGTTCGCGGGCCACGCCGCTTGCAGCCTCGAGGCCAAAGGCCGATCCGCCCGAAAGGCAGACAGCGTGGACCTTATCGACGGTGTTTTCGGGACGCAGCAGGTCGGTTTCGCGCGATGCTGGAGCACCGCCGCGAACGTCAACGCCGCCGGTGGCGCCCTCGGGCGCCACGATTACGGTGCAGCCGGTGCCAGCCTCCTCGTCCGTATAGTTGCCAAAGCAAAAGCCATCGACATTGCAAACATCGATGGCTTCGAGCAGTGTGTCCATGTGTTCTCCTATCGGTTTTCCGCCGGGCCTTATGCCCGGTCGGGATCCGTACGGTACGGCAAAATTGTAGGCGCTGGGGGATACCCAGCGCCAGATGCAATTACGAGAGTTTTTGAATCGCGCGTGCAACGCGAGCGATGGGCAAGCCCACCACGTTGTAGAAGTCACCCGAAATATCGTGCACAAGCATGCGGCCGCCTGTGCCTTGGATGCCGTAGGACCCGGCCTTGTCCATGGGTTCGCCGGAGGCAACATAGCGCTCGATCTGCTCTTCGGTAAGCTCATAGAACGTCACGTCGGTCACATCGACAAACGACAGGCTCTCGGCGGCATGCGGAGCTGTAGCGTCGCCGGCTTTAACGATGCAGACGCCGGTTGCGACCTGGTGCGTGCGGCCCGAAAGCTCGCGGAGCATGGTGCGCGCCTCGTCCCCGTCTGCCGGCTTGCCCAAAATTTGGCCGTCAAAGGTGACAATAGTATCGGCCGCGACGGTCAGTTCGTTGGGCTCGGCATGCTCGGCGGCAACGGCGGCGGCTTTGGCACGCGCCAAGCGCTCGACGAGTGTAAGCGGAGCTTCGCCATCAAAAGGCGTTTCGTCGATATCTGCGGGAATCACGCGAATGTCATAGCCCGCCTCGCGCATCAACTCGATGCGGCGCGGTGATTGCGAAGCCAAAATCATAGCTGAATGCCCTCGGCGACCTTCTCGACGGCCTTGTCGCCGGCGAGCGTGCGCAGCAGCTCAAGCGCAAAGGGGAGCGACTGGGCCATGCCGCTGGCGGTGATGATGTTGCCGTCTTGCGTAACCTTCTCGCCGGTATAGGCGCCTTCGGGGAAGCTTTTCTCAAAGCCAGGGAAGCACGTGGCGTGGCGCCCCTCGAGTAGGTCGAGCTCGCCCAGGATAAACGGGGCGGCGCAGATGGCGGCAACGTGCTTGGTCGCGGCGAACTCGCAGACCACGTCGCAGACGCGCTGATCGGCACGCAGGTTGGTGGCACCGGGCAAGCCGCCGGGCAGCACGACGCAGTCGTACTCGTCAAAGTTGATCTCATCAAAGAGCGCATCGCAGGTCACGGGGATCTGCAGCGAGCTTACGACCTCGCGCGTGGGCATGATCGAGACAAGCGTGGCGCGCACGCCGCCGCGACGCATGACATCGACCATGGTCAGGCATTCAATAGTTTCAAAGCCATCGGCGGCGAGAACGGCAACGCTGGGCATAAGGGTTCCTTTCGTAAGGCGGCATACAATTAGCCGTCTTATACCCCGAAGACATGCGCTTGCCGCGCTCGATTTTCCATTGTTTAAAAAGGGACGGGGCTATTTTAGCTACCCCACTTGCAGGGTAGCTAAAATAGCCCCGTCCGAATTAGCTACCCTCACCCATCCTCAACAATCTCAATCTGTAACATCTAGACCCACTTTTGACCCCTAACTGTTACAGATCAAGACAAACGGAAACCGCCCCGACAAAACGTCTAAATCTGTAACATCTACGGACCAAAACCGGGTCTTACTGTTACAGATCGAGACAGCCCCCAACAGCACCGCCCCGTTCGGGGAAACGACCGCTACAGGTACGGCGGGCAGAGGCTCACTTTTTTCTTCGGTTTTTCTTGACGGAATCTCACCTGTTGTAGTACTTTGTCCCAGTCTAAAAACGCGTGGACTTTTCTGGGCGCTAGCCACCTTTTTGCCACGCAACCGAGCAGTCGGTTGCGTGGCTTTTTTCGTCTTGGCAGCAGGTACCACATGCACCGCCAGAAGACCGCACGAGCCCACCTTCCGACTGCAGGGAACAGACGCACGAGACGTGCATCTGCAAGACAGCAGACGGAAGGGAGCCTAATGGCAGAAACAAACACAATCAAGCAACAGACCGCCGAGGCGGGAGCCGCGGGCGCGGGGCAGGTCAAGGCGGCGCTCCAGGTCTTTGCGGGCGGCGCCTGCTACGGCGCGATGGCCACGACCTACAAGCTCGCCTACGCCGCGGGCTTCACCTCAGCGCAGGTGGTGGCGAGCCAGGCGTGGTTCGGCTGCCTCTTCTTCGCCCTCGCCACGCTCGCAGGGCACGCACTCGGGCACCGCTGGCAGCGCGTGGGCTGGAAGCTCGCCCTCAAGCTCATGGGCCTGGGAGCCCTCACCTGCCTCACCTCAATCCTCTACTGCTACGCCATGAGCGTGCTGCCCGCCCCGGTGGCGCTCACGCTCCTCTTCCAGTTCACGTGGCTGGGGCTCGTGTGGCAGACCGTCATGACGCGCCGGCCGCCGAGGCTCCTCCAAGTGGCCTCCGCCCTGGTCATCGTCTTCGGAACGGTGTTCGCCAGCGGCGTCTACAAGACCGGCATCACCGGGTACGACCCCGTGGCCCTGCTCTGCGCGCTGGGGGCGGCCGTGTCCTGCTCCCTCTTTGTCACCCTCTCCGGCAAGGTCGAGGCCCCCTGCTCGTCCGAGCAGCGTGGCGTCATCGTATGCGCGGGCTCCGTGGTCATGTCGCTCACGGTGTGTCCGGACTACGTCGTCTCGGGCGTCCTCGCCCAGGGCATCCTGCCCTTTGCCGTCATCGCCGGCTTCTTTGGCATGCTCTGCCCGGTCCTGCTCTTCGGCATGGGCTCTCCGCACCTGCCCGCGGGCCTGTCCACCGTCATGGCCGCCGCGGAACTCCCCGCCGGCCTGCTCATCGCCATGATCGTCCTCGGCGAGCCGCTCGGCGTCGTCGAGTGGCTGGGCGTCGCCATCATCCTCGCCGGCGTGTGCCTGGCACAGGTCCCCTCCCTGCTTGGAGGCCGGGAGGCACGTCGCGCCGCCGCAGGACAAGCCGTCAGCTAGTCACCCCTTCACAGGCGGCCCGCGCACATCAGGGAAAGGGCCACGGGCCAGGCGCGCGAGGCCGCAAGGACGTTATAAAGCGTCCCCCGCAGAGATGGGGGCGCCAGAGAGAAGGAGGCACCATGCCATTTCCAAAAGGGTTCCTTTGGGGAGGAGCCACCGCCGCCAACCAATGCGAGGGAGGTTATGACGAGGGCGGCCGCGGCCTTGCCAACGTCGACGTCATCCCACACGGGCCGGAGCGCAACGACGTAAGCCGCGGCCTGAGGCGCATGCTCGACTTCGAGCCCGGGTACTACTACCCGGCCCAGACGGGCATCGACTTCTACCACCACTACCGCGAGGACATAGCCCTCTTCGCGGAGATGGGCTTTAAGGTCTTTCGCCTCTCCATCGCCTGGAGCCGCATCTTCCCCAATGGCGACGAGGAGGAGCCCAACGAGGCCGGGCTCGCCTTCTACGAGGACGTGTTCCGCTGCTGCCGCGAGCACAGGATCGAGCCCCTCGTGACCATCACGCACTTCGACTGCCCCATCCACCTCGTCAAGAAGTACGGCGCCTGGCGAAACCGCGCCCTCATCGAGCTCTACAAGCGGCTCGTGAAGGTGCTCTTCAACCGCTACCGCGGCCTCGTGCATTGGTGGATCACGTTCAACGAGATGAACATGATCTTGCACCGTCCCTTCATGGGTGCCGGCATCGTCCTCGAGCCCGGGGAGAATGCCCGCGAGGCCGAGTACCGCGCCGCGCACAACGAGCTCGTGGCGAGCGCCTGGGCCACCAAGATCGCCCACGAGGTCGACCCGGAGAACAAGGTTGGCTGCATGCTCGCCGCGGGAAGCTACTACCCCTACTCCTGTCGTCCCGAGGACGTCCGTGCAGCGCAGGTCAAGAACCAGGAGGACCTCTTCTTCGTGGACGTGCAGGCACGCGGGCACTACCCCGGCTACGCGCTCAAGATGCTCGAGCGCGAGGGCATCGACGTGGGCATGACCGCCGAGGACGAGCGCATCCTTGCGGAGAACACCGTCGACTTCATCTCGTTTAGCTACTACTCCTCGCGCTGTACCGCGGGCGACCCCGATTCCGTGGGCGGCGTCGCCGAGGGCAACGCCTTCGCCGGCGTAGAGAACCCCTACGTGCGCACGAGCGACTGGGGCTGGGTCATCGACCCGCTGGGGTTCCGCATCACGATCAACGACCTCTGGGACCGCTACCAGAAGCCGCTCTTTGTGGTGGAGAACGGCCTCGGCGCCTATGACGAGGTGCTTCCCGACGGCACGATCGAGGATGACTACCGCATCGCCTACCTGCGCGAGCACATCGAGGCCATGCGCGACGCTATCGAGCAGGACGGCGTCGAGATGCTCGGCTACACCACCTGGGGGCCGATCGACCTCGTGAGCGCGGGCTCCGGCGAGATGGAGAAGCGCTACGGCTTCATCTACGTGGACCGCGACAACCTGGGCAACGGCACGCTCGAGCGCAGGCGCAAGAAGAGCTTCTACTGGTATCAACAGGCCATCGCCACCAACGGAGGCGACCTGGGCTAACCACCCGGGCAATATCACTAAGGAGAAAATAATGGCTGAAAAATACGACGACCTGGCCAGATCCATACTCGAGAACGTAGGCGGCGCTGAGAACGTCGCCAGCGTCGCGCACTGCATCACGCGCGTGCGCTTCAAGCTCAAGGACGAGTCCCGCGCCAACACGGCCAAGATCGAGGCCCTCAAGGGCGTCATCCAGGTCATCCAGGCCAACGGCCAGTACCAGGTGGTCGTGGGTAACATCGTCGAGGACGTCTACGACGCGGTCCTGGAGTCCGGCAACTTCTCGAGCGGCGCAAGCGCCGACGACGAGCCCCAGGGCGAGAAGACCGTGGCCTCCGTCATCATCGACCTCATCTCTGGCATCTTCCAGCCCATCCTGGGACCGCTTGCCGCCGCAGGCATCATGAAGGGACTGCTTGCCCTCATCACCTACTTCGTCCCGGACTTTGCAAACGACGGCCTCTACACGCTGCTTTACACCGTGGCTGACGGCTTCTTCTACTTCCTTCCCGTCGCCCTGGCGTTCAGTGCCGCGCGCAAGTTCCGCATGAACGAGTTCACCGGTGTGGCAATCGGCGTGGCGCTCCTCTACCCGACGATGGTCGCCCTGACCTCGGGCGAGGCGCTCGGCAGCATCGACCTCGGCGTGGCCGGCACGTTCTCGTGGTACGCCACCGCCCTCGGGATCCCCATCATCATGCCCGTGTCCGGCTACGTGAGCTCGGTGATCCCCGTCCTTCTCATGGTGTGGTTCGGCTCTATCCTTGAGCGCTGGCTCAAGAGCTGGATGCCGGCTGCGCTCAAGATGTTCCTTGTCCCGCTCGCCACGATGACGGTCTCCATCGTCTTGGGCTACCTCATCATCGGCCCGGTGGCCACCCTCATCACCAACCTGCTGAGCGCGGCGTTCTCGTTCATCTTCCAGCTCCCCGTGGTTGGTTCCGTCCTGGGCAGCGCCCTAGTCGGCGGACTGTGGATGTGCCTCGTCATCTTCGGCTTCCACTGGAGCCTCATCCCCATCTCCATCATGAACCTGAACACCCTCGGTCACGATAGCGTGCTCGCCGCCACCATCGGCCACGGGTTCGCACTCGGAGCGGTCATCTTTGCTATGTACCTCAGAAACAAGGACGAGCGCTTCCGCGGCATCGCCCTTCCCGCGATGATCTCCGCCTTCTTCTTCGGCGTCACCGAGCCGGGCATCTACGGCATCGCCCTCCCCAACAAGCGCGCGTTCGTCGTGGCATGCCTGAGCTCCGCCGTGGGCGGCGCCATCGTGGGAATGACTGGCGCTCTCATGTACATCTCGGGCGGCCTCGGCGTCTTCAACCTGCTCAACTTTATCGACGGGACCCCTGGTGGCGCCGGGATCTCCCACATGATCTTCGCGATCATCGCCTCGCTCGTCTCTGCCGTCCTGGCCTTTGTTATCGAGTTCATCACCTACCGGCCCAACGACGATGAGGAAGGCACCCGCTAGCCTGCGCCCTCCTCAATCAGCTCTATGTAATTGAGGAGCAGATGAGGTGGGTGAGGGCCGAGGGCGATCAAGGTGGCCGCCCTCGGCCCGGGACAACCTGCCAGAAGGCGTTTAGCTTTCTCGGGCGGCGCTGAAATGAACTGCGCCCCGATACTTGGACGGGCCAATTAGCGGCCTATGCCGCACATGGGGACTGATTTCGGAACTCCTCCGGGGCCAGTCCCTTTTGCTTAACCCGCCTCCTCTTGTTCCAGTGAACGGTGTAGGCGTGGAGGTCCCGCTTGAACTCCTCGAAGCTCCGCCACGTCCGGTTCCTGTAGAACTCGTCCTTCAGGCGCCCGGGCAGCAGCTCCGTCGCAAGAGCTCGCCCTCGCGCGCCGCCGGCCCCGGCCGGGTCCGGGCGCCCTTCGGCCTTCGGTGCGCCCGTATCCCCTGTCGCAAAACTCTGCTGCAAGAGTCCTCAGCGTGGCGTCGTGTCCGACTTTCCCGTCCATAAAGAAGCCCCCCATTTCTAATGTCCAAGAAATGAGGGGGCGGTTCAATTTCGGGACGGGGATTAAATAATCATTCAGAACAATTTTTTATCCCCGTCCCAGAAAAATCATCGGGCGTGGTCTTGGGCAAACGGTCTAGTTACGCTTGAGGTGGACGACGGTTTCGCAGTGGAAGGTTTGCGGGAACAGGTCGACCGGTGTGATCTTGACGGGGGAGAAGGTGCCTTCCTCGACAAAGCGCTTAAGGTCGCGCGCCAGGGTGGCAGGGTCGCAGCTCACGTAGGCGACATCGCGGGCACTCGTGCTCGCGATGAGGTCGATGGCCTCGGGCGCCAAGCCTGCGCGCGGCGGATCGACTACCAGGACATCGGCGTCCTGATCGGGGAACTCGCGCACCGCGTCGCCGCCGATGACGTCGACGTTATCGAGTTTGTTGATCTCTAGGTTACGGCGCAGGTCGCGTACGGCCGGTCCGTAGGCCTCGACAGCGGCAACAAAGTCGCAGCGGCGGGCGAGCGGCAGGGTGAAGGTTCCAGCTCCGCAATACAGGTCTACGGCAAGTTCGTCTTCCTGCGGGTCGAGCGCCTCCATGACAAGCTCAATCAAAATCTCGGCACCCTTGGTGTTGACCTGGAAAAACGACGGGGCCGAAAGGCGCATCTGGCCGTCGGCGATGTTCTCGGTCCAGGAGCCCTCGCCGGCGAGCATCTCAACCTTGGAGACGCGGCGGGCCTTCTTCTCACCCTTGCTCATAACGCGCACTATGCTCGTGGGGTGTGCGGCGTCTGCCAGCACGCGCGAGACCTGCGAGCGCGGAAACGAGCCCGTGGGCGTCCAGAGCGCGATTTCGAGCGCCTTGGTGCGACGCGAGGCGCGAATGCCCACGCGCTCCAGGCCTAGGTCGTGGCTGCCGCTCAGATAGTTGAGCGCGCCGACGACCGACTTGAGCGCCTTGGGAAAACGTTTATCGAACAGCGGACACGAATCGACGGTCACGATCTTGCTGGGGTCGACACCGTGCATGCCAAGGCGCACGCGACCGTTGACGACGGTCGGCTCCAGCTCGATTTTATTGCGGTAGCCCCAGTCGTCCTTGGTATGGCGGATGGGCTGTACCAATTCATCCGCCTGTTCGGGAGCGAACTTGCCGATGCGCTCGAGCGTGGAGCGCAGGTTTTGCTCCTTGGCGGCGAGCTGTGCCGTGCGTGAGAGATTGCCCCACGAGCAGCCGCCGCAGATGCCCACGAAGGGGCAGGGGGGCTGAATGCGATCGGGGCTCGGCTCCAGAATCTCGGTGGTGCGGGCGCGCATGAACGATTTGCCGTCCTGCACGATCTCGGCCTCGACGGTGTCGCCTGCCACGGCGCCCTGCACAAAGACGGCCTTGCCGTTGTCGGCGTGCGCCAGCCCGTCGGCGCCGTAGGTCATCGATTCTATAGTGAGCTTCATATTCCTGCCTGTCATTCGCGGTCTTGTCCGCAACCATGGTAGCAGGGAAAAGCGCCCCGTATCTGGGGCATTCCTCAAATACGGGGCGCTTCTACAAACGTCTATTTCGTCTTGCCGGTAATGAGCGTCTTAAGGCCTAGGCCGATCAGGCCCAGACCCATACGCACGCGGCCGGGGCGATGGCGCTCGATGGCCTTGGTCTTGCCGGCGGGTTTCTCGCGGCGGGCGCTTGCATGGGGCGCGGACTTGACGGTCTGCGGCTGAGGCTGGGGCTGGGGCGCAGGCTCGGGTTCGGATTCCAGGTCGGGTTCAATGACGGTTGCCTGTACCTTCTGGACCTTGGGAACGTCCGCCTGGGGCTTGGGCTTGGGGCCCAGAACAGGTGCGGATTCCGGTTTTGCTTTGGCGACGGGCTCCGAAGCCACGGCTGCGGACTCGGCGTTGCGATAAGCGCGCTCCAACAGGAACTCCTGCGAGTTAAAGGGCTTCTCACCCTCTTTTCGCTCTACGGGAACCCAGGTGCCGTCGCTCGTCAGGCTACGTGCCTTCACGTTGTCGCGCAGCTGCATGCCCATGTACTCGTGCACCAGGGCGCGGCAGGTGGGGTCGAGCACGGGGAAGGCGATCTCCACGCGGTGCTCGGTGTTGCGCGTCATCATGTCGGCCGAGCTCAGGTAGATTATGTCCGAGTCCACGCCAAAGGCGTAAACGCGCGCATGCTCCAAAAAGCGTCCGACGATAGAACGGACATGCACGTTTTCGGTCTTGCCAGGAACGCCCGGCTTGAGGCACGAGATGCCGCGGATGATCATGTCCACGCGGACTCCTGCGCACGATGCCTCGGCGATCTTGTCGATGACCTCGCGGTCGGTGAGCGAGTTGAGTTTAAAGAACACGCGGGCGGGCTCGCCAGCGAGAGCGCGCTGAATCTCGCGATCCAGACCGCGCATGATGAGCGGCTTGAGGCCTACGGGCGCCACACCCAGGAAGCGGTAATCGCCGCGCAGATTGCCCAGCGACAGGTTGCGGAAGAACAGGTTGGCGTCCTCGCCGATGCCGGGGTGGACGGTCATGAGCATAAAGTCGCTGTAGAGTTTGGCCGTCTTCTCGTTAAAGTTGCCGGTGCCCAGCAGCGTCAGACGCGTTAGTGCCATGCCTTCGCGATAGGTGAGCTGGCAGATCTTGGAGTGGCACTTAAAGCCCTCGGAGCCGTAGATGACGGTGCAGCCGGCCTCTTCCAGGCGCTCGGCCCACTCGATGTTGTTCTGCTCGTCAAAGCGCGCGCGGAGCTCCATGAGCACCGTGACTTCTTTGCCGTTCTCGGCGGCATCGATCAGTGACTCGCACAGGCGGCTCTGCTTGGCCACGCGGTAGAGCGTGATGCGCAGCGAGATGCACTCGGGGTCATAGGCGGCCTCGTGCACCAGGTCCAAGAACGGATTCATGGCCTCGTAAGGGTAAAAGAGCAGCTTGTCGTGCTGCAGCACCTGCTCGCGGATGGAGCGGGTCATATCGATGGTGGGGTTGGGCTGCGGCTTAAACGGCGTAAAGAGCAGCTCGTTGCGTAGATGCTCGGGAATCTTGCCCTCAATGCCGAAGACGTAGCCCAGGTCGAGCGGGATATCGCAGGTAAAGACCGAGCGGCGAGAAAGCTCGAGCGCCTTGCGGATGGTCTTGAGCGTCGCCTTCTCGAGCGACCCCGAGACCGCGAGCACTACCGGCTGCAGACGCAGGCGCTTCTTGAGGATGCGCTTCATGTGCTGGCGGTAGTCCTCTTCCTCCTCGACGCCCTCGCCGTCTGGATCGATGTCGGCGTTGCGGGTGACGCGGATGAGCGCGCGGTCGAGCGGCTTATAGGAGCCAAAGCAGCTGTCCAGGCAGGCGAGGATGACGTCCTCGAGCAGAATGTAGGAGTAGGTGCCGGTGGGCGAGGGGATCTCGACCACGCGGTTCATCGAGGCGGGGATCTCGATAAGGCCCAGCAGGCTCTCCTCGTCGGTGACGCCGTCCAGGCCACAAGCCAGATAGAGTGCACCGTTGCGCAGGTTGGGGAAGGGATGGCGCGGGTCAATGACCAACGGCGAGATGACCGGCGACACGTAGGCCTGGAAGTAGCGGGTTACAAAGGTGCGCTCCTCGGGCGTAAGCGAATCAACACGCGCGCGGTGAACGCCCAGGGTGTCGAGCTTGCCCTCGATGCTCTTAAAGATGGACTCCCATCGGGTAAGGAGCCCGGGCATTTCGGCCATGACAGCATCGACCTGTTCGGAGGCGGTCATATTGCTCTTGTTGTCGACAGGCTGTTTTTTGAGCTCTGCCAGATCGGACAGGCCGCCCACGCGCACCATGAGAAACTCGTCGAGGTTAGACTCGAAAATCGACACGAACTTTAGACGCTCGAACAGCGGAACGGTCTCGTCGAAGGCTTCGTCAAGCACACGGTTGTCAAAGCGCAGCCAGCTGAGCTCTCGGTTCTGCGTGTACGAGAAGTCGCGCGGCGGTTTGCGCAGCTTTGCGGCGGCTTGCTTTTTTTCGATTTTGCTCGGCATATGCATCTGTCCGTTCAGTCCCCGCAGGGGACGGTTGCCTAACACTATTCACTATTGTCTCAATTTAGTCGACCTATGGCACGGACGTATCGCGTGAACGGTATCTTTACCTACTTCTTACGCTGACAAGCCATAGAGCTGACGCCCGTCGCGTTGTGAAAAACGGTCTATATCCTCACTCAACTGGTGAGTATGTGTGAATAAGAATGATAGGTAGCTGAATATCATCGAATACAGACAGAAACACGAACAAGCGTCATTTATATACATAAAACCGTTTTAGATATGCAGTTCTTAATCGAAAGATTGGAGTTGTAATTGCGAATGATTTTTGAGAAAAAAGAGCGTTTACCTTAGAAAAGTTACTTTAGAACGCCGAAGTACATCATGGGGGAATCACATGCGATATACCGTTCATCGCACTTTGTTGACCGTTCGGGGGCGAGGTGGAATTGCGGGTGATTTTTGGATATAACTAGAGCTGTCAGCAAGCAGCGTCCCATATGGAGGGGCGCTGATACATTCGGCCAGTAAGGCCCGAAAGAAAGGTAGGAGGCCATGACGAAAGGTCTGCACGTGCCTTCCGAGATCGGCAAGCTCAGGAAGGTCTGCCTGCACCGTCCCGGCGACGAGCTCCTCAACCTGCCGCCCGACGAGCTCGAGCGACTCCTGTTCGACGACGTCCCGTTCCTGGAGGTCGCACAGCAGGAGCACGACACCTTCGCCCAGATCCTGAGGGACCAGGGCGTGGAGGTCCTCTACCTCGAGAACCTCGTCGCCGAGGTGTTCGACCAGGTCCCCGGCGCCCGCGCCGAGTTCACCGACCAGTACATCGCCGAGGCCGGCATCCGCGGCCAGCACATGCCGCAGATCGTCCGCGAGAAGCTGGACTCCATCGAGGACAACCTCGAGTTCGTCAAGAAGACCATGGCCGGCATGACCAAGGCCGAGATCGACATGCCCCTCACGGCGTCCACGACCCTCGACTCCCTGGTCAACTCCGAGTCCGAGTCCGACCTGATCATCGACCCGATGCCCAACCTCTACTTCACCCGCGACCCGTTCGCGGTCGTCGGCGAGGGCGTCAACCTCAACCGCATGTACTCGGTCACCCGCAACCGCGAGACCCTGTACGGCAAGTACGTCTTCAAGTACCACCCCGACTACAAGGACGTCTCCCTGTACTTCCGCCGCGACTGCCAGTTCCACACCGAGGGCGGCGACGTGCTGAACATCAACGAGAAGACCCTCGCCGTCGGCATCTCCCAGCGCACCCAGGCCGCCGCTATCGACGTCATGGCCCAGAACATCTTCTGGAACTCCGACTCCAAGGTCGAGCGCATCCTGGCCTTCGACATCCCGGTCTCGCGCGCCTTCATGCACCTCGACACGGTCTTCACCCAGATCGACGTCGATAAGTTCACGATCCACCCCGCCATCATGGGCACCCTGCGCGTCTACGAGCTGACCGCCGGCAAGAACCCGGGCGACGTGAACATCCGCCTGATCGAGGACACCCTCGAGCACGTCCTGGAGGACGCCACCGGCGTCGACCAGGTCAAGCTGATCCCCTGCGGCGGCGGCGACCCGATCGCGGCCTCCCGCGAGCAGTGGAACGACGGCTCCAACACCCTGTGCGTCGAGCCCGGCAAGATCTGCGTCTACGCCCGCAACACCGTCACCAACGACGTGCTGTACAAGGAGGGCCTGGACCTTCTCGTCGTGCCCTCCGCCGAGCTCTCCCGCGGCCGCGGCGGCCCGCGCTGCATGAGCATGCCCTTCTGGCGCGAGGACCTCTAAGGTCTTCAAGGACCCGTACGGGTCATAATACATACATCTAGCTGCCATTAGATGTCTCTCATTGGGGCGGTGCGGGTTTTCGCACCGCCCCAATCTTCTATGAGGAACGTTAACACGATTGGATGACTGCTTTTGTAAGGAGCTTGGCCATGGACATCAAGACGATTGGCGTTGAGGAATGGCTCAACGTTTGGGAGAAGAGCGCTACCTGGGATATCGCTCAGTCGACGATCTCGTCGCTCACCATGGGCGAGCTGCGTGCGCTTGACGAGCAGGACGGTGCCACGTTCTACGAGCGCCTGGACCGCGAGAAGATGAACTACGGCTGGATCGAGGGTTCGCCGGAGTTTAAGGCCGAGGTCGCCAAGCTCTATCGTCGTGAGGTCAATCCCGACCATATCCTGCAGACCAACGGCTGCACGGGCGCTAACCTCAACGCCATCATGGCTGTTGTCGAGCCCGGCGACCATGTTATCGCCGAGTGGCCCACCTACGCGCCGCTCTACGAGATCCCGCGCACGCTGGGCGCCGAGGTCGAGTATTGGGAGCTTCGCGAGGAACTCGGCTGGAAGCCCGATATCGAGCAGTTCAAGCGCCTGGTGCGCCCCAACACCAAGCTCATCTGCATCAACAACGCATCGAACCCCATCGGTACGGTGCTCGATGCCGATATGCTCGGCCAGATTGCCGAGATCGCCCGTTCGGTGGGCGCCTACGTGCTGTGCGACGAGGTGTATCTGCCGCTCGAGAACACCGAGTCCTTTATGTCGATGGCCGACGTGTACGAGAAGGCCATTGTCACCAACTCGGTGTCCAAGACCTATTCGACGCCTGCAGCCCGCGTGGGCTGGGTTGTGGCCGACGAAGAGGTGTCCAACCGCATCCGCACGTATCGCGACTACACCATGATTTGCGGCGGCGTGTTCAACGACGCCCTGGCGACCTACGTACTCGAGCACAAGGACGAGATTCTCGAGCGCAACCGCAAGATTGTGCTCGGCAACCGCGATATCGCGCAGGCTTGGATCGATACGCAGCATCGAGTGTCCTGGACGGCCCCGCAGGGCGTGTCCACCTCGTTTATCCAGCTAGATATCCCCGAGGACGACGAGGAGTTCTGCAAGCGCCTGTTGGCTGAGAGGGGAGTGCTGCTGGTTCCCGGCAGCCGCTTTGAGCTCCCCTGCGGCGCACGCCTGGGCTACTGCGCGAGCGAGGACGTTCTTCGCGAGGGCCTGAGGCTTTTGGGCGAGGCACTGGCGGAGTTTGATCGCTAGGATCCCGATGATCTTCGAGGGCCTTATCCAAATAGGACGAAGATAATCGAAAACGGACCCGTTTCCCTAGGGGAAGCGGGTCCGTTTTTCTATACCGAGAAGTCAAGTTGTTACAAATGGGGCCGTAAAACGAGCCGGTATCCGCTGGGCCTTATACTGAGCTTCCGGTGAACGGTATCAAGCGTCTGGTAAACGGTAATTTGTTTACCATAAATGAATAGGACAAACTTTTTTCTGAATAAAAATGAAAATGGTTGAGACGCGGCATGAATCGCTAATTCTATTCATAGCTTTATTAGAAATATGCAATTTGAGGGTGGTTTAATAAAGTTAAGTTCCATTTGCTATTTGGATTGAAAACGCGTTTTAGCACGTAAATACACTTTATTAAATCAAAGTGTGCCATGCGTGAAGTATATGTGTATGCCGTTCACCCCTCATATAAAACCGTTCGGGGGCGAGGTGGAAGTATGGACTGATTTTGGATATAAATATGTCGTCAGCAATAACGCCTCACACGGAGGGGCGCTAACGAATCGGCCCTGACAGGGGCCCGAAAGAAAGGTAGGAGGCCATGACGAAAGGTCTGCACGTGCCTTCCGAGATCGGCAAGCTCAGGAAGGTCTGCCTGCACCGTCCCGGCGACGAGCTCCTCAACCTGCCGCCCGACGAGCTCGAGCGACTCCTGTTCGACGACGTCCCGTTCCTGGAGGTCGCACAGCAGGAGCACGACACCTTCGCCCAGATCCTGAGGGACCAGGGCGTGGAGGTCCTCTACCTCGAGAACCTCGTCGCCGAGGTGTTCGACCAGGTCCCCGGCGCCCGCGCCGAGTTCACCGACCAGTACATCGCCGAGGCCGGCATCCGCGGCCAGCACATGCCGCAGATCGTCCGCGAGAAGCTGGACTCCATCGAGGACAACCTCGAGTTCGTCAAGAAGACCATGGCCGGCATGACCAAGGCCGAGATCGACATGCCCCTCACGGCGTCCACGACCCTCGACTCCCTGGTCAACTCCGAGTCCGAGTCCGACCTGATCATCGACCCGATGCCCAACCTCTACTTCACCCGCGACCCGTTCGCGGTCGTCGGCGAGGGCGTCAACCTCAACCGCATGTACTCGGTCACCCGCAACCGCGAGACCCTGTACGGCAAGTACGTCTTCAAGTACCACCCCGACTACAAGGACGTCTCCCTGTACTTCCGCCGCGACTGCCAGTTCCACACCGAGGGCGGCGACGTGCTGAACATCAACGAGAAGACCCTCGCCGTCGGCATCTCCCAGCGCACCCAGGCCGCCGCTATCGACGTCATGGCCCAGAACATCTTCTGGAACTCCGACTCCAAGGTCGAGCGCATCCTGGCCTTCGACATCCCGGTCTCGCGCGCCTTCATGCACCTCGACACGGTCTTCACCCAGATCGACGTCGATAAGTTCACGATCCACCCCGCCATCATGGGCACCCTGCGCGTCTACGAGCTGACCGCCGGCAAGAACCCGGGCGACGTGAACATCCGCCTGATCGAGGACACCCTCGAGCACGTCCTGGAGGACGCCACCGGCGTCGACCAGGTCAAGCTGATCCCCTGCGGCGGCGGCGACCCGATCGCGGCCTCCCGCGAGCAGTGGAACGACGGCTCCAACACCCTGTGCGTCGAGCCCGGCAAGATCTGCGTCTACGCCCGCAACACCGTCACCAACGACGTGCTGTACAAGGAGGGCCTGGACCTTCTCGTCGTGCCCTCCGCCGAGCTCTCCCGCGGCCGCGGCGGCCCGCGCTGCATGAGCATGCCCTTCTGGCGCGAGGACCTCTAAGTCTTTCCGTTTCCGGTGCGGTCCCCCTACAACCGCACCGGTTTCGCCCGTCAAACGGGCACCGCTACTATTTACGTAATTCATTTTTTCGAAAGGATTCGAACCATGGGTGTTAACCTCTCCGGCCGTAGCTTCCTCAAGCTCCTCGACCTCACCACCGAGGAGATCGAGTACCTGCTCAAGCTCTCCAAGAACTTCAAGGACATGAAGCGCGCTGGCGTTCCGCACCGCTATCTCGAGGGCAAGAACATCGTTCTGCTCTTCCAGAAGACCTCCACTCGTACCCGCTGCGCCTTTGAGGTCGGCGGCATGGATCTGGGCATGGGCGTCACCTACCTCGATCCGGGTTCGTCGCAGATGGGCAAGAAGGAGTCCATCGAGGACACCGCCCGCGTTCTCGGCCGCATGTATGACGGCATCGAGTTCCGTGGCTTTGCCCAGGACGATGTCGAGGAGCTCGCTGCTAAGTCCGGCGTGCCCGTGTGGAACGGCCTGACCACTGAGTGGCATCCCACCCAGATGCTCGCCGACATCCTGACCGTCCAGGAGAACTTCAACTACGACATCAAGGGCAAGACCCTCGTCTTCATGGGCGACTGCAAGAACAACGTTGCTCGCTCCCTCATGGTCGTCTGCTCCAAGCTCGGCATGAATTTCGTGGCCTGCGGCCCCGAGGAGTGCATGCCTGCCGACGATGTCATCGAGGCCTGCAAGCCCATCGCCGAGGCCAACGGCTGCACCATCAAGCTGACCACCGACGTCAAGGACGGCGTCACCGGTGCCGACGTTATCTACACCGACGTGTGGGTCTCCATGGGCGAGCCTGACGAGGTCTGGGCCGAGCGCATCGCTCAGCTCACCCCGTATCGTGTTACCTCCGAGGTCATGGCTATGGCCAACCCGGGTGCCATCTTCCTACACTGCCTGCCCAGCTTCCACGACACCAACACCACGATTGGCGCAGAGAAGTACGAGCAGTTCGGCATCACCGAGCAGGAGGTCACCGACGAGGTCTTCGAGAGCCCCGCTTCCAAGGTCTTCGACGAGGCCGAGAACCGCATGCACACCATCAAGGCTGTCATGTACGCTACGCTCAAGTAAGAGCTTCTAGCATCTCGCTCGGGGTGCATTGCTGCGCACCCCGAGCGCTTTTGTCTGGTAAAAATCTCGCACCGAGCGACATGCACGGCACGGAAGAGCCGCTTCGGGTGAGATCAGTAAATGATTTATGAAGGGGGGATGAGAACTATGACTGAGACCGCTAAGAAAAAGCGCGGTATGCCTTCATCGTTCACCATTCTTCTTGCTCTGCTGGCAATTGTCGCGGTTGTTACCGTTATCGTCTCCGGTACGTCCGGTGGCGCGGTTACCGCTGCCCGCCTGAGCGATTTCTGCACCGCCCCGGTCAAGGGCTTCGCTGACGCTCTGCCCGTCTGCCTCTTCGTTATGATCCTCGGCGGCTTCCTCGGCATGATGACCGAGACCGGCGCCCTGGACAACGGCATTGCCGTTCTGGTGCAGAAGCTTAAGGGCAATGAGATCATGCTCATTCCCGTGCTGATGCTCATCTTCTCCCTCGGTGGTACCACCTATGGTATGTGCGAGGAGACCGTTCCCTTCTACGCCCTGCTCGCCGCTACCATGATGGCTGCTGGCTTCGACCCCATGGTCGGCGCCGCTACCGTCCTGCTCGGCGCTGGCTGCGGCTGCCTCGGCTCCACGGTTAACCCGTTCGCCGTCGGCGCTGCCGTCGACGCTCTGACCGGTGTTGGCATTGAGGTCAACCAGTCCATCATCATCGGCCTCGGTGCCGTCCTGTGGATTGTTACCACTGCCATGTCCATCTTCTTCGTCATGAGCTATGCCAAGAAGGTCAAGGCTGACAAGGGTTCCACCATCCTTTCGATGCAGGAGCTCAAGGACGCCGAAGAGGCTCACGGCAAGGCTGCTTCCGAGGTTAACAAGGAGGTCAAGCTCACCGGTCGTCAGAAGGGTGTTCTGATCGCCTTTGCCTTCACCTTCGTCGTCATGATCGTCGGCTTCATCCCGCTGGCCGACCTCAACGAGGGCGTCGCCAACTTCTTCGATGCTGGCGCTGTCTATGACGCCGACGGTAACGCCATCGTTCAGGGTTGGTCTGCCCTGATCACCGGCCTGCCCATTGGCCAGTGGTACTTCGACGAGGCTTCCACCTGGTTCTTCCTCATGGCTATCCTGATCGGTATCATCGGTGGCCTGTCCGAGAAGCAGATCGTCAACACCTTCATCACCGGCGCTGCCGACATGATGTCCGTTGTCCTCGTCATCGCTCTTGCCCGTGGTATCTCCGTCCTCATGGCTAGCACCGGCCTCGACGTCTACGTCCTCGACGCTGCCGCCAATGCTCTGGCTGGCCTGTCCGGCGTGATCTTCGCTCCCATGAGCTTCCTGGTCTACTTCGGCCTGTCCTTCCTGATCCCCTCGACCTCCGGTATGGCTACTGTCTCCATGCCCATCATGGGACCGCTGGCTGTTAAGCTCGGCTTCTCGCCCGAGGTCATGGTCATGATCTTCTCCGCCGCCATCGGCGTCGTGAACCTGTTCACCCCGACCTCCGGCGCCATCATGGGCGGTCTTGCCCTGGCCAAGATCGAGTGGACGACCTGGCTCAAGTTTGCGCTTAAGCTCATCGTCGCTCTCTCCGTCGTCTGCGCCGTCATCCTGACCATCGCTTGCGTGATGCTCTAAGTACCCCTTGGGTACCCCACGGAAACCATGACGATCCTGTAAAGGATCACCTGGTCATCGTCTGTCCGGTGGGGTAACCCCACCGGTAGACTCCTACCTTTAGCCTCCTCCCGTTCCGTGCGCGGGAGGGGGCGCTCTTGTGTTCCGGCGTTTTACCAAACGCCGGAATCACTCGACGCTGCAAGCCCGCCAGAGCGGCAATCTGACGTTCAATCGTCGGGCATGGCCAAAAGGCCTATGCCCTCCTCTTTCACGTCACCTTGCTCGCTCTGGCGGGCTTTCGCTGACTTATGCTCCACCTGCGGCGTTTCCATTATTGATACAAAGGCCAGGTTTGTTTGAACCAAAAAGGGGAAGTTGCGGTGGAATAGTTCCCGTTTGGCCGTCTTGAGGGGTTAAACAGGAACTATTTCACCGCAACTTATCGATGGCGTGTTTGGTTGGTGCCTGTTGATGGTTAGGGCATTGCGAGGGGCGGGCTCCGTTATAATCGCCTAGAACATTAAATGGAAACGGGACGGGAGCCATACATGCGCCAGGGTTTCGACAATGCGAAGTATATCGAGCTGCAAGCTGCTCACATTAAGGAGCGCATCTCGCAGTTTGGCGGCAAGCTGTATTTGGAGTTTGGCGGCAAGCTGTTCGATGACTATCACGCGAGCCGCGTGCTGCCGGGTTTTGAGCCGGATAGCAAGTTTCGCATGCTCAAGAGCATCGCCGACGATGTTGAGGTTATCATCGCGATCAACGCGAACCACATCGAGAAAAACAAGGCTCGTGGTGACCTGGGCATTACCTATGACGAGGACGTTTTGCGCCTGGTTGACCTGTTCCGCGGCAACGGCTTTGCCGTCGCGGCTGTGGTTATCACCCAGTACGCCGGCCAGCCTGCTGCCGATGTGTTCCGCAACCGCCTGAACGCGCTCGGTATTCCTGCCAAGCTGCACTATCCCATCGAGGGGTATCCGCACGATGTCGATCTGATCGTGTCCGACGATGGCTACGGCAAGAACGAGTTCGTCGAGACCACGCGTCCGCTCGTTGTCGTGACGGCACCCGGCCCCGGCTCGGGCAAGCTCGCCACTTGCCTTTCGCAGCTGTATCACGAGCATAAGCACGGTACCGCCGCCGGCTATGCCAAGTTTGAGACCTTCCCGGTCTGGAATCTTCCTCTGACGCATCCGGTCAATATTGCCTACGAGGCCGCCACGGCTGACCTCGACGACGCCAATATCATCGATTCGTTCCACCTTGAGGCCTACAACAAGACCACGGTCAACTACAACCGCGACGTCGAGGCCTTCCCGGTAGTCCGTGCCCTGATGGAAAAGATCCTGGGCAAGAGCCCCTACCAGAGCCCTACGGACATGGGCGTCAATATGGTCGGCTTTGCCATCACCGATGACGATGCCTGCCGCGACGCTTCCAAGATGGAGATCGTCCGCCGCTACTTTACCGCGGTCGAAAATGTGCGCCGTACCGGCGTGGGCGATGAGCAAGTCGACCGTCTCAAGATTATTATGAAGAAAGCCGGCATCGATAAGAACTACTCACCGGCGCGCTCGGCGGCCCTCACCAGGGAGCAGCTGACGGGTGGTCCCGTGGGTGCCATGGTCATGCCCGATGGCTCCGTGGTGACCGGTAAGACCTCCACGCGCCTGGGCGCCGCAAGTTCGCTCATTATGAACGCCCTAAAGCATGTCTCGGGCGTCGACCTTGAGCTCGAGGTCATTAGCGATGAGGCGATCGAGCCCATCAGCAAGCTCAAGACGCATTTCCTGGGCAGCAAAAACCCGCGCCTCCACACCGACGAGACGCTTATGGCGCTGTCGATCACCTCGGCCACGAGTGAGACGGCCGCTCGCGTCCTTTCGGGCCTGGAGCAGCTGCGCGGTTGCGATGCCTTCTTTAGCGTGATTATCTCGCCGACGGACGAGACGGTACTGCGCAAACTGGGTATCAACGTGTGCTGCGAGCCCAAGTTTGAGCGCCGTGGTTTCTTCCATCGCTAAGTTTGAAGCACCGCGGTAATTGCATTGCATTTTGGCCGTATCGGGTTAGCACCCGGTACGGCTTTTTGATCAATAAAGCGCCTATTTCGGCGAAAAATAGCCGTTTACCTGCCTAGAAACAATTTGAGCGGTATACAATAACCGTAACTGTTTCATCCTTAGCGGGATGCCGCATGATGGATATTACCTGCCATCGTGAGGTGTGTCGGTCGCGCACGGCGCGTTAGATGCTCGTGCTCGGTTTGAGGAGGCTGCTATGGCGGGCAAGGGTCGTGCGAGTGTCAACGATATGAAGCGTGTCGAGGTGCTGGTGTTGATGGAGATCGACCAGCAAACCGAAGACAATGGCGGGCCGTATGGTTTCTCGCGCAAAACGCTTGCCGAGCGCGTGGGGGTTTCGCCGTATCGTGCCCGCGCCGCAATCGATCGCTTGGATTCCGAAGGTATGATTGATGTCGTCTCGCGTTATAGCGACGACGGCGGTCAGCTTGCAAATGGCATTTGCCTCACCGAACGTGGTGAGTGGTATCTTGAGGGCGTTCGTACCGGCATGCTCGTTCAAGAAATGCTTGAGGACGAGGTTGCTGATCGATAGCAGCATGTAACCCTTGCCATAGCGACGCCGCCTGGGAAACCGGGCGGCGTTTTGTTTCAAGATTGAGAAATGCAATCGCATGCGAGAAAAATTGCGGACGGTCCGCGGCGCGAGTATTACAATGAAGACCCGTAAGATGTGGATAAACAACTTCTACGGGAAGCGCAGGTAACTCAATATGACCAAGCATGTGTTCGTAACCGGTGGCGTGGTTTCGTCCCTGGGCAAGGGTATCACCGCGGCCTCGCTGGGCCGTCTGCTCAAGTCGCGTGGCTACAAAGTAACGATGCAGAAGGCCGACCCGTATCTGAACGTCGACCCCGGTACCATGAGCCCGTTCCAGCATGGTGAGGTCTTTGTAACCGAGGACGGTTACGAGTCCGACCTGGACCTGGGCCATTACGAGCGCTTTATTGATGAGAACCTGACCCGCGATTCCAACTTTACGACTGGTGCCATCTACAAAAGCCTAATCGCCCGTGAGCGTCGCGGCGACTTTTTGGGCGGTACCGTGCAGGTGATTCCCCACGTCACCAATGCCATTAAGGACAAGTTCCGCCGCATCGAGGAGCAGACCGGCTCCGATGTAGTCATCACCGAGCTGGGCGGCACGATCGGCGACATCGAGTCCCAACCGTTTGTCGAGGCCATCCGTCAGTACCGCAAGGAGGCCGGCCCCGAGAACGTCTGCTACATCCACGTGTCGCTCGTTCCCTATATCGCCGCCGCCCACGAGGTCAAGACCAAGCCCACGCAGCATTCCGTCAAGGAGCTCCGCAGCTTTGGCATCCAGCCCGATATTATCGTGCTGCGCTCCGACCACCATATCGATGACGCTATCCGCGGAAAGATCGCAAGCTTCTGCGACGTCGACACCGATTGCGTCTTTACCAACGAGGACTGCGCGAGCATTTACGATGTTCCGCAGCTGCTTGCCGAGCAGGACTTTGACCTGCGCATTTGCGAGCGCCTGGGTCTGGATCCGCGTGAGCGCGACATGAGCGAGTGGAACGAGTTCCTGCGCAAACAGAATCACGCCAACCATCACGCCGACAAGGTGAAGATCGCCGTCGTGGGTAAGTACACGCAGCTGCCCGATGCGTACCTGTCGGTTATCGAGGCCCTGCACCATGCGGGCGTCTTCTACGATCGCCATGTGGACGTCCAGCTAGTCGACGGCGAGAGCCTCGATGGGCAGAATGTCTCCGAGGTTCTAGGCGACGCCTCGGGCATCCTGGTCCCCGGCGGCTTTGGCAAGCGCGCCCTGGAGGGCAAGATCCTCGCGGCCGAGTTTGCCCGTGAGCACAAGATTCCGTATCTGGGCATTTGCCTGGGTATGCAGGTGGCCGTGTGCGAGTTCGCCCGCAATGTCGTCGGCCTTGCCGGCGCCAGCTCCTCTGAGTTCGATCCGGATGGCCCGTATAGCGTCATCGACCTGATGAGCTCGCAGGAGGACGTGACCGAGAAGGGCGGCACCATGCGTCTGGGTGCCTATCCGTGCAAGCTTGCTGCCGATACCCTTGCTCGTGAGGCATATGGTGAGGAACTCGTCTACGAGCGTCACCGTCACCGCTTTGAGTTCAACAACGCCTTCCGCGACCAGCTCGAGGACGCCGGTTTGGTTATCTCGGGTCTGTCGCCTGACGAGCGCTTGGTCGAGATGGTCGAGCTGCCGCGCGACGTGCATCCGTGGTATGTGGCAACCCAGGCTCATCCCGAGTTCAAGAGCCGCCCGACCAACCCGCAGCCGCTGTTCCGCGAGTTCGTGCGCGCCTCGATCGGCCAGCACGAGGGTGTCGACCGTCTGCAGGTGACGCCCATGAACCTCGCTACGGACTAAGGGTGCCGGCGAATAAGGAACATACCGAAGCTACTCCCTCGTCGCTCGCCGTGGCGGCGGGGGAGTATCTCGATTACCTCGCGGTCGAGCGGGGCTTGGCGCGCAACACGATTGCGGCCTATCGTCGTGACCTGACGACGTACTGCGCCTATCTGGAGCGGGCGGGTATTGTGTCTTTTGAAGAGGTGACCCGTCAGGTCGTGGAGGGCTTTGTCGCCGATCGCCGCGACGGAGGCTATTCCGACGCCTCGGTGGAGCGCGCGCTTGCTGCCGTGAAGGGCCTGCATGCCTTTTTGGTGCGCGATGGGGCCGTGGCCCAAAACCCGACGGCGGCGTTGCGCCTGCCTAAAAAGGCTGAGCGTTTGCCGGAGTATCTATCGGTGGAGGATGTCTCGGTGCTGCTCGATCAAGACTTTCCCGAGGGCGAGATGGGACTGCGCGACCATGCCATCTTGGAAGTGCTCTACGGATGCGGTTTGCGTGTGAGTGAGCTGGTTGGGCTCGATGTGGGCGATATCCATATTGACGATGGCTTTGTACTCGTTCGCGGTAAGGGCTCAAAGGAACGCCTGTCCCCACTGGTGGGAAGCGCGGCGCGAGCTCTGACGCTCTATGTAACTGAGGGGCGTTCTCGCTTGGCGGCCCATGCTCGCGGAACCGAGACCTCGGCGGTCTTTTTAAATAAGAACGGACGTCGCCTGTCGCGCCAGGCCGTGCATGCGATATGCGAGCGGTATGGGCGTCAGGTGGGGCTGGTGGGGCTCCATCCCCATACCTTGCGCCACTCCTTTGCCACCCACATGCTCGCGGGTGGTGCCGACCTGCGTGTGCTGCAGGAGATTTTGGGCCATGCCGATATTTCGACCACACAGGTCTACACGCATGTCGACCGAACGCAACTGACCGAGGTCTATCTGGCGGCGCATCCGCTGGCGCATCGTTAACACATCGCTGACCTGTATATTTATAGGTATTTGGGGACGGGCCCCAGATTGCCGTGGCGTGCTTTTGCGCGCGCATGGGCAATCTGGGGTCCGTCCCATTTTTCGCCACTTGGCGTCGCGGTGGTGGGCCGCACGTGCCTTGGGTGGGGGAGTTTGGGGGCGATGTGAACGGCATGTAAAGGGACGCAAAAATCGCCTCAAGGTCAACTTGAAGGTTGAGGTTCGCGGGTGTGGTTCTACAGGTGGCATCCCGCCGTTGCTGCAAACACAACATATTGTGTTTTCGAACATATGCTCGGGGGTGTTTTACAACATATTGGGGGTGGAATGGTGGGGAGGGGTGGGGGAAGGGGTGGGGAAAGGTGTTGAAAAATGGGGCGGTTCCCCATATTATGGATGACGTCGACAGGCGGGGTGGTTCCCCGCGTACGTGCCATCTGAGTAACCGAGGGGAGGGCGCACATGGGAATGACTGGTGCATACGAGCGCAATCTCGATGCAAAAGGTCGTCTGTCCCTGCCTGCACCCCTTCGCGAGGAGCTTGGAGAGCACGTTCGCGTGTTCAAAGCCCTGGATGTCGATGCTCTGTACGTGTTCTCTGCCGAGGCCTTCGATAAGTGGGTCGAAGGACTCTTCGCGGGTCGTGAGGACCACGAGGGTTTTAACCCGCGTGACATTAACGACCAGAAGCTCATGAGGGCGATCAACAAGCGCACCACGTCGATGGATGTGGACAGCGCCGGTCGTATCGGTCTTTCCGAGTCTCTCCGCAAGCAGGCGAATCTCGACCGCGAGGTCACGGTTGTGGGCAACTACGACCACCTTGAGGTTTGGGATCGCGCCGCGGCCGATGAGGACGATGACGATGAGGCCCTGCTGGACCTCTTCTTCTCGTAAGGGCAAGGCACGGGTAACGGATGGAGCGTGGGATCTTGACACAAGAATATCGGCATGAACCTGTCATGCTCGGCGAAGTGCTTGAGTCGCTGCAGCTAAAGAGCGGCTCCGTTGTCTGCGATTGCACCCTTGGCGGTGCCGGCCATTCGGTAAAGATGGCCGCACAGGTGGGGGAGACGGGCCTTTTGCTCGGCGTCGATCAGGACGACATGGCCCTCGAGGCCGCTGGCGCCCGTCTGGAACGCGAGGTTCCCGGCGTTCCGCACCAGCTGCTGAAGGGCAACTTCGGCGACTTGGACGAGCTGCTTTGCTCGGCCGAGGTGCCCGGGGTCGATGGCTTCCTGTTCGATTTGGGCGTTTCGTCACCGCAACTCGATATCCCTGGCAGGGGCTTTTCGTATAACGAGGACGCCCCATTGGACATGCGGATGGATCCGGGCAATAACACCTTAAACGCAGCTGAGGTCATCAACACCTATAACGAACACGACCTCGCCCGGATTCTACGCGTCTACGGCGAAGAGAAGTTCGCCTCGCAGATCGCGCGCGAGATCGTGCGCCGCCGCGAGCAAGAACCGATCGAAACCACCGGCCAATTTGTCGAGATCATCAAGGCGGGTATCCCAGCTGCCGCTCGTCGGCATGGTGGACACCCGGCCAAGAAAAGTTTCCAGGCCATTCGCATCGAGGTCAATCACGAGCTCGATGTGCTCGAACGAGGGCTTGATGCCGCCACCAGGTGGCTCAACCCGGGCGGACGTATCTGCGTCATTTCGTATCACTCGCTCGAGGACCGTATCGTAAAGAACCACTTTAAGGAGATGAGCCAGGGGTGCACGTGTCCGCCGGAGATTCCGGTGTGCGTGTGCGGCAACGTGCCGATACTCAAGGTCATCACCCGAAAACCCCTGGTTGCCCAGCCTGATGAGGTTGAGCGCAACCCTCGGGCGAGATCAGCCAAAATCCGCGTGGCGCAGCGTCTGTAGGCGCGACCGCGCGATATTGGACCTCCCGCTCGCACCATAAACGAAGCTTAAACACACTACCAACGTACTCGGGATGGGAGGCGGCATATCATGGGCTACAACACTTCAAACGCAGCACTCGCCTATGATATGAACGCCATGCCCGCCTATCGTGAGACGCCGCAGGCCCCCGTTGCTCCCCGTGAGCAGCGCACGCCGCGCTTTGATGTCTACACGGGCGCGGGCCGTCAGGCAAACCAGGCGGTAAGCCCGGTTTTCATGAGCGTTCTTAAAACGTTTTGCATCATTGCGGCTATCTTCATGACGATCGGCGTCGCCCGCGTGGCGCTCGCCGGCGTTACGGCCCAGGTGCTCAACAGCAACGCCGAGCTTACCAACACGCTCGAAAAGGCGACCGATGAGAGCTCCGACCTGGAGGTCATGCATTCGGTCTATGGCGCCGACACGCGCATTCGCGACCTTGCGGGCGCTTATGGCATGGTGGAGCCCAGCGAGAGCGTTACACTTGACTTTTCGCAGGATGCAGCCGCGGGCGCCAACGCGACCGCGACCGCTCAGTAGCAAGACGGTAGCTGAGTATGACAAATGACTATCGCCGCGGTTCCGACGGGGGCCGCGGTTCTGGACGTCCCTCGTCGCGGGGACGTTCTGGTTATCAAGGAACGGGTCGGCAATCTTACAACGCCGGGCAGTCCCGTGGCAACGACCCGGCGTCGCGACTTCGCGGCTCGGGCGGCCCTCAAGTGCATAACACTAGGTCGCGCAAGAGTTCGTCGACCGAATGGCTCACAGGCACGCCGCTGCCTCGCCGCAAAGCCGTCATGGGATTCATTGGGCTTGGCTTGGGCTTGGGCGTCTTTCGCCTTGCCGACTATCAAATTGTCGAAGCCGATAAACTGCGCGAGCGTGCCGATGCGCGTCGCCTGCTTGCGCAGACCCTCTATGCCAAACGTGGCACCATCTACGACCGCAACGGTAACGTGCTGGCGTCGTCGGTCGAATGTCGCAATATCGCCGTGAACCCGCAGCTTGTCGAGGATGTTGACAAGACGGTGTCGGCGCTGGTCAAGGCAACTGGAATCGATAAAAAGACCTGCCGCAAGCTCGTTGAGTCCGATGGAACCTGGGTGTATATCAAGCGCCAGGTGGACGAAGACGATGCTGTGGCGCTGGAGAAGAAGAACCTGCCCGGCGTGCTTTTTGAGCAGGCCATGAAGCGCGTATATCCATACGGCAATCTGGCATCGCAGGTGCTGGGTGTAGTGAATGTAGACAACGACGGCTTGACGGGTCTCGAAAAGCAATACAACAAGCTTCTGACCGGTACGAACGGTTCTCTTGTGCGCGAGCGCGCGAGGGACGGCAGCTATATCGCGGGCGGTGCCTATAAAAAGGTGGCTGCGGTCGACGGCGTTGATATCGTGACGACGCTCGACGTCAATATCCAGCGTGCGGCCGAGGATGCCCTGGCAGAGGCAGTTGAGAAGACTAAGGCCAAGAACGGCTCGGCGCTGGTCACCGATCCTACGACAGGCGAGATCTTGGCAGCCTGCTCGTATCCGACTTACGACCAGACCGATCTGGAAAACGCCAAGACCGAGGATATGAACCTGCGCCTGGTCACCGACGCCTACGAGCCCGGCTCGGTCTTTAAGACGCTCGTGGCGGGCGCCGGCTTCGACTTGGGCGTCGTGCGATCGAGTACGTCGTTTGAGGTGCCGGCGAGCATCAAGGTGGGTGACGATACCGTCACCGATGCCGACAAGCGCGATTATGCCATGACCATGGATGTGCGCGAGATGATGCGCCGTTCGTCCAACGTGGGCTTTGTCCTGGTGGGGCGCAAGATCGGTGCCGACGACTTTGCCGCCTATGTGGACAAGTGGGGCATCGGTCACAGCTCGGGTGTCGATTTTCCGGGCGAGAGCCTGGGCATCGTCAAGGAGCGTGACCAGTATGACGGCGCCACGCTGGGATCGATGAGCTTTGGACAGGCGCTGTCTGTCTCGCCGATTGAGATCGCACGTGCCGTGGGCGGCATCGCCAACGGCGGCGTGATGATGACCCCGCACTTCTATAAGTCCAGCAAGGGCGACGAGAAGGACTGGGGCGAAGGTGACCGCGCGATTTCGGAGGACGCCGCATCCCAGGTGACATCGTGCATGCAGACGGTCGTGTCCGAGGGAACGGGCGTTGGCGGCGCGGTTGACGGCTATGACGTGGCGGGTAAGACCGGTACGGCCGAACGAGCCGACGAGAACGGCGGCTACCTCAAGGAGAACTACATGTCGTCCTTTATGGGCTTTGCACCGGCACAATCGCCCAAGGTGCTGTGCTATATCACGCTCGACGGAACGCCGAGCGGCTCAGATGCCGCTGCGGTGCCGTTCCAGTCCATTATGGCCAACGCGCTCGACGTGCTGGGTATCCCGCACACGAAGTAGGGGGTTACAATCTTTGGGGCGTGGTTTGTTGTCCCATATGAGGGGTGTTCACATGCCCTGCACCACGCATGCGCGGCGCTGGGATACAATACGCCGATAGCATTATTAGGTTTACAGGGGAGCTGCAATGATAGAGATCGCCGTCAACAACCTCGCGGCCGCAACAGGGGCCCGAACCGTGACGGGAGAAGCCGATCAGGTATGCCGCGGGTGCGTTATCGACTCGCGCCAGGTCGAGGAAGGGACGATTTTCGTCGCCTTTCCCGGTGAAAACGTCGACGGCAATGATTTTGCTTCCCGTGCCGTCCAGACGGGTGCCGGCGCCGTCGTGATGACACGTGAGCCCGAGGCCGAGCTGGTCTCGCTGGCGCAGGACAAGGGCTGTGCCATCTTGCTGACCGATGATCCCGAGGAGTTTCTGCTGCGTTTGGCGCACACGTACCGTCTGGAGCTTGGCTGCCTGGTCGTTGGTATTACCGGTTCCATCGGCAAGACGACGACCAAGGACGTGCTCGCCGCTGTGCTCGCCAAGCGCTATCGTGTCTGGGCCACCAAGGGCAATTTCAATAACCTGATCGGCATGCCGCTCACGGTGCTTTCCGCTCCGGCCGATACCGAGGTCCTGGTGCTCGAGATGGGCATGAACCATTTCCACGAGATCGAGCGCCTGTCCCAGTCCGCCAATCCCAACCTTGCCATCGTGAGCAAGATCGGCACCTCTCATATCGGCATTTTGGGTAGCCGCGAGAACATCGCCCGCGCTAAGGCCGAGATTGTCCAGGGTATGTGCGCCGCTGGCGACTTCTTGCCGCTGCTGGTTTTGGGCGGCGAGGACGACTTTACGCCGTTCATTCGCGATACGTTCGCCCAGCCTGCTGGTATCGACGTGATGTTGGCCGGCGTCTCGGACGATGATGAGGTCCGTGCCCGCGACGTTCGAGTTGATGACGAGGGCCGTCCGGTCTTTACTCTCGATTTTGGTCAGGGCGAGACAATCGATACCATGCTTGCCATCCCCGGCGTGCAGTCCGTCCCAAATGCCGTCAAGGCCGCCGCGGTTGCCTATCGCCTGGGCGTGACGCCCGAGCAGATCGATGCTGCCTTTAGAGGCCTCACGATCACCGGTCACCGCCAGGAGATCAAACGCGCCAAGAGTGGTGCCCGCGTCATTGACGATTCCTATAACGCCAGCGCCGAATCCATGGCTGCTGGCCTCGATCTACTGTGCTCGCTTTCGTGCAGGGGGTCTCGCATGGCGATCCTGGGCGAGATGGGCGAGATGGGCGATGAGGCTCCTCGCATGCATGAGCTTGTAGGCGCCTATGCTGCCGCCAAGAAGCTCGACATGCTGGCGTGCGTGGGTGGTGAGCTGGCCCAGCTTATGGCCGATGCCGCGCGCATGATGGGTATGGACGAGGACCGCATCCAGGTGTTCTCCGATTATCAGCAGGTGCTCGACCGCATGGGCGGCGCGCTTGAAAAACATGATGTTGTACTGGTCAAGGGTTCCCGCTTTGTTGAGCTCGACCGCTTTGTGGAAGGTGTGTGCTAGCCCATGTTCGGCAATCCCTCGTATCCAACGTATCAGGCTTTTTTGGGGCTTGGCATCGCCGCTGCCATTGCGCTGCTGCTCATGCCGTGGTGGATCAAGCTGCTCAAGGTCGAGGGTATCGGCCAGCAGGTTCGTGCCGACGGCCCCAAGCGTCATTTGGTTAAGCAGGGAACGCCCACCATGGGTGGCGTTGTCATCCTCGTCGCGATCTCGCTGACCTGCCTGCTGATGGGCAAGCTCACCACCGAGCTCGTGCTTGTGCTGCTCGCCACGCTGGCGACCGGCGTGCTGGGCCTGATCGACGACCTGACCTCCGTTACGCATGGGCGCTCGCTCGGTCTGACGCCTCATGCCAAGATGATCGGCCTCACCATTATCTGTGTCACCTTTACGGTACTTGCCGTCAACTGGTGCGGCGTCGCCCCCGAGATTCGTTTTCCCGGCGGCCTGACGATCGACCTTGGCGTGCTTTCGACCACCATCTGCGGCTATTCGTTTCCGTGGCTCTACATTGTCTTTTGCTGGCTGATGATCGCCGGTCTTTCTAATGCCGTGAACCTGACCGATGGCCTTGACGGTCTTGCTGGCGGCACCTCCATGATCGCCATGCTCGCCATGGCTGCGATGGCGTTTTTGCACGGAGACGTGAACCTGTCCATCTTCTGCACCGCGTGTGCCGGTGCCTGCTTGGGCTTTCTGTGGTTCAACTGCTATCCGGCGAGCATCTTTATGGGCGATACCGGCTCGCTTGCCCTGGGCGCCGCGTTTGCCTGCACGTCCATCATGACCAACACCGAGGTCGTCTCCCTCATCATCGGCGGCCTGTTTATCGTTGAGACCCTGTCGGTCATGATTCAGGTTGTCTACTTCCACTTTACGCACAAGCGCGTCTTCCTTATGGCGCCCATCCATCATCATTTCGAAAAGAAGGGCTGGGCCGAGACCAAGGTCGTCATCCGTTTTTGGATTATCGCTGCGGCCTTTGGTGCCGTTGGCCTTGCTTTGTTCTTCCAGTTGGGATAGTGGTCTTTCATGCCTCTTGCTGATGTCTTTAGCCTGCTCGTTTTGGGTCAGGGCAAATCCGGTCTCGATGTCGCCCGCTGGGCGCTGGCACATCCCGAGCGCGTAAGTGCGGTTACCGTGTATGGCGGCGGCACCTCTGAGCCCAATGACGCCACGCGTGCACTCGAGGCTGCTGGTGCGTCGTTTGTCTATGGGACCGAACAGGTCGAAGGCGCCTATGACGTATGCGTGACGTGCCCGGGCATCTCGGAGTTCTCGGGCTTCTTTAAGGCCGGGCGCGAGCATGCCGCCCAGATTATGGGTGAGCCCGAGTTTGCCTATCGCTTGTCGCCCGATAACTGGATTGCCATCACGGGCACCAACGGCAAGACGACTACCACGTCGCTGACTGATTATCTGCTCAAGGCTGCCGGCGAGGCCAGCGTAGCTGTCGGCAATATCGGCGAGCCGCCAGTCAACGAGATTGACGGCCGAGCCCACAACGAGTGGTTTGTGGCTGAGCTCTCGAGCTATCAGATTGCTACAACCACCGAGCTCCACCCTCGCGTGGCGGTGCTGCTCAACATCACTCCCGACCACTTGGGCTGGCATAAGAGTCATAAGAACTATGCGCTTGCCAAGATCAAGCTGTTTGACAATATGGTCGATGACGATCTGGTGGTTGTCGATGTCGAAGACGCCGGCATTCACGAGTTCGATGAGTACATCTACACGCCGGGTCGTCGCATCTGCAAGGTCGCTTTTGACGAGCCTGAGGGCGAGGACGCCGCCTTTGTGCGCGATGGCAAGATGATCGTACGCCTGAAGGGCGTCGAGACCCCGCTCATCGCTACATCCGAGCTCAAGATCTCGGGCCATCACAATGTTATCAATGCCCTGTGCGCTGCCACGGCTGCCCTGGCAGTCGGTGCCGATGTCGATGGTGTCTGCCGCGGCCTGGCCTCGTTCCAGCCGCTCGAGCACCGCGTGGAGCCGTGTGGCGAGATTGACGGCGTGCGCTACGTCAACGATTCCAAGGCGACCAACACCGATGCGGTCGAGAAGGCACTGACGGCATTTCCCGATGACGATGTGATCTTGCTGCTCGGCGGCCACGATAAGGGCACGCCGCTCACGGACTTCGCGCGCGTCGTTATGGACAACGTGCGCTCGGTCGTCTGCTTTGGCGATGCGCGTGAGCGCTTCACCGCCGCTATGGACGAGGCCGATGTCGATGGCGATGTGGATATCGCCCAGGCGGATGACCTACGCGACGCCGTGGACGTCGCCCGTTCGCTGTCGAGCCGTGGTGACGTGATCTTACTTTCTCCTGCCTGCTCTTCGTTCGATGAGTTCTCGGGCTATGAGGAGCGCGGCCGCGTGTTTAAGGACTACGTGGCCCAGCTTGCCGCTGCAGCGAAATCACAAATGGAATAGGGGTTGCGGTGAGAGAGGAGAGCCCCCGACAAGGTATGAGGAGGCCCGACTCGGACCGTGCTTCCTCGCGGCGCATAACACCGCGTTCCGGCCGCGGCGGGCAGTCGTTTAGCGAACGCTATATTGCCGGCGTTCCCGCCCGTATCATGCGCCCCCGTTTGATATTCATGGCCTGCTTGTTTACCTTGGTGTGCTTTGGCCTGCTGATGGTGTACTCGGCGTCTTCGGTCGAGGCGCTGCACGAGAATGGCTCGGCGACGTTTTTTCTGGGTCGACAGGCTGCGTTTGCCGTGGTCGGTGTTCTAGCGCTGATTGCCATCGTGCGCGTTTTGCCGGACAGCTGGTTTGGGGAGGATGTGCTCAGGATCTTCCTTATCGGCATGATGCTCTTGCTTCTGCTGGTTTTCTTGGTGGGCAGCGGCAGCCGTGGCGCCACGCGCTGGCTCAACATCGCCGGCATTCAGTTCCAGCCTTCCGAGTTTTTGAAGCCATTTGCCATTGCGTATTCGGCCATCATGCTCAATCGCTTCTTTTCGCCCGGTGGCAACATCAACGAATTCCTTCGCAAGATGGGCATCTACCTGGGCATTTCGCTCTTTCTGATCTTTATCCAGCCCGATTTCGGTACTGTCCTGATCATCCTGTTGACCCTCATGTGCATGGCGTTGTTTGCGGGTCTCGACCCCAGATTTATCATCGGCGTGCTAATCTTCGGCATTCTCGTGATCGTGATTGCGCTTGTCGCAGAGCCGTACCGTATGGTGCGTATTCAGGTTGCCTTGAACCCTTGGGCCGACGAGTATGGTGACGGCTATCAGGCCACGCTTGCCATCATGGCCTTTGCCTCGGGCGGTCTGTTCGGCCGTGGCATCGGCAACTCAACCATGAAGTACTCGTATCTGCCCGAGGCGCACAATGACTACATCCTGGCCATCCTTGGCGAGGAAGTCGGTTTTGTCGGAACCGTGCTGTTCTTCTTGGTGTTTGCGATGCTGATCTACTCGGCGTTTCGCATTGCCGAGCAGGCGACCGATCGTCGGGGCGCGCTTATGGCGTCTGGCTCCGCGGTCATTCTCGCGGTGCAGTTTTTGATTAACGCGCTTGGCATCCTCAACGTGTTTCCCATGACGGGCAAACCGTTGCCGTTTATTAGCTACGGCGGTTCGTCGATTATTGTGTCGCTTATGCTTGCCGGGTTGATCCTGCGCGTTTCGTACGAGAGCGCCCGTCGCGATGAGTACGACCGTCGCCGCGAGAGCTTTGCCGTTATGGATGAGAGTACCGCCGGCGTGCCCCACGTGCGCGGCGAGCGATCTTCGCGTAACGGTTTTACCGTCCTGGATGGCTCTGCGACCGAGCCGGCAGCCCGCCCGCGTCAGCGAACGGCGCCGCAAGGTCGTCCTCAACGCCCCAGCGCTCGCAACGCGGGCGGCGGATATAATCGAATCGATTTGAACTCGGACTCGTCGGCGCGTCTGCGCACCGACGACCAGGGACCGCGTGTACGAAGGGACTACCATGACCGATAAGATGACCGTTGCTATTGCAGCCGGCGGCACGGCAGGACACATCAACCCCGCGCTCGCCTTGGCCGAAGAGCTGCGTGATCGTGGCCACCACGTTGTGTTCGTGGGCCAGTCGCGCAAGCTCGAGGGTCGTCTGGTCCCCGAGGCTGGGTTTGATTTTGTGCCCATTACGGTCACGGGCTTCGACCGCTCCCGTCCTTGGACGGCGCTGACCTCGCTGTGGCGTGTCAACAAGGCCAAGCGTGCGCTCGCCAGTCATTTCTCAAAGGTCGGCAAGCCCGATGCTGCCGTCGGTTTTGGTGCCTATGTCGAGGTTCCGCTGCTAGGGTGGTGCAAGGGCGCAGGTGTTCCGTATCTGCTGCATGAGCAGAACTCTGTTCCGGGCCTGGCCAACAAGATGATGAACTCCCACGCCGCCCGCGTGTGCATCTCGGTGCCGGCAGCGCGTTCGGTCTTTGAGCGCGAAGGTGACCCTGACCACGTGCTCATGACCGGCAACCCCGTACGTCGCTCGGTAATCGAGGGCGATCGCGCTCGCGGCCGCAAGGCACTTGGTGTTCCCGAGGACGCTACGCTGCTGCTCGTCTTTGGCGGTTCACTTGGCGCCCAGCACCTCAACGAGCGCGTGGTTTCGCTCAAAAACGAGCTGCTTTCGCGCAAGAACCTCTATGTGTTGCATTCGACGGGTGCCGACGGCTTTGAGGAGACCGAGCGCGCTTTGGCGCTGACGCCCGAGGAGGCGAAGCGTTACCGCGTTCAGCCTTACATCGACAACATGGGCGATATGCTGGCTGCTGCCGATTTGGTGCTCTCGCGTTCGGGCGCATCGAGCGTGGCCGAGATCGCTGCGCTCGCCGTGCCCTCGGTGCTCGTGCCGTATCCGCATGCGACGGCCGACCACCAAACCACCAATGCCCGTTATCTGGTCGACGCCGGGGCCGGTGTGCTCTGCGCCGATGCCGATATCGATGGTTCTGCCTTTGCCGATGAGCTGCTGCACTTGGTCGATGACGCGGCGGCGCGCGACGCCATGCGTCAGGCGGCTCGCGGTTTGGCCCAGGACCGCGCTGCCGTCCTTTTGGCAGACGCGGTAGAAGGATTGCGTTAGTTAGACGGGATATCGCGGGCCGCCCTCGCGCGGATGCGGTAGGTGCGGTACAGTAGACGGGTTACAGGCAGTGTTTACGCAAGGAGTACACGAGCACATGGCTGATTCCCAGACTGCAACCTCCGCGCCCGATTTCAAGAGCGCCCATTTTATCGGTATCGGCGGCGCCGGCATGAGCGGCATCGCCCTCGTTCTGCACGAGCGCGGTTATGCCGTTACCGGCTCCGACCTTAAGACGTCACGTTATATCCGCCAGCTTACCCGCGCTGGCGTGAAGGTGCATGTGGGCCATGAGGCCGCCACGATCGACGAGGTCAAGCCCGACGTGGTTGTTGTCTCTACCGCTATTCCGGAGTCCAACCCTGAACTCGTGCGCGCTCGCGAGCTTGGTATTCCCGTGTGGCCCCGTGCCAAGATGCTCTCTGCTTTGGGCCACGGCTACACGACTGTCGCTGTTGCCGGCACGCATGGCAAGACCACCACGTCTTCGATGTGCGCCACCATGCTCGACCGCATGGGTCTGGATCCGAGCTTCTTGATCGGCGGCATCGTCGAGGGCTATGACACGAACGGCAAGAACGGCTCGGGCGACTACTTTGTCGCCGAGGCCGACGAGTCCGACAGCTCCTTCCTGTTCCTGAACCCCAACGTGGTCATTGTGACCAACGTCGAGGCCGACCACCTCGATCACTACTCGGGTATCGAGGAGATCGAGGCAACTTTCGCCAAATTCATGAGCCTGGTGGGCGAGGACGGCACCGTCATCGTCTGCGGTGAGGACCCGCATCTGGTCGAGCTCGCCAAGTCGACGGGTCGTCACGTGCTTTCCTACGGCTTTGCCGAGAGCAACGACATCGTCTGCATGCACCCGGATGTCAAGGGCATCCAGAGCGATTTTATCGTTCGCTTTGAGGACGGCACTGAGCACGCTGTGGAGATCAAGAGCAATCCCGGTCGCCACAACATGCTCAACGCCACGGCGGTGCTCACCGTCGCCCATGTCCTGGGCCTTGACATCGACGCCGCCGCCAAGGCGCTCTCGAGCTTTGAGGGCGTCCGCCGTCGCTTTACCCACGTGGGCGATATCGATGGCATCACCGTGGTCGATGATTACGGCCATCACCCCACCGAGATCAAGGCGACGCTTGCTGCTGCTTCGTCGCTGGGCTACAAGCACGTCGACGTCGTGTTCCAGCCGCACCGCTATTCGCGCCTGCAGGCCCTGTGCGACGACTTTGCCGATGCATTTGCCAATGCCGATAAACTGCTGCTGATTGATGTGTTCTCGGCTGGCGAGATGCCCATTCCGGGTGTCACCTCTAAGATGCTCGCCGATACCGTGCGCGCCAAGCATCCTGGCAAGGAGGTCGTGTACTGCTTCAGCCGTCTTGAGCTCAATCAGGAGCTCGAGCAGATGGTGGGCGAGGGCGACCTGCTGCTCACTATGGGTGCCGGTGACGTTACGACCGTCGGTCCCGAGTTCATTGAGTATCTGACTGCCAAGAAAGACGCTTAAGTCTAATGGGTCTGTTTAACGCCGTCATGGCGCTCTCGGGCATGATCGACACGGATGTGATCGAGGACGAGCGCCTTGCGCGTCATACGAGCTATCGTATCGGCGGCAAGGCCGACCTCTTTGTGACGTGCCATAGCTATCATGCCCTCCGCCGCGCCGTGGCGGTGCTCGATCGCGAGCAGGTGCCGTGGGTCATCATCGGCAAGGGCTCCAATCTGCTGGTTGCCGATGGCGGTTATCGCGGCGCCGTCATTTCGCTCGGACGTGAGTTTCAGCGCACGGTTGTTGCCGATGACGGTTGTACGCTGACGGTCGGTGCGGGTGTGATGTTTGCGCGCCTGGTCAACGATGCCCTGTCGCGTAGCCTCTCGGGCCTTGAGTTTGCCGTTGGCATCCCTGGTTCGGTTGGCGGTGCGATATCTATGAATGCCGGCACACGGACCGAGTGGATTGGCTCGCTGGTTGAGGATGTCGTAACGTTTGACCCGGCATCCGGTATCAAACATTATGCGGGGTCCGAGATCACTTGGGGCTACCGCGAATGTAGCCTTCCCCGCAATGAGATCATCCTCGAGTGCGTGCTCAAGCTTAAACCGGCGCCCAAGGCCGACATTCGCGAGCGCATGGAGCGGTACCTGACGAGGCGCAAGCGTACACAGCCCATGGGTCGCGCATCCTGCGGGTCGGTCTTTCGCAACCCGCCCGATGCGAGCGTGGGCAAGCTTATCGAGGATTGTGGATTAAAGGGTTTTTCGATTGGCGGCGCGGAAGTTTCGCCCGTTCACGCTAATTTTATCGTTAATAACGGAACTGCCTCGGCCGATGACGTTGCCGCGGTTATCAGACATGTGCACGGAAAGGTGAGGGAGGCGTATGGCATCGAGCTCAGACCGGAAGTTAAATTCCTCGGCTTCTAGAGCATCGAAACCCACCTTCCGCCGCGCCGGAGGGCGTTCCGGCGCGCCTGCCAAACCTCAACGCAATATCGTCGCGCACTCTAAGCCTGTCGGGCATGCTCGACAGACCAGTCGTCCGGTTGTCGGCTCGCAGCTCGGTAATCGTCCGGCCGCAAAAAAGTCCTCGCGTCCCTCGGTGACGTCAAAGCCTGTTATGGGCGCCAAGCCTGCCCGTCCTATGGCAACTCCTAAGCCCTCGACAGGAACTAAGGCGGCGCGTCCGAGTCGCACGCTGGGCGCATCGAAACCGCGCTCGCTGACATCGGTGCCGGCTACCGCCAAGAAGCCTTCGGGTAAAAAAGGCGTCAACCCGTTGTCTTTACTTAGGGCGATGGCAAATAAAACATCAGACGCCGCTTCTGTCGTTACAGGCAAAGGCAAAATCGTGGGCGGCGTTTTGGCCGTCTTGGCCGTGCTCGTCGTCGTTGCTATCGTGGTGATTAACTCTGGATTGTTTACCGCCACTGATATTCAGATTCAAGGCAGCGAGCATGTGACGAAGCACGATGCTATCCAGCTGATCGATTTGCCCGAGGGAACGTCGCTTTTTAACGTCGATCCCGACCAGATTACCGAGGACCTCAAGCAGAACCCGTGGGTCTCGGGCGTGGATGTCCAGCGTCAGTTCCCACATACGCTCATCATTACGCCGATGGAGCGCAAGGTCATTGCAATTGCCTATATCAGCTCCGATGACCTTGCCTGGGCCATCGGGGATGATGACACCTGGATCGCCCCGCTGTCGACGTCGGTCGAAGTGGATGACCAGGGCAACGTCATCACGACGGGGCAGGGCTCAAATACCCTGACCGGCATTGATGCCGCGCTGGCGCTCGCTAAGCACTATGGCGCGGTGTTGTTGACTGATGTCTCGGCGGATGTCGCTCCGGTTTCCGGCCAGGCAGTGAGCTCCAAGGCCGTTAAGGCTGGCTTGGATTATGTGCGTGGTTTTTCGAGCGAGTTCTTGGGACAAGTCAAGGATATTTCCACGCCTTCGGTCGAAGCCATCTCGGCAAACCTCAATAACGGCATCGAGGTGTCGCTGGGCGATTCGAACGATATCGTCAAGAAGGAGCGCGTAGTCACCAAGCTGCTTTCGCAGGTAGAGGGCGTAACGTATATCAATGTGCGCTCTCCGGGTAACTATACATTTAGGAACGCTCCGACCTCGTAGCGCTGGTTGATGCTTTGTTGAGGGGCCATACCACGCCGTTTATCTGGTTTGTTTGGTTTTCACGGTCAATTATTTGACTGATACGTTCATAATGTGCAAACATAATACGGTTTACCTTTGCATTTACTTTCAACCTGAAGGTTAATGTGCGCAGGGGTCGACCCATGCTATGGCTATAACCTTTGTTCGGAGGACCGACATGCACGAGACAGAGATCAACAACTACCTTGCCGTCATTAAGGTGGTCGGCGTCGGCGGCGGCGGTACCAACGCGGTCAATCGAATGATCGAAGAGGGCATCCGCGGCGTCGAGTTTGTTGCCATCAACACCGATGCTCAGGCACTCGCGATCTCTGATGCCGATATCAAGGTGCACATCGGCACCGACCTTACCCGCGGCCTGGGCGCCGGCGCCAACCCCGAGGTTGGCCGCAAGGCTGCCGATGAGTCCCGCGACGACATTGCCGAGGCGCTCGCTGGTGCCGACATGGTGTTCATCACCTGCGGCGAGGGCGGTGGCACCGGTACCGGCGCTGCTCCCATCGTTGCCGATATCGCGATGAACGAGGTCGGTGCGCTGACCGTCGCCGTCGTGACCAAGCCCTTCACCTTCGAGGGCCGCAAGCGCAAGAAGAGCGCCGAGGAGGGCATTAAGACCCTCTCCGATTGCGTCGACACCATGATCGTCATCCCTAACGATAAGCTGCTCGACATCGCCGAGAAGAAGACCACCATGCTCGAGGCCTTCGCGATTGCCGATGGCGTCCTTTCCCAGGGCACCCAGGGCATCACCGACCTCATCACCGTCCCCGGTATCATCAACCTGGACTTCGCCGATGTTAAGACCATCATGAAGCAGGCCGGTACCGCCATGATGGGTATCGGTACCTCTTCTGGGGACACCCGTGCCGTCGACGCTGCCCAGCAGGCCATCTCCAGCCCGCTGCTCGAGAGCTCCATCGATGGTGCCACGCGCGTGCTGCTCTCCATCGCCGGTTCCAAGGACCTGGGCATCCAGGAGATCAGCGACGCCGCCGACGTTGTCGCCAACGCCGTCGACCCCGAGGCCAACATCATCTTCGGTACCGTTGTCGACGAGTCCCTGGGCGATCAGGTGCGTATCACCGTCATCGCTACGGGCTTCTCCGACTCCAACGTCAACCGTCAGGACGAGCTCTTTGCTGCTCAGCAGTCTCAGAGCAAGGCCGCTGCCTCCGCTGAGCCGCAGCGCACCGCTCCTGCCACGAGCCCGGCTCAGGCCGCTCCGACCCGCAACGTCGGTGGCACCGAGCTTCCTAACTTCGGCAACGATCAGTTCGAGCTTCCCGACTTCCTGAAGCGCGGTAGCTTCTAAGTCGTTCTTTGCATTGTTGTGCACAGGGGCGTGTCCGTATGGACGCGCCCTTTTTATTTCGACTTTGTAAACTAGAACCTCCAATCTCTTTACGTTCCCTTTACGATTGCCTCCAGCGCAGCAGGTATCCTTTTAGAGAAGTATGACAGCCGTATAAACGCGGGCTGTAGCGGCGATGCCGCGGTACTTGTGTTATTAGGAGGCTTTAGTATGGCAGCACGTGCGGACAAAGTTTCGCGTGTCGACCATGATGGAGTTACGTTGGTGGAGGGCGCGACATCCGATGTTCGCTTTGCCTTCACCGAGCGCGCCGGTGGCGTTTCCGAAGATGCGTACTCCTCACTCAACTTGGGCTCGCATGTTGGCGATGATCCCTTTGCTGTTCAAGAAAATCGTCGTCGCGCGCTCGAGGCTATGGGTGCCGCCGAGTGCGAGCACAACCTGCTCGTTCCCAATCAGGTCCATGGTGACCATATCGTTGCGGTGACCTCGAACGGCGCCGATGACCTTGAGGACGTCCGCGAGCAGATTGCCGAGGGCTGCGATGCCATCGTCTGTACGGCGCATAACGTACCCGTGCTGCTCTGCTTTGCCGACTGCGTTCCCGTGGTGCTGGTGGCCCCTGGCGGATTTGCCGTGGTGCACTCCGGTTGGAAGGGCACGATTGCACGCATTTCCGCCAAGGCGTGCCAGGCGCTTTGCGATGCTGCCGGCTGCGATGCGAGCGACGTTTCCGCCTATATCGGCCCCCATATCTTGGGTGACGAATATGAGGTATCCCAGGAACTCATGGATCGCTTTGCCGCCGAGTTCTCGTGCATCGATGCGAACACCTCTCGCATGCTCGATCTTTCCGCTGCCATTTGCGAGGCGCTGGTAGATGTCGGTGTCGACGCGGATAATATCGTGGATACCCAGCTTTCGACTGTGCGCCAGAACGATCGCTTTTATTCCTACCGTAACGAGAACGGCACCTGTGGGCGCCATGCTGCGATCGGCGTGATGCTATGAGAAAGATCGTATCGGTCCTGAGCACCGCTGTGCTTACGCTTACGCTGTGCGCCTGTTCTTCGGGATCTTCTACCTCTTCCATTACCGTCGCCGGCTCCACGACCTGCCTTCCTATCGCTGAGATCGCGGCCGAGGGCTTTAAGGAGGAGACCGGCATTGACGTGCTCGTTTCCGGTTTGGGTTCTTCCGCCGGCATCGAGGCCGTCAGCGCCGGCACGGCCGATATCGCCAGCTCCTCCCGTGGACTCAATGTCGACGAACAGGGTCTGGGCCTGACTCCCATCGTCATTGCCCACGACGGTATTGCGGTCATCGTGAACGACGATAACCCGGTCGATAACCTCTCGACCGAGCAGCTCCGCGATATCTACGCTGGCAAGATTACCAATTGGAAAGAGGTCGGTGGCGAGGACCTGAGGATTCAGGTCATCAATCGAGACGAGGCATCCGGCACGCGTGAGGCCTTTCGTACCATCGTGATGGACGGTACCCCGTTCGATCGCCGCTCGGCCGTTCTTTCGGGCACGGGTCAGGTGCGCGACGTGGTATCTCGTTCGCGCGGTGCCATTGGCTACATTTCGCTGGGCTTCGTCGATAGCCTCAATGCCAAGACCTCGGTCAAGGCCGTCTCGGTCAATCATGTTGAGGCGTCCGAGAAGACGGTCGCGAGCGGCGGCTATCCCATCTCGCGCGACCTTTACTTCTTTGTGAAGGGTGCGCCTTCGCAGCAGGCGCAGGATTATATCGACTACGTGACGTCCGAAAAGATGGACAAGCAGATTCGCGAGGCGGGCTTTATTCCCGTCACCAACGACGAGAAGGGGAGTGAGTAGCATGGAAGCACAGGAAAACTCCCAGACTGAGCAGAATGTTCAGACGCCCAAGAAGCGCGAGCTGGCGCTCGTATCGCGCAGTACCTATATCAAGGAGAAGGCGCTGCAGTGGATCTTCTTTGCCTGCGCGTTCTTGGCGGTCGTTACCGTCATCCTGATTTTTGTCTTTACCACGTACTCGGCGCTGCCCGTCTTTACCGACATCGGTCTGGCGGACTTCTTTAGCTTTACGTGGGCGCCCTCCGAGGGCCACTACGGCATCATGTCGCTGCTGGCCGGCTCGGGTCTTGTGACCGTCGGTGCGCTCGCCATGGGCGTGCCGCTAGGTGTGGGTACGGCCGTGTACCTGGTCGAGATCGCCGGAAAGCGCGTGCGCAAGCTCATCAGCCCTGCCGTCGACCTGCTGGCCGGCATCCCTTCTATCATCTATGGCTTCTTTGGCATGATCATCATCCGCCCGTTTATCGCACAACTGACCGGTGGTCTTGGTTTTGGTGCGCTGACGGCGTGGTTCGTGCTTGCCATCATGATCGTCCCTACCATCACCACGCTCACCATCGATGCCCTCAATTCCATTCCCATGGGTATTCGCGAGGCATCGTATGCTATGGGTGCTACTAAGTGGCAGACCATCTATAAGGTCGTGCTACCTGCCGCCAAGCTGGGTATCGTGGATGCCATCGTGCTGGGTATGGGTCGCGCCATCGGCGAGACCATGGCCGTGCTCATGGTCGTGGGTAACGCCCCGGTTATTCCCGACAGCATCGCGAGCCCCATCTCGACGCTCACGAGCCAGATCGCGCTCGACATGAGCTATTCCTCGGGTCTGCACCGCTCGGCGCTGTTCGGTATGGGCGTGGTCCTGTTTATCATCTCCGCCACGCTGGTGGGCATCGTCCGTCTGATTTCCAAGAAAAAGAGGGGGTAGGCTATGTCCGATTCCGTTGACACGACGGTCGATACGACCTCGTCGCGCGAGCGCATCAAGCGTGCCCTTTCCCACGGCAAGAAGGGTCGCATCAACAAGGACCTGTCCAACAAGATCATGCTTGGCGTGTTTCGTGCCGCGGCATACATCACCACACTGGTGCTGGTCGCTATCATCGCCTACGTGGTCATTAACGGCCTGCCGCATATCTCGCTCGACTTTATCTTCGGTTGGCCCCAGGGCGTCAACGCCGAGGGCGGAATTTGGCCCACGATCGTCTCGACCGTCTATGTGACGGCGCTCGCCATGCTTATCTGCACGCCGATCGCTGTGCTGGCAGCCGTCTATCTGGCCGAGTACGCCAAGCAGGGCAAGGTCGTCGAGCTCATTCGCTACGCTGCTGACGCTTTGGCCTCGGTGCCCTCCATCGTTATGGGCCTGTTTGGCTACGCCTTGTTTGTCGAGGCCATGGGCCTGGGCCTTTCGATGGTCTCTGCCGCTCTGGCACTCGCGCTCTTGATGCTCCCCATCGTCATGCGCACCACCGAAGAGGCCATTCGCGCCGTTCCGCGCTATATCCGTTGGGGTGCGTACGGCCTGGGGGCCACCAAGTGGCAGGTCGTCTCCAAGATCGTGCTTCCTTCTGCCTTTGGCCGTATTGCCACGGGCATCGTCCTCGCCATCGGCCGTGCCATTGGCGAGACCGCGGTGGTGCTCTACACCATGGGCCAAGCCATCAATCTACCTATTTCGCCGCTCGATTCCGGCCGCCCCATGACGGTTCACCTGTACCTGCTTGCCAACGACGGCATCAACATGAACGCAGCCTACGGCACCGCGCTCTTGTTGATGGTGATCATTTTGGCCTTCAACCTGTTTGCGCGCTTCCTGTCGCGCAAGCGTCGCTAGTTAAGGAGTCCCATGTCCGTTTATCAGTCCGCTCCCACGTTGGAGCAAGCGGCCATTACGGCCAAGGATTTCAACTTTTGGTACGGTGACTTTCATGCGCTGACGGGGCTTGACCTCAACATCGCCAAAAACGCCATCACCTCGTTTATCGGCCCTTCGGGCTGCGGTAAATCGACGTTTTTGCGCTGCATCAACCGCATGAATGACCTGATCGAGGGTACGCGAGTCGAGGGCACCATGACGCTCGACGGCAATGATATCTATGCCGAGGGCGTCGACCCGGTCGACCTCCGTCGTCGCGTGGGCATGATCTTTCAGCAGCCCAACCCGTTTCCCAAATCCATCTACGAGAATGTCGCCTTTGGCCCTCGTCTGCAGGGCGTGACTAGCAAAAGCGACCTCGATGACATCGTGGAAGAATCGCTCAAGCGCGCCAACCTCTGGAAAGAGGTATCCAATCAGCTCAACAAGGATGGTTTGGCGCTCTCGGGCGGTCAGCAGCAGCGTCTGTGCATCGCGCGCGTGCTTGCGGTGCAACCCGATGTCCTTCTGATGGACGAGCCCTGCTCCGCCATCGACCCCACGTCCGTCTCTAAGGTCGAGGATCTGATGGCCGAGCTGGCGCCCGAGATGACGATCATCATCGTCACGCATTCAATGCAGCAGGCAGCTCGTATCAGCGACTACACCGCATTCTTCTTGCAGGAAGTTGCCGGCGAGCCCGCCACGCTCATCGAGTATGGTCAAACCGACGCGATCTTCACCAGCCCGGTGGACTCGCGGACGGAAGACTATATCACCGGCCGCTTTGGCTGATCGGTACGACTAGTCCCAAGCCGATCGGACCTGGTCCGGTGCGTATTCACTGTGCGGGCGGCATGACCGCACCCAACTGATTGGAGTGAACCATGCGCAAACTGTTTTCCCGTCAGCTCGTCGAGGCCCGTCACGAGATGCTGAGCATCTATGAGGCCGTCGATCTGGCCCTCCACGATGCCGTGAAGGCCTATGTGACCGACGACCGCAAGCTCGCCACCAAGACCAAGAAGCGCACGCTTTCGATTGACGCACGCTGCGCCAACCTGGAGGCCGTCTGCTACAACCTGATTGCCACGCAGTCACCGGTCGCCTCCGACTTCCGCCTGCTTCAGACGATCATCTACGTCGACTTTAACCTGCAACGCATGACCGATAAGGTCCGTCAGATCTGCCGTGCCACGCGTCATATGATCAAGGCCGACATCTCGCTGCCCAAGGAGCTTGTCGGTACGGTCGAGGCCGAGGCTGAGGCCGTCTACCAGGTGCTGGGCTCTTCGCTTTCTGCGCTCGTCACCAATGACATGTCCATCATCTGCAACCTGGCCGTCGAGGACGAGCCAGTGCACGCCGCCTACGAGAAGTTCTTCCGCACCTTTAACCGTATGGATACGGGCGACTTTATGGACGACGACAGCAACTATGACGACCTGCGCCGCGCCATCATGGTTTCGCGCTACCTCGATCGCATCGCTTCGATTTCCATCGATGCCGCCTGCCGTCTGACCTTCCTGTTGACCGGACAGCGTATGACTGCCGGCGATATCGCCCGTGTGGACGAGGATGAGCTCGAGAGCATGCGCGTGCCTTCGGGCGAGGGTGTTATCATGAGGCCCGCCGTCGACGCCCGCTACGTTGCCAAGGTGCCCGCTAACGAGGTCAGCGAGGGTCTTCGCTACCTGCTCGATCATCTTGAGGACGAGGACGATGGCGAGGACGACGAGGAGTAAGTAACCCCGTTCGTCGAAAGATTGTAAATACCTAAGTGAGCGCGGCCTTGCACATGCGGGGCCGCGCTCTTGCGTTAGCATGGGACTACTTGTTTGGCTGTCAGCGGAGGCGATTAGCAATGGATAACTATTTGGACTTGATGCGCGCTCGCCGCGAGCAGATTCTGGAACGTTTTTATGCGGCGCTCGATCGCGCAGGCCGTCCCCATGACGCCGCGAGCCTCATTGCCGTGTCCAAGACCGTTGGTGTCGATGAGACCGTTGCCGCCATCCAGGCGGGGTATCGCCATTTTGCCGAGAACCGCCCGCAGGAGCTGGTTCACAAGCTCACGGGTCTGGCGGAGCATCCGGAGCTGCCCGAGGTGCGCTTCGATATGATCGGCAACCTGCAGACCAATAAGATCAATGCGGTGCTGGGCTCAGCCGAGCTGATTCACTCGGTGGGTTCGCTTCATCTGGCGCAGGCGATTTCGAGCCGTGCTGTCCGCAAGATTGAGGCAGGCGAGCTCGCCGGCCCCCAGCGTGTGCTCATTGAGGTCAATGTGAGTGGTGAGGAGTCGAAGGGAGGCTTTTCGCCCGATGAGATTCGCGCCGCCGCGGGTGAGCTTGCGGAACTTGAGGGAATTTGCGTACAGGGGCTTATGACTATGGCGCCCCGGGGGAATAAGGATGTAGCACGCCGCACCTTTGCGGGGCTTCGTGAGCTGAGGGATGAGCTGGAGGCGGCGCATCCCGATTTGAGCCTGCCCGAGCTTTCCTGCGGCATGAGCGAGGACTTTGAGCCTGCCCTTGAGGAGGGCTCTACGCTCGTTCGCCTGGGCAGGGTAGTATTTAGCCCGGAGTTTGCAGTAAAATAAGGCTCTGAAGTGCGCACTGATTATCGGGGCGCCTGCACTAAACCGCGAGAGGACACAACCATGGGCTTCCTTGACGAGATTAAAAATAAGATGCACCTGGGCGGCCAGCAGGGTTACGACCAGGGTTATGGCCAGGACGACGACTACGGCTACGATGACGGCTATGACGATAGTTATCAGGGCAACGGCTACAGCGGTGCTTCGGGCGAGGGCTTCTACACCCAAGACGAGCCGAGCAACGGCCTGCTTGGTCAGACGCGCCGCGGTGAAGCTGAGTCGGTTGCCGTGTATACGCGCTCCGGTCAGCTGGTCGGCGATGACTCCCGCCATGCTACGACGTATAACCCGCCTTCGCGCTCGCAGGACAGTGTTGCGAGCGGTTATCGTCCTGGTGCCTATGACACGCCGTCTAGCTACGCCGAGAACACCCGCGCCCGTGCCGCCGCTGCGCCCGCGCCTGCACCGAGCGATGCCTCGGCCTATGCGAGCAATATCATCAACGCCACGCCGCAGCTGCCGGCCTATGTCCTGCGCCCCGAGAGCTACGACGACGTGGAGACCGTGGTGCGCCGCGTTCGCACCAAGCAGCCTGTCGCACTGATTTTTGTGGGCGTACGCACCGAAGTTGCCAAGCGCGTCTTGGACTTCTCTTACGGCTTTGCCTGCGGTCTGGGTGCCGCGGTCAAGGAGGTGGGCGACCGCGTGTTCATGGTGCTGCCCGCCGGTTGCGAGGTCAAAGATTCCGATCTCAAGAAGCTTCGTGCCGACGGCTACCTCAAGTAAAGACAAGACGAGGAGATTCCCATCAACATCTACACTATCGTCCAGCTGGTCAACACGCTGTTCAACTTCTATTCCACACTTATTGTCGTCTACTGCTTTATGACGTGGATTCCCATGAAGCAGGGTGGTTTGCTTCAGGATATTGCTGCGGTGCTCGATAGCGTGTGCGGTCCGTGGCTCAACCTGTTCCGTCGTTTCATCCCGCCGATGGGCGGTATCGATTTTTCGCCGGTCGTTGCGATTATTGCGTTGCAGTTGGTGCAGAGGCTGGTTCTGCAGCTTCTTATAGGTATACTCGTATAGAACTGACTTAGTAACTTACGTCGGGCGTGTAGCGCCGAGGCGATGAAAAAGGAGACTTGTTATGGCTATTACCCCCGCAGACATCCAGGCTCAGACTTTCTCTGAGGCCAAGCGTGGCTACGATCCTGCCGAGGTCGACGTCTTCTTGGAGACGCTGTCTTCCGAGGTTGACGCTATGCTCGCTAAGATCGTTGACCTTAAGGGTCGTCTGACTGCTACCGAGCAGCAGCTTGCCGATGCGCAGGCTCAGCTTGCCCAGGCTCAGGATGCCACCGCCCAGGCCGCTCCTGCCGCCCCCGTGGCCGCTCCCGCCCCTGACTTCTCCGCTCAGGAGCGCCAGATTTCCGCTGCCCTGATCGCTGCCCAGCAGACCGCTGAGACCATCGTCAACGATGCCAACGAGAACGCTGAGCGTATCCGCAACGAGGCTGACGCCAAGGCCCGCGAGGTTATCCGCCAGGCTCTGACCGAAAAGCAGGCCGAGCTCGAGGAGATCGATCGTCTCAAGGCTTCCCGTGAGGAGTTCAAGGCCGAGTATCTCAAGCTCATCCAGCACTTCATGGACGATGCCCAGAATTCCTTCCCGGCCGACCTCATGGCCTCCACGCCGGTCGGTTCTGCCGCTTCTCCCGCGGTGACCGTTCCCGCCGCCGAGCCGCTGCCCGTCGCCGATCCGGTTGTCCCCGTGGCCGATCCCTTCGCCCCGATCGACAACTTTGCCGCCGACGACCTGGACTAACATTCGGCCTACAATTTAGTGCCTAGAAAGGACCCGCAGCTTGCGGGTCCTTTTTTATGACTGTGCAGGGTGTGCAGGGGTGCGCAACAAAAAAACCGAGTCCTGCACATAGTGGCGCAGAACTCGATGAACGGGTGAGCGGTCAAGGGTAGGTTTTGAGGCATGTCCCAAAACCTACTTGAGGAGGAAGTCGGAGAGGGGAATGGTGCGAGCCTCTCGATGCTCGGGGTCGGCGATATGGTCGGCAGGATAGCCACAGACGAGCATGTGATAGGGATAGACGCCCTCGGGCAGGTCGAACTGCTCACGGGCCATCTCAGGCTTAAAATGGCACACCCAGCACGTTCCCAGGCCCTGCTCGGTGGCCTCCATCATCATCTGATCACACACGATGGACGTATCGATTTCACTGGAATTCATCTGGTCATACGGGCGCACCCAAGCATCATCGGTAACGCTGCAAATGAGGAAGACAAGCGGAGCCCCAAAGATAGACCCATCACGAGCAAACCGAGGCTGACAAGCAGCAGCCTTCTCCAGGAGCTCAGGCGTATCCAACACCATCACACGGGTTGGATGATTATTACACGCAGAAGGAGCAATCCGCCCCGCCTCAACAATGGCATCCACCACAGCCTGCTCCACAGCCCGATCTTCAAACTCACGACAAGAATACCGACCCCGAGCCAGATCCAAATAAGACATACAAGCCCTCCAACAATTAAAAATCAAACAAACCCAAAGTAACCCAAACAGTACCCAAAGCAGCAATCAGCCAAACGCTCATCAAGGGCCAAAGTGTCCGAACGGATACCAAAGGTCCCTTCAGCCAAACCCCCATTGCGCTAAACCTATCAGCCAAAGTTCCCAATGGTGGTGCATAAGGGAGCGGGCCCGGCCACTAATAACCTTTTGAACGACTCTGCTTGCAGCCGGAGTGAAAAAGGTTATTAGTGGCCGGGCCCGCGACCGGTGGGACATGTACCCCCAATTAACTGTTCTTCATGACAATCGAATCCACGACATCGGCCACATTCTCGCAGCAGTCGGCGCAGTACTCCAGGAAGGCGTACACGTCACGCCAAGCGATGACCTCGAGCGGGTCCTTGCCGTTAACGTGCAGGTTGCGCATGGCGTTGATATAGAGCTCGTCGGCCTCGGACTCGATGGTGTTGATCTGGATGACGAGTTCGCGCAGCGTTTTGGACTTGCGGTAGTTGGGAAGCTCGACCATCAGGTCCTTCATGGCACGACAGGCATCGGTTACCTTGTGGGCGATGACGATGGCGTCGGGATGGATGCTCTGAATGTTGGTGAAGTAGACGCGCTGCACGACACCCTCGATGCGGTCGAGCACGGTGTCGAGTGAGCAGCTCATCAGATTCAGATCCTCGCGCTCGAGCGGGGTGATAAAGGCGGTGAGCAAGGCGTCTTCGAGCTCATGGTGCTTCTTGTCTGCCGCATGCTCAATCGCATGCATCTTATCGAGCATGTCGTGGATCTGCGCGGGGTCAAAGTTCTCAAAAATCTTGGTGAGCAGCTCTGCGGCCTGGACGGCGAGGTCGGCGCAAGCGACGTAGTTGTCAAAGTAGAACGAATCGGGTTTCTTTGCCATGAGTGGGTCCTTTCGAGGCGAAGACGGGTGGGCGAAGTGTTGCGGTCCGGATGGACGTTCGGTTTGACTAGAGGAACATCATGAACAGCTTGGCCATGACAAAGCTGATGAGTCCGCAGGCGGGGAAGGTGAAGAACCAGGTGAACATCATGTCCTTGACGACGCCGAAGTTGATGGCCGAGAGGCGCTTGACAGCACCGACGCCCATGATGGCGCAGGTCTTGATGTGTGTGGAGGACACGGGGATGCCGGTAAGGGTGGCAAGCAGCAGGTTCGCCGCGCCCGCGAGGTCGGCGGAGAAGCCCTGATACTTCTCGAGCTTAACCATGCTCTGGCCGACGGACTTGATGATGCGCTCACCGCCCACGCTGGTGCCGATACCCATAGTGGCCGAGCACAGCAGCATAATCCAGATGGGGATGCCGGCATCGCCGACGCTAGTCTGGCCGTTTGCGAAGGCTACGCCTAAAAAGAGCACGCCGATGAACTTCTGTCCATCCTGCGCGCCGTGCATAAAGCTCATGGCCGCAGCGCTCGCGATCTGAGCGTATTTAAAGAAGACATTGGCACGTCGCCTGTTGGCGGCGGCGAAAAGAATCGAGACGAGCTTGCACAGAACCCAGCCCATGACAAAGCCCAGGCCGATGGAGAGCGCCAGGCCGTAGATGACCTTCATCCACTCGTGGACGTTGACGCTGCTCGCGCCGCCGAGGGCGATAGCGGCACCGGTCAGGCCGGCGATAAGGCTGTGGCTTTGCGAGGTGGGGATGCCAAAACGCGACGCTGTGGCGCCGTAGACGACGATGGAGAACAGGGCCGCGCACAGGCAGGCGAGCGCCATGGTGCTGTTTCCGCCAAAGTCGACGATATGCGAGATGGTATTGGCGACGCTCGCATTAAAGTGCGTCATGATGAGCACGCCGAGGAAGTTGAATGCGGCGCTCATGAGAATGGCGGCGCGGGCGGGCATGCAACGCGTAGTGACACAGGTCGCGATGGCGTTGGGCGCGTCGGTCCATCCATTGACGAAGATGGCGCCCAACGCGAGGATCACGGTGACGGCAAGGACTGGGTTCGACACAATTTGGCCGAGGAAGGTTGAGAACGTTACGTCCATATATGGGCTTTCTCGAAGTTTGCAGACACGTTACAAAAACATGATAAATCGTATCACCTCCTGCGGGTTTCTTTGCCGAGTTCTGATGGGAGAAGTATTTTTTTGGCACTAAAATTGAATATTAGCCCTGTTGACCGTGGGTGTTCTTTTTGCTATCACGCCATGCGGACACGCGCGTTCGCTCCGACACTCCAAAACCACAGTCTGTTCGCTTTACAACATGCAAACATGCGTTCGATAATAGGAGACATGGAATATCGACAGACAGATGGCAAAACTCGGCGCGTGCACAAGCAGTATGTGGACGTCGTGGCTCGCATCCTCGCGGGCGGACAGGTCGTGCCGGTCACCGTCTGCTGGGTCGACGGTCGTTGCTTTACGATTGACGAGATTGTCTCGACCACTGGGTTTGGCCTGACGGTTCACGGCATCCGTACGGCAACCTATAAGGTGCGTTTTGGCGGGCACGCGACCGAGCTGTATCTGGAGGACCAGACGCGCGAGCGGGCAGACGGCTCGCAGGCACACGTGATGCGTTGGTGGGTCTGGGCCTTTGATCGTACGCTTGAGGGCGAGCGCCGTAGGTAAGGACGTGCGGCATTCGGGTACAATGGCAGGAATCTTGTCACCTACGGCGCTGTCGTGCGCTTTTTGAAAGGACGAAGTATGAACGATATCCAGGGCTATCAGAACGGCCCCATCGAGACCGGTGCAAGCCGTGTCAAGGAGATGTCGCCGCGCGCGTACAACCTCACCATGTCTGCCCTGATCTTTTTGGGCTTTTGCGCCATGGGCGCCGGCGCCTACTTTACGAGCACCATGTCGTTTGCGCGCATGATGATGAGCGGCGCAGCCTTGCCGCTGGTCTTTGGCTCGTTTATTTTGACCATCGTCGGCATGGTCATGATGTCGGCCGCCGCCAGCAAGCAGTCCGTGGGCCTGTCCCTTGTGGGCTACGTAATCTTTGCGAGCACCTTTGGCCTGACCGCGTCGTTTGGCCTTGCCAACTACGACCTGCCCACCATCAACACTGCCTTTATCGCCACCGCCGCCATCACCTTTGTCTTTGGCGCGCTGGGCGTGACCTTCCCCAAGTTCTTCCAGCGCGTGTACGGCATCGGTTTTGGCGTTCTGCTTGCCACGATCCTGGTCGAGATCGTGCTGATGTTTATGGGTGTTTCGCAGTCTATTACCGACCTGATCGTGATCGTGGTGTTCGCCGGTTTTATTGGCTACGACACCTATGTGGCCACGACGGTGCCGCCCACGCTGCCCAACGCCGTGCTCATGGCGTCCAACCTGTTCGTGGATATCATCAACGTGTTCCTGCGTATCCTGAATATCCTTGGTCGTCGCGACTAGCGGCGAGTTGCAGCGGTGCTTGCCGCGTGCGTAAATCAATGCGAAAGGCGGTCCTTCGGGGCCGTCTTTTTTGTACGTGGCGGGGTATCATGGATGGGAAAAACCGAAAGCGGCAGCGACAGGAAAGGTGACCACTCATGGCAGATGTCGACAACAGGAACCGTAACCGCAGGCCCAACCGCGCGGGACAGCCCAACCCCAAGCGTGAGGCTCGCGCAAAGGCCGCCGAGCGCCACGTGGCGGCTGTGTCCGAGGCGTGTGCCAAGGATATCGAGCGCTCGCTTGCCGGCGTTCGCGAATTCGACGGTATGCCTGCCGGCTTTGTCGCGGCGATGAAGGCCAAGGTTCAGACTGCTGTGGCCCCCGAAGAGCAGGTCGCCGAGGACGTCGAGAACGCGGAGACTGCCGAGGTCGAGGCAGCGCCCGAGACCGAGGCGGCGCCCGAGCCCGTCGAGGAGCCTGCCGAGGAAATCGTCGAAGCTGAGTCCGCGCCTGCTGAGGAGCCCGCTCCGGTCCTGCCCGAGGTCACTGTGCTTGATGCCTCCGCCACGCAGGCAATCCTCGATAACGGTCGCGGCTATGCGCAGTTCTGCGACATGGCCGTGCTCGCCTTTGCCTCGTTTACCAATCCGGGCGGTGGATATATTCAGGGTTATCTGGGCCAGGAGGCTACGCTCTGCGCCGATTCGTATCTGTACAACGTTCTCGATAGGCAGCGTAAGTGGTACGGCGAGAACCGTCGCCGCAACATCAACTGCGAGCTCTATCGTAACCGTGCCCTAGTGGTGCCTGCGGTGCGCTTCGACCGCAACCACGTGCATGCATACGCCGACGTGATCGTGGCCGCCGCGCCCAACGTTAAGCGCGCCCGCCAGGAGTATCGCGTGAGCGACGATGCTCTGCTGGATGCCCTGCGCGACCGCATCCGCTTTGTGCTCGCCATCTGCGACGAGTTGGGTCGCGAGAAGCTCGTGCTGGGCGCATGGGGCTGCGACAACAACGGCTTTGATGCCGAGGCCGTGGCCGAGCTCTTCCGCAAGGAGCTCGCATCGGGCGACTTCAAGGTCAAGCAGGTCTTCTTTGCCGTGCCCTCTACGCGCTGGGACGAGGACTTCGCCAAATTCGAGCACGTGCTGGCAAACTTCCCCGAGCGAAACGAGGAGTCCTATGCTCAGGTTGCCGCCCGCGCCGCAGCCGCCCGTGCCGCCGAGCAGGCTCAGGCCGCTGCCGAGGATGACGAGGATGACGACGACTGGCGCAAGTACCTGTAAACGGTGCTCGTGATGCGATATACCGAGCCGACGGGAGAGGCTGCTCCTGTCGGCTTTTTATTGAGTGGAGAGCTTACGATGAAAAACGTTCTGTGCTTTGGTGACAGCAACACCTATGGTTACGATCCGGCGGGCATGCGCGACGGTACCGCGGTGCGCTATGCGCAGGATGTGCGCTGGTGTGGCGTGGTCCAACGTGACTTAGGCGAGGGCTGGCATGTAATTGAAGAAGGCCTCAACGGCCGCACGACGGTACGCGACGACATGTGCCACCTGGACACTAACCTCAACGGCATTCGCGCGCTTCCGATGCTGCTCGAGGCCCATAAGCCGCTGGACGCCATTGTGATCATGCTGGGCACCAACGACTGTAAGACGGTCTTTAACGTGACGGCTTCCGATATCGCCCGTGGCGCCATGGCGCTGATTCGCGCCGTCCGCGCGTTTCCCTGGACCGATGCCGCGCCCTGCCCGCGCATTTTGCTGATGGCGCCTATCAAGATTAAGCCGCAAATCGCCGATGTATATATGACCGATTTTGACGAGCATTCCGCCGAGGCCTCGGAGCATTTTGCCGAGTACTACGCGCACGTAGCCGAGCAGTTTGGCTGCGACTTTTTGAATGCCGCCGACTTTGCCGAGCCGGGCGATATCGATTATCTGCACATGATGCCCGAAAGCCACGAGAACCTGGGCCACGCCGTGGCAGCCAAGCTCCAAGAGATGCTCGGTGAGTAGCGCGACCCCAAACCACCGCAAAGGTGTCTGTCCCCTTTGCGGTGGTTTGGGCTGCGAATCTTAATACTGCCACATGTGATTGACGGGGCCGGAACCTTTGCCCATGTCAAAGCCGGCGGCGAGGGCGCCCGTTAGGTAGGCCTTGCCCGCGTTGACGGCGTCGGCAAGATCCATGCCCTGGGCCAGCGCGCAGGCGATGGCGGACGAGAGCGTGCAGCCGGTGCCGTGCGTGTTGTCGGTCTCGATGCGCTTGTGGCGGAACCACGTGGTGAGTGGATCTCCCAGATGGTTGCCCTCGTCATCGAGTGGCGCGGGTTCGGCCAGTACATCGTTGGCCTCGTTGACAAGATGCCCACCCTTAACGAGGGATGCGCAACCAAAGCGGCGGGTGAGGAGCATGGCGGCATTTTGCTGTGTGCGCTCGGAATCGACCTCGTAATCGAGCAGCGCCATGGCCTCGGGAATATTGGGCGTGATGACGGTCGCCAGCGGGAACAGGCGGCATGTAAGCGCTTCGGCGGCATCTTCGGCAATCAGCCGTGCGCCCGAGGTGGCTACCATGACGGGGTCGACTACCACGTTTGTCGCGTTCCAAGCGCTCAGGCGGTCGGCGATAACATCGATAATCTCGGCAGAGGAAACCATGCCAATCTTGACGGCGTTGGGGCGGATATCGTCAAAAACGGCATCGATCTGCGCCGCGACAATATTCGGGGAGATGTTCTGCACGGCGGTGACGCCCAGGGTGTTCTGTGCGGTGATAGCGGTGATAGCCGTCTCGGCATACAGGCGGTGCGCCGTGATGGTCTTGATGTCGGCCTGAATGCCGGCGCCACCGCTGGAATCGGATCCTGCGATGGATAGAACGGCAGGTACCTTACTGCGATCCATGTTCGCTCCCTTGTTCGGTCGGAATCAAATGGGTCTTTAAGCCAGCATTATAAAGATGCCCGGGCCGACTCTGTGTCGAACCCGGGCGGGCGATGCAATCTTTACGCAAATGTAAGCAAATGTTCACGCGTCAATAATTGACAGGCGCCAGCTCGCCGCCAGAAGCGGCCGCGGCGACAGGGCTAGTCCTCCATGCCGAGGTCGATCGTGGTGCCCTCGAAGATCTTGTTGACGGTGCGGACAGCACACATCTTGCCGCACATGGTGCAGGTGCCCTCAGTGGCGGCAGGGGACTCCTCGTAGCGCTTCTTGCCCGTAACCGGGTCGAGCGCGCACTTCCACATGGCGTCCCAGTCGAGCTTGCGGCGTGCCTGGCCCATCTTGTCGTCCATGTCGCGGGCGTGGGGCACCTTTTTGGCGATGTCGGCGGCGTGTGCGGCGATCTTGGTGGCCATGAGGCCATCGAGCACATCCTGGGCGTTGGGCAGGCATAGGTGCTCTGCCGGTGTCACGTAGCACAGGAAGTCGGCACCGGAGCTGGCGGAGATGGCGCCGCCGATGGCAGCGGTGATGTGGTCGTAACCCACGCCGATATCGGTCACCAGCGGCCCGAGCACATAGAACGGAGCATTGTGGCACAGGCGCTTCTGCAGTTTCATATTGGCAGCGATCTCGTCGAGCGCCATGTGACCCGGGCCCTCGACCATGACCTGGACGCCGGCGGCCCAAGCGCGCTTGCACAGCTTGCCCAGCTCGATCATCTCAGCGGTCTCGGTGGCGTCGTTGGAGTCGTAGAGGCAGCCCGGGCGGCAGGAGTCGCCGAGCGAAATCGTCACGTCGTACTCGTGGCAAATCTCGAGCAACTCGTCGTAGAACTCATAGAACGGGTTCTCGTTACCGGTGACCTCCATCCAGCCAAACAGCAGTGAGCCGCCGCGGCTCACGATGTTCATCAGGCGGCCGGTCTCCTTAAAGGTCTTGGTGACCGACTTGTTGATGCCGCAGTGAATGGTCATAAAGTCCACGCCGTCCTCGGCATGCGCGCGCACGACTTCGAACAGGTCGTCCTTGGTGAGCTTGACCAGCGGCTTTTCCATGTAGCCGATGGCGTCGTACATGGGGACGGTGCCTACCATGAGCGGCGTCTCGTCGATGAGCTGCTGGCGGAACTGGCGCGTCTTGCCCGAGTTGGAGAGGTCCATGATGGCGTCAGCGCCAAAGTCCTCGGCGATCTTGACCTTCTTCCATTCCTCGGCGGCATCGGCCTTGTCGCCCGAGATACCCAGGTTCACGTTGACCTTGGTGGACAGGCCCTCACCGACGCCAAAGGCGCGCATGCCCTTTTTGATGTGCACGATGTTGGCGGGAATGGCGATGCGGCCGTCTGCCACGCGCTCGCGGATGTATTCGGGGTCGCGATGCTCGCGATCGGCGACCTCCTTCATCTGCGGCGTGATCTGCCCGGCGCGGGCGAAGTCGATTTGCGTGACGAGCGTGGGCTCGGTCTGTGTGCTCATTGGCACGGCTCCCTTCGTTGGCATTGCCCATATCAGGTTTGCGGGTCAGGGCGGGCGCGCCCAGTCTCAGCCTGCCGTCTTGTCCCGCAAGCTCCCCGTTTATGTGGTGGGCTCAAGTATAGCCTGAATGGGTACGATTGACGCGATGAGCATGCCCATGGGGAGGCGAACATGGAAGACAAGCATCTATATCGAGAGACGCAGTGGAATGTCTCGGCCGAGGAGGGCCGCGCCCATCATGGGCTGATCGCAATTGGTTTTGCGATTCTTGTCGTGATGTCGATTGCCTGTTGCATCTGGACGTTTGGCGGGCGTGGGGGAGCTGCCTGGGCGTTTGAGGCGGACGATAGCCTGCCGATCATGACGGTGAAGGTTGCTGGCGGCAATACCGTTGCCGCGCCGGGCGACTATTGGTATCCGTGCGATGGATTTGTCCAGCTGCAGCTGAGCGGTGGTTCCATTCCTGGTGAAGAGATCGAGCGCGTGACCTTCGATGCGGCGCTCAAAACGCTCACGGTGAAGCTCAAAGATCAAGGGGATGTGCCCACGACGATGGATATCGCGCTGACGGAATGGCGCCTGGAGCCCCCGTCGGGCGTTACGGTATCCGACGTGGAGCACGTTAAGATTACCTATCAAGATGGCTCGACGAGCGAGATTGCAAAGGCCGATGGCTTGGCGGAATAGGCGCCGTGCCTAGGCAGCACATTTAAAAGTAACGGTGATCCTACAAGGCCTGTTCGTTCAGGAAGACCAAAGTGTTTTTATTTGAAAGCTCGGGAAAGTGGCGATAGCCAACGTCGAACGCGGTGAGCCCGCTTACATCCTCGAGCTTGTTTTCTGCCATCCAGCGCACCATGGAGCCGCGTGCCTTTTTGCTGGCGGTCGAGCGCTGGATGGGCTTGCCGTTGCGGATGCCTTCGCCAAAGAGGCATGTGACGACCGTGACATCGGTGGTGAGGCGGGGCAGAACGGCTTTGGCGTATTCCGCACTGGCGAGGTTGACGATCGTAACGTTGGAGTCCGCTGGAGCGATGGCCCGTGCGAGCTTGTCGCCCCAAAACGCGTAGAGGTCTTGGGCATCGTCGACGGCAAGCTTCGCGCCCATCTCCAGCCGATACGGTTCAACGGCATGAAAGGGGCGTACGCATCCGTAAAGGCCCGAGAGGATCCATAGATGGTCTTGCAGCCAGTCGAGCTGTGCGGCATCCATGACCTCGGGCGCCATGCTCTGGTATTGAATGCCGTGATAGGACATGACGGCAGGGGAGAGGTGACGGGCGAGTTCGGGATTGTCGAGATCGCCGTTTTTCAGGATGGACCCGAACTCATGCAGGGTGTTGAGGCAAAGCCCCAGCAGTTTGTCACTCACGTTCCATAGCGCTTGCAGGCCGCCGCTGCCTTCATTTCGTTCGATATCTAGCAGTGCGCGGTGGAGGCGAGCCGTCTCGTGCGCAAAAGGTGGAATGCCCAGGACTTCAAAAGCATCTTGGGCCGCGCGCATCTGCTTGGCGGGCGAAATGATGATCTGCAGCATGGACTCTCCTCTGCCAAAAAGGAAGTTGCGGTGGAATAATTCCTGTTTTGTCTGTTAAAAGGCGTGTTTGGGAACTACTTCACCGCAAGTTATGAAGGGCTGGTTGGGCTCGTTTTACGAGGGTTGGTTAGACGCGCTCGAGGAAGGCCTTGTAGCCGCGATATGCCTCGTAGATGTCGGCCTTGTTGGCGACCTCCCACAGGGCGTGCATGGACAGGACGGCAACGCCGGAGTCGATGACGTTCATGCCGTACTTGGCCATGATGTAGGCGATGGTGCCGCCGCCGCCCGCGTTGACGCGGCCGAGCTCGCAGGTCTGGAAGTCCACGCCGGCCTCGTCCATGATGTCGCGGACGAGGGCCACGTACTCGGCGTCGGCATCGTTGGAGCCGCCCTTGCCGCGACTGCCCGTGTACTTGTTAAAGCACAGGCCACGACCCATGAAGGCTGCGTTTTTGGTCTCGAACTTGCCGGCATAGCCCGGGTCGAAGCCGGCGGACACGTCGGAGGAAAGCATGCGGCTGTGGGCGAGTGCACGGCGCAGGGCCAGCGGGCTGCCCTCGCCGGCAAGCGTCATGATCTCGGCGACGGCGTTCTCGAAGAAGCGGCTCGTCATGCCGGTGGCGCCCACGGAGCCGATCTCCTCCTTGTCGACGATGAGCGTGATGCTCGTGCGCTCCACGTTGGCAACGTCGATCTGGGCGAGCATGGAGGGGTAAGCGCAGACGCGATCGTCGTGGCCATAGCCCAGAATCATGGAGCGGTCGAGGCCCATGTCGCGGGCGGGGCCGGCGGGCACGACCTCGATTTCGGCGGAGAGGAAGTCCTCCTCCTCGACGTCGTACTGCTCTTTGAGGATGTCCAGGAACATCTGCTTGACGGGCTCCTTGGGAGCGTCTTTGTCGTCCTCGTCAAACTTGACGGGGCGGCCGCCCACGATCACGTCGAGGATCTCGGCGTCGACGGCGTCCTTGGCGGGCTTGGACATCTGCTCGCTCGAGAGGTGAATCAGCAGGTCGGAGATGGTAAAGACCGGATCGTCTGCCTTGTCGCCGATGTTGATGTCGACGGTGGTGCCATCCTTTTTGCAGATGACGCCCACGAGTGCAAGCGGGGAGGCCACCCAGTGGTAGCTCTTGACGCCGCCATAGTAGTGCGTGTCGAGGTAGGCCATGTCGCCGGCCTCGAAGGCGGGATTCTGCTTGAGGTCCAGACGCGGCGAGTCAACGTGGGCGCCCAGGATGTTAAAGCCCTGCTCGAGCGGGGCGGTGCCAAGGTTGACGAGCATAAGGTCCTTGCCGTGATTGGCGGCGTACACCTTGTCGCCGGCCTTGAGCGCGCGGCCCTCGGCGATCACGGTCTCCAGGTTGGCGTAGCCCGCCTCCTCGGCCATCTTGATCCCGGTCTTGACGCACAGGCGCTCGGTCTTGTTCTCGCTCAAAAACTGCTTATAGCCGCGGCAAAGCTCCTCGAGCTCCTCGATCTGCTGTGGCGTGTACTTTTTCCATGCGCAGGGACGCTCCATGACGCAGGCTCCTTTCGGATCGATCGTGCTGGTTGATGTACCGTGAGCCATCGTATCACGCACGGGCGCGCGGTGGCGGGGGAGCTTGATGTGCGGTGGCCGCGGGGCGGGGAGCGTGTAAACTGGTGGGAGCAAATCGTGCCCAGCCCAAAGCGAGGTATTCAATATGTCTGACAAACGCCGTACTTTTGCCGTTATCGACGGCAACTCGCTCATGCACCGTGCCTTCCACGCCGTGCCGCCGACCATGAACGCGCCGGACGGTCGCCCCACCAACGCGATCTTTGGCTTTCTGAACATGTTTCTTAAGATGGTCGACGCCTTTAACCCCGACGGTGTGGTCGTGGCGTTTGATAAGGGCAAACCGCGCGTGCGCATGGAGATGCTGCCGCAGTATAAGGCGCAGCGCCCGCCCATGGACCCCGATCTGCACGCGCAGTTTCCGATGATTAAGGAGCTGCTCACGGCGCTCAACGTGCCGATTCTGCAGTCCGAGGGCTGGGAAGGCGACGATATCCTGGGTACCATGGCTCGTCTGGGTGAGGAAGCCGGCTGCGACATGCTGCTGGTGACCGGCGACCGCGACATGTATCAGCTCGTGACCAAGCACGTCAACGTGGTCTCGACCCGCAAGGGCCTGTCCGACGTGGCGATTATGACGCCCGAGAGTGTGGATGACCTGTATCACGGCATTACGCCGGCGCTCGTGCCCGATTTTTACGGCCTGAAGGGCGATACGTCGGACAACATTCCCGGCGTACCGGGCATCGGCCCCAAAAAGGCGAGCGCGCTCATCGCGCAGTACGGCAGCCTTGACGAGGTCATCGCGCATGCCGACGAGGTCAGGGGCAAGATGGGCGAGAACCTGCGTGCGCATATCGACGATGCGCTGCTGAGCCGCAAGGTCGCAACCATTCGCACCGATGCGCCTGTCGAGCTCGACTTTGACGCGACGTCCTTTCCGGCGTTTTCTGCCGATGAGGTGTCCGCGGCACTGGGCGGGCTGGGCATTACGGCCATGCAGAACCGCTTCCTGGCGCTGATTGGCGGCGAGGGCGGGGCTGCGGCCAGTACGTTTGAGATTCCCGCCGTTTTGCGTGCTGCCGCTGGCGATGCCGAGGCGCTCGCTGCCGCTGCCGCCGAGATCGCTCGCGCGATCGAGGCAGGCGAGTGGATTGCCGCCGTGGTGGACGACGACAAGGAGGAGGGCGCGCTTTTTGGCCTGACACGCACGCTGTGGCTGGCGACGTCCAAAGGGCTGCTTGCGCTTGAGGAGGGCGACGGCGCTGCGCCCGCCGAGGTCGATGGCTTTAACGTTGCCCGCGGCGTGATTGCCGGTGTGCTCGCGCGCTTGTTTATGGAGGGCCGCGTGGCGAGCCCGGATATGAAGGCACTGCTGCATGAGCTTTCGCCCATTGATTCTTCTGAGCCCGAGCTCATGGATCCGCTGGCCGTCGATCCTACGCGCATCTTCGATACCGTGGTCGCCGCCTACCTGCTGGATTCCGACCGCTCCGAGTTTGATGAGGCGTATCTGGCCGATACCTATCTGCAGATGGCGCTGCCTGCGGCGCGCGGTGCAGAGGGTGCCGGCGAGGACGCTCCTGTGCCCGCCGCTCGCACGGCTGCCTTGACGCTGGCGCTCGTGGCGCCGCTGCGCGATCGCATGGCCCGTGAGAACGCCGTCAACGTGTTCGACGGCATCGAGATGCCGCTTGTGCCGGTGCTTGCCAAGATGGAGCGCGCGGGCATGCTCGTGGATCCCGATCGGCTGCGCAGCCTGTCCGAGGGCCTGGCGACCCAGATCACCGAGGTCGAGCGAAGCATTCGCAACCTTGCCGGTGACGAGACCTTTAACATCGGCAGCCCCATGCAGCTCTCGCATGTGCTCTTTGATGTGATGGGCCTTCCGACCAAGGGTCTCAAAAAGACCAAGCGCGGCTACTATTCGACCAATGCCAAGGTGCTGAGTGACCTTGCCCTTGACCACGAAATCGTGCGTCTGATCTTGGACTGGCGTGAGAAGTCCAAGATTAAGTCGACCTATCTGGACACGCTAGGTCCGCTGCGTCGTGGCGACGGTCGCGTACACACCACGTACAACCAGACCATCACCGCGACGGGGCGTCTGTCTTCGAGCGACCCGAACCTACAGAACATCCCGACGCGCTCGGAGCTGGGCCGTACCGTCAAGACGGCGTTTTCGGCGGGCGAGGGAAGTGTCTTTTTGGCGGTGGACTACTCGCAGATCGAGCTGCGTCTGCTGGCGCACCTCTCGGGTGACGAGCACCTGGTGCGCGCCTTTAACGAGGGCGAGGACTTCCATGCCGAGACAGCCGCGCGCGTATTTGGCGTGCCGGTGTCCGAGGTGACACCCGACCTGCGCAGCCGCGCCAAGGCCGTGAACTTTGGCATCGTGTACGGCCAGCAGGCCTATGGCCTGTCGCAGTCGCTGCATATCTCGATGGTCGAGGCGCGCGATATGATTGATCGCTACTACGAGGCCTACCCGGGCGTGCGCACGTTCCTCGACAACGTGGTGGCACGTGCCAAGCAGACGGGCTACGCCGAGACCATGTACGGCCGCCGTCGCCATATTCCGGAGCTCAAGGCCAAAAACCCGCAACTCCGCGGCTTTGGCGAGCGCACGGCCATGAACCACCCCATGCAGGGCACCGCGGCCGACATCATCAAGATTGCAATGGCCCGCGTAAGCCGCCGCCTGGAAGAAGAGGGCTTTGCCGCCCACATGATCCTACAAGTACACGACGAACTGGACTTTGAGTGTCCGGCCAACGAAGTCGAGCGCCTAACCGCCATGGTCCAAGACGTCATGGAACACGTCGTAGACTTGCGCGTGCCCCTCATCGCCGAAGCCAGCACCGGCATAACCTGGGCCGACGCCAAATAAAGACGTACCAACAACCCCAAAGTAGCCAAAACAGAAGGGAGCCCCTCATCAACAAGGAGCTCCCTTCATTCAATTTAATTCAGCCAAAGTATCTAGACGCCAAGACGCCATCTAGGCGGCAGACAAGTAAACCTAGGACCTGGCCGGGCGACGCGGGTAAGTTTTTCGTAGATTCCGCACGAGCCGAAGGCCACTTAATGTGGCCTTCGAGCGAGCCCAGGACCTGACCGAACGAAAAACTTACCCGCGTCGCCCGGCCAGGTCCGACAAGCTATGTTAACGAGCCGCCAAGATGGCGTCGATGAGCGTCAGTACGCCCCCGTCGTTGTTGCTCGGAATGCGCCACTTAGCATGCGTGTTCATATGCTCCTCGGCGTTGTCCACGATAAAGCTGTGGCCGACGCGCTCCAGCATGGGGATGTCGTTGTAGGTATCGCCCACGGCTGCAGCATCGGCGATATCGATGCCGAGCTGCTCGCACAGGTGCGCCACGCCCGAACCCTTGTCGACGCCCAGGTTCATAAAGTCGATCCACTCGCGGCCGGCATTGGTGACATAGAGCTGGTCCGAGAATGCGGGGTTATAGTCCTCGCGAAATGCGGGCTCAGCATCATAGTCGGGGAAGAAGATCGAGATCTTGTTGGACTCGACGTCAAGGCCTTCAAAGGTATCGACGTAGTTGATCGTGTTGTAGTACACGCTGATCTCGTCGTGGTATTGATGGTCGCGGGCAAGCACGTAAAACTCGTCGAAGCAGCACAGCACGGGGACAGCGCGCGAATCCTCCGAGGCGCGCGCAAGCACCTGCTGATACAGTGCCACATCGATAGTGCTCTTATAGATATAGTTGCCACGGTAGATAACGCAGGCTCCGTTATCGGGGCAAAAGGCGATGCGGCCCTTGATGTCCTCGAACATCTCCTCGAGCTTGGGGGCGGGACGTCCGCTGGCGGGACAGAATACGATGCCGGCGTCGGCGAGCTTGTCCAGGCGCTCATCAAGGCCCTGGGGCAGCACACGCTCGTCGGTGAGCAGCGTCTTGTCCATGTCGACGGCGATGAGTTTAATGTTGCCGATGTTAGCGTCTGATTCATAAGTCTGCATAAAAGCGCCTTTCCGTTTCTAAATTGTTTCGGGCGGAATAACCCTCCGGTTGGTAATCGAGCGTATTTTCGCAGGGTTGACGCGTATTTGCACCACGCTTCACAAAGTAATGAAAAAACTTTTCAGAAATTTGAATTTGTCGCTTGTGCTGCGGGCACTTTAGCGTAATATAGCGAACATCGAAAACGGAGACGGCAAAAGAGCCGCTTACCGAGGAAAAGGTACCGTTTACGATATTTGAATTGCGCCCGGCGATACGTGAAAGGAGAGGCAGATGCAGTTCGTAAAGATCATCACTACTGCAGACAATGCCATCCGACGCCAGCGCGCAATTTCCCGACGACGATAACAATCGTCTCTGTTCGTATGGGGTGAAATGCCCCAACAGAGTCATTTTGAGGTCGTTGGGTTTTAGCACGACATAGACGCATGTTTCTAGGGCATGTTGTGCTGCTTTTTGCTATTTAACCTGATATTGCACGGTTTTTGACCTCGAAATGACTTGCAACTGACCGATGTTCTAACTAGCTACCAAGGGCGAAAGGAAACAGCCATGAGCAAGGAAAAAGTCGTTCTCGCATATTCCGGTGGTCTTGATACATCCGTATGTGTCAAGTGGCTCCAGGACGAGAAGAATCTCGATGTCGTTTGTGTCTGCGGCAACGTGGGCCAGGAAGAGACCGGACTGGATGCCAAGAAGCAGAAGGCGCTCGACCTGGGCGTTCTCGATTGCCAGGTGCTCGACCTGCGCGACGAGTTCTCCGATGAGTTCCTGACCAAAGCCATCGCTGCAAACTCCATGTACGAGAACAAGTATCCGCTACTCTCCGCCCTGTCTCGCCCGCTGCTCGCCAAGAAGCTTGTCGAGGTCGCTCACGAGTTTGGCGCGACCTACGTCGCCCACGGCTGCACCGGCAAGGGTAACGACCAGGTTCGTTTTGAGGCTGCCGTCAAAGCCCTCGACCCCGAGCTTAAGGTTATCGCCCCGGTTCGCGAGTGGGATCTGAAGTGCCGTCCCGACGAGGTCGCCTATGCTCACGCCCACAACGTGCCGGTTCCCGAGGGTGCCAACGACAACCCCTATTCCATCGACGACAACCTGTGGGGTCGTGCCATTGAGTGCGGCCATCTGGAGGATCCCTGGAACGAGCCGCTCGACGACGCCTGGGTTATGACCAAGAATCCCGAGGACACGCCCGACACCCCGACGTATACCGAGATTGAGTTTGAGGCGGGCAAGCCCGTCGCCGTCGACGGCAAGAAGATGAAGCTCTCCGAGATCGTCATCGCCCTCAACAAGATTTCGGGTGACAACGGCTTTGGCCGTCTCGACCTGGTTGAGGACCGTCTGGTGGGCCTCAAGAGCCGCGAGTGCTATGAGGTTCCCGGCGCCCTGACGCTCATCACCGCCCACAAGGCACTCGAGGATATCTGCGTCGAGGGCGACCTGCTCAAGACCAAGATTAAGCTCGAGCAGGATTGGGCCACCGCCGTGTACAACGGCCAGTGGTATAGTCCGCTCAAAAACGCGCTCGATGCCTTTATGGCCGACACCCAGAAGTTCGTGACCGGCACCGTCCGTCTGAAGTTCTTTAAGGGCAACTGCCATGTTGTCGGCCGCAAGAGCCCCTTCAGCCTTTACGACTATGGCCTGGCCACCTACGACCGTGACACCACGTTTGACGAGAAGGCCAGCGCCGGCTTTATCGAGATCGATACGCTGTCGCTCAAGACGTGGGCTAAGGTCCAGGGTCCCAGCTCTGCTGCCGCCCAGGCTTAAGGCTTCCTTTTCTTGGTATCCGCGCGGCCCATCCGCGTGATACATAACGGGCGCACGGGGTCCCTACCTTTCGTTATGCTTGCTGACACTTCTTAACATCGGTGGCCCCTACGTTCCGCCCGCATATATGATGCCGCGACTGCGGCTGAGTCCGAGCCCCGCCGGGGTTGTCCGGTGGGGCTCTTTCTATCAATTTGGCGGCTCTGCGCCTATATATATGAGGAGTATCCATTATGTTCAATGCTATCGCGCATGCTTTACTTGCCCTCGCGCCCGAGTTTGATGCTGCAAGGGTCGAGGACGTCCCTATGAGCCTGAAGGCCTGGATCGATGGTTCGCAGGGCAATATCCGGAGGGAGACGTTGGGCGCCAAGTGCATGGCGCGTCACTTCTTTGCAAATTAGCTACATGGATCCGCACACGGTGGGGAATGTGTAAAACTAGCGGTTGAAAAATCGCTTTAGCGATATGGCGCATTTCTTTGGGCGCTTGTTTTGGTATTTGGAGAAAGGGGACGGTTCCATGGCTCTTTGGGGCGGTCGTTTTGAGGCGGGCGTGGCCGAGGTCACGCAGGAGTTTGGCGCGTCGCTGCCGGTCGACAAACATCTCTATAAGCAGGATATCGCCGGCTCTAAGGCGCATGCCAAAATGCTGGCGGCCCAGGGCATCATCAGTGCCGAGGACGAGCAGGCGATTGCCAAGGGCCTGACCGGAATCGAACAGGATATCGATGCCGGCAACTTCACCTTCGACATCAACGACGAAGACATTCATATGTCCATCGAGAGCGAGCTGACGCGTCGCATCGGCGAGGCCGGTAAGCGCTTGCATACCGGGCGTTCGCGCAACGACCAGGTGGCGACCGACACACGCCTGGGCGTCAAGGCGCTGGCCAAGGAGCTCATGGAGGCCAATCTTGTGCTGCGCCATGTGCTGGTGGATGCGGCCAAGAAGTACGACAAGGTGATTCTGCCGGGCTACACGCACATGCAGCACGCTCAGCCCGTGCTGCTGTCGCATCATCTGCTGGCGTATTCCTGGATGTTCGCGCGTGACTTTACGCGCCTGAAGGCCGCCTTTGATGCCGCCGACAACTGCCCGCTGGGTGCTGCCGCGCTTGCCGGTACGAGCTATCCGCTCGATCGTCAGATGACGGCTGCCGAGCTTGGCTTTGCGGGCGTGATTCCCAACTCGCTCGATGCGGTTTCCGACCGCGATTTCCTGCTCGATCTGCATTACGCCGGCTCCGTCATGGCCATGCACCTGTCGCGTCTTTCCGAGGAGATCGTGCTGTGGTCGAGCTCCGAATTTGGCTTTATCACGCTTTCCGACTCGTACTCCACCGGTTCGTCCATCATGCCGCAGAAGAAGAATCCCGATTTTGCCGAGCTCATCCGCGGCAAGAGCGGTCGAGTCTATGGTAACCTGGTTCAGCTGCTCGTGACCATGAAGGGCCTGCCGCTTGCCTATAACAAGGACCTGCAGGAGGACAAGGAGGGCGCGCTCGATACCGCTCATACGCTCATGCAGTGCCTGTCCGTTATGGCCGGAATGATATCGACCTGGACTGTCAACGAGGGCGCCATGGCGCGCGAGTGCGGCGTGGGTCACCTTGCCGCCACCGACGTTGCCGACTACCTGGCTAAGCGCGGCTTGCCGTTCCGCGAGGCGCACGCCGTGGTGGGGCATCTGGTCCTGATGTGCGAGAAGCGCGGCTGCAACCTCGAGGACCTACCGTTCGAGGTCTTCCAGGAGGCAAGCCCGCTCTTTGAGCGCGATATTACCGAGGCGCTCGACATCCCGTCGATTGTCGCTGCGCGCACGACCGAGGGCGGCACCGCCCCTGCCGCCGTTGCCGTACAGCTGCAACGTGCCGAGGCGCAGCTTGCGGCCGATGAGGGTGTGTTTGGCTCGTTGACCAAGGTCGTCGAGATGGGCCACGGGGCAAAGTAAGGGTTTGGCTGAAGCCGTTTTGGCCATGTATTGATAAATCGGTTTTGCTTTACGGACGTCTGCTGGTGCGGGCGCCCGTATTTTATTGCTATGGGAGAGGGGCTTGTTGAGAACTTCTGGAGGACCTTTGGGCAGGTTGTGAAGGGCGCGCGTTCACAGACGGCAACCGACCGTCCGCTCGGTTTGATGCGGTTGATGCGCGGTAGGATGGTACTCTAATCGGGCTTCGAAACAGAAGTGACACATATGGAACGCTTTAATAAATTGTAGCGTTTCAAATTACAGCTTTTTGTTTTACTGCAGCTAAAACTCTGTTACGATGCAGTCCAAGCGGGTGCCGGAATGGGACTTGGGCACGCGCGAACCTATCTGAAAGGCTACCTTATGGCTATCGAGAAGACCTTCATCATGATTAAGCCCGACGCCGTGCGCGATCGCAAGATCGGCGAGATCGTTGCTCGCATTGAGCGCAGCGGCCTTGTCATTGAGCGCATGGAGATGACCACGCTTGAGCGCGCCACCGTCGAGGAGCACTACGCTCATCTGGCCGACAAGCCTTTCTTTGGCGGTCTCTGCGACTTTATGACGAGCGGTCCGGTCGTCAAGATGGTCGTTTCCGGTCTTTCCGCTGTCTCCAAGATGCGCACCCTTATGGGCGCTACCAACCCGCTTGATGCTGCCCCCGGCACCATCCGCGGCGACTTCGCTGTCGATGTCAACGCCAACGTGATCCACGGCTCCGACTGCCTGGAGAACGCCGAGATCGAGATCAAGCGTTTCTTTGGCTAAACCAGCTTTGACTCCTTAAAGCTGTTAGCGTGTGGCTTGGGCGCCGCGGAACTCTATCCGCGGCGCCCTTTTTATTCCAGTAGATTTTTGGTAACCGCTTAAAAATTTACTAAAGAGCCCCCGTCCGGATGTTTCTTTCGGGCGGGGGCTGGCGATAGCGTATGGCTTTGTAGGTCTTTAAGCCTCGTCGACGACCTTGAGGCCGCGCGTTTGGTCGATCTCGTTGAGGAGATTGACGCGACGCTCGTGGCGGCCGCCCTCAAACTCGGCGTCGAGCCACTCGTCGACAATCATCTTGGCGAGCTCGGAGCCCACGACGCGGGCGCCAAAGGCCAGCACGTTGGTGTTGTTGTGCATACGGGAGAGCTTGGCGCTGAAGGGCTCGGAGCACACGACGGCGCGTACGCCCTCGACCTTGTTGGCAGCCAGGCTGATGCCGACGCCGGTACCACAGATCAGGATACCCAGGTCGACGTCGCCGTTGGCAACTGCCTTGCCCACCTTGTAACCGGCGATGGGGTAGTCGAAGCTCTCGGAGGTGTCGGTGCCAAAGTTCACGACCTCGCAGCCGCGCTCCTTCAGGTGCTCGGAAATGATGTTCTTGAGCTCGACGGCGGCATGGTCGTTGCCGATACCAATCTTCATGAGTGGTTCCTCTCTGGTCCGTGCGGCGGAATTGCTAAAGGTTTTACCGCGTTCGACTGCATGATAGCGCGTCTTTTGCGTAAACGATCGAGCGTTTTTTGGTCAAACGCTTTATCAAGTAAGTACACCAGTTCATCACGAAATCTGCCGTCAGTTAGACGCTCGTAACCGTCTGCCGGAACCTGGGTTGCGGTTTTTGGGACCTTGGTATCAAATAAAGAAGTTGGCTATGTATAAGAAATAAGTTGTTGTGTATACAGGAGGCACTAATGCCCACCGATTCCATTCGCGATGCTGCATTCTGTGACGTTTTGAACCGCGAGCTTGTCTGCGCACTTGGCTGCACTGAGCCTATTGCCGTTGCTTATGCGGCGGCACTCGCGAGTCAGACGCTTGGCTGCGAGCCCGAGCATATGGACGTTGCCTGTTCGGGCAACATTATCAAGAACGTTAAGAGCGTGACCGTGCCCAACTCGGGCGGCATGCATGGTATTGAGGCCGCGGCCGTGCTGGGCGCCGTGGGCGGTGACGCCAAGAGCGCGCTCGAGGTGCTCGAGAGCGTTAACGACGAAGACCGTGCTCGCGTGTCCGAGCTCCTCGCCGATGCCGGTTACTGCGATGTGTCGCTTGTCGAGGGTGTGCCCAACCTCTACATCAAGGTGACTGCCACGGCCGGGGGCCATACCGCGGTCGTCGAGATTACCGACCACCACACCAACGTCACGTGCCATACGCTCGACGGTATTCCGGTATGCGGCAAGTCGGCGGGGGAGTGTGCTGCTTGCGCCGAGCGCGTCGTGGCCGAGCGTGCGGCGGATAGCGCCGACACGCCCATGTCGATTGAGGCCATCATCGACTTTATCGAGGGCGGCGACATCGAGGGCGCCCGCGCTGCCGTTGAACGTCAGATTGAGCTGAACGGCGCGATCAGTGCCGAGGGCCTGGCGCATGCTTGGGGCGCCGAGGTGGGTCGCACGTTGCTGGGCGCTCGCGCCGACGACGTCGCCTGCCGTGCTCGTGCCCGCGCAGCTGCCGGGTCCGACGCCCGCATGAACGGCTGTGCGCTGCCGGTCGCCATCGTGTGCGGCTCGGGCAACCAGGGCATTACCTGCGCGCTGCCCGTTATGGAGTATGCCGAGTACCTACGCTGCGACCATGAGCGCCTGGTTCGCGCCGTGATACTGTCCGATCTGATCGCCGTGCATATCAAGAGCTATATTGGTGCGCTCTCGGCGTTTTGCGGTGCAATTTGCGCGGCGTGCGGCGCCGGTGCTGCCATTACCTGGCTGTGCGGCGGCACGCGCGAGCAGATTGGCGCGACGGTCTCAAACACGCTTGGCAACGTGGGTGGCATCGTGTGCGATGGCGCCAAGGCGAGCTGCGCGGCTAAGATTTCGGCAGCCGTGGACGCTGCGATTCTGGGTCACGATATGGCTATGCAGGGCCGCGGCTTCCGCGCCGGTGAGGGCCTGATCCAGGATACCGTTGAGCAGACAATCGCCAGCATGGGCTACGTGGGCCGCGTGGGCATGAAGGATACCGACGTCGAGATCCTCAACATCATGATCGGCAAAACCCAAGTTTGTTAGGACAGTTCGTCGGCTATTTGGTGTTCGTAGAAGGCTTCTACTACGGCGTTGAAATCGCGGGCGAAGTCTTCCATGGTGCCGCGCCAGGTGGCTCGGCTTGGTTTGCCTTGCCCCACATAGGCGGTTTGGATACCGCAGGCGGGGCTGGGGAAGTCGCGCTTGGGGTCGTTGCCCACCATGAGAACCTCATGCGGCTCGAGCCCCATGACCTGCAGTTGCTCTAGATAGTATGTGGCATCTGGCTTGCAGCGCGTGGTGTTGCCCATGTGCGTCACGAGCTCGAAGGGCGCGTCTGTCAGCTCGCCCCAGCCCATGCGGCACTCGATGGCGCCTTGAGGAAAGCTGGGGTTGGTGAAGAGCGCGCAGCGCAGCCCTGCGTCCTGTACGGCCTGAAGCGCGGCGTGCGCACCCGGCATGGCTTTCGCATTGATCATGTCATCGTTCTTGTGCGGCAGGACTTCGCGATCGTAGTAGGTAAACGCCTCGTAGATGAGTGGGTCCGAGAGGCAAATGCCGCACCGGCGCTCAACCTCTTCTTGGTAGAACTCAAGATTGGTGCGGTTATCCGTGCCGCTGCGGCGATTGGCGTTGAGATCGACCAGAATCGTGCCCAGGCGTGCCATCGTGCCACCGCGGCTGCGTCGCCCGATATCCGCGAGCATCGACGAGACATCCTTAAAATAGCGAAGGATGAATGCGTTGAGGTTGATGCTAAGAAGCGTCTCGTCCATATCGAAAACGACTGCTTTGAGCACGCGGGCACCTTTCTCGAAAAATCGTTCCAGAATCGTATGTCTGGGATACTTTACCCTAAAGGCGTATGGGCAAACTGCTTATCGTCAAGTTGTGGAGACAGCTGTCCATAAGATTACGAAAAAGTCTCCACACGAGTAAAAAATGGCAGTTCACGCTTGAAATCGAACCCATTTCCCCGTAACCTATACGAACGTGATTGCATAAGCGTCACATCAGTATCTGTCGGCTCCCGAGTGTTCCTAAACGTTGTGTGCTTGTCGCACCCTTCTGTAGGTCCTAGCAATCGGGGCCCCGTAGTTCGAAAGGGGTCCACCTTTGAGTGAGATTCAGAACTCGTCCATTTTCTCTCTTGACGATGTCAACGAGGAGGAGATGAACAACCTCATCGACGGTACGATTACCGACTTTGATGAGGGCGATCTCGTTAACGGCACTGTCGTTAAGATCGAGCATGACGAGGTGCTCGTTGACATCGGATTTAAGTCCGAGGGCGTTATCCCGGTCCGCGAGCTGTCCATCCGCAAGGACGCTAACCCTGCAGACATCGTTGCACTCGGTGATCCCATCGAGGCCCTCGTTCTCCAGAAGGAGGACAAGGACGGTCGTCTGGTCCTGTCCAAGAAGCGTGCCGAGTACGAGCGTGCTTGGAACCGCATCGAGGAGAAGTTCAACTCCGGCGAGAACGTCGAGGGCGAGGTTATCGAGGTTGTCAAGGGCGGCCTGATCCTCGACATCGGCCTGCGTGGCTTCCTGCCCGCTTCCCTCGTCGACCTCCGTCGCGTCAAGGACCTCACCTCCTACATGGGCACCCGCATCGAGGCCCGCGTCATCGAGATGGACCGCAACCGCAACAACGTCGTCCTCTCCCGTCGCGTCGTGCTCGAGGAGTCCCGTAAGGCCGAGCGCTCCGAGATCCTGTCCAAGCTCAAGTCTGGCATGCGTCTCCAGGGCACCGTTTCCTCCATCGTCGACTTCGGCGCCTTCGTCGACCTCGGCGGCATCGACGGCCTCATCCACATCTCCGAGCTCTCCTGGAACCACGTCAACCATCCTTCCGAGGTTGTCAAGGTCGGCCAGGAGGTCGAGGTCGAGGTTCTCGACGTCAATCTCAACCGCGAGCGTATCTCCCTGGGTCTCAAGCAGACCACCGAGGATCCGTGGCGCGCACTGGTCAAGAAGTACCCCGTCGGCGCTATCGTCGAGGGCACGGTGACCAAGCTTGTCCCGTTCGGCGCTTTCGTCGACCTGGGCGAGGGCATCGAGGGTCTGGTGCACATCTCCGAGATGGCCAACAAGCACGTCGATCAGCCTTCTCAGGTCACCCACGTGGGCGACAAGGTTCAGGTCAAGGTCATGGAGATCGACCTCGACCGTCGTCGTATCTCCCTGTCCATGAAGTCCGCTGCTGAGACTCTGGGCGTCGAGATTGAGGTCACCCCGCTGCCTTCCGAGAAGAAGGACGAGGAGACCGACGCCGAGTAAATCGGTTTGACGATCTCTTGTTTTAAGGGATCCGTCCGCAATGGACGGGTCCCTTTTTGCATTTGCAGCTGTGGTGCACGATGATGCCGGGCTATCTGTTTGCTATTTGGTTATCGGTGCATAAAATATGCCGACATCCCGCCTCGGGGAGGAGGCGGGAACGCACCGAGTAGACGGAGGGGTGCGGAGCGCGGTCGCGTCTCGACTGACGACGTTGCCCATCGACAAGTCTATTGTACTGCATAGCGTGGTTCTTGGTTTATCGTGTCGAACGCTTGTGTTGTGCCATTGCCTGCGGCAACGGTGTGCTACACTCTTGCACTGCTGAGTGGGCCAGACGGTCGCGCGATGTGCTGCTTGCAGCACGCGTGAGGAAAGTCCGGGCTCCAGAGGGCGGGATGCCGGCTAACGGCCGGGCGGAGTGATCCGACGGAAAGCGCCGCAGAAAAGAAGACTCCCACCTGCGCCGCAAGGCGTAAAGGGAAAAGCTGAAACGGTGGTGTAAGAGACCACCAGCGTCGTGGCAACACGGCGGCTTGGCAAGCCCCATCCGGAGCAAGCGCGAATAGGAACGCTATGGGCCGGCCCGGTCCGCGTTCGGGTAGCGTGCGTGGAGCTGCACGGTAACGTGCAGACAAGATAAATGACCGTTCACGACAGAACCCGGCTTATAGGCCCACTTGGCATTTTTGTTACCCTGACAATTGGTTTGGCCTTTGCCGTATTATTGAGGCTGTTTGTTGCTGCGCTTTATTTTGTTGAGGGGCTTTGTTGGACAGCTATTTTACTCTGCAATCGAATATTGAGGCTTCGGGCGAGTTTGTGGACCGCAAGAGCCGGTTTATTGCCCAGCTGATCCATATTGAGTCCGAGGACGAGGCGAATGCTTTTATCGAGATGGTTCGCAAGCGTCATTATGACGCTCGGCATAATGTGTTCGCGTGGATTTTGGTCGATGGACGCGAGCGCCAGAGTGATGACGGTGAGCCGAGCCGCACGAGTGGCATGCCGACGCTCGAGGTGCTGCGCGGTGCGGGACTTAAAAACGTATGCTGTGTTGTGACACGTTATTTTGGTGGCACGTTGTTGGGGCCCGGTGGTCTGGTACGAGCCTATACGGCGGCGACACAGGAGGCGGTGGCGGCTGCTCGGGAGGCCGGGCAAATCGTCGAGATGACAAGCGTTGTGTCCGTTGACGTGCATGTGGCCTATCCGCAGTATGAGCAGGTGCTTCGTTTGGCGCAGGATTCGGGTGCCAAGGTTTCGGATACCGATTACGCGGATGCCGTGACGATTCATTTGGTGTTTAAGGCGGGGGAGCAGGAGTCGTTTTGCGCCAAGATGCGCGAGCTTATGGCCGGTCGCGAGGAGATCGAGGTCGGCGCTCCCGAATTTGCTGAGTTCTAACGGCGATGGCCGGCGTGCTTTTGGATGGATCCCAAGCGTGCCGGCCGTCGTTTTCTGTTGCTGCCGTTTACTCGGCGAGCTGCTTTAGCATATCGCAGGCGATCTCGACGGCATCGTCGATGCAGCCGGGGCAGCTGCGGAGCGGACCCTTATCCGATCCGATGCCCTTGAGCGTGCCGCAGACGGTCGTCGTGTTCTTCTCGCCAAAACGCTTGGCGATCTCGCGCGACAGCTTGTAGGTCTTGCCCTTGGTCTTGGGGTTTTCCATGCCGTCGCTCATTACAAAGCCCATGATGGCCACGGCGCCCGAGATGGCGCCGCAGGTTTCGGTCATACCGCCCATGCCGGCGCCAAAGCCCTCGGTGAGGGTAAAGGCGACCTGGGGGTCGAGTCCGACGGCAGGCGCGAGCGTGCAGGCGACGGCCTGTGCGCAGTTAAAACCGCGGGCGTGGTATTCGGCAGCCTGAGCTTGGCAGGCGGCGGCGTCGAGCTGGGCAGTATCGATTTGCTTCATCGGTGTCTCCTTGGTCACGGTGTACCCGCCTATGGTACCCGTGCCGGTGCATGTAATCATCGAGAGCTCCATCTATGCCTCATTTTTATCTATCAAACAAATGCCTAAGGTTGAGACAAACACCCTTGATTCACTTGTCTTATAACCCACCTTGAGGATGGGTTGAGAGGGGTGTGCGGTAGCGGTATCGTGAACCGAATAAACAAAACCCAAGTGAGGGAGTTGGATATGAGCGAGCAGACCATCGGTACCACGTGTGTTCAGGGCGGTTATCGCCCGGGCGATGCAGAGCCGCGTCAGGTGCCTATCTACCAGTCAACCACGTGGAAGTACGACACGTCCGAGCACATGGGCAAGCTGTTTGACCTGGAGGAGTCGGGCTACTTCTACAGCCGTCTGCAGAATCCCACGTGTGATCTGGTTGCCGCCAAGATCTGCGAGATGGAGGGCGGCACTGCTGCGATGCTCACGAGCTCGGGCATGGCTGCGAACTTCCTCGCGATCTTTAACGTGGCCGGTGCCGGCGATCACGTGGTCGCGAGCTCTGCCATCTACGGCGGTACCTACAACCTGCTTGCCCATACCATGGGCCGTATGGGCGTTACCTGCACGTTCGTTGCTCCCGACTGCACCGATGAGGAGCTGGAGGCTGCCTTTGAGCCCAACACCAAGCTCGTCTTCGGCGAGACCATCGCCAACCCCGCCCTCGCCGTGCTCGATATTGAGCGCTTTGCCAAGGCCGCGCATGGCCACGGCGTGCCGCTGATGGTCGACAACACCTTCCCGACGCCCGTGATGTGTCGTCCTTTTGAGTGGGGTGCCGATATCGTCACGCACTCCACGACCAAGTACATGGACGGTCACGCGGCCTACCTGGGCGGTGTGATTGTCGATCACGGTCAGTTTGACTGGATGGCCCATGCTGACAAGTTCCCGGGTCTCACCACGCCCGATGAGAGCTATCATGGCGTGACCTATGCCGAGAAGTTCGGTCGCGAGGGTGCCTTCATCACCAAGGCCACCGCGCAGCTCATGCGTGACCTTGGCCCCATGCAGAACCCGCAGGCGGCCTTCTTCCTGAACAGCTCGCTTGAGAGCCTGCATGTGCGCATGCCGCGTCATTGTGAGAACGGCCTGGCCGTTGCCAAGTTCCTGCAGAGCCATCCCAAGGTACGCTTTGTGAGCTATCCGGGCCTGGAGGGCGACAAATACTATGACATGGCTCAGAAGTACATGCCCAACGGTACTTGTGGCGTCGTGAGCTTTGGCTTTAACGGTGGTCGCGCGGCGGCCGAGACCTTTATGAAGAGCCTCAAGCTCGCCCAGATCGCCACGCATGTGGCCGACGCCCGCACTTGCTGCCTGCATCCCGCTAACGCCACGCATCGCCAGATGAACGATGAGGAACTCATCGCCTGTGGCATCTCCGCCGACATGGTGCGCCTGTCGTGCGGCCTCGAGGACACGGCCGACCTGATTGCCGACCTTGAGCAGGCTCTCGAGCAGTGCTAGGCTAGCGTTCGCATAAGTCGCCGATGCCGACAGAGGGCTTCGGCGACCTTTACGTTCCGATTCCGTAGGCGGGACCCCAATCGCGGCTGTTTGCAGGCGATTGGGGCCCCGTTTTTGTGTTACGCTACTCGAAAGGATGGATATGGAGAAAACCGCAGAGCAGCTGCGCCGCGAGCACATTGCCCTAGAGGGCGACACCCATGGCAAGAACAAATGGGCGATTCTGTTTACCGTGCTCATCATGACGTTTATGGCGTGTCTGGATTCGACCGTCGTGACCGTGGCACTGCCCGTGATGCAAAAGGAGCTGGGCGTGGGCCTCGACCGCATCCAGCTGGTGAGCTCGGTGTATCTGCTTGCGACATGCGTGGCTATGCTGCCGTTTGGCCGTCTGGGCGACGTGCGCGGCAAGGTGGGCGTATTCCAACTGGGCGTCATCGTCTTTACGGTCGGCTCGCTGCTGTGCGGCCTTTCGGCCTCGCTCGAGGTTCTTATCCTGGCACGTATTGTTCAGGGCGTCGGTTGCGCGGCGGCCATGGCTAACAACATGGGTATCATCACCGAGTCGTTTCCGGCGCGCGAGCGCGGTCGTGCCATGGGTCTCCTCGCGACTTTCGTGGCCCTCGGCATGATGTGTGGCCCCGTGCTCGGCGGCATGCTGGTGGCAAGCTTTCCTTGGGAGAGCATCTTCCTCATCAACCTGCCCATTGGCGTCATCTCGTTTATCGTGGGGCTTTACACACTGCCGCATGTTAAGCCGGAGGCCGGCGAGCGCCCCATGTCGTTGGCGGAGGCCGCGCGTCGCTGCTTTGCGAGTTCGGCTTTTACGATTAACTTGGCATGCATGCTTATTGTGTTTATCGGCATCGGTGCATCTGAGTTTGTGCTGCCGTTCTATTTCCAGGATGCTCATGGCTTTAGCTCCGATATTTCCGGACTGCTCTTTTTGGCGCTGCCGATGGTGAATGCCTTTATCGGGCCGCTTTCGGGTACGGTTTCGGACCGTGTTGGCTGCGAGGGCCCCACGGCGGTCGGCCTGGGCGTGTATGTGTGTGGTCTCTTTGCGGTAAGCACACTCGACGAGCACTCTTCCATCCCTGTGATCGTGTGCTGTGCCGCGTTTATGTCGTGCGGCACGTCGATTTTCCAGAGCCCCAATAACTCGCTGTATATGGGCTCGGCTCCGCGCGAGGCGCTCGGCTTTGCGGGCAGCTTGGGCAGTTTGGCGCGCTACGCCGGCATGGCACTCGGCATTACGGTGGCATCGAATATCTTGTATGGGCAGATGAGTGTGGCGATGGGCGAGGCCGTGACCAGTTTCGTTGCAGGCCGTCCGGATGTGTTCTTATTCGGCTTTCGCTCGGTGTTCTACGTGCTCATGGCTGTGGCCGCTGTGGGCTTTGCGCTCGCCATGGTGCGTTTGGTGAAGATGCGCGCCCACCATTGGCGTGTTGGGAGGCTGTCTGCCACGATTCGCGCCGTCCCAAAAAGACTGGTTTGTGGTGCGATGTGGCTTGTGGGACGGGCGGGGGTCGGTCCGTGGTAGACTATCGAACAACGTTTATTAATCGCGCGGTATCGTTGCCGCGAGAAGGGGTTGCGCCATGCAGGAGCTTGAGGATCGTATTCGCCATGACGGCATCGTAAAGGCCGGTAACGTCCTTAAGGTTGATGCCTTCCTCAACCACCAGTGTGACGTTGAGCTGTTCGATCACATGGGCGCTGAGTGGGCCCGTCTGTTCGAGGGCGTCGAGATCAACAAGATCCTGACGATTGAGGCTTCGGGCATTGGCATGGCCTGCATTGCAGCTCAGCATTTTGGCGGCGTGCCGGTGGTCTTTGCCAAGAAGGCCCAGTCCATTAACCTCGACGGCGAGCAGTATGCCACGACCATCTACTCCTTTACCAAGCAGAAGGAGTACCCGGTCATCGTGGGCAAGCGCTTCCTGTCCGAGGGCGATAAGGTCCTAATCATCGATGACTTCCTGGCCAACGGCTGTGCGCTTGAGGGTCTTATCAAGATCTGTGAGGCCGCGGGTGCCGAGGTTGCTGGCATTGGCATTGCGGTGGAGAAGGGCTTCCAGGGCGGTGGCGATAAGCTCCGCGAGCGCGGCTTCCGCGTTGAGAGCCTGGCTCGCATTGCCGATATGGACTGCGAGAACGGCGAGATCACCTTCGCCTAAGCGCGCAACACAAGCGATTGGTATGCGATGTGACAAAGGGATTGTCCCTTTGTCACATTTTTTTGTATGAGGGGAGGTGTTGATATGGATGAGAACAAGATGGGATGGCGCGAGTATGCGCGCTATGCCGCGATGGCGGCCGAAGAGTTGGCGCGCGATTGCGAGGTGCAGGTGTTTCGCGCTACGGGCCCGGGTGGTCAGGGTGTGAACACGACGGACTCGGCGGTGCGCATGAAACATATCCCTTCGGGGATTACCGTGACGGCGCGCGAGAGCCGCAGTCAGTTCCAAAATCGCTCGAGCTGCCTGCGTAAGCTGCGCGCCGAGCTTGAGCGTCGTGGGCGTCCGCCGCGCCGACGCGTAAAGACCAAGGTGCCTCAGCGCTCCCGTCAGCGCAGGCTCAACGACAAGCACTTCAATGCCATCAAAAAGGCTAACCGTCGCAAGCCGGGCGGGGAGGAATGATCTTCTCAATAAGTTGCGGTGAAATAGGGACTGTTTTGCGGCTTTATCTGCATATACAGTCCCTATTTCACCGCAACTTAGGGGTGGCTAGCGGGCGGGGTGCCAAACTTGGAGGGCGCCGCCGAGGACGTCAACCTCGATGCGCGAGGCGACAATGGGCTCGCCGTCGGCCTGGATGGGGTAGTTGGGCTGCTCGAAGGTGAGCTCGGCATGGCGGCAGCGGCGCATACGAACCGGCGGCAACTTGGTGTGGTGGCCGTCCTTGGCCGAAAGAAACATGGGCAGGGCAACGGCGCGGGGGACGGGGCCGCAGGCGTAGCAGACGTCGAGTATGCCGTCGCAGGGGTCGGCATCGGGACAGATGCGATAACCCGAGCCATAGGTGGGGCCCAGCTGAATCGCCATGATAATCGCCCGCACACGCTCGGCGGGTGCGCCGTCAAAGCTGGCCGTCATGGGGTAGTTGCGATAGCGCAGGCCAAACTGCTCAAGTCCCGAGAGAGTGTAGAGCGGAGCACCCGTCAAGCCGGTCTTTTTGCGCAGCTCGGTGGTGCCCAGGCCGATGGCGGCATCGATGCCGACCGAGAGCGTCTGGTCGTAGTACTCCACCGAAGCCTCGCCGCTTCCGCTTGCGGGATTCCATGAGCGAATGCGTCCAATATCCTGGTGCTGCGGCGCGCAGGTGAGCAGGGCGCCAAAATCTTTGCCGGAGAAATCGTCGATACCGAGCGTTTGGGCAAAATCATTGCCGGAACCCACGGGTAGGACGGCAAGGGCGGGGCGGGCGTTCTCCTTTTGCGTCATAAGCCCGTTGACGACCTCGTGGATCACGCCGTCGCCGCCAAGGGCGATAACGGTACGATAGCCCTGGGCCCGCGCGGCAAGCTCCTTGGCGTGCCCCGTGCGTTCGGTCAGCACCAAGTCAAACTGGGATGCGCGTGCGGTCATATCCAAAAAGCGCTGCAGGCGTTCGGCAACCTCGCGCGCGGCGCCCGACTGGGCGACAGGATTGGCGATGATGAGCGTGCGACCAAAATCAGTTGCGTGCATGGGGCGACTCCCGGCGTATGGCATGACAGTGCGGTCGCGCTCAGGTCGAATTGCCCCCGATTGTGGCTGCACGGCGAATACTTACGTCTACTCTATCAGGTCATTGTGGCGCTCGATAGCCTCTGCCACCGTGTGGCCCTCGTCCACGATAAGCGAGCGGCGCTTAGGGGACACAATGCGCTGTGCGGGATACACGCCACGGTGGCCGCCGGCAAGGTAGCTAATAAACGAAACGATGACAAAGAAGCCCGCGGCCGTTCCATGGAACAGGTCGATGGCCATCATGCAGGTGGTGATGGGCACGTTGAGGCCGGCGCAGAAGACGCCGAGCATGCCGAGAGCCGCCAGAAAACTGGGGTCGAGACCGGTGAGGCAGCCGATCCAGCCACCGAGTGCCGCACCGATGCCAAACAGGGGCGTGACCTCGCCGCCTTGGAAGCCCGCGCCCAGGGTAAGCGCTGTGACGACCAACTTGATGGCTGCGTCCGCCAGGGTGGTGTTGCCTGCAAATCCGGCGCCGGAAAGCCACGTGGAAAGGCCGGCGTAGTCCCAGGCGTCGAGGAGGGCATAGGCGGCCAAAACCACGAGTGCGCCGATGAGTGCGCGAACAAGGTAATTGGTGATAAAGCGACCGTACAGGCTCTTGACGGTTCGAACCGACCAGGCAAAGAGACGTGCCGTCAGACCGAAGATGATGGCGCTGATAACAACGATGACAACCGTCCGTGGTGTCATGGTGGGAACGCTGGCGATGACATTCGCTTCGTACTCGGTACCCAGGGCGAGTGATGTAAAGTAGCCGGTAAACGAGGCGACCAGACAGTAGATGCCCGCGGTGTAGTCGATCTTGCCGATAAAGCACATTTCCATGCCAAAGAACGCGCCGGCAAGGGGCGAACCGAATACGGCGCCAAAAGCGGATGAGATGCCGGCGAGCATGAGGTCGTGGTGGTCATGCCTTTTGAGGTGGGCGAGGCTCGAGATGTTGCTGGCGATGGTGCCGCCAATCTGCACCGCGGCTCCCTCGCGACCGGCCGACCCGCCCGTGAGGTGCGTGAGCGTGGAGCAGACGAAGGTGAGAACGGCCATGCGCATATGGATAAGGCGTGTGCCCAGGGCGGAGTCGATGACCAGGTTGTTACCTCGTTTGGCGGCAAGGCCGTGGTTTTTGTACACCCATGCGGTGGCAACGCCCACAACGGGAAGCAACGCGTAAATCCACACGTGGTGCTCGCGATAATCGGTCGCGATATTCAGCGAGGCCAAAAATGCCCAAGCGGCAACACCCATGGCGAGCGAGACGATGACGACGAGCGCGAGCAGTTTGGCGCTTGCAAACAGGTTGCGGGCGTTGCGGCGTGTGTCGGCGGCCAAGAGCTGCTCGGAGCGGGTGAGTTGACGCCTGCCGGCCATGATGACGTCGCTAAGGGAGAAAAAGCCGCCATCGTCGAGCGGCTGGGAATGATCCTGCGCTTCGTTTGCGCTTTCGGGTTTGTTGTTATGAGCCATATATTCCTCTTTTAGGTTGCAACGCAAGCATTATAAAACGCGGCAGGCGCGACGAGCCGGTGGGTTGGTTTCCATTCTGTTTCGCGGCTTGCGGCCGACAGGTGTATTTGCGGGTACAGGCCAAATCGCGGTCGCGCGTCGGGGATTATACTGAGACAAGCATAAAGAATCGGCGCTCCTGTTGTGCGCCGTGGCATTAAGAGGTGGATATGGCAGAGAAACTCATTCCGCTGGAGGACGCGCAGTCGATTGTTCTGTTGCACGTTGCTCCGACCAATCTCGTAGAGATTCCCGTGTGGCAGGCGGCTGGTTTTCCCTTGGCCGAGGATGCTGTGGCCGATATCGACATTTCGCCGTTTGCCAACAGCGCTATGGACGGATATGCCGTGCGCTCGGCGGACTTGGCGCAGGCGTCTGGTGAGACGCCGGTGACGCTCGACGTTATCGGACACGAGGCTGCGGGCCATGTGTTTGAGGGTGCTCTTGGCCCGGGCGAGACGGTCCGCATTATGACAGGCGCGCCGGTGCCCGAGGGTGCCGACGCCGTAGTGAAATACGAGATCGTCGAGGTGCTTGACGGCGATGGCAACGAGGGCTCGCACGTCCGCTTCTCGGCGCCGGCCAAGGTGGGGGAGAACGTTCGCTCTGCCGCCGAGGAGGCCCATGCCGGCGATGTTGTGATACACGCCGGCGAGGTCGTGGCTCCGGCGGGCGCGGGCCTGCTGGCAAGCGCCGGTTACGCGAGCGTGAAGGTGCACGCTGCCCCACGTGTGGGCATCATCTCGCTGGGCACGGAATTGGTCGCACCGAGTAAAGTACCGGCGCGCGGTCAGATTCGCGATTCCAACTCCTCGGCGTTGATGGCCGAAGCACTCGATGCAGGAGCCGAGCCCGTGTTCTACGGCATTGCGTCTGATGATGAGCAGGCGATTGCCGAGCTCGTGCATCGCGCGGTGCAAGAGTGCGATTTTGTCATTACGAGCGGAGGCGCCTCGGCGGGCGATTACGACTATGTGACGGCACTCGTCCGGCGCGAGGGCGAGGTGCTGTTCGATCGCATCTCGATGCGTCCGGGCAAGGCCATTACGTTTGGCTTGCTCGGGGGTAAGCCCTACCTGGGGCTTTCAGGCAATCCGGCTGCGGCGTATGTGGGCTTTGAGATGCTCGCCCGTCCGGCGATTCGCAAGATGCGCGGCTTTGCCGAGGGTCCGCGTCCCGTGCAGCAGGCGACGCTCACACACGGTGTGAAAAAGCGCCAGGACCGACGCTTCTTCGATCGCGCCACGGTTTTGCGCGACCCCAAGACCGGTGAGCTGATGGTGACCGAGGCCAAGACGCAGAATTCGGCGCTGCTCGGCACGATGCAGCGGGCCAACTGCCTGCTGCGTATTGACGAAGGACCGTGCGAGCTCAAGGCGGGAGATGTCGTGGACGTTGTTCGCGTCGACCTGCCTGAGGGAACGGTGCTATAGGAGGATCGCTATGGAGTTGAAGATTTCGATCGTGACGTGCTCGGACACGCGCGACCTTGCCCAGGACGAGGCTGGAGCCGCGCTCGAGGAGCTTATCGAGGCACAGGGCTGGACGGTCGCCTCACATGTGGTCGTGCGCGACGACGTCAGCGAGATTGGTGATGCCGTTGTGGAAGCCGCCGATGAGTGCCACGCCAACGTCGTGCTCACCTGCGGCGGTACGGGGCTTTCGATGCGCGATGTGACGCCCGAGGCGACGCGTGCCGTCTGCGACCGCGATGTGCCGGGTATTGCAGAGGCGATTCGCGCATACTCCATGACCAAGACGCGCCGCGCCATGCTCTCGCGCGCTATTTGCATGCAACGAGGTCATACACTTGTCGTAAACTTTCCCGGTTCCACGAAGGCCGCCCGCGAAAGCTGGGAGGCCATAGCGGACCAGCTGGAACATGCGGCCCAGATGACGGCGGGCGGCGGACACGCCAAATAAGCGCACTACCTGCGGCGGAGCGACCTTACGGGCCGCTCCGCCTTTGTTTTCCGCCGAAGCGACGCCGGGGCGCACGCTAACTCGAAACTATATTCTCTGGCGAGAATAATTTCTCACTATCATTATTCGCGCAGAAGTATAATCTGGTTGCAGATTAAAGCCCGCGGTGGGGTACCCGGGCACAAGGTCCGAAAGGGTTGAATATGTTCGATATGGTTTCTCGCCGCGGATTCGTCTCGCTTTCTGCTGTCGCCGCTGCCGGCCTTGGTCTTGCCGGCTGCTCGGGCAGCAAGACGTCCGAGCCGGCCGGATCCGATGCCGGTTCTGCTAAGGCATCGTCCAAGAAGGCTGTCGAGCTGCAGGTCTTTGCTGCCAACTCGCTCGAGAAGGCTCTGCCCGAGGTTCAGAAGCTCTACACCGACCAGACTGGCACCGCCTTTTCCGACACGCAGTTTAAGGCTTCTGGCGACCTCGTTGAGCAGATGCGTGCCGGCGCCACGGTCGACGTGCTCATCACCGCCTCCAAGGGCACCATGGACGACGCCGAGGCCGCCGAGCTCGTCGATGCCGACACCCGTGAGGATATGTTCGTCAACGACCTTGTGATCATTCGTGCTGAGGGTTCCGACACCAAGATCGAGGCCATCGCCAACGTCGCGAATCTGGACGGCAAGATCGCCATCGGCGACGCCAAGACCGTCCCCGCCGGCAAGTACGCCAACCAGGCCTTAGCTTCTGTGGGTCTCTACACCGGCACCGAGGGCGACGACGGCGAGTATGCACCCGAGCTTGCCGACAAGGTGGCCCTGGCCGACAAGGTCGGCACCGCTGCGTCTTACGTCTCTACGGGCGACTGCGTGGCCGGTTTTGTCTACAGCTCCGATATCTTTCGCTATGACGGCATCGAGGAGGCCTTCGTGTGTCCCGAGGACTCGCATAAGCCCATCGTGTATCCGGGCGCTGTCGCCGATGGCTCCGAGCACGCCGACGAGGCCAAGGCGTTTATCGACTTTTGCCTGTCCAACAAGAAGGCTCAGAAGATTTGGGCTAAGTACGGCTTTGAGCTTTCCGAGTAGTGCGGCTTGGCGCGATAATTCCATCGTTTTGTGTTTCACTCCTTCCTTGTATTCGCTTGGAGCTTTTCGTGCTTAATAGATTCCGCATGCTTGTCGCCTGTGCTTTGACCTTCGCGCTTTGCTGGGTGCCGGGATTTGCGTTTGCTGGGGTCGCTGAGGACGGGGCCCAGGTTGCTGCGACCGCTCATGGGCTTTCCTATGGGATCGAGGGTTTTGAGCGGTTGGCCAAGGGGACCGCTCGTGCCATGGAGGGCCAGCCTGAGGGCTACCGGTTTCCCGTTGACGAGGACGTGGACCTTGTAGTGGCGCCTGCTGCCGATCGCGTTGTGGTGTGGATATCGCCCAAGGCGGTCGAGAAGTTTGGATTGGATCCGCAGGACAACGAGTGCGTATCGGGTCTCAAAGCCCTCGTCTGTGAGCTCGACAGCTCAAACTGCATGGGAGGTGCGCAGCTAGGGGACGTGGATCTTCCTTGGTATGTCACGACGGAAACAACGTTTGATACCGGCGGGTATACCTATGGCTTTGACGAGCGCGGTACGGATGGGGACCGCTATGTGGTGATTGCATCAGCCTCGGGTGATGCCAAGGGCGGCGCGCTTTGGCTTGATAGCGCTCAAATGGTTGAGGCATCGTCTGTCGTGTTGCGGGATGAGCGGGGGCCCTTGACCTCTCTGGCCTCCTTTTTGGGCGACATCGACTATCGCCCGTTTTGGGTGTCCATTAAAACGAGCGGCCTTGCCCTGCTGATCTCCTTTGCGCTGGGCCTGTTCGCCGCGTGGAAGACTATGGGTACCTCGAGTCGCATCAAGGGCCTGCTCGATTCGGTCTTTACGATTCCTATGGTGCTGCCGCCCACGGTCTGCGGCTTTCTGCTCCTCATGCTGTTTGGCCGCTCGACCGGGGTGGGCCAATGGCTCATCGCGCACGGCATCTCGATCGTCTTTACCTGGCCCGCGGCGGTCATCTCGGCTGTCGTTGTGTCGTTTCCGCTGGTCTACCGCACGGCGCTCGGAGCTTTCGAGAGCCTCGACACGCAGATGCTCGACGCCGCGCGAACCTTGGGGTGGTCCGAACGTCGCATCTTTGCCAAGCTCATGATGCCGCTCGGCTGGCCCTCCATCGCCGCCGGCGCGGTGCTTGCCTTTGCCCGCGCGATGGGCGAGTTTGGCTGTACCCTGTTCTTTGCGGGCAACTACGCCGGCATCACGCAGACCATCCCTATCGCCATCTACTTTGAGTGGATGGGCGGCAACACGTCGGTGGCCCTCTTTTGGGTCGCCATCGTTATCGTGTTCAGTTTCCTGGTCATCCTGTTCATCAACATGTACACGGCGCATTCGCAAAAGTATCGCGAGCGCGGCCTCTCCCGCGCGGAGCGCAAGCAGGCCATGCAGCTGGGCGGTCAGACCGATTCGCTCGACCCGGTGGGCGGCGATGCCTTGCGCATCGATCGCGAGGCGCTGGCCGAGCTTATGCGCGATGACGCGGCACCTCAGGGAGGTCGATAAGCTATGTCGCTCGTTTTGGATATCAAAAAACGCTATCCCGGTTTTATGCTCGACATGCAGCTTGAGGCCGGCGAGGAGCGTGTGGCGCTCCTGGGTGCCTCGGGTTGCGGCAAGAGCTGCACGTTGCGCTGCATTGCCGGCGTGGAGACACCCGACGAGGGGAAGATCGTCGTCAACGGCGTGACCTTTTTTGACTCGGTGGCGGGCATCAATCTGTCGCCCCAGGAGCGAAAATGCGCCCTGATGTTTCAAAACTATCAGCTGTTCCCCAATATGACGGTGGCCGATAACGTGTGCGCCGGCGTTGAGGGTGCAGGCGACGCCGCGGCGCGCAGGCAACTTGCCGAGCGCTACCTGGGTATCTTTGGACTGGCCGACTTTGCCGACCGCTATCCCGCGCGCCTCTCGGGCGGCCAGCAGCAGCGCGTGGCGCTCGCTCGTATGGTGGCGGCACACCCGGGCATTTTTATGTTCGATGAGCCCATGAGCGCGCTCGACGCGTATCTCAAGAGCGCCCTCGAACAGAACATGCTCGACCTGTTCGACGTATGCAACCGCACCGTGCTCTATGTGAGCCACGACATCGACGAAGCGTGCCGCCTGTGCCAGCGCATCTGCGTGATGCACGACGGGCATGTTGAGGAGATTGGCTCCGTCGAGGACGTGGTCCGCCGTCCGCAGACGCTGGCGGCGCTGCGCCTGACGGGCTGCAAGAACACAAGCCGGGTGCGCAAGATCGGCGACGAAGAAGTTGAGGCCCTCGACTGGGGCATGAGCTTTAACGTGGGTCGCGAGGTTCCCGATAATGTAGCGTACCTGGGTATTCGTGCGAGCTACTTCCATGTGGACAACCGTGCCGAGCGTGGTCGCAACAGCTATGACCTGCGCGTGGCCCGCGTGAGCGATTCGCGTTTTGAGCGCCTGGTTCTGCTGGATGTGCCGCGTGCCGATGCGCCCACGCGCCTGCAGTGGAAGGTCAACAAGGTGGGCATACCTGTCGACGAGTTGCCGCAAGCAGGCGAGACGCTGCGCATGCATTTTGATGCCAGCAGGATCCATTTGGTTTGTCGATAGCGCCGGGTAATGCCGTCGGGGAATATAAGCCTCCGCGGCTTTGTTTTTGCCGTTCGCCGAATGAGGAATGACAAACTCTTATCAATCAAGATAATTATTTATTAGACGACGGCACACGACGCTGTCGTACGAATGTCAACGGTGTTCGCATGGTCGATGACCGTTGATATAGTTGACCTCGACTTGTAAAGGAGGGTGCGCACATGCCGCAGACGACATACATTCGCCGCGTTGCCGCGCGTGCCCTGTATATGGCTCGGAGCCGCATATGAGCAGGTATGTTCACGGCTCCGGGAGAGACGACGCACAACTAAATAATCGACCGCAAAGCAGGTTCCCTAAAATTCCGGGTTTGAGCACGGTCGGGCAATCGCCGTCCGTCGTGCATCGATACCGCTGTTATCCGTTTTTGGTTCGAGAGGGGAACCGTTATGGCTGAAGCAATCGAAGAGGTTACGCTGCCCAGCACGTTTGAGGAGTTCAACGAGCAGCGCAAGGCCGCGTTTATTCGCGTCAAGGATTATAAAAAGGCCGGCAATCGCCTGGTCGGCTTTTTGTGCAGCTATACGCCGCTCGAGATTATCGATGCCGCGGGGGCCGCAAGTGTCGCTCTGTGCGGTACGTCCGATGAGGTGATCCCCGAGGCCGAGAAGGTACTGCCCGCGAACCTCTGCCCGCTCATCAAGTCGACCTACGGCTTTGCCTACTCGCAAAAGTGCCCGTTTACGTACTTTAGCGACATGATCATCGGCGAAACCACCTGCGACGGCAAAAAGAAAATGTACGAGCTGCTCAACAAGCTCAAGCGCACGCACATTCTGCATCTTCCGCAGGGCCGCGATCGCGCCTACGAGCGTGAGGGCTGGTACGAGGAGTGCCGCCTGCTCAAGGAAGAACTCGAGAACTTCTACGGCATCACCATCACCGATGACGACCTGCGCGTTGCCGTCCGTCGTCGCAACCGCCTGCGTGCGGCCCAGCTCGAGATGTTTGTGTTGCAGGCTAACCAGCCGGCGGCCATGAGCGGCGTCGACCTGATGAGCACCATGTTCGCCGGTACGTTCAGCTTTAATATTGAGGCCTATACGGAGCAGCTGGAGCAAAAGGTGCCAAGCTGCGCGAGGCCTACGAGACCGGCGAGCGCCCCGTCGCAGCGGATGCCAAGCGCATTCTGATCACCGGTTGTCCGGTGGGCGGCGTGATCAACAAGATCGGCCGCACCATCGAGTCCAACGGCGGCGTGGTCGTGTGCATGGACGACTGCTCGGGCGAGCGCACGGCGGCCATGATGATCGACCCGGACGCGCCCGACATCCTGCGCGCCATCGCCGACCGCTACCTCGACATCAACTGCTCGGTCATGACGCCTAACGACGGCCGTATGGAGAATACGCTGGCCATGTGCGAGAAGTATCACGTCGACGGCGTGGTGGAGAGCGTGCTGCAGGCGTGCCACACCTTCAACGTTGAGAGCGCTCGTATGCAGGAGGCTGTCGAGGGTGCGGGCATTCCGTACATGAAGATTGAGACCGATTACAGCAACGGCGACATGGGCCAGATCGAGACCCGCATCGCCGCCTTCATCGAAACCCTCTAGCTTCCTCAGGCACCGGATCTTGCCCCTCAAACCGTCGCTTGCGTACCAAAGTACGCCGCGCTCCTCTTTCGGGGCAACCTCCGGCACCTGAGAAACCTAGAGCTAAGGCGCCTGAACGCGCCGCTGTCTTTGATGTTTGGATTAGGAGAGAGCCATGATAGGGATCGGGGTCGATATCGGGTCTACGGCGGCTAAGGCTGCTGTGGTCGATGGTGAGGGTTCGGTGGCGTGGACGTGCGTGCAGCCAACCGGGTTCTCCTCGGTCGATGCCGCCGATAGGTTGCGCGAGGCGCTCGCGGCGGCGGGCTTTGTCGTTGCATCCGATTCTGCGCGTGTGGTGGCCACGGGTTACGGGCGCGTGGCTGTGCCATACGCCCACAAGGTTGTGACCGAGATTACCTGCCACGGCACCGGTGCCGTGCGCCTGTTTGGCGATCACGGCACCGTGATTGACGTAGGCGGTCAGGACACCAAGGTCATCCAGCTTAAAGGCGGCCGCGTGGCAAAGTTCGCCATGAACGACAAGTGCGCTGCCGGCACGGGGCGATTTTTGGAGATCATGGCCGACCGCCTGGGCATTTCTCAGCAGCAGATGGCCGACCTGGCGCGTTCCGGCGAGCCCACCAAGATATCCAGCATGTGCACGGTGTTTGCCGAAAGTGAGGTTATCAGCCTCATCGGTCGTGGCGAGCCGCGCGAGAACATTGCGCGTGGCGTGATCGACAGCGTGGTCTCGCGCGTGGCGACCATGGCCGGGCAGGCCGCGGGCGCCCCGTACTACCTGACCGGTGGTCTGTGCGAGAACGCCTTCGTAGTGGAGCGGTTGGGCGAGCTACTGGGGTCGCCGGTGACCACCTCGCCCCAGGCTCGCTTTGCCGGAGCGATCGGCGCGGCTGTCCGCGCACAGGCGCTCAATTAAAGCATCCGCCTTGGGCTCGCATTCATGCGTATACTGGGAGAAAATGATTGACCGATGAGAGGAGGTATCGATGGCTGACGATCAGATTAAGCTCACGTCTATGACTGCCGCGAGCGGTTGAGCCGCTAAGTTGGCTCCTGGAGCCCTCGCCCAGGTCCTGGGCGACTTGCCCAATGTGCATAACGATAACCTGCTCGTGGGGTTCGATACCTCCGACGATGCGAGCGTTTTTCGCGTTGGCGAGAACTTGGGTCTCGTGCAGTCCATCGACTTCTTCCCGCCGATGGTCGACGACCCGTTCCTGTTTGGCCAGATCGCGGCGGCCAACTCGCTGTCGGACATCTACGCCATGGGCGGGCGGCCGAGCCATGCCATGAACCTGCTCTGCATACCCAGTTGCCTGGGTGTTGAGGTTGCCGGCCAGATTCTGGCGGGCGGTGCCGACAAGTGCGTCGAGGCGGGCTGCTCCATCGCGGGCGGTCACACCATCAACGACGACGAGCCCAAGTACGGCTTGTCTGTGAGCGGCTTTGTCGCGCTCGACCGCATGCTCGCCAACAGCGGCGCACGCGTGGGCGATGTTCTGCTGCTGACCAAGGCGATCGGCTCGGGCATCATCACCACGGCCATTAAGGGCGAACTCACCGAGCAGGACGAGGCCACAGCCGTGTTTGACTCGATGCGCACCCTCAACGAGGCCCCGATTCGTCTGGCCGAGGGCCTCGAGCTTCACGGCTGTACCGACATCACGGGCTTTGGCCTGATCGGGCACGCGTGCGAGATGGCCGAGGGCTCAGGTGTGCAGATTGAGCTTGTGTCGGGGGCGGTGCCGCTCTTTGACCAGGTGCTCGACATGGCGCGTCTGGGCATTATCCCCGCGGGCTCCTACCGCAACCAGGACTTCTTTGGCCCGCGTGTGACCGCCGACGAGGACCTGGAGCCGGGTGTGTTGGATGCGCTGTACGATCCACAGACATCGGGTGGCTTGCTCATCGCGGCGCCCGCGGCGGATGTGGATGAGCTTGCGCGTCGTTTACATGCCGAGGGGCGCGTTGCCGCCACAATCGGTCGCGTGTGCGAGCCGGTGCCGGGCGGTCCTGCTGTTCGCGTTGTGCATTAAGGAAAACCGTTTATGCGACCGCCTGCTGTTCTGGGCGGTCCCTTTTGAAAGGATGTAGCTATGTCTACCAAAATTGAAGTAAATGCCATGGGCGATGCCTGCCCGCTGCCCGTCGTCAAGACGCTTAAGGCGCTCAAACAGCTTGACGGCGAGGGTGCCGTGGTGACCTCGGTCGATAACGAGACCGCCGTCAAGAACATCTCCAAGATGGCGCAGGAGAAGGGCTGCACAGCCTCGGTCGAGAAGGTTTCTGACGCTGAGTGGCACGTGACCGTGGCGACCTCTGGCGCCATTGCCGTGGCCGATCCCGAGCAGGATGGCGCTGCCTTCTGTGGTGCCAGCACCGGCAAGGGCGAGCTCGTCATTTCCGTCTACACCGACTGCATGGGCCGCGGCGACGACGAGCTGGGCCACAAGCTCATGAAGGCGTTTATCTTTGCCGTGACGCAGCAGGAGGAGCTGCCCGCGACCATGCTGTTCTACAACGGCGGAGCCAAGCTCACCGTCGAGGGCTCTCCGGTGCTCGACGACCTGAAGGGGCTGGCTGAGCAGGGCGTCGAAATCCTCACCTGTGGCACCTGCCTCGACCACTATGGCATTAAGGACCAGCTTGCCGTGGGCGAGGTCACGAACATGTATGTGATCGTGGAGAAGATGGAGCAGGCCGTGCGCGTCGTGCGCCCGTAGCGTTTGGGCGGGATTGCCATGAGAGAAAAGCGCCCTGCACTTGTCATCACGTTTCCCACCACGGCGGCCGCCATGGGTTGCGAGTCCCTGTGCATCGAGCGCGGCCTTCCCGGGCGAACGATTCCCGTGCCCGGAGAGGTCGCTGCCGGCTGCGGTCTGGCGTGGAAGGCGTTGCCTGCCGATGAAGAGCTGCTGCGCGGCGAACTCGCCGCGGCGGGCGTTCCCACCGAGGGCTATACCGTGATTGATATGTGGGAGGTCGTGCGATGATCTACCTGGATAACGCGGCGACGACCATGCACAAGCCGCAGACGGTCATCGATGCCGTGACGCAGGCGATGTGCTCGCTCGGCAATGCCGGGCGCGGCGCCACGTCGGGTGCCCTCGATGCCGCTCGTACGATTCACGGTTGCCGTGCCAAGCTTGCGCGCCTTTTAGGTTGCCCGAGGGCGGACCATGTGTGCTTTACGCCCAACTCTACGGCGGCGCTCAACACCGCCATCTGTGGCGTGGTGCGCCCCGGCGACCACGTGGTCACGACGGTGCTCGAGCACAACTCCGTGCTGCGTCCGCTCAACCGCCTGGCAGCGGAGCGGGGTGTGACCGTTGAGCATGCGGGCTGCGACGCGAACGGTGCGCTCGACTACGAAGAGCTTGAGCGGCTGGTGACGCCGGGCACACGTGCCGTGGTGGTGACGCACACCTCAAATGTGACCGGCAACGCGGTTGACATTGCGCGCGTGGCGGCCATGGCCCATGCGGCCGGTGCGCTGGTGATCGTCGATGCCTCTCAGTCTGCCGGCACGGCGCATATAGATATGCAGGCCATGGGGCTCGACGTGGTGTGCTTTACCGGCCACAAGGGGCTCATGGGTCCGCAGGGGACCGGCGGCCTGGCCGTGGCGGAGGGCATTGACGTGTCTCCGTGGGCCATGGGCGGTACGGGCGTGCACAGCTTTGATCCACTGCAACCGCTTGAGTGGCCCACGCGCCTGGAGGCGGGCACGCTCAACGGCCACGGTGTCGCCGGCCTTTCTGCCGGTCTCGACTTTATCGAGGCCCAAGGTGGGGTCGAGGCGATTGCGGCGCATGAGCGAGCACTGGCGGATCGCTTTCTCGCTGGCGTGCGCGAAATCCCGGAGATTAAGCTCTACGGTGCCTTTGACCAGCCCGTGCGCTCGGCGATCGTCTCACTCAACGTGGGCGATATCGACTCTGCCGAGATCTCGGACGCGCTCATGCAAGGGTGGGGGATTGCGACGCGCCCCGGTGCCCATTGCGCTCCGCTTATGCACCGCGCGTTAGGTACCGAGCGCCAGGGCGTCGTCCGCTTCTCGTTTGGGTATTTCAACACGGACGAGGAAGTTGACGCCGCGATTGAAGCTTTGCGCGATTTAGCTTGCTAAAGCGTATATACTTGCGGGATGGGCCTTTTGCCCGTCCCGTTTTTGTTTCGACCCGAAAGGTGGTCCCATGGCCTCATCCGCGCCGCGCGGCCTGCGCTCCGACCATGTCGTTACCGTCGGTATCGCCCTGTTCTCGATGCTCTTTGGCGCCGGCAACCTTATTATTCCGCCGCTGCTGGCGCTGCAGGCAGGTTCTGCCACGCCGGTCGCCATGCTCGGCTTTCTCATTGCCGCCATCGGCCTGCCCGTCATGGGCTTTATCGCCGTGGCACTTGCCGGAACGGCGCGCGAGCTTGCCGGCCGTGTGCATCCCAAGTTCGGCGAGTTCTTTGTCGCGGCGGTGTATCTGGCTATCGGCCCGTGCCTGGCCATTCCGCGCACGAGCTCCACGGCCTTCGAGATGCTGGTGCCGCTGTTGCCCGAGGGCGTCTCGCTCGGCACGGCGCGCCTGGTGTTTGCCGTTGGCTTCTTTATCGTCGCGTTTGCGCTCACGCTGCGTCCAGGCGTCATCACGCGCGTGCTCGGCCGCATTACGGGCCCCGCGCTCATTGCGCTCATCGTGCTGGTCGTGGGTGCTGCCGTGATCTCGCCGCTGGGACCGGCTGCCGCGCCGCAGGCCCCCTACAATGCCGGTGCTGCCGTGCAGGGCTTTCTGACTGGCTATCAGACTATGGACCTGCTCGCGTCGCTCGCCTTCGGCATCATTATCGCCGAGACCATCCACGAGTTGGGTGTTACCGATGACAAGCGCGTGGCCTTTGAGATTTCGCGTTCCGGTGTGATCGCCGGCGTGCTCATGGCTATCATCTACTGCGGCTTGGGTCTTGCCGGTATGCAGCTCGGCACCGTGATGCCCGACGCTACCAACGGCGCCGCCATCCTCGCCCGTTCGGCCTCCATGCATTTTGGGCTTGCCGGCACGGTCGTGGTCTTCGCCATCTTCTTCCTTGCCTGCATGAACGTGTGCATCGGCCTTATCAGCTGCTGCTCGCGCTACTTCTGCGAGACGTATGTGGTCGAAGGGGGAGCAGAGGCCTCCGAGGAGGCCATGCGCCGTCCCTTTGCGGTTCTCGCCTTTGTGTTCGCAGCGTTTTCGTGCGTGCTTTCCAACGTGGGTCTCGACGTGATCCTCATGTTCTCGGTGCCTATGCTCAACGCCTTGTATCCCGTCGCCATTGTGCTGGTGCTTATGGGTCTGGTGCACGGCTTTTGCGACGCGCATCCGCAGGTGTGGGTCTGGGTCGGCGGCGTGGTCGCGGTACAGAGTGTGATCACCTCGGTCCGCGACGCGTTCTTTGCGGGCGTGTGGCTACCGTTCGATGCGCTGCCGCTGGCGGATATCGGTGCCGCGTGGGCGCCGGTTGCCGTGGTGGCGTTTGTGATAGGCCTGCTCCACAGCCGGTTTGTCGCACATTCGAGGAGCTAGAATATCGCCGCTTGCACAGGCGGGAAGTCTCCCCTATAATTTCCTTCGCTTTGGGACACGCAAGGTTTATGCCTTAGCTGCTCAACACCTTCGGGACGTGGCGCAGTTTGGTAGCGCGCCTGCTTTGGGAGCAGGATGTCGCAGGTTCAAATCCTGTCGTCCCGACCATATCTTGCGGGCGTAGTTCAATGGTAGAACCCCAGCCTTCCAAGCTGATGACGCGGGTTCGATTCCCGTCGCCCGCTCCATAAGAATTGTTTTAACGGCTTTGGTTTCCTTTGGGAATCAGAGCTGTTTTCGTTTACGCGCCGGGCGACGGGAATCGAACCCGTCAGGGTGCGGAGCTGAGAAAATGCGTGAGCATTTTCCAGCGCAGCACGCAAGGGCCGAAGGCCCGCAGCGAAACAAGGATTTGCGAAGCAAATCCTTGGACTTCCCGTCGCCCGCTCCAAGCTATATAATCGCAGGCCAATATGCTAATTTGGCTCGCGTTTATTTTTATACCGTCCGACCTCGCGGGGCAAATGAACCAGGAGCGTTTGTCCCGAATCGTAAGAAAGAAGTGATTTCCATGGCACAGAGCAAGGCAGAATACCCCACCTCCGATTGCCTGGCGCCCGCCGCGATCGAGGCGAAGACCGAGGCCGCAGGCGTTACCAAGGCCAACCTGCCGGTCTCGAAGACCTTTTTGCTCGCCATGTTCGCCGGCGTGTTCATCGCCTTCGGCGGCCTGTTCTTCACGGTCTTTCTGAGCGATCCCACGCTTGGCTGGGGCGCCCAGCGCTTCGTGGGCGGTCTTGCTTTTTGCCTGGGACTGGTGCTCGTGCTCATTTGCGGCGCGGAGCTGTTTACCGGTAACTCGCTTATGGTATGCGCGCTTAAGAGCAAAAAGATTACGCTCGTCCAGATGCTCAAGGCTTGGGCTGTTGTGTGGATCGGCAACTTTGCCGGCGCCCTGTTCGTTGTCTTTTTGATTTACATGGCAGCTATTTATAAGCTCAACGGCGAGGCCGTCGCCAATACCATGGTGAGCGTCGCCGCCGGTAAGGTTGCGATCGACGCCGTTACCATCTTCTTCCGCGGCATTTTGTGCAACATCTTTGTCTGCCTGGCCGTATGGATCGGCACTGCCGGCAAGACCGTGGTCGACAAGGTCGTGGGCATTTTGCTGCCCATCGCTGCCTTTGTGGCCTGCGGTTTTGAGCACTGCGTCGCCAACATGTACTTTTTGCCCATGGGTATTTTGATGCACTCCTGCGGCTATGGAGCCGATGTCGCTGGCGCCGATGCCCTCAACGCTGCCGGGTTGGCGCTCAACCTTACGGTCGCCACGCTGGGCAATTTCGTGGGTGGCGCCCTGATCGTGGCGCTGGGCTACTGGTTTATCTACGCCAACAAAGAGTCCTAAAGGACCCAACCCATAACCGACCAAAAAGGGACAGGTTTATTTTGGCAGGTTTTGAGCGAGGCGCTGCGCCGTCTTGTCACGAGCTGCCATAATGGACCTGTCCCTTTTTGCATGTGCGTTGCCGCATTTTGCTGCTGACGACAAAGGGGACCCGCTTTTTATTGAACATGTCGAAAGGCTTTCCATGAGCGACTGCGAATCCATGCCTGCCGAGGTGCGCGACCGCCTGCGCTCCATTCCCGCCGTTCACGAGCTGCTGGCCGAGTGGCCGGTCATGAAGGCTGCCGGCGATGCGGGCGACATGATTGTGCGCGAGGCGATTCGCTCTGGCGTCCCCGCTAGGAATAAGCGCGAGCTCGCCTTGACCATCGAGCAGCGGTGCCACCGACTGTCGCTGCCGACCCTGCGCCCTGCCGTCAACGCGTCGGGCGTTGTGATTCACACCAATCTGGGCCGTGCTCCGCTTGCTCCCGCAGCGGTGCAGGCGGTGGCCGATGTCGCCCGCGGCTACAGCACGCTTGAGTATGACGTCGCGACCTGTGCCCGTGGGGGCCGCAAAGAGCATGCCGCGCGTCTGCTGCGCACGCTCACGGGGGCGCAGGACGCCCTGGTTGTCAACAACAACGCCGCGGCGGTGCTGCTGGTGCTTGCCGCGCATGCAAGCGGCAAAGAGGTCATCGTGAGCCGTGGCGAGCTTGTCGAGGTGGGCGGCAGCTTCCGCATTCCCGATATCATGGCGGCTTCGGGTGCCAAGCTTGTCGAGGTGGGCTCCACCAACCGCACGCATCTGGATGATTACCGAAGCGCCATTACGCCCAATACGGCGATGATCTTGAAAGTTCATCCTTCTAACTACCGTATCGAGGGTTTCCACGAGGAGGTTTCCGCGGCGGAGCTTTCTGCGCTGGCGCATGAGCACGGGCTGTTACTGTACGAGGACCAGGGCTCGGGCGCTTTGCTTACAGATGAGGTGCTCGTCGATGCTGGGGAGAAGCCCACGTCCGCCTCGCTTTGCGCCGGCGTTGACGTCGTCTCGTGCTCGGGCGACAAGCTGCTCGGCGCCTCGCAAGCGGGCATTATTCTCGGTAGCGCCCAGGTAATCGCCGCCTGTGCCTCGCATCCGCTTATGCGCGCGCTTCGCCCCGGCAAGCTCACGCTCGCGGCGCTCGAGGCCACTTTGCGCCTGTATGTGACCGGATCCGATACAGCGCATCGGGAGATCCCGGTGCTCAACATGCTTTCCGGCGCGCCGGCTCCGCTCGAGCGTCAGGCCAAGCGCCTGCATGACCGCATGCTGCGCAAGCTTCGCGAGTCTCAGTGTGAGGAGGCGGTGGAGCTGCAGGTTGTCGAGGGCGTGTCTGCTCCGGGCGGCGGTTCGCTGCCGACCGTCGAGCTCCCAACTTTTTGCGTTGCCGTCTGTCCCGTCGATGGGTGTCTATCCGCCGATGGCCTAAAGCGCGCTATGGTACAGGAGCCCGATACGCCGGTTGTGACGCGCGTGCGGCACGACCAGGTGCTTTTTGACGTTCGCACGCTTTTGCGCGACACCGACCTTGACCTGTGTGCGTCTGCGTTGGCGGATGCCGTGCGGGCAGGTTTGCGTCGATGACCGCGCGCGAGCTTGTCGAATGTCCCGTTATCGTCGGAACGGCAGGACACGTCGACCACGGAAAGTCGGCCCTTATCGAGGCGCTGACCGGCAAAAATCCCGACCGTCTGGAGGTCGAACGGCGCCGAGGCATGACCACTGAGCTCGGCTTTGGCGAGCTCGAGCTTCCCAGCGGCAAGCTTGTCGGCTTGGTCGACGTACCCGGGCATGCGCACTATCTGCGCGCCATGGTGCAGGGCGCCACCGGCGTGGACGTTGCGTTGCTGGCGGTTTCGGCCGTTGAGGGCGTGATGCCGCAGACCCGCGAGCACGTTCGGGTTCTGGAGCTGTTGGGTGTGACGCGCATGGTCGTCGCACTCACGATGCGCGATTTGGCCGACCACGAGATTGCCGCGCTGGCGGAGCTCGATGTCGAGGCGTTTCTGGACGGGACCGTGTTTGCGGGTGCCTCTATAGTGCCGGTGTCCTCCAAGACGGGCGAGGGCCTGGACGAGCTGCTTACGACGCTCGATAACACGGTTTGTTCGTGCTGGTCGGAGCATCTGGAGGCGACCGCTGGCTCGGGCGCCGCGCCCCGTCTTCCCATCGACCGTTGCTTTAGCATCCGCGGCACCGGAACCGTCGTGACGGGTACGCTGCACGACGGTCCCGTTTCGGTTGGCGATGAGCTCGTTGCGCTGCCGTCGCAAACGCGCTGTCGCGTGCGCGGGGTGCAGGTTCACGGGGATACCCAGTGCGCGGTTCCCGGCCAGCGCGTCGCCCTGAACCTGGTGGGCGATGGCGTGGCGGGCCTCAAGCGCGGCGAGATGCTCGGCGTCGAGGGTCGCGTGGGCCAGACGCTGCGCTTTTTGATACAACTGACATATGTGGGGCGCGATGGCGTGCGAGCCGGCGTTCTTGCTTCGGGTACACGCGTGCACGTTATGGCGGGCACGGCTGAGGTGCTCGGCCGCATTATGCTTTTAGACGACGAGCCGCCTATTGCGGTCGGCGAGACGCGTGTGGTGCAGGTGCGCCTGGAACGGCCGCTGCCGTTGCGCGCCGGCGATCATGCCGTCATTCTGTCGTATTCGCCGATTTCGCTGCTTGGCGGCGGACGCGTCCTGCTATCGCGCTGTCGCCGCGCGCGGGTCCTGTCGGCGGGGGAGCGCGCGTTGTATGCGGCGCTTGAGTCCGGAGATGTCGCGGACGGCGTACACGCGTGGCTGGCGCTGCAAACGCTGCCTGTTGCTGCTGCCGGTGTTGCCGCAGCGCTCGATCTTGTTACCGGCGAGGTCGAGATCGTTTTGCGTGGGCTTGTGGACCAGGCTGCCGTGTGCGAGCTTGCTGCGGGCGGTGCGGTGCTCTACGCAGATGCCTCGGCTCTCGATGCTGCAATGGATGTGCTGGCTGCGGCCTTGTCCTCCATGCACGCGGCGGCTCCCAAGGAGATCGGCTTTACGTCCGGTGCGGTCGCGCACGCGGCTTGGCCGGGCGCCGGTAACGATGTCGCGATGGCACTTATTGCCGAGGGCTGTGCACGTGGCGTGTGCGCCGTCGACGGTGCCGAGGTGTTCGACCCGCATTCCGCCGCCGCGGCGATACGCGTGGTGCGCGAGGCTGGCCAGCGTATCGTGGCCCTGCTGGATGAGGCCGGTCTTAATGCGCCGACGCTTCCCGAGGTGAGCGAACAGTTGCAGCTCGATCGCGACACCATGACGCGTGCACTGCGCGAGCTTTCGCTCAACCACTCGATCGTTAAGGTCGAGCGCGACGTTGCCTTGTCCGCCGCTGCCGAGGCCCATGCGCGTGAGGTTGTTGCGACGGCTATCGAGGCTGCTGGCGGCGCCGCCACCACGAGTGTGCTGCGCGAAGCCCTGGGCGTGTCGCGCAAACGAACCATTAGCATCTTGGAGCACCTGGATGCCGTGCGCTTTACAGTACTCGACAAGGAGTCCGGCGGTCTGAGATCGCTGCGTTAGCGGTTTCCGCATCGCTCTTTTCGGTTGTGGTCTGTTGGGTTTGGTAAAATACCGCCACGTTTGGGAACGGATGGGCTCCGGTGGGCCCCGCGGTCCTCAAAACCGTTGTGAGGCGTGCAAAACGTCTTGGATGTGTTCGATTCACATACGTTCCCGCCAACGCATCCTGCCAACCACCACAAAGGTGCCTGTCCTCTTTGTGGTGGTATGGACCATGTGGACGAAACAGCTTCGAAACACGCGATTTGTACGTCGGGTGCTCAAAAACGCTTCTACCTGCATCGTAATCAAAACGAAACATCTGCTCGTCGGCTTATGCGAAACTTTGCTGCAACAGTGCGATATTATCCATACTCGATAAAGCTCGCGGCGTATGAGGCGCCGCGAACGACACCTTTCTTTTCCATCAATTGGAGGAAGCATGAGCTACACGCAGAAAGTTCTCGACGAGCTCAAGGCCCGCTATCCCGAGCAGCCTGAGTTCATCCAGGCCGCGACCGAGATCCTCGGCACCATCCAGCCGGCGCTCGACGCCCATCCCGAGTACGAGGAGGCCGCCCTGCTTGAGCGCCTCGTCGAGCCCGAGCGCATCGTTATGTTCCGTGTCCCCTGGGTCGATGACCAGGGCAAGGTTCAGGTCAACCGCGGCTATCGTGTCGAGTTCAACTCTGCCATTGGACCCTACAAGGGCGGCCTGCGCTTTAACCCGACGGTCACCCTGGGCATGCTCAAGTTCCTGGGCCTGGAGCAGATCCTCAAGAACAGCCTGACCACCCTTCCCATGGGCGGCGGCAAGGGCGGCTCCGACTTTGACCCCAAGGGCAAGTCCAACAACGAGATCATGCACTTCTGCCAGTCCTTCATGACCGAACTCTATCGCCACATCGGCCCCAACACCGACGTTCCCGCCGGCGACCTGGGCGTTGGTGGCCGCGAGGTTGCCTACATGTTCGGTCAGTACAAGCGCCTGACCAACGAGTGGACCGGCGTCCTTACCGGCAAGGGCCTCTCCTTTGGCGGCTCGCTCGCCCGTACCGAGGCTACTGGCTACGGCCTGGCCTACTTTGTGGACGAGTACCTCAAGAGCCGCGGCGACTCCTTCGTGGGCAAGAACGTCGTCGTTCACGGCTCCGGTAACGTCGCCATCTACGCGGTCCAGAAGGTCTCCCAGCTCGGCGGCAAGGTGCTGGCCTGCTCCGATACCCATGGCTGGGTCGAGGATCCCGACGGCATCGACTACACCGTGCTCGAGCATATCTACAACAAGAAGCGCTCCGGCCACGACAAGGGCGTCACGCTCGCTATGTACGTTGACGAGAAGCCCAACGCCGTGTGGCACGAGGGCGAAGGCCGTGGCGTGTGGCAGCTGCCCTGCGACATCGCGCTGCCCTGCGCTCGCGAGAACACGCTGCTGCTCGAGGACGCCCAAGCGCTCGTCGCCAACGGCTGCAAGGTGGTCGGCGAGGGCGCGAACATGCCCACGACCATCGAGGCTACGACCTACTTCCAAGAGAACGGCGTCGCCTTCATGCCTGGCAAGGCTGCCAACGCCGGCGGCGTGCTTGTGTCCGGCCTGGAGATGAGCCAGAACGCCGAGCACCTGTCCTGGACCTTCGAGGAGGTCGACGGCAAGCTCGAGCAGCTCATGCGCGGCATGTTCCACAACGTGGACGACACCGCCAAGAAGTACGGCGAGGAGGGCAACTTCGTCATGGGCGCCAACATCGCCGGCTTCCTGAAGGTCGCCGACGCCATGCTCGCCCAGGGCGTCTGCTAAATCCAGCTTGACATAGCTCCGTACAGCACCCGCTGATGCGCTAAGGCTCCCGACCATATCGGCCGGGAGCCTTTTTCTATGGTGGTGAGGGTCGTGCGCCCTCGTTTGGTACACTAAGAGGTACTGGACAAGTGAAGAGATGGGGGAGAACGTGCTCAAGTTCGGTACCTACGTCCGTGTTGGAAACGCGGCCGAAGCCTATGAGCTCTTGCAGAAGAACCGCAACAACAAGATTGTGGGCGGCGGCATCTGGATGCGCCTGGGTTCGCGTCGTGTGGCGACGGCGATTGACCTTTCGGCCTGCGGACTCGATCAGATCGAGGAGACCGAGACCGAGTTTCGCATCGGTGCCATGTGCACCCTGCGCCAGCTCGAGCGCCATGCCGGGCTCAACGCGCTTGTCAACAATGTCTTTGAGTTCGCCGTCCACGACATCGTGGGCGTGCAGCTGCGCAATACCGCCACGGTGGGCGGCAGCATCTACGGCCGCTTTGGCTTCTCGGACGTTCTCTCCGCCTTCCTCGCGCTTGATTCTTACGTTGAGCTGACGGGCGCCGGCCGCGTGCCGCTCGCGGAGTTCGTTGACATGGGCTACGTGCGCGACGTTATTGAGCATGTCGTGGTCGTCAAGCACGATTACCGTGCGAGCTACGAGGCCGTGCGCAAGGCCGCGACCGACTTTCCCTCCTTAAACGTCACCGCCGCCTGGTGGGACAACAGCTGGCATGTCACCGTGGGTGCTCGCCCGCTGCGCGCGACCCTGCTGCAGGGCGAGGCGTGCGGCCTGGTGAATGAGCGTCCTTGCGAAAACGAGCTGCGTGCCCTGGCCGCGTCCGTACGCACGCTGAGCTACGGCACCAACTTGTGGGGCTCGGCCGACTACCGCCGCCGCATCTCGGCCCCGCTCGCCATCCAGGCCGTGCGCCGCGCCGCCGGCATCGAGCTTTCTGCCGCGCTTGCCCGCGAGCTCGAGACCGTGCAGGTCCCCAAGTTTGCCACGGACGAGTATTCCTGCCGCCGCGTGCCCGGCGTCGATTCTAGCGAGGTGCGCTAATGGCTGCCAAACTCATCGATCTTTCCTTTACGCTCAACGGCCGTAAGGTCAAGATTCAGATTGCCCCTGACACCATGCTCTTTGCGCTGCTGCGCGAGCAGGGTTGCGCGTCGGTGCGCTGCGCCTGCGAGACCACCAACTGCGGACTGTGCACGGTGTGGCTCGACGGCGACCCGGTGCTGAGCTGCTCGGTTCCCGCCGCCCGTGTTGAGGGCCGCTCCATCACCACACTCGAGGGCCTTAAGGCCGAGTCCGAGGCGCTGGCCCGTGCGATGGCTGCCGAAGGTGCCGAGCAGTGCGGTTTTTGCGCCCCTGGCCTCATCATGAACGTGCTGGCGCTTGCCCGCGCCGCCAAGGAGGACCCGAGCCTCGTCGCCACGCGCGAGGAGCTCTCGCGCCAGCTCGCCGGCAACCTCTGCCGTTGCAGCGGCTACGAGAGCCAGCTGCGCGCCATCGTGCGCTTCCTCAACGAGTCCGGCGTGCAAGTGGGCTTCGAGATGCCCGAGCTGCCGGTCAACGACACCAGCTGCGACGGTGTCTCCTACAAGCAGATCACTCACAAGCAGCCCAAGAAGGACTCGAAGGCCCTGCTCGAGGGCCGTCCCGTCTACACGGGCGATATGGTGCCCGCCGGTGCGCTCATCGTCAAACTCAAGCGCAGCCCCTATGCCCGTGCCAAGATCCGCTCCATCGATACGTCGCGCGCCCTGAAGGTGCCCGGCGTCGTGGGCGTCTACACCTACGAGGACGTGCCCCAGCGCCGTTTTACCATCGCCGGCCAGAGCTATCCGCAGCCGAGCCCCTACGACCGTCTGATTCTCGAGAACCTGGTGCGCTACCAAAACGAGGAAGTGGCGATCGTCGCCGCCGAGACCGAGGAGGCCGCCGACAAGGCACTCAAGCTCATCAAGATCGATTACGAGGTGCTTGAGCCGCTGCTCGACTTTACCCAGGCGCTCGATAACGACATCGTGGTCCACCCCGAGGGCGACGTAACCTTTATGTTCCCGCAGGGCGGCGACGTTGCTCGCAACCTGGTGTGCAGCGGTACCAGCGATTTTGGCGACCTTGATGAGGCGTTCGCCCAGAGCGACATCGTCTTTGAGCGCACCTACACGAGCCAGGCCACGCAGACCGCGCCCATGGAGACCTTCCGCGCCTTTGCGACGACCGACGCGTTCGGCCGCATCTCGGTGACCACCTCTACGCAGGTGCCCTTCCACGTGCGCCGCATGGTCGCGCAGTCGCTCGACATTCCGCAGTCGCAGGTGCAGGTCATCAAGCCGCGCATCGGCGGCGGCTTTGGCTCCAAGCAGACGGGCTGCTGCGAGATCTTCGTGGCGTTCGTCACCCAGCAGACCGGCCGTCCGAGCTATTGCTGCTACACCCGTGAGGAGACCATCACCGCGGGCAACTCGCGCCACCAGATGCAGATGACCGTTAAGCTGGGCGCCATGAACGACGGCACCATCACGGCCATCGATCTGCACACGCTGTCCAACGCCGGCGCGTATGGCGAGCACGCTACCACGACGATCGGCCTCTCGGGCCACAAGAGCCTGCCCATCTATAACCATGTGAAGGCGAGCCGCTTTAGCTGGGACGCCGTCTACACCAACACCAACCGCGGCGGCGCGTATCGCGGCTACGGTGCCACCCAGGGCCAGTTTGCCGTGGAGAGCGCTGTCAACGAGCTCGCCGACATGCTGCACATGGACCCCGCCGACCTGCGCCTTAAGAACATCGTGCGCGAGGGCGAGATCATGCCGCAGTACTACAACGAGAAGCTCAACGCCTGCGCGCTCGACCGCTGCCTGCTGCGCGCGATGGACATGATCGGTTGGCGCGACAAGCCGCTAGCCGTCGACCTGGGCGACCGTGTGCGTGCTCTGGGCTGTGCGCTCACCATGCAGGGCTCGGGCATCTCCAACGTGGACATCGCCGGCATCGACATGCGCCTGGAAGAGGACGGCTTCATTACCATCGGCACCGGAGCCACCGATAACGGCATGGGCGTCGACACGATCCTGGCGCAGATCGCCGCCGAGGAGCTGGGTGTGGAGAGCTCGCTCATTGTGGTACGCGGCGTGGACACCGATGTGTCGCCGTTCGACGCCGGCTCGTACGCGAGCTCGGGTACGTACGTGACGGGCCTTGCAGCCAAGAACGCCGCGACCGAGCTGCGTGAGAAGATTTGCGCCAAGGCCGCCCAGATGTGGGACGTGGACGCCGCCGACGTGGTCTTTGATGGCCAGTACGTGCGCCTGTCCGACGAGCGTGCCGCGCGCGAGCAGAACCGCTACCTCACGCTGCGCGACTTTGCCAACCTGTGCGTCAAGAATATCGCAGGCGGCGACGCGCTCACCTCGCACGCCTCTGCCTGCCTGCCCGTTTCGCCTCCGCCGTTTATGGCCGGTATTGCCGAGGTCGAGGTCGACAAGGCCACCGGCAAGGTGGCTGTGGTGGACTACGCGGCGGCCGTCGACTGCGGTACCGTGATCAACGAGGCGCTCGCGCGCGTCCAGGCCGAGGGCGGTATTGCCCAAGGTATCGGCCACGCGCTCTATGAGATCGTCGAGCACGACGATCGCGGCCGCCTGCGCACCGGCAACTTTATGAGCTACAAGCTGCCCACGCGCCTGGATATCGGCAGCATTCGCGTGGCCTTTGAGCCGAGCTACGAGCCGACGGGTCCGTTTGGCGCCAAGTCGATTGGCGAGGTCGTCATCAACACGCCGCTCGCCGCTGTGGCCTCGGCCGTGGCACACGCCACCGGACATCAGGTACGCTCGCTGCCGATCACGCCCGAGAAGGCCCTGCTGGGGGAGTAGCGGGTCATCGAACAAGTCGTAATTGGCGGGGCGGGGCAACTCGCCCCGCCTTTTGCACTCGTGGTGAGGTCGTGAGCCTGTAAAACGTGTGCGTGCGCTTGTCGCTCGTATCTGCTATCATTCCTAATCTGTGCGCTCATGCGGGCGTGGCGGAATTGGTAGACGCGCCAGATTTAGGTTCTGGTGGGATTCCCGTGAAGGTTCGAGTCCTTTCGCCCGCACCAACGCACCCGCGTCGGCTTATGCCCTCGCGACGCTTGTTGCATAAAGGTACCAGCACCTCAGATAAGCTGGGCAGTATGAGGAGGAACGTGTTGAACATCACCGCTTCTGACGTCAAGGACGCCAAGCTCACCGCTACGGTCACCATCCCGGCCGCCGACGTCGACGCCGCGATCAAGAAGGCCTACAAGGAGACCGCCAAGAAGTACCGCTTCCCGGGCTTCCGTGCCGGTAAGGCTCCCCGTCCGGTCATCGACTCCGCTCTTGGCGCCGAGGCTACCCTCGCTCAGGCCACCAACGACCTGATCGCCGCCAACGAGCCCGCCGTCCTCAACGAGCTGGACATCGTTCCCACCAAGAATGGTGACTACAAGGAGCTCGACCTCGCCAAGGATCACGAGGATTACACCTACACCGTCGAGTTCTCCCTGCGTCCCGCCGCTGAGCTCTCCTCCTTCGACGCCGTCGAGATCGAGATGCCCCCTGCGGAGGTCACCGAGTCCGAGATCAACAACCAGGTCGAGATGCTCCTCAACTACCGTGCCACCTTCGAAGACGTCGAGGGTCGCGCCGTCGAGGCCGAGGACTACGTCACCGTCGACCTCAAGGCCGTCGAGAACGCCGACAACTTCGCTGCCGAGGGCCGCATGCTCATCGCCGGTAGCGACAGCAACCCCAAGGAGTTCAACGAGGCCCTGATTGGCGCCAACGTTGACGACGTCAAGACCGTTACCTGGACCGACGAGGTCGAGGAGGGCGAGGAGGCCGAGACCCACACCGTCGAGGTCACCGTCAAGGGCATCAAGGTTCGCAACACCCCCGAGCTCACCGACGAGCTCGTCAAGTCCGACTTTGGCTTCGACAGCATCGACGCTATGCGGGACGCCATCAAGATCGAGATCGAGCAGGACAAGGCTTCCCGCCTCCCGGCCGAGAAGGAGAACCGTTGCGTCTCCGCTCTCGCCGAGCGCCTGCAGCTCGACGAGATGGACGCTGACTACGAGCAGTCCGTCTTTGAGGAGCTTGGCCAGAACTTCCTGTCCAACCTCGCTGCCCGCGGCATGACGCTGGACACCTGGCTGCCCGCTTCCGGCCTGACCATGGAGCAGTTCATCGGCGACCTGCACAAGCAGGCCAACGACGTTGCCCGTGAGTCCCTGGCTCTCGACGCCCTCGCCCGCGAGCTCAAGATCGAGGTCACCGAGGACGACATCAACGCCGAGTTCGAGAAGGCCGGCGTCAAGGACGTCGAGGCTTCCAAGGCCGAGTTCATCGCCGACGGCCGCATGCCTGCCGTCCGTGAGTCCATCCGTCGCTCCAAGGCCGTCGACCACCTGGTCGAGAACGCTAAGGTGACCGAGGTCGACGAGACCGCCAAGGACGCCGAGTAATTCTCGCCACCTTGCCCGCGAGCGCATGCGTGCGCCCGTGATGGGGTAAAGTTATACACCGGTTATCCGGTTGCTTCGTACGGTGCCAGCCAATGCATAGCATGCGGGCACCGTACGTTTATCTAGAACCAATTTGGTCCGCAAGAGAGAAATGGAGATGCGTATGATCGCTAAGTTCGATTCCGCCCTCGTGCCATACGTTATCGAGCAGACGCCGCGCGGCGAGCGCAGCTACGATATCTATTCGCGCCTGCTCAACGACCGCATCATCTTCTTGGGCGAGGAGATCAACTCCGTCAGCGCCAACCTGGTCGTTGCCCAGCTGCTGCATCTTGAGAGCCAGGATGCCGAGAAGGATATCTCGCTCTACATCAATTCGCCCGGTGGCGAGGTCTACTCCGGCCTGGCGATTCTGGACACTATGAACTTCATTAAGCCGCAGGTCTCCACCATCTGCGTCGGTATGGCTGCCTCTATGGCCGCCGTGCTGCTTTCGGCCGGCGCCAAGGGCAAGCGCTTCTGCCTGCCGCACTCCAAGGTCATGATTCACCAGCCCAGCGGCGGTGCCCAGGGCCAGCAGACCGAGATCGAGATCGTGGCCGAGGAGATCAAGAAGACCCGCCGCGAGCTCAACCAGATCCTATCCGATGCCTCGGGCCAGCCCATCGAGAAAGTCCAGGCCGATACCGAGCGCGACAACTACCTGACCGCTGCCGAGGCCCTCGACTACGGCCTGATCGACCGTATCGTCACCTCGCGCGATCTCGCCGCGAAGGACGCCTAGGATGGCAGGTAACATGCAGGACAACTTTGACGAGAACGGCAACCCCATCCGCTGCTCCTTCTGCGGAAAAGAACAGGGCCAGGTCCGTCGTCTCGTAAAGGGTCCGACCAACATCTTTATCTGCGACGAGTGCGTCGCCGCCTGCTCCGAGATCCTTGAGGAGTCGCTGGCTTCGGACTTTATGGACGCCGCCCGCAACGGCAATCTCCCGGGTTTCCTCAACGACCACGGCCAGGCTGCCTCCCAGCCCGCCGTTGACCCCGAGGCCGAGGGCTTTGAGCTCGAGGACGACCGCCAGGTCATTACGCATGTGCCGACGCCGCACGAGATCTATGACGAGCTTTCGGCCTATGTTATGGGCCAGGAGGACGCCAAGCGCGCCATGTCGGTGGCCGTGTACAACCACTACCGTCGCGTGATCGAGGGCGGTGCTGCGGTGTCCGCCCTCGACGAGGCCTCGGGTATGGGCGCCCAGTTTGACGACGATATGGACGAGGTGGAGCTCGCCAAGTCCAATATTTTGCTGCTCGGTCCCACCGGTACCGGTAAGACCCTGCTTGCCCAGACGCTCGCGCGCATCCTCGAGGTGCCGTTTGCCATCGCCGACGCCACCGCGCTTACCGAGGCCGGTTACGTGGGCGAGGACGTGGAGAACATCCTGCTCAAGCTTATCAACGCCGCCGATGGCGATATCGAGCGCGCGCAGGTTGGCATTATCTACGTGGACGAGATCGACAAGATCGCCCGCAAGGCAGAGAACCTCTCCATCACCCGTGATGTCTCGGGCGAGGGCGTTCAGCAGGCGCTGCTTAAGATTCTTGAGGGCACGGTGGCAAGCGTTCCGCCCACCGGCGGCCGCAAGCATCCCCAGCAGGAGCTGCTGCAGATCGATACGACCAACATCCTGTTCATCTGCGGCGGAGCCTTTGTGGGTCTGGACAAGATCATCGCCGACCGCGTGGGCAACAAGGGTGTGGGCTTTAACTCCGAGATCGCCGGCCCCACCTCGGTCGACGAGAACGACCTGCTGCGCCAGGTACTCCCGCAGGACCTCAACGCCTTTGGCATGATCCCCGAGTTCGTGGGCCGTACGCCCGTTGTCACCCAGACGCAGGCGCTCGACGAGGACGACCTGGTGTCAATCCTGACCGAGCCCAAGAACGCTGTGGTGCGTCAGTACCGCAAGATGTTCCAGCTCGAGGACGTTGAGCTTGAGTTTGAGGACGCCGCCCTGCACGAGATCGCCCGCATGGCGCTCGCCCGCAAGACAGGCGCCCGCGGCCTGCGCGCCATCTGCGAGGACGTGCTGCAGCAGACGATGTTCGACCTCCCCAGCGAGGAAGGCGTTGCCAAGGTCGTCGTAACCGAAGCCGCCGTAAAGGGCGAAGAACAGCCCCAGCGCATCTACGGCTAACCTGCCAAAAAGGTGCTTGCAAATAGCCTCCGACCATCCGCGGTCGGAGGCTATTTTATATATACACAATAACCCCAACTACCTGTGTTATTCTGTGTGTTTGTTTAAGCCTCAGCGAAGTCATCCAGACTGAAGTAATCGATACCTAAGGGGAGGAATGTAGGCCCTGGCGGGCCTACATTCCTCCCCGGCGGGACAGGGAGAGATATATGGAAGAAATGCCCAAGAACTACGATCCGTCGACCAACGAGCCGGCGATCCTGCAGAAGTGGCTCGACGGCGGCTACTACAAGCGCCGTGAGGGCGTGGGCGACTGCACCGTCACCATTCCGCCTCCCAATGTGACCGGCAAGCTCCACATGGGTCACGCCACCGACGACTCCATTCAGGACGCCATCATCCGTATGGCTCGCATGCGCGGCAAGTCCACGCGCTGGGTGCTGGGCACCGACCACGCCGGTATCGCTACGCAGACCAAGGTCGACAAGAAGCTCAAGAGTGAGGGCATTAGCCGCCTGGAGATCGGTCGCGACAAGTTTGTCGATGCCTGCTGGGACTGGACCCACGAGTACGGCGGCATCATCGTCGAGCAGATCAAGCGCATGGGCTGCTCCGTCGACTTCGACAACGAGCGCTTCACCATGGACGAGGACTATGCCCAGGCCGTGCGCAAGGTCTTCTGCGACTGGTACCACGACGGCCTGATCTACCGCGGCAAGCGCATCGTCAACTGGTGCCCCAACTGCGCCACCGCCATCTCGGACGACGAGGCCGAGTATAAAGATGAGAAGGGCCACCTGTGGCACCTGCGCTACCCGCTGACCGAGCCGGTCAACGGCCAGGACTACATCGTCGTCGCCACCACGCGCCCCGAGACCATGCTCGGCGACACGGGCGTCGCCGTCTCCCCGAAGGACCCCGAGAAGGCCGCCTTCGTGGGTAAGACCGTCATGCTGCCGATCGTCAACCGCGAGATCCCCATCTTTGAGGATTGGCATGTCGACGCCAACTTTGGCTCCGGCTTTGTCAAGGTCACCCCGGCACACGACCCCAACGACTACGCCATGGGTCAGGCCCACGACCTGCCGCAGATCAATATCTTCGATGAGCACGCGGTGGTTGTTGAGGGCTACGGCGAGTTCACCGGTATGAACCGCGACGAGTGCCGCGAGGCCGTCATCAAGTGGTTCGAGGAGCACGACCTGCTCGATCACGTCGAGGACCACGACCACTCCGTCATGCACTGCTACCGTTGCGACGCCGCGCTGGAGCCGTGGCTGTCCGAGCAGTGGTTCGTCGCCGTCGACAAGCTCAAGGGGCCGGCGCTCGACGCTGTCAACTCTGGCAAGGTCACCTTCCACCCCGCGCGCTGGACGCAGACCTACACCACCTGGATGGAGAACCTCAAGGACTGGTGCATCAGCCGCCAGCTGTGGTGGGGCCACCGCATTCCCGTGTTCTACTGCGAGGACTGCGGCTGGGAGGACGCCCTTACCGAGGACACCGATGTGTGCCCCAAGTGCGGCGGCCATCACGTGCATCAGGACGAGAACGTGCTGGACACCTGGTTCAGCTCGCAGCTGTGGACCTTTGCCACGCAGGGCTGGCCGCAAAAGCCGGAGCTGCTCGAGGGTCATCATCCCACGACGGCGCTCGTCACCGCGCGCGACATTATCGCGCTGTGGGTCGCCCGCATGGTCATGAGCTCGCTGTATTTCCTGGACGAGGTGCCGTTTAAGGACGTTGTCATCTACCCGACGATCCTGGCCAAGGACGGCAGCCGCATGTCCAAGTCCAAGGGCAACGGCGTTGACCCCATGGACCTCATCGGCATGTACGGCGCCGACGCTATGCGCTTCAACCTGCTCACGCTGTGCACCAACAACCAGGACGTCAAGTTCGACGCGAACATCGACAAGAAGACCAAGAAGCTTATCGACAGCCCGCGCACCGAGCAGGCCAAGTCGTTTGTGACCAAGATTTGGAACGCCAGCCGCTTCCTGCTTATGAACATGGAGGGCTACACGCCCGGCGAGCCCGTCGTGGAGACGCCGGCCGACGCCTGGATGTTCAGCCGCCTGGCCAAGGCCGTCCAGATGGTCACCGAGGGTATCGAGAAGTACACCTTTGGCGACATGGCCCGCGGCGTGCAGCAGTTCTTCTGGAACGAGGTCTGCGACTGGTACGTCGAGGTCACTAAGGCCCGCCTGAAGGGCGAGGGCCGTCTGCAGGCTCAGCGCAACCTGATCTTTGTGCTCGACACCTCCATTCGCCTGATGCACCCGCTTATGCCGTTTGTCACCGAGGAGATCTGGGACAACATGCCGGCGAGCGTGCTCGATCTGGACGCCGAGGGCAACGTGGACCGCGCCGAGGCACTCATGATCGCCAAGTGGCCCGAGCCCGCCGACTACGCCAAGTATGTTGACGAGGACGCTGAGCGCGCGTTTGAGCTGTGCCGCGCCGTCGTTTCCGCCGCCCGCGCCACGCGTTCGCGTTATCGCTTGAGCCCCAAGGCCGAGCTCGACGTGGTCGTGCGTGCCGGTGCCGAGGACATCGAGAAGCTCGAGAGCCTGCGCTCGACCATCGAGCCGCTGGCCAACACTGCCTCGCTGGTCATGGGTACCGACGTCGAGAAGCCGGCTGCAAGCATCGCCGTGGTCGACAGCGGCGTCGAGGTCTTTGTGGTGCTCGAGGGCAAGGTCGATCTTTCGGCCGAGAAGGCGCGCCTGGAGAAGGAGATTGCTGCGGCCCAGAAGGAGCTTGCCGGCTGCGAGAAGACGCTCGCCAACGAGGGCTTTGTGGCCAAGGCCGCGCCTGCCGTGGTGCAGAAGAAGAGGGACCGTGCAGCTGAGCTCAAGGAGATCTTGGCGGCGCTGACTGCTCAGGTTGCTGACTTCTCGTAAGGTTTACTCGGGGGCGCGTCCCGATGCTTTGCTCTCCGCTGCGGACACCTATTCCGCCGTTCTAACGAACGGCGGCTGGCTCGACGCTGCAAACGCCTCTGATGGCCAATCTGCCGTTCAACTTCGGGCGCATGGGCATAAGCCCTATGCGCCCTTGTTTCACGGCACCTTGGCTCATCAGAGGCGTTTTCGCTGACTATCGTCAACCTATACTGTTTTATTTTTCTATGAATGGCGGTTTTGAAAATGCCTAAGCGTTCTGGCTTGTATACCGTTCCTTTTGAGTTTGAGTTGCTTTCGTTTGGTGAGGCTGTGGGGCTTGCTGCTGATACGGGGCGGATTTCTGGGGATGCTGGGCCTCTGCTTGAGACGGTTGTCGATATGCTCGATGAGCTAGGACGTCCGGATGAGTATTTCGATTGCATTCAGGTTGCCGGTACCAATGGCAAGACTTCGACCACGCGTTTTTCGGCTGCCATCCTTCGTGGTGAGGGGCTCAAGTGCGCGCTGTATACGTCGCCGCAGCTTGTTCGCTATCCCGAGCGCATGGAGGTCGATGGGCGCGTTGTGAGCGATGAGGCCTTTGCCCGTGGCGTTTCTGCCGCCGTCGAGGCGGGGCATCGCGTGAATGCCCGTCGTGTGGCGGCGGGGGAGCGCGCCTATACCATCACGCCGTTTGACCTGCTGACGGCTGCCGCACTGGTGGTGTTTGCCGAGGCTCGCGTGGATGTTGCCGTGCTCGAGGTTGGCATGGGCGGCCGTTGGGACGCCACGAGTGCGACCGATCCCGTCGCCGTTGCCATTACGGGTATCGGCCTTGACCACACGCGCATCCTGGGTGACACGCTCGAGGCCATTGCGGGGGAGAAGGCTGCGGTTATTAAGCCCGGACGCTTGGTTGTGCTGGGCGAGGGCACGCACGAGGCGAGTGTTCAGCGCGTGATGGGTGCCCGTTGTCGCGAGTGCGGCGTCGTGCCGCTCGTGGTGAGTCATGCCACGACTAAGGTGCCGGAGCATGTGGGCGACACGGTTGAGTTTAGCTGCACCACGCCGCGTGCCATCTATACGTCGAGCATGGTCAAGCCGGCCTATCAGCCGCAGAATGCTGCGTGCGCGATTATGCTTTGCGAGGGGTATTTGGGTCGCGAGCTCGACCATGAGGCGCTTGATGCTTCGCTTATGGGCTGTCCCACGCCGGGCCGTTTTGACGTGCTGGGAACCAATCCGCTCAAGCTGATTGATGCCTGCCATAACCCTCAGAGCTGCGAGAACTTTGTGAGCGCGCTGGACGAGATCGATCCGAGCGTAGAGAATCGCCCCACGCTGCTGTGCGCCGCGCTGGCCGACAAGGATGTGGCGGGTATCGTCGATGTGCTGATTCCAGCCTTCCCGCGCGTGGTCGTAACCCAGACCGATTCCGATCGCGCGCTGCCGGCAGAGGAGCTCGCTGCCCTTGTTGATGCCGACAAGCTCGTGGGCGTGTACCCCAGCGTATCCGAAGCCCTCGCAGCTTTCGAGGCCGCGGGCGAGCCCTTCGTAGCAGCCGGCACCATCACCCTAGCCGGCGAAGTGGCCGGTCTGCTCCGTTAACCCATCCCCCTCATCAGTTGCGGTGAAATAGTTCCTGTTTTGGGTTCTAGCTGCCCATCCAGGAACTATTCCACCGCAACTTATTGAGGGGCTATTGGGAAGGGGCTAGTCTAGGCGGACTGGGTCGTGGGGGTAGGCGTTGAGAATCTCAACGCCGGACTCGGTAACCAGGGCAAGGTCCTCGATGCGGATGCCGGTGCGGCCGGGGAGGTAGATGCCCGGCTCGATGGAGAACGTCATGCCCGGCTCTACAACCTGCTCGTTGACAAGTGAAACGTCGCCCGGCTCGTGGTCCTGCAGACCGATCGAGTGGCCCAGGCGATGCGTGAAGTACTTGCCGTAGCCAGCGTCCTCAATCACGTCGCGCGCGGCACGGTCCAGGTCACACATGCGCACACCCGGGGCGATGAGCGCCTCGGCGGCCTCGTTGGCGCGGCGCACGATATCGTAGATGCGCTCCGTCTCCTCGTCCGGCTCGCCCCAAAAGAATGTACGCGTCATGTCCGAGCAGTAGTTGCAGCGGCGTCCGCCAATGTCGAACAGCACCACGTCGCCACGCTTGAGTACGGTGTCGTCGGGCTCGTGATGCGGATCGCCGGCGTTGGCGCCAAAGCTCACGATGGGCGGAAAGCTAAAGCCCTCGCAGTCGTGCTTGCGGTACAGGCCGAGCATCTGGTCGGCAATTTCGCGCTCCGTTACGCCCTCGTGAACGAGTTTGATGGCGTCGACCATCACGGCGTCGTTGGCGGCCGAGGACATGCGCATGAGCTCCTGCTCGGCGGCATCCTTGTGGGTGCGTGAAGCGGTGACGGCAAAATCGCCTAGGAAAAACTCGCTCGCGGTATGGCGCTCCATAAGGGGCATCAAAAAGCCGGAACGCATGACGGTGTCGATGCCAAGCGGCTTGGTCGGATCGACCTCGCGAGCGATAGCGTCTGTCACGACTTCGGTGTCGGTGTGATAGGCGACGCGGGCATTGTCGTACTCCGGCAACTGATGCAGCGCGTTGACCAAGATCACGGGCTCGTCATCGCGCGCGAGCAGCACACCGCAAAAACGCTCGAACATATCGGCATAAAAGCCGGTCAGATAGTAAATCGACCACGGGTCGTTTACGAGCAGCTGCGCACCGGGGTGCTGAGCCTCGAGCGCATCGAGCACGCGCGCCACACGCTGGTCATCGACATGTGCCATACATCGTCCTTTCGCTAGGTTGCCACCATGGTATCCCCAATGCCGGCGTAGTCAATTTGGGACGGGGCTATTTTAGCTGCATCAAACATGCGGAATGATAGGTAAAAGTAGTCATTAGAGGCCCGTCCCGAATTAGATGCTTTCAAAACTATGGCGGATTACGGGGCTGGACCTGTATTACTTGACCATGGGAAAAATCGCGAAATTAAAACCGCAGGTAGACGGCTTATCAAAAATCGAAAAATGCCGGTATGGATGGGGGTCTCCGAATCAGCCCCGTAATCCGGCATAGTTTTGAAATGGTGCAAATCCGATAGCAGCCAAGAGAGCGCTTTTGCAACCGAAAGGAAGGGAACGGGGTAGCTAAAAAGAGCCCCGTCCCAAATTAGCTGCTTAGGCGGGGTCGATGTCCATGCTGGCGATGAGGTCGATGTTGGTGTTGAGGAGGTTCTCCAGCACGACGTCGCCCATGCGGATGGGGGCGTTGACGACTAGACCTCGGATGAGGTCCATGGCTTGGGCGTGGAGTGCCAGCGGGATGGCTTCGGCCGTGCGCACGGGCAGCAGCGCCTCATCGCCGCCGGATACCGCCACGGTGGTGGTGAGCACGCGCATGGGGCAGGTGAGTTCCTGATGCGCGAATTTATCACCGCGTGGGCAGCTGTTGCCGGTCACGGAGCGCACCTCTGCCACGGCGCCGTTGGCATCGCGCTCCACCTCTACGGTCAGGAGGCACTCGGATGGGCAGGTGGTGCAGTTGAACTGCAGCGTTTCGATCACGTTATCGCTCATAGTTTATGCCTCCTCGATGGGGTCGACGGATAGGACAATCTCGCTGGCACCCAGGTCGAACGCCTGCTTGATGACCTTTGCCGGCAGCGGGAAGCTTTCCATGACGCTCGGTTTAAACGGGCGGACTTTGCCCGCAAACAGTTCTTCGCCGTTGGCTAAGATGCGCACGCGGGCGGCATCGACCGGCCGGCGCACGCGGAAGTTCAGCTTGGTGAGCGCCACAGCCGTAATGCGTCCCGGCAGTGCGTATCCCGCAATGCCGGCAGGGGAGACGGTGAGCTCGCAACCCGGGCCCGCAGCGCTCGCCCCGGCGTCGCCGCCCAATGCCCATGCCGCTGCAGCTGCGCCAGCCCTCTCGGACTCACACGTCACGTTGTCGGCCAGGTCGTGCACGTGCAACACGTTTCCACAGGCAAAGATGCCCGGCACGCCTGTCTGGAGGCTCTGGTCAACTACGGCACCGCGCGTGCGCGGGTCAAGCTCTACGCCTGCGGCAACCGAAAGCTCGTTCTCGGGAATTAAGCCCACCGAAAGCAGCAGTGTGTCACACGGAACAACGCGCTCGGTCCCCGGAATGGGCGCCAAGTGCTCATCGACCTGGCTCACCTCGACGGCCTCCACGCGATCGTGTCCAATCACGCGCGTGACCGTGGTAGACAGATGCAGCGGAATGCCAAAGTCGTCCAGGCAGTTCTTGACGTTGCGGCGCAGGCCGTTGGCGTACGGCATGAGCTCGTACACGCCCTCGACCGAAATCCCCTCGAGCGTGCAACGGCGCGCCATGATCAGCCCGATGTCACCCGAGCCCAAAATGACGGCGCGCGAGCCGGGTTTGAGGTTCTCGATATTGATGTATCGCTGCGCCAGGCCGGCCGTAAACACGCCGGCGGGTCGGCTGCCGGGAATCTTGATCTCGCTACGGGTGCGCTCGCGGCAACCCATGGCAAGGACGACCGCGCGCCCGGTGAGCTGCAGCATGCCGGTGGGGCTCATGAGCGTGACGGTGTGGGCCGCGGCGTCTTCCGTGGACTCGTCCGAATCAATCCCAAGCACCATGCTATTCAAGAACAGCGCGATGTCGATCGCGCGCACCTGGTCGATAAAGCGCTGTGCGTACTCGGGGCCGGTGAGCTCCTGCTTAAAGTGCGAAAGGCCAAAGCCGGGGTGGATGCACTGGCGCAGGATGCCGCCTAAGTGCTGCTCACGCTCCACGATGGCCACGCGCGCGCCGGCCTTATGCGCCGAAAGCGCGGCCGCCATGCCGGCGGGCCCGCCGCCGATAACGACCACGTCGAATGCCTGCGTCGACACCGACGCTACGGCTCCTGCCTCTGCGCGTTCGTCGCGCATATCAAGCGTCGCCATCCTAGCGCACCCCCTTCAGCGGCCCCTCAACCAGCCACGAGCCAGTGTCCTCCAGCAGCACCTCGCTGGGGTCGCAGCCCAGCTCGCGGGCTAGAATCGCCACCACGCGGCTCTGGCAAAAGCCGCTCTGGCAGCGGCCCATGCCGGCGCGGCAGCGGCGCTTGACGCCCTCGACCGAAACCGCACCTGGGCGGCGTCGAATCGCGGCAACAATCTCGGCCACGGGCACCGTTTCGCAGCGGCAGACGATCTGTCCCCATGCAGGGTCGGACTCGATGAGCTCCTCCTTGCGCACAAGTGGCGCACGGTCGAAGTCGTCCGGCGCGCGGCGGACGGGATCCCAGTCGGGCCGCTCGTGCAGGGCAACACCGGCATCGCGCAAGATCTGCTCCATGCGCTCGGCGATGGCTGGCGCGCTCGCCACGCCCGGCGACTGAATGCCCGCCGCCTGGAATAGGCCTGGCACCACGGCGGACTGCCCAATAAGAAAGTCGTTCGTCCCCTTTATGACCGGACGCCCGCCGGCAAACGCGCGCACCACACGGCGCGTGTCCAGATCGGGCACCAGCTTGCGCGCACCGCTCAGCAGCGCGTTGACATCGGCAGCGTAGGTCTGCGTGTCGCCTGGCTCGCGCACGGCAGCGGTCGCGGTGATCACGGTGTTACCATGTACGGTGCCCGTGACGATAACGCCCTTGGAAACTGGCGTGGGAACGGGGTAGAGCGGCATGAGCGCACGCGGCTCCTTGTCCAGCACTACGATGTTGCCCTGGCGCCAGACCATCTGGAACTCCTCGGCGCCCGCCATGTGCGAGATATCCGCGGCACCGTTGCCCGCGGCGTTAATCAGGTAACGGCAGCGCACATCGCCGGCAGGCGTCACCAGCGTAAAGCGCGCGCGGTCCTTGCTGTCGGCAGCAGCGTCCTCGTCGTGCGAGCTAGCAACCTCAATCGCTTCCACCGGTGCGGAGCGCATAAACGTTACGCCGTTGGCAACAGCGTTCTCCAGCGCGGCGATGGCCACTTCAAACGGGTCAACGTAACCGGTCGAAGGGCACCACAACGCGCATGTTGCGTCGGCGCTGGCACGCGGTTCCAGCTCGCGGATACGTTCGGGGCCGATAATCGACAGCTCGGACACGTCGTTGGCCAGGCCATTCTGGCGCAGCTTCTCCAGGTGTGCGTGGTCTTCGTCGTTAAACCCCAGCACCATCGACCCGGTGCGGCGGAACAAAATCCCAGCTCCTGGGCCCACGTGCCATATAGCTCGCAGCCGCGGGCGTTGACCTGCGCCTTTACGGTTCCCGGAGCCGGATCGTAGCCGGCGTGAACCAGGCCGCCGTTGGCCTTCGAGGCGCCCAGCGCAATGTCGTTGGCCGCCTCGACCACGCATATGGACAGGTCATAGCGCGCGAGCTGCCGCGCGATGGCGCACCCGGTGATGCCGGCGCCCACAATCGCGATATCAAACGTTTCTGCCACGGTGCCTCCCAGATGAGTTGACAGGCTGTCAATAAGACTATCCTACGGCCTGCACATCCCCAGTGCGGCGGCAATGCGGCGAACAGCCCCGCAACACCCGCCAACGGCAGACGAGGTGAGACCCGGCACGGATGTTGGCCTCGTCTGCCGACAGCTACGGCAAACGTTCGTCTCGATCTGTAACAGTTAGACGAGGATTTGGGTTCCAGTTGTTACAGTTTGAGACATTCGGTTTGGACGGTTTTCTTTGTCTTAATCTGCAACAGTTAGCTGAGGATTTGGGTTCTAGATGTTACAGATTTAGATGAACCTATCAGTCGGTTTCGAATGTCTAAATCTGTAACGGTTAGACCTGTTTTTGCCGAGTTGTTGTTACAGATTGAGATATTTTAACGGGGGGCTCACCGTTCGTCTTGATCTGTAACAGTAAGAGGGGGTTTGGGGCCCAAGATGTTATATATCGAGATTTAAGTCGGGGAGAGAACGGTTTGCCTCGATCTGTAACATCTAGACCCGGATTCCGCTCCCACCTGTTACAGATTGAGATGTTTGTGTCCGCGCCAGCCCCGTACCCGGCCGTGGTCCCATATAAACAAACCCCGTGGTAAACTTGACCGGACTGTAAATATTCCGAAAGGTACACCTCAATGTCCAAATACATCAACGAGCTCATGTCGCCGCAGCTTATGGGCGTCATCTATGCCTTTGTTGGCTTTATCATCGCCCTGTACGTGCTGTCGGTCGTCTATGTGTTCATCGACGCTCGCCGCCGCGGCGCCAGCGCCTACGTGGCATGGGGCATCATTGCCCTCATCCCGTTTGTAGGCCTCATCGCCTACCTGGTCCTGCGCCCGCACTCCTACGCGGCCGACCGTGAGGAGCAGGAGCTGGACATGGCCCTGCGCGAGCGCCAGCTTGCCCAGTACGGCACCTGCCCGCAGTGCGGCGCCCCCATCGAGAAGGACTTTGTGGTCTGCCCCGTGTGCGACACCCAGGTTCGCAACGTGTGCCCCAGCTGCCATCGCCCGCTCGACGCGCACTGGAAGGTCTGCCCCTACTGCCGAACTCGCATCCAGTAACGCATCCATCGCCGGGCCGGCCGTAAGCCGCGGGCGCCGCACGCGCTGCAAGCACGCGCGCCCCGCCCCCACACGATGAAGCATGCGTAGAAAATCGCCCGCCGTGCCATTAAGGTGCGGCGGGCGCTTGTATACCAAGGCAACCTGCCTATAATGATGCAAGTCAAAAACGCCGAGCGCATCGCACGCACTTGCACCAGGCATCCGAGAGGAGAAAACATACTCATGAAGGCACTCTACAATGACGGTTCGGTGGCCGAGCTCCCGCAGGACGAGGTCACGCACGTCATCCGCCACTCCGCCGCGCACATCATGGCGCAGGCCATCAAGCGCCTGTACCCCCAGGCCGACTTTGCTTACGGTCCTGCGACCGACAACGGCTTCTACTACGACGTCGACCTGCCCGAGGGCGTCAAGATCAGCGAGGACGACTTCCCCGCGATCGAGGCCGAGATGAAGAAGATCGTCAAGGAGAACCTCAAGTTCTCCGTGTACGAGAAGCCCCGCGCCGAGGCCATCGCCCTTATGGAGGAGCGCGGCGAAAAGTACAAGGTCGAGCACATCGGCGACCTGGACGACGATGCCCGCATCACCTTCTACCAGCAGGGCGACTATATCGACATGTGCGTCGGTCCCCACATCTGCTACACCAAGGCGCTGAAGGCCTTTAAGCTCACCGGCGTCTCGGGCGCTTACTGGAAGGGCGACAAGGACAACAAGATGCTCACTCGCATCAACGGCGTCGCCTTTGCCACCAAGGAAGAGCTCGACGAGCACATGCACATGCTGGAGGAGGCCAAGAAGCGCGACCACCGCAAGATCGGCCGCGAGATGGACCTCTTTATGATGCGCGACGAGGCTCCTGGCTTCCCGTTCTTCCTGCCCAACGGCATGATCCTTAAGAACACGCTGCTGGACTACTGGCGCGAGATCCACCACAAGGCCGGCTACGTGGAGATCTCCACGCCGCTCATCATGAACAAGCAGCTGTGGAAGACCTCGGGCCATTGGGACCACTACAAGGACAACATGTACTCCACCGTTATCGATGACGAAGAGTACTGCATTAAGCCCATGAACTGCCCGGGCGGCGTGCTGGTGTACGCCTCCAAGCCGCACTCCTACCGCGAGCTGCCCATCCGCGCCGGCGAGATTGGCCTGGTGCACCGTCACGAGCTGCGCGGCGCCCTGCACGGCTTGTTCCGCGTGCGCTGCTTTAACCAGGACGACGCCCACCTGTTTGTGCGTCCCGACCAGCTGACCGACGAGATCGTGGGCGTGGTCAACCTCATCGACTCCGTGTACCAGAAGTTTGGCTTTAAGTATCACGTTGAGCTTTCCACCCGCCCCGAGGACTCCATGGGTTCGGACGAGGACTGGGCTCGCGCTGAGGAGGGCCTGCGCACCGCTCTGGAGAAGCTGGGCATGGACTACGAGGTCAACGAGGGCGACGGCGCCTTCTACGGCCCCAAGATCGACTTCCACCTGGAGGACTCGCTCGGACGTACCTGGCAGTGCGGTACTGTTCAGCTCGACTTCCAGATGCCGCTCAACTTTGATCTTGAGTACGTGGACGCCGACGGCACCAAGAAGCGCCCCATCATGCTGCACCGCGTGTGCTTTGGCTCCATCGAGCGCTTTATTGGTATTCTGATTGAGCACTTTGCGGGCAAGTTCCCCACTTGGCTGGCTCCCGTGCAGGTCAAGGCACTTCCTGTCTCTGAGAAGAGCCGTGACTACGCCCACGAGGTGTGCGCCAAGCTGGAGGAGGCCGGCATCCGTGTGGTCTGCGACGACCGCGACGAGAAGATTGGCTACAAGATCCGCGAGGCCCGCAGCATCGACCGCGTGCCCTATATGCTCATCCTGGGCGAGAAGGAGGTCGAGGCCGGCAACATTTCCGTCCGCGATCGCTCCAACGAGACCGTTCAGATGAGCGTTGACGAGTTTGTTGCCAAGGTGACCGAGGAGATCAAGACTCGCGCCTAGCACAAACAATACAAGAATTAACAAAGGCGATCGTCCTCGCGGGCGGTCGCCTTTTTTGTTGTCTATAGAAGAAAAGCCGCTGGTTAGAGCGGCTTTTTTGTTGTGCAAAAAGGTACAGGATTTTGTAGAGGCGTATGGAGATGCACCCATTCGCGGCGCATTTTGTGCAATCTGGGAAAACGCAAGGGGAAAACGCGAGCAGTTTGCTTGTATAATGAACTCCGTCGAAAGATACAAAAACCTGTACTTTTGCGACTGCGCCTAGCTGCGAGCGAGAAGATGTTCTAAACGCCCCGGTATTTGCGTGCGTCGCAAAGCCAGAAAAGGGGGCGAGAGATGGAGCAGACAACGCGGCGCCAAGAGCAACTGCCGGGCGCATTCAACGGCGCAACTACCAACAGCCAGCATGGCCGCGTCCGCTGGTATCTGGTCCACACCCCCAACGGTAAAGAGCGCGAGACCTGCGAAAAGGTCCGCCGTATTATCCCGCACGATCTGATGCAGGACGCTTTTGTGATGCAAAAGGAGTTCTGGTTTAAGCGGGACGGCGCCTGGTCGCTCCAAACCAAACCCATGTACAAGGAATATTTCTTCGTCGCCACGCACGATGCCGCAGCGCTCGATAGGGCTTTGGCTCAACTGAGCTTTGGCTGCCGCATTGCCGGCAGCAGGGAGCGGGCCTATGCGCCTATGCCGGACGATGCGCAGGAGTGGTACCGCAGCGTGCTGGACGACGACGGAGTGGTGCGCAACAGCGTGGCGCGCATAGAAGATGGCGTGCTGCACATAGAGCAGGGTCCACTTGTGGGGCAAGAGGCCCGCGTTAAAAAGGTCGACCGTCATAAGCGCTGGTGCCTGGTGGACGTGGGCGAAGGCGTCTCCGCTTTTAGGGAGCTGCTTCCGCTGGACGTTCCCAGCAAAACGTAAGGGATACGTTGCACCGGCAATTTATTTGGTTTTTGAATTTGTGGATTTGGGGGGGGGGGTTCCTGGGGACAGGAACGAAAGTTTTATTGTGACTGCTAAAGAAGTAACAGAGAATAATGCGCCCGTGGGGGCGACGCTCATTGCTCGGGCCATGGACCGGCGCAAGGGCACGGCGGGTGCTGGGGTCGGCTCCGCTGCAAACACGGGTGCGGTGAGCCTCCCGGGCTCGCCCGAGTTCGCTGCAGAGTCCCGTGCGCTCGACACGCGATCGCTTGGCTACCGCTTCGTGAAGCGCACGTTCGACATCGCGTTCAGTGCGTGCGTCTGCGTCGTGGCTCTTATCCCTGGCACGGTTCTTTGCGCGTTCATTGCGGCCGACACCAAGGGTGCTCCCATCTATGCGCACGAGCGGGCTGGGCGCTTCGGTCGCCCCATCCGCGTGCTCAAGTTCCGCTCCATGGTCGCCGACGCCAACGACGTGGAGAAGTACCTCAGCCCCGAGCAGATCGAGGAGTGGCACCGCGAGCGGAAGGTCACAAACGATCCCCGCATCACCAAGCTAGGCCGCGTCCTGCGCAAGACTTCCCTGGACGAGCTGCCCCAGTTCTTCAACGTGCTCGCGGGCCAGCTCTCCGTCATCGGCCCTCGCGCCATCACCTACGAGGAGCTCGGGAACTTTACGCACGAGCAACAGGTGCAGGTGCTTGCCGTCCCGCAGGGCATTACCGGTGCCTGGCAGTCGGGCCCGCGCAACCTCGCGACCTTCGAGAACGGCCTGCGCCAGGAGTTCGAGCTTGCCTACGCGAAGGGTGCCAGCCTCAAGGCAGACTGGAAGGTCTTCTTCAAGACCTTTGGCGTCATGTTCGGCAAGAAGAAGACGGGGAGGTAGCGCATGAGTGCTGACAAACCCCTCGTCTCGATCGTGGTGCCGACCTACAAGCGCTCTGACAGGATTCGCGTGGCCCTGGACTCAATCGCCGCGCAGGACTACGGCGCGGAGAACATCGAACTGATTGTAGTGAGCGACAATCGGCCGGAGTGGCCGGAAAGCGCCGAGACCGACGCGGCGGTCGCCCCCTATGCCGCGAGCCTTCCGCACTTTAGGCTGCTGCACACCTCCGGCCAGACCGGCGGCGGGGCGGCGCGCAACTACGCCTGCCGCCAGGCGACGGGCGAGTACCTCACGTTCCTCGACGATGACGACGAGTTCCTGCCTGACAAGGTGTCCACCCAGGTCGCCTTCATGCAGGAAAACTCCCTCGACATGAGCTGGCAGGATGTCTCGTGGTATGACGAACGTGGCCGGCTTGTGGAGCACCGCAGGCTCGACCATTGCGAGGACTTCTCCACCGAGGGTCTGCTGCGCGCGCACCTCCTAACGCCGATAAGCCCAACGGCCATCTATATGCTCAGGCGCGACCTGTTCGACCGCACTGAGGGTTTCGGCGAGGTGGCGACCGGCCAAGACTGGTGGCTGATGCTGCGCTGCATAGAGGCTGGCGCCCACATGGGCTACATGCCCGAGGTGCACGTGAGGCAGTACCTCCATTCCGGCGAGAGGCTCTCGCTTGGCAAGAACAAGGTAAACGGCGAGGTCGCAAGGCACGAGGTGGTGCGCGGCTACTACCCGCGCCTCAGCAAGAAGGATGTGCGCTACATCGAATTTCGCCACAACGCCGTGCTCGCCTTCGCTATGAAGCGCAGCAACCAGCCAGGCCAGGCTGTGATTTACGCCTTAAAGGCCATTGCCTCATCGCCCGCCGCCTGCGTCTCTGAGGCGCTGAAGTTCTTCGGCAAGGCGAAATCCTAACTATTTCATATGTGTGCCTGCTCTTAACGAAAGGTTGAATGATATGTCCGAAAAAATGAAGATAGCAGTCGCCGGCACCGGCTATGTGGGGCTCTCGTTGGCCGTTCTGCTCTCGCAGCACAACGAGGTGCGCGCGCTCGACATCGTCTCCGAGAAGGTAGAGAAGATTAACGCTTTTCAGTCGCCCATCCAGGACGACGAGATTGAGCTCTTCCTGGCCGAGGCTAAGGCGGGCACGAGGAAGCTCGACCTGCATGCAACCGTGGACGTCGCCGAGGCCTATACAGGCGCGGATTTCGCCATCGTGGCCACGCCAACGAACTACGACTCGGACCGCAACTTTTTCGACACCTCGTCTGTTGAAGCCGCAATTTCGGCAATCCGCTCGGTGAACCCGACGGCCTGGATTGTCATCAAGTCGACCATCCCTGTGGGTTACACTTCGTCGCTTCGCGAGACGCTTGGCGACAGCCGCATCATCTTCAGCCCCGAGTTCCTTCGAGAGAGCAAGGCGCTCTACGATAATTTGCACCCTAGCCGCATCGTTGTGGGCGCGCCCAAGGACGACGAGGAAGCTGTGAAGGCCGCAAAGACGTTTGCTGGGCTGCTCGCCCAAGGCGTCGGCCCCGCCGAGCTTGAGCGCACCAACCCTGATGGCACGACGGGCATCCCGCAGCTCGTTCTTGGTACCACCGAGGCGGAGGCCGTGAAGCTGTTCGCCAACACCTACCTGGCACTTCGCGTGGCGTACTTCAATGAGCTGGACACTTACTGCGAGATGAGGGGACTCAACACCAAGGACGTCATCGATGGCGTGTGCCTAGAGCCCCGCATTGGCTCCCACTACAACAACCCCTCCTTCGGCTACGGCGGCTACTGCCTGCCCAAGGACACCAAGCAGTTGCTGGCCAACTATAAGGACGTGCCTCAGAACCTTATCGAGGCCATCGTCGATGCCAACCGCACTCGCAAGGACTACATTGCAGACGAGGTACTGCAACTGCTGTGGGACAAGGTATACGAAGGCAAGGAGAAGCCCGTGGCGGGCGTGTACCGCCTGACCATGAAGTCGAACTCCGACAATTTCCGCGCCAGTTCCATCCAGGGCGTTATGAAGCGCGTGAAGGCCAAGGGAGTGCCGGTCGTTGTCTACGAGCCAACGCTGGACGCGCCGGAATTCTTCGGTTCCGAGGTGACGCATGACCTTGAGAAGTTCAAGGCCGAGTGCGACGTGATCATTGCCAACCGGTGGAGCGACGATCTGGCCGATGTTGCCGGCAAGGTGTATACCCGCGACCTATTCAAGAGGGATTAGTATTTGTGGCGATTACTGCTGATAAAAAAAAGAGACGGCTGCTCCTTCTGACGAGGAGGTTCCCCTTTAACCGCGGCGAGGTCGCCGCTGAGTCCTATCTCGAGAACGAGATAGGCGTTCTTTCGACCTATTTCGACGAGGTGCTCGCCGTGGGGACCGAGGCGCAGCCGGGTGACGCGCCCACCTGCGCGCTGCCGGGCAATGTGACGCCCCTGGCCTTGGGTTGCGGTAATACCTCCAAGGACAAGGCTTTGCTTGCAGTCAAAGGGATCGCGTTTCCCCTTTTGGGCGGTGCGGACGTTCGTGAGGCCTATGCCACAGAATCCGTTCATGGAATCGGAAAGCGCGTGTTTCGGGGCTACTTTGCCGCGAGGGCGAAGGCAAAGGCGGACGTGCTTGCGGAGGAACTGGTCCGCTTTGGCTTTGAGCCCACGCACATATACAGCTTTTGGCTTTACGACACCGCTTTGGTCGCTGCTTGGCTGACCGGCACGTACCCATGTGCACGCGCCGTTGCGCGTGCACATGGGTACGATCTGTATGCAGATCGTACCGATGTGCATTATTTGCCCTTCCGGGGATACCTCCTATCCAAGCTTTCCGGAGTGCTTCCCTGCTCGAAAGACGGGGAGGAATACATAAACGCGAACTGGCCGGGCCATGAGGGCAAGGTGACGACCTCCTATCTCGGAACGCGGGAGATGCCAGACAAGTCCGGCGAGCCGTTGACCTGCCCGTTGCGGGTCGTCTCGTGCTCGCGTATTGTCGACGTTAAGCGCGTGCCTCTTCTTGCTAAGGCTGTCACCCTTCTTGATGCCGAAGGGCTTCGCGTCGAATGGACCCATTACGGCGACGGCCCACAGCTCGAGGAGGCGAGGGCCGCCTGCTCGTTGCTGACGCACTCCACCGCGAAGTTCGCGGGGGCTTTGCCGAACGACGCGCTTTTGGGGGAGTACGCAGCGAAGCATTTCGACGTCTTCGTGAACGTCTCGTCAAGCGAGGGCCTGCCGCTTTCGATCATGGAGGCCTGCGGATTCGGCATTCCCGTCATCGCCACGGACGTTGGCGGAACCCACGAGATAGTAAGCGATGGCGTCAACGGCTTTCTCCTACCTAGCGACTGTGGACCGGAAGATGTCGCCGCGGCCATAAAGCGATTCGTCTTTTTGGGCAAGGCCGAAGGGTCTTCTATGAGGCGCGCTGCAAGGGCCGTTTGGGAGAGGGACTTCCGTTTGGAGGCCAACGTGGAGGGGCTTGTGCGCTCGCTCGGAGTCGATTACAGAAACGAAGGTGAATGATGGGCCAGATTGCGCAGAAGATGACCATGCTCAAAAGGTGGAGCAAAATGCTCACTGGCAAGACGGCTGTGGCCGTAGAGCAGAGCATGGGCAGGGCCTATAATGTCGGACAGTTGTCCGGGTACTACAACGATTTGACCGGCAAGGTCACTGGCAGTACTCTGCTCGACGAGGGCGGTGTCCCTGTTAGCGTCATCGCCGGTGGGGCGCGGGTGCATTTCCCCATCGCCATTTTCCAATACGGTTTGGGCTGTTACGACTTGAGCATTCTCAGGTCGGATGAAGTTGAGCGCTTTCTCGACGCACTAAGGGTATGCTCGGATTGGGCGATCGGCGCCCAGCGGGATGACGGCTCTTGGGACGCATTTGGTCCGATAGGCAGCGCTAAGTACTCCGTCTCCTCGATGGCCCAAGGCGAGGGGTGCTCGATGCTGCTGAGGGCCCATGCGGCTTTCGGGGACGAGTGCTATAGAGTTGCGGCGCTGAAAGCTGCCGAGTTCATGCTTATCGACATGGACAATGGCGGCGTGTCGTCGCATGACGGGGGAGAACTGTTCCTGGAGGAGTACCCTCAACGCCCCAGGCGCAGTGTCATGAACGGTTGGGTGTTTAGCCTTTTCGGTCTCTATGACGCATCGTTGGTCGACGCGCGCTTCGCCGGGCCATTCAAGCACTCTGCGGAGACGTTGGCTTGCCATTTGGATGACTACGACGCCGGCTTCTGGTCTTATTACGACATGGAAAAGCGTATCGCCTCTCCCGCCTACCATCATCTACATATAGCGCAGCTCCGCGCAATGGCGGATCTTTCAGGCGACGCAAGGTTCGCGGTGAAGGCCGAGGTATACGAGCGCTATCAGGAATCTCCGGCCAACCGCAGGAAGGCGATTGCTAAAAAGGCGCTGCAGAAGCTGATCGAGAAATCCGATGCGGTGATCGTCCAATGAAGAAGGCCCTCTATATCGTGACCTCGATGGACACCGGCGGGGCCGAGACGGTATTCATGAAGTATTACCGGGCTTTGGACAAGTCGCGCTATCAGCTCGACTTCTGTGTGTCGTCCGACGTGCCGGGCTTTTACGACGCCGAAATCGAGTCGATGGGCGGCAGAATTGTGCACACAGTCAAGAAGACCGAGGCCGGGCCGGTCGCTTCGTTCAAGCGGCTCATGCAGATAGCCCGGGACGGCGGTTATTGCTGTGCTGTCAGGTCGTCTCAGCACAGTCTTTCCTGTCTTGATTTGCTCGCCATGAGATTCGGAGGCGTGTCCAGAACCATATTCAGGTCAAGCAACACGGGTACAGTTTCGAACAGCAAAAAGGAGACCCTGCTGCACAATCTTTTCAAGCCCCTTGTCAGGGTTGCGGCGACCGACTTCGCCGCCCCGTCTACCGAGGCGGGCGTCTACATGTTCGGCAAGGCGGGGGTATCGGGGCCGCGTTTCCATCTCATGAAGAACGCGCTCAACCTCGAGGACTACGCCTATGACGCTTCGACACGGGACGATGTTAAGCGCGAACTGGGCGTTCCTGCCGAGTCCTATGTCGTCGGGCACGTCGGGAGGTTCAGTGAGCAGAAGAACCACCTCTTCCTTGTCGATGTTTTTGCTGAAATCGCCCGGAGAAGGCCAGACGCCGTCCTCATTCTCGTCGGCAAAGGCGAGACACGCACGGCCGTTGAGAGGCGCGTTGCCGAGCTCGGATTGACCGATAGGGTGGTGTTTGCCGGGGTTAGGAGCGATGTCCGCCGTCTCTATTCGGCTATGGACGTCTTCATCTTCCCCTCTGTCTACGAAGGCCTGCCGAACGTCGTCGTCGAGGCGCAGGCAAACGGACTCCCTTGCGTGATTAGCGACTCCATCACGCGGGAGGTTGGCATTTGCGAGAACGTCGTTTACAAAAGTCTGGGCGACGCTCTGGACGAATGGGCCGACGCCGCGCTCTCCGCGGATCGCATAGGGTCAAGCGCCAGTGCGAGGGATTTGAAAGGCTCGGGCTATGAAATCAATTCGGAGCTTCCCGGTTTCGTGAGGCTGGTATTCGGATGAACTTTATCGAAACATCGCTTTTCTACTTTCTTGTCGTTTTGCTTTCAGCGGCGCTTGCGCGCATGTCGGAAAACGGCAAAAGTAAGGCTGGGCTGGTCGCTGCCGTGGTTCTTCTTACCGCCGTCGGGGGCTTGAGGTCGTATGCGGTTGGGCAGGATACCCTGGGTTATAAAGAGGGAATCGAGTACTTCTACGCGTATGGGACCACGATGTGGAACCATACGTTCAGCGTTCCGTACGGTGTCTTCACAAGTGCGGTGCTCCATATCTGTAACAATTACTCGTTCTTGCTCGTCGTCGAGTCGCTGATCACCAACGCCTTTTTTGCTTTCAGGCTTTGGGATTTTAGACGAACGGCATCGCTCTCGTTTGCGATGTTCGTCTATACGGCAACGGTGTTCCCGCTGTCTATGTGTCTGACGTGCCAGATGATTGCAGTCTCGCTGGTTTTCTACGCAACCAGGTTTTTAGAACAGAATAAGCCGTTGCTTTTTTGCGCTTGGTGGGCTGTTGGCGCTCTTTTGCACGCGTCCGCCCTGATAGGGGTCCTATTCCTCATCTACTACCTATTTTCCAACAAAAGCAAGAGCCGATCGCAGTTCGCCGCGAAGATGCTTGCATCGGTTGCCCTGCTGTTCCTGGCAGCTTATGCGGGCTCTAAGCTCGTCGACCGGTATGCGCGTTACTCCGTGAACGAATCGAGCATCGGGTTGATGGTTTTTGCGCAGGCGACCGTCCTCGCGATCGCATATTTCGTCAGCCGCGAAACTGCGAATGTTGCCCCGGTTGAGAGCGACGGAACGTCGCGGCTCAAAGCCAACCGGATGCCGCTCGTGTTTTACGCTTTAGGCATTTTGGCTTCGGCGTCCTCTTATGTGATTGCCAACGCCGGCCGCATAGCCTATTACTTCACCGTATTAGGCCCCGTGATTTTCGGAGGCTTCGTGAAGGACGCTCGGAAAATAAAAGCCCGTTTTTGTCTTGGCTGTTTTCTAGTTGTCTGGTTCCTTTTCTACGCCTTTTATGCCTATCTGCTTCATACCGGGCTTGGTATCGAGTCTTATTCGTTCGTCTGGATGGGGTAAATAGTGCCCGAAACCGTTTCGGGCATATACGAGCAAAGTCTACGTTGGTGGTTTGCATACGCCCAGGGCTTGTTCCATGTGTAGCGCAGAGAATTAAAAAGTAAAACGCTTTGTTTAAGCTCGGACTTAAGGAAATTGTATATATGGAAAGCAAAATTAAAAAATACCTAAGTGACCCGTGGATGGCCTACTGTGCCTTTACGTCGAAGGGTCTAACGAAATGGGTTTCCGACAGGACGCACCTTCGATTGATGCATCGCGCCAAGTTGGGCATGTGGCCTAGCATAGACTCGCCGGTGACCTTCACTGAGAAGATGCAGTGGCTGAAGCTTAACGATCACAACCCTGCGTACACGACCATGGTCGACAAGTACCGCGCTAAGGACCTCATTGCCTCGCGTGTGGGCTCCGAGTACGTGGTCAAGACGTTGGGCGCCTGGAATTCCGCTGATGACATCGATGTGAGTGGGCTACCGGAGAAGTTCGTACTCAAAACGAATCACGACTGCGGCGGCGTGCTCATCTGCACTGACAAGGGACACTTCGATCTCAACAGTGCCAAGGACTTTTTTCGGGGTCATTTGAAGCAGAATTATTTTTACGGGTGCAGGGAATGGCCTTACAAGAACGTGAAGCCCGTCGTGTTCGCCGAGGAGTTCTTGGAGAGCGAGGGCGATAATGCCCGTGATGAAGACGATAACTGGGAAGGCATCGACGAGTTCGACTTCTTCTGCTTTGACGGGGAACCCCGGCTGATTTCTTATTGCCACGGGGACAAGAACGATTCTGAGAAGAGGTACAACGATTTCTACGACACTGAGTGGAATCTGCTGCCTTTGGCGATGGGATACGCGAGTTCCGAAGAGACGATCCCTGCCCCGGAGCAGCTCAGCGAGATGCTCGAGCTATCAAGGAAACTGAGTGACGGTGTACCTTTCTTGAGGGTCGACCTCTTCATCTGCAAGGGGCGCGTTCTCGTCGGCGAGCTGACTTTCTACCCGTGGGGCGGGTTTACGCCTTTCAGCCCCGCTGAGGCGGAGAGGACGTTGGGGCAAATGGTTTCTTTGCCCCAACGTGAAAACGAGGAATGATGGCAAACGAAAGCTGCATTCAGTGCGTGCGCATGGATAATCAGCCAGTAAGCGCGCTCCGGCGTTTCTTCATGGAGGTTTAGTATGTCCGACACAAAAGACCTCCGGGCGAGGTCGGCAAGCGCGGCAAAGTGGTCTCTGGCAACCGAGATTATCGCCAAAATCATCTCGCCTATCTCGCAGCTCGTCTTAGCGAGGCTGCTGGCGCCAGAGGCGTTTGGCATGGTGGCGACCGTCACCATGGTAGTGAGCTTTGCCGACATGTTCGCGGACGCCGGGTTCCAGAAGTACCTGGTGCAACACAGCTTCCGAGACAAAAAAGACCTGCATGCCAACGCTAACGTGGCCTTTTGGACGAACTTCGGCATATCGGTGGTCCTGTGGTGTCTCATTGCCATATTCAACGATCCGGTGGCCACCTTCGTGGGCAATCCGTCGCTGGGCTTTCCCTTGGCCGTGGCCTGCCTCTCTCTCCCGTTGACGTCGTTTTCGAGCATTCAGATGGCGTTGTTCCACCGTAATCTCGATTTCAAGTCGCTTATGCCGGTGAGACTGACGTCGACCTTACTTAACTTCGGCTCGACGCTTGTACTGGCGTTTATGGGATTTGGTTACTGGTCACTTATCGTTGGCACTTTGGCGGCGAATATTGTAAATGCAGTGGGGCTGACTCTGCTGTCTGAGTGGAAGCCGCGTTTTTTCTACTCCTTCAACATGCTGAAGGCTATGTTCTCATTCAGCGGATGGACGCTTTTGGAGTCGTTCACCATATGGCTTTCCTCTTGGGCGGGCACCTTTATCGTGGGGCATTTCCTGGGTGCGGCTGAGTTGGGATATTACAAGACGCCAGTCACCTTTGTGAGCGGGTGCTTCGGGATTATCACGAACGCTACGACGCCCATCTTGTTCTCGTCACTTTCGCGCCTTCAGTTTGATCGGGAAGAATACGTTGCTTATCTGCGACGCTTCCAGTTCATGGTGGCATTGTTCCTGTTGCCGTTGTCTGCGGGTATCTTCGTATTCCGCGAGCCTTTGGTGGCCCTGTTGCTCGGCGATCAGTGGGGCGAGGCGACGCTCATGTTCGGGTTGTATGGGCTGGTGCAGGGGCCGATGGTGCTGCTCTCATACTACAGCAGCGAGATGTATCGCTCTCTTGGTAAACCGCGCGTGTCTACGCTTGTGCAGGTGATGTACCTCGTGTTGATGACGCCGCTTATGACCGTGGCGGCTATGCAAGGGTTCGATGCCGTCGTGTGGGCTGATGCGGGATTGAGAATCCTTTTGATTGCTATCAACCAAGTGGTCACATATTTCGTGGTTGGCCTTTCGTTTGGGCGCACTATGTTGTCGCTCAAGGAGCCCATTTTCTGCACATCGATGATGTGCGCATTTGCATGGGTGACGTATGGACTCGCATCTAGCAACTGGCTTGGCGTCGGGTTGGACATTGTAGGGTGCGTCGTTGTCTATTTCGCGATTTGCTTTGCTTTGCCCAAGAGTAGGAGGGTGCTGCTGAAGCTGGTCAAGGGCGGCGGCTTTAAAACGTTTTGAGGTCTGTAATTAACTTGTTGGGAGTTCCATCTCAGGACTTCCTTAAAACGAAAGAGTGGGGTATATATGCAGGATAGAAAAGTCCTCGTCACTGGCGCCGCCGGCTTCATCGGGGCGTTTCTGGTGAAGCGGCTGCTCGAAACCACCGACGACGCGATCATCGGTCTGGACAACGTGAACAGCTACTACGACCCTGGCATCAAGGAGGCTCGCCTGCGAATGCTGGCGGAGGTGGACAAGGCGGGGCGTTTCGCCTTCGTGCGCGGCGACCTGTGCGATGCCGCGTTGATAGAGCGCCTGTTCGCTGAGAACGGCTTCGACGTTGTGGTGAACTTGGCCGCCCAGGCCGGTGTGCGATACTCCATCGAGAACCCCAAGGCCTACATAGACAGCAACCTGGTAGGGTTCTTCAATATATTGGAGGCTTGCAGGCGCCACCCGGTGAAGCATCTTGTCTACGCGAGCTCTTCCTCCGTCTACGGCGGCAACGAGAAAGTGCCTTTCTCGGAGGACGACCGTGTAGACTCTCCGGTGAGCCTGTACGCCGCCACAAAGAAGTCCAACGAGCTAATGGCCGCGGCCTACTCCAAGCTTTACTCCATCCCAGCCACGGGCCTGCGCTTCTTTACGGTGTATGGGCCCATGGGAAGGCCCGACATGGCATACTTCGGCTTCACCGAGAAGTTGCGTCGTGGCGATACGATTAAGATTTTCAACATGGGCGATTGTAAGCGCGACTTTACGTACGTGGACGATATTGTGGAGGGCGTGCGCAGGGTCATGGACGGCGCTCCTGAGGTCAAGATCGGTGTTGATGGTTTGCCAATGGCCGCTCATCGCGTGTATAACATCGGCAATTCGAATCCCGAGAACTTGCTGATCTTCGTTGATACGCTGCAGCGTGTGCTGGTTGAGGAGGGCGTGCTCCCCGCCGATTACGATTTCGAGGCGCATAAGCAGCTCGTTCCTATGCAGCCTGGTGACGTGCCTGTAACCTATGCGGATACTGGCGCCTTGGAGCGCGATTTTGGTTACAAACCCGCAACGCCGCTCGAGGACGGTCTTCGTGAATTCGCGAAGTGGTATCGCGAGTTCTACGGGAATTAGCTGGGTGATAGCAATGTCGAATGTATACAGCAGTGACCGTATTCGCTTTGGGGGGGGGTCTATTCTCTCAAACCATGCTTTGAGGTTTGTTTGGCTACTTCGAAAGTGCCAGAATTCGCACAATCCTTTATGGCATCTTTTTCGAAAGAGGATGGCTTGCAAATATGGTCTCGAGATCGCGCCTGCCACCTCGATTGGCGAAGGCTTGTATCTGGGTCACGCTTTTGGCATTACGGTAAACCCGAATGCCGTTATCGGTCGCAACTGCAATATGCACAAAGGTGTGACAATTGGTCGGGAAAACCGCGGCAAACGAAAAGGTGCGCCTGTTCTTGGCGATTGCGTTTGGCTTGGTGTCAACTCAACTATTGTTGGTGGCGTTCGTTTAGGCAACGACGTTCTCGTTGCACCGAACACTTATGTTAACTGCGACGTACCAAGCCATTCGATTGTGATTGGGCACCCATGCAAAATCATTTCTCGAGATGGGGCAACAGACGAATATATAAACAACAGGGTCTGAATAATAAAATCGGTTTTACATGTCTTATCCAGGATAGAGGGGGGGGGATCGTCTTCGCTAATTACAGCGAGTTAGCGACTCAGTGAGCTTTGGCGCGCTCTGATGCGAGCGGAAGGTGAAGCAAACTGGAACGGGTAGTAGATTCCCAGAAGCTATATGCAACGTGAGTGTCAAAGATAGCGCGTCTTAACGCATAACCCTGCATTCCTCCTTTCACCGACTGGCAAAACGATTTACACCTAATTGTCGACATTACCCACGCGATTTATCTTTGCCCCCGCATCGATCTCGCTAAACTAATAACTGCTGCTACCAGGGCATTTTCTGGTGCACATTCTATTGGCTCCTGCGAAGATCGGAGCGGGTATGTTTGCCGCCGAGTCCCACACCGGCCGTCATCACATCGCGATCGCTGCCATGGCCTGCCTATGCGTTTTGCTGGGCGGGCCTTCTTATGCCGCGGGCGCGGAGAGCCTCATCATCGCGGGCGCGACGTACTGCGAGCCGGGCGCGTCGGGCCCCGGCTGGGCCTGGACCGATGCCGACCACCTGGAGCTTGACGGCTACGCGGGTGGGGCCATCGGCGCCGAGGGCGACCTGGTGCTGACGCTCGCCGGGCAAAACTCCGTGACGGAGTCGCATGCGCCCGATGCGGACATCACGCTGTGCGGCATGGAGGTGTGGGGCAACCTGACGCTTCGCGGCACCGGGACCCTGACGGCGACGGGCTCGCAGTGCGGGATCCACGTCTCGCGGGCGCTCGTGGTGGACGGCTGCGCCGTCGATGCCCGGGCGGACGGGGCCGATATTTCTGACGAGGCGTTCGCCGGCGTGATCGCAGGCGACATGGCCGTGCGCGGCGGCGGGCGCATCGTTGCCGCGGGCGCCGGGTCCGGAGCGGGCGTGCGCGCCTACGGCGTGTATCTGCAGGATGCGGGCCTTGGCGACGGTGCGGCCGGCTGTCGGCTTTCCGTCGACGCCTCGTGGCTCGATGCGACCGGTGCCGATGGCGGTGCTGCGTGCACGGGCGGGTCGCTTGTGTCCGCGCGGTTCGTGGCGCCTGCGGGAGGGGCCTTCGGTGCCGGCGGCGTGGCGAATGCTTCCGGCGACATGGCGCCGCATGTGGTGATCGAGCCCCAGGGCGCCACGGCGCCGCCGGGGGAGACCGACGGGCGCGAGGTGCCCGGCGGCGCGGGCGAGCCGGCCGGCGGTGCCGGTCCTGCCGTTGAGCGGCCCGGTGCCGGGTCCGCGACGGATCCCGTCCTAAAGCCCGCGGCTGCGACGCCCAAGACAATCACGACAACCAAAACGACCGTGACCAAGACCATGGCGTCCACGCCATCCAAGGCCAAGACTGCTGGCGTCTCCACCGTCACGCTCCCCAAGACCGCCGACGGCAACTGGATCGCCGCCTCCCTGGCGCTATTCCTGCTGGGAACAGCGCTTGTGTTTGTTAACGTCGTGATTGCGGTTCTAGGTAGGCCAAAGCGTAACGGCGATTGACCGAAGTGCCATACACTTTCTAGGTAGGGGCAATTGCAACGTGTATGACGCATAGCAGGGGCGCGCCGGCTATTCAAAGAAGCTCGGAAGCCTCTATGCGTCTGTGCAAAAGCGCGTGAACGAGCTCATCTCTTGAGCCCCCAAGAAATTCGCGAGCGCATCAACTCGGGCGTGGTCACTCTGCTGGCCGCGCCCCTCTGCATCGCGCTGCTGCTGGTTTTACCATTTCTGATTTGGGATAGGCACCTTCGCTAGCTCCATGCAAGTGAATTGTGGTCCCACGTGGATTCTTTGGGCCCGATCGCGAGCGCGGGCCCGAAGGCTGTAGTAGCTGGCCCATGCCTGGCGCGACGGATCGCAGACGCTTTCCTGGCTGCCGCCGTCCCATAGGTGGACACGTCCATGCGCGCCTTGGCCTGGGACGAGGCGCTGGTCTGGGTTACGTGGAAGGTCGTCGCGGTGCCCGCGGGGGCGTCGTTCCACGAGACGGTGAAGGTGACGCCGTTTTGGCTTGCGGTTGCGGAGTGGGCGTAGCCGGTTTGTGACGTGGTGGAGATTGCGGCGGGTGTGGGGTTGGTCTGGGTGCTGAGGGATGGGGCGGGGGTGCCGGTTGCGGCGGTGGTGCCGGTATTGGTGGCGTAAGCGCTTTCCGTGTTGGCTGCGCTGGTGCCGGTGGATGTTGCGGTGCTGTCCTCTACGGTATCTGCTGTCGTGCTTGTGTTGGTGCCGTCTTCGGCCTTGCCTGCGTCGCTGCTCGTTGCGTCGGCTTGCGCCTGCTGCCCGGCGGTTTCTTGAGGCTGCATAGCTTCTGCGATGGCTGCCATAGGCAACGTCGCGCCGACCATGGACGTGCACGCGATCGCGCAGAGCAGGTAGTAAAGGGATCGTTTCATAGCGGAGCCTCTCGGTGAGCAGCCAATAGGGTCCGAAGGCAGCTCCAGGCCAGCACTCCGCACATATTTTGTTGGGGATTATTTTACGGGAACCCCAGTCAACACCAGCGAACTTTCTGGGGAATGTTGGGGAGGGGGAGGAGTTGGTCCTCTGCCTCGCTGTGCGCTGATGTCTTCGCCCTCGGCGATGCGCCCGTCGGCGAGGAGTGCGAAGCGGCCATGCTGAACAATGCCACTCCACCTGTCTGTGCATCCAAACTTCTAGATTATGCATATCGGGATTTTCACGGTGTTGTCGGCGATTTTGTCTCGCGGACCGTGTGCATGCATTAGATGAGGAGGCGCTTGTATCCGTAGAGACGCATCGGCATTTTCGATGCGACCGCCGTCAAGACAATTGGGTGTGCATCAAGGCGCTGTTAACTGCATGAGCCGATTTCTTATAACCTGTTTAAGCAAAGCAAGAATGGGGAATAAAGCTTGGTGCCCATCGCGAACTGGCGATGGGGTACGCTACTGCCGTCAATATCGCAAACGACGAAATTCCGACGTTCGCAACATTGACACCAGCGTTGCCTGCTGCTAGCTGGATAAGAGCCTCGATGGTCATAAGTACCAATTCCTCGCTTTCGTCTAGTATCGCATAGGCAAGCATTGTTTTAGGTGGCCGCGAAAGCGTTGGTTGCACTTGCTGCGCCTTTGATTAGCCTGTCCGGGGAGGGTTAGCCGCCGCTTGTTGATCCGGACAGGTTGATTTATTTGGGGGTATTTTGGTCGAGTTCGATATCACTCGTATTCCTCGATATAGTTCCAAAAGTTCATATGCCCATTTCGATCATAGGGTCTCTTTTGCCGAAGTTCAGGCCAAGATTTTAGATTCAGAGTACGTTTCCAATCACGCGTTCTACCCTTTAATTTCCAACGAGATCATTACTGTTCGGTATCGTGGAGGCAAGCGAAGCTGCAAGGTTCGCAATATCGCTTATGCCTCGCATTTCGATCACCGCGTCTTCCAGTACTACTCTTATCTGTGGTCGGACTTATATAACAAGAAGGCTATTGCCGAAGAGTTTGATGAGGTTGCCGTAGCGTACCGCTCTTCGCTTTCATCAGACGGCGCCGTAACTGCTGGTAGCAATATTTCCTCAGCTAAAAAGGCATTCGACTATATGCGTGTGCAAGATTCGGCTTTTGTGCTTACGGGTGATTTCGAGAGCTTCTTCGACAACTTAAACCATGTCCATCTAATGGCGTCGTTGCGTTCGTTGTTTCCCAGTGGACGCTTGCCGGACGATCACTATCAAGTCATTAAAAATATCCTCCGCTATTCGTGCTGGCCTATTGGTGATTTGGCTGCTCGACATGAATTGCCATGGCCAGTAATCGATCCTGCTCGGGAGAAAACGATTAGTGATGCGGCTATCGATCTTCGGTTCAAGTCTATTCGCGAACTTAACAAGCTGGATGTTATCTTGCCAAAGTCTGAGTTTCTTGCAAACAAAAGTAAAGTCATCACCAGGCCGTGGCGGCGAACGGGTATTGATCTCGGCATTCCTCAGGGTCTTGCTGCAAGTGGAGTGCTCGCTAACATCTATATGGCCGATATCGATATGAAAGTCAGGCTTGCCGTTGAACGGGTTGGTGGCTTGTATCTTCGTTATTGCGATGACTTTATTGTTGCCGTTCCAAAATCTGGCTTTGATGCACTTGTAGAGGCAATCAATCTAATGACCGATGTTGATTCCGTTAAACTGCAGCCTGAGAAAACCAAAGCGTTCCGGGTTGATAGCAGCGGGGTTGCTCAGCTTGATTTTGAAAGCGTTCGTACGGGTAAGGTCCTTTCGTACTCCGGTGCACATCCGGCACAGAAAGTTAGCTTCTTGGGGTTTGACTTTGACGGGCGCGTTGTAAGACTTCGACAGTCTACGGTTGGAAGGTACCATAAGCGTCTCCGTGAGGCAGCCAGTGCGATTGCGCGTTCTAATCAGGGGGAGGGAAGGCACGCATCAAAAAAGCGCGTCTCCGCTCTATATCAACATTATTCACCACTCGGTATTAAGGGAAGAAGGCTATGCCCCTCGGGTGATGCTGACCCTTCTGCATTTTCTCGCTATGGGAACTTTCTTTCCTACGTAGCGAGAGCCCAAAAGGCGTTTCCAAATGATCCGATTGCCCCCGACGAGGCTAAGATTTATAGGAAGATTAAACGCTTGAGTGCTCGGTAAACGATGGCTTTAGCGCTGGATTATTCATAGCCATAAATACTAAATCGATATCGGCCAATTCCGATCACTAGGTAACAATTGATGTGCCTTCACGCGGTCGCGGAACGATGCCTCTGAAACTCGAGCCGAACATCAGAATGATATGACAAGAACGGTAGTGTCGCGAAAGTTGGTGTAATGGACTCCTTGGCCCCTGTGTCCAGGATCCGGAATCTATCGATATCCTAGGCCGACTCCACTCTGTCGGCAAGCTCAAGGCTGGATTCGACCATCTTCCCGGCAGTCTTTTCCAGCTCGGCCCAGTCATGACAGCACGATGCTCCCCTTCGCAGCGCCGCGTCGTGCAACTCGGCCATCTTCCTCTCCGAGAAGTAGCGCGAGGTTGCCATGGAAACGGCCAGGATAACCCCGAAAGCGGCCTGAACGCGCCATGGTGCGCGTATTCTAGGCGAAGGCACGGACCCTTCCGAGCCAGGACGGGCCGCTCGCTCGGCCAACTTTGGCGTACCCTGCTGGAACGGCTTCCGTCAACATCCGTAAAACTACCGCAAAGAGGAGGCCACAGTGATAGATAAGAGGCTTATTGAAGCCGTTCCCGGAGCCGAGAGACTTAAATCCGCAATGATTACCCCAGAATTGTTTGTTAAGGACCTCATGCAAGACTATTCTGGGCGTCCGTTATATACATACGAGGAATGGACGCGCGAGCTCATCAACCACTCCAACGCTTTCAAGGAACTGACCAGAGGTGCGGAGTTTCATGCGCCCGTATCCGAGGCAAATGGGGAGTGTGATGCGGTATCAGACGCGTATCAGTTAGATTTCAAGCTCATCTTCGGAAAATCCATGATGCGCGCCGTAAGTCTCACTTCGTCAAGGCGAGTTTCAGACCGCGGAATAACTTTAGAACAACTTTGCAGAAGTCATGTAAAAGAACAGAGAGGCTTACGCCTGCATGCAATTCTCAGGGATTACAGCCTCGCCAAGCTTGACGAGCTTCTAAAAACTGAGAGTAATAAACAATTGAGCGAAGAAGACCGTGAGGCCCGAGGACTTCTTCGCTCAATCAGTCATTCGAAAAACTTGCTGCTAATTTATCCTTGCCGCTTTGAAGGCATCGACAGACTGCCTGAACTTGAGGAAACCGCCAACGCCGCACTTTACTATGACTTCCGGAACGTGCTCGACGTCCGACGGATACACCATCCCGGCAAGGACACCTTCCTTTCATATTTTTGCGACGACCGCATGGTTGTCACAAGAGCGAGCGGGCACGGCCTATCCAAGTTCGACGATATCATGGTCGCAAAAAGCAGAACATACATGGATATTATGCGTATGCGTGATCCCGGAGAGTATCAAAGGCTGCTGAAACTTGTTTAACCGACCGCAAGGGCTAGTTTTGTGGACATCAACCCAAGATGGGACCTGCCAAGAGGACCGGACGCCGCTGCGTTCGGACTCGTTTTTCTGCATTCAAAAGCAACGCTGAGCTCGACCTCACGGCTTGCGCCTGCTGCTCGGCGGCCTTCTGAGGCTGAACCCCCTCTGCAATGGCTGCCATAGGCATCGTCGCGTTGACCATGGACGTGCACGCGGTCGCACAGAGCGGGTGGTAAAGGGGGCGTTTCATAGCGGAGCCTCTCGGTGTGCAGCCAATAGGGTCCGAAGGCAGTTTCAGGTCGGCACTCCGCACATTTTTTGTTGGGGTTTTACGGGAACCCCAGTCAACATCAGCGACCTTTCTGGGGTATGTTGGTTGATCCGGGGTGCGCAAAACAACAGTTTCAAATAATGTTGCTTCCTGTTCAATTCTGTCTATCTACAATTAATCGCAAGCGTATGACCTGAGGAGATTGTTTACAGGTGGAATCGGTCACTATTCATTGGATTGTCTTTTATGTCTTTATCGGTTTGTCGAGCGTTCAGCTTGTCCGCTTTGCTGGGCCCTTGGCGATCGGAGGGCAATACACCGTCGAAGAACTGTATCCCTCCGATGAGCCGGGCAGGCTGAACGTTGCCTACCGAATTCTCGCTCCAACAATTTGTTGCCAGCTCCCGGTGTTTATTATGGCTGCGATTTGCGATGCGTTTTCAGTTCCAGGTCCTTCGCTGCGATACATGCCTACCCTTTTCTATTGGTTGTTTCTTGGGGTAATCAAGCATGCAAGGGGTAAATTGCGGTACCGGACTCTTCCTTTCTCATTCGAGGCGTTCATGTCTCTTTTGCTGTCCGTCGCATTCGATCACTTTGTTATCGATGGCTATCTCGGAGGCCAGGGGCTAGATGTGCTTGATACTTCGAGTATTGCCTTTGAGTTTGAGCTGGCATTATTTGGTGTTGTGACCTTTTGGATTTCAACCTTTTTTAAGCGTTATCAAATTAAGTTTAGCCGTGTGTACTCAAATGCCGCTCCATCATATGTCGTTCCTTCGGACTCCGTATTTGGTTACTCTTCAATCGATACGGGTGAGGCCAGGCTCTTCTCATACGAGCGCGAATATGGCGATCTCTTACCTCAGCGATTTTCAAGTGATCTTCTGTTGAGAAGTGTTTTCTTTGCAATTATGGCGATTGAGGACGGGAATCGGCCCGAGTTTATCCGAACGATCGAGCGCATGGCAGCTCATTTCCATTTGGCAAAAACCACTGGAATAATGCAGCAGACGAGCGATGCTCCTTTGTCTGATATGGATAGCGTTAAACTCGCAATTCCCTATATTGAGCGCATGTGGGACCAGTTTCTTGTTGAATTCGCCCGTTCTGCCGAAGGGGCAGGGGGAGACGCCCTACGAATCTTCAAGTGTTACTACACCTACGATTACTGTATGTTGTCGCGGACTATCCGCAATCATTTTGCGCCGTTTTACGGGGACTATTGTGGAACGAGATTACTTAATGCTAATCGCGTATTTTGTGATGTTCTTGAATTTGAGGAAAGGCAGCGCTACGGATTGCTTCCAAAGACGGTTTCTGCGACTGGATCGATATGCGCCACTGAGCTTGGATGGCTTTCTGGGGAGTACTGTTATTGGGCCGATTACAATACGGTTGTATCCTGCCTGAATGAAAATGATGGCAATGGCGTTAAACTGGTCAGCAAAAATGATGTGAATAAAACCCAGATAACCGAGACGACCTTAAGGCTTAAGGAGCAAGGTGTTTCCGTTCTTGAGGCCAAGTATGTGCCCGGCGCTTCGGCGACCATCGTGTGCATCGGCGATTCCTCGAAGATTTCGAGTACTGTCGGTAGTGACTGGATGGTTGTTAGCTAGGTGAATCATCTTTGCCTTTCCGCATATTGATTGCGCATTCTCGTGCACGGACGCGAAAATGCTTCGCATTAGTTTCAACGCGAAGAGTATTTGCTACATGATTAACTTTTTTGGATGCGCAATTACTGCGCATCTAGGTTAACATCCAGTTAGTGATGCAGTTGTCGTGGGCTCTACGTGAGGCGATGACAAAGGAGGGTCGTTGTTTGGTTGTTATCGGCAACGGCCCTTTGATTTTAGGAGTTACTTTGGCGATGGAATTTTAGACTTTCGCTCAACTTATCGAACTCCTAGAGAGTCATGGCGTTCTAACTGATGCCGCTGCGCTAGATTGCCTGAGGCGCGAAATGAATATTTGCTCGTCGGAACACTGCTGAATATTGGGTCACCTGTGCGGTTCGAATTTTCAATTGTCGAGCAGCTTTGTCTCCGATGAAGTCTTGCAATTCTAGTAAAATCCAAACATATGTTCTATACTTATGGAAGTAGCTTGTTTGGAGGCGCTAGATGGAAGTCGGAAGAGATGACATTGTAGAAAGCGTTGTACGTTTGATAAATGGGGTGGGGCGTAGCCCATATTTATTCGTCGGCTCGGGCTTTTCCCGTAGATACATGGGTACCGACGATTGGGTTGGTTTGTTAAGGCACCTCTGTTCCCGTCTTTCCGATGATCCCTTTCGGCTTGACTCGTACCTGGCACGTTGTCCAGATGAGTCTGACAATAGCGCATTGCCCTCTGCCGCGACGATGCTTGATAAGGATATGCGCATAGCTGTTCTTGAGGACCCTCGCTTCGCTTCTTTTAGAAACGATCATGTAGAGGACATTCGTCAGCGTAAATCTATTTTAAAGATCATGGCGGCCGAGAGGTTATCCTCGTTCAAACCTGAATATATGACGCATGAGCTTGATATCTTGAGAGAGGTTGGCAGGCGGCGTATCTCTGGCGTTATAACAACCAACTATGACTGTCTCCTGGAGTCGCTATTTCCCGAGTTTAAAGTTTTTGTTGGCCAAGACGATCTCGTCTTTCACAGAACTTTTGAAATGGGTGAAATCTATAAGATCCACGGTTCTATGGATAATCCTGAATCTATGGTTCTTGAGGAGGCAGATTACGCAAAACTCGCCGAAACACAGGATTACTTGGCTGCCAAGTTGTTAACTATTTTTATGGAATACCCAATTATTTTTATCGGTTATTCCCTTAACGACCCCGATATCCAAGCTATCCTCATGTCGATTTCGCGCTGCCTCGGTTCTAACAATCTTGCGTTGCTTAGAAAGCGCTTTATCTTCCTTACTAGGGGAGAAAACGCAACCTCAACTCATTCGTTTACCTTTCCAGGTATTGGCGAGATAAGCATGACCGAGATTAGGACGAACGATTTTGGTGCAGTGTATGAAGCAATTGGACAATCCAAATGCTCCTTCTCGCCCAGGATCATTCGTGAGCTTCGCAGGAGCATCTACGCCTTGGCTGATGAGGGCGATCCGAATGACTCTCTGGTAGTTGAAGCGAGTTTTAACGACCTCGAGAGACTTCCGGAGGGACAGCATCTTGTGCTGGGTATCGGTGTTGCGAATGCTTCTTTAGGGCACGGGCGTATGGTCAAAGCCGAACTTCTATATCGTGATGTTGTGTTTGATGACGAACATGTTGCTCCTAAGCTTGCCGTCGAGGAATACCTTCCTTCGCTGCTTGCTTCTAACTCGGGTGGTTTGCCCATGTATAAGTATTTAAGCGCGTATTCAGGGGAAGTTCTTAATCCAAGGATGCTAAAGGAAATAGATGAGAAGAAGGATTTAGATGCTTTTCTAAACAACAGCCTACGAAAGGCAAAAGGTAGCTATCATCATTCGGGAATTAGACACTCGGTTCAGTCTGTTATAGCTAACGAAGGCTTTGAGGAAGCATTTAAAAAGCTTGTGCTACTTGAAGAAGATGAGATCGATCTAAATAAGTTGCTTGAATATCTGAGGGCGCTCATCATGGACGATCGCAAGATAATCCACGGTAATAGCGCGCTGAAACGGCTTATTAGAATGTATGATTTCCTTAAGTACAAGAAGGCCTTCGACATATCGGCTACTAGTGAGTAATCCCACCTAGCGTCTATGAAGAAGGCCATCTTTGTAAACTATGGCATCTGAGCGTATAGTGCGAACACCACGTGCAAATGCATACTTAATATAACGCTTTCTGCTTGAAATCACAATGGTGTCTGTTTCGACCCGCCAATCAAGGGAAGATAGTGTAGAGTATCTTCCTGCAATACAAAAGCTCTTTGGGAGCTTTAAGGGTGACGCTTTCAAATTGAGAGTGTTGCCCTTTTTTCATGTATGCAATGTGTGACGTACTAGCCAAGCACCATCCCGGCAATGGAATGATCGAGCATGGGCGGCTTCTACTGGTTGACGTGATCGTGGTCAAACAAGTGATATCGATTAGAATTAAATCAATTGCGCTGGAAGCCTTCGGGCGACACCTGAAGAGGGTTGATGCGTCGGTCCTCTTTTTTTGTTTGGATGTAAGATTCGGCCAGGCAAAACAAGGATCTCATTTGGGGAGAACAAATATCCGGCGGTTTTCCGCTTCGGGACGCGCGGTTTAAGGGTGCTTTTCGGAAGTGCGGGGAAAAATCGGAAACCTCCGAGCATAAACCGAATTTCGGCAACAAAACCGCAGGTCGCGGAAGGCTAAAACAGGGGTCTGGTCTGTCGATCTCGGTTTTCACCGCACTTCCGGAAACGCCCGACGGAAGCATGCGGCAAATTTTGGAACCCTCGAGCACATCGTCCTTTTCATGAAAAGAACCCGCAGGTAGAAGCGTTGCCACTATCCAGTGTGGTTGACGTGTCTAGAATATGCCGCACACTTCCGGATTTTGCATAAGCTCGACTGGTTTGTTTATCGATTGGGGCAGAGGAATCTTGTCTGGACCTCGTTATATGTATTTAAATGGATGAACTTAACCTATAAGTTAAGTTCATCTAGAAATGGGAGGTGCCCTTTGGCAGAAGGATATGATCTTGTCGAATATAGAGACCTCAAGGGTCGACCGTTTTGGGAATTGACGGCTTCTCCCGACAACTCTCAATTCCAGAAAATGTTGTCAGACCCTAAGCGGAAATTAACCGCTCGAACAATGATCGGCCAGAATAGCACGTCAACTTCTGGAATCTGAGCCTTGACTTTTATACTTGGCTTTCGAAACGGAGAACACAATGAATAAAGTAGATTTATCTGATTTTTACGCCGATACAGAAACCAGCGAAACACGCGCTTATGAACACGCGCTAGATATCGAGTTTATTGTTCATCGCGAGATGAAGCGTCTGGGTTTAAGCAAAAGCGATTTGGCAAAGCGTATGGGCGTGAGCCTTCAGTCGCTTTCGAAGCTGTTGAATTCTCAGCCCAATATGACGCTGAAGACGATCGCTAGGTTCGAGCTTGCTTTGGGTATCAATATCGTTCCTAAGGTTACCGTTAGCTATTCTAAAGAGCTACCGTTTCTTTCATCCAACAATTTCGTGCGAGAGCAATGGTCTTTTAGGAACGAGCGTCCGTCCTCGCATGTGAATCTCGAGATGATTTCCGGAGGTTTGGCAGCATGAGTGGGGATTTTATTGCTCCGATTCAAGTCGTTCATTTGTTCGTCGTTGACTCCGATTTCCATATCGAGGATTCGCCCTCGGATAACATGGAATTAAAAGTTGACGTTAGCTACCAAGATGTCCATCTTTCGAAAAAAGGTAATGATGCACGCGCAAGTCTAAAGATGTGCGTAATTGGCAGCCTCCTTGACAGAGACGAAGGTGCACAGGAGAAGATGCACGCTGGCGTTACAGTATCCATCTCGGTTTCAGCGCAAATGCCAATGAACTCTCCCGATGACGAGGCGCGTCACTACCTTCTTTCAAATGCTATTTCGATGGCATATGCCCATGCAAAGAGCTATTTGATGGTTGTTACTGGACTTTCACCCATGGGAGCGCTTACATTGCCTGCCATTCTCCCTGCAGAGCTGTCAGCAGATTGCGATGTGCCTTTTCAGAGCGAATAGCATTTCCTCGATGAATCTAAGTCGAATGAGTTGCCGCTCTCACATCCTCTAAAAAGTTCTTAAAACAGCCTTAAAGGCGCCTTGGCTCGCTTTTACAGCGTACAATACGCATGTTTGACTATGGCAAAAGTAGATTTTTGGGGAGGGGGAACGCCGTGGAAGTGCTGGTTGTTGGCAACACCGCATATGTTGACGATGACTTTTGCTCCAAGGCGTTCCCCGGCGACCATGTGTAGGTCGTAGCCGCGCAGGACGCGCGCCGCGATGAGTCGTCGCCCCATGCTTCGTGGAAAGAGCTCCTCCAGCACCTGGACCAGGCCTACGAGTTTGAGCGCGTGGTCTACCTTTCTACCTACCTCACCCCGCATACCGTGACTTTTGGCGACATTGGGCTGCTGCGCTCGGTGTTTCGTGCCTGTATGGGACGCAATGTGCAGCTGCTGTTTATTGCGGGGCCCGCGGGTGCAGAGGGCACCACTGGCGGATGTGACGACGACGCCACGGCCGCCAGTGGGGCCCAGACGGGCAAGGGCATTATCGCCCGCGCTGCCAACGACCTGTGCCGTTACTATGCATCGCGCGACGGCATCCAAGCCAAAGTCCTGCGCGTGCCGTATCTGTATACCGCATCGCCGGCATTAACCGACCCATTTTTGATGCCGTTGTTCGAGGCATGCTCGGGCGGGTCGGTCGCGCTTCAGGGTGCGGCAGATGCGCCGTTTCCCCTGCTGTGTGCCGAGGAACTCGCGGTGTTGGTGCATCGTATCTTTGACAGCTGGGATGCCAACTTTGAGATGCTCGACGTTGCAGACGCTTTTGGCCACCCGAGGCCTATGGCGTGACCGTTGACGCTCCGGGTGCGAGCGTGACCTATCACACGCTCAGCATCTAGGCGTTTCGTCGCCTATCGGCGCTATACTGCAGCCGTTGCCCACGATGCGGGGAACACCCGCATCGTGGGTTTTTTGCTTATGAAGGGACGGTGCCGCGTGGACGTACAGCAGCTAGAAGAGGCCTGGGCTGCAAGGGCCGGCGCGCGTGAGGCGCGTCTTGCTGCAGCGCCGCATGTGCCGGCGGCGCTGTCTCTGTTGGGGATTGTACGTCCCGGCGATCGCCTGGTTGCGTTTGCCGATGACTTTGCCGATGCGTTTGCGCGCGGCTTTGAGTGCTGCGACGTGGCTATGGTGGGGGAGCCCGCGGTTGCGGCGTTTACCGCCGCGTCCGAGGGCTTTGATGCTTCGTTTGAGGTCGAGGGGCCGCACCTGTGGTGGTTCGTCAACTCTATTGGCGGGTTTGGATTGCGTGTGCCCGACCTTCGCGCTCTGGGCCGCGCCGCTCGTGAGCCGCATGCGCTGCTCGTGGTTGATAACACTGTGTCAGGCGTCTTTGGGTGCAACCCGCTGCGTCTGGGCGCCGTGCTTTCGCTCGAGGCTCTCGACCGTGTGTGTGCCGGCGTTGCGCCGCGCAAACTCGTCGCCGCTTCGGTGGCGCGCTCGCGGCTTAAGCGCCATCGCGTGGATGCCGCCGCCGAGTGTGCGTATGCGCTTCTTGCGGATTGCGGTGTGTCTGCACTCGACCTTTCTGTTAATGAGGCTTGCATGCTGGAGCGGGGGCTGTCTTCGCTCGACGCTCGCATGCAGGCCCACTTCGACCGCGCCCGTGCGCTGGCCGAGTATCTGGCCGCCAACGAGATGGTACGCAACGTGCGCTATCCCGGGCTGACCTCGCATCCCGACCATGCCATCGCGACCGGCATCCTGGAGCACGGTTTTGGCCCGGCAGTAGAGTTTGACCTGATGGACTGCATCGCGGGTGAATTTTTCAGCATACTGCCGGACGAATTCCGCACATCACCCGCCGGCGGCTCAACAACGCGCCTTTCGGCCCCGCGCGGTAAGCAGGGGAGCGCCATCCGCCTCTTCGCCGGCACAGACGACCCTCTGCAGGTGGCTGCCACTCTCGATAACGCCCTTCGCAAGTAGCTAATCGGGGTCTGTGTCACGAAAACGGCCTATTTACTACGTTTAAGCAATAGGGATCGACCACACCCGCCTATTTTGAAAATTACCAAGCTGTTTACCAGCGGTTTTAATTTCATAATGTCCGGTATGGTCGTGGGTATTCAACTAACCGTAGTAGATGGGCCCGTTTTGTGGCGCGAGCCTCAACCCGAGGGTGCTGTGGGCTAAAAACCGCCCAAAAGGACTACTCCGCGTTGATGTTGGCGATGAGGGCGTCGGCCTTGGCAGCGATGACGTTGTTGATATCGGCCTGCAGCTCCTCGTAGACTGCTATGGCTCGCTCGCCGGCCGGCGTGAGCGTGGATCCGCGGGCGCCGTCGCGCTCGATGAGTTTGCATCCCAGCTGCCCTTCGGCCTCGTTCACGATGCGCCAGGCCTTAGAATACGCCATGCCCATGCTTTTGGCGGCGCGGTTGAGTGAGTGCTCCCGGGCAATACCCTGCAGCAGCAAGACGCAGCCATGGCCGAACACGCCCGGCAAATCCTTGTCGCACGCTTGAATGACCAACTTTGCCGTCGTCTTGTACTTCATACGCTCCACGTCTCCCCGCTAAAGTGTTTGCTGGGCAAACGCAAAGCCTGCGTCAAACCCTCGTGTGCTCTTTCTAAACCATGCATTGTAGCAGTCAAAGTGCGTTAAGATACTTCCCCAGTATTGGGCGCCCAAGGTTGGGCTGGGTCCTACGAGGCCTGCAGCCGACCGGTCGCATGGAAAAAGGAGAAACATGGCTACGTTCTTTCCCGGTGAGTCCCACACGTTTTCGGAGTATCTGCTGGTCCCTGGTTACTCGTCCTCGCAGTGCATCCCCAACAACGTCTCTCTTAAGACGCCGCTAACCCGCTTCAAGCGCGGTGAGAAGCCGGCAATCACCCTGAACATCCCCATGGTTTCCGCCATCATGCAGTCCGTCTCGGGCGTCGACATGGGTGTCGCGCTTGCTACCGAGGGTGGCCTGTCCTTCATTTACGGTTCTCAGACCCCCGAGTCCGAGGCCGCTATGGTCAAGGCCGTCAAGGATCACAAGGCAGGCTTCGTCCAGTCCGATTCCACGCTGACCCCCGACATGACCATGGAGCAGGTCATCGAGCTCAAGGAGAAGACCGGTCACTCCACCATGCCGGTCACCGACGACGGCACTCCCAAGGGTAAGCTCCTGGGCATCGTCACCAGCCGTGACTATCGCCCCAGCCGCGATGACCACCAGACGAAGGTCTCCGAGTTCATGACCCCGCGTGAGCAGCTCATCGTGGGCGACAAGAACATCAGCCTCAAGGTTGCCAACGACGTCATCTGGGACAACAAGCTCAACGCCCTGCCCATCGTCGACGACAACGATCACCTGATGGGCATCGTTTTCCGCAAGGACTACGACAGCCACAAGACCAACCCCAATGAGCTGCTCGACGGCGACAAGCGCTACATGGTCGGCGCCGGTATCAACACCCGCGACTATGCCGAGCGCGTGCCGCTGCTCATCGAGGCCGGTGCCGATGTCCTGTGCATCGATTCCTCCGAGGGCTTCAGCGAGTGGCAGAAGCGCACCATCGAGTGGATCCGCGCCAACTACGGCGAGGACGTCAAGGTCGGTGCCGGTAACGTCGTCGATGCCGAGGGCTTCCGCTTCCTGGCGGACTGCGGCGCCGACTTTATCAAGGTCGGTATCGGCGGCGGTTCCATCTGCATCACCCGTGAGACCAAGGGTATCGGCCGCGGCCAGGCCACCGCGCTGATCGACGTCTGCCGCGCTCGCGACGAGTACTACGAGGAGACCGGCGTCTACGTGCCCGTGTGCTCCGACGGCGGCATCGTCTACGACTACCACATGACGCTCGCCCTTGCCATGGGTGCCGACTTTATGATGCTGGGCCGTTACTTCGCCCGCTTTGACGAGAGCCCGACCGAGCGCGTCAACGTCAACGGTCAGTATATGAAGGAGTACTGGGGCGAGGGTTCTGCACGTGCCCGCAACTGGCAGCGTTACGACCTGGGCGGCGCCGCGAAGCTCAGCTTCGTCGAGGGCGTCGACTCCTACGTTCCCTACGCCGGTTCCCTCAAGGACGGCGTGGGCGGCACGCTCTATAAGGTCAAGTCCACGATGTGCAACTGCGGTGCCCTCTCGATCCCCGAGCTCCAGGAAAAGGCACGCCTGACGCTTGTCAGCTCCACCTCCATCGTCGAAGGCGGCGCCCACGACGTAGTCGTCAAGGACTCCCAGCAGAGCGTCAGCTACCGCTAAGCGGCTTTCCCAAGCACCACACCTTGCCGTTCAAACCGTCGCTCGCGTACCAAAGTACGCGTCGCTCCTCTTTCACGGCAATCTGCGGCACTTGGAAAACCCGACCATACTTGGACGGGTAACAATTAGCGGTTGATACACAACCACGTTATTTAGATAAAGCGAGATGCCTGTAAGTCGCAGGCATCTCGCTTGTCGTATTTGCTATCATCAGTCAAGTTAACCTTAGGGTCGGTCGGCTTGGCTTTGTTCGCTACAAGTTCCGCACGCAAAGAAGAGCACTTAATGTGCTCTTCGTCTTGCGCAGGACTGTCCGCAGTAGCGAACAAAGCCAAGCCGACCGACCCCAGCTAAGATTAAAGGAGCTGATATGTGCGATTGCACAGATCATAAGGACGAGATCCCTGTCTACGACGCGCAGGCCATTGAGTCCAGGTGGATGAAGGCCTGGGAGGACTCCAACCTCTTTGCCGTCGACACCGACGACAGCAAGCCCAAGAAGTATGTGCTCGAGATGTTCCCGTATCCGTCGGGCGACCTGCACATGGGCCACGCGCGCAACTATACCATCGGCGATGCCATGGCCCGTCAGGCCCGCATGCGCGGCTACGACGTGCTGCATCCCATCGGCTTTGACGCCTTTGGCCTGCCCGCCGAGAACGCCGCCATCAAGCACAACACGCAGGCTGCCGCCTGGACGTATAAGAACATGGACCAGGCGCTCGCCACGATGAAGCGCATGGGCTTCTCCTACGATTTGGATCGCATGGTCAAGACCTGCAGCCCCGACTACTACCGCTGGGGTCAGTGGATTTTTGAGAAGATGTGGGAAAAGGGCCTGGTCTACCGCAAGAAAAACCCGGTCAACTGGTGCCCCACCTGCAAGACCGTTCTGGCCAACGAGCAGGTTACCGATGGCAAGTGCTGGCGCTGTGGCACCGAGCCCGAGAAGCGCGACCTGGAGCAGTGGTACTACAAGATTACCGATTACTCCCAGGAGCTGCTCGACGACCTGGAGAAGCTCCCCGGCTGGCCCGAGCGCGTCAAGCAGATGCAGGCCAACTGGATCGGCCGCTCCGAGGGCGCCGAGGTCGACTTTACCCTGTGCGACAAGGATGGCGAGCCCATCGAGGGCGACGAGGGCAAGATCACCGTCTTCACCACGCGTGCCGACACCCTCTTTGGCGTCTCTTTCTTTGTCCTGGCTCCCGAGTACGCCCGTCTGCACGAGCTCGTCGAGGGCACGGAGTACGAGGAGGCCGTCACCAAGATCGTCGAGGACTCCAAGCATATCTCTGCCGTCGAGCGTGCCCAGGGCACCCTCGAGAAGCACGGTGCCTTTACGGGCCGCTATGTGGTAAACCCCGTGAACGGCGAGAAGGTCCCCGTGTGGGTTGCCGATTATGTCGTTGCCGACTACGGCACCGGTGCCGTCATGGCCGTTCCCTGCGGCGACCAGCGCGACTTTGAGTTCGCCCGCAAGTACGACCTGCCGATCGTGCCGATCATCCTTGACGATGACGACCGCGCTGCCGTCGAGGCCAGCGGCGAGACCATCGATACCTTCCATGCCGAGACCGTCGACTGGGAATGCGCCCACGCTGCCGAGGGCACGCTCGTCCAGTCCGGCAAGTACACCGGTATGCGCGGCGGTAAGCACTCCGAGGGCGAGGCTGCCATCGTGGCCGATCTCGAGGCCATGGGCTGCGGTCGTCGCAAGGTCGAGTTCCGTCTGCGCGACTGGCTCATTTCCCGTCAGCGCTATTGGGGCAACCCCATCCCGGCCATCCACTGCGAGCACTGCGGCATCGTGCCCGTGCCCGAGGATCAGCTGCCGGTAACGCTGCCCGAGAACCTGGATCTGGGCGCCGGCGAGACCCTCGCCGAGTGCAAGGACTTCTACGAGACCACCTGCCCGGTCTGCGGCCGCCCGGCCAAGCGCGAGACCGATACCATGGACACCTTCACCTGTTCCAGCTGGTATTACCTGCGCTATACCGATCCGCACAATACCGAGCTGCCCTTCTCCCGCGAGGCCGCCGACCGTTGGATGCCCGTCGATAACTACATCGGCGGCATCGAGCACGCCATTCTGCATCTGCTTTACAGCCGCTTCTTTACCAAGGCGCTGCGCGACCTGGGCCTGCTGAGCGTTGACGAGCCCTTTACTAACCTGCTGTGCCAGGGCATGGTCAAGGACGAGAACGGCGACACCATGTCCAAGTCCAAGGGCAACGTCGTGCCCCCGAGCTCGGTTATCGAGCCCTACGGCGCCGACACCATGCGTCTGGCGATTCTGTTTATCGCGCCGCCCGAGAAGGACTTCGACTGGGATCCCAAGGCCGTTGAGGGCGCCAACCGCTTTATCAAGCGCGCCTGGCGTATCGTGTGGCAGCTCGTCCAGTCCGGCGACGCCAACGTGGCCTTCGACAAGTCCGTGCTCGACGAGACCGCGATGAAGCTCTACCGCGAGCGTCACCGCACTATCGCCAAGTGCACCGAGGACTTCGATCGCGGCCAGTTCAACACCGCGATCTCGGCCGTCATGGAGCTCGTCAACGCGGCGAGCGCCTACCTCAACGCCACTGAGAGCGCTGACCGCGACAAGGCTCTGTGCTACGGCGTGGCCAAGGATATCGTGAGCGTCCTTGCCCCCATCTGCCCGTTCTGGGCCGACGAGCTGTGGCACGAGGCCCTCGGCTGCGAGGGCAACGCCTACACTGCTGCCTGGCCCGAGTTCGACCTGGCCGAGTCCATCGAGGACACGGTGCAGATCGTCGTCCAGGTGCTCGGTAAGGTCCGCGGCCGCATCGACGTTGCCCGCGATGCTTCCAACGAGGAGATGCAGGCTGCCGCCGAGGAGGCCGTTGCCAAATGGCTCGAGGGCAAGACGGTCGTCAAGGCCATCTGTGTGCCTGGCAAGCTGGTCAACCTGGTGGTCAAGTAAATACCGCGCGCATAGTTGACGCGTTTAAGACGAGGGACGATCCGGTTGGGTCGTCCCTCGTTTTTCGTTGTGTGCCCTGCTTGGCTTATGTTCCATGTCACCCGCTACGGAATGTGTACCAGGTCCCTTAAGTAGACATTGCCCGTCTGTTCCTCGAACATCCAGATATTGAGGTAGATGTCGTTGAGGTCACTGTTCACGTCAAAGTCTGGATCGTCGAAGGTGCCTACAAAGGTGAGCATCGCGGTCGTTTCTTCGCCTGCGGCGACGGGCTGGCGCATGCGCACGTCGCGGACGACACCGTTGACGTAGGCATAAGCATCGACATCGCCAAACATCATGTCGACATCGGTGTTGTTTGTCACCGCAAAGACCAACACGGCGTCGCCGTAGCCATCCGTGTCCTTGCCCACGCAGGTAACATGGACGTTTTCGTCTGCCTCAAGGTCGATGGGGAACTGTTCTTGAGGGTCGGGACCTAAGCCCTGGGGGTCGACTCTATCTTCGTCTATTTTGTCGAAACGCTCCGAAGGCGTCGTTTTCTCGACGGCTTTGGCGCTGCCGAGATCCGGCTCGCATGGTCCGGTGTTGCCATCGACGTTGCTGCAGCCCGCCAGAGCGAACGAGCAGGCAGCGACGACGAGCGCGGTCGCGCAGAGGGTGCCTAGGCGTTTCATGGTGTCTCCTTGCCGTAGAGGATCCGGAAGGTTGTGCGGTCTATGCGTGAATACGGCTTATCTGTTCCAGAATGTCCCTTACGAGCAGTCTGGCCGATGTGTGACCAGGGATGGAATGCCCATAGGGCCCGATTCGGTCGGCGCGCTGGGACGCATGGCCCGTTTTGGGGCTTTTGGGAAGCACCGCACAGGAGTCCTCGCCTAATTGTCCTATTCTTGTGGAGAAGCTGTGGGCGCGCTGACCTGCGAATTTCTTTGACGCTTGCACGTTTTCGCAGGTATTGGTATAGTTTGCTTGCAAATGAAGTTGTAATTGAAAGAAGTGGGGTTTCGGCTCCGCTTCTTTTTTGTATGGATGGAGGTGCCGCAATGGTCAAGACCAAGACCGAGCAGGCGATCATCGACGCGCTCGAGGCCGTCGCTCCCCAGCACGATGTCGATATTGTCGACGTTGAGCTCGTGGGCGCCACCAAGGCCCCCTGCGTGCGCGTGCGTATCGAGGGTGCCGAGGGTCAGAGCCTGTCGCTCAACGACGTCACGGCCAATACCAAGTGGGTCGGCGACGTGATCGAGGAGCTCGACCCCATTTCTTCGAGCTATACGCTCGAGGTGTCGAGCCCGGGTATGGCGCGCCCGCTGCGCCGTCCGCGCGACTTTGCCCGCTTTGTGGGCGAGGACTGCGAGCTCACCTCCACCGCCACCGAGGGCCGTCGCAAGTACTCCGGCAAGATTGCCGCCGCGACCGAGACGAACGTGACCCTCGAGCTCGAGGACGGCGAGTCCGTCACCCTCGATTTCTCTGATGTTAAAAAGTGCAAGTTGAAGCCCACCTACGACTTCAAGCCCGCGAAGGAAGGAAACTAACATGGCAGCATCCGACATGATGCCCGCCCTGATGGAGCTTTGCCAGGAGAGGCACATCGACCAGCTCTACCTGATCGACCGCCTAGAGCAGTCGCTCGCCAAGAGTTATGCCGAGATCCTGCATCTTGAGTGGGGCGCCAAGGTGACCATCGACCGCACCACCGGCAAGATCTACGTCTACCGCCTGGAGCCGATCGACGATTCCATGGACGAGGAGGGCAACTTCACCGAGTTCGAGGAGATCGACGTCACCCCCAAGAACACGAGCCGCATCGCCGCCCAGCACGCCAAGGCCGAGATCAACGCCATCGTGCGCAACTCCGCCCGCGAGCAGATCTACGAGGAGTTCTCCGGCCGTATCGGTGACCTCATCAGCGGTACCGTTCTGCAGTCCACGCCCGACTTCACGATCGTCAAGATCCGCGATGGCGTCGAGGCCGAGCTGCCGCATTTTGACCAGCGCCGTTACGAGAACGAGCGCAACGAGCGTCCGATGGGCGAGCGCTATCTGCACAACCAGCACATCAAGGCCGTGATCATCGACGTCCGCGATCCTAACTCCAACCTGCAGCCGGTTCGCGGCGAGCACAGCCGTCCGCCGATCGTCATCTCCCGCACCCACCCCGAGCTCATGCGTCGTCTGTTTGAGCAGGAGGTGCCCGAGATTTATGAGGGCACCGTCCAGATCAAGTCGATCGCCCGCGAGCCCGGCCAGCGCTCCAAGGTCGCCGTCCACTCGCTCGACGACCGCCTGGATCCCGTGGGCGCCTGCGTCGGCCCCAAGGGCAGCCGTGTCCGCGCTGTCGTGGGCGAGCTCCGCGGCGAGCGCGTCGATGTCATCCTGTGGGATGCCGATCCGGCCGTCTACGTCGCCAACGCCCTGTCGCCTGCCAAGGTCACCCGCGTCCTCATCGACGAGGAGAAGGCCTATGCCGGCGTTATCGTGCCCGACGACCAGCTTTCGCTCGCCATCGGCAAGGAGGGCCAGAACGCCCGCCTCGCCGCTCGCCTGACCGGCTGGCACATCGACATCAAGTCCGAGACCCTTGCCGCCGACATCCTCAAGAACGTCCCCGTTCACGAGGAGCCCGCCGCCGACCTGATCGGTGACGAGGAGGACGACGTCCGTCGCTGCGAGTACGTGTCCGAGGACGGCATCCAGTGCCGTAACCAGGCCCGTCCCGGCTCCCGTTTCTGCGGTGTCCACGACACCGACGCCTTCGATGATGCGGAGGACCTGATCTAGCGCGCGGTCGCGTCGGGCGGGTCCCGGCGCATCTCCCACGCTTGTTCAGTCTCTAGGCACCCAAGGTGCCAGAAAGGGTAGGTGAAGTCATATGGCAAAAGTCCGTGTGTCCACCCTGGCCAAAGAGTTCGGCATGACCTCCAAGGAACTGATGGGTCATCTCGCCGAAATGAAGATTCCCGCTAAGTCCGCTTCCTCCGCCCTGGAGGACGCTTACGTCGCCATGGTCCGCAAGCAGCTCGCCTCGGTGATCGAGGCCCGCGCCAAGGAAGTCGAGGCCGCCAAGCAGGCCGAGGAGGAGGCAGCCGCCGTCGAGGAGGCAGCGCGCGCTGCCGAGGCCGAGCGTGAGCGCATCGCCGCCGAGAAGGCACGCGAGGAGGAGCGCCGCCAGTTCGCCGCCGCCCAGGCTGCCGAGGAGGCCGCCCGCGCCGAGGCCGAGGCCAAGAAGAAGGCCGAGCAGGAGCGCCTTGCCCGCGAGAAGGAGGAGGCTGCCCGCGAGGCCCAGCGCCGCGCCGTCCCCGCTTCCGACTCCGGTTCGCGCTTCCGTTCGCTGCTTGACCAGATCGCCGCACAGGAGACCGTGCTCAAGGAGAAGAAGGACGCCGAGGAGAAGGCCAAGGCCGAGCGCGCCTCCGAGCGCGGCAACCGTCGTGGCGGCAACAACGACCGTCGCGGTGGCCGTCGTAACGATCGCAACGCCTCCGACAGCAACTCCGAGCGCAACGCCTCCGAGAGCCGTCCGCACAGCCATCGCACCAACGCCAGCAACAACGTCGCTGCCGGTATGGACTTCCCCAACCCCGATAAGCAGGGCAAGGGTAAGAAGCGCAAGGGCGGTCACGGCAACGATGAGGACCACTACAGCCGCATGGCTCGTGAGGCCGAGGAGTACAGTCGCGAGAAGGTGCTCGAGGAGGCTCGCGCCGCCGTCGAGGAGGCCTCTCGCGAGTCCACCGGTCGCCGCAAGAAGCGCAAGGAGAAGCGCGAGCGCGAGGCTGCTAAGGCTCAGGAGGAGCGCAAGATTGAGGAGGCGCTGGCCCAGGGCGTGAACCCCGAGGAGCTCGACGCCATCAAGGTCTCCCAGGGCGTTACCGTCCAGGAGCTCGCCGAGGCGCTCGACGTTCCGGCAAACGACATCATCAAGCGCCTGTTCCTGCTGGGCACGCCGCTCACGATGACGCAGTCCATGTCCGACGACCTCGTCGAGCTCGTTGCCGACGACCTGGGCCGTCAGATCAAGATCATCACCCCCGAGGAGGAGAACACCTTCTCGTTCTACGACGATCCCGCCGACCTTAAGCCGCGCGCCCCGGTCGTCACCGTTATGGGTCACGTCGACCACGGCAAGACGAGCCTGCTCGACGCCATCCGTCACACCGGCGTCGCTGCCGGCGAGGCGGGCGGCATTACCCAGGCCATCGGCGCTTCGCAGGTCATGATCAACGACCGCAAGATCACCTTCATCGATACCCCGGGCCACGCCACCTTTACGGCTATGCGTGCCCGCGGCGCCAAGGTGACCGACATCGTCATCCTGATCGTCGCCGCCGACGATGGCGTCATGCCTCAGACCATCGAGTCGATCAACCACGCCAAGGCCGCCGGCGTACCCATTGTCGTCGCCGTCAACAAGATCGATAAGCCGGGCGCCAACCCCGACCGCGTGCGCCAGGAGCTCACCGAGTACGGCATCATCCCCGAGGAGTGGGGCGGACAGAACATGTTCGTCAACATCTCGGCCAAACAGAAGATCGGTATCGACGACCTGCTCGAGACCGTGCTGCTCCAGGCCGACGTGCTCGAGCTCAAGGCCAACCCCGACACCTTTGCCTCCGGTAACGTCCTCGAGGCTAAGCTCGATAAGGGCCGCGGTTCGGTCGCTACCGTGCTGGTGACCCGCGGTACCCTGCACGTGGGCGATACGCTGGTCGCCGGCCTTACCTACGGCCGCGTCCGCGCCATGCTCGATCCTAAGGGCAACGCCGTCACCGAGGCCGGCCCCTCCGACGCCGTCGAGATCTTGGGCCTGCAGTCCGTGCCCAACGCCGGTGACGAGTTCCGCGTGTTCGAGGACGAGCGCGAGGCTCGCGCCCTGGCCGATGAGCGTTCGCTCAAGGCCCGTATCGAGGAGCAGAGCCGCGTGAAGCACGTCACGCTCGAGAACCTCTTCGAGACCATCGCCGACGCCGAGGTCAAGGAGCTCAACCTGATCATCAAGGCCGACGTCCAGGGTTCCATCGAGGCCCTTCAGGACTCGCTTGACAAGATGGATCAGTCCGAGGTCCGCATCAACACGATCCACTCCGCTGTCGGTGCCATCAACGAGACTGACGTCGTCCTGGCCGACGCCTCCAACGCCATCATCATCGGCTTTGGCGTGCGTCCCGACGGCAAGGCCCGCTCCGCCGCTGAGCGCGAGGGCGTCGAGATTCGTTGCTACGACGTTATCTACAAGTGCCTCGAGGAGCTCGACGCTGCCCGCATCGGCATGCTTAAGCCCACCGAGGTCGAGGTCTCCACGGGTACCGCGACCGTCCTTGACACCTTCAAGGTGCCCAAAGTCGGTATCGCCGCCGGTGTCCGCGTCGAGGAGGGCGAGATCGCCGCGACCGATTCCGTGCGCCTGGTGCGCGACGGCATTGTGGTCTTCAACGGCAAGATCGCCTCGATGCGCCACTACAAGGACGAGGCCAAGAGCCTCAAGAGCGGTTCCGAGGGCGGCATTGGCCTGGAGAACTTCCAGGACATCAAGCCCGGCGATCAGATCGAGGGTTACCGCATCGACCAGGTTGCCCGTACCGAGTAGGGGGTAGCGCTATGAAGCAAACGCAGGCAACCCGCCGTTTGGGCGAGCAGCTTCGCGAGAAGCTTGGTTATATCCTGCTCTTTGAGGTTTCCGATCCGCGTCTCGACCTGGTCACCCTGACTGCGGTCGAGGTCGCGGTGGACCGTTCGTTCGCACGCGTGTACGTGTCGTGCGATGCGAGCCGCTACGATGAGGTCATGGAGGCTCTCGCCAGCGCCAAGGGCCGTATTCGCAGCCTGTTGGCTCGCTCGCTCGATTGGCGCGTCACGCCCGAGCTCGATTTTCGCATCGATCGCTCGACCGATGAGGCTGAGCGCATCACGCGTGCGCTGGAGAACGTTCCGGCCACGCTTGCGATCGAAAAGGACGAGGACGGCTACCCCATAGCGGATGCCGCCCAGGAGGCAGCTTTAGATGACTAACTCCGCCGACCTCGCCTCGTGCGAGTCTGCAGATATTAAACGACGCATCCTCGAGCTTATCGAGGGTGCGTCCTCCATTGCGATCTCGGGTCACACCTCTCCCGACGGCGATGCCTTGGGCTCCGTGTTGGGCCTGGGCCTTTCGCTTATGAAGGTGTTCCCCGACAAGGACATCGCCCTGCTGCTGGCAGACGACGATCCCGTTCCGCGCATCTACCGTTTTATGGAGGGCGCCGATCTGCTGGTGCCGGCATCTGCCTACGCCGGCAACCCGGACCTGTTCATCTCGGTAGACGTGCCGGTCGTCGAGCGCCTCAATAATTCCGCCGAGGTGTTGCGTCGATCGGCTCACGTGGCGTGCTTTGACCATCACCCGGCACGCGAGGAGTTTGCCGAGGTCAGCCTCAGGTGTGTTAATGCCGCTGCTTGCGCCATGATTATCGACCGCTTTTTGGCCGATTGCGGCATTACCGCAAGCGACAGCATCGCGACCTGCCTGCTGTGCGGCCTGGTCACCGATACCGGTCGTTTTCAGTATCAGAACGCCGACGCCGCCGCGTTTCATGCTGCCTCACGCCTGGTGGCGCACGGTGCCGATCCGGCGCGCGTCGCGCTCGAGGTCTACCAGAGCATGCGTGTCGAGTTCCTGCACCTCAAGTCCATCGTCATGGGTCGCATTAAGACGGTTGCGCACGGGCGCGTGGCGTATAGCTACGCGTACGAGAGCGACCTTAAGGACTGCGGCGTCACCTCGGACGAGTGCGATGGCCTGGTCGATGTGGTGCGCGCGGTGATGGGCGTCGAGGTCTGCCTGTTCCTTAAGGGCATCGAGGGCGATACCAAGGTGCGCGGCAACCTGCGCTCCAAGGGCGATCTTGATGTTTCCGAGATTGCGGCCAACTTTGGCGGAGGTGGGCACCACGCTGCCGCCGGCTTTACCAACGCCGGAACGATTTCCGAGACGCTCACCGCGGCACTTCCCATGCTGGCCGAGCTGGTAGGGGAGGATCCCGCTTCGGTGACCGTCGAGCTCTAACTTTTTGGATGGTACATGGCTCGTCGTACACCTTCTCAACTTAATATGCTGCTCGCCGTCGATAAGCCGGTGGGCTGCACGTCCCACGACGTGGTTTCGCAATGCCGGCGCGCCCTCCATGAGCGGCGCGTCGGTCATGCCGGAACGCTTGACCCCATGGCATCGGGTGTCATGGTGGTGGGCGTGGGCCAGGCAACGCGTCTGCTGGGCATGCTCACGCTCGATACCAAAAGCTACGTCGCCGATATCTCGTTTGGCGTCGAGACCAATACCGATGATGCGGAAGGCGAGGCCGTTCGCACGGTGCCCATTGCCGCCGACTTGCGCGATCCGGCCTATGCCCGCGAGCGCTTGTCCGCCATGTTGGGCCCGCAGATGCAGGTGCCGCCGGCGTTTTCGGCCATTTCTGTCAACGGCGTGCGCGCCTATAAGGCTGCGCGCGAAGGCAACGCCGTTGAGTTGCCCCCGCGTCCGGTCGAGGTATATTCCGCTGACCTGATTGCCGTGAGCGGCGAGGGCGACGTTTGCGTTTGGACCGTGGCGTTTTCGGTGAGTAAGGGCACCTATATCCGTGCGCTCGCTCGCGACCTGGGTCGTGCCTGCGACAACGCGGCGCATATTTCTGCATTGCGCCGTACGGCCTCCGGTGTTGTTTCCATCGGTGTCTGCCATGCGGTCGAGGAACTTTCTGCCGAGTCCGCTGCCGGCTTTGCCCTGGATCCCATTGCGGCACTGGGCGCCACGCGCGTCGACTTGCCGGGTGATCTTGCCGACGATCTGCTGTGCGGACGTCGTATTCCTATTGAGCGCGCGCTTGCGAGCTTCGATGTGTCGAAAGCGCCGTTTGCGCTGGTTCTCGATGGCGGGCTCAAGGCGCTTGCCCGTATCGAGGGCGGCCGCTTTGTTATGGAGCATGTCTTTCCGCAGGCGATCGGCGGTGTTCGATGATGCTGGCCTCCCACGAGCTCGCGCGTATTTTTTTCGCGGGCGAGTCGGATGAGGCCCGCATCGTCGCCGCCGATGCATTTGATGATTGCGCGTGCCTGGGTGCCGCGTCGATCGCCATCGGTGTGTTCGACGGCGTGCATCGGGGGCATCACGAACTGATCGACGCGGTCGTTCGCGATGCGCGTGACCACAGTTGCAAGGCGGTTGTTGTCACCTTCGATCCCGACCCGGACGTAGTGGTGAGCCCCGCGCCCGCCCAAAAACTGATGACGACGGACGACCGCCTGCATGCCCTGGCTCTCACCGGGGTCGATGCGGTCGTGGCCGTTCCCTTTACGCCTGCGGTGGCGGCACTCGACCACGTGGGCTTTCTTGAGTTGCTGTCGCGCGTCGTCGATATCCGCTCGATTCGCGTGGGCAGCGACTTTAGGCTGGGTCGCGGCGGCGCCTCGGGCGTTGCCGAGATGCAGGCATGGGGAGCCGAGCGCGGCGTTGACGTCTATGGCCACGAGCTGCTGTGCGTCGATGGACAGACGATCTGCGCCACCCGTATTCGTCAGGAGCTCCGCCAGGGACATGTTGAGCTTGCCGCCGAGCTGCTCGGTCGCCCGTACATGCTGCGAGGTATTGTTGCCGGCGGTCGTCATCAGGGTTCCGACATGGGTTTTCCCACGGCAAACATCCAGGTGCCCGAGGGCATTCAGGTGCCTGCCGATGGCGTTTACGAGGGCCTGGTGCTTGTCGACGATACCGTGTGGCCTGCTGCCGTCAACGTGGGGCTGCCGCCGACGTATGCCGACGATGCCGCCTCGGCGCATCTCGAGGCCAACTTGATCGGGTATGCGGGCGACCTGTACGGCGCCTCGGTGTCGCTGGCGTTTACGCGCTGGCTGCGCCCGTCGCGCGTGTTCGATTCGCTGGACGAGCTTATCGCGACCGTCGAGGGTAATATTGACGATATCCGTCATCATTTGGGTGATCAGGGGGTGAGCATCTGTGATTAGCGATGAGGAAAAAGACCAGGTACGCGCTGCGTCCGATCTGGTTGCCATCGTGCAGGAAACGGTTGAGCTCAAGCCCCGCGGCCATGAGTTTTGGGGTTGCTGCCCCTTCCATGGCGAAAAGACCCCGTCGTTTCACATCATCCCCGCCACGCAGGTGTGGCACTGCTTTGGCTGTGGCGAGGGCGGCGACGTCTTCACCTACATCATGAAGCGCGAGAACCTGAGCTTCCCCGAGTCGATTCGCTACCTGGCCGACCGTGCCGGTATTGAGCTGCACGATACCGGTGCTTATCGCGAGCGCGGCACCAAGCGCGCCCGCATCTATGACCTGTGTGCCGAGACCGCCCAGTTCTATCACACCATGCTTATGCGTGGTAAGGACAGCCGTCCGCGCGAGTATTTCGCCAGCCGAGGTATGGGTGGCGATGTCTGCCGCCGCTACTGTTTGGGATTTGCGCCGGGCCGCAACACGCTGGTGTCGCATCTGTCGCAGGCAGGCTTTACCCCGCAGGAGATGATCGACGCCAACGTGGCCGTGAGCCGTGGGCGTGGGCAGCTTGCCGACCGTTTTTACGACCGCGTGATGTTTCCCATCTTTGACGAGCAGGGTCATAACATCGCCTTTGGCGGGCGCATTATGGGCGATGGCCAGCCTAAGTACCTCAACACCGCCGAGACGAGCGTGTTCCATAAAAAGCGAAACCTCTACGGCTTTAACTGGGCCAAGGAGTTTATCGTCGCGCAGGATACCGCCATCGTGGTGGAGGGATATACCGACTGTATCGCCTGCTGGGAGGCGGGGATTAAAAACGTCGTCGCCACGCTGGGCACGGCGCTGACGGAACATCATGTAAAGACGCTCACTCGTTTTGCCAAGCGCATCGTGTATATGTTCGACGGCGATGCCGCCGGTCAAAAGGCTGCGCGACGTGCGATTCAGTTTATCGAGCAGGATTCGATGGACCTGCGCTGCGTGGTGCTCCCTGACGGCAACGACCCCATGGAGTTCATCACCGCGCATGGTGGCGAGGCACTACAGGCGCGCATCGATGCCGCCGAGCCCCTCATGGACTTTGTGTACCGCTCACTGCAGGAGTCGAGCGACATTACCACACCGGGCGGTCGTGCCAAGGCACTCGAGGATGCGCTGACGCTCATCTATCCGCTGCGCGATAGCTACATGATCGATACGTACTTTATCCAGATTGCCGACCTGCTGGGGTTGGACTTGGAAACGGTGCGTTCGAGCTCGGGACGCGTGTTTCGCGATGTTGCCAAGCGCGAGGATGCCGAGCGTCGTCGCGAGCAGAACTACGAGCGTCAGCGGGCGCAGGCCGAGCGTGCAGGCAGCACGGGAGGTCGGGCGTCTGGTTCGCAGGGTACGTCTCGCGGCGCCTGGGCGTCGGGGGCGACACCGGCAGTGTCTACAACGGTCGAGGAAGAGCCGTACGACTACGTGCCGCTCGAGGCCTACGGGGCCGCGCCGGTCGAGGTCGTTGATGACATGCCTCCGATCGATGTGCCGGTCGGGATGGATGCTGCGGCGCCGATCGCTGATGTTTCGGGTGCGCCCGCGGCTCCGACAATGCCGATCGTGCTGACCGACCTAGAGCGAAAGTCTTTGGCGGGGGAGCGCGAGCTGTTGACGATGCTCACGAGCTACCCCGACCTGTTCCGCACGTATGCCGACCGCATCTGCTCGATCGAGTGGGTGGATCCGCGTCACGAGTCCATCGCGTGGGCCGTGCTTGCGACGCCGCCGGGCACCGACCCCACGGCGTGCATGGATGCGGCGCGCGCGGTGTGTCCCGAGGCAGCGTCGCTTGTCAGCGCCGGGCGTATTTCGTCGACGAGCAAGCACCCCACCGAGACGAACATCGTGTTTATGCTCGATACCCTCGAGCTCTACACCATCAAGCGCCGCATGCGCGCCGCACAGGCCAAGCTACGTCAGGACCGGTCGCTCGACGATGAGGCGCGCCGTGTGCTGACGATGCAAGCGATGCAAGATTCTCAGCGCCAGCGCGAGCTCCAAAAGTCGATCGGTGGCGTGGCGGATCCGTTCCGTTTGATCGGTTTGGAGACGGCGGGCGGCGACCAGGCCTAGATGTTGTGGTCAACCAGCGTATTTACGCCTATATCCAGTCTGAATTTTGGGTATAGACATCAATGTGTGTGCTAAAGTAATGAGTCCTGTGGACTATGAAGGGAGAATCTGTGCCAAATAAGAGTGAGAGCACGGGTACTGGGCTGGAATCCTACGTTGCAAAGCTCATGGGCAACGGCTCAAACAGGACTTCGGTAACCGAGGACGAGATTCAGGTCGCCCTGAAGGATATCGATGTTACTGATGAGCAGCTCAACGCGGTGTATTCCGCGCTGCGCAACAGCGGCATCCAGATTATCTCCGCGAGCGGAAACGACGACGCCCCCATGGACGTCGACGATGACGATAACGATAGCGATACCGACGATTTCGATGACGACGAGCACGATTCCGGCTCGCTCGACGATCACGAGCTTAAGATGGCCCGCCAGGCCGACGCCGAGATGGGTTCTTCCAAGAGCAAGAAGAAGCGCACCGTGCGCACGTCCCGTTCGCGTTCGCGCGTGCGCGGCATCGACGCCTCCACGGTGATGCTGACCGGCGACCCGGTTCGTATGTACCTCAAGGAGATCGGTAAGGTCGACCTGCTGACCGCCTCCGAAGAGGTCGATCTGGCCATGAAGATCGAGGCCGGTCTCGAGGCCACCGAGAAGCTCGAGGCCGCCGAGGCGGGCGAGATTGAGCTCACCCGCTCCGAGATGCGTCGCCTGACCCGTATCGAGAACGTTGGTCTCGAGGCCAAGCAGGCGCTCATCAGCGCCAACCTGCGCCTGGTCGTCTCCATCGCTAAGCGCTATGTTGGTCGCGGCATGCTGTTCCTGGACCTGATCCAGGAGGGCAACCTCGGTCTGATCCGCGCCGTCGAGAAGTTCGACTACCAGAAGGGCTTTAAGTTCTCCACGTACGCCACGTGGTGGATTCGCCAGGCCATCACGCGTGCTATCGCCGACCAGGCCCGTACCATCCGTATTCCCGTGCACATGGTCGAGACCATCAACAAGCTCGTCCGCGTGCAGCGCCAGCTCCTCCAGGACCTGGGCCGCGACCCGACTCCCGAGGAGATCGGTGCCGAGATGGACATGAGTGCCGACCGCGTCCGCGAGATTCAGAAGATCTCGCAGGAGCCCGTGTCGCTCGAGACCCCTATCGGCGAGGAAGAGGATTCCCAGCTGGGCGACTTCATCGAGGACTCCCAGGCCATCGTTCCGCCCGATGCCGCCAGCTTCTCCATGTTGCAGGAGCAGCTCACCCAGGTGCTCGACTCGCTTGCCGATCGTGAGCGCAAGGTTATCGAGCTGCGCTTTGGCCTTGTCGACGGACATCCCCGTACGCTCGAGGAAGTCGGCCGCGAGTTTGGCGTCACGCGCGAGCGTATCCGCCAGATCGAGTCCAAGACCCTGGCCAAGCTCCGCCACCCCAGCCGCTCCAGCAAGCTCAAAGACTATATTGAAAGCTAGTCAAGCAAGAATCGCCCTCAAGCACATCCGCTTGAGGGCGCTTTCATGTAGTCATTGGGGACGCCCCCAATGACTAGGTCGGAAAAATTCTCAAAAAAGTTCTTGCCCTGAGCTGATTCGTCCGTATAATAAACTTCGTTGCTTGAGAGCACGCACCTATTCCTCGGTAGCTCAATGGTAGAGCACGCGGCTGTTAACCGCGCTGTTGTAGGTTCGAGTCCTACCCGGGGAGCCAGAATTTTCCAGCCCTTTCCGTTGGGCTTTAAATTCCTCGGTAGCTCAATGGTAGAGCACGCGGCTGTTAACCGCGCTGTTGTAGGTTCGAGTCCTACCCGGGGAGCCAGGTTGTAAAACCCGTCGCTTATGCGGCGGGTTTTTTCTTGCCGCGATAGACTGGCGCGAACGTTGCCATATCAACATTTCGTGTCGAGGATGTAATCCCGCGACCCACCACCTCAACATGGCGCGCTCGTTGTAGAATATTGCAATGATTGCTCCCACGAGATGGTGCCGCGAGCACCAGATAAGGAGATTCTTGTGTCTGAGACCATTAACGGCAGCCTGAGCGTCTCGAACGACGTTATTGCCGATATTGCCGGTTATGCAGCGATGACGTGCTATGGCGTCGTCGGTATGGCCGAACAGCTCCAGGGCGCCGAGAGCGTGCGCCTGCTTGCCGGTCAGCGCCTCCGCAAGGGCGTGCTTGTCTCCGCCGACGAGAACGGCCTTACGGTCGATCTTCACGTCGTGCTCGAGAACGGCATCAACATGAAGTCCGTCTGCCACAATCTTTCGAGCTCCGTTGCCTTCACCCTGCAGGAGATCGCCCAGATCGATCCCGCCAGCCTTAAGATCGGCATCCACATCGACGCGCTCAAGAGCCGTCTGAACTAGCATCCGAAAACGGAGATTCAAATACCCATGATTGCAAAGACCATTCGCACCTGTTTTCCGATCGCTGCGGCTGCCGTTTCCGACAAGGCCGAGGAGATCAACAAGCTCAACGTCTTCCCCGTACCCGACGGTGACACCGGCACCAACATGTCGCTCACGCTCGCCTCGGTGACCAAGGAGCTTTCCGCCCTTCCCGCCGATGCCGATATGGAAGCCATCGCCGGCGCCATCACCCATGGCTCCCTCATGGGCGCCCGCGGTAACTCCGGCGTCATCACCTCGCAGATCCTGCGTGGCGTGGCCGAGGGTCTCGTCTCCGCCGATGAGCCCATCACGTCCGCCAACATCGCCTTCGCTTTCCGCCGCGCCGTCAAGGTCGCCTTCCAGGCCGTCCGCAAGCCCATCGAGGGCACGATTCTCACGGTCCTGCGCGATGTCTCGACCAAGGCCGACGAGTGCGAAAAGAAGAAGTTCTCGGCCGAGGACGCGCTCGACGCCATCGTCGTCGAGGCCTACCAGTCCGTCGCCCGCACGCCCGACCTGCTGCCCGTTCTGAAGGAGAACGGCGTGGTCGACTCCGGCGCCTTTGGCTTTGCCATCTTCCTGGAGAACTTTGTCGCCGCCGCGCTTGGCCGCAGCACCGTTGTCGAGGATTTCTCCGCCACGTTTGATTCCGCTGGCTCTGCCCGCGACGCGGCCCTCGGTCGCGTTGAGATTGAGGCCAACGACGATTGGGAGGGCTCGGAGTTCCGCTACTGCAACGAGTTCCTCTTTAAGGCCGACGCCCCGTTTGACGAGGACGAGTGCCTTAAGTTCCTGGGCTCCATGGGCGACTGCGAGCTGCTCGTGGGTGCCTACCCCGACTACAAGATCCACGTGCACTCCAACACCCCCAACCTGGTGCTCGAGCACATGCTGCAGCTCGGTCAGATCTACGAGGTCTTTATCCACAACATGGAGATGGAGGCTCACGACCGTACCGCCAAGATTCACGAGGACCAGGAAAAGGCCGCCGAGCCCGCCAAGGCGCTGGGCTTTGTCGCCGTTGCCGCCGGTTCGGGCGAGGCCGACATCCTCAAGTCCCTCGGCGTTGACGTGATCGTCTCGGGTGGCCAGACCATGAACCCCTCGACCGCCGACCTGCTGGGCGCGGTGGACCAGGTCAACGCGACCTCGGTCATCATCCTGCCCAATAACGGCAACATTCGCATGGCTGCCGAGGCCGCAGCTTCTGCCTGCACCGACAAGAAGGTCGCCGTCGTTCCCACCAAGACCGTCCCGCAGGCGTTCTCCGCGCTGTTCGCGGTCCTGCCCGATTCCGAGCTCGAGGACGCCGTTGCCGCCATGGTCGACGCCATCAGCGAGGTTCGCGATGGCGAGGTCACTCGTGCCGTGCGCGATTCCAGCGCCTCTGACGGCTCTCCGATTCACTCCGGTGATGTCATGGGTATCATTGCCGGCTCCATCGACGTGGTCGGCTCCGATGTGAAACAGGTCACGCTCGACTGCATCAACCGCATGCAGGAGGAAGAGGAGGGCGACGCGCTGACGATTCTGGCCGGCGAGGAGCTGTCCGATGAGGCCTTCCAGGAGATCGTCGACGCCATCGAGGAGGCTCAGCCCGACCTGGAGATTGACGCCCATCGTGGCGAGCAGCCGCTCTATCCCGTGATCTTCTCGATCGAGTAGGCATCTACCCATGTCCGAGCCGTGCTCCGTGCCGCGCGTCTCGGAGCGCTTTGCCCAGAGCAATGCGCTCGACGAGGATATCGCGCGACTCAAATATGTTTCGGGTAAACGTGAGGAGGCCCTTCGCCGTCTGGGAATTCGGACGGTGGGGGACCTCCTCCTCCATATCCCTCACCGATATCTCGACTTTACGCGCTCCTGGTCCATCGAGATGGCGCCCATCGGTACCGTGTGCACGATTGTCGCCACGGTCGATCGTATCGTTCAAAAGCAGCCCCGTCCGCGTATGCAGGTGACCGAGGTCTCGCTGGTGGACGATACAGGCGTGCTGCAAGTCGCCTTTTTCCGTCAGCCCTGGATTGCCCAGCAGTTTAAGCAGGGCGACCGCCTGGCCGTGATGGGTAAGGTCGAGTTTGCCTACGGCTTTAAACAGATGGCCTCGCCGCATTTCGAAAAGCTCGAGGGCGGGCGTGCCGCGGGCACCATTCTGCCGGTCCATTACGTGAGCGATGGCGTGAGCCAGGCGTGGATGCGCCGCATCGTTAGCGGCGCGCTCGAGGTCGTCGGCAATCCCTTCGACCCGATTCCCGCACGCTTGCGCGTCAAGCGCCGCCTGATGAGCAATGCCCGCGCGCTGCGCTCAATTCACTTTCCCTCGAGCATGGCCGAGCGCGATATCGCGCGCGCACGGCTTTCCTACGAGGAGTGCCTCTACCTTCAGCTGGCGCTGCGCCTGCGCAACGACGGCGGCTTGGTCGAAGTCTCTCCCTACGCCCACGCCGCTGGTGAGCACCTGGCGGCGCTCAGGGAAGCCCTGCCGTTTTCGCTGAGCGACGAGCAGGAGGCCGCGTTCCAAGACATTCTGCACGATATGCGCGATGGCGGGCGCGTGATGAACCGCCTGCTACTGGGCGACGTCGGTACCGGCAAGACGGCCGTCGCCGCCTGCGCGCTGGCTGTCGCGGCCGATTCGGGCACTCAGTCCTGCGTTATGGCGCCTACGGGCGTGCTGGCGCGCCAATATGCCGATAAGACCGGCCCCTTGCTCTCCCAGGCTGGCATGTCTTGGGCGCTCCTGACGGGTGCCACGCCGGCGGCCGAGCGCGAGCAGATCCATGCGCAGCTGGAATCGGGCGAGCTCGACGTCCTCTTTGGAACCCACGCGGTCCTTTCGGACAACGTGGCGTTTAAGCATCTGTCGCTTGTCGTCATCGACGAGCAGCACCGCTTTGGTGTGGGCCAGCGCAATGCCCTGCGTGCCAAGGGCCCGGGTGCCGACCTTCTCGTTATGACGGCCACGCCGATCCCGCGCACGTTGGCGCTCTCGGTCTACGGCGACCTGGACACGAGCATCATCCGCCATCGACCTGTTCCGGGGGCGGGCGTTACGACGCGCGTGCTCACCGAGTCGAGCCGCGATTTGGCCTACGGTGCCATCCGCGAGGCGTATGAAAAGGGCCAGCAGGCTTATGTGATCTGCCCGCTTGTGGAGCCGAGTGACTCGGCCGATGAGCTGGAAGACGTACCCGGTATTGCCCGCGACGACGAGGGCCGCGTGACCGTGCCTGTACCGCTCCACGATACGGCAACCGAGCTCGAGCGCCTGCGCCTGGCGTTGCCGGGACTTATCATCGAGCGCCTTCACGGCCGCATGCCGGCGGGGGAGAAGGACCATGTGATCGATGCCTTCAAGCGCGGAGAGATCGACGTGCTCGTATCGACCACGGTGGTCGAGGTGGGTGTCGACGTGCCCAACGCCACCGTCATGGTCATCGAGAACGGTGAGCGCTTTGGCTTGGCGGCCCTGCACCAGCTGCGCGGCCGTGTGGGCCGCGGCAGCGTGTCGGGCACCTGCCTGGTCATGACGCACTCCAAGGGCAATGGCGGCGCCTCGGCGGCACAAGACCGCCTCCAGTCGCTCGAAAAGACTTCGGACGGCTTTACGCTCGCCCAGATGGACCTGCGTCTGCGCCATGAGGGCGAAATCCTGGGCTACCGTCAGCATGGCGGCGTGACCCTGCGCTTTGTGGACCTGGACGCCGACGAGGATCTTATCGAATGGGCCCATTTGGACGCGGTCGAGCTCTTGCGGTATGCTTGCAACCTTGACTCCGTGGCGACGCGCCCCTTGCGCGATGCGGTCGCCACGCGCTATCGACATATCTTTAAGGAGGTCAGCGGAGGATGAGAATCATCGGTGGTGAATGGCGCGGCCGCAAGATCGAAGAGCCGCGCGGGCGCGATGTCACCCGTCCCACGACCGATCGCGTGCGCGAGGCATGCGCTTCCATGGTCATGTCGGCGTTCGACTTCGATTTGGACGAGGTCCGCGTGCTGGATGCCTTTGGCGGCTCTGGCGCCCTGGGAATCGAGATGCTCTCGCGTGGCGCCCGCTCGCTCACCACGTTCGAGATCGATCGCAATGCCGCCCGTCTGATCACCAAGAATATCGAGTCACTGTGCCGCGACCGCTCGCGCTGGCGTGTCGTTACCGGCGATGTGCTGTCGAGTGCCTCGCGCGGCCGTGTGCCCGGCGGCCCCTTCGATCTGGTCCTGCTCGATCCGCCCTATGCGTATGGCGCCGAGCCGGTCGAGGAGCTGCTGCAGAATCTTTCCCAGCAGGGACTGTTGACGCCCGGGGCCTTTGCCCTGTTTGAGCATGCCGCAGCCGATGCGGGCGCTCATCCAGCTGGTTTTGAGACCGTGCGAGAGAAGCGCTACGGCATTACCTCGGTTGACTTGCTGCGCTGGGCGGCCGAGGACGAGAACGGACATGCTGACGAGAACGAAAATGACGAGGATGCGCTTTCGGAGGACACCCATGAATGACACCATCAACCGCGTGATCGTCCCGGGCACCTTCGATCCCATTACCTTTGGCCACATAGACGTGATCCGCCGTGCCCGCCGCATCTTTCCCAGCGTGATTGTTGCCGTGGCCGAATCGCAGGGTAAAAACGGCGTGGGTACCACCTTTATGCTCGACGAACGCGTGGCGCTGGCCCGCGAGGCCCTCGGCGATTTGGACGGCATCGAGGTGCTGCCTTTCACCGGGCTGTTGGTCGACTTTGCACGTGAACAGGGGGCGGGTGCCGTCGTTAAGGGCCTGCGCGCCATGACCGACTTTGAGTATGAGCTGCAGCAGGCCGACCTCAACTACCGCCTGGATAGCGAGCTGGAGTCCATCTTTGTCATGAGTGCTCCGCAGTACGGCTACATCTCGAGCTCGGTGGTGCGCCAGATCGCGTCGCTTGGCAGCGACGTGTCGACGTTTGTGCCGCCCAACGTGGTCGAAGCGCTCAAACATCGCTTTTCGTGACGTTTTTTATTGCCTGGTGGCATGTGGTAAACTAACACGATGATATGTTACCTATGAAAGGAGACCGGATGCCGGGCGAGAATTTTCCTGGCGACAGGATCGTGAGTCTTGTCGACGAGCTCGAGGGGCTCATCGAAGAGGCTAAGACGCCGTTCGGCAAGAACGCCCAGATGAAGGTTATCGACGCCGACGTCTTCTTTAACATCCTCGATGAGATCCGCATGAGCTATCCCGAGGAGTGGCAGAAGTCCCGCCGTATCCTCAAAGAGCGCGAGGAGCTTATGGCCTCCGCCGCCGCTCAGGCCGATTCCATCATTGCCGATGCTCAACAGCAGGCGCTCACCATTGCCGGTGAGCAGGAGATCGTCCGCTTAGCCCAGCAGCAGGCCGACGACATTCGCGACCGTGCCCAGCAGTATGAGCGCGAGACGCGCTATGCCGCCGAGGATTACGCCGAGCAGGTCTTTACGCACCTCGAGGAGAACCTTAAGAGCCTGACCGGCACCGTCACCCGTTGCCGTCAGCAGCTCAATGAGGGTGCCGCCCAGCAGAACGGTCAGTGGTAATGGCTGAGTTCCCGAGCGTTACCGTCGATCTTTCCGAGCAGCTCGAGTTTCCTGGAGACTCATATCCGCTGACCGGCAAGGTCGATGTCGCCACCTACACGGTGGGCGAAAAGGAGTACCAGCTGCAGGACGGCATTTCCTACGACGTGGTCTTTACCAACGCCGGTACCGGTGTTCTGCTTTCGGGCATGGTCCGCGCTCACGCCACCGGCGAGTGCGATCGCTGCCTGGAGCCCGCTTCGTTTGATATCGCAGGCGAGATCGAGGAGTTCTACCTCTTTAACGAGCCCGAGGACCCCGAGGCCTACGAAGACGGCTACGAGTTGCTGGGCGAGGATCGCATTGTCGATCTGGGCGAGCCCATCAACGACGCGGTCGTCATGGACACGCCGTTCGTTGTCCTGTGCAAGCCCGATTGCCGCGGCCTTTGCCCCACCTGCGGCATCAATCTCAACGTCGAGCAATGCGATTGCGCCGCCAAGGCGGAGGCGGAATGGGCCGCTGCCACGGAAAATCCATTTGCAGCATTAAAGAATCTCAAGCTTGACGAGTAAAACTGTGGTAGTATCGCTACTTGCGCGTAATCGCCACACTGGATAGTTCATAAGGAAGGTCACTATGCCCGTACCTAAACAAAAGCAGGGTCGTATCCGCACCCATACCCGCCGTTCCGCCAACATGAAGATCTCGGCTGCGGCTCAGTCCACGTGCCCCCGTTGCGGCGCTGTTAAGCTCCCGCATCACGTGTGCCCCAGCTGCGGTTTCTACAAGGACCGCGAGGTTATCGTTACCGAGTAACGGTATACTCTGGATATGATGCCGTTCCAACTGGAACCACAATGGCCGGCTCAATGAGTCGGCCATTTTTGTATAAGGAGCATATGAAATGAGTAACGTTCGCGTTTGTGTAGACGTTGTGGGCGGAGACGAGAAGCCCCAGGTTGTCCTCGACGGTATTGAGGCTGCGCTTGCGGCAGATCCCGAGATTGAGGTCTTGGCCGTCGGTCCCGCCGAAATCGTCAATCCCTTTGCCGCGGCGCATGCCCGCGTGGAGGCCCTGGAGGCCCCCGACGTCATCAGCATGGAGGACGATCCCATCCGCGCCGTGATGACTAAGCGCAAGTCCTCGATCGTGCTTGCATGCCGTGCCATTAAGAAGGGCAATGCGGACGCGTTTTTCTCGGCCGGCTCGACTGGTGCCATGACCGCTGCCGCCACGGCCTATGTTACGCCGTTTAGGTATTTGGCAGAAGGCAAGAAGCAGCCGGTCCGTCCGTGCCTGACCAACGCACTGCCCAATCGTGCCGGCGGCCTGACGGTGTTGTGCGATATGGGCGCCAACCCCGATGTCACGGTGGACGATATGGTGCGCTTCGCCCAGATGGGCGCGGCCTATGCCCGTGTGGTTTTGGGCATCGAGCATCCCCGCGTGGGCCTGCTTGCCAACGGCACCGAGGACGAGAAGGGCTCTAACTTTACCAAAGCGTGCTTCCCGGCCATGAAGGCCGCGGTTCCCGGCTTTGTGGGCAACTGCGAGGGTACCGATCTTACGTCGGGCAATTTTGACGTCGTGGTCGCCGACGGCATGTCGGGCAACATTGCGCTCAAGGCCACCGAGGGCGCTGCCAAGTTTTTGCTTCAGGAGCTCAAAGGCGCCTTTATGTTCTCGCTCGGCACCAAGATTGCCGCGCTGCTCATCAAAAAGCAGATGCGCGAGATTAAGGCCAAGCTTTCGGGCGACGCCAAGGGCGGCGCGATTCTTTTGGGCCTGCGCGGCGTGGTCCTGATCGGCCATGGCGCCACCTCGGTCGAGGCTGTTAAAAACGGTACGCTCGCGGCGGCCGAAGCCGTGCGCGCCGGGCTGGTCGAGAACGTCGCCAACTCTATGGACGGTATCGTTTTATAACAGCGGCGTTATGTGCCTCGCGGCCTGCTTCGTGGGGTAGAATCAGAACCGTGTCTTGGTACCGCCCGGGCGGTACCATTCTTTTGGTATTCATGCACTATGAGAGGAAGCGCTATGGACCGCTCCGAAATCTTCGACAAGATCGCCGAGGTCGCTGCTGACGTTCTGGGCGTCGATGCTGCCGAAATTAGCGATGAGACCACCTTTGACGACCTCGATGCCAACTCGCTCGAGCGCCTGCAACTGGTTACGGCTATCGAGGACGAGTTCAATCTCGAGATCGATGACGAGACCCTGCTCTCGCTCAACTCTGTCGCCGACGCCGTCGACGCGATCGAAAACGCCAGGGAGGCTTAGGTCTTGGCTTTATCCGAACGACTTACGCGCGCCCAGGAGATTCTTGGCCACGAGTTCAATGACAAGGTGCTGCTGCGCGCGGCCCTTACGCATCCTTCGGCCGTCGAAGGGCAGCCAGTCTCGGCAAGCTACGAGCGCCTTGAGTTCTTGGGCGATTCCATTTTGGGCGCCGTCGTCGCCCGTTCACTCTTTGAGTCCTATCCCGAGTTTGACGAGGGCAAGCTCACGCGCCTGAAGGTGTCGCTTGTCTCGGGCGCCACGCTGTCCGAGGTGTCGCATGAGCTGGGCATCGACGACATCATCATCTTTGGTGCCTCCGAGACCGGTACCGGTGCGCGCGGCCTGCATTCGGCGCTCGAGAACGTCTACGAGTCGCTCGTGGGCGCGCTGTACCTGGACGCCGGCTGGGATGCCGCAGCGGAGTTTATCCACCGTACGCTTAAGCCCCATTTGGCTTCCGAGCGTGCCGAGCACCCCGCGAACCCCAAATCGTTTTTGCAGGAGTGCGTGCAAGCCGACGGTCACGAACCCCCGGCGTATAAGCTCGTTGGCTCCGAGGGCCCGGCACATGCGCCCACCTTTACCGCCGTGGTGTTGATCGATGGTATTCGCCAGGGTCGCGGCTCCGGCTCCTCAAAGAAGGAAGCCGAGGGAGCCGCTGCACTCGAGGCACTTGACCGCATGGGCTACACCACTAACGGCGTGATTCTCAACAAGAAGCCTGTTTAAGCGAGGAACCGTGTATCTCAAGTCCCTCACGCTCAAAGGGTTCAAGTCGTTTGCCGACCGCGCCCATATGACGTTTGAGCCGGGCCTGACCGTCATCGTCGGTCCCAACGGCTCGGGAAAATCGAACATCTCTGACTCGATTCTGTGGGTCCTGGGCGAGCAGAGCGCCAAGCAGCTGCGCGGCCAGGCCATGGAGGATGTTATCTTCTCGGGCTCGTCAGCGCGCAAGCCGGTGGGTGTCGCCGAGGTCACGCTGGTGCTCGATAACTCGGACCATATGCTGCCCGTCGACTTTGACGAAGTCGCCATCACCCGTCGCATGTATCGCTCGGGCGAAAGCGAGTACCTCATCAACTCGAGTCCCTGCCGCCTGATGGACATTCAGGACATCCTGCACGATTCGGGTCTGGGCAAGGATACGCATTCCATCATCAGCCAGGGCAAGCTCGACGCCATTTTGCAGAGCCGCCCCGAGGAGCGCCGTGCCCTCATCGAGGAGGCCGCCGGCATCTCCAAGCACAAGCGCCGCAAGGAGCGTGCGCTCAAAAAGATTAAGTCGATGGACGAGCACCTGACGCGTGCCCGCGACATCAATAAGGAAATCGCCCGTCAGCTGCGACCGCTGGAGCGTCAGGTCGATCGCGCGCGCAAGTACAAAGAGCTGTCCTCGCGCGCGAACGAGCTTACGCAGATGCTGGCCGTTGACGAGCTGCGTTCGCTGCAGTCGCAGTGGAACGACCTGGAGAGCCGCTCCAAAGAGGGCGCGGCCGAGCTTGAGCTTGCGCAGTACCGCTTGGGCGAAAAGGAGCGCGAGCTCGAGAAGCTTCAGGTCATGCTCGAGGAAAAGGGCCTGTTTGTGGGCGACCTAGGCGAGCAGCGCCGTCATATGCAAGATGTGGTCGGCCGCATTAACTCCGACATGCGCCTGCTCGAGGAAAAGGGCCACAACATGGTGTCGCGCCTGTCTGACATGCGCGGTCAGATCTCGAGCTCCGAGCATCAGCGTCGTCACGTGGTCGAGGAGCTCGAGGACGCGCGTGCCCAGCTTGAGGAAGTGACCGGTGCGCACATGCAGGCCCAGGAGGACGTTGACGCCGCTGGTCCTGCCGCTGCCGAGCTCCACGAGCGCCGCGTGGCGCTCGACAATCAGATTTCGCAGCTTACGCGTGAACAACGTGATGTGCAGCGCGTGGCCGATAACGCCGCGCTCGAGCTCGCTAAGGTGAAGGATTCCTTGAGCAATGCCGAGGTCGAGGACAATATGTATGCCTCGCGCCTGGAGCAGATCGATGAACAGCTCGAGGAGGTCACGGCCTCGCTCGAGAGCCGTCGCGACCGCGCCGAGGAGCTTGAGGGCGCTCTTGAGGAAGCGCGCCAGGCTCAGGTGGATGCGCGTGAGGCAACCGAGACGGCACGCGCGTCCCTGAAGAACCTGCGTGCCCGCGAGAGCGAGGCGCGCAACAAGTTATCCGAGGTGCGCTCGGAGCTTGCCAGCCAAAAGAAGCTCGATGCCCGCATGGCCGACAGTTCGCCGCTCGTAAACCGTCTGGTGGGCGCGCTGGGCGATGATGTCTCAGGCCGTCTGGGCGACGTGCTCGAGGCCCCGCGCGAGCTTGAGGGCCTGGTTGAGCAATTGCTCGCCGGCGATATCGATGCGCTGCTGTTCGACGATACGTCCGCGCTTGAGCGTGCCGGTCGTGCGGCCCTGGACCAGAAGAAGGCCTCGGGCGAGGCGCTGCTGGTGGCGCGCGGCGTGAGCGGCGGTGCAGCTGCCAAGGGCGCTGCCGGCTCTCGTCTGGTCGATCGTCTGTCTGTGCGCTCCGGTTATGGTTCGATTGTCGAGGCGCTGCTCGGTGGCTATTACGTGGTCGATGACTTGGCCACCGCGTTGGCGGCGCCGGTTGTGGATGGCGTGACCTATGTGACCCCTGATGGTGCCCGCGTTGCCTGCGGCGGCTTGGTACGCGTGGGCCTCGATGCCGGTGAGGCATCGGGTGCCTTGGAGCGCAAGCGCCGCATTCGTGAGCTCGAGGGCCTGGAGCCCGATCTAGCTGCCGTGTTTGAGCATGTTTCTGATCAGGTCGTCGAGGCCAATGCGGCCGTTGAGGAAGCGCGTGCCGCTGAGGGCGATGCCGCTGGCGAGATCGCCCGTCTTGAGGGCGAGCGCCGCTCGCTGCTCTCCGAGATCGGCCGCTTGGAGCAAAGCGCCAACAATGCCGAGGTCGAGCGCGTGCGCATCTCCAAGCGCCGTGAGCAGGCTGCCGAGGCCGTTCGCGCTGCGTGTCCGCGCGTGGATGAACTTACCCGTTCGCGTGACGAGGCCCGTGCTCAGGTAAGCGACCTGGGCTTGCAGATTGCCGAGGCCAACGACGAACTCGACCGCGTTCGCCGTGACGATTCCGAGGCTGCCGGCAAGCTCGCCGACGCCAAGGTTCGCCTGGCCCAGACGAGCGAGCGCCTGCGTTCGCTGAAGGGCCGCGTGCCCGACCTGGAGCATCGTCTTGAGGGCATCGACCGTCGTATCCGCGGAACACGCCAGGCTTCGCGCTCGCTCGAGCTGCTGCGCCTGCGCGTCGACCCCATGCACGAACGCTATTCTGCCCTGTTGGAACGCGCGTCGGATTGGGCAGCGCGCCTGCGTGACCAGGCCTCTCTGGAGGAGGCGGACTCCGCTTCGCTCAAGAAGACCATCGAGGATGCCAAGGCAGAGGTTACCCGCGCTAAGGAGCGGGTCGATACCGCCTCCGCCACGCAAAACGAGTTCAAGGTCGCGCGTGGCAAGCTCGAGGTGCAGGTAGAGGCCGCCATTAAGGCCATTACCGCCGATGGCACCACGGTACTCGAGGAAGCGCTCATGCTTCCTGCGCCCACCGACCGCGATGCCGCCGAGCGCGAGCTCAACCAGCTCGTGCGTCAGATCAACAACCTGGGCCCTGTGAACCAGGTTGCCATGGAGGAGTACGAGCAGCTCAAGCGCCGCGCCGATTACATCGAGGAGCAGCTGGCCGATCTGGAGAGCGCGCGCAAGGCGCTCACCAAGATCACGGTGGCCATTGATCGCAAGATGCGGAAGGCCTTCCTGGTGACGTTTGAGAAGGTCGACGCGAACTTCCGCGAGATCTTCGCTATGCTCTTCCCGGGCGGTCAGGCTCATCTGGAGATGACCGATCCCGAGCATCCTGCCGAGACGGGTATCGAGGTCGTGGCGCAGCCGCGCGGCAAGCGCATCACCAAGATGATGCTCATGTCGGGTGGCGAGAAGAGCCTGACGGCGCTCGCCCTGCTCTTTGCCGTATACCGTACGCGCACGGTGCCGTTCTATGTGCTGGACGAGGTCGAGGCTGCGCTCGACGACGCCAACCTGTCCAAGCTCATCGGCGCCCTCGATGTGCTGCGTTCCGATACGCAGCTCTTGGTAATCTCGCATCAGCGCCGTACTATGGAGGATGCTGACGTTCTCTACGGCGTCTCGATGCAAGCCGACGGCGTCAGTCGCGTCGTCTCGCAAAAACTCGATCGCGAAACCGGAAAGGTCGTGAATGCATAATGGGATTCTTTGACGCACTCTCGCGCGGACTTGAGCGCAGTCGCGAGGCCCTCAACGAGGTCTTCTACTTTGGTGGCGAGGTCGACGAGGATTTTTGGGAGGACCTTGAGGACACCCTCGTCATGGGTGACATGGGTGCCGAGGTCGCTATTCAGGTCTCCGATGACCTGCGCGACGCCGCCGCCAAGAAGAACCTCAAGACCGCCCCGCAGATTCGCCGCGCCCTGGCCGAGCAGCTCGAGGGCCATTTTGTGCCTGTTGAGCGCGATCCGTTTTCCGACACGCCGAGCTGCGTGCTGTTTGTCGGCATCAACGGTGCCGGCAAGACCACGACGGTCGGCAAGATTGCGAGCGCCATGGCCGCCCGCGGCAAGAACGTGGTGATCGGTTCGGCCGACACCTTCCGCGCCGCCGCCATCGAGCAGCTCGATGTGTGGGGCCAGCGTGCCGGCGTGCCCGTCATCAAGCGTGACCGCGGCTCCGATCCGGCGAGCGTGTGCTATGACGTGCTCGACGAGGCCGATAAGCGCGGCAGCGACCTGGTGCTCATTGATACCGCCGGTCGTCTGCACACGAGCCCCGAGCTCATGCGCGAGCTCGCCAAGGTGGTCAACGTGACGCGTAAGCGCGCCGCAAATATGGCCGCCGGTCCCATGCCGGTCTCGGTCGTGCTTGTGATCGATGCCGCCACTGGCCAGAACGGTCTGAACCAGGCGCTCGAGTTTAACGAGGCGCTGGGCCTGGACGGTATTATCATGACTAAGCTCGACGGCACGGCTAAGGGCGGTATTGCCATGGCCGTGGCCGAGAAGCTCAAGCTCCCGATCCTGCGCATCGGCGTGGGCGAGCAGGTCGATGACCTGCAGGAGTTTAACGCCAAAGATTTCTGCCGCGCCCTGGTGGGCGAGTCCAATTAAGGAGTGACTAGTGTTTGATTCTCTGAGCGATCGCCTCAACGACACATTTGACCGCTTGCGCGGCAAGGGTAAACTGACCGAGGCCGATATCACTTCGGCCATGCGCGATATTCGCATGGCGCTGCTCGAGGCCGACGTTAACTTTAAGGTTGTCAAGGAGTTCGTTGCCAAGACCAAGGAGCGCTGCATGACCGCCGAGGTCATGGAGTCGTTGTCGCCGGCGCAAAACGTCGTCAAGATCGTGCTCGACGAGCTCACCGAGATGCTCGGCTCAACCGAGAGCAAGCTCGTCTTTAGCAACCGCATTCCCAATGTCATCATGCTCGTGGGCCTGCAGGGCTCCGGTAAGACCACGGCTGCCGTAAAGCTTGCCTACCTGCTCAAGAAGCAGGGCCGCTCGCCGTTGCTCGCCGCGTGCGACGTCTACCGTCCCGCCGCTGCCGACCAGCTGGCCACGCTCGGTGGAGAGATCGGCGTTCCGGTCTTCCGCGGCGACGGCGCGCACCCGGTCGACATCGCCAAGGGTGCCATTCAGGAGGCCGTCGACCACCTGCGTGACGTGGTCATTGTCGATACCGCCGGTCGTCTTCAGATCGACGAGCAGATGATGCAGGAGGCCGTCGACATCAAGAAGGCCGTCAAGCCCGACCAGGTGCTGATGGTCGTCGATGCCATGACCGGCCAGGATATCGTCAACGTCGTCTCGACCTTCGCCGAGCGCACCGACTTTGACGGTGTGATCATCTCCAAGCTCGACGGCGATGCCCGTGGTGGCGGCGCGCTTTCCGTGCGCCAGGTGACCGGCAAGCCCATCAAGTTCGTGAGCATGGGCGAGAAGCCCGATTCGCTGGAGCCGTTCTACCCCGACCGTATGGCCAAGCGAATCTTGGGCATGGGCGACGTCGTCGGCATCATCGAGAAGGCCCAGGAGGCCGCCGATGCCGAGCAGCTCGAGGCCGCCGAGCGCATGCTGCGCGAGGGCTTTACCATGAACGACATGCTCGACCAGATGAAAGCCGTTAAGAAGATGGGCGGCATGAAGGGCATTCTCGGCATGCTCCCCGGTGGCCAGCGCGCGCTCAACCAGATGGGCGGCAACCTGGACGAGGGCATCTTCGACAAGAACGAGGCCATCATTATGTCGATGACCAAGGAGGAACGCCTGCGCCCCTCCATCATCAACGGCCAGCGCCGCGCCCGCATTGCCAAGGGAGCCGGCGTAACCCCCACCGAGGTCAACGGCCTTATGAAGCAGTGGGGCGAGATGAATAAGATGATGGGCCGCATGCGCACGATGGCCAATCAGGCACAGGCCGGCGGCAAAAAGGGCAAAAAGGGTAAGAAGGGCAAAAAGATGCGCATGCCCAATATTCCCGGTCTGGATGCCATGGGCTTGGGCGGCATGGGCGGCCTGGGAACAGGTGGTCCTAAGTCCGATATGGACCTGCTGCGCCAGATGGAAGCGCAGATGCGCAATAAAAAGTAGCGACTGGTAGAGTTGTGTATGGCGAAGGCCGCCTGGATGGTATTCCAGGCGGCCTTCGCCGTTGGTGCGTTATATGTTGTGTGAGCAGACGCGTGATGGCATCGTTTGCCTGCTGTTAGTGGCAGCTGCAGCCCTCGTGACCCTCGTTCTCGTGATGGCCGTGGCAACCGCAGGATCCGCCGTGCTCATGGATGTGCTCGTGGTCGTGGCCGTGGCCATGGCAGTCGCAGGTGGCCTCGCCGGTCTGCGCGAGCGTGCCGGCAATGAGGGCCTCGACGCAAGCGTCGCAGCTGCCCTGGGCACCTGCGTATACCGTGATGCCGGCTTGGGCAAGCGCGTTGATAGCGCCGCCGCCGATGCCGCCGCAGATGAGCGTGTCCACGCCGCCGTTGGCGAGCAGGCCCGCAAGGGCACCGTGGCCGGTGCCGCCGGTGCCCACGACCTGCTCGTTGAGTACCTTGCCGTCCTGAATGTCGTAGATCTTGAACTGCTCGCTGCGGCCAAAGTGCATAAAGATGTTGCCGTTGTCGTACGTGGTTGCCACCCTCATGGTGTCGATCTCCTTTGCTGGCCATACGGCCGTTGCCGTGGTAATGGGGGAGTACGCGATATTGCCGCCTTCGATGATGAGCGCCCGACCATTGACCAACGCGTTTGCCACCTTGCGATGCGCGCGGCTGCAAATAGCCGCCACCGTGGCGCGCGCGATACCCATCTGCTTTGCGACTGCCTCTTGGTTAAGGCCTTCCAGGTCGCACAGGCGCAGCGCCTCGAGTTCGTCGACCGTCATGTCGATGGCGTCTCCGCTGGCTAGGCCGTCAGGGGTAAAGCCGCGGTATTCGGGGATGATCCCGACGCGGCGCAGTTTCTCGCTTCTTGCCATACGTGCTCCTTATCTGACATATGTCAATAATAGAATAGCGAACGCGCAGATTTACGCAAGGAATTTCTGGCATATGCCAGAAAATGAAGGCATATGTTTGGGCTGTGGGGCTGCATGTGCCTGGGATACAATGAATCTCGCTTTTAGGCGACTGACAGGAGGGTCAATGAGCAAGGCTGATCAACAGTTTGTAACCATGTGCCGCGATATTCTGGACCATGGCACCACCACCGAGGGCCAAAAGGTCCGTCCGGTGTGGGAGGACGGCACCCCTGCCTATACCATTAAAAACTTTGGCGTTACGGCACGCTATGACCTGCGTGAGGAGTTTCCGGCGCTTACCCTGCGTCGTACGGCCCTCAAATCTGCCATGGATGAGATCCTATGGATCTATCAAAAGAAGTCCAATAACGTGCATGACCTCAACAGCCATATTTGGGATGAGTGGGCTGACGAGACCGGCTCCATCGGTAAGGCCTACGGGTATCAGATTGGGCAAAAGAGCCATTATGCCGAGGGCGATTTCGACCAGATGGACCGCGTTCTGTACGACCTTAAGAACACGCCGTACAGCCGCCGCATTATGACGAATACCTATGTGTTTAGCGATTTGTCCGAGATGCACCTGTATCCGTGCGCCTACAGCGTGACGTATAACGTGACGCAGCGCCCGCAGGATGACAAACCGACGCTCAACATGATTCTCAACCAGCGCAGCCAGGACATTTTGGCCGCGAACAACTGGAATGTGTGCCAGTACGCCATCTTGCTGATGATGGTCGCGCAATCGGTCGATATGATTCCCGGCGAGCTGCTACATGTGATTGCCGATGCCCACATTTACGACCGTCATGTCGATATCGTCCGCGAGCTTATCGAGCGTCCGCAGTTTGCCGCGCCCAAGGTAACGCTTAACCCCGATGTGCATGACTTCTATGCGTTTACGACCGACGACCTGATCGTCGAGGGTTATGAGCACGGCCCGCAGGTCAAGAACATCCCCATTGCGGTGTAGGTGACGCGCATGACGTGTAAGCTTTCTGCCATTGTCGCCGTGTGCGATGACTGGGGCATTGGGTGCGAGGGCGACATGGTGGTGTCCAATCGCGCCGACATGCGCCATTTTGTGGCGTGCACCAAAGGGTGCCCGGTTATTATGGGACGCAAGACCCTGCTGAGTTTTCCCGGTGGGCGTCCGCTCAAGAACCGCCGCAATATCGTGCTCACGCGTGACGAGAGCTTTGCCGCCGAGGGCGTCGACGTGGTGCATAGCGTCGACGAAGCGCTCGCCGCGGTAGCCGATGAGCCCGTTGCGTGGGTGATCGGCGGTGGCGAGGTGTATCGTCAGTTTTTGCCGTGCTGCGTGGAGGCCGAGGTCACGCATGACCACTGCGTCCATCCCGTGGACACGTACTTTCCCGACTTGGACGCCGATCCCGCGTGGGAGATTGCGCGGCGTGGCGGGGTTGCCACGATTGCCTCGGGCGAGGGTGACGAGGGTCTCGATTATGAGTTCGTGACGTATCGTCGCGTTGAGGCATAAATCGCCTGGCGTGAACGGTATCATCGGGTTGATTGAATGCATGGGGCGGCGCTTAGCGTCGCCTCGTTTGGTATAGATGTGCTGTAAAGAAGGGTGCGGGCTGGCTGCTATGACTGATGCCGTTGAGGTGCTGCGAATCGATTCGCTCGAGGACGAGCGGCTCGATGCCTACGTGCGACTGACCGAGCGTGAGCTTCGCTGCGTGCTGGAGCCGCAGAAGGGCATTTTTATCGCCGAGAGCGCCAAGGTCATCGAGCGTGCGGTTCGCGCCGGATACGAGCCGGTGAGCTTTCTTTTGGGCGAACGCTGGCTCGATCAGATGATGCCGCTGTTTGAGCGCCTGGTTGTGCGCGAGGGCGCGGGTCCGGTTCCTGTGTTCGTTGCCTCCATGGAGCTCATGGAGCAGCTGACGGGTTTTAACGTGACGCGCGGTGCGCTCGCGGCATTCCGTCGTCCACGCCAGATTCCGGTAGCCGAGTTCTTGAGTGGCGTCGTCGAGGCGGCGGGTGAGCGCCCGGTGCGCGTGTGCGTGCTCGAGGGCATTGTCGACCACACCAATGTCGGCGCGATTTTCCGCTCGGCTGCCGCATTGAATGTTGACGGTATTTTGGTCAGCCCTACGTGCTGTGACCCGCTGTACCGTCGCTCGGCCCGCGTGAGCATGGGCACGGTGTTCCAGGTGCCCTGGACGCGCATTGGCAGCGAGGCGCGCGTATGGCCGCATGATGGGCTGGCGGCGCTGCACGATGCCGGCTTTTCGTGTGCCGCCATGGCGTTGACGGATGATTCGGTGTCGCTGGACGATCCCGTGCTGCAGGAGATTGACCGCCTAGCGATCTTTATGGGTACCGAGGGTGCCGGCTTGGGCACCAAGACCATTGCCGGCTGCGACCGAGCCGCGCGCATTCCGATGGCGCACGGGGTCGATTCACTCAACGTTGCCGCTGCGAGTGCCGTCGCCTTTTGGCAACTGTGCCCGCATGTGAGCAACGAGTACCACTACCAGCCGGGGCTGTATCACTAGGCAAATATTTCGCACCGGGCTCTGGTTCGGGACGTTTCGGCCGACGTCGGTCGGTGCTAAGCTGGTTTTGGCTTTCGTTTTAAAGTGCCGTTTTGTTGTTTGACGTACGCTGGTGGGGAGGGCGTGTGGCTAAGAAATCTACGGCTATCGATGTAACGCAGGGCGTTATTTGGCAGCAGCTGCTGTCGCTGTGCGTCCCCATCTTCTTTAGTTCGTTCTTTCAGCAGGCATACACGCTTATCGGTACCTATATCGTCGGTCAGTTTGGCGGCAAGCTCGCGCTGGGTGGCATTCAGGCCACGATGGTGCTTACGGAGCTCTGCATTGGTTTTTGCGTCGGTGTTGGTGCTGGATGTGCCGTTATTACCGGCCAGTTTTTTGGTCAGCACGATGACGAGCGCTTGAGCCGATCGGTCCATACGGCCATGACGCTCGCGCTGGTGGTCGGCATTGTCATTTCCATTCTGGGCATGGTGTTTGTCGAGCCGATGCTTGTGCTGATGAATACACCGCATGAGCTGCTGGCCGAGGGTGTGGCGTATGCCCGTTGCTACTTTGCCGCCATGTTTGCGGCGCTGCTGCTCAATATGGGGACGGCGTTGTTGCGCGCCGTGGGCGACACGCGCGGTCCGGCGGTCATTATTGCCTCCGGCTGCTTCGTCAACGTGGCGCTCGACATTCTCTTTGTCGCCGTGCTGCACATGGAAGCGCTGGGCTGCGGCATCGCGGTGGCGCTGACTATCTGCACCAATGCCACGATGATTGTGATCCGCATGATGCGCGCTCCGGGGGCGTGGCGGTTGTCGCTATCCAAACTCGGTATCGATCGCGGCATTTGCAAGAGCATGCTTTCGTGCGGTTTGCCGCTGGGCGTTCAGTCTGCGGCGTATTCGATCTCCAACGTTTTGATTCAGGTGTCGGTCAACTCGTTTGGAGCCGATGTTACGACCGCTTGGGGTCTTTCCGGTCGCCTGGACGGCATTATCTGGATGGTGACCGAGGCGCTTGGTGTGTCGATTACTACGTTCTCGGCGCAGAACTTTGGTGCGCGCAATTACGATCGCATGCGAAAGGGATACCACACGTCGCTCGTGCTGTCGTTTGTGCTTATCGGTGGCCTGTCTGCCGTGCTGCTGGTATTCTCGGGCCCGCTTTCGCGTCTGTTTATCGACGATGTCGCAATTTCGGCCTACACCACGACGATTCTTCATTTCATCGCGCCGTTCTACGCGATCTTCTCGATTATCGAAAACGCGTCCGGCTCCATCCGTGGCGCTGGCGTGAGCTTCCAGCCTATGATGCTCACGATATTCGGCACGGTCGTGCTCCGCGTGGCGTGGGTGTTCGCGATTATGCCGCTCGACCCCTCGCTCGAGCATCTGCTGCTGGTCTACCCCGTAACCTGGGTAACTACCGCCACGATGTTCACCATCTACCACCACAGCGGCAACTGGCTAGGCCGCGCCACTGCCTAATGATCCCTGGGGGGACGGAGGAAAACGGCTCATTGCTCTCCGTCGTGATGTCGATGATCCGTTTCCCTTCGTCCCCTTCGGATCAATTAGTATTCGATGCCTTGGCGGGCCAGGAGGCCTTCGTCGAAGTAGTGTTTGACGAGGCGCATTTCGGTGACCAGGTCGGCGAGGTCCGCGATGGGCAGCAGGCCGCGGCCGGTCAGTATGAGCTCTGTGGTGTCGGGTTTCATCGCGATCAGTTCCTCGACATCCTCGCGCGTCACGAAGCCGCGGCGCATGGCCTCGCCGAGTTCGTCCAAAATCAGAACGTCGACCTGTGAGATCTGCTTGCGTGCGAGCTCCATGATCTGTGCGGCGCAAGCCTCGGGCGTGTCGCGGTCGGCCTGTACAATTCGTAGCCCTAGGCGTGGTGCCGCATCATGCTCGGCGCAGTGCAGCTTCTTGGCAAACTGAAGCATGAGCACGTTAAGTCCATAGCCCGTGGCGCGCAGCGCGAGCCCCAGCGCAGCCGTCGTCTTGCCCTTGCCGTCGCCCGTATAGATCTGAACCTTGCCGACTTCGAGTGATGCCATCTCTATTCTTTCGTGCCCGGCGTCGGTTTATCGCCGGCCGGGTTGGGTATTCTAGTTAGCATTATCAACCCCAGTAGATGGAGTTCAAGCAGATGGAGATGGATGACAACAAACGTAGACGGAATATGATCCTCTACGTGCTCATCGCCTTCGTCGTCTACCTCGTGCTCTCGACCGTTCTGTTCCCCAACATCGGTCACACGCAGCAGATTACGAAGACCGATTATTCGACGTTTGTCAAAGCGCTCGATAAGAAGAGTGTCGACAAGGTCGAGTACAACACGGACGATTACTCGATTTATTACACCAAGAAGGGCGAGGACGAGAACATCGCCTACAAGACGACCGGCGTGCCGAGTGACACGGGCTTTACCGATCGCGTGCTCGAGGCCGGCGCCTCGCTGGAGTCGGTGGTTCCCGATAAGAACTCGGGCCTGATGACTTACTACTTGCTCACGCTCGTCCTTCCCATGGCGATTTTCTTCCTCATCGGCTGGTGGCTCAACCGCCGTATGAAGAAGGCCATGGGCGATGACGGCCCGTCCATGAATTTTGGTGGCGGCGGCTTTGGCGGCGGCGGTCTGGGTAAGTCCGGTGCGCGCGTTATCGCCTCCAAGGATGTTGGCGTGACCTTTAAGGATGTTGCTGGTCAGGAAGAGGCCAAGGAATCCCTGAAGGAGGTCGTCGACTTTCTGGAGAAGCCGCAGCGCTATGAGGAAATCGGCGCCAAGCTGCCGCGCGGTGCTCTTCTCGTGGGCCCTCCTGGCACTGGTAAGACCCTGCTTGCCAAGGCTGTTGCCGGCGAGGCGGGCGTACCGTTCTTTAGCATTTCGGGCTCTGAGTTCGTCGAGATGTTCGTCGGCCGTGGCGCCGCCAAGGTGCGCGACCTGTTTAAGCAGGCTAAGGAAAAGGCCCCCTGTATCGTATTTATCGATGAGATTGATACCATCGGCAAAAAGCGTGACGGTGGCGGCTTTAGCGGCAACGACGAGCGTGAGCAAACGCTCAACCAGCTGCTGACCGAGATGGATGGCTTCGACAACCACAAGGGTATCGTCGTCCTCGCTGCCACCAACCGTCCTGACAGCCTCGATCCCGCTCTGCTGCGCCCCGGTCGTTTTGACCGCCGCATCCCCGTTGAGCTGCCCGACCTGACCGGCCGCAAGAACATCCTCGAGCTTCACGCCAAGAGTGTGAAGACCGAGCCGCCGATCGATCTGACCGCGATTGCCCGCGCCACGCCCGGAGCCTCGGGCGCCGACCTGGCCAATATCATCAACGAGGGCGCCCTGCGCGCCGTTCGCGAGGGTCGCAAGCGTGCAACCCAGGACGACTTCGAGGAGTCGGTGGAGGTCGTCATCGCCGGCCAGCAGCGTAAGTCCACGGTGCTGTCCGATCACGAGAAACAGGTCGTGTCCTATCACGAGATCGGCCATGCCATCGTTGCCGCCCGCCAGAAGGGTTCTGCGCCGGTTACGAAGATCACCATCGTGCCGCGTACGAGCGGTGCTCTGGGCTACACCATGCAGGTCGAGGAGGACGAGCGCTTCTTGACCACGCGCCAGGAGGTGCTCGACAAGCTCGCTGTCTACTGCGGCGGACGTGCTGCCGAGGAGCTCATCTTTGGTGAGATGACGACTGGCGCGGCCAATGATATCGAGCAGGCCACCAAGCTCGCCCGCAACATGGTGACGCGCTTTGGTATGTCGGAAGAGTTTGGCATGATGGCGCTCGGTACCGTTCAGAATGCCTACCTCAACCAGGACACGTCGCTCACCTGTGCCCCCGGTACGGCCGAGCGCGTCGACGCGATCGTCGCCAAGCTGATCGAGGACGCACATGACCGCGCCCTGCAGATCCTCAAGGAGAACAAGTTTAAGCTCCATGAGCTGGCTCGTTATCTGTACAAGAAGGAGACGATCACGGGCGAGGAGTTCATGAATCTCCTCACGCGCGAGAATCCGCTGATGCCAAAGCAGCAGTAAAGCCGCGGCCGAGCCAGTAGACGCCGACGCCCCATTTGAGTAGCTTTCTCAAATGGGGCGTTTTGCTTGAGGGGGATGGAAATGAAGATCGTGGTGAGCGCCTGCTTGATGGGCGAGAGCTGCAAGTATAACGGGCTCGACAATTACCATCGCGAGCTGGTTGAGGCTTGCGAGCGCACGGGGACCGAGGTCCTGTTGGTATGCCCCGAGGTCTTTGGCGGCCTTCCCACACCGCGCAAGCCGTCCGAGATTGTGAGCGGCGAGGTCCGTACCTGCGAGGGCGTCTCAGTCGATCGCGAGTTTCGCCTGGGTGCCCAACGTGCGCTCGATATGTGTGAGCAGGCAGGCGGCCCGTCCGAGATCGCTGCGTGCGTCTTGCAGGATCGTAGCCCCTCGTGCGGTGCGGGTCGCGTCTACGATGGCACCTTTAGCGGTACGCTCACCGTGGGCAACGGTATTTTTGTCGACCTGCTGCTGCGCCACGGGTACCGTGTGATTCCGGCTAGCGAGTTCGATCCCAGCATGCTGGAACATTGTCCATAGCACTCGAACCCAACATTTCCTCACGGGTGACCGTTTTGGCATCATCCGTGAACTTGATATTGAGTACGACCCGGTCATCAAAGACGTAGACCGAGTTGACAGGCGCCGTACCCAGGCAGCCCCTCCCCGCGGCCCTCGCGCAGGAACGCGCATACGGCCTTCCCGTCTCTTGCGCCCTTCCCGGAACTGTCCACATCAGTGTAGCCAATCCAGTCCGCCAAGGGCTGCAGCCCGGACAACGCGGCGATGGAGGGCTTCTTCGGCCTGCTCAAGAAGGAGTTCTGGCACGGCAGGGACTGGTCGGACTGGACCCCCGCCCGCTTCATCGAGGAGCTCGGGGGCTGGATCGGTCGATACAATACGGAGAGGCGCAGCGATACGCTCGGTGGCCGCACGCCGGCCGAGTTCCGCTCCGCGCTGGGAAGGGCCGCGTAACGGTCCAAGAAATCGTCCGCAGTCCCCATTCTTGCCCCTTTGGGACAGCTTCTTGTTGGGGCGTGCCTGCCCCAAACCCTGC
>CAUGJE010000001.1 GCA_959599915.1 uncultured Collinsella sp. | reverse complement strand
TGGCTGAGCGGTATCGATATGCGGGTTCAACGGTATCACATTGGCCACATAGATTTTTAACTTGCATTTCTACCCGCCCTTTTCGTAGAGTCGCCGATACGTGCTTAGCGCACCCTCGGCGCGTCCGGCAGGCTTTGCGAAATGGGATCCAGGAGACTTCGGCGCAGCATCATCTTGCGGAATGCTTCTAATGAGCCTCCCATCCTTCAAAAACAGAATCTCATCGCACAGCCTATCGACCGAATCCAAGATGTGGGATGACATGATGATGCACGTACCAGAATCGGCCAGCTTCCTGAGAATCTCGGAATGCAAGTCCACCCTGCTGGGGTCGAGCGCGTTCATGGGCTCATCTAATAGAAGGTACCGCGCGCCCGTCGCATACGCAATCGCCAGGGTAAGCTGCTGCTTCATGCCCTGGCTCAGAGTGCGGATCCTCATCTTCGCGAACTCGCCTATCTGCGTTTGTTCCACTATCTCTTCGATATCGCGAGCATGCGGCCACATATCGCAAACCATCTTGAGGTGATCTTCCGCACGCAATCCGGGATACAGCAGCGTCCCCTCACCAGGTGCATAGAAGATCATAGAACGGACCTCTCTCGCACCCGTACCCTGCACCTCATCCAGAACGATGCTCCCGTCCACGCGAGGACCCGGCAAACCTGCCATCGCACGCAGCAACGTCGTCTTTCCATGCCCGTTCGGAGCGACGAGACCGTAGACCGTACCCGGGGCAAACTCAGCGTTCACCGAATCTACGAGCACCTTCTTTCCATAAGAGATCGTCAGCGTTTGAAGGTCAATCATCGAGATCATCCCCTTTCGATCTTTGGAACACTCAGGCGCACCATCAACGGAGATACGGCGCCCAAGACCACCAGCAGAGCGCCCGATGCGCCGACGACCTCTCCAAAAGGCATCGCGTTCGTCCCTCGCCCAAGGAACCCAATCGTCCCCACCTGGGAAGCGGGATCAAACGAGGCGAATGGAGCCAGCAGCGCGACGCCCATGCCCACGCTTTCAACATGAGCGCTCAACGAACCCAACACCAAGAGAACCGCGCAAACCATTCCGGTGACAACGGGGTTGCGGCTAATCGCTGCTGTCAACGCAGCGACGACGGAAATCACGCCGTATGCCATGACCAGCAACGGAATACTGCACAACACCGCCTCCCCCACCGTGGACGTTGTCGAAGCTCCCGCCCGAATGAGAGCGACGGGATACTCCGATCCACCCGCACCGTTCTTAATCACGGACACAACGACAGCGGGAACCATCGACACCAAAAGCAGCACCAAGCCAAGCAGGAGAGCCAGCGCAACAGCCGTCAGAAAACGCACATGCGCTGTTGCGGGGATCTGGAGAACCAGAAGGGAACGACACTGCAGGTGGGTGCACGCGAGCGATGTGACAACCACGGGCAACAGCAAAAATAAGGAGGGAAGCGCTGCCTGGAGATACGAAAGGAGGATTAATGGGGGCATCTTCGTACTTAACTCGTAAACCTTGGGGTCCGGCAAGCTCGCGATCGACTCAAGCAGAAGGGCGCGCGCCTCCGCACGAGAAGGAGTCTCCGGCTCGATTCCGATCGATTGCAGGAGAGTCGCATCTGCCGCGCCCAGCTCACCTCGAGCGCGCTCGTACGTCGCAAGGCTTCGAAACCCCTCCGCAGGCATAGGCGCGTACACGAAACCCGAAAGAGCATCCCGCATGTCTTCCAGGGCCGCTTTGCCCTCGACGTCCATATTCGCAGCGTTCTGCTCTAAATACCGATCTATTGAACGGAGCTCCCCATCCCTATACCGAACAGCGGAAACGTTATCAGCGTCAGGAAACATCTCGACCAGAGCCGGGGCCAGCATCGTCGTCGACATTGCAATCGCGCATACGGCGAGGGTAGGAGAACGCAGGAGCAGTTTCCCCATCGTTCTTACGTATGCAACGGCGGAGGCACAAGCGCTCGAACGAGTTGCCGTTCTCGATGCAGTGAAGGAACCTCTCTCAAGACAAATCGGGGATATCGGGCACGCGCAGCCGCTCTTTCCAGCAACGCAAAGCAGGCTAATTGCCAGCACCTCGATCCCGATTGCGCATACGAGGGCAATCGCGCCACGCTCGAAGCAAAGTCCAGGCAGATTCACTATCTGCGTTGTCGGGTACGGGCTATAGGCGCCGACGGTCAACTCAGTGTTCGCATACGTAAGGGGATTCAACAGGGCAAACTCACGTAAAGCGATGGATCTTCCGTAATACCCGGGAACCATCGTCACCCCCATCAGGGCACATACGAACACGATTCCAAGCGTAGGGTTATTGGCAATCTTCACGGCAAGGTGAACGACAAGCGAGATGAACGCTGCCACCAAGAATTGCAAGATGGCCGTCTGCGCGAACACCAGCCAAGCCGGTTTGATAACCGGAGTCGCATATTGAATGTAGCCTATCGGATAGAACGGCGAGCCCGGGCCATTCTTCACAAGCGCGGCGATTATCCCTGGAAGATTGATGGCGAGGACGGCAAGCATTGCAAAAACACTCGCCCATACGCTCGATGCAACAAGTCTACCCAGCTCGCCCATCGGTGCCTGGATGATGAGCTTTTCACGTTTGTTAAGACGCGCGGCAAGGAACGAGACGGCAACGGCCGTTGCGACCCATAGCAAGTACTCCTTCGATCCGTCATAATAGGTGTACTCTCCATCCGATATCTGCAGAAACGGAAGTAGGGGAGAGAGCGGTGCCAAGATAAGACGTCCCGCGGCAAGAGGGTACAGAAGCGCGGGCATGCTTGATGAAGAGGTATAGACACCGTCCTCCCCCGCATTCACAAGCGCATCCGCATAGGATGCTGACAATTCCTGCTCAACACGGGTTATTCCCGACTCGAGGTATTCGACCCGTCCGTCGATGCCAGCCGCGCTCCTGAAGACGGGCAGAGCACAAAGAACCATCAACGCAACAACGGCAACACAGAGCGACCTGGAGGAGAGGAGCGACCTAAAGATTGCCTTCGAGATTTTGAGCATACGTATCACCAGCTCGTTTCAACACGATTCAGCTCGATGCGCGGGGTTACGATTGCAGCATGCTGTGATTACTTGCCGGCAAAGTCAATTTAACATAAACTGTTAAAAAGTATCCTGAGATTTTTAAATTCTTCGGAGGTTGTTATGAGTTCTGACAATCGCACTCCCCGGCTTCATTCCTTCCGTATCGCGTGTGCGATAGCCTCTGCGACCCTTTGCGCCACCGCCATCGCACAAGTGGCGTTCTCCTTAAAGCCAGCAATCGAAGTGCTCGACAACCCTGTAATTGCAGACTCCCCCGCGTATCCAGCCCTTGCGATCTCGACATTGGTCCCTGCCGTCATCGGTATCGCTACGACCATCCTCAGCGCCGTTCTCGTGTGGACGATCAAGAGCGGAGACCCCTTCAAGAAAGGGTCTGCGACATGCTTGAAGGTGCTCGGCATTCTCTTCGTTGTTCAAGCTGCCACCAGCCTCTACGCCGGCTCACTCAAAACCTCCGTTTCGATGTTTGGCGACGAGGGGGCCGTCGGCGCCCAAGAGATCGCTTCATCATTCGATTGGACCTCTCTGGTTCTCGGCATCGTCCTGTTCATGCTTTCCCAGCTCTTCTTGTACGCCCGAGAGCTGTACCTCGACTCCGACGAGATTGCGTAAGGAAACGCCATGCCCGTAATTGTTCGCCTCGACAAGATCATGGCCGAGCGAAAGATTTCCTCGAACGAACTTGCCGAAAGGATTGGAACCACGCCCGTGAACCTGTCCCGTATTAAAAAAGGGCATATTCGCGGCATTCGCTTCAACACACTCGAGCAGCTATGCCTCGCCCTTCGTTGCCAACCCGGAGACCTTCTCGAAGTCATGAGCGAAGAGGATGCCCGAAAGGAGTTCGGACTCGATTGGTCCGCCGAGGATTAGAGGGCGGTCGTACTCGCCCTGCACACGGGGATGCGAATCGGCGAGGTCTGCGGCCTTCGGTGGTGCGATGTGGATTTCGAGACGGGCCTGATCTCGATCAGACACTCGGTGGCGTACGCGAAGGGAATGGGTTCGTTCATCAAGGACACCAAGACCCATGACGCCAGGGGTATCCCCATCGACCCGGTCGGCCTACTCCCCTTCCTGAAGGAGACCCACGAGATCGACTGCGGAAAGCTGCGCTTGCGCGGCCTTACCGGGGCGGTCGAGATCGGGGACTGCTACATCCTGTCGGAGCCGGGCGCGACCTTCGCGACGACAAGCTATATCCGCGGGACGTTCAAGACGTTCTCGGAGACCAACGGCCTCATGGGCACCAACGACGAGCTGATCACGTTCCACGGCCTTCGCCACACGTTCGCAACGCAGTGGATCCGCCAAGGCGGCGATATCAAGGCGCTCCAATCGATCCTCGGCCACAAGGACGCCATGGCGACGCTCAACGTCTACGCCGACATCGAGCCCATCTCCAAAATCCATAACATGCTGCGCGCCACGCCGTGCCTTTGGCGCGGGCACCTCGGGCCGAGGGTCGATCCGGGTCCCATGTTCCAACAGAGGATCCAGGAGTCCATCGAGACGCTCCGGGCGTTCGGCTACGGCATCACCGAGCCGGACGACCGAAATATCGCCATACGCGACGTGAAGACGAACAGTTGGCTCTAGCTCACCGAGTACGCGGCAGTGCTGGGCCCATCCCAACTGAGGTCACGGTGGTCCGATAGGGGCGCCGCCCGCGGCATGCGCCGCGGAGCGGTATCCCCTACCGAAGGGCGGGGATGCCCTCCGCTTCCAGTTCGGAATCAGCCGTCGGAGGCGTTCGGCTGACTGCGGGAACGGCCTGTCCGCTCAATGTGTTCGGCTGAGATCGGAAATCAACCCAACACGAGCCGGACACGCGCCAGACGGCTCTTCCCCGTGCGGCCTTCCCCCTTACGCTCATGTTGCAGGCATGTAACGCCGCAGCGAGCGCGCCTTTTTTGCGCCAGACAGGTACAATGATGAACACTGTACCGTAGCGGAGCGCCCCGCGCGCGCCGCAACCACGCGAAAGGGTTTCCCATGGCCGAGATCTCGTCCTCCCGTATCGTCATCACCGTCCTTGGCAAGAACCGCCCCGGCATCGTCGCCGGCGTCACCCGTGTCCTAGGCGAGGCCAACGTCGACATCCGCGACATCACGCAGTCCATTATCGAGGACATCTTCACCATGACCATGCTGGCCGATACCGCCGAGTCCAAGCTCGACTTCGCCGAGCTGCAGAAGGCGCTGGCCGAGGCCGGCGAGCTTTCGGGCGTCAACGTGTCCATCCAGCGCGAGGACGTCTTTAACTTTATGTACCGCCTGTAGCGAACAGGCCGTACGGGAACAGGCCGGCGCATCTGCACCCAAGCACGCCGCCCCCCATACGGCCCCGAGAGGAGCGCGCATGGCTTACGACGCCAAGAAAATCTACTACCGCTTCGATGACCATCTGAGCCGCCTGGTCTTGGATTATGAGGCGAGCCGCCAGATTTCGCCCGATAGCGAAAACCTCTACCACGGCCTGCCGACTGATCCGTACGACGAGGGTCTGTTCGTCGAGCACAACGTCAAGCGCGGCCTGCGTAATGCCGACGGCTCGGGCGTGGTCGCGGGCCTTACCCGCATCTCGGACGTGCACGGCTACAACAAGGTCGACGGCAAAGTCGTGCCTGACCAGGGCAAGCTCACGCTGCGCGGCTATAGCATCGAGGATCTGGTCAACAATGCCCAGGCCGAGAATCGCTATGGCTACGAAGAAGTCGCCTATCTGCTTATCACGGGCTCGCTGCCCAACAAAGAGGAGCTCGACGGTTTTTGCGAGCGCTTGGGCGCCTTTAGGCATCTGAGCGACGAATACGTCAAAGAGTTCCCCATGATCACGGTGTCGTCGAGCATCATGAACGTGCTCCAGCGCGCCGTGCTGCTGCTCTACGCCTTCGATGCCGAGCCCGACGTGATTACGCCCGAGCATGAGATCGACGTGGCCATCTCCATGCTCGCACGTCTCCCGCGCATCGCCGCCTTCGCACACATGGCCTCGATCGCCAAGATTCGCGGCTCCGAGGTTCACGTGCCGCACCCCACGCCCGGCCTCTCCGCCGCCGAGACCATCCTACAGGTGCTCCGCGGCGGTATGGCGTTCACCCGCGATGAGGCCATGCTGCTCGACGTGATGCTCATGCTGCATGCAGAGCACGGCGGCGGCAACAACTCCACGTTTGCCTGCCGCGTGCTGTCCTCCTCGGCCACCGACCCGTATTCCGCCTACGCCGCGGCCATCGGCTCGCTCAAGGGCCCGCGCCACGGCGGCGCCAACGCCAAGGTCGTGTCCATGCACGAGGACATCCGTGCGCATGTCTCCAATTGGGAGGACGAGGACGAGGTCGCGGCCTACCTGGGCAAGATCCTCGACAAGCAGGCCTTCGACGGCACCGGCCTCATCTACGGCATGGGCCACGCCGTCTATACGCTGAGCGACCCGCGCGCCGAGGTCTGCCGCCGTTACGCGCGCTCGCTTGCCGCCAAGAAGGACTTGGGCGAGGAGTTCGCGCTCATCGAGCGCATCGAGCGCCTGGCCCCGCAGGTGATGCGCGACCACGGCATGACCAAGCCCATCTGCGCCAACATCGACCTGTACACGGGCTTTATTTACAAAATGCTCGGCGTGCCCGAGACGCTCTTTACACCGCTGTTCGCCGTCGCCCGTATGGCCGGCTGGTCGGCGCACCGCATGGAAGAGCTCTTCTGCGCGCACCGCATCATCCGTCCCGCGTATCGCCCGGTTATCGAGCCGCTGGAATACAAGCCGCTCGCCGATCGCTAGGACGCGGACCGTTATAGAACTCGAGCGTGGCCAGGGCATCGCCGCCCTCGGCCACGCTTTTTATGCCAGCAGAAAGGGCTGCATCAAATGATTGTGTTTTCCGATATGGACGGAACGCTGCTGACGAGCGATAAGCAGATCAGCGACGCCACCTGGGCGATGCTCGACGAACTCGCTCGACGCGGGATTGAATTTGTGCCCTGCACGGGACGTCCGCTGTCGGGCATCTTTGAGCCTATCCTCGCCCACCCCGCCGTGCACTATGCCGTCTGTGCCAATGGCGCCAGCGTCTGGCAGCTCGACGACGATGTGCCCACCGATACCTCGCGCGCCACGCGCATCTTGAGCCGACCGCTCGATTGCGGCATTGCCCATCGCATCCACCGCATCGCCGCCGGCCACGATGTGACCTTCGATATCTTCGCGGACGGGCAATGCTTCCTCCCCCGCTCGCTCTACACGCGCCTGGACGAATTCTGCGGCGGTGACCCCCACATCGCGGCTTCGCTCAAGCGCACACGAACACCGATCGACATGGATATCGACAGCAAGATCGACGAGGTCGAGACGCTCGAACGCATCGCCATGTACTGGCACGACCCGGCCGATCGCGACGCCATCGCGTCGGAGCTCGACACGCTCGGAGGCATTGAGGTCACGCGTTCGTACGCCATGAATATCGAGGTCATGGGCGAGGGCGCCACCAAGGGAACGGCCCTCACGTGGCTATGCGAGCACCTGGGCGAGCGTCTCGCCGACGCTTGGGCGTTCGGCGACAACATCAACGACATCCCCATGCTGCAGACAGCGGGCCACGGCATGGCCATGATCAACGGCGAACCCGAAGACCACGAGGCCGCCGACGCCATCACCGAATACGACAACGACCACGACGGCGTCGCCCGCACCATCATGACCGCCCTCGCCTAGTCATTGGGGACGTTCTTAGTCATTGGGTGTTCTTAAATGACTAGTCGTTGGGGACACTCTTCGCGAAAAAGCTGCAAGGACTGTCCCCGGCTGCCGGCAGAAAAGGAACGTCCCTAACTGCCGGATTAGGCGAGGCTCTCCAGAACACGGCGAAGTTCCTGCTGGACGGCGTGGTCGCGGTTGCAGCCCACGACGCGATCGGCAACCGCTTTGAGCGCGGGGCGCGCGTTTTCCATCGCACAGCCCGTGCCGACAAAGCGAATGATCTCGTAGTCGTTCATCGAGTCGCCAAACGCCATGATCTCGTCGCGTCCAATGCCGTAATGCTCCGCAAGCTGTGCGATGCCCGAGGCCTTCGACACACCGGGCTGCATGGCATCGATCCACGCGTTTCCAGAAGGCGCAAAGGTAAAGAGCTGACCGAGTTCTCGCTGTAGCACGTACGCACTGTCCATAACGGCACTGTCGTCGCAAAAGATACTCGCTTTGATGATATTTACGCTGGGATCGGGCAGCTCCCAAATACGCTCGGCATTGGGAAGGTCCTTATCGACCTCACGCACGAACTTGCACTCGTCATCGAGCAGGAAGGACTTGGTTCGGTCAAAGAGCGCAAGATGCAGATTGGGAAACGTCCTGACGGCTTGGGCGAGCCTTCGAATCGCCAGGTGGGAATACACCTCACGGTCTACCATCTTACCGTCGGCGTAGACTTGGGCGCCGTTAGCGGCGACAAAGTCCATCTTGTCGCGAACGGGCGCAAAGAACTCGCACAGGCGATCGTAGCGACGACCTGACGATGCGGCGAAATGCACGCCATGCTCGTGTAGCGCCAGAATCAGTTCGTAGGTCTCGGGAGGCACCTGGCCGTTTTCGTCAAGCAGTGTGCCGTCCATATCGGATGCAATCAGTTTAAACATAGAAAAGCTCCCTTCGGGCTTGTTGGAATCGAACGTGTATCCGATTCCAACGTACCCAAAGGGAGCTCAAATAAGACTCCGCGGGCGTAAACGTTACAAGGACCTGGCAAATAGCTCACACATGCCAGAGGTCTCACGGTCGCGGCGTCAGGCGACACACCACCCCGACGGCTAGTCGTTTAAGAACGTCCCCGATGACTAGTCGGCGTAGGTGAAGGTCGTGACGTCGAACATGCCCTCGGGGCGGATGCGGAGCGTCGGGATTACCGGCAGGGGCAGGAAAATGATGCCCATGATGGGGTCGAGCGGCGGCTCGATACCCATGGCGCGCGCCTTGACCATAAAGTCGTCGTGCTGCGCGGCGACATCCTCGGCCGTGCCCTCGCTCATAAGGCCACCGAGCGCCAGCGGGATGCGCGCTACGACCTCACCATCGCGTACCAGCACGTGGCCGCCCTGGCCAACAGCCTCGACGGCAGCCATCATGTCGGCCGCGTTGTCGCCCACCACGCACACGTTGTGCGAATCGTGGCCAATCGTCGAGGCGATGGCACCGCCCGTGATGGTAAAGCCGCGCACCCAGCCGCGACCAATGTGCTTGCCAACGAGACCCAGGCCCGCAGGACCATCACCGTCGGTGCCCTCGGCCTGCAGTGACACGCCGCGGCCGTGGCGCTCGATCAGCATAATGCGGCGCAGGCCCTCGGCGCTCTCGGGGCGAGCCATGCCCGTGATGGCCTTACCCGGCACCACGTCAATCACGGCCTCGCCCGGCTTAAAGGCATAGTCAAACACGTCGATCGAAAGCTTCGGCAGCTTAACGGAGGCGCGCAGCTCATCGGCAAGGGCCGCAACCTCGGCCATCTCGGGTGCGATCTCGCCCACAAAGGTGCCGTCCTGCGCCACCAGAGCACCGGCGGCATATACGCGATGCGGAGCCGTGGCAAACGTCAGATCATTGAGCACCAGCAGGTCGGCACGCTTGCCAGGGGCGATGGCGCCACGCAGCTCGTGCGGGTCGCGGCAGCCGTGGTCCAGGCCAAATGCCTCAGCCGTGGAAAGGGACGCCATGGAGATGGCGACCACCGGGTCGATGCCGGCCTCGATAGCCACGCGACAGGCATTGTCGATCATACCGGTCGAAAGCGCGTCGGAAGGGGCGCGGTCGTCGGTCGCAAAGCAGCAGCGACGGGCGCGGGCGGGGTTCTCCAGCAGCATCGGCGACAAGTTGGCCAGGTCGTGGCTGCACGTGCCCTCGCGCAGCATCACATACATGCCGCGGGACAGCTTATCGAGCGCCTCCTCGGGAATCGTCGACTCGTGGTCGGCGATAATACCCGCTGCGGCATAGGCGTTGAGGTCTTTGCCGGCAACAAGTGGCGCATGGCCGTCGACCTGCTTGGACGGCGTCTGGTTGGCAGCGTCGATGCGAGCGCAGGTCTCAGGATCGGCCATAAAGACACCCGGCAGGTTCATCATTTCGCCCAGACCAAAGACATCGCCCGGATACTCGGCAAAAAACGCCTGCATGTCAGCGGCGGTAATCACAGCGCCCGCTTGCTCATCGGGCAGCGCGGGCACGCACGAGGGCATCATGTACTTGATGGAAATGGGCGCGCGACGGCCGTCCTCGATCATAAAGCGCAGGCCGTCCAGGCCGGAAACGTTGGCGATCTCGTGGCTGTCGGCGATGGCAGTGGTGGTGCCGCGCGTCGCCGCCATGCGCGCATACTCGGCGGGACGGATGTTCGAGGACTCGATATGCAGATGTCCGTCGATAAAGCCGGGGGCGATATAGCGACCCAGGCAGTCAATGACCTCAGCCGCCTCGTAGGTGCCGGCGGCATCGTCGCGACCGTCGTAGAGCACGCCGACGATTACGCCGTCCTTGACGGCAACGCTACCGGGCGCCACACGCTGGCCATATACGTCGACAATCTGCGCATTGGTAAACAGCGTGTCGACGGGCACGCGGCCCTCGGCAGCATCGATCACAGACCTCATGACCTCAACGGACATACATACTCCTTTAACTGTAGAAATAACTGCGGAGCGGACGAGCCTTCACCGCAGCAAGCCAATAGCAATTGTATGCCCAAAAGAAGGTCCCGCTAACACCCCGTCCGCTTAACGGCACACGCCGCTTGGCGCAATGGGGACAGGTTACTTTGCACCAATGACAAGGAGTGTCCCAAAGTGCCAGCACAAAAGGAACGTCCCCAAGTGCCAAAAAAGCCGCAGCCGGAATCGTTCCGGCTGCGGCCCTATTGCACATGTTAGGTTGACCTACTTGCTAGACCAACTTAAAGCCCTTGCGCTTGCCTACGGAGAGGGTATCGCCCAGCTTGAGGGCGCTCGGGTCGATGTTGTAGCTCTTGGGAGCCACCGCCTCGCCGTTGATCTTGACGCCGCCGCCGTCGATGTCGCGGCGGGCCTGGCCGGCGCTCGCCGAAAGGCCCAGGTCCTTAAGCAGGCCTGCGAGGTAGATCTGGCCCTCGTCGTTGACGGTCAGCTCGACATGCTTCTCGGGGAAGTCGGCAAGCTGGCCCTCCTTGAACACGCGGTCGAACTCGGCCTGAGCCTCGTCACCGGCACCGGCGCCGTGATAGGTGTCGCACAGGTCGCGGCCCAGCGCGCGCTTGAGCTCGTAGGGATCGGCGGAACCGTCGGCCAGGGCAGCGTCGATCTTGTCGACCTCGGCCGGGGTGAGCGAGCTGGCCAGACGATAGTACTTGCCGATCATCTCGTCGGGGATGGACATCGTCTTGCCGAACATATCCTTGGGAGCATCGGTCAGGCCGATGTAGTTGCCGTAGGACTTGGACATCTTGCGCACGCCATCGGTGCCCTCGAGCAGCGGCATGGTAAGCGCGATCTGCGGCTCCATGCCCATCTTCTCCATGAGCTCGCGACCAGCGAGCAGGTTAAAGAGCTGGTCGGTGCCACCCATCTCCACGTCGGCCTTGATCTGAACGGAGTCGAAGGCCTGCATCACGGGGTACAGGAACTCGTGCAGGGCGATCGGCGTCTGGGACTGGTAGCGCTTGGTAAAGTCATCGCGCTCGAGGATGCGGGCGACGGTGAACTTGGAGCACACCTGCAGCAGGCCGGCCAGATCCATCGACAGGATCCAGTCGCCGTTGTGCACGATGGTGGTCTTCTCGGGATCCAGGATCTTCATGGCCTGGCTCACGTAGGTCTCGGCGTTGGCCTCGATCTGCTCCTGCGAAAGCTGCGGGCGGGTGGAATTCTTGCCCGAAGGATCGCCGATCAGTGCGGTGCCGTTACCGATGATGAGGGTGACCTTGTGGCCCAAGTCCTGGAACTGACGCATCTTGCGCAGGGGCACGGCATGGCCCAGATGCAGGTCGGGGCTGGTGGGATCGACGCCGAGCTTGATGTTGAGGGGCTCGCCCTTCTCAAGCTTCTTGCGAAGGTCGGCCTCGGGGACGATCTGCGCTGCGCCCGAGGTGATGATGCGCATTTGCTCGTCGACAGACAGCATTGGGTATCCTCCTTTTGCTATAGCACCCTCACCGGATACGGCGGTGCTCGAAGTTCATAAACCCACTCATAATAACCAAAACGGCGCGGCCGAACACCTACGACAGGAAAATCCTCGTCCTGCCGCACGCGTCGATAACGACCGGCAAACGCGTGCCGTCACGTTCGATCAAAAAGCGCGCCTGCTGACGGCGCGAGCAGTCACGGCAACGGACCTGCCCCGTCGCATCCGTGGCGCAGGCGCCCTCGGCAGTCAGCAAGCAGTGCTCGCACACCATGAGCTCGGGGCGGTCGGCGTCGACCGGACCCAAGACGCCGGGTTCAGCAGCCAGCTCGGCAATACGCTCCCTATCATTGCCGAGCAACTCGGCAGGCAAGTATACCCACCCCGCACCAAGCCCGCGCAGCCAAGCAAGCGTGGCCCGATTGGCGCAGAACACCGGCGCCGCCACGTCAAACGCCGTGCCCAGCTCGCGGGCCATCGCCACCTGCCCCAGATTGCGGCAGACGACGCGCCCGGCACGTTGCATAAGCGCCCAAGTCCGCTCGGCGCCGCCTGAGCGGCACACTTCGTCGAGCACCACCGTCGCATCGGACAAGCCACACTCATCGCGCGGATCCATATCCATCAGCTCCCAAGCAAAGACCATACGGGCAAAAGCCTCATGCTTTGCCGGCTCCGCCGGCCCCGCCAACTCCGTCGGCACATCGACATTCGCCAGAACGCCCTCAAACGGCAGCACCTCAACGGGCCGCTCAACAGGCGCGACCGCATCTGCCTCGGCCCGCATGCGCTCCAACACCGTTGCCGTCTGCCCCAGCACGCCGGCGCTGCGAATCAGATAGACCTCGCAGCCCGCGTCCACCTTGCGTTTACAATGCACGACGATGCGCTCTCCCGCAGCGGCATCCACGGGGCAAGGCACCTGTGGCCAGCGCTTGGGCACATCGGGACGCGCGTCGGCACCCGGGTAAAATCGGATCTCGAGCGTATCACCCGCCGCCACGGCGGCATCAAGCTCGACCGTCACCTCTTCGTGACCCACCGCCACTAAGTGGCCCACGCGCACGCCCTGGTTGATCGCGCGCTCAAAGCTCATGAGCTCGGCGCCCGAACGGCCCCGCAGATACGCATCGGTAAAGCCGCGGTTGAACGACCTTCCCAGCTCGCGCTCAAGCGCCGGCACCGCAACGGCATCCCATGTGCCGTCGCGCAGCATATTGAGCGCCCGACGCCACACCCTCACCACGTTAAAGACGTAGTCGGGATTCTTCATGCGGCCCTCGATCTTGAGCGACGCCACGCCGGCATCTACAAGCTCGGGCAGATGCACAATACCCAGATAGTCACGCGGACACAGTAGACGATCCCCCTCGACGGCGACAACGCTCTGCCCCGCCTCGTCCACTAGGTCGTACGCCAGACGGCACGGCTGCGTGCAGTCGCCGCGCATCGCCGAGCGCCCACGCCGCAGGGCCGAAAACTCGCACGCCCCCGAATAGCCGATGCATATCGCACCGTGGCAGAATACCTCGATGGGCACGCCCGTGGCACAGAGCGCCGCAATCTCGTCGACCGTCAGCTCGCGTGCCGTCGTCACGCGCTCGACCCCCAGCTCATCGGCGGCAAGCCGCACGGCGCCTTCGCTATGAACGCCCGCCTGCGTGGACAGGTGAATCTCGACCCCGGGAATCGCCGCGCGCAGTGCACAAGCCAGCCCGGCATCGGCGACAATCAAAGCATCGGCGCCCAGCTCCAGTGCATGAGCTCCCAACGCCACGGCGTCGGCAAGCTCATCGTCAAACACGAACACGTTGAGCGTTACGTACACGCGCACGCCATGGGCATGCGCCACGGCGCAGCCGCGCGCAAACTCGTTATCCGTAAAGCCATGGGCGCTCACACGGGCGTTAAAGCCGCCCAACCCCGCATAGATGGCATCGGCGCCCGCGGCGATGGCCGCAAGCATCTGGTCGAGTCCGCCCGCCGGCGCCAGCAGCTCGGGCAGCGCCGCACCGGCAGCATCCAATCCAGTCTCGTATTGTCCGCTCGGCCCCATCGCCCGAATCGCCATCGACAAACTCCTTACCAAGGTATGCATTCACTCTGAAAAATGCCGTCTTCCAGCATACACGAGGCCTCACGCGCCCCGTTTGGTTTATCGTGTAATAACTTATGTCCATCCTGCCCCGACGGCACATCCACCGTCCGGCACGACATACCTGGAGGTCAATATATGGGTCCTCGCCAACGACAGGGACACAGCCGTTCAAAGACGCACGCCCTGCCCATAATCCTGCTCTCGTTTTTGGGCTTTCTGCTGATTGCGGGCGTGGCGTTTGGCATCGGCATGATCGGCAACGTCAACCGCTGGCTGTCCGATCTGCCCGACTACACAGACGCCAACGCGTATCTGGTGAGCGAGCCCACCGAGATCATCGACTGCAACGGCAACAAGATCGCGAGCTTCTACACGCAAAACCGCAAGTCCATCACCAAGGACGAGGTCTCCCCCTACGTGCTGCAGGGCACCGTTGACGTCGAGGACGAGCGCTTCTACGAGCACGGCGGTATCGACCTGTGGGGTATCGCGCGTGCTGCGGTGGCAACCCTCGGCGGCGGGCACGAAGGCGCCTCGACTATCACCCAGCAGCTGGTGCGCAACACCATTCTGCAGGAGGAGCAGTTCGACTCGACCATCGAGCGTAAGGTGCGCGAGGCCTACATCGCCATCAAGATGGAGGACATGTACTCCAAAGACGAGATCCTCATGATGTACCTCAACACCATCTATTACGGCCACGGCGCCTACGGCATCGAGGCCGCGGCCGAAACCTATCTGTCCAAGAGCGCCGCCGACCTCACCCTCAGCGAAGCCGCGCTGCTCATCGGCCTTCCCAACTCGCCCTCGCAGTACGACCCCACGGTCAATCCTGATCTGGCACTGTCCCGTCGCAACAAGGTCCTTGACAACATGTTGCGCCTGGGCCACATCACCCAGGAGGAGCACGATGCCGCACAGGCCGAGCCCATCACCCTCAACGTGACCGAGATTTCGGGCAGCGGCGTCGACGTATACTCGCAGCCCTACTTTGTCGCCTATGTTAAGCAGCTGCTGGAGCAGGAGTTCTCGACCGACGTGCTCTTTAAGGGCGGCCTGACCGTCAAGACCACCATCGACCCCACGATGCAGCAGGTGGCAGAGAATGCCGTTCGCGAGCAGCTCGACACGCTCTCGCTCGACGGCCTGGACATGGGCATGGTCGTCGTCGACCCCAAGACCGGCTACATCAAGTGCATGGTGGGCGGCTACGACTACAACGCCGACGAGAACCACGTAAACCATGCCACGGCCAAGCGTCCCGTCGGCTCCACCTTTAAGGCCTTTACGCTGGCAACTGCCATCCAAAACGGCATGAACCCCAACGTCACCCTCAACTGCAACTCGCCGCTCAAGGCCAAGGGCACCACGACCGAGGTCCAAAACTACGCCAACCATAGCTATGGCAACATCACGCTTAAGCAGGCGACGGCATACTCCTCCAACACCGGCTACATCCAGGTGGCGGAAGCCGTCGGCAACAGCAAGATCATCTCGCTCGTCAAAAAGCTCGGCATCGACCCCGCCAAGGACAACATCGAGGACGTTCCCGTCATGACGCTCGGCACCGGCTCGATCTCGCCGCTCGAGATGGCCGCCGCCTACGCGACGTTTGCCAATGGCGGCTACTATCGCCAGCCGATCGCCATCACCGAGATTGACTCTCGTACCGGCTCGGTGCTGTACCAGCACACGGACAATCCCTCACAGGTGCTTACCGAGGGCGAGGCCGCCGCGGTCACCGATGTTCTGTCCGGCGTCATGCAGGGCGGCGGTACGGGCGCTGCCGGTGCCCTAAGCGTCAACCAGCCCTATGCCGGCAAGACGGGCACCACCGACAACACCACCAACCTGTGGTTCTGCGGCTATACCCCGCAGCTGGCGTGCGCCCTGTGGACCGGCTATTCCGCGGGCGAGATCCCCATCCAAAAATACGGCACGGACCTGCTGGGCGATAGCACCAACCTGCCTGTCTTTAAGCGGTTTATGAACACTGTTCTGACCGGTACCGAGCGCGAGGAGTTTGCGACCGGAACGGCGCCCACCTATAAGAACAACAGCGTCTGGAAGTTCTACGGCACCAACAACGCCAAGAAGACGGAGAACGACGACAAGGACAAGGACGAGGACGAAGAGGAAACCACCACCACAACAACTACCACGACGACCACGACCACCGAGACCACGGGCGGCGACACCACCGGCGACACCGGTACGACCGGCGGCTCGACGGGCGGCTCCACTGGTGGTTCGACCGGCGGCGATGGCGGCACGCCTACGCCTACGCCCACTCCCGACCCCTCCCCCACGCCTGACGATACGGTCGGCTAGAAATCATCCGGCCATAAGCAACAAGGCCCCCGATCAGCTTATTAAACTGCTCGGGGGCCTTTTAGTTTAAAGCGACCTGGTGGGCGGTCTTTATACCGGCAAACAAAAAGGGGGTACCGACCAACGTCGATACCCCTTACAAGCCACGATGTCAGCGCGCACAGTGCCGAGCACACGGCCCGCACGCCTACTTGCGAGAATTGCTCAGCTTATTGATCAGCGCCTCGAGACGCTCGCCGTCCTCGGCCGTCTGGGCAATAACCAAAATCGTATCGTTGCCGGCAAGCGAGCCAAGCACATCGGGTAACTCTGCCGCATCAACGGCGGCGGCGATGCCGGAAGCCGTGCCAGGCTGAGCCTTGATCATAACCAGATTATCGGTACGCAGAACGCCCGTTACGAGCTCGGAAACCATACGCTGCAGGTGCAGGTCCTCTGCCAGAACATAGATGCCCTCAGGGAGCTTACGCAGCCCCATATCGGCAATATCGCGAGAGACAGTCGCCTGCGTGCAATCAAAGCCCATAGCACGGAGCTCATCGACCAGCACGCGCTGCGTGCGGACATCCTTATTGCGCACAATATCTCTAATGGCATCCTGGCGCCCATTGCGTTTTTTAGCCATACAAACCCTCTCTCCAAAAGATGGCGGAGACAATCAATCAGTGATTGAATAGTTTAACGCTATTTGAAGGCTTTTGTGTATAAGAACGCATTTCGAAACAATTCTATGCAAGTTTGTTTCGTAATGAGCCGTTTAGGCGGTTTTTGCGCCCGTCCGGTTAAGAAAAGCTGCCAGATGCGTACACATCACGCAGCGCGCGGGCTTGGCGCTGGCGATCGGCCCAAACAACAGACCGAGTCCCCGATGGTTATCCTTGAGCGCGGCGACCATCTGACGGGTTCGAGGCGCCTCGAGCATATCACGCATGCGGGCGGAACGCTCGATTGACGACACCCCATGCGGGCTCAGACACAAATTCTCGATGCAGGCGACCAGTCCGGCAAAGTAGAACTTTTGGCTTGCCAGCTTGAGCCGACCACCGCTATCTGCTTCCGAGAGTGAGTCCGCAAGCTCGTCGAGCGCTCGAGTGTCATCGGATATCCTGGCATACATGGTGGGATCAAAGGCATCTGTAAGCTTAGGTGCCGCCGCGTGGAAACAAGCGTCGCCGCAGCCGGACACGAATCGTGCCTGCGAGAGCGCATAAGCCATAAACTCAACCGTACGGTACGCCTTGCCGCGCGACAGGCATGCCTCAAACAGCGGACGGCTATACATCACGCCAGAGGTCTGAGCGACTAGGCCGCCCAAAATCAACTGGGGCAGCCCAGTCACCATAGAAGACTCGTCTTCTATGGCAATAGAGGCAGCATCCAAGACGCGCGAATGACGCTCGCGATGCGCATCGTATCGATCGAGCGACACCGAGGGGAGCACAATGTCTGCCGCAGTATCGCACGCGATATCGACCATCTTGGAAAGGGCCTGCGGAGCAAACCACTCATCGGCGTTCATGGCTATGATTTGAGAGCCGCGCGAGGCATCAAAACCGGCACGAAGACAAGCGCCGCGCTTCGCGTCCTCGACGTCAATCAAATCAATATGGATGTCCCTGTCGGCAGCAACTTGAAGCGAATGGCGCACACCGGGCGCAGCATCGCGGCAGACAACGACAATCTGCAAATCGTAGAGGTCTTGGTTCTGGATACTCTCGAGCGCACGCATCGCATAGCTGGGCGAACCTTCTACCACAAGGATCACCGAAAGTCGCGGATGCGAACCACGTCGAACCAAATTATCCGTCCTCTCGACAGCAATGAATCAAACCGTGGTTCATGGTACACCCCGGCAATAAAAGCAATGAGACACCGGTTGCATTGCACGCCAAGAACAGATGTTGCACACGCGCAGCCCACAGATGACAGGTGTCGACGCACGACACGTCGAGCCCTCCCCTAGTCGAGCACGACAAGCTCGGCGGGATCGTAATCCACGCCCATAAACGCAAGGCCGCAGGCAGGAGCCGTGGGGCCCGCAGCGGTACGGTCGCAAGCATCGATAACCTCGCGCATCCACTCGGGTTCACGGCGATGCATGCCAATCTCGACAAGCGTGCCCACGATCGTACGGACCATCGAATGCAGAAACGCATTGCCCTCGATGGTAAACGTCAGGATGTCCTCGCCAAACGCAACCTCATGGCCAAATTCGGCACGAATCACGCAGCGATGCGTGGGCTTGCCAACGGCCGAGGCAACCTTGCAAAAGCTTTTAAAGTCCTGCTCGCCCAGCAGCGCGGGGCAGGCAGAAGACATAGCCTCAACATCCAAGGGATAGCGATGCCACCACACGGCACCGCGGGACAGCACGGGGCGCGCATCGCGATCGGCAATACGGTATGTATACGTACGGGAATGCGCGTCAAAGCGTGCAGAAAAGCCTTTACGGGCCCTGTAGACCTCGTTTATGGCGATATCTTTGGGCAGCAGGGCATCCATGGCCCGCAGCCACCTACGGCGCGTCAGAGCGAGCTCAGCGTCCGTAACGGGCACGCTGATGTACTGAGCCACGGCATGCACGCCGGCATCGGTACGCCCCGCGCACGTCAGATCGATCGGGCGGCGAAGCAGCGTCTCGATGGCTCGACGTAGCTCACCAGCAACCGTCGTCTGTCCCGGCTGCTCGGCAAATCCGCTATACGACGAGCCATCATAGGCCACACGAAATACGAGTGTGGCGTCAAGCTCGGAAATCGAATTGAAATCAGACGGCGCAGTCATGGGCGCTCCCAACAAACAAGCAACGGTATCGCGACAAAAAAAGAGGGGTACGCGAACGTACCCCTCGAATATAGCCTATGCAGACGGAAAGTCTACTCAGCGGTCTCCTCAGCAGGAGCCTCCTCGACGGCCTCGACCTTCTTGGGAGCAGCGGCCTTCTTGGGGGCCGGAGCAGCCTTCTTGGCCTTAGGCGTGCAAGGCTCGGTGACGAGCTCCATGATAACGATGGGAGCGTTGTCGCCCTTGCGGTTGCCGAGCTTCATGATGCGGGTGTAACCGCCGTTGCGGTCCTGCCACATGCCCTGGGCAGCCTTGTCGAAGATCTCGGCAACGAGCTGCTTATCGCCGAGCTTGGCGATAGCCAGACGACGAGAGTGCAGGTCGCCCTTCTTGGCCCAAGTGATGATCGGGTCGACGACCGAACGCAGCGCCTTAGCGCGGGTCTCGGTGGTCTTGATGCGGTCGTTCTCGAAGAGGGCCTTGGCCAGGCTCTTCTTCATGGCCTTGGTGTGGCTCGCATCGGTGCCGAGCTTCAGGCCCTTCTTAACGTTGTGACGCATGGTCTAGTTTCTCCTCAAATATGCGAAGCATTAAGCCTTCAGGCTCAGGCCCATGGACTCAAGCTTGTCCTTCACTTCCTCGATCGACTTAACACCGAAGTTACGGATGTTAAGCAGATCGTTCTCCGAGAACTCAACGAGCTGACGGACCGAGTGAATGCTGGCGCGCTTAAGGCAGTTGTAGGAACGGACGGAAAGGTCCAGATCCTCGATCTGCTTGTCCAGCTCGGCGTTGTCGTTGGTGACCTCGGGAGCGAAGATCGAAGCCTCCTCCTCGACCTCGGGGGTCTCGGCAAGGTTCATAAAGGCAGCCATATGCTGGTTGATGATATTGGCAGCCTGGACCACGGCGTCGCGCGGAGCGATGGAGCCGTTGGTCTCGATCTCGAGGACAAGGCGGTCGTAGTCGGTGTGCTGACCGACACGGCAAGCCTCAACGAGCTTGGCGCAACGGGACACCGGCGAGTACAGCGAGTCGACGTGGATCACACCGATGGGATCGTTGTCGCGCTTGTTAGCCTCGCCAGAGACATAGCCGCGGCCATAGCCGATGCGCATGCTCATGGTGAGATGGCCACCCTCGGTAAGCGTAGCGATGTGCTGCTCGGGGTTGACCAGCTCAAACTCGGACGGAATAAAGAAGTCCGCACCGGTGACCTCGCAGGGGCCGTCAACAGAAATGGTGGCGGTCGCCTCGTCGGTCGTGCCGAGAGCCCTGAAGACAAGACCCTTGACATTCAGGACGATGTCGGTGACATCCTCGACCATGTTAGGGATGGTCATGAACTCGTGCTGTGCACCATCGATCTGAATAGCCTCGACGGCGGCACCCTCGAGCGAGGACAGAAGTACGCGACGAAGGGAGTTACCCAGCGTATCGCCGTAGCCACGCTCGAGCGGCTCGACGGAGACACGAGCAGACGTCTCGTTGATCTCTTCGACCTGAACCTGAGGCCTAATGAATTCTGACATGTATTACCTCCAGCCTCAGCAGCCCGGATGGACTACTTAGAGTAGAGCTCGACGATGAGCTGCTCGTTGATATCACCGCTGATCTGCTCACGCGTCGGCAGAGCGAGCACGTTACCAGACAGCTTCTCGATATCGACCTCGAGCCAGCCAGGGACCTCAAAGCGCTCGGAGGAAATCAGAGCCTCCTTGATGGGGAGGAGGTCACGGAACTTCTCGCCGACAGCGACGACGTCGCCGGCCTTGACGCGGTAGGACGGGATGTCCACGCGCTTGCCGTTCACGGTGAAGTGACCGTGACGGACGGACTGACGAGCCTCTTTGCGGGTGCGGGCGAAGCCAAGACGGAAGACGACGTTGTCGAGGCGAGACTCAAGGATGATCATGAGGTTCTCACCGGTGACGCCGTTCATCTTGCGGGCCTTGTTGAAGTACCCGTGGAACTGCTTCTCCAGAACGCCATAGATGAACTTGACCTTCTGCTTCTCGCGCAGCTGCATGCCGTACTCAGATTCCTTGCGACGGCGCTTGGGCTGACGGATAGATTCCTTCTTGCTGCTGTAACCGAGCTCAGCGGGATCGATCCCGAGCTGACGGCAGCGCTTAAGAACAGGAGTCCTGTCGATTGCCATATTGATACGATCCTTTCAGTTACACGCGGCGACGCTTCTTGGGGCGGCAGCCGTTGTGCGGAATGGGGGTCTTGTCCTGGATGCTCGAGACCTCGAGGCCAGCAGCCTGGAGGGAGCGAATGGCGGTCTCACGACCGGAGCCGGGGCCCTTGACGAAGACGGAAACCTTCTTCATACCGTGCTCCATGGCCTGCTTGGCAGCAGCCTCGGCAGCCATCTGGGCAGCGAACGGCGTGGACTTACGGGAGCCCTTGAAGCCCACCTGGCCAGCCGACTTCCAGGAAATGACGTTGCCCTGGGGATCGGTGATCGAAACGATCGTGTTGTTGAACGTAGAACGAATGTGAGCCTGGCCCACGGAAATGTTCTTACGGTCCGCGCGCTTCAGACGGGCAGCGCGAACGTTCTTCTTAGCAGTAGCCATCTATCTAGCGCTCCTTATTTCTTCTTCTTAGCACCGATCTGACGCTTCGGGCCCTTACGGGTACGAGCGTTAGTGTGGGTGCGCTGGCCGCGGACCGGGAGGCCCTTGCGGTGACGAAGGCCGCGGTTGCAGCCGATGTCCATAAGGCGCTTGACGTTCTGGTTGCGCTCACGGCGGAGGTCGCCCTCAACCATGATCTGGTTCTTATCGATATAATCACGGATGGCGTTAACCTCATCCTCGGTGAGGTCCTTAACGCGCGTATCCACGTTAACGTTGCACTCGACGCAGATCTTCGTCGCAGTGGTGCGGCCGATGCCGTAAATGTAGGTCAGACCGATCTCAACGCGCTTCTCACGCGGGAGGTCGACACCATTAATACGGGCCAACGTAGTCTCCTCTCTTAACCCTGACGCTGCTTATGACGGGGGTTCTCGCAAATGACGAGGACCTTGCCATGGCGCCTAATGATTTTGCACTTATCGCACATCTTCTTGACCGAAGGACGTACCTTCATCGTTCTTCCTTTCGGTAGCGCTCAAACTACTTCCCTACTATCTACTCGCCCAGCCGCAGGCGTTTAAAACTATGGCTGGTCTTCACACACAATCCGACCGTAGGTTGAGCTAAGCCTGCAGTCGGAAATGGAGTGCGCGTATGCGTGCCGCTATTTGTAGCGATAGGTGATGCGGCCGCGGGTCAGGTCGTACGGGGAAAGCTCCACGACAACCCTGTCACCGGGGAGAATACGGATGTAATTCATTCGGATCTTGCCAGAAATGTTGCACAGAACCGAATGACCGTTCTCGAGCTCGACCTTAAACATGGCATTGGGCAGCGGTTCCTTTACCGTACCCTCGAGCTCAATTGCGTCTTCCTTCTTCACAAGCAATCATCTTTCTCTAGAAAACGACAGCGATTGAGTATTCTACAACACGTATGCACGCATCGTAATAACTTCGTAATGGCTCCACAACTAAGTGGAACTTGTTACATTTGAAATGTAAAACAAAACCGTTCCCTGATACCCAAGATCGCCTTGAAATGAGAAGGCATAGACCTTGGGGTCATGCCTTCGAAATTGAAAGGCGAGGTTGGGCATCAGGGGGCGGCGACTTTTACATTTCACCGCCTTGCAAGGAACACCAAGCACCTTGGGCATCCGTGGTGATAATCACCGGACCGTCATTGGTAATGGCGACGGTGTTCTCGTAGTGCGCGGCGGGCAGGTGGTCGTTGGTCGTAACAATCCAACCGTCGGAGCCCGTGCTCACATGGTTGGAACCCATCGTAACCATCGGCTCGATGGCAATGACCATGCCGGCCTGGAGGCGAACGCCCCTCCCCTTCTTTCCATAGTTAGGAACGTTGGGGTCCTCGTGCATCACGCGGCCAATGCCATGGCCCACATAGTCACGAAGCACGCCGTAACCGTGAGACTCGGCGAGGGACTGAACGGCGTAACCAACATCCCCGATATGGTTACCGGGAACAGCCTGCTCGATGGCAGCCTTAAGGCAATCGCGCGTGACCTCGCACAGGGCCTTGGCCTCGGGCGTGGGTGTGCCGACAAAAAACGTCCAAGCGTTATCGCCAACCCAACCGTCGACAACGGCTCCCGTATCGATGGAGATGATATCGCCATCGCGCAGGATCATGTCGGGGTTGGGAATACCGTGGACCACGGCATCGTTAATCGATGCGCAAATGGTACCGGGGAACCCGCCGTAACCCTTAAAGGCCGGGGTGCCGCCATGCATACGGATAATCTGCTCCGCGAGCTGATCGAGCTCAAAGGTCGAAACACCAGGGCGCACCATGGCTCCAACGTGGCGGAGCGCCATCTTAGATAGCGCTCCTGCCTTCTTCATCTGCTCGATTTGCGTTGCAGACTTAATCTTGATCATAGACCGAGAGCCTCTTTGACATCCCCGTACACGGTCTCGCGAGCCTGGTCACCGTTGACCGACTTGAGCAGACCCTGGCCACGATAGTAGTCGACGAGCGGGCTCGTGGACTTCTCGTAGACGTCGAGACGGTTCTTGATGGTCTCGGGCTTGTCGTCGTCGCGCTGATACATCTCGCCACCGCACTTGGGACAGGTAGCATCGGCAGCAGTGCCGGTGTAACCGCAGGCGCGGCAGGTGCGACGCGAAGACAGACGATCGATAATGACCTCGGGGGCCACATCGACCAGAAGGGCGCAATCGATCTCGCGACCCATGGCGGAGAGCTCGGAATCGAGCGTCACAGCCTGGGCGGTGTTGCGCGGGAAGCCGTCGAGAATGAAGCCCTGCTGGGCGTCATCGGCGGCAAGGCGCTCCTTGACAAGGTCGATCACGAGCTGGTCGGGAACGAGCTCGCCAGCGTCCATGTACTTCTTAGCCTGAATACCAAGCTCGGTGCCGCCCTTGACGGCAGCACGCAGCAGGTCGCCCGTGGAAATGTGGGCGACGCCAAACTCGGCGACGAGCTCCTGTGCGACGGTGCCCTTACCGGCACCCGGAGCTCCGAGCAATACGAGGTTCATGAGCAATCCTCCTCTAGCCTATTTAAAGAATCCATCGTAATCATACATCTTGATCTGGCCTTCGAGCTTATCGACCGTGTCGAGCACGACGCCGACCATGATGAGGATGGACGTTCCGCCAAAAGCCTGGATCAGATGGTTACCCGTGAAGGAGAAGATGATCGAAGGCACGATGGCGATGAGCGCCAAAAAGACAGCGCTGGGAAGCGTGATCTTGTTGAGCGCGTTCTTGATGTAGGCCGCGGTAGCCCTACCCGGACGCACGCCCGGAATAAAGCCGCCCTGCTTCTTAAGGTTATCGGCCGTGTCATCGGGGTTGAACACCATGGAGGTGTAGAAGTATGCGAAGAACACGATGAGGACAACGTTAAGCACCCAGTTGAGCCAACCGGTCGAAAGCGCGGAGGCAACTGCCTGAATCCAGCCGATGCCGGGGAAGAACACGGCAATCTGAGCCGGGAAGTACAGCAGCGCCGAAGCGAAGATGATCGGCACGACACCCGCGGTGTTGACCTTGATGGGCAGGTAGGTGGTCTGGCCACCCATCATGCGACGGCCCACGACGCGTTTGGCGTAAGAGACCGGGATGCGGCGCTGGCCGCGCTCAAGGAAAACAATCAGCGGGATAACCAGCAGGATGATGGCGCAGATGATCACCATGGTGATGATGCCACCGGCATTGCCCTCGGTGCTGGAGAAGATCGCCTGCGGCAGACCGGCCATGATGTTCGCAAAGATGATCAGCGACATGCCATTGCCGATACCGCGCTGGGTGATGAGCTCACCAATCCACATGATCAGCATAGCGCCTGCGGTGAGCGTACCGACGATCATGAGGTCGAAGATGATCTCGGGAGCGCCGGCGCCATTGAAGCTGATGCCGAAGCTCTTAAAGAGGAAGAGGTAACCCACGGAGTTGAGGATTGCCAGAGCCAGGGTGAGGTAACGCGAATACTGCGTAATCTTGGTCTGACCGACCTCGCCCTCGCGGGCAAGCTCATGCAGGGAAGGCACGACGGCCTGGAGCATCTGGAGGATGATCGAGCTGGTGATGTAAGGCATGATGCCCAGCGAAAACACCGACACATAGCTCAACGCGCCGCCAGAGAAAAGATTCAGGAGGGCCATAGCACCTGCGGCGACCGAATTGTTATCGGTCGAGAAAAGGCCCAGCATCCCCTGGAAGGGAATGCCGGGCACAGGAACGTGCGCACCAATGCGGTACACGACGAGCATAGCTATGGTAAAAAGAATCTTTTCGCGCAATTCTTTGATGCGGAAAGCATTCTTAAGACCATTTAGCACGGCAGCTCGACCTTTCCGCCAGCGGCCTCGATCTTGGCCTGTGCAGAAGCGCTGACCTTGTCGACCTTGACCGTGAACTTCTTGGTGAGCTCACCATTGCCGAGCACCTTGACGGGCTCGAACTCGCTCTTGGTGATGCGAGCGGCCTTAAGAGCGGCACCGTCGATTACAGCGCCGTCCTCGAACTTACGCTCGAGACGCTCAACGTTAACAGCGGTGTACTCGATACGACGGGGGTTGCGGAAGCCCGGAAGCTTGGGCAGGCGCATAGCCAGCGGAGTCTGGCCACCCTCGAAGCCGGCACCCTTGGTGCCACCAGAGCGGGAACCCTGGCCCTTCTGGCCGCGGCCAGAAGTGGTGCCGTGACCCGAAGAATTGCCACGGCCGACGCGCTTACGGTTCTTGGTGGAACCGGGCGCGGGAGTAAGATCGTGAAGCTGCATTTGCTACTCCTCTACAATCTCGACAAGGTGCTTGACCTTGAAGATCATGCCGCGGACGGACTCGTTGTCAGCAATCTCGCGAACCTCGCGGATCCTGTGGAGACCGAGGGCACGGACAGTACGGACCTGGTCCTGCTTGCAACCGTTGGTGCTGCGGACCTGCTTGATCTTGATGGTGTCAGCCATGCTTAGTTCTCCTTACCGACGAACATCTCGGAGACCGTCAGGCCACGGCGAGCCGCGACGTCCTCAGGGCTGGAGAGCTCCTTGAGGCCCTCGACGGCAGCCTTGATGATGTTGAGGCCGTTGTCGGTACCGAGGGACTTGGACAGGACGTTCTTGATGCCAGCAAGCTCAAAGAGGGGACGCACAGCGCCGCCGGCGATAACGCCGGTACCCTCGACAGCGGGCTTGATGATGATGCGGCCAGCACCAAAGTGGCCGAGAACCTCGTGCGGGATGGTGCCCTGCTCGGTCACCGGCACGTGGAACATGTTCTTCTTGGCATCGAGAGACGCCTTGGAGATGGCCAGGGGCACCTCAGCGGACTTGCCCATGCCAACGCCGACGTTACCCTTGCCGTCGCCAACGACGACGAGAGCGACGAGGCTCATGCGACGACCACCCTTGACGGTCTTCGACACGCGGTTGATGTAAACGACGCGCTCCTCGAACTCGGAGGCCTCGCGCTGCTGCTTCTGATTACGAGCCATGTGCTACATACCTCCTAGAACTCGAGACCGGCGGCACGAGCACCGTCGGCGAGGGCCTTGACGCGGCCATGGTAGATACGGCCACCGCGATCGAAGGCGACCTTGGTGATGCCGGCCTCGATGGCGCGCTTGCCAACGAGCTGACCGACCTTCTCCGCAGCCTCCTTGTTCGAGGTGTGGGTGCCCTTGAACTCGGCCTCGAGGGTCGAGGCAGAGACGAGCGTCAGGCTGGAGCCCTTGCTGTCGTCGATGATCTGGGCATAGATGTTGGCGTTAGTACGGGTCACGCGAAGACGCGGACGCTCGGAGGTACCCGAGACCTTGCCGCGAACACGACGCTGACGACGCTTGAGGCCTTCCAGCTTCGCCTTATGCTTGTTCATACGTAAACTCCTAAAAAGGTTGATCTTGCCAGCACCTGACGGGGTGCTGGTCTTATGCGAGTGAGTCGGTTACGACTACTTGGCGGCCTTACCCAGCTTGCGGCGGATGTGCTCGCCAACGTAGTGGATACCCTTGCCCTTGTAAGGCTCGGGAGGACGATGGCCGCGGATCTCAGCGGCGATCTGACCGACCTGCTGCTTGTTGATACCCTTGACGTTCACGTGGGTGTTGTCGGGAACCTCGAAGGTGATGCCCTCGGGAGCCTCGACGATCACGGGGTGCGAGAAGCCCAGGGAGAACTCGAGGTTCTTGCCCTTCTGCTGCACGCGGTAACCGACGCCGGCGAGCTCGAGCTTCTTCTCGAAGCCCTCGGAAACGCCAACAACCATGTTGTGGATGAGGGCGCGGGTGAGGCCGTGGCGGGCACGGGTCTCACGCTCGTCGTCGGGACGGGAAACGGTGAGGACGTTGTCCTCGACGTTGATAGCGAGCTTCTCAAAGACATCGAGCTCGAGCTGGCCCTTGGGGCCCTTGACGACAACGTTGTTGCCGTTGACTGCCACTTCGACTCCGGCGGGAATCTGGACAGGCTTATTACCGATACGAGACACGGTGATCTCCTTTCCTTCTACCTACCGAGCGAATTACCAGACGTAAGCGATGATCTCGCCGCCGACGTTGTGCTTGCGAGCATCGCGGTCGGTCATGACGCCATGGCTGGTGGAAATGATGGCGGTACCAAGGCCACCGCGGACGCGGGGCATGTCGGCAACGCCGGTGTACTTACGCAGGCCCGGCTTGGAAATGCGGCGGATGCCGTTGATGACCTTAGCCTTCTTGGGACCATACTTAAGCGTGATGTGCAGAGTCTTCTGGGGAACGGTGTCCTCGACATCGTAGCCCTCGATGTAGCCCTCCTCGTGCAGAACACGAGCGATCTCGACGAGCTTCTTGCTGCTCGGCATGGAGACCGTGGCCTTGTTCACAGAGTTAGCGTTACGGATGCGCGTAAGCATATCTGCGATCGGGTCTGTAAGGTTCATACAGATTCTCCTTCGTTCTTGATGAACACGTGCTCTTGGTTCTTCGCCGCCCTTAACGGCAAAGCCTTTTTAGCGCGTTTTCCCTGTTCCAAACTGATGCTTGAAACGCTGGTAGTGACTTACCAGCTGGCCTTCTTAACGCCGGGAAGCTCGCCCTTGAGTGCAAGCTCGCGGAAGCAGACACGGCACAGGCCGAACTTGCGGTACACAGAGTGCGGACGGCCGCAGCGCTGGCAGCGCGTGTACTCACGAGTAGAGAACTTCTGCTTGCGATTGCACTTGACGATCATCGATGTCTTAGCCACTTATATCCTCCTCACATAGAGTATTGTTCGCCCCAAGCGCCGCCCCCTTGTGGGAACGGCGCTCATAGGGCAGGTGAACCTATTTCTTGAACGGGAAACCGAAGGCGTCCAGAAGGGCCTTGGCCTCCTCATCGGTGTTGGCGGTGGTCACGAAAGTGATGTCCATACCACGCTGGTGATCGACGGAGTCGAAGTCGATCTCGGGGAAGATGAGCTGCTCGGTGACGCCCATGGAGAAGTTACCACGGCCGTCGAAGCTCTTGGCGGAGATGCCGCGGAAGTCGCGGATACGGGGGATCGCGACGGAGGTCAGACGATCGAAGAACTCCCACATACGGTCGCCACGCAGGGTAACCTTGCAGCCGATCGGCATACCAGCGCGCAGGCGGAAGGTAGCAATGGACTTGCGGGCACGGGTGATCATCGGCTGCTGGCCGGTGATGGCGCGCAGGTCGCGCACGGCACCGTCGATGGCCTTGGAATCGGTAGCGGCCTCGCCGACACCCATGTTCACGACGATCTTCTCAAACTTGGGGATCATCATGACGTTCTCGTACTGGAACTTGTCCTGAAGCTGCTGCTTGACCTCGTTGTTGTACTTGGTCTTCAGACGCGGCACATACTTCTCTTCTGCCATTGTTCACTCCTTCTTGGGGTTTTAAGCACGGGGCGTGGCCACGATGGGTTGTCCTCGTGCCTCCTGGCTGCATCCGCGCCGCTCATGGCATTTTGCGGTTTGGACTCGACGCAGCAGGAGCCGACAAAACAATCGGTACTATACGCGCATCGGGAGAGTATTTCCAGAAAAACCTCGTCTGCCTGCACAACTCCACAACTCCCCCGCACATATTGATCCCTAGGGGATCAAAATGGCAGTTGCGGTGAAATAGGGACTGTTTGACGGCTTAACCGGCTTAAACAGTCCGTATTTCACCGCATCTTATTGATGGGGATGCGACTAGCGCTTGCGGGGGACGAGCTTGGTGCGGCGCAGGTGGATCATCTCGGCAGCGATGGAGATGGCAATCTCCTCGGGATCCTCGGCCTCGATGGCAACGCCGATCGGCAGGTGCAGCCCGTCGGTCTGGTCCTGCGTAAAGCCCTCCTGCTCCAGGCGGGCGCGCACAAAGGCCGTCTTGCGGCGCGAACCCAGACAGCCTAGATAGGCGGGTTTGGCGCGCATGGCCTGAATCACCACGTCGATATCGGACTTGTGGCCTGCTGTGGCAACGACCACCAGGTCGCGCGGGCCGATTGGGCACTGCTCGCTCAGGTTCTTGTAGTCGACCAGACGACGGTCGTAGACACCGGGCACCCATTCGGGGGTCAGCGTGCCGGGGCGGTCGTCGCAGGCCACGACGGCAAAACCCGCCGCCGTGAGCACCCGCGCCGTCGCAGCGCCCACGTGGCCGCAGCCAAAGATATAAGTCAGGCCCTCGGGGCAGAGCGTCTCGACGTGCGCCACGGGAATCTCGGAGGCCGCGTTGGTGTAGCTGACCTTACTCCCCTCCTCCACCAGCGAAAGCCCGGGGCAGCCCGCAATGGTACGGCGCGATTCCTCGCCATGGTACTCGGCCACATCGCCCTCGAGCGCGCTCGCGACAAACGGCTCAAAGTCGATGACGAAGTCGCCGATGCGCCGATAGGCCAAGACGTCGGCAATTTCCTGGAACAACGGTACCTGGGTCGCATCCAGATGCAGGTAGCACAAGCAGATGGCTCCGCCGCAGATCATGCCGGTATCGGAGTTCTCGCCGCCCATAGTGTAGCGGACCAGACGCGACTGTCCCGCGCTCAGGAGCTCGCGCGCCTCATCCAGCGCAAAGAGTTCAATCTTGCCACCGCCGATAGTGCCCGCCTGGCTGCCATCGGCAAAGACGGCCATCCAGGCGCCCACGCCGCGCGGTGACGACCCTGCCGTGCCGGCCACTACCACCAGTTCGCACGTCTCACCAGCACGCAAGGCGGCAAGCGCCGCATTCACAACATCGAGCTTTTCCATTGCCGCCTTCTATCCTCTAAAGACACCGGTGAGCATAGCGAGCGCCTCGAGCACACCGCCGCCGACCGACGTCGCCTTGTCCGAAATGTAGTTGATATAGCTGGCATCGCCGCGCGGATCGACATCGGCGCATTTAAAGCCCTCAGTCACCTGCACGCCGTTCGCCAAAAGCCCGCGCAAGCAGCCGTCAATCTGCGTGACCATGGGAGTATCACCCGCATACCCGATCACATCGCCGGCACTCACGATGTCGCCGATGGTGCGGTCGGACCTAAACACGCCGGCGGCGGGGCTGTGGATAACACGTTCCTTGCCATAGCCGGCGATAATGCCCGGCACGCCCGTGTTGGGCTGGGGCGAACCTTGGGTAATGACACGGCCGAGAAAATGTCCGCGCATGGTCTCGACCACGGCGTCGCAGTCAACCGGCGCGGTAAAGCCCGGCCCCACAGCGATGACGGCAGGCGCCATGTCGCGCGTGGTGCCCAAGTTGCGCTTAGCCAAAATCGCGTCGACCACAGCCGCGGGTTTAAGCTCATCGAGCATCTTGGCCTGAGGGTCCACCACAACGGCGACGTCTCCAGCCTCGGTAATCTCAAGCGCCTCAGCCGGCGTCCGTGCCAAGCGAGCGCGAATGCCTTCGACCTCGACCTCGCCCAGGCGAATGGCCTCGCAAAAACAGATTGTGCGGCGGATGCACGTGGGAACCGCGATATCGGCCATAACGACCGAAACGCCGGCGCGCACCAAGCGAGCGGCGACGCCCGTGGCGATATCGCCGGCGCCGCGAACATAAACGAGCATTCCCGGGGCACCTCCCTGTGCTACGGTTTGAGCAGAGCAAAAGCGGTTCGGCCGCTACTCTGATGATTATTTATTATCACAGTATTATACGGCGGTGAACAGATGGAAACGACGAGCGGAAACCTTGCCTCCGCGCTCAAGATCGAGCCGGGCATTACCGCGATTATCGGCAGCGGCGGCAAGTCGACGTTGCTGAAGATGCTGGGTCTCGAGCTCATGCGCGGCGGCGGGCGCGTGCTCCTCTGCACCACCACGCACATGTTTCCCGTCGCCGGCGTGCCATGGGACGGGTCGAGCCGTCGCCTGGACGCCGCGCCTTGGAAGCCGGGGACCCCGCATGTTCCCGGCTGCACCTGCGAGGCATGCGCGGAACTTGTCCGCGGAAGCATCTGCCAGGCGGGTGTTTTGGACCCGGAGACAGGCAAGCTCTCCGCCCCCGCTGAGCCGATCGACCAGCTGGCGCAGCGCTTTGACTATGTGTTGGCCGAGGCAGATGGCAGCAAGCGACTCCCGCTCAAGGCGCATGCCGCCTGGGAGCCGGTAATTCCCGCCGCCACGGCAAACGTTGTCTGGGTCGTCGGCGCCTCGGGGCTGGGCAGGCCCGTCGCCGAGGTTGTCCACCGCCCCGAGCTCTTCTGCGAGCGCTGCGGCTGCGAGCCTACCGACATCGCCACGCCCGAGCGCGTCGCCCAGGTGCTCAATGCCGAGATGCAGGCGCTGGGACTCAGCACCGCACGCGTCATGCTCAACCAAGCCGACACGCTTGCCGACCCAACAATGGCAGATCGCTTCGAGGCAGCCCTCAACCGCCCCCTCATCGCCACCAGCCTCCAGGGGTAGCAAATTTGGGACGGGGCTCTTTTTGCTACCCCGTCCCGAAAAATCATCTCCCAAATTAGCTACCCCGGCGGTCTTCCTGTTAGCGGGGCACGTAGCGGCCGGGTTGGGCTCCGGTGGGCTCGCCGTCGCGTGCCGCCAGCACGCCGTTCACAAACACGGCCTTGGCGCGGCCATGTGCCCCAAAGCCCTCGAGCGGCGTGTAGTCCACGGCCTGATGCTGCGTCGCGGCGCTGATCGTCCAACGCGCGCACGGATCCCACACGCACACGTCGGCATCGGCGCCCTCGGCAAGACAGCCCTTGCGCGGATACATGCCAAAAACGCGCGCCGGGTTCTCGCTCATCAAGCGGCACAGATCCTCGGGACCCAGCTGTCCCTCAAAGCTCGTGGCAATCGCAACGGGACGATGCTCCACGCCGGGCCCGCCGTTGGGAATCGCGCGGAAATCATCGCGTCCTCGGTCCTTTTGCCCGTGCAGATTAAAGCTGCAGTGGTCGGTGGCAATAGTATCGATCTCGCCAGCCACAAGCGCCTCGCGCAGCGCGGCACGGTCACCGGCATGGCGCAGCGGCGGGCTCATCACGTACTTGGCGCCCGCAAAGCCGTCCTCGCCCTGCTCCAGATAGCAGGTGTCGTCGAGCATCAGATACTGAGGGCATGTCTCGACATAGATGTTCTTCTGCCCGCGCGCTTTGGCAGCGCGAATGGCCTCGAGCCCCAGCTTGGTCGAAAGGTGCACCACGTTGACCGGAGCGTCCCCGGCCAAGTGCGCCAGATACAGCAGGCGGCTCACGGCCTCGGCCTCACACACGTCCGGACGGCTGAGCGCATGGCCCTCGGGCCCGTGGATACCCTGCTCAAACACGCGCTTCTGCAGCGCGTTGACCAACGTGCCGTTCTCGCAATGCACGCACAGGATACCGCCCACGCGCTTGAGCTCCTCCAGCACCTCGAGCGTCTCGGCATCGTCCAGGCGCAGATGGTCGTAGGCAAAGTAGGTCTTAAACGACGACACGCCCGCCTCGCGCATGGCCGAAAGATCGGCGCGGTTGCGCTCATTCCACTCGGCAAGCGCCATATGGAAGGCATAGTTGGCGGTGCAGGTGCCGTCGGCGCGATGACGCCACTCGACCAAGGCATCGGGCATGGTCACGCCGCGATCGGCCGTCGCGTAGTCCACAATGGTCGTCGTGCCGCCGCAGGCAGCCGCGCGCGTGCCGGTCTCAAAGCTATCGGCTGTCCAATCCATGCCGGTCCAGCACTGCATGTGCGTGTGCCCATCGATAAAGCCCGGGAACACCCAGCAGCCCGCAGCATCCTCGACGGTATCGCCCTCGGCCGGCTCAATCGCCGCGGCAATCCGCACGATCTTATCGCCATCCATGGCAAGATCGGCGCGGCGAAGCCCCTGGGGCGTCACGAGTGCGCCGTTTTTGATGATGATCATAATTGCTCCTTATTGATTGATGCAGTTGGCCACGCGATCAAAATACGAGCAGGCGGCGATATGCTCCGTTATGCGTCGCTGTCCCTTGACGGTATCGACGTCCCACAGCTCGTAGGCACGCGCCTCGACCAGCACCACGTCGGTACGGTCCTTGAGGATCGAACCGCCGCCGTCCTTACCCTCAAGACACATAAGTGCATCGAACAGTTCCGCCGGAAAGAGCACCGGGCTCGAAGGCTCACCGTTGCACGCAAGACGCACCGGATGCTTGCGGCCACGCTCGTCAAATGCACGAACCATAGCCTCAAAAGAATCCGAACTCACGAGCGGCTGGTCGCCCGGCAAAAAGAGGCAACCTTTCCAGTTGCGTTCGACTCCCCACGAAAGGCCCGCACGGACGCTTTCGCCGCGCAGCTCGCCATCGTGCAGCACGCACGGGCAATGCTTGTCATCACAAATCTGAGCGACCTCGGGCCAACGCGTCGAAACCACAACGTCAAAGCCCCGGGGAACCGAATCAATGGTCCGGGCAATCAGCGGCTCGCCATAGATATCGGCGAGCATCTTGTTAGAGCCAAATCGCTTGCCCTCGCCCGAAGCCATAATGACGCAACCAAGTTTCATGGCGATACCTCCCCTGGAACCATCGTACCCATAACTCGCGTCGCGGGGCATCTACATCGAAAGCGCTTATCCCGCACGCCCACGATGCAAAAAGGGGCACCCCGCCGGTTGGCAGAGCGCCCCCTTTACATGGCTTACCTCAACCCAGCTTTAGGCCTGGAACCAACGGGCGGTGTTGCGCTCGTCGAGGGCCTTGAGGGTAGCGGCGGGATCGGCAACCTTCTGCAGGAACATCATGGCTGCGATGGCGTACGGCTTGTAGCTGGCCTCCTTGTACATACCCACGCGGTGCATGTCGAAGACGTCGGCGTTGACCTCGCCGTGCTCGCAAGAGACACCGGAGATGTCGGCGGGCAGCGGATGCATAAAGATGGTGTCCTGGCCGTTGGCGGTCTTCTCCATGAGCTCGGTCGTGGAGCACCAATCCTGATGCGTGGCGTTCTGAGCGAGCAGCTCCTTCTCGAGTGCAGCGATGCCGGCGTCGTCGCCCTCGGCGTACAGGTTGGTGCGCTTCTCCATGGCGGCAAACGGAGCCCAGCTCTTCGGGATCACGATATCGGCGCCCTCGAAGGCCTCGGCCATGGTGTTGACCTGCTTAAAGGTGGTGCCGGACTCGGCGGCATAACCCTTGGCGCGCTCGACGACCTCGGGCATGAGGTCGTAGCCCTCGGGGTGGGCCAAGGTGACGTCCATGCCAAAACGGGGCAGCAGGCTGATCAGCGACTGCGGGCAGGACAGCGGCTTGCCGTAAGAGGGCGAGTAGGCCCAGGTGACGGCAACCTTTTTGCCCTTGAGGTTCTCAAGACCGCCAAACTCGTTGATGAGGTAGAGCATGTCGGCAGAGGACTGCGTGGGGTGATCGGAGTCGGACTGCAGGGAGATGAGCGTGGGACGGTGATCCAGAACGCCGTCCTCGTAGGCCTGCTGGACAGACTCGGAGACCTCGGCCATGTAGGCGTCGCCCTTGCCGATGTACATGTCGTCGCGGATGCCGATGACGTCGGCCATGAAGGAGATCATGGTAGCGGTCTCGCGGACGGTCTCGCCGTGAGCGATCTGGGACTTCTTCTCGTCCAGGTCCTGCAGCTCAAGACCGAGCAGGTTGGCTGCCTTAGAGAAGGAGAAGCGCGTACGGGTGGAGTTGTCACGGAACAGGGAGACGGCCAGACCCGAATCGAAGATCTTGGACGAAACGTTGTTCTCGCGCAGCTCGCGCAGGGCGTCGGCGACGATGTAGAGCGCCTTGAGCTCATCGGTGGTCTTATCCCAGGTGTGCAGGAAGTCGCTGCCGTACATGCCCTTAAAATCGAGGCCGTTCAGCTGCTCGACGAGCTCGGTAAACTTGGCGTCCATGTAAATGTCCTTTCCAAAGATGAAACGATCGCAATGAGTAGATGTGCTCCGGCATGCGCGTGTGGCTAGAACATGCAGAGCACTATGACGAGGACCCGCTACCGTTGAGGAAGCATGGGAGATAACGACCGCGGGCCCCAAGTCAACAGGGGGTGCCGGGGACACGAGCTGTCCCCGGCTCAACAAGATCGAGGAATGGGACTAATCGATCTTGTTGTTGGTCAGACCGGCGCGGAACACGGTGGCGTCGCCATCGGCCTGGCTCGGATCGTAGAGGTTCAGGGCAGCCACATACATGGCGGCAGCGGTGACCAGGTCGTCCTTGTAGGTGACCTCGTTGGGAGCGTGAGCCTGAGACTCGGCACCCGGGCCGAAGCCGACGCAGGGGATGCCATAGCGGCCCTGGATGGAAACGCAGTTCGTGGAGAAGGTCCACTTGTCGCACAGCGGACGACCGGTGCGCTTGTCCATGCTGGGCTCGCAGCCGATGCGCTCGTCACCGAACATGGCCTTGTGGGCGTCGACGAGGGCCTTGACGTGCGGAGCGGTCTCCTTGTTGATCCACGTGGGGAAGTAAGCCTCGGTCTCGTAGACCTCGCCGGTCCAGGACGGACGGTCGTACATGTACATGGAGACCTTCACGTCGTCGCCGTACTTCTTGGCAGCCGGCAGGTTGCGGATCTCGTCTAGGCAGGACTCCCAGGTCTCACCGGCGGTCATGCGACGGTCGATGGAGATGGCGCAGGAGTCAGCCACGGCGCAACGGCTGGGGCTGGTGTAGAAGATCTGGCTGACGGTGCAGGTGCCGCGGCCCAGGAAGCGGGCATCCTCGAAGTGCTCGGGGTTGTACTTGGGGTCGAGCATCTTGACGAGGCCCTTGATGTCGGTCGACTCGTCGCAGCCGTTGTTGTTGAGGGCGCGGACGTCGGCGATGATGTCGGCCATCTTGTAGATGGCGTTATCGCCGCGGTCGGGAGCGGAACCGTGGCAGGAGGTGCCGTGAACGTCGACGCGGATTTCCATGCGGCCGCGGTGACCGCGATAGATGCCGCCATCGGTGGGCTCGGTGGAAATGACGAACTCGGGCTTAATGCCGTCCTTGTTGTAGATGTACTGCCAGCACATGCCGTCGCAGTCCTCTTCCTGGACGGTGCCGACGACCATGATCTTGTAGCCCTCGGGGATGAGGCCCATGTCCTTCATCATCTTGGCAGCGTAGGTAGCAGAAGCCATGCCACCCTCCTGGTCGGAGCCACCGCGGCCGTAGATGATCTCGTCGGTCTCGTAGCCCTCATAGGGATCGGCATCCCAGTTCTCGATGTTGCCGATGCCGACGGTGTCGATGTGGGAGTCGATGGCGATGATCTTGTCGCCCTCGCCCATAAAGCCCATAACGTTGCCAAGGCCGTCGACCTTGACCTCGTCATAGCCAAGGTTCTCCATCTCGGCCTTGATGCAGGCAACAACCTCACCCTCCTCGCAGGACTCAGAGGGATGGGAGATCATAGCGCGCAGGAAGCGAGTCATATCAGCACGATGGGACTCCGCAGCAGCCTTGATAGCGTCGTAATCGAGTTCTTTAGCCATTGTTCATAACCTTTCAAACGAAGGAATCTACCTGTGAGGTGGCGGAGCGATACCTATTTACTCCGCCCCAACGATTAGCAAGTGGGATATTCGCCTTCCCAAACAATTCGACGATACTGGTCGGGGTCCGTGTCACCTTCCGTGGAGAAGCAGAGCACGGAGCTCGTCTTGTCCAGGCCGATGAGTTCCTTGAGCTCGGCGTACTCGGGATCGAGCATGAGAGTCTCGACCAGGCCGGTGGTCACAGCGCCGGACTCGCCGGAGATGACGCGCGGGTCGCCCTTCTCGGGAGCGCCCAGGGTGCGCATTCCGCGAGCGGTGACCCAGTCGGGGCAGGACACGAAGGCGGTGGTGTGGTTGCGCAGGATATCCCAGCCCAAGATGTTGGGCTCGCCGCAGCACAGGCCGGCCATGATGGAGGGCATGTCGCCGTCCACGATGCGCGGGTCGCCGTCGCCGGCGGCAGCGCCCTTGTACAGGCAGGCGGCAGGCGCGCACTCGACCACGACGAAGGTGGGCGGGTTATCGGGATACATGTTGGTGAAGTAGCCCACCACGGCGCCGGCGAGCGAACCCACGCCAGCCTGGACAAACACGTGCGTCGGGCGGTTGATGGCCATCTCGCGCAGCTGCTCGGCAGCCTCGGAAGCCATGGTGCCGTAGCCCTCCATGATCCAGGACGGGATCTTCTCGTAGCCCTCCCAGGCGGTGTCCTGAACGATGACGCCGCGCTCGCAGGCATCGGCCTCGGCGGCGGCCATGCGCACGCACTCGTCGTAGTTGACCTCTTCGATGGTCACCGTGGCGCCCTCGGCGGCGATGTTATCGAAGCGGGGCTTGGTGGAACCCTTGGGCATGTGCACGACGGCCTTCTGGCCCAGCTTGTTGGCAGCCCATGCCACGCCGCGGCCATGGTTGCCGTCGGTGGCGGTAAAGAAGGTGGCCTGGCCAAAGTCCTTGGCAAGCTGATCGGAGGTCAGGTAATCGAAGGTGCACTCGGCAACGTCCTTGCCGGTCTCGTCGGCAATGTAGTTGGCCATGGCAAACGAACCGCCCAGGACCTTAAAGGCGTTGAGGCCAAAGCGATAGCTCTCGTCCTTAACGCACAGGTTGGACAGGCCCAGGCGCGCGGCCTGGCCATCCAGGCGGGCAAGCGGAGTGACGGTGTACTGGGGGAACGACTGGTGGAAGGCGCGGGCCTTCTTCACGTGGTCGAGGCTCATGATTCCCAAGTGCTTGTCATCGCTCTTGGGCATCGTGTTGCCCGCCCACTGGATCTTATCGGCCATACGGTGAACTCCTTAAGTTCTCTCTTGCCGGCCCCCGCATACGCGTTTCAGCCCGATCCCATTCACACGGCTGAACTTTTATGTGGATGCCAAACAAAAAGTTTGTTAGCACTGTTCTATCACACTTTTTGATTGGAAAACCTAACAAATTGTTTGTTGCCGTAATCGGTACCTTTTCGCCGCCGAACGGTTACATAACGCAGCGACGCTTTCGTTATTTGCGAACAGGTGTGGTTTATGGCAAAGTATGCCCAAACTAATTTTTAGGAAGGCACCCATGACCCCCGCACAGATTGAGTTTTACAAGCGCCTCGCACACGGTCTGGCGCTCCAATTTGGTCCCAACTGCGAAGTCGTCGTCCACGACCTGGAGACCGAGGACGTGGACCGCTCCATCGTAGTGATCGAAAACGGCCACGTCAGCGGGCGCAAACTGGGTGACGGCCCCAGCCATATTGTGCTTGAATCCATGCACGAGGGCACCGCCGACGTGCACGACCGCGAGCCGTACCTCACCAAAACCGCCGATGGCAAGCTGCTCAAGTCCTCGACCATCTTTATCCGCAACGATGAGGGCAAGCCCGTCGGCATTTTGGGCATCAACTTTGACATTACGCTTATGAAGGCTTTTGAGCGTTCGCTCGACGCCTTTACCGGCACCGGCGGCACGGGCTACACCGAGCCCGAGCCCATTACCAAGAACATCGGCGACCTGCTCGAGGACCTGCTGCACGAGTGCGAACAGTTTGTGGGCAAGCCCGCGGCACTCATGACCAAAGACGAGCGCATTCGTGCCATTGGCTACCTCGACCGTCGCGGCGCCTTCCTCATTTCCAAGTCGAGCGAGCGCGCCTGCGAGTTCTTTGGCATCTCCAAGTACAGCTTCTATAGCTACCTCAATGAGGCCAAGGCGGCAACAGGCGACAAGTAGGCACTCGCCTGGATTGCCCCTCCCCTTTTGGGCGCGAGTTCTGGAAAGCATGAATCCAAGACCGAGCCGCTTGGAAAGTTCCATATAATCGATGTCATTAGTATTTCGAAAGGGTGGAACAGAATGGCGTTGAGCAAGGCATCATGCACCGGTCGCGGATTGATTCCGGCAATTGGTGGACATGTGCACCGCATGTTCGATGAGGGTGAAGACGACCTGTTTTCGCTGAGCCTTGACGACGTGATGGATGATCGCCCGTGGACCGCCGACGAACTCATGGGCGGTGGGGCTCGCCCGTCAAGCCCCAATCCCGCACTTGCGCCTAAGCCCGCATCTGCGCCGGCTCCTGCGCAGTCGCCTGTTTCGACGCCCGCGTCTGCGCCCACACCCACTCCCCGCCCCGCAAGCGACCCGTCCGAGACGGCGGCATTTCTCGCTGCAGCGACGCAGGGCAAATCGGCCGACAGCACCGTTATGTACAGCGCCCAGCAGTTGCCTGTTCCTGCGGCACGCAAGCCTCCGGTCACAAGGCTCGATGAGCCCGTTGCCCATCAGGTTGCCTACGATTCCTGGGCTGCAGCCGATCTGGATGAGACCTCTACCGGCATGCCGGCGCTCGACGTTCCAGTTAACCCGCTTTTTGCCGCCAACACGAGCGCCGCGGGCTATGAGGGCGGTGCGGCATATTCCGATTATTCCGATGGCCATGCTGACGCCGGTCGCATCGAGACCGAGGATTATGGCACCACATCGAGCGATTATCTCAACGATCCGTACGCTGCCACGCCTGCACCGGAATATGACCCGGAGGCCGCGTCCGCACCGGCGTATACCAAAAGCACGGGCGAAGAGCGCTTCGCCGATTATTACGCCGAGGAAAAGGCGCTGCGTTTTTCGGAATTTCCGCAGGCAGTCAAGGTTGCCTTTATCGCCATTGTCATTGCCCTGCTCGGCGTCATTGCGTTTGAGGGATTCCGGCTGTTCTCCGGCCCCACCCAAGCGGAGTCGGAGACCCAGCAAAAAGAGGACGATGACGAGTATCTGGACATCAACACCCTCAAGGGTGACCCCAACGACGGGGACGATGAGTAGCGAGGGCTGAAGGCGGCCGCAGGATCCCGCATCCAACACCGGCTTCTAAGTGCTGTTTTGTCATCCAGCTACACTTTTCCGAAGTTTTAAGGTGCCTATTTCGACACTTTTCCGTACTTTTACACGGCTGATTTCGACACTTTTCTGGATGAAAGCCGAATAATCACTTGGGAAACCAACGCCGTTCACGCGTCATTTCGCAGGCGGCGCTTGATTTCTGTCCGTACACGTTGATAGACTTCCTCTTGCCCGCAAGGAGCGGGCGCGTTTTATCCAGAGTCGGGGTAGAGAGTTGGCTCCACGATCCCGACGCCAACCGGCCAAGAGGCACGGTGGCCCTGCCAACATCGATGAAAGGAGTCCGTATGGACAATTTCTCCGTGCGCCGCGAGCGCAACTTCCACAACCTGGTCGCACAGCCAAAACGCATGCATCTTCTGGACAAGCCGAACGGCTACACCTCGGCCATGGTCAAGAGCAGCCTCTCCCACCAGATGCGCTTTACGGTACAGAAGCTCGAGGAAGAGCTCTGTGCTGCCGGCAATCCGCATGTGCTGCAGATCAAGCTGTCCGGGGATAACCTGCGCGAACCGTCGAGTTGGAAGCTGTTTGCAGACGGCACGTGCATCGCGAACGGCTCGGGTGACTTTGCCCGCGAGTGCTTCTGCGATGGGGCCGAGGTGTTTTTGGACCTATGCCGAGATGCCGTCGAGGCTGCCGAGCTGCGCCATTGGAGTCAAAGGGAGTACGAGCTGCTGAGTGCTGCGCGTGGGGTTGCTATGGCGTAAGCGAGAGATCTCAGCAGTGTCACTAACGAGCAGAATCGATTTTTGCAATCAAGTCGTTCGCCCATGCCACGGCATCATCGACAGTCGGCAAAACGTTTAGTCCTTCTGCCTGAGAGAAATACAGTGAGTCCCAGCCCACTCCCCTCGAGATCATTGGAGGCCACTCCTGCTCCGCACGATACGCAAAGAGTCTGATACAGACCTCTCGAGTTTTTAGGTAATCAATTTCCCCGTTGGAAATTGCAATCTGGAGATCTATCAGATCATGGGCGCGCTCGCTGCCGGGGCTGCTCGCAGCATGAAGTTTTTGGGCAATCTGATGCTCGAGCCTCATGCACGGAACCGGCCCCGGTTCGGGAAACCCGAGACCTTTCAATATTGCCGCAGCTTCAGGCGAGGAAACCATATCGGGATCGTCGGCGTCGCCGATTTCGTTATGACCGACCTCAAGCGGCAGCGTCATCCACGATTTACCATTGTAGGCAATCTTGATTTCGAACGGACGCATGACGTAAGGAGTTGGAATTCCCTTCGGAGATGCGGGCTCCCTCGGAACAATGGCACCCGAGAATCCGTTCCAGCCTATAGTGAGCGAATCTTCAAGCTTCGTCATGTAATCGTTCAGTGAGGATGCCCTGGCGGTATCGAGGTCGCGCGAGAACCGCGTGACATCCTTCCCAAAGCGAATCTTCAGGGCATTTCCACCCTTTGCGGCTCCATCGGGTAGCATCTGCCCAACAACAACGGCCGCAATGAGCCTTTTAATGCGGCCCGGTTCTTCGTCCAAATCAGCGCAGAATCGGTCTATCGCTATGTCAAGGTTACGTCTGCTTGTTGGCTTCTTGACTTCCTTCACGACAGCTCCTTCATCAGTCTCTCATGCTCATTGGAGGTAATAAGACCCTCGGCTTGAGCGTGCTTGGTTGCCTCGATGAGGCGTTCGGTCATAACGGACCCCTTACAAGCCTCAATCGCATCGGCAACGCATTGAGAAGGGATTCCTTCATAGAACGTCGTTTTCGCATTCTCTGGAGCGGGCACTGTTTTTACCCAAGCTGGCAGTTTGCGGCGAATACGCTTTGGTGTTGCCACGGTCACGGCACGAGGATCAACAAGTGCAAGTGCGTGCATAGACAGCACTGATTCGCCCCACAGGAAACCCTCGTCACCAACAAGAGCCACTGCCTCCGCAAAGACATCACGGGGCGTCGGAACCCATTGGGTGAGCTTGTACACCCCATGTCCTCGGCGCATCAATTTCCCAGTGGCACACCATCGGCTCAGTTCTCCAGTGGTTACGCCAATCTCGCGTGCCTGCGCAGCAGTCACGATGCCGTAGCCATCTGCCGCCAGTTCGAATATTTCATCAAAGTGTTTCATGTCAAAAGACTAACACTTTTGTATGTCTTTTGACATAGACATGGTCTTAATCAAGCATTAGAGATCTATTTAAATTCGTATAGCATTGCAATCACCCTCTCTGAATTCGAAGTCCGCGCCGACAGCATGCGGAAGTAAAAAGTACCGGCAAGAACGATATCGAATGAAATCGCTCCCGCTGGCATATATCTTACCATATAAACGAACACGTGTTCGTTCTCATCAATTATCAATTTATCACACGCCCGCTTTAGCCGCTGCCCGCGCGAATCGACTAGCCGATAGCTCTTCGCCGACAGCGTGTGCATCGCAAGCGGCTCGGGCGCCTTTGCCCACGAGTGCTTCTGCGAGAACGCCGAGGTGTTCCTGGACCTGTGTCGCGACACCGTGCACGCGGCCGAGCTGCGCCAGTGGAGCCGGAGGGAGTGCGAGCTGCTGAGCGCCGCGCATCAGCTCCGTTTTCGGTTCAGTTGAAAACTGAGGGAATTCAGGAGCCGGCCGTATAAACTATGACTCACTTAGTAATTGATGAATTTCTGATTTGATATATAATATTTGACAAGAGTAAGGAATATTTACTATTTGTGAGGCATAAATGACTTCACCGGATGAAGAACTAGTCAGCAGGCTCCAAGCTCACCTGTCAACCATTCGCAAGGCAGCGGGTTGGAGTGGCGAGCGCCTCGCGAACGAACTGGGCATAACGAAGCAAACCGTCAGCAGCCTCGAGACAGGTAAAACACAGATGACGAAGATGCACTATCTCGCCATCAGAGCAGTGTTCAACAACGAAATCGCCGTTAATGGAAACGAGGATCTAGCAAAAATTATCCAGTTGTTCGTCGATCAACCAGTAGCAGCAGAGCTAGAGAAGATGCAGATAACCCTTAAGGAAGAAAGTAAGGGAGGGACAAAACAAGAAGCCATCGCCAAGCAGAGCGCCATAGTCGGAGCAACCGCCCTCACTGCTGCCCTAATCCCCGCCTCATCGGCATTGATTCCGGCATTGAGCTCTCTCGCGTACCAACTCGCTAAATCGATCAAGAAATGAGGTATAGAAAAATGGAGTTGGATGATACTAATCTGCCCGAGGAGAACGAAGGCATCGCATGGCTCAAACATCATAAAGTCCAGATTGGCATCGGCGCATTCGTCGCGCTCGGCTCAATCGTTGGCATCGCGATAGCCGCAAAAACGGACCATGCGACTAAAATCAAAACAAATGGCAACACCGCAGGCAAGAGTGCTGCCGCGATTATTGAGGCAGCCGCAAAGACCCCTCTGCCAGAGGTCAACCTTACCGGAGTCGAGAAGACCGCAACGGGGCTCGGACACGACTTGCTTTTATCAAATCAGGAAGTTAACAAGCGTCTCGTCTCCAGCGGAATGATGACAAAAGAGCCTTGGGGCTATAAGCTCACGGAGGTCGGCAAGCTCTTTGGGAAAGAAACGGTCAAGGTCACGCGCGCCGGTCATACCTTCTCAAATATCGAATGGGATGAAGCAGTTGTCCCATATGTCTTTTCTACAGAAGAATTGACGAACATCGATGCCAAAAAATCTCGCATCGCACAAATCATGGCCCAGTAGTCAAACCCAATGTGTCGCGTGCCCAACGCACGTAGACGAAAGGAGGCCTCATGGTCATATACAGGACTCAGGAGTGGGACGGATACGGAAAGCAGAACTACTACTGGAACGAGTACCGCCGTGAAGGAGACACGGTTGTCAAGTACAAGTGCAATAGGCACAAGTTCTTCGATGGGGACGAAAGCAGCTGGGAGGAAAGCGAACATGAAGAGGATTCATGGAGTATTGACGATCCCAGTATGCCCGATTGGCTGAATAGCTATCTCTAATAACAATTAAAACTGTAGTCCTCAAAAGCCCCACGTCCCTCAGGGAACGCGGGGCCTGTTATTATCCTTGCGCCCGAAGACGTTTCCCGTCTCAGCTATAGGCTTGGCAACCACACCGCCATGCCCAACGTCCGCTGGTTCACCGATCTTGATGGGCCCGCCCTCCGCAATCTGATTGCCAAAGTGTCGGCGTTCAGAATCTTCCGAGTCGATATCACGAGCGATACACGACCATGGAGAGCTGCAAAGTGGCCGAATGCTTGGTGCGAAAGAGCGCAAAACCCGCATCCCGAATATAGCGGTTCATCTATGCTGCTCGCAGGAGTATTCCTCGCTGGGTGTTGAGGCATTCCTTCAGGCCCTCAATGTCATTCGGCTTCTTTTCGAACAGCCCAAGAATGACGTTAGGTGCCTTCTCGCCATTCGCCTTCGAAAGACGCTCTGTGTAGTCGCGCACGGACTTAACAATATCCTCAAACTGTTCGCCCTTGATTTCGACCGTGAAGCCCTCCTTGCCGTCATTAAGAGCAGTTATGGCGCCCTCCAATCTGTCAATCATCTCGATTGTGAGTTCGCCATCCCCCAAAGCCTTAAGGTATTCCGAGAATGCGGTGTTAAAGTCTGCCATCTGCTTCCTTCGCATCGCATCTTCTTTGCTGTGACGCACATGAGTCATTCCCGCATAGATGCCGCCGCCGACCGCAGCTACGCCCGCAACCACAAGCGCGGCTATAGCAACCTTCTTGTTCTGCTTCGCGAGCTGAGCCGCCTGGTCAGCTATCTGCAATGCCTTGTTGGCTCCATTTTGAACATCTGCAGGCTTAAGGTGCTTGACAATATGTCCAGCACCGTCACGCACGACTCCACCCCATTGGACATACTTGCCAGTAGCTAAGCCCAACGCAATTTCCGTAGGGACCTCGAAAGCAACCTGTTGAATCATAAGTCACCTTTCTATGAAAGAGATTGCCGGATAGATATACACGAACGAAAAGGTGCCTCGCTGGTATTGCCGGATTACCTCTAATAATTGAGCTAGCCTATTTAACTCATTTAATGAGCTTGAACGCAATAAAGAAAAACGGGAAGGAGAAGCCATCACGCGAGAGGACAGCCGACGCCAGCCTACAGGCAGCATTCGGAGTAGCTTCAGAGAGTATTGACTTTTCCACTCGCGCATCAAAGGAGTAGCCTTTTAAAAACTCCAAACAATGCAGCCAAAACTTTTCAAAATCGTTTGTCGATACATACGCGAGAATAAATACTGGAGTTCCGAGCGGATTGTAATTAATTGTTGCCTTCCTTATATGCTCGCCAATATAGCTAGTATTCACACACGAAAGTTTAAGCCCTTCAATAATTGCTGCCTCGCGCCCATCTTTTTGCAAGAGGATATCAACTTCCCCGGCCGCCGAGCCATTTGAAGAAAGCCCATGCCTGGTCTGGTCTTTGACCTCAAAGCAATCCAGCCGTTCTAAGAAATCACGAAAGAAGTCGTTGATGGAATCCTCGGAAATGTCGTCTGTATACAGGATATTTTTACTTAAGTTCTCCCCAATTCTTACAATTTCCTCTTTGATAACCTGGGCATTTCTAACATCATCAACGAACCTGTCCTGATCAGAGGTAAAAGAAGCGGAAAGCGTCACGACGTCCTCAATCAAGAACAGCTCACTCAACAGAAGGCCGGTTGCAGACGTATTCAACGCTTTGGAAACAGCCGTACTAAGGGCGGCCTTCATTTCACGTAAGCGATCTATGGACGCTGATGGGCCAAGCAGGGTTACGTCCATAGCATTTGAATCCCAGGGAGACGGTCTAATACCCGCATAATAAGCGTTACCGAGATCTTCAAAATCGTAATGGCAACGTCGCAAGTCCGTAAGAACCTTTGTATTCGGGGCAATGGCCACTAGATACTGTTCGACACGCCGATCAAAACCGTCAGGAACTTGATAAGAATACATTGGGTCCCCCCTTCAAAATGGACGGCGCATACTACCCTATTGTTCGCTCACCTTCATGTACGTAAGCTCAAATGCCTTCACGCGACGCATTTCGGGTAGGCGGTTCTCGATGCTAAAAGCGTTGCCGCTATCGAAGCGTTGCCAAATATCCAACCCACGATCGAGCAGGATGTCCCACTTGCTATCAATCTTGAGATGTCGCGCATGAAGCGCACCGCTACGATCAATCTTCCAAGTAAAATCAAGGCCCAAGGGAGACATGGACTCCCTGATTTGCTCCAGGTATTCCTCCTGCTTGGAATCGGAATATTCGTCGGGAGCTGTGATCAGATGCACCTTTACCGAAGTCACGTCAAACTTGCAATGACGCACGACCACTTCAAGCAGCTCCATTACGTTGCGACACTGGTGGAACGTGCGCACGTACGGATCAATAATCTCAACGTTCTGCGCCCCATCCAAGTAGGCACCAAAGAGCTTCTCGTAGGAAACGCCACGTTGGTTCTCGCGCAGGGCAATGTGCCCAGCTCCAGGCTTGCGCACCGCTGGCTTCGGCTGAGACTGCGCGGCGGGAGCAGTTTCAACCTCAGCAGGCACGACAGACGCATCAACGGGCGCCTCGGCGGCGTGTCTATCGGCTTGAACAGACATCTCGAGCTCGTCGTTCGCGAGTATTCCGCTCTTGTCGCCCTCCCAAGGTACCTTGTCCAGCGAGTGATACGTCGCGGGATAGTCAAGCTCCTCGAGCGTTGCCACCTGTTTCCAGGCGCCTCCCCCCTTGGGGCGATAGGCAAAGTCAACACGCTCGAAGGTCTCGTCAATGCGAACGAGCGTGTCCTTCACGCGCTTGCGCAGCTCCAAAGCGAACTCGACGATCTCAGCGGCCTCCTCAGCGGTCTCATTGCGCCCGGGGAACAGAATTTTCATCAGGCCCGCGCACGTCTTTACCACGCCGTCACGGTCGCGCGTCGAGATACTGCTCGAAAGCTCGAAGAACCGATCGACCTCACCCGAATAGTCCATAGGACGCATAGCACGCAAGGCCTCGGCAAGGTAGTCAACGATAAAGCCAAAATCACTGCAGAACATGTCGCCACGGATGATACCCATCTCCCAGCCAGGGATATAGGCATGCAAGCGATCAATAAACGCGGGGTCATGATAGACGGGAGGCAAATCCTCGAGCAGGTCCGTCTTGTTGATCATATAGCTCACATCGTGGCTGGTATTGCCCACGAACACCATAGACGCCTCTGCCGTCACCTGTTCAATACCGCGACTAAAGCTCTTGTTGGCCATATAGTTCTTCATGATGTCAACGATATCGGCCTTGGGCTTTTTATTCTTGCCCGCGAACTCGTCGAAGGCCACACAATCCCAGTAGCCAACCAAACCGATCTTGCCCGTGGAGTTGTTCACGAATAGCTTTGCCGGCGTCACCTCGCCGCCCGAGATGAGGATACCGTGCGGGCTGAACTCACTGAACACATGGCTTTTGCCAGTGCCCTTGGGACCCAGCTCAACCAAGTTGTAGTTACGCTCACAATAGGTCACGAGGCGCGTCAGCTGGAACAATTTGGCACGGCGACCCAGTTGATTAGGATCCAAGCCAATCGAGCGGATGAGTACGTCAATCCACTCGTCCTCAGAAAATTGCGAACGGCGTGCAACGAAGCCCTCAAAGTCGAAACGTGACATCTGAATAGGCTTAAGCGAATTGAGCACATAGGGGGATTCATCGCGCGCCTCATTTGCCTCATAGGATAAATCGGCGATGCACCACACACCCGAAACGAGCAGACGACGATTCTTCTTAACTGTGTCGGAGCTCACGAGGACCTTGGATACACCCAGGTTCTCAAAGGACGCCTCATAGGCATCGCGCTTCTCGTTGAGCGTGACGGAAACCTTGTCGATGATACGCTTCTGGCCAATTTGCTTAATATCAGAACGTATAGCGCCAGCCTCGGCACGTTGCACGTAGTGCTTGGCAAGGATGCTGCGCACGCGCTCCACGCCCGCCTCAATCTGGCCTTCGTCATCGGTGGCGCAATTCTGCCCCAGCAGGTACTCAAGCACGTAGCTGGGAACCGCCGCATTGCCCTTCACGAGCTTGACGAGGTCCTTACGGACTACATAACCCGTAAATACGTCGTTCAGTTTTTTATCCAATGCGTCCATGCGCAGTCCTATCTCCAAGTGCTCAATCCCGCGACCTTGGCCAAGGCGTGCGGGAACTTGTTGTAGTTCTTCTTCACGCCATCGTCCAGGTCGATGTCCACGCGCTCGTTCGCCAGCGGGTAGATAACGTTGCGCTCCCAGTCGGTGAGTTCGCGCACCGCCGCGCGGTACTTGTCCGCCTGGCGGTTGTCGGCGGCGCGGTCACTCTGCTCCAGCTGGCCGATCTTCGCGTTGAGCTTCTCGACGTACTCGCGCAGGTACTTGGTCAGAATCTGGCCGGCCGTGCTCGGCGTGTAACGATGCATGTAAACAAGCACTTGGAAGCTGCCCTTGGGGCTTGCGAACATCCAATAGATGGGCCGCTTGCCGCCGCCCGTCACCTGATAGGTCGCACAGTGGTCCTTGTAGAATTCCTTCACGAAGTACTTGCGCAGGTCCTTGCCCAGGGCGTCCTCGATGAACCTGATGTTTTCGTCAAGCGTCTCGGCGCCATAGGTCACCTCGAGCCACTTGCGGAACTGAGTCACGATGTCGTCGCCGAACCACTCCCCGTCAAGCACGGGGAGGATGGCATCCTCATCGGGCAGGAACTCGGCATTGGGAACTTTTGCCTTGAAGTCATCCACCGTCTGCTGCACGTCGGCCAGAATCAACCCGGGTGAGAAGGTGGAGTAGCGGCCCATGATGCAGCCAACACCATAGGAGGCGAGAGACTTCACATCACGTACAAGGTCAGCGCGGCGCACCGAGACCTTGTCTTCTGGCACCTCGATGGGCACCTCACCCTCCATGCCGTAGATGCGCGCAAATATGCGATTGAGCTCCTCCTCGTTGGACTTGAGTTCGTTGAAGCGGTCGTCGCAATCGGCGCTCCAACGCTTGAACCTCTCCGAAATTAGTGAGACAGAGGCAGCGCGGGCATCAGAGTAAACACCGTAGGAAAGCTGCTCGGCGCGTTCGCGCGCAGAAGGCGCAAGCGGATGGTAGTCGAGGTGCCAGGAAATCTCGAAGGCATCCCAGTCTATTCGAGACAAATCGATGAGCCGTTCAACGGCTGCGTCCAACTCATCGGTAAGAACCGCCTCGCTTAGCGGAACCTTCCTTACTTCACCGACTGATTTAGTAATGGTTGGTGAAATCTTTTTCAGAAACTCATCCCCAACACTTGAGTTGAGTAGACCAAGAATAGCCTTGGCATGTCGGAGAGGGTAAATTCCGATTCCAGCCATGTCGGAAAGGAAGCCCTTTGGCTTAAATCGAAAAGCACCTCCGCCAATTTTTGACCAAGTAACAACCTCGGAAAACTTATATTCTGGCCTATAATCTTGAACGTGTCGCGTTTCTTTAGGAAGCAAACGCTTAACGTTTTCCCCGTCATTCTTCCAGTTTATTACTTCAAAATCATTCCCGTACCATTTTCGGTAGTCTCCGCCTTTATTAAGTGGGTACCAAGTTTGCGGAGCAAACGTCAGATCGTTTACTGAAGACAGGCCAAAACCAATATTTCCATATGCGACTTCCCACCAAGCTTTAATAAACTTCGTGTTATTCCCCGTCTGAATACCTACAGACCCAGGAGCATAATCACCGAGAAGCGCATTGCCGGAAAACGCATTGCACATTGCTGGCGTAAGCCCGTATGAAATAGTGCAGTCAGGCAGACTTGCAAAATCACTCAGGCTCTTATGGTAGATGAACTTCTGCTCATCGCCTTTTATTGCGCTCGTTAAAGCACCTCTTTTGGCAGAACTCGTCTTATATTCCTGCAGATCAATATAAACACCGGTAAATAATGGATGCCCGCTAAACAATACCGTCGCACAGACCTGAACAACATCCCCAGCAATTTGTTCGAAAGCCCCAGCTCCCAAATCCACCAAAGCGACAATATCCTTGGTATCAATTACAAGTCGCCTCATCGCCTTATAGGTACGTTGAGTTAGCCATGAGTGCATCGTAACCATGCTCGAATAACCGCATGTCTTGGCTAGGCTAAATCCTCGTTTGATAAAACAGGTGCATAAATCATTTTTCTCATCTGGATACTTATTCTTTGTCCAGGTGCTCATATAGCTATTAAAATGACCTCTCGTCAAATACGGAGGATTTGCGACCACGCAGTCAACCCTGCGCGACAACGCCTCGAGCACACTCTTCATCGCGCGAAGCCTCTTGAGCATGCCCGTCCCGATCAGGTCATCCTCGCTGAAGCTCGCGATGGCGTTGTCCACGGCGGCCATGTCACCGGGTGCGGGCACATAGAGGCTGCCCACCTCGGTCATGTGCTCGAATGCGTCGAGAAGCTCGGTCGCACCAGCGATCGGGCCCGCGCCCGAGAGAGCGCCGGGTTCGAACACAACGGGCTCGAGCACCGTCACGTTCGCGTCGATATGCTTCTCGAAGAAATCGGGGTCCTTCTCGCGCGCCTTCATCTCCAACGCGAACTTGGCGATCTCGGCGGCGCGGCCGTCGATCTCCATGCCGAAGAGGTTGTTCTGCAGGACGAGCGCCGGGACGTCCTCCGGGAAGTAGCCCTCCTCCTGGTAGATCTCGAAGAGCAGGTCGAAGGCGTACACGAGGATGTGGCCCGATCCGCACGCCGGGTCGCACAGCGTCAGCTCCTCGGGCGAGTAGACCCTGATGAAATCCTCGGTCTCGCCCTCGGGTGCTATGTAGTAGTCCATCTTGTTGGCGAGCGCCGAGCCCGGGTTGTTGAGCATCCAGAGGCGCCCGAGGGAGTTCTCCACGAGATACTTCACGATCCAGTCGGGCGTGAACAGCTGCGTGGCGGGCGCGATGTCGTCCGCGGTCGCCTTGCGGTCGCTGCCGTTGAACTCCGCCTTGCGCTCCGCCACGTAGAACTGGTAGAGCCAGCCCAGCACCTCGACGGTCTCGCACTCCTCATCGTCCATGTCCTCGACGATGCGGCGCAGGATCGAGCCCTCGGCGAGGAGCCCCTGCGGCATGACGAGGCTCGACGCCGCCGCCTCACCGAACAGGTAGGGCATCGCCGCGGCGTAGCGGTCGCACACCGCCACCAGCAGCTCGCCGTAGGCCGCCTCGGTGCGGTTCGCGCCGGAGCCGCTGCCGCCGGCGAGGACGCTCTGCCGCGGTCGCGCACAAGGCGAGAAAAGCCCCAATCTGGGTCGAAGATGCCCTGGGCGGCATCGGTAAGAATCGCAGGCTGAGTCGTACCCGGACGCGGCGTCACCACGGGAACGGGCGTGTAGCCCTTCGCGTCCATGAAGCGCAGCGCACACAGACGGTTGAACCAGGTGTACGCCGTCGACTCGACGACGGCGTCCATACCCTTGTCGTCGATGGCGGTCTCGAGCCCCCTGACCTTCTCGGGCAGGTCGAGCCGCTCGGGGCTGCCGGGCTCCAGGACGGCGTCGATCCTCGCGGCAACCTCGGCGCGCAATGCGTCGCGGGCGCCGAAGGCCAGGTTCTTTATCTTGTTGGAGTCCATGTCTGCCGTCCTAGAAGTCGAAGTCGTTGCCGAACGCGCGGTTCACGGAGAGCCGCTGCTCCCACTCGGCGTCGAACTGGTTGGTGTTTCCCACGCGCGCGCTTATCCTGAGAATTGCGGCGGCGCAGTCGTCCACGTCGTCGGTCACGTGGAGCGTGACGCGGGTCTTACGCTCCTCGGAGCCCTGAGCCGCACTTGCGAGCTCAAGCGTCTGTTCCTCGGCGCAAAGGAGGCGGCTCGCATCATCAGAGTCGTAGAGGCCAACGCGCACGGTCAGCGGATTCACCTTCTCGGAGCACGGCTCCGTTTGGTATACGTCGAGGGTCACCGTTGAGCCGGTAATGGCGGGCCTTCCGCAAAGGAAGCCCTGAACCCCCGTGCACTCCGCCGTCTGACGAGCGTCGACTCGTTTTATGGTTACCACCGGAACGACATTCTCTTGCGGAGAAACACCGCCGTGGACATAGCGCGCGCCACTGCTGCGCAAACGCAAGCGTGTAATACCTCGAGGGAAGGCGAACCGCCCCTCGCCACCAAGCGAAAGTTGCGCTGAAGAGTATTCAATTAGAACGTCGCTCTCTGGCAGCGTCAAGCCCATGGCATATCCTCTGCCGTGGCTAAGATTGTGACCGGAAGCATGGGCAAGATCGGTAAGACCGTCCGCCGCGGCAAAGTTATACTCTTCGACTTGGCCATCTTGATAGAGGAAACCGTGATCGGCGGTCACGAGGACCTTACCGCATCCCGCGCGCAGAAGCTCACCGGCAATCTTCATCACCTGGGTGATTGCATCTTCGCATGCTGCGAAGACCTCGCCCTCGGTGTCGCGAGAGTCACCGCGCTTGTCAATCGCGTTATGGTAGACCATCACGAGCGGAGCGCCCTCGACATTGGGCAAACCCTCTTCAAGGACTTTTGACGCCTGGATGAGCATGGCACCGGGAATCGCTGCCTCTACGACCTTTTGACGATTGGCGAGCCCATCGGTAGCATCGCCGCCCTTCAACACGTTTGCCGTGGCCAAGTCGACCTCCATAGTCCCTTCAGGAAGTAGTGCCGCCATACCCAGCTGGGTATAACTCGGCAGCATGCAGGCCATTCCCTCGCAGCTCGCACTCACGAGGGTACGTCCCGAAGACAAGGCTCCGCCGGCGATACGAGTCGAAAGGTCGGCACCAACCTCGTAGCGCATCGCATCGGAAACGATAACGCCCAGACGCTTGCCCTTCTCGGCCATCGGGAGTTCTTTCTCGACTTTCTCGCAGAAGAATCCCGACTGCGGAGGAATAGACGAGGGCGGATAGGCCCCCGAATCCATAAGATGCAGTTGCCAGCGATCGGTCAGGTCAACGAGAAACTTGCCATAGGCAGCATCAACCTTGGACACAAGCTCGTTGGCCCTCCTCCTAAACTGGGCGGTCGTATTGCGCATGGCATTCACAAAGCAACGGTATCCCTCGTCGATGCGGTACCAATTGGCGCAGTACGCGTCGAAGATATCCTTCTCGGTTGTCGCTGCGGTGCATTCCGTCTTATATGCCTCGATTCCCTCGAGCGTCGTGACTGCAACAGCCAGAGCCTCATACTGGTGGACATAGTCTTCAAACCAGTGAGTATGCAGGCGTACGTTTAGCTCGTTTTGGGCATCAGCCGCGTGCAGCGTGCCGTCGAGAGCACGTCCAAGCATATCTGTGATAATCCAGTCATCGAAGACTGCCAGAGCATCGTTAGTGCCGATAGACTCCATTGAACGCTTGTCAGTGCCCACCGATGAAACGACAGCGTCGGAGTATTCGCGTGCCAGCGAGTCATATGAATCGCTGGTGCGGCTGCTAGCGGCAAGGTCAGCGAGTATTCGCGCGGCATCCGCCTTGAGCGACACACTGTCACAAATGAGATCAGCACAGCGTGCCTTGAGCATCTTAAGAGCAAGGTCTTCGAGGGTCGGGTCTTCACCCGTGGGTGCGGCATATCCCACAACTTCAAAGATCTCAGACCAAAGCGTTGTGACAAGCCCGCACTCGTAAATGGCTCGCAACGTCCTATCCTGCCCGCGCCCAAGCTCGGCGAGGAGCTTCTTCACCACATCACGCACGGCATCGCGAGGAATCTCCGCCCTCGATCCTACGCACGCGGCGAGCATCGCCAAACGAAGAGAACGGTCGTCACTCTTACTTAGCACGCTTGCTGCGAGGGCCTTGCGACGCTCCTTTGAGTTGAAGAAGCGTCCATGTTCGGCGAGTGCGTCGGCAAGGGCCATAGGAACGCCGCATTCGCTCGCCCAGATACCTTCCATCTTGCAAGTGAAGGGCGTGGCAGCGAGCTTTATGTCGTATAGAAAGTCATCCTGAAAACGCGGCTTTGCACCCGAACGATAAACAACAAGATTATGGGCAGGTCGCTCGCGAAGGATCGTCCGCTTGCATGCAAGTTCCGCACCGGTCGCGTCGAGGATAGCGCCGCCGTCCAAATCTAAAGAGGCGACAGTCTCGGCGTACTCGCCGGACTCGTCCTCCCAGAACAACGTCGCATGACCAAGGCTGAACTGGCCCTTGATCCTGTCCTCGATTTCATGAACGTCGATGTCCACAGTTCCTACCTCGTAACGATGATTCCGTCGTCGACCTTGGCCTCGAGCTCAGCGCGCAGCGCCTCGAGATAGTCGTCGACATCCTGCCTACTCTTGATGGTCGGTTTACCATAAGCCCCCGCACGTAGCGAGCTCAGCGCACAGGTCATGGGCGCTTGGGTCCGGGCGGGCTCGGGCTGCGACCCAGCGGCCTCCCCGTCAGACTCGTCGTTTTCTTGCGTGTGCGCAGAAGCGGCCGCAGGTGGATTGAGCAGGGAAACTATGCTTGCCGCCTTGGTATCCTTAAACGACTCAAGGAAAGTCCGTATGCGCAGCGATGACTGCTCTTCGGCGAGTCTCGCCGCTGCTTGATCGAAAATCTCTGCAAGCGAGAGACGCGCTTCCTCTGGCACCGCATCCATGTCATACGCGCTCTCAAACGAAGCGCGATATTCGTCGAGTTCCTTAGCAACGTCGGACCTTAAGCTCTCCCTAGCACGGTCAATCTCGCTCTTCGCCCGCCTGACATCACTCGCAGCGCGAGGGATATCGCGCGATTTATAACACTGAGGGTCGTTCACGACCGCAAACGCCCCCTCAAGGTCGGAGGTAATGTCGATGCCGAGGTCACGCATCTCGGCAAGGCCGGTTTCACCGAACCCCTTGACCTCATTCCACTTAACAGCGAGCGGCGAGCCTTCAATAAACTGCTTCATACTCGACAGGTCTACCTTGTCCTCCGCGAGGGCGTCAGCCTTCTCGGGAAACTGGTCGACGAGCCATTTCCAATCAGCATTCACCGCGCCAAGCGCAGCGTTAAGCTTGTTAAGCTTCCCGGTAAATTCGGTGGCGAATGGATAAGTCGAGGCTCGTCCCTCGGCAGCGCGGAACGCTGGAACTTCCTGCTCGAGATAGGTCACCATCTCGCCTGCGATGGACTTGGCATCGCCGCCAACGGGATTGGTGCCCACGAGCTTTCTAAACGAGCTCTTAATCGATGCAAGACGCTCGGGAGACACGGCCTCGACCTTGGCAACGACAAGTTTATCCATATCGCGACCAACTTTGAGCGCCTGCGCGAGAGCGGTGCCCTCGAGGAGCGATCCCGCCTTACGAATCTCGACGCGACCGGCGGCGTAGAGCGTCGCCACCGCATTGCGAACGGCAACGTCGGGCCATCCGTACTCGTCCTTCGTAAAGTGCGCAATCAGACTCGACGTGCCATCGCCGCCGACGGTTACCGCGCAGCCCGAACCCATGATGCCGATCCAGCTAAGTACCGTCTGGGCATACTCGGGAAGAGGAAGGTCAATCATCGATTGGGCCGGCAGACAGCTGTTGTAAACGTCTCTGTCGGTGTAGTTCTGCACAATTTGTTGCAAGCCCGTGTAGCTGCGCCGCACAAGTTCGCCCACAGCACACTCGATGGCGACCTTGCCCGAACCACTCACAGAGTCGGTAATGTTGACTCCAGAAACATAGAAGCGCGCCTCTCCGATCAGCTCATCTAAATCGGCGCGGAGTTTACGCGACTGCGCGTTGAGTACCGCCCTCTTGTCAGCGATTATCGCGTTGCGAATCTCGTTCGAACCACTCGCCTGGTTTACGTACTTATTTGTCTTTACAAACAAGGCGACATCGTTGAGAAACGCATTGGGATCGTGCAACACAACCGTGAGCGTCTTGGGGCCAGAGGTTGGAACATCCACGATACCACCGGATGGAGCATCGGTCACAATGTCAACAGTCAGGTCGTTACCCGAACGTCCGATGGCGTCGCCGTTCACCTTAAGATTGTATGGGAAGGCATGCGAGAAGGAACCATTCTCGTAGCTTGCGCGCGAGGCGCCAACGATATCCTTAAACGCATCGCCAATCTTGTCGCGTACATCCGAGGTCTGAATCTCCGTCGTACGGATTTCCGTCTCGATCTCTTTCTCATCGTCGGTAAGGTACTCATAGATGTTCGAGTTAGGATTACGACGTATGTAGAGCTGACGCTCAAGCTCGGCAAGCGCATCCTTAATTTCCTGCTCGAGCGTTGCCGTGTTCTGCCTGAAAGAGCCATACAGGAGCACGCGCAGGTTTCCCGGGGTTGCCTTGAAGTCCTTGCAGTATTTGACGAGCAGCAGCGCCTTGAGGACGCGGATTGCCATGGGCATGTCAGCAAGGTTTGTCTCGGCGATGCTGATGGCACCATAGACCTCGCTCTTTAACGAGTTGCGCAGCCCTTCGAACATTGAGTCGAACGTTGCCAGATTCTGGCCCTCCGTCGAGCCGTCACCGCGGTTAAGTTCGACGCCGACCTCCTGAAACACGCCGAGCATGGAGCGGGCTCCCGTAGAATGGTGCTTGCCCGTGAAGGCGTTGTAGTCGGAAAGACCACGCATTGCAGTGATGAACAGGTCAAACTGATAGGGCACGAAGGGATACGTGCCTACGAAATCGTCCTCATCCCTATAGCCCACATAGCGCTTCGAACCGTCGGCGAAGTCAAAGAGCACCGGGAAGTCGTCCTTGTACCTGTCGTACATTGCGCCCAGGGCGGGGAGGGCATCGCGGCTCTTGGCCAGAAGACGCTGCTTGATGACCTCCTTGGCGTCCTTGGACGTGAGCTGCATCTTGACCTTGAACCGCGCCTGGATCTTAGAGAAGTCGTTGGCGGACCTGTCGGTCATCTGGCCGATGGTGTCCTCCATGTTCTCCTGGCTGGTGACAACCACCCATGAAGCGCCGTCGCACACGGTGGCGAGTTCCTCTGCAACGGATTGCAGATTGGTCATCAAGTTTGAATCCTTGGCGATGTACTGGCCGGCCTCGTCGACGAAGAAGTTCAAGCGGAACCCGGGTCCGTGCGCGTCGATGTATTCTTTTACGCGCAGCGCGAAGGCGTGGATATCAGGCTTGTAGGTCTGCTGGTAGTAGCTTACGACGTTGCCGTTGGTTCCGGGCTCATTTCCGCACACCTCGTCGAAAGCCGCGGTGATCTTGGTACCGTAAAGGAGCGCCGCCTTGCGGACGTCTTCCCACGGTTTTTCGGTTGCCGCCTCGATCCTCGCCTTGAATGCGTCCAGCAATCCCTCTCGATCGAGGTCATATTCCATTTTGGCGATATGCTGCTGGTCGCCGTCAAAGTAACCGCAATGGTGGTTGAATACCTTGATGAAGGCGGCAAGGAGACCTCCCGCCTCGGTGCGGCCCTGGTTGGGCGCGATGATGTCGATGTTGAAGAGGATCGACTCGCTCGGATGGCGGGTGCGGGCCACTTCCATGGCGCCCCGCAGGGCAGGGTCGTCCTCGAGCTTAGGCAGGATGTAGTCAACTGCATGTTTGCCGGCGACCTCTTGGTCCTCCAAAAGCACCGCGAGAATCTTGAGCATGTGAGATTTGCCACTGCCGAAGAAGCCCGCAATCCATGCGCCATTACCAGTGGCATCGGAATCGTTGTACTCATCAAAGAAACGGTTAAGGTGACCGGCAAGTTCGGGAGTAATCACGTACTCGTCGAGTTCATTAGCAAGATGCTCAACGCTAGAGGCCTTCACAACGGCATCGATCGGTCTGTCGATCGGCTTTTCGTACATATACTCGTATTTCATAGAGTTGCCCCCTAAAGGTCAAACACGTTCGTCGCGCGGTAGTAGCCGCCATTTGCTTCGGACGGAATGTTCAATATGTCCAGCGAGGTCGAGCCGTCGGCGTTCTGGCGATATTCGCCAGGGAACACCAACACGACGGGTTTATCCGTCTCGATTTCGCCGAGCAGTGTATGTGTGCGGACAAAGGGAAACGTCTCTCCAACGCCCGTGATGAACGCAATGTCGCACCCGGAATCGTCGATAGCTGCCTCGACGACAGGCTTGATGACACCGCTAACGCTAATGGTGTCCTGAAGCATCATGATGAGCTCGTCGCGCGTGGCGGTTTGCTCGGCCTCACAAAGAGGCTCCCACATATCCTCGGAATCCAGATAGTCGAGAACGACGTCGTAAAGGTTCACCCGTACAGCGCGGACGCCCCTATTTGGCAGGTCATCGGAGCAGATAGCAGCCACGAGATCTCGAGCATACGACCTCTGCGCGGGGGGATACGGCAAAACATACGTCGACTGTCGCATCGTATAGCCCTTGCGGCCGAGTAGCGCGTCGTCGGAGAGACGCTCAACAATGAAAGCACGCGCTTCGGGCGATCCGATGTGTTTGAACTTTTTGGTCACAGCAAAACACCTGCCTTCGGAAACAGCTCGATATCCTGCGGAGCGCGCTCGCGAATGAGGTCCGCAAAACGCGCCGAGGGATAGAGCGGGGTGATGTTGCCCGCGTTGTCAAGGAGGCGGCACTCGCGGAGCATCCCGAATGCTCTGGACTCGAGTTGTTTGAGCGACTTTTCGGTGAGGCGTGCAAGTTCGGGATGATCGACAGACTGCTCATCTACAAAAGCGGCCCATGCCGTTCGGGGCACATCGGGCACCATATTAGAAAAGCGCGCGGCAACGACGTCAGTCGAGAACGAATAGAGCACCTGATAGGTTCGGCAAATGGCGAGCCATGTCATGGCAAGCTGGTCGTCATCGACGGCATCGGCCAAAAATGCCAGTTCATCTGTGTCAAGCATCTTGAGTCGCTTAATGATCTCGGCACCGACACGCTTGCGAGTGCTCTCTTTGTTGAGGCTGATAATGTCGTCCTCGACAATGCGACGCCTAACCTCTGCCCAATCAGAAGTCTCAACAAAAGCCCTCGCGACCTCAGCGGTCTCGAGCCTTCGGGCGCCAATGCTCGTAAAGGAGAGACTGTACTTCTGTCGTTCATTACCTGTCATTCGTAAGCTCCTTGATTAAACATTCGCGAACGTATGCACTTAAGCTTGTGCCCTTCAGAGAAGCGGCTTCCTTAGCGGCGTCACGCAACGTATCGGGGATGCGCACGGTTATTGCGGTCTGTTCGCCACTCACGAGAAACTCGCGAATATCCGTGGCGCTTGCATCTTTGCGCAGCAAGTCGGCATAACCCATGTTGACCATCCCCATGTTTGCGATATGCAATACATTGTTAGTAAAAAATCGATTCCCATTGTCTTGCAATAGGCCTGCGATGTCATCGCCTTTTCTGTAAATGAACCCTTTTTTACCTCGCATGGTCTGTTGTTCAACAATGCTGCGAATGACGTGGATGCCTTATGATCGCTCCGCGTCGCTGATGCCATTTAGCACGCTTACAGACGCTTTGGAACCTAACGCCCGTTGTTCGATGCGCGCCCTTTACTCAAACGCCTACACTTGAGCATTGCAGGTCAATTACGCCACCAGGCAAGTGAGGCTAATATGCGGTCCGAAAACGAACAGATTCATTACCGAGCAAAGTTCAGGCTTTCGCCCTATACGACCACCACACCCTCAATCGTCGATGCATATCGTCAGATCTACGCCTGGGTGCGCGATAAAGAGCAACGCAAACGTCATGAGCAGAGTGCCTTTGAGTTTTTGTCGAGCAATAAAAACATTGCCTCCGATTTTATATTTGGAAACCTCAGCCATCCCGTTGGCTATTCTGGAGGCATGACCACGGGCAGCCGCGTGAGTATTTGCACTCGCGCAGCCTTTGATGACAAGCGAGGCAGGATTCCCGTCGCCTGGGCCTTTGAATATGACGAGCCCGACAGTCACTATCCGTTTCGTCACTGGCACACCTGTATTGGTCTCGAGACCGCTGAGGACGACTCATGTCTGGTCAATATCAAAGTCACCTATGCGACCCTGCCCGATTATGTGGGCTGGCCACTGCCAGAACCGGACCTCAATATTCCCCGCATCGCAAAGGTTCTGTTTTCGCTTCCCAATCATCAGGCATGCGTTGGAGAAACAGTCGTCAACACATCGTGCACGCGCCTGACGTTTGAGAACTTTGACGTCGAGTTCTCCGACAACCTTCTGAGCAGCCAGCGCGAGCTCCCTCTGATTCTAATAACCAGCGATGATACCGGTCGATATCCCGTCAAAGATCCCGGCAAGCTCGCCAATAACCTTATGGGCCTAGCCAACGTGTTTACCGCCGACGAATCTGATGGTCGGCTCAAATCAAAACTGTTCAATCTTTTTCTCTACGATACGCCTGCCTATCGTTACAACTGCCCCAAGTCGTCACTTCGTATTTACCAACCGAACATCAATCTGTCTGACGAAGAAGACGCCCGTCGACACCTCTGCATCAGGCGCGATAGGCTGAGCGAGTACGGCAACAAGACATCCACGATACTTAACCGGAGCCTAGGGCGCTCGTTCTTGCGCGGCAGGGGCGATATTGTAGACACGAGCGATATTGCCTGGTACAAATCACGTCAATCAATTGGGGCGCTACGCAGCCGCATGGCAGAGATGAAACGCCACGCAGAGAATGAAACCGTAGCCGAGGCAAAACGCACCAAAGCGCTTGCCGCCTCGTACAGCCAAGAGGCCATGGACAACCTTAAAGAGTTGTTGTCAAAAGAGACTGCCGACAGGCAGCTCTGGGAGGGGCTGGCCAACGATTACGCCGACAGCAACGCCGCGTATGAGCAGCGTATTGAGCAACTGGAAAACAGCCTGCTCGAGCTGGATGAATCCGAGAACACGATCGCCAACTTAAAGTATCGACTCCAAGAGGCTCTGGAGCGAGCCGACCACTCGGAAAAGCAGGTAGCCGCACTCAGAGCGGAAGCATGCTTTGTCGAGGGGCTCGAGGCATTTCCGCGCACCCTTGAAGACGAGCTTAAGTTTGCTGCGAATCTCTGGCCCTCGCGCATTTTCGTTTTGCCCGAGGCATACGACTCGGCACGCCGCTATGATTTTGCCGATCTTGACGAGGAATGGCAGATCCTTAAATCCGTAGCGACCGTCATGTGGCAGCTCAAGTTTGGGGAGCGCCCGACGGCCGGTGACCTCTATAGCGAGTATAGGAATCAGACCTCGTTTGACGCCGCCCCAACCGAGACCAAGCTGACTAAAAACGACACCGAGCTCATGCGGCTCCGCCAACGCACTTACAACGGTAAGCAGGTTTGCATCCTGCCGCACATTAAGGGCAACGGTCGCAACCGCCGCGACCCATTCCGCCTGCACTTTTGTTTTGATGACGAGGCGAAGCTGATCGTGATAGGCCACTGCGGCAGCCACCTGCCGACGTCAGGAACTGCCAGGCAGTAAGGCGCCGCACCAGCATGGGCGGAGGATGCCTCTTATCTCCCCTCCGCTTTCAGCCTCAGCAGCAGGTCGCCCAGCTCGGGGCACTTGCTGGAAAGGCGCGTCTGGGGTCGCTCGATCATCCCCCACCGCTGGCGGATCTCCTGGGCGTGCGGATTCACGTGATAGTCCCCCTCCATCACCTGCTTGAGCAACTTGGCGGTTACGCGCGCATCGGCTAAGGCGCTATGGGCGTGACCCGTCGACTCGTCGAACTCGATGCCAAACCACGTTGCCGCGTCACTCAAAGAGACGCACCCGTGGCTGCCCACGTCCATGATCGAGGTATAAAACGCCTGCGGGTCGGCCCAGTCCGTAGGAAATACGGAAAGGTCGATGCGCTTTGCCTGGCGCTCGGTCAAAAGCTGTCGACGATCCGTCCCGCTCCAGCAAACTATCTGGGCGGAGTAGCGACCGATCCAATCGCTGAGCCTTTTGATCACCACATAGAGCGGATCGGCCATCGCGGTGTCCACAGCCGATATCCCTGTGAGCTCGCGGACGGGAAACGCAACACCTTCGGTAAATTCCGTCTGCACAAACTGCGAGAACTCGCCCATAACGTTGCCGTGGTAATCGAGCTTGACGGCGCCGACCTCGATAATCTCGTTGCGCAGTCCACGGCGCCGGCGCTGCTTTGGCACCGGCGCAAACTCAAAGTCCAGCACAATCTGGCGCGCAAAGTTCGTCGTATCGATAGCCGAGATACCCGGCATCTTTTTGTCTGGCACGGTGAGGGCCTTTCTCCGTCAACTGCCGCCTGTTTCACAGGCAGCTACATTGCCGTAAGGATAAGTGTCCGTGCGGACATGAAATCGCACAGTGCAGCTTTCCGGCATCCTTGCGTAAAGCTGCGCTATGAGATGGTTACGTCGCTGTTATTGTCGAACATATATTCGTATTTATGGCTGCAGTTTGATAGACTGGTTGTTGTTGACGGCAGTTCCATGTGCCGGGCAGCGCCCTCCATGCGACGGGAGGTGATGCCCATGACCGATCTGACTGATTTTGTGAAGCTCCTGACCGCTTTGGTCTCGCTCCTCACGGCGCTTATCGGACTTACCGAGGCACTCAAGCAGCGTACGAAGCAGAAAAAGAGGGGTCGACGCCTCTAAGGCATTGACCCCTTAATCGAAGTAACGGCGCCGCCCAGCTCTTCACTACTTGGGCTGCCGTCGACTTTATTTTACCCGCGGACGCCAGGTCTAACAAATGGATTTTCGGTAATGGAAGCACGGCACGCCCGCAAAACCACTACGCCCCAAGTGCCGCCATGGGGATCACCGCCACGCCGTCGTCGCGTGTGTAGGCAATGCTCCCCTTTCCAACCACGACCGCCAAAAACGCCGGCGCGGCATTCTGGGCGGCAGGATTGGAGAGCACTTTCCTCTCCAGCGCCTTGAGATTTCTCGCTCCATCGTCTGCTTTCGCATCGCTCAGCTTGACCTCGATGGCTCCCCAGCGCCCGTCGTGCTCAACGATCAGATCGACCTCAAGGCCCTTCTCATCTCGGAAATAATGGACACTGTTGTCGACACCGCCGTAGGTGGAAAGGAACACGCGCACGTCGCGCAGAACGAGGTTCTCAAAGAGCATCCCAAACGTTTGCATATCGCCAAGCAGCCGCTCAGGGGTAGCCCCCAGCAACGTCGCCGCAAGTAACGGGTCGCAGAAGTAGCGCTTGGGGCGCACGCGAACGCGGGCCTTCGAGCGCATGGGCGGCTCCCATCCGCACAGGTCCTCGGTCAGCTTGAGCCTGTTGAAGAGGTCCAGGTACGCAGCGATGGTCCTCTCGTCGGGACCCGCCTCGCCGTACGAGGCATCCTTCATGAGCGTCTTGTACGTGACAGCCTGGCTCTCGTTCATGGCAAGAGCTCGCAAAAGGCCGTGTGCAAGCTCGGGCGATCATGCGATATACGAAATTACGCCATTCTCAATGCGGATTTTACGCTACTTCCAATGTAGTTTTTACGCCGTTGCGGATGTAGTTTTTACGCTATGTTCATTGAAGGTTTTACGCTTGGCATCCTTAGCGCGATGCTCGATCAACCCCTGACCACCGGATTGCCCGAATTCCGGGATGCTGCCTCCGCTCCAAACAAAAGGCCCAGCTCGCGATGAGCTGCCTCCCATTTCTTGAACATTAGAAATGGGAGGCTTTCCACCCCATGCCTCTATCGGAAACGGCATCCCGTCCTGAGCATCGAATCCGGGACGCAGTTTCCGCATGCGGCTTCGTTAGGAAAGCATGTTCCACTCTGAGCGCTCATTCCGGGGTGCAATTTCCGCCAGAGACGCCGCCGGGAAAGCACATCCCGGTCTGGAGCCGAAATCTGGGATGTAGTTTCCGCTTGAAGGGCGATCCGGAAAGCACGTCCCATTCCGAGTGGCAATTCCGGGTCACAGTTTCCGCCGACACAGACGACGATTCGCCACCCTTATCACAGGCCTTCAAACATGCGATCCAGAAACGCAAAACAGCAGATAGAATGCTCTTTTTCAAAAAAGTACACGTCCCGAAACTTACCCAGTCTTCATAACTCGCTACCGTTCAAGGTCGCCGATTACCGCCCACCGATTCGGATGTAAAAATGTCGCCGAAAACAGGCCATCTACCTGCATGGTTAGATTTTGGTCAGCTTTTGGTCAGCTGAGCGGCAAGTTCCAGCTGATACGTTTTTGCTACCCAAAAGGAGGCGGTAGCTCATGACCCATTGCAATGACCAGCTCATCGACCAACTGCTCACTCAAGCCGAACAAGAGGGGCGCTGTCTGATTCCCCCGAGCACGGCGATCCGAAAAGCGCTCCTTCGGCGCACCGGCGGCACGGTTGTCTCGCCCATGCCGGGGTTGTTTGCGCGAAAAACGCGCTGGGATGAACTCAACCGAGCGCAACGCCATTGCGAGATTATTCGCGCCCTTGCGATCATCCGTCCCGATTGGACGTTCTGCTCGTTTTCGGCAGCTTGCCTGCTGGGGCTCGAGGTCTCGTGGCGACACCTGAACGTCGTGCATGTTTGCAGCTCGACAAAGCCGTCGGCTCGTCCGGGCGCACATATTCAGCGACACCAGATTGAGCCGGCCGGAGCAATACGCAGAGCCGGCGTATCGGTAACACCGCCCATCCAAACGGCCACAGATTGCCTGCTGCAAACTGGTTTTGCCGACGGCATGCCCATTGCCGATTCGGCGATCTCAAAGCTCGGCCTTGCGCCGGAACAGCTGATGGAGGCCGTTGAGCAACGAGCGACTGTCCGCAATGGTCTCGCGATTCGCACCGCCCTCACAACGCTTCGATATGCCGACGCTCGCGCCGAGAGCGGCGGGGAATCGGTCGCCCGAGCCGTCATGATCGAAACGGGCTTTGCACCCGATGGGCTTCAATACGAGCTAACGGACCCCTTCGATTCGGCCAAGCCCATACGAACGGACTTTGCCTGGGAGCGCCAGGCGCGGGAGCTCACGCTGGGCGAACTCGACGGGCTCATCAAATATACCGACCAGACCATGCTGGCCGGACGCACCACCGCCGAGGCGCTCGTTGCCGAACGACAGCGCGAGGCGCATCTATCGCTCTACGGTCACCCTCTGCTGCGCTTTACCATGAACGAGGTCCGCTCGGCAGGAATGCTCGCCAAAAAGCTGCAGACGGCAGGCATCCGGCAGACCGCGCTGCCGACATGGCTCAACGAGGTAGACCTGTAGGAGCTGCTGAGCTTATGCCCGCCTGCCTACCAAACCGGGATACGCTTTCCGGTCGGAAGCTCCCGCGGAAACCATGTCCCAGACTGAGTGCTCAAAACGGGATGCGCTTTCCAGATGGCATGCCTAGCGGAAACCGTGTCCCGGAATCAAGGCCTAGAACGGGACACGCTTTCCGGTTGAACGCCCAGCGGAAACTGCATCCCGGAATAGACGCTCAAACTGGGATGCAGTTTCCAAGTGAATGACAACCGGAAAGTGCGTCCCGGAATAGGAGCTCGGAACGGGATGCGCTTTCCTGATGAAGCTCCTTGCGGAAAGCGTGTCCCAGAATGAAGACTCAGAATGGGATGCAATTTCCGCCTGAAGGCGATTCGGAAAGCATATCCCGTTCTGGCATCGAATTCCGGGTCGCAGTTTCCGGTTGAGGGCTGTTCCGGAAAGTGCGTCCCATTCCAGGTGCGGATTCCGGGATGCACTTTCCGTTTGAAGCTCCAACCGGAAAGCGCATCCCACTCTGGAACCGAATTCCGGGACACGCTTTCCGCTAGAGACTCAAAGGGAAAATGCATCCCATTCTGAACATCGAATCCGGGACGTAGTTTCCGCCGAGGGCCCAAAAAGGAAAGCGCATCCCGTTCTGAGCGCCAATTCCGGGATGCGCCCTCCGCTCCAAACAAAAGGCCCCGGCTCGCGATGGAGCCGGGGCCAAAGGCGCAGCATATACAGTTGATGTTGAGCGCGAATAGCCCGTCAGCAATGGCCGTTCGCGCTCCACCCTACCCGCGGTGACGGGCGCGGCTGTACGGCGTATCCACCATGGGCAAATCCGGACGCAGCTTGCCGTCAAACGCGCGGTAGGCATTCTGCACGGCGGGCGCCGTGGGGATCGTTGCAATCTCGCCGATGCCCTTGCCACCATATGCCACGGGCAGCAGCTCGTCCTTCTCCACGTAGATGGCGTGGATATCCGGAATCTCGGGCGCACGGAACAGCCCGAGCGTGCCGTACCTTGCCTGGGGTACGCAGTCCTTGAGCGGCCAATCCTCGGTAAGCGCATAGCCCATACCCATGAGCACGCCGCCTTCGATCTGACCCTGGATGGAGATGGGATTGACAACCTTGCCGGAATCGTGCGCGGCATAGACCTCGCTCACGCGGCCGTCATCATCCAGAATGACCACATGCGTGGCAAAGCCGTAGCAGATGTGGCTCTTGGGGTTGGGGACGTCGGCGCCCAGTTTGTCGGTCGGCTCCAGATACACGTAGCCAAACTCGCATCCCTCGAGCGCCTTGATGGCGGTCGCGGGGTCCTGAGGATGCATACCCTGACCAGCGACGAGCTCCTGCGCGCGCAGCTGATAGGCGCGACCGTCGTCGTACTCGATCTTGACGCCGTCGCCATGCGCGCTCACGGGAGCGGCGGGCGCAGGCTTGCCGGCCTCGATGCCAACCATGGCATCGCGCAGCAGGAAAGCGGCGCCGCGCACAGCCTCGCCGGTCACGACCGTCTGACGCGAGCCAGACGTGGTGCCGGAGTCGGGAGCGTTCTCGGTAGAGCACTCGCCGTTGGCGATGCAGCTCAGCGGCAGACCGCAGGCCTCGGCAACGTCCTGCAAAAAGACGGTGTTGCAGCCCTGGCCGATGTCGGACGTGGCGGCATAGACCACGGCCACGCCATCCTCGACGCGAATCTTGCAGCGGCCGGCATCGGGCAGGCCCACGCCCACGCCGGCGTTCTTCATGGCGCAGGCGATACCGGCGTGTCCGGGATGCGCATAGTAGGCATCCTTGACCTCGAGCAGCGTCTCCTTAAGCGCCGTGGAGCAATCGGCAATCTGGCCGTTGGGCAAAACCTCGCCCGGCTCGATGGCGTTTCTGTAACGAATCTCCCACGGGTCCAGGCCGACCTTCTCTGCCAGCAAGTCGATCAAGCTCTCGAGCGCAAACTCGGACTGGCAAACGCCAAAGCCGCGGTACGCGCCGGCGGGCGGGTTGTTGGTGTAGTAGCCAAAGCCGCGAATGTCGGTGTTCTGGTACTTGTAGGGGCCGACGGCATGCGTGCAGGCGCGCTCGAGCACCGGGCCGCACAGCGACGCGTAGGCGCCGGTGTCAAAGTTGATCTCGCAGTCCAGGCCGGTAAAGTTGCCCTCGGCGTCGCAGCCCAGCGTAAAGGTGCCGTCCATGGCGTGGCGCTTGGGATGGAAAGCGAGCGACTCGGCACGTGTGAGCTTGCACTTCACAGGACGCTGGAACTTATAGGCGGCGAGCGCGGCCAAGTGCTGGATGGACACGTCCTCCTTGCCGCCAAAGCCGCCACCCACGAGCATGGTCTCGACGACCACGCGCTCGGGCTCGTTGTCCCAGCCAAACATGTGGGCGCACTCTTTGCGTGTGTCGTAGGCACCCTGGTCGGTCGACTGCACCTTGACGCCGTTCTTGTACGGGAAGGCAACGGCGCACTCGGGCTCCAAGAAGGCATGCTCGGTAAAGGGCGTGGTAAAGCGCTGCGTCACGGTGAACGCGCTCTCTGCCAGCGCCTTGGCGGCGTCGCCGCGCGTCACATGGCGGCTCTGGCACACGTTGTCCTTGAGCTCCACCGTGTTGCCAAAGGCAAAGAAGCTGTCGTGCAGACGCGGGGCGTCGGCAGCCCTGGCCTCGACAATGTTGCGCACGGGCTTCAGCGGCTCGTAATCGATCTTTACGAGCTTCTTGGCCTTCTCGAGCGTCGCCTCGTCCTCGGCAACCACCAGCACGATGGCGTCACCCACGCAGCGGGTGATATCGCCCTGGGCGATCATGACGTCCCAGTCCTGGATAAGGTGGCCGACCTGGTTGACCGGCACGTCCTCGGCGCGCAGGATCCCCACCACGCCGGGCAGGGCCTCGGCCTTGGAGGTATCGATGGAGAGCACGCGGGCGCGCGGATACTTGGAGCGCACGGCGCTGGCGTAGGTCAGACCCGGCTGATCGAGCTCGTCGATGTCATCGGGATACTTGCCCTCGCCGAGCACCTTCTTGCGCACGTCGATACGGAAGGCGCGCTTGCCCACGCCGTAGTCGTCGCCGCGCTCCAGGTCCTCGTCGATCTGCTTTTCGCCGCGGAGCACCGCAGCTGCCAGCGAAATGCCCTCGATGATCTTCTTGTAGCCGGTGCAGCGGCAGACGTTACCGCGGATGGCGTACTTGATCTGCTCCTCGGTGGGCTCGGGATCCTCGGCTATGAGCGCGGCACCCGCCATGACCATGCCGGGGATGCAAAAACCGCACTGCACGGCACCCACGGCGCCAAAGGCGTACACAAAGGCCTCGCGCACGTCCTCGGGCAGGCCCTCGACGGTCACGATGTTGCGGCCGGCGGCAAGGGCGGTGGTCAGCACGCACGCCTTGACGGCCGCACCGTCCACGTGGATGGTGCAGGTACCGCACGCGCCCTCGGAGCAGCCGTCCTTGGCGGAGTGAATGTGCAGGTCGTCGCGCAGGTAGCGCAGCAACGGTTTGTTTTGGGTCGTCGTGCGCTCGACGCCGTTAACGGTAAAAGTGAATTCCTGTGCCATGGTGATTCCCTTCTACACGCCGGCGGCTATGCCGGTGCGGTCGTGGATGGCGCCATGCGGGCAGACGACGGCGCACATGCCGCACGACAGACAATCCGCGCCATCAATATGGGCGCAGTTGTCCTCGATGCGGATAGCGCCGGCAGGGCACTTTTTGGCGCACATGCCGCAACCGATGCAGCTCGTGTCGCAGATCTTGCGCGCAATGGCGCCCTTGTCGGTGTTGTTGCAGCGCACCAGGATGTTCTGGTAGCCGGGAACGAAGGCAATCACGCGCTGCGGGCACGCCATGCCGCACAGGCCACAGCCCGTGCACCTGGAGCGGTCCACGCGGGCGATGCCATCGACCAGCGCAATGGCACCGTGGGGGCAGGCCGCGACACAGGCGCCACAGCCAATGCAGCCTTCGCTGCAGCGGGCGTCGCCGCCTGCGGAGGCGCAACCGCTTCCGCAGGCAACGTAGGCCACGTTATGTTGAATGGATTTGGCCATAAGAGACTCGCCTATTTCTTAAGGAGATACGGATAGCTGTCGCGCACGGCCTTGATGGTCAGGCGGACGGCCTCGGGCAGACCGGTGTTGACGGCATCGACCGAGACGGTGCGGACCGTGCCGGCGACGCGAACCTTAAAGTGGTCCTCGTCCACGGCCAGGAAGCCCTCGTTCTCGGAGTTCTCCATGTCCTGATCGCTCCAGAACAGGGTGAGCTTGTCCTTGTAGGGACGACCCTCCTGGTAGGGGCAGAACACGGCGCAGTTGCCGCACTCGTTGCACATGCCGTCGACATGGACGACCTGATGCTTGGCCAGGCCCGGCACCTTAATTGCCACGTTGGCGCGGTTGGGGCACACGTCGCAGCAGACCTCGCACACCGAGCCGCAGCCCAGGCAGCGGGTCTTGGTGCAATTGCGCTTGTCGCGGCACAGCGACCCCTTGCGCTCGTAGCAGGCGTCCTCGCGACCGACCTGAGCATTCTGGTCGGCGTACTTGTTAAAGTCCACGCCAGCGATGGCACGGGCGACCTCGGCGGCATCGGCGATAGCCTCGACCACGGTGGCCGGACCGCGACGGCAGTCACCTGCAGCCCAGACGCCCTCAACGCCGGTGGAGGTGGCGGCAAGGCGGCCGCGACGGTCGTGCTCGACGCCCGCGGCGTCGTACAGGCTGGCATCGATGCCCTCGCCCACGGCACAGATCACCGTGGTGGCGGGCAGCTCGACGGTCTCGCCCGTGGCGACGGGGCTGCGACGGCCGCTTGCGTCCGGCTCGCCAAGCTCCATGACGTCGCAGGTCAGCACGGCGCCGTTGAGCGCCTTGGGCGCCAGCAGCTCACAGAACTCAACGCCGTCGGCAAGAGCAAGATCGAGCTCTTCCTCGTCGGCGGGCATCTGCTTCTTGGTGCGGCGATACACCAGGCGCACGTTCTTCACGCCAGTCAGGCGCTTGGCCACGCGGGCCGCGTCCATAGCGGTATTGCCGGCGCCGATGACCACGACGTCCTCGCCCAGCTCGAGCTTCTCGCCCTTCTTGGCGGCCTCGAGGAACTCCAGCACGTCGAGCTCGGCGCCCTCGCCCAAGCCTGCAGAGCCGGGCATCCAGGCACCGGTGGCCACGACCACGTCGGTAAAGCCCTGAGCCTTGAGCTCGTCAATGGACTCCACGCGGGCGTTGAGCTGCACCTTGGCGCCAAAGGCCAGACAGAGCTCGGCATCGTGGGAGATATCGTCGCTCGCGATACGGAACTCGGGAATCACGTGACGGACCACGCCGCCGAGCGAGTCGCGGGCCTCGAAGATAGTGACGGGCACGCCGGCGCGCGTCAGGAAGAACGCCGTCGCCAGGCCGGCCGGGCCGCCGCCGATAACGGCAACGTTGCGCTCGGCGTCGTTGGCGATGGCCTGGGCGCGCAGCTTGGGCAGCACGGCGGTCATGGCCTCGCGAGCGGCCTTGAGCTTGCTGGCGCGGATCTGGGCACCCTCGGGCTCGTAGAACGCACGCTCGCAGGCACGGCCGCAGGGATGCGGGCAGATGGTGCCGGTAATGAACGGCAGGGCGTTGCGCTCGATGATGATGTTGAGCGCGTCCTCGAAGCGGCCCTCGTCAACAGCCGCCAGGTAGGCGGGAATATCCTGCTGGATGGGGCAGCTCGTACGGCACGGCGTGGTAAAGCAGTCGGAAAGCGGGCTCTTGCCGGCGACCTTGCGGTCAGGTAGCGGACGCAGTGGCTTCTTGTAGAGCGGGTTGGTAAGCGAGTCGGCCTGGATCGCGGTCACGGCCTCGAGAGAGACGCCCGCGAACGGCTTGCCGTCCAGATCGGTAAACTCGCCGGCCATCTGGCTAAAGCGCTCGTAGCCACCGGGCTTGAGCACGTCGGTCGCCAGGGTGACGGGCCAAATGCCGGCGTCATACAGGGCACGGATGTTGTAGACCGTGGCACCACCGGAGTAGCTGATGCGCAGCTTGCCGTCAAACTGCTCGGTAATGCGGCGGGCGGCCTCGATGGTCAGTGAGAACAGCGAACGGCCGGACATGTACATCTCGGTGGAAGGCAGCTCGTTCCTCGTCACGTCGACGGGGAACGTGTTGGTCAGCTTGACGCCGAACTCCAGACCGCGCTCGGCGCACAGGGCAATCAGGCGCTCGAACATGGGCACGGCATCGGCCCACTGCAGATCCTCGCGGAAGTGCGTGTCATCAAAGACGATGTAATCAAAGCCCAGCTCGTTGAGGCGCTGGCGGGCAAACTCATAGCCCAACAGCGTGGGGTTACACTTGATGTAGGTGTTAAGGCCCTTCTCGGTGATGAGGTAGGTCGCGATGCGCTCGATCTCGGCAGGCGGGCAGCCGTGCAGGGTAGACTCGGTGATGGAGTTGGAGACGCGCGCCGGGATGGACTCGACAAACGCAGCGTCGACATGCTCAAACTTGTCCAGGTTGGCGAGTGCCCATGCGCGGCACTCGTTCCAGACGTCGGAGCCGCTGGCGTCCTTCATGCCCTCGATGTAGGCGTCGACCTTGGGGCTCTTGATGCCCTCGAGGTCATAGCCCACGGACATGTTGAAGACAAAGCCGTCCGGGCTACCCAGGCCGTACTCGCGAGCGATCAGGTGGCAGGCGAACCATGCCTTCACGTACTCGGCAAAGGCCTGCGGAACCTCGAGTTCGGTCGACCACTCGCAGTTGTAGCACTCATCCTGCGCCACAATGCAGGGTTTGTTCACACACTTGGAGAGCTCCTCGCCGTCCATAACCTGGACGGTCTTGAGCTCAAAGAAGCGGGAACCAGCAACATAGGATGCCACGATGTTCTGGGCAAGCTGCGTATTGGGGCCGGCGGCCGGGCCAAACGGAGTCTCGATGCGCTCGTCAAAAATGGGAAGCGCACCCTCCTGGTTGGTCGTGACCATCTTACGCACGCCAAAGATGGCGTCCTGGGTCTTGTGCTCCTCGATGATCCAGTTCATCAGCTGCGAAAACGGGATCGGCCTCATGATGTCGCTCATAGTGAGCTCCTCTCTGTAACGCCCGGCGAGACCGCGCGGCGGGCGCAAATACGGTGTAGCGCTAGCACAGCGCCGGCGACCCCGCGGAGGTCGCCTATACGCGCGTCGGATGCGGCGAAACATCTGACGCGCGCGAATCTACTTGTAATTAGTAGGCGCGATCGTTGAGCGTGCTCCAGAGCTTCTTGGACTCGGCCATGGTCCACGCGTTGATCTTGTCCTCATCAATCCCAACGAACTTACGATCCTTATACAGGACGCGGCCGTTGATGATGGTGGTGCGGCAGTTTTTGCCCATCATGCCAAAGAGCATGTGGCCGTCGATGTTCTCCTCGCTCAGCGGCGTAAAGGGCTTGTAGTCCATGACGATGACGTCGGCGGCAGCGCCGGCCTCGAGCACGCCGAGCTTGCGATCGAAGTACTTGCTCGCCATCTTGGCGTTGTTCTCGAACAGCATCGTCATGGCCTCGCACCAGCCCACGTTGGGCATGGCGGCGTTGTGGCGCTGAATGATCAGAAAGACCTTGAGGCTCTCGAGCATGTCGTGGGTGTAGGCGTCGGTGCCCATGCACACGGGGATGCCGCGGCGGAAGAACTCGAGCACGGGGGCGCAGCCCACGGCGTTGCCCATATTGGATTCGGGGTTGTTGACCAGCCAGGTGCCGGACTCCTTGACGATGTCCATCTCGGCGGGCGTCACGTGGATGCAGTGGCCGAGCATGGTGTCGGGACCCAGCAGGTTGTGCTGCAGCAGGCGCTCGACGGGGCTGATGCCACCGCGGTTGAGGCGGGAGTCCCACACGTCATTCATGCCCTCGCACACATGGATGTGGAAGCCGGTCAGGCCGTTGTTGGCCTCGGCCATCTTATCCATGGTCTCGTCCGACAGCGTAAAGGTGGCGTGACCGCCAAACATGGCGGCGATCATGTGGTTGTCGTTATCGCGACGCTCCTTGGCGGCCCACTGGGCAAACTCGGCGTTCTCGGCAATGGCCTGGTCGCATTTTTCCTGACCGCGGCGGTCGGAGACCTCGTAGCACAGGCACGAACGCATGCCCAGCTCCTGAGCTGCATCCTTAATGGTAAAGAGGCTGCCTGGGATCTCGCAGAAGCTCGCGTGGTGATCGAAGATCGTGGTGACGCCATCGCGGATGGAGTCAAGAATCGTGGCATAGGCGCTGGCCTTGGTGCCGTCGAGCGTCAGGTTGTCATCGATCTTCCACCACTGCTGCTCAAGATTCTCCAGGAAGTTGGTGGGGTTGCAGCCCTTAATGGCAAGGCCGCGAGCCAGACCCGAGTAGATGTGGGTGTGGCAATTGATGAGTCCGGGCATGATGAGGTTGCCCTGGGCGTCGACGTACTCGGCATCCGGGTACTTGACCTTGAGCTCGCACTCGGGGCCCACTTCGACGATCGTATCTCCGTCAATGGCGACCGCACCGTTTGGAATAAACGGGGTCTGAGCGTTGCGGGTAAAAACGGAACCGTTAGCGACCAGAAGCATGGATGCTCCCTTCAACATCAGAGGCGGGGTTTGACACCTCTGACATGGCGGAGTGCGAAGCGCCGGCCTACACCGGAAACGGGCCCTCTCCCGTCAACGCTTCACCAAAGGGACAAACCCTTTGAAGTGCGGCTTGACGCCGCATGACGTCGGCGGACGAGGCGATGCGTCCGCCGACGAATAGCACCGAATTGGTTACTTCTTGCTCTCGGGCAAGACCAGATCCACGGCAGCGTCCTTGGCAGCATCGATGTGCTGAGCCACGACCGGCGTCTGCGGAAGAATCAGGTTAAGGACGATGGCCATGATGGCGGTGGGGGTTACGGCATTGGAGCCGATGACGGTGGACACCCAGGCGGGCATACCCTCGCCGGCAAGGCAACCGCTGGCCATCCAGATACCCAGGCCAAAGACGACGGAGGTACCGACGATGGTGGTAGTGCGCTGCGTGAGGCCCTCGCGGGTGAACATGCGCACGCCGTTCATGGTAATGGTGCCAAAGACGCCGACGGTCGCGCCGCCGATGACGGGCTGCGGGATAGCGGAAAGGACGGCAGAGAGCTGCGGGAACAGACCGGCGATGGCAAAGACGGCTGCGATGATCACAAAGACCCACTTGTTAACGACCTTGTTGGAGCAGATGATGCCCACGTTCTGGCCAAGGGCGCTGGTGGGAAGACCGCCCAGCAGGCCGCCGACCATAGAGGTGAGGCCCTGCGACACGATAGCGCCTGAGAGCTCGCGCTCGGTGGGCATACGGTCGATGGAGCCCAGGCAGGCGGCGGAGACGTCACCGATAACCTGGATAGCAACCATGGGGAACACGACAGCGAGGGTAATGCAGACCTCGGGATCAAACTCGAGCGCGTAGGGCATGAGCTTGGGAAGGGCGAAGACCTGAGCGGTGGCGACGCTGGAGAAGTCGATCATGCCAAAGGGGATGGAGACGATCATACCGACGATCATGCCAAAGAACACGGATCCCAGTTTGAGCGTGCCCTTGCCAAAGTTGGCGAGCGCAAAGACCACGGCGAAGGTGATAAGAGCGACGCACCAGGCCTGCGGGGTGCCCCACAGCGGCGTACCCATACCGCCGGCCATATACTTGACGGCCGTGGGATACAGCGAAACGCCAATGGAGAAGATGACCGTACCGGTCACGACGGGCGGGAACAGCCACTTAATCTTGCTGTAGGCCAGACCAAAGAGGACCGCGACGGCACCGCCGACAATCTCGCCGCCCAGCAGTGCACCAAAGCTAAAGCCCGAGGCACCCATAGCCTGCAGGGCTGGCAGGAACGCGAACGAAACGCCCATGACGATGGGCAGGCCGCCGCCGATGCGACGGAAGGGAGCGAAGGCCTGAAGGGCCGTGTCGATCGCCGAAAGAATGAGCGCGACCTGGATGATGTCGGTGCTCTGCTGGCTATTAAAGCCGTAGACGCCGGCCATGATGACAGCCGGGGTGATGATGCCGGCAAACGATGCCAGTACGTGCTGAAGGGCACACGGGATCATTTCCTTAACGGGAGGCATGCCTTCACGAGTGAACAGGGCTTCAGTGCCGTTCTTAACCGTCTCCTGGGTCATTTGACCACCAATCCTCGAAATAGTTGTTTTCGCATCTAACGCTCTATTGTGACGCAGTGCGGGGTTGAGGTTGTGCCTTCGTTGCATATCGTATTAAAGATGATTCTCATTCTCAATAATAATTTTTTGTTATCAGACTATTCTTCAGCTGAGATAATGAATTTCCGCAGGTCAGGAAAGTGTCTGTTCAAAATTACATCTAACTTTTCTTTTGGTCGACCGTTTACCGCCAAATACCTACCGTTCGTCTGTATTACGCAATGTACCTGCGGATATACGAGATGATGGGCAGCGTGTTACCATGAGAAAAAATTGTTATGAACATTTCCGATTTCACCCAAAGGAGTTGCCCGTGAACGAGACCGTACGTCGCTTTTTGCCGATGGTCGATTTTCTGGAGCAGATACTCGGCAAAAACAGCGAAATCGTGCTGCACGATTTCTCGGATCCCGACCACGCCATCGTCGATATTCGCAACGGCATCGTGAGCGGCCGCAAGGTCGGCGGTCCCGCCACCGATCTGGCGCTCAAGATCATGCACGACGCCAAGTATCGCGACCTGCCGTTTATTACGGGCTACGAGGGGCGCGGTGCCGGCGGCAAGACGTTGGAGTCAGCGACGTACTTTATCCGCGAGAATGACGAGATCGTCGGTATGCTCTGCGTCAACACCGACCTCTCGACCGTACGCTCCATCAACGCCATGGCGCAGCAGCTCATGGCGTGCTTCGACGCAGCGCCGACGCGCACGGAGCCCGCCCCTATCGAGGTCGAAAGCCTTTCGGAGTCCACCCAGGAGCTCATCGACCGCAGCATTGCCGAGTGGCTGAGCGCGCGCGGGCTGGATGTAGCGTCGCTTGGTCAGAGCGACCGCGTGGACGTCATTCGCCACCTCAACGGCAACGGGGTGTTCATGCTCAAGGGCGCCGTGGCCTGCGCTGCCACCGCGTTGGGCATCTCGGAGCCCAGCGTGTACCGCTACCTGCAAAAAGTCCGCAAGGAGGGCTAACGAGCAAAATGGAGCGCGGCTCCACAAGCGATTCGTCACTTGACAAAAGACCCTGCAGCTCGCACGCGCTGCAGGGTCTTTTTGCATGTCATGTTTAGTTGTGGTCAACGCCTTAGAGAGCGGCGACGACCTCGATCTCGACCAGACCGCCAGCCGGAAGAGCGGCAACCTGGAAAGCGCTGCGCGCGGGGAACGGGGCCTCGAACTTGGAGGCGTAGATCTCGTTTACGGCAGCGAAGTCGGCAATGTCAGCCAGGTAGACTGTGGTCTTGACGACATCGGCAAAGGTGGCGCCGGCAGCGGTCAGCAGGGCCTCGACGTTAGCAAGGGACTGCTTGGCCTGGGCCTCGACGCCCTCGGGCATCTTGCCAGTTGCGGGATCGATGCCCAGCTGGCCGGACAGGAACACCATGTTGCCGGTCTGGATACCAGGGGAATACGGGCCGATGGCTGCGGGTGCGTTATCGGAAGACACGACGGTCTTGCTCATGTTTTTCTCCTTACAAGTAAAAGGGAACGGGAGCGCGGCGTTCACACCGGGAGGCACAGTTCGGTCTGAACACCGCGCTTGATTGGGATAGTACTCAAGGTTTCCGCGCGATGCAAGATTATTATCACGTTGCGAGAATATTTTATCGCCCAACGGTTTCCCCGGACCGCTGAACGGTTCTCATGTGAAGCAGCCAGTCCAAGCTGCTGAAGACTTTATCCCGCTTAGAGCACGGGCATCGCCTGCCGCGACGGCACCACTATACTTTTGATTATCTGAGCATTTTGAAAGGCAGGATATGACCGCAACCGCCAGTCGAACCACCAACCGCAGACCCGAGCTTTTGGCGCCCGCCGGAGGGCCCGAGCCCTTTGCCGCCGCACTCGCCGCCGGGGCAGACGCCATCTACTGCGGCATGGGCAGCTTCAACGCCCGCCGCAAGGCCACCAACTTTACCGACGAGGCCTTTGAGCAGGCCTGCCGCGCCGCGCATCTGGCCGGCTCGCGCGTCTACGTCACGGTCAACATCATCATCAAGGAATCCGAGATGAGCGATGTGCTGCAGCTCATCCATCGCTGCTCCACGCTGGGCGCCGACGCCTTCATCATCCAGGACTGGGGCCTGTTCTTTGAGGTCAAGCGCACCATGCCCGGCATCGAGACGCATATCTCGACCCAGGCGAACATCCACGACGACCGCGGAACCCTTTGGTGCCGCGAGCAAGGCGCCGACCGCGTGACCCTCTCGCGCGAGCTTTCCATCGACGAGATTGCCGCCATTCACGATGCCGCGCCCGATGTGGACCTTGAGGTCTTTAGCCATGGCGCCATCTGCTTTTGCTACTCTGGCCTGTGTCTGCTTTCGAGCTTTGCCATGGCGGGCCGCTCGGCCAACCGCGGCATGTGCGCTCAACCCTGTCGCCTGCCCTACGAGCTGATCGACGAGAACGGCCGCTCGCTCTCCCCTGCCGGTCGCGAGCGCGCGCTGTGCCCGCGTGACACCAACACTTCACAACTTGTTCGCCGCCTGTATGACGCCGGCGCCGCGTCGCTCAAGCTCGAGGGCCGCATGAAGGCGCCCGATTACGTGTATTCCATCGTCGACGTGTATCGTCATCAGATTGATGACATGCTGGCCGGAACCACCGTTGCCAAGGACGAGAAAGCCGCCCGCCAGCGCCAGCTCAAGCGCTGCTTTAACCGCGACTTTACGCACGCCTATCAGGACGGCACCTCGGGCGACGAGATGATGAGCTATGAGCGTTCCAACAACCGCGGCCAGATCGTGGGCACGGTGCTCGGCAGCCGCCCGGCCAACCGCGATGTGCGCGGCCTCAAGCCCGACGACCGCCGTCGCCGCGCCGCCATCGCCCGCATTGAGCTGTTTGAGCCCGTGGACACGGGCGACCTGCTGGAGCTTCGCCACGATAACGAGTTTGACCAGTTCCTAACCACTATCGCTACCGATGATGCCGCCGCGGGCGACATCATCGAATGTCGCGTGCCCCGCAGCATGCCCGAGGGCTGCCGCGTCCGCGTGATTCGCAGTCAGCGTGCCATCGACGCCGCCGGCGCCGCGCTCAAGCGCGATGTGCTGCGCCGCCGCGCCGTAGATGTGTCCGTCGTGGCGCGCCTGGGCGAGCCGTTTACCGTGACGCTCACCTGCTGTGACAACCCCGCGCTCACCGCCACCGCCACGGGCTTCACCGTCGAGGCCGCCAAGACCCGCGCCGTCGAGGCGGCGGACATGGTTGAGCATGTGGGCCGCATGGGTTCCTCTCCTTTTGAGGCTGCGAGCTTTGAGGTGGCGCTCGATGAGGGCTGTGGCATGGGTTTCTCCGCCGTACATAAGGTGCGCGCCGCCGCTTGCAAGGCGCTGGAAGAGGCCATTCTGGCGCCGTACGCGGAGCGCGCGAAAACGCTCGAGCTGCCGGCGATTGTCACCAGTGATTCCCGCCCCGCGCCCGAGCACTACCGCGACGAGCCGCAGATCTGCGCCACCGTCACCTCGCTCGAGGCCGCCGAGGCAGCGCGGGCGGATGGTGCAACGCGCATCTACATGACCACCGACGCGCTCGATGCGGCCAAGCTCTCCCCCGCCGATACGTTTGAGCAGGGCATCGTACCCGTGCTCGATGAGGTCTGCCGCGCCGTTGACCACGTCCGCGTTGACCCATGGGTTGTTGCCGGCGCCACGGTCGCTATTGGCAACATCTCTGAGCTTGCCCTGGCCGCCCAGGTTGGCGCCACGGCCGAGATTCGATCCTGCCTGCCCGTGCACAATGCGCCCTGCATGGAGGCACTCGCCGAACGCGGAGCCGGCGCGTTTTGGCTCTCGCCCGAGATCACGCTCGACGAGATTGTCTCGCTCGGCGCCGCCGCGCCCGCGGCTCTGGGCATCACCGTCTTTGGCCGCCCGCGCGTCATGACAAGCGAGCATTGCATTCTGCAGGTTGCCAACGGCTGCATCCACGATTGCGCCAACTGCCGCCTGCGTGCCCGCAAGCTCTCGCTCAAGAATATCGACAGAAAGGTCATGCCGGTGCGTACCGACATCCACGGCCGCTCACGCTTGTACGACGCCTACCCCATCGACCTTACGCCGCAGGTTCCGCAGCTGCTCGATGCCGGCGTGCGCCGCCTTATGGTCGACGGAACCCTGCTCGAGGCAGATGAGATTGGCCGCGCCGTCGCACGCGTCCGTCGCGCCGTCGAGGCCGCGCAGGCCGGCCGTAAGCCCGCCGCCCGCCTGCGCGGGGCGACCTCGGGCTGCATGTTTGTGGGAATCAGCTAACCGAAAGGCATACACGTGAACGAAGAACCTCAAGTCCTCTACTGCGACGCCTGGCTCATGGCCATCGACAAGCCTGCCGGTATGATCGTCCACGGCGACGGCACCGGCGAGCGCACGCTCACCGACTACGCCAGCGACCTGCTGCTGGCGATGGGCGACGGCTTTGCCGCGACCGACATGCAGCCGCTCAACCGCCTGGACCGCGACACCACCGGCGTGGTGCTGTTCTCGCTCGACAAGCAGACGCAGCCCGCCTTTGACCAGATGGTCATCGACCACGCTTTCGAAAAGCACTACCTGGCGCTCGCCGAGGGCAAGATCGACTGGAACGAAAAGCTCATCGACAAACCCATCGCCCGCGACCGACACGACAGTCGAAAGATGCGCGTCGGCGCCAGCGGCAAGCCGTCTCAAACGCGCGTGAAGGTACTCAAGCGTCTTAAGAGCCGTCGTGGCCTGCCTACGCGCTCGTATATCGATGTCGAGCTGCTCACCGGCCGCAAGCACCAGATCCGCGTGCACCTGGCCAGCGAGCATCATCCCCTGGTTGGCGACGACCTGTACGGAACGCCGCGCCCCTGCGGCCTGATGCTCCACGCCCACAGCGTGTCCTTTACGCATCCCGTAACCGGCGAGCACATCCACATCGAAGCCCCCTGCCCCTGGGAGCCCTAAATCCTGCCAAAAAGGGACATGTTTATTTTGACAGGTTTTATCTGGTCAAACGTCATGCCGCCACGATGACTCAGCCGCGGTCCCAAAACGTCTCGATCTGTAACAGTTAGAGCCCATTTTCCGGTCTATCTGCTACAGATCGAGACATTCGAATCCCCCTCAAGGGAAAATCTCAATCTGTAACAATAACTCGGCAAAATCGATCCCAAATGTTACAGATTGAGACAAAGGAACGGCGCAATTCGGAAGTATTTCAATCAGTAACACCTAGCCCACTTTAAGCGGTCCAGTTGTTACAGATTTAGACTAAACCGGTAGACAACGAAAGCGGCAACGCCCGTAATAGACGTTGCCGCTTTTCTATTGAGAAAACTACTCGGTTTTCATTACTAACCACCACAATGGGGACGGGCACCTTCGCGGTGGTTTTGGCCTTAGCCCGTCCCTGCCGTTAGACCGTGACGACGTTGTCCATTGCCCGGTACTTGGCGGGGACCTCGCCTGCGGTAATAATCGTTGCATCGCGGAAGTCCGCGAACTTGACGGGCGCCACCATGCCAAATTTACTGGCGTCCGAGATTACGAAGCGCTTGGCCGTATGGCGCATCGAGATACGCTTTACTTGCGCCTCCTCGATATCGGGCGCCGTGAAGCCCTGCTCGGCGGCAATGCCGTTAGAGCCCCAAAAGCCGCAGTTGAAGTTGTAACGGTCTAAGGTTGCCAAGGCATCGGGGCCAACGAGCGCCTCGGTCTCGGGTTTGAGCTCGCCGCCCAGCACCACGGTACGCATGCCGCGCAAAGCGAGATGCTGAGCATGGAGCACGGAATCAGTCACATAGGTGACACCTTCAAGGTGTGGAAGATGCTCGATGAGCCTGAGCGTCGTCGAGCCCGAGTCGATGTACACAAAGCTCTCGGGCTCCACCAGCGCCGCCGCACGGGCGCAGATACGTTCCTTGTCGTCGTTATGGAGATCGCTGCGCTCATTAAGCGTTAGGTCGCGCGTCACGTGCGCGCGCTCAAGGCTCGTCGCCCCACCGTGCACCTTGGCGATACGGTGTGCGCGATTGAGCGTCTGCAGGTCGCGCCGAATGGTAGACGCCGTCACGCCCAGGGCCTCAGCAAGCTCCGGTACGGTAACCGAGCCCGTCTGCTGCACCATCGACACGATTGCGTTGAGCCTATCTTCCGCAAGCATCGCTTACTCCTCCTCGGGGTACACGACTCCCCAATCGGCGCGAAGCTTGGTCATAAGCTCCATAACATCAGAAGCATAATCCAGAAGCTCGCGCTTGGAGTCGTCGCCGGCAACGGCCTTCTCAAGATCGGCCATCTCATAACACAGGGCGTAAGCCTCGGTGCCTGCGTGGACCTCCTCGCGGTGGCCGTCCGCAGTCCACACGATGGTCGCGTGATCGGCACGCGGATATTCGTTGACCTCGATGTAGCACTTGTCAAAGCTGATGACCGAGCGCTTGGGCTGCTTGGAGTGAAGCGTAAGGCTCACGACGCCCAGCTGCTGCTCGGCATTGCGGCAGACGATGCCGTCCGCAACATCGACTCCAGTCTCGCAGGTGTTGCCTAGAGACACGACCTCGGCGGGCTGGCTCGCCATAAACAGGCGCATGACGGACAGGGCATACACACCAATATCGAGCATGGCACCGCCGGCAAGGTTGCGATTGTAGAAACGGTTGGTCAGCTCGCCGTACTCCTTGTAGCTACCAAAGTTGAGCTGAGCGAGGTTCATGCGGCCGAACTCGCCGGCATCCATGCGGCGACGCAGCTCTTGATACAAGGGCATGTGGAGCACCGTGGTAGCGTCCATAAGGACCACGTTGTGCTCGGCGGCAATGGCACGGGCCTCATCGAGTTCAGCGGAATTGAGGGTAATGGCCTTCTCGCAGAGCACGTGCTTGCCGGCTGCCAGGGCAGCGCGCAGATAGGTGATATGAGTGTTGTGCGGGGTAGTGATGTAGACGGCGTCGATGCCAGGATCGGCGTAGAGGTCCTCAACCGTGTCGTAGACCTTCTCGATGCCATACTGCTCGGCAAAAGCCTGAGCCTTGGACGGCGTACGGTTGGCGACGCCCGCAAGCTTGCGACCGGCAAGAGCAAGGGACTGAGCCATCTGGTTGGCGATAACGCCGCAACCGATGACGGCCCAATGGAGCTCGGGAGCCGTAAAAATATCGTCGGGGAACGGCTTGTCCTGGACCGAAGCGAACGCTGCTTTGGCGGCTGCCGCGGCGTCGAGCGGAGCCTGCTTAGAATCTGCCATCATGTGCCTCCTGTGTCATAGAACGTCTTGCATTTCTGATAGCTCTATATTCGCACAAACACGCGCGTCTGTGCGCGTTTTTGCGTGTCTCACCGCTAAACGGTCATTTTTGCCCCGTAAATGGCGCATATATACGCGGTAGTGCGCAATAGAACGCAAGAGAACGCGCACAGACACGCAAGCATGCAATTTACAGAGCACGACGCACGACCGATATTGGCTCTTAGGCGGATAAGAATCTATGCTTGATGCATCCAGTAGGTTGATCCCCGATACGTCTCAGGCCGAAGATTTGCACAGGAGATATCGGTCGAAAGGACCCTAGGAACGCCATGAAGATCGCCCTGCCCGCGAAGGACCTTCCCCAACGGCTAACCCACTCATTTAAGTCTGTCCCCAATGAGCAAGATAACTACTCATTTAAGTCTGTCCCCAATGAGTGCAATGAGTAGGGATAGAAAAAGGCCCGGGTGCCGTGGCATCCGGGCCTTTGCTAGCAACTTAACTGTTGCGACAGCTTAGAACTTGTGGCCGCACTTCTTGCAGACGCGCAGCTTGTTCTTGCCGTCCTTCTCGTGACCGACGCGGGTAACCTTACCGCACTCGGGGCAAACGAGATTGACGTTGGAGGCGTCGATGGGAGCCTCCTGCGAAACGATACCACCCTGCTGGTTGGCAGCGTTGGGCTTGACGGCCTTCTTGACGACCGAAACGCCCTCGACAACGACCTTGTTCTCGGCGGGGAGAGCACGCAGGACAACGCCCTGCTTGCCGCGATCCTTACCAGAGAGAACCTGGACCTTATCGCCCTTCTTGATATACATATATCTCCCCTAACTACAGGGTCTCGGGAGCGAGCGAGACGATCTTCATGTACTTCTTGTCACGAAGCTCGCGAGCGACGGGCCCGAAGATACGGGTGCCGACGGGCGAACCATCGTTGTTGATGACAACGCAGGCGTTCTCATCAAAGCGAATGTAGGAGCCATCCTTGCGGCGGATCTCCTTAACGGTGCGAACGACGACGCAACGGACAACGTCCTTCTTCTTGACGTTGGCGCCAGGGGTAGCCTCTTGGACAGCACCGATGAACACATCGCCGATGCCTGCATAACGACGCTTGGAACCGCCAAGCACCTTGATGCAGCGAATCTTGCGAGCGCCGGAGTTGTCGGCGACGTTCAGCATGGTTTGCATCTGAATCATGGTAGATGTTCCTCCGAACTAAGAACCGAAGAGAGGTGCGCAGCCTTTATACGGCCCGTGGTATGCAAGCCAGGCATACGCACATCTTCGGAAACGTACAAGTCGTAAGAGCGACTGCTTATTTAGCGCGCTCGACGACCTCGATGAGGCGCCAACGCTTCATCTTGGACATAGGACGGGTCTCCATAACGCGGACGGTGTCGCCCACGCCAGCCGTGCACTCCTCGTCGTGAGCGTGCAGCTTCTTGGAGCTGGTCATCATCTTGCCGTACTTGGGGTGACGCTTGCGCTCGGTGATGGTGACAACAATGGTCTTGGCACCGGAGACGGAGGTAACGACACCCGTACGGACCTTACGCGAGTTACGCGAATCAGTCATGTTCTCTCCTTAGGTCCTACTCGGCGACAGCGGACTTCTCCGCTGCGATCTCGCGGGCGCGCTGCTCCGTGAGGACGCGAGCGATGTCCTTCTTCACGGTGTTGACGCGAGCGGTGTTGTCCAGCTGGCTGGTGGCCATCTGGAAACGAAGGTTAAAGAGCTCGGCGCGCATTTCCTTCAGCTTCTCAACGAGCTGAGCGTCCGAGAGCTCACGAATCTCTGCGGGCTTCATTAGTTCTCCTCCTTGGCGGCGGCGGCGTCCTCAGCAGCCCACTTGGCCTCGAGAGCGGCCTCCTCAGCCATCTCCTTCTCGATGCGCTGCTCAGCGTTCTTGGCAGCAACAATCTTGGTCTTGATGGGAAGCTTGTGCTGTGCAAGACGCAGAGCCTCGCGAGCGACCTCCTCGGGCACGCCCTTGACCTCGAACATGATGCGGCCGGGCTTGACGACGGCCACCCACTCCTCGGGATTACCCTTACCAGAACCCATGCGAGTCTCGGCAGGCTTCTTGGTGATGGGCTTATCGGGGAAGATCGTGATGTAGACACGACCGCCACGCTTCATGTAGCGGGTCATGGCAATACGAGCGGCCTCGATCTGACGGTTGGTGATCCAATGGGCCTCGAGAGCCTGGATACCAAACTCGCCGAAATGCAGCTCGGTATTACCCTTGGCCTGGCCCTTCATGGAGCCACGCTGCACCTTGCGGTGAAGAATACGCTTAGGGGCAAGCACTACTGACCCCTCCTCTCGGAGTTACGACGACGAGGACGGGAAGAGCCCTCGAGTGCAGGGTTGGGAACAGGCTGGCCCGGGAGCTTCTCGCCCAGGTAGATCCAGACCTTCACGCCGCAAGCGCCCATGGTGGTGCTGGCGACAGCCGTGCCGTAGTCGATCTTGGCACGGAGGGTGTGCAGAGGCACGCGACCCTCGCGGTACCACTCACGACGGCCCATCTCGGCACCGCCGAGACGACCGGAGCACTGGATACGGATGCCCTTAGCGCCGGCCTTGCGGGCAGACTGGACAGCCTTGCGCATAGCGCGACGGAAGGCAACGCGGCCCTCGAGCTGCTCGGCGATAGACTGAGCAACGAGGTTGGCGTCGAGCTCGGGGCGCTTGATCTCGACAACGTCGACGGAGAGCTGGCCCTTGGAGACGCCAGCGACCTTCTCGAGCTCGGTGCGGAGGGTATCGATCTCGGCACCCTTCTTACCGATGACAACGCCGGGGCGAGCGGTGAGGATGATGACCTTCACCTTGTCGCCAGCGCGCTCGATCTCGACGCGGGAGACAGCTGCGCGGGAAAGACGCTTCTCGAGGTACTTGCGGATCTCGAGATCGTTACCGAGGGTCTTAGCGTAATCCTTCTCTGCGAACCAGCGGGAGCGCCAGTTCTCGGTGATGCCAAGACGGAAGCCGGTGGGGTAGACTTTCTGACCCATACAGCTTTACGCCTCCTTTCGAGGAGCAACGACGACGGTGATGTGGGAAGTACGCTTCAGAATGCGAGAAGCGGAACCCATGGCGCGGGGACGGATGCGCTTAAGCGTCGGACCCTCGTCAACATAGGCAGCGGCGACAACCAGGTTGTCGGCACGCAGACCGTTGTTGTTCTCGGCGTTCGCAACGGCGGAACGGAGAACCTTCTCGACATCCACGGCGACGGCGCGGTCGCAGAAGTGGAGGATGTCGAAGGCCTGAGCGACAGGCTTGCGGCGGATCAGATCGACCACCAGGCGGGCCTTGCTGGGGGAAACACGCACGTACTTAGCGACGGCGCGAACCTCGGTGGCCTCAGTTTCAATAGACTTAGTTGCCATTTACGGTTAACCCCCTATTTGGCCTTGTGGCCACGGAACGTACGAGTCGGCGCGAACTCGCCGAGCTTGTGACCAACCATGGACTCGGTAACATACACGGGCACATGCTTGCGGCCGTCGTGGACGGCGATGGTGTGACCAACCATCTCGGGGAAGATGGTGGACGCGCGGGACCAGGTCTTCACGACGTCCTTCTTGCCAGCCTCGTTCATCGCGGTGATACGCGAGAGAAGGCGAGTCTCCACGAACGGGCCCTTTTTGAGACTTCTGCTCATAAGTGCTTTCTCCTAAAACTCGGTATCCGAAATTACTTCTTACGGCGACGAATGATGTGCTGGTTCGAGACCTTCTTCTTCTTGCGCGTACGAAGGCCCTTCGTCGGCTTACCCCAGGGGGTAACGGAGGGACGACCAGAGGTGTGGTTCTTGCCCTCGCCACCGCCGTGCGGGTGGTCGACAGGGTTCATGACGGTACCGCGGACGGTCGGGCGCACGTTCATGTGACGCTTACGGCCGGCCTTGCCGATGACGATATTGGCGTGATCGGCGTTGCCGACCTCACCGACGGTGGCGCGGCAGGTAACGAGGATGCGGCGCATCTCGGAGGAAGGCATACGGACGATAGCGTACTTGCCCTCCTTACCCATCAGCTGGCAGGAGTTACCGGCAGAACGGGCGATAGCAGCGCCCTTGCCCGGCTGGAACTCGACGGCGTGGATGAGCGTACCGACGGGGATGTCGGCGAGGGGCAGAGCGTTGCCCGGCTTGATGTCGGCGTCAGAACCGGACATGATGGTCTGACCGACCTCGAGGCCCTTGGGGGCCAGGATGTAGCGCTTCTCACCGTCAGCGTAGTGCAGCAGAGCGATGCGAGCGGAACGGTTCGGATCGTACTCGATCGTGGCAACCTTGGCGGGCACGCCGTCCTTGTTGCGCTTGAAGTCGATCACGCGGTAACGACGCTTCACGCCGCCGCCCTGGTGGCGGGTGGTGATGCGACCGTTGTTGTTACGACCGGCCTTCTTGGGCAGGGGCTCGAGAAGAGACTTCTCGGGCTTGGTGCAGGTGATCTCGGAGAAGTCGGAGATCGTCTGCCAACGCCTACCAGCGGAGGTCGGCTTAAGGTGCTTTACAGCCATTACAATCCCTTTCAATAGGAATCCGTTAGCCATCGCAGACAGGGATTCGAGGTTCTGCCTCGGGTGCGATGACACCGGACGTATACACGGTTCCGGGCGTGTCCATTTTATACGCCCAAAACCTTGAGCTCTCGCCTCCCCTATTTGGGAGGCATGAGCTCACTCAACAGCAGCGAGTCTTAGGCCTGGTTGCCAAAGACCTCGATGGTGTCGCCCTCGGCCAGCGTGACGATGGCCTTCTTCCAAGAACGGGTCTTGCCGGCGACATAGCGTACGCGCTTGGTCTTGGGCTTGACCGTCAGGGTGTTCACGCGAACGACCTTGACGCCGAAGATCTCCTCGACAGCGTCCTTGATCTGATACTTGTTAGCATCTTTGGCGACCTCGAACGTGTACTTGTTCTGCTCCATGCCGGAGAAGGAACGCTCGGACACGATCGGACGGATGATGATCTCGTGGGCGGTCATTTATGCAAGCACCTCCCCGAAGTGAGCGGCGATGTCGGCGGGCATCAGCACAGCGTTGTTGTTGACGAGATCATAAGTGTTGGCCTCGTCGGCGGTGATGATGAACGTCTTGGGAATGTTGCGGAACGACAGGTAGGCGTTGACGTCCTCATCGCGAACGATGATGGTCAGACGCTTGCCCTCAAGGCCGAGAGCCTTGAGCATGGCGACGGCAGCCTTGGTGGAAGGCTTCTCGAAGCCGTAGTCGTCGACGAGCACGAGCTCGCCATCGGCCAGCTTGGCGGACAGCGCGGAGCGCATAGCCAGCTTGACCTCCTTGTTGTTCATACGCTTAGCGTAAGAACGGGGCTTGGGGGCGAAGACGACGCCACCGTGACGCCACTGGGCAGCACGGATGGAACCCTGGCGGGCACGGCCGGTACCCTTCTGACGCCAAGGCTTCTTGCCGCCACCGGAAACCTCAGAGCGACCCTTAGCAGACTGGGTGCCCTGACGCCAAGAGGCCATCTGGCACTTGACGATGTGGTGCATAACGTGGATGTTCGGCTCGATGCCGTACACCTCAGCGGCGAGCTCGGCCTCGGCGACCTTCTTGCCCTCGCTGTTCTTTACTTCAAACTTTGCCATTTAAGTGTTCTCCTTGGTATGACGCTGGGCTAAATGGGCTGGGCCCTTAGGCCATACGGATGGCGACGAGACCATTCTTGGCACCCGGGACAGCGCCCTTGACCAAGATGAGGTTCTGCTCGGCATCGATGCGGACAACGGAAAGGTTCTTGACGGTAACGCGCTCGTTACCCATGTGACCGGCCATCTTGACGCCCTTGAGGACGCGCGCAGGATAGGCGCACTGACCGATAGAACCGGGGTGACGCTGGAAGTGAGAACCATGCGTCATAGGACCGCGGCGCTGACCCCAGCGCTTGATGCGACCCTGGAAGCCCTTACCCTTGGAGGTACCGATGACGTCGACCTTCTCGACATCAGCGAAATCAGCGACGGTGACGACCTCGCCGACCTTGTGCTCCTCGCCGTTCTCGACGCGGACCTCACGAAGGAAGCGGACAGGCTCGACGCCAGCCTTGGCGAAGTGACCAGCCATGGGCTTGTTCACGTTCTTGGCCTTGATGTCGCCGAAACCGATCTGGACGGCGTCATAGCCGTCGGTTGCCTGAGTTTTAACCTGCGAGACAGCGCAGGGGCCAGCCTGGATGACCGTGACGGGAACGACGTTATCGTCCTCGTCCCAAACCTGGGTCATGCCAATCTTGCGGCCGAGAATCATGCTGATCAAGATATGATCCCAACTCTCGCGTGGTCTTGGGACAATGCGTACACCACCGAGCGTACGCCCCTAGAGGACCACTACTTACACGACGTGCTCCCCAGCCTTGTATTTCGCCCGGACTACCTGACAACCCTATTAAGCAGGCATTTTGTCCAGCCAGAATACTCCCCTGGTTTCACACAGCTGTTTAGTATACACGGCTGCGGGCGTATCCATCGAGATTCATATTTCACTCACATTGTTTACGCAGGTAAAGTGCGTGGATGGCTCCCGAGCACGGCGGAGGGCCGGAGAAATATATTAAGGTCCCTGCTCTACAGTCCTGCGCAAGACGGAGAGCACATTAAGTGCTCTCCTTTGCGTGCGGAACTCGCGATGACCTTAATATATTTCTCCGGCCCTCCGCCGTGCTCGGGAGACGACACGTTGATGTCTGCTTAACTCTGCTCGCTCAGGCTAATGACTTTGTTGGGGGTCCACTATTTGCTGGAGGGTGAACTTGCATTGCATTGGCTCGCCCTCTACTTGTGGCTCCGCCTCATCAAAATCGAAAATCATAATGGCGCAGTTGGGGAGTTTTGTTGGGAGCTCGAAGCCCTCTGGGGCTGCAGCTTTGATGAATTGGCGGCTGGCGCTGCCGTGGCTTACTGCTAGGAGGGTTTCGATGCCCTCGGCGTCCATGAGATTGGTGAGGGTGCCCACCATGCGCTCCTGCAGGGCATGGCTTCCTTCTCCGCCAAATGGGATCAGGTCCTCGCCGGGGTCCCAGACGTCGGTGGGTAGGGCGTCGTGGGGGCCTTCTTCGAAGGTGCCGTAGCTGCGCTCGATGATGCCTTCGCAGGGCTCGACTGCTGCATCCCGGCCGAGGAGTTCGGTTGCGACGAGACTTGCCGTGTCCATGGCTCGGCCTAAGGGCGAAGAGACCACTTTGTCGGGAACGACGTTGTGGGCTTTGAGCCACGCGGCTGCCATCCCGGCTTGCTGACGACCCAGGTCGGTCAGCGGTGAATCGCAGCGGCCCTGGACGAGCTTTTTAACGTTGAATTCTGTCTGACCGTGGCGGAGTAGATATAGACGCTTCATGCTCTCCCCTTCTGTATAACTTGCTTTGCTGGCACAGCCCTACTCGTGGGTATGGCCTACGTAGTCTTCGTCGATCGTGATCTTGGCGACCGACTTGGGATATTCCGATTCGACCCGTTTCGCCAGCGCGCGCTTCAGGTCCTCGGCGCTCATCGCCAAATCCGAGGGACGTACGCAGTCAAAGATCACGTTGGTATGCGTGGGGCCCGGAACACAGCGTAGGTCGTGGATCGAGAGGCGGCTATCAATCTCTTGAGCCATAGCGTTGATGCGCAGACGCATGCTCGCCACCTTGGGGTCATCGGTCACGATGGGATCGTAATGGAGCGTGACGATCATGCCGTCTTCGACCCTAAACGACTGCTCGATGTTATCGAGCGTGTCGTGACTTTCCAGCGGGCTGGCCTCGGCTGCCATCTCGGCGTGAGCGCTTGCGAACTTCCTGCCCGGGCCGTAGTCGTGAACCATCAAATCGTGAACGCCCAAAACGCCGGGGTAGCTCATGATCTTGTCTCGAATGTGCTTGACCAGCTTTGGATCGGGTGCCTGGCCCAAAAGCGGGCTCACCGTATCCTGGATGAGCTCAAAGCCGCTCCAGCCGATATAGGCGCCAACGGCAAGGCCGACCCATGCGTCAAGATTGATGTGCGTCACCTGCGAAACAATTGCGCACGCCAGCACGGCACCCGTAGCTAGGACATCGTTCTTTGAGTCCTGAGCGGTCGCATGCAGCGTCTCGGACTCAATGCGATCGCCGAGCTTTTGGTTGAGGGCCGCCATCCAGAGCTTAACAATCATCGAAAGCACCAAGACTGCCACCAGGGCAAGCGAGAACTCGACAGGTTCGGGGTGGATGATGCGCTCAACCGAGGACTTCACCAGCTCAACGCCAATCAGCAGCACGAGCGCCGCCACGACCAGACCCGAGAGATACTCGTAGCGGCCATGTCCGTAAGGATGCTCGGGGTCGGCCGGCTTGCCCGCCAGCTTAAAGCCAAGCACGCTCACGATGTTCGAGCTGGCATCGGACAGGTTGTTCATGGCGTCCGCCACAATCGCAACCGATCCCGACAGCACGCCAATTGCACCCTTCGCAGCGCAAAGCGCAACATTGGCGAGAATACACACTATGCCCGTCAACGTTCCCACGCGCGCACGGTCGCCCTGCGCACGACGAACAATCCACTCGACCATCCTCATCAGTCCCCACGGTACTACCTATATATCTATTGCTCAAACGGATTGTAGTGTAGCCACTTTGTCCTCCAGATACAAAAAGGCCGCAGCCCACACGGGCCGCAGCCTTGGAATATGACAAAGGAATCGTCCTTTTGTCGCACAGATTTATGCGCTTGCTTCAGCAGCGCTCGCCACTGTTTCGAGCGAATCAGCTGCGTCTTCTGCCGCCTGCATCTTTGTCGGCACCACGCCAAAACAGCAGCTCAGCGCCGCAGACACCGCAAATGCTGCGCCGCCGGCAGCGCAGCACCACAGCAGATTCGAGATGCCGCCCGTGGCAAAGCCAATGACCATAAGAACATTCGTCATACCGATGGTATAAGCCGTAACGTGGCCTACGGCCGCAACAAGGCCTCCGACGGCGCCGCCAACGGCCATGCACGTCAGACACCTGCCATATTTAAAGCCGCATCCGTACAGCGCTGGCTCGCTTACGCCGCCAAGAATACCCGAGATTGAATAGCCCAACATGAGCGCCTTCTCGTCCTTATCCGCAACGCGGAGCGACGCGCCAAAGGGCATACCCCAAACGGCGAACGTTGCCATCGTCGCGGCGATCAGGATGCACGAATCCGTTCCCACACCCATAAACTGCGCATAGGCGAGCGATAGGACAACGTTGCTGACACCCGCGATCTTAAGAAACTCCCAGCCCGCGGCAAGCCCCATGAGCGTGAGCAGCGACACGATGCCACCGGAATTGCCAAGCATAAACATAAGCTGTCCCAACAGCATGCCCAGATAGCTGCCTGCCGGCGCCGTAACACACAGCGACACCGGAACCATGACAAGCATGGTTGCAAACGGTACAAAAGAAAACGCCACAGCCTGAGGGATAGTGCGCTTAAAGAAACGCTCCACCTGCCATAGCACGGGCACCGAGATGAGAACCGGAATAACAGTCGTCGTGTAATCGTTGACCGGCGCGGGAAGTAGACCATACACGAAAGTCATCGATGCCCCCGTCGTCGATGCGGCATCAACGAGCTTAAGCAGATCGGGCACAATCAATACGCCGCCCAGCATCATGCCCAGCTGCTCCGAGCAACCGAGCTGGCGGGCAGCGGCCCAACCAAGATAGATGGGCAAAAAGTAATAGCCAGCGTTATACAGCCAGCTGTAAAACAGGCGATAGATTTCGGAATCGGCAGGCCATAGACCAAACATGCCTTCGCCCATAATGACGGCAACGGTGCGGAACAGCGCCGCGCAGACAATAAACGGCAACGCCGACATCATGCTTTTGGACAGATAGTCCACCACGGCCATGGCGTTTGATGAAACCGTCGTTGTAAACGAGGTGTTAGAAACTTGTGACATGGAACGCCTTTCCCAATGTGACATGCGGACTGTCCCTTTGTCACATCGTGCGGTACTGACCGATTGCGCGGTACTTTTCGTAGCGGAGGTTTGTGAGGGTCGCGTCGTCGAGCTGCCCAAGCGTATCGAAGGCATCAAATGCCGAGGACATGACGACACCGGCGATCTCCTCATGCGACAGGCCCCTATCGTCAACAATGCCGTCGATGATGCCGAGCGCCAGCAGATCGGGGGCTGTGAGCTTAAGCGCCTCGGCGGCCTCATTCGCGCGGTCGGTATCCTTCCACAGGATCGACGCACAGGCCTCGGGGCTCACGACCGAATAGGCCGAGCTCGAGAGCATCAGGATGCGGTCGGCCACGGATAGCGCCAGCGCGCCACCAGAGCCGCCCTCGCCTGTCACCACCGAGACAATCGGCGTCTTAAGGCCGCTCATCTCCATGAGATTCTGGGCAATCGCCTCGCCCTGGCCGCGTTCCTCGGCACCGATGCCGCAAAACGCGCCCGAAGTATCGACCAGGCACAGAACCGGTCGACCAAACTTTTCGGCCTGGCGCATAAGGCGACGCGCTTTGCGGTAGCCCTCGGGATGTGCCATACCAAAGTTGCGACGCATGCGCTCTTTGGTCGTGGTGCCGCGCTCGATGGCGATGACCGTTACGGGGCATCCGTCTTTCCAGCCAATGCCAGCCACCACAGCAGCGTCGTCGCCAAAGTAGCGGTCGCCGTGCAGCTCCACAAATCCATCCAGGCCCAGCGAGATCATCTCGCCTGCCGTGGCGCGATCTGCCGAGCGGGTCTGCTTAACAATCTCGAGCGCGGTTTTTGGTGCGGCCGAGCGCTTAAACAAGTGTCCCAACTTTTTGCCGCGGCGACCCGTATGCACGATCTCATGCGGTGCCCCCAGGCCGGGCGCGTGCCCTTCGTGCAGCACCAACAGCTCGCCTACCGTGAGCGCAATCTCGCCACGCGGAACAACGGCATCGCAAAAGCCGTGCTCCAGCAAAAACTCGGAGCGCTGGAATCCCTTGGGCAGGCGCTTGTGCATGTTCTGCTCGATCACGCGCGGGCCGGCAAATGCCGTCAGGGCATCGGGCTCGGCCAGGATAATGTCGCCCTCCATGGCAAAGCTCGCGGTTACACCTCCGGTCGTGGGATCGGTGAGCACCGTGATATACAGGCCGCCCGCCTCGCTGTGGCGCCTAACCGCCGCAGAAATCTTGGCCATCTGCATGAGCGAGATCACGCCCTCCTGCATGCGGGCGCCGCCCGATACGGTAAAGCCAACGACCGGCAGCCCCAACTCGGCCGCGCGCTCAAAGACACGACAGATCTTCTCGCCCACCACGGAGCCCATTGAGCCCATCATAAAGTTGGCATCCATAAAGAAGAGCGCGGTATCGCAGCCGCAGATTTTGCCCCTGCCGCACACAACGGCATCGCGCTCGCCCGAACGCTCGCTCACGCTCTTAAGCTTGTCGGCATAACCGGGAAACGAGAGGAAGTCCTTCGACGCCAGATTGGCATCCCATTCCTCAAAGGTACCCGCGTCGACCGTCATGCGCATGCGCGCGCGACCGCTCACGCGAAAGTGTTTGCCGCAACGAGGGCAGACCTCGAGGTTGTCGTGCAGGCGCGCCTCATCGATCACACGGCGGCACTCCGGGCATTTGACAAACACGTGGCGCGCGGGGAACTCGGCGCACGACTCGGTTATCGGCCCCTCAAGGACATTGACCGTCTTCGCTTTTCTATTCATCAGCATAGAGATGCCCCATCAGATCGGTGTGATACATGCCCGACAAAAACTCGTCGTTTGCCAGCACGTCGAGCTGAAGCTCGCTATTTTCGCTCACGCCCTCAATCACGAGCTCGCCCAGGGCCGAGCGCATCTTGCGAATGGCACCGTCACGCGTGGGCGCGCACACGATGAGCTTGCCGAGCATGGAGTCGTAGTACGGCGGAACTTTCGCTCCGGTAAACATGGCGGAATCCCAGCGCACGCGCGGACCACCCGGCACACGCAACGCGGTGACCGTTCCACATGACGGTAGAAAGTCCGGCGTTTCGGCATTGATGCGGCACTCCATGGCGTGGTTGCGGATCGGTACGTCCTCCTGCTCAAAGGGCAGAGGCTGGCCGGCAGCCACGCGCAGCTGCCACTTAACCAGGTCGGTATCGGTCACAAACTCCGTAACCGGATGCTCCACCTGCAAGCGCGTGTTCATTTCCATAAAGTAGAAATTGCCGTCATCTGAGTACAAAAACTCGATGGTGCCAGCGCCCTCATAGCCAACGGCACGAGCCAGGTCGCGCGCGGCCTTGTGCATACGGGCACGAATATCATCGCGTCCGTCGAGGCACGGCGCGGGGCTCTCCTCGATCAGCTTTTGGTTGCGGCGCTGCACCGAGCACTCGCGCTCGCCGAGCGAAAACACATGGCCCTGCTTATCGGCCATAATCTGTACCTCAACGTGATGCGCCGGCGCAACGAACTTCTCCATGTAGCACTCGCCGTCGCCAAAAACGGCCTCACCCTCGGCACGCGCCTCGATGAACGCCTTTGCCGCATCTTCCACGCGCTCGACCTTGCGAATACCGCGACCGCCGCCGCCCGCGCGCGCCTTAATAAGCACGGGGCAGCCGATGCGCTCGGCCTCGGCCGTTGCTTCCTCGGGGCTTTTGAGCAAATCGCAGCCCGGCACGATGGGCACGCCCGCAGCAGCGGCCGTTCGGCGTGCGGCGTCCTTGTCGCCCATGCTGTCGATCACCTCGGCCGAAGGACCGACAAACGCCAGACCGAACTTGTCGCAGTCGCGCACGAAGCTCGCCTTCTCGGAAAAGAAGCCATAGCCGGGATGAATTGCCTTAGCTCCCGACTTTACGGCACAGGTGAGCACGGCATCGTCGTTGAGGTAGCTCTCGGCAAGACGCGGGCCGCCGATGCAATACGCCTCGTCGGCAAGCTGCACGTGTAGCGCGTCCGCATCGGCCGTGGAATAAACGGCGACGGTCTTGATGCCCATATCGCGGCACGCGCGGATAACACGGACCGCGACTTCGCCGCGGTTGGCGATGAGCACTTTGTCGAACATGGAGCCTTCCTTAACTTTCGTGCATGAGTGCAAAAGACATATCGGCGCGGCAGCAAACCTCACCGTTGACGCTCGCAGTACCCGTCGCAAAGCGGAACGGCCCGCGCGCACGCGTGATGGAGCACACTAGATCCACCGTGTCGCCCGGGCGCACCGGACGCTTAAAGCGCACCTTGTCCAGACTCGTGTAGAACGGCGTCGCGCCGCGCGCCTCCTCATCGCCCATCAGCAGCACGCAGCAGTTCTGGGCGAGCATCTCGCACTGAATCACGCCGGGAACGACCGGGTTTCCCGGAAAATGTCCCTGCAAAAAGTACTCGTCGCCTGTAATCGTGATCTTGCCGTGGGCCTCGTCGCCCACCAGCTCGGCTTCGTCGAGCAAAAGCATCGGCTCGCGATGCGGTAACAGCTTCTTGAGCTCTTCTTTGTTCATGGATATCACCTATCCGATCCTCATGAGGCAGCTGCCAAACTCCACGAGGTCGCCGTCGGCCACGCAGATCTCGAGCACCTCACCGTCTGCCTCGGCCGTCACCTCGTTGAGAACCTTCATGGCCTCGATGATGCAGAGGGTCTCGCCGGCCTTGACCTTGGAGCCCACGCGCACAAATGGCTCGTCGCCCGGCGCAGGGGCAGCATAGAAGACGCCCACCATGGGAGCAGTCACCTCGGTGCCCTTGGGCTCCGGCGCGGCGGCAGGTGTCTGCGTGGCGGGTTCCGGTGCGGCAGGCGCGACTGTGGGAGCTGCAACTTGAGCGGCCATGGCGCTCGGCATAGGCATGGGCACGGCAACCGGCTGCGCCACACTCGCGCGCTCGAGTTCGACCGCGGTGCCATCGGGCTCCTCAACGCGTACGCGCGTGAGGCCGCGGTCCTCCATCACATCGGCTATCTCGGCAAGTCTTTTGGAATCCATGCTCTAGCTCCTCGTATATCTACGCAGCGCGATGGTGGCGTTGTGCCCGCCAAAGCCCAGGTTGGTCGAAAGCGCCCAGGTAAGGTCGGCGCGAACCGCGCGATTGGGCGTGTAATCAAGATCGCAGGCGGAATCGGGCGTGTGGTAGTTAATGGTCGGCGGCACCACGCCCTGCTCGAGTGCCATGGCGCAGGCCATGACCTCGATGGCCCCCGTGGCACCGATCATGTGCCCCGTCATCGACTTGGTCGACGAGACATGTGCGGCGCGCGCCGCGTCCTCGCCGAGCGCTCGCTTAATGCCCGCCGTCTCGGACGAATCATTAAGCTTGGTCGAGGTGCCGTGGGCATTGATGTAGAGGCCCTCGGAAGGCTTGACGTCGCCCTCGGCCACCGCCAGCGATATCGCGCGGGCAATGCCGGCGGCCTCGGGATCGGGACTCGTGATGTGATAAGCATCATCGGTGTTGCCGTAGCCCACGACCTCGGCATAAATGTGCGCACCGCGCGCCTGCGCATGTTCCATGCTCTCGAGTACCAGCACGCAAGCGCCCTCGCCCATCACAAAGCCGTCGCGGTCTGCATCGAACGGGCGGCAAGCCGTCGCAGGATCGGGGTTGGTGGTCAATGCGCGGCAGGACGTAAAGCCTGCAACGGCATCGGGGATAATGGCCGCCTCGGCGCCGCCCGCGAGGATCGCGTCGGCATAGCCGTGCTTGATGGCGCGGAACGCCTCGCCCACCGCATGGGCCGAGGTCGCGCAAGCAGTCACGACTGGCAGGGTCGGTCCCTTTGCCTTGTGGCGGATCGCGATATTGCCCGAAGCCATGTTGGGGATCATCATCGCAATCATATAGGGCGATGCGCGGCGAGGTCCACGATCGGCGATCGTGTGGACGTTGTCGACGAGCGTCGTCATGCCGCCCACGCCCGAGCCCACGTAGACGCCCAGGCGCTCACGATCGATGGCGCCTTCGACATCAAAGCCCGCATCGTGCATTGCCTCGTCCGAAGCCGCCATCGCAAACTGAACGCAGGGGTCCAGATGCTTGGCGTCACGCTTGCCAAAGTACTCGTTGCCGTCAAAGCCCTTGACTTCGGCCGCCACCTTGACGGTAAACGCATCGGTATCGAAGTGCGTGATCGGGCCGATGCCACAGGTCCCGGCGCACATGGCCGCCCAGGTGGCAAGCGCGGTGTTGCCGAGCGGCGATACGGCACCGATGCCGGTGATTGCAACTCTCTGTTCCATCATGGTCTCCTCATCCAAGCCGTTCTTCGGCCCTGGTTTCTACATCGCCATTCCGCCGTCGACGCGCACGACCTCGCCCGTAATGTAAGCAGCCGCATCGCTCGCTAAAAAGCGCACCACGCTGGCCACTTCCTCGGGACGTGCCATGCGCTTAAGGGGAATCTGTTCCTCGGTTGCCGTACGCACCTTCTCCGAGAGCTTTGCCGTCATATCTGTCTCGACAAACCCGGGGGCGACCGCGTTCGCTCGTACGCCACGAGGCGCAAGCTCGCGCGCCACCGCCTTGGTAAGCCCTATCACGCCCGCCTTGGAAGCAGCGTAGTTGGCTTGCCCGGCATTGCCCATCAGGCCCACGACCGAGCTCATGTTGACGACGCAACCGCCGCGCTGGCGCATAAAGGTCTTGGTGAGCGCGCGCGTCATATTGAATGTTCCCTTGAGATTGACATCGAGCACGCGATCGAATGCGTCATCGCCCATGCGCATGAGCAGGCCATCGCGGGTGATGCCGGCGTTGTTGACGAGCGCCCAAATGGAACCAAAGTCGTTGAGGACCGCTTCCACGCACGCGTTGACGGCAGCGGGATCGGCCACGTCGCATTGATATGCGCGTGCCGTGGCGCCAACCGCCTCACAGGCTTCGCACGTCTTGCGCGCCGCATCGACGCTGCCGGCATAGACGACGGCGATATCAAAGCCGTCCTCCGCCAGACCGACAGCGCAGGCGCGGCCGATACCCCGCGAGCCGCCCGTGACCAGTGCCACGCGACGTGAGTCGTTGCGCTCGAGCGCGCCGTTGTTCAAGTTGCCCATGTCATTCCTTTCGGGTTACAGCCCTGTAGACTATGCGAGCTCGTCGGCAATAGCTGCGACCTGCTCGGCCGTTTCGCACGAATACACGCGAACGTCGCTCAGCGTACGCTTGACCAGGCCCGACAGCGTTTTGCCAGGGCCGACCTCAATAAACGTGTCGATGCCCTGATTCTGCAGAGTATGCAGCGTGTCGACCCAACGAACGGCATGACTCACCTGATTGGCCAAGACATCCGATGCCGCTCGCGGGTCCGCCGGATAGGGCGCCGCCGTCATGTTTGCCATGACCGGAATCAGCAGCGGTGACGGCGCGTGGCCGGCTTGGATATACGTCGCCAGCCCCTCAGTCGCCTCGGCCATATAGGGGCTATGGAATGCGCCCGACACCGCGACTTTCATAGCGCGGCCGCCAGCCTCTTTTACTAGGACGTCGAGCTCCTGCAGCGCCTCGGGCGCTCCGGCAACAACCGTCTGCTGCGGACTGTTGTAGTTGACCGGCCAGCAGTCCTCGCCGGCCTGTTTTGCCAGGTTCTCGACTTGCGCCGCATCGAGCTTGATGACGGCGCGCATGCCGCCCGGATGGCGCTCGGCAGCCGCGGCCATCAGCGCCGCGCGCTCGCACACGAGCTCAAAGCCCGCTCGCGTATCGAACGCCCCCGCAAAGGTGAGCGCGTCGACCTCGCCAAGCGAAAAACCCGCACAGGCGGCAGGTACCACGCCGCGCTCACGCAGGGCGGCAGCCGCTGCCAGATCGTGAACGAACACGCACGGCTGCGTGTTCTCGGTCTGCGAGAGTTCCTCCTTGGAGGCGCTTCGGCACTGCTCACTGGTCCCCGGGCGCACCTCGTCGACAATGGCGAACACCTCGGCAGCCGCCGGCGATGTCTCGATCAGGTCGACGCCCATCGCGGGATGCTGGGCACCCTGACCGGCAAATAGAAACGCTACGCTACCCATGCGGACGCACCCTTCAGGACATGCTCGGCGCCATCGACCAGATCGTCGACGATTTCGCGTGCGCTCTGGCGTTCGTTGACCATGCCGGCAATCTGTCCGCACAAAAACGAACCCTCTTCGTAATTTCCGTCCTTTGCGGCTTTACGAAGCGCGCCCGTGCCCATGGCCCCGAGCTCCTCGGGGCTTGCGCCCGCCGCCTCGTTCTTGGCATACGCGTTGGTGAAGGGGCTCTTGAGGGCGCGAACCGGATGTCCCGTCGAGCGACCGGTCGCACGCGTCGACGTATCGCCTGCCTTGAGCACCAGCTCTTTGTACTGTTCGGATACGGTGCACTCGTTTGCGACCAGAAAGCGTGTTCCCACCTGGACGCCAGCAGCGCCGAGCATAAAGGCGGCCGCCACACCACGGCCATCGGCCACGCCGCCCGCCGCCACCACAGGGATATCGACCGCATCGACAACCTGCGGCACCAATGCCATCGTCGAGGTCTCGCCAATATGGCCGCCTGATTCGGTGCCCTCGGCAACCACGGCAGTGGCTCCGCGACGCGCCACGAGACGCGCCAGCGCCACCGAGGCAACAACCGGGATGACCTTGATGCCCGCCTCGTTCCACGCCTTCATGTACTTGGTGGGATTGCCGGCACCCGTCACGACGACCGGCACCCGCTCGTCAATCACGACCCGCGCGACCTCGTCGGCAAACGGGCTCATGAGCATAACGTTGACGCCAAAGGGCTTATCCGTCCTGGCGCGCAGCTCGTGAATCTGGTCGCGCAGCCAGTTAGCGTCGGCGTTCATGGCCGCGATAATCCCTAAGCCGCCCGCCTCGGACACGGCAGATGCCAGCGAGGCGTCGGCAATCCAGGCCATACCGCCCTGGAACACGGGCTTTTCGATGCCGAGTAGATCGCAGAGAGGAGACTTGAGCATCACTACTTCTCCAATGCCGCCTCGACCGTATCGGCGAACTCGCCGACCGTCTTGGGGTTCTCCTCGGTATCGAGCTGGATGCCAAACTCATCCTCGACGGCGACGAGGATCTCGACGGTGCCCAGGCTGTCGAGGCCGATCTCCTCGAGCGTGGACTCGGGCTTCATCTCGACGTCGTCAAGACCGGCGGTCTCGCGGATAACATCGCAAACGCGCTCGAAGGTCTTCTGATCTGCCATGGTAGTTCTCCTTTGTTTGTGCCCTAGGGGCGTTTTTATTTCCTATGTGCGACTACTTCCAACGAAGCAGATAGCCACCTATATCCAGGCCGGCGCCAAATCCAACGAGGGCGATGGTGTCGCCCGCATTCAGTGCGTTGGTGCGCGCCAGCCGATCAAGCGCAAAGGGAATGCAGGCGCTCGAAATATTGCCGGTCTCGCGCAGCGTTCGAACCACGCGCTCGCCTGGCACGCCGAGGCGCTTGACTGCCTGGCTCAGGATTCGTTCGTTAGCCTGATGGAATACAAAATGGTCGATGTCTTCGACCGAAATGCCCGCATCGCTCGCAAGCTTATGAACCGTGTCACAGATGGCGTTGACGCCGAACTTGAACACACGGCGGCCATTCATGGACAGCACGCTCTCGCTATCTACGGAGGCCTTAAACGGCGAGGTGCCGACCAGTCCGGGAACGCGCAACGTCTCGACGTCGGGCGCCGTCGAAAGCTCAACGGCAAGGGGGCTGTCTCCCCCGGCCTCAATCACCGCGGCGCCTGCCCCATCGCCAAAGAGCACGCAGGTGGCGCGGTCGGTCCAGTCGAGCGCGCGCGTCATCTGCTCGGCGGCAACGACAAGCACATGCTTGGCTCGTCCTCGGGCGATATAGCCCTCGGCAACATCGAGCGCAAATACGAAGCCGGCGCAGGCCGCCGAGACATCGAAGGCAGGGCACGTCGCACCTAGTCGCTCAGCAACGGCACACGCCTCAGCGGGAACAAGATGGTCACCCGTCGTCGTCGAGCAGACGATCAAATCCAACTGGCTCGCGTCGATTCCGGACACCTGGAGTGCCCGCTCGCTCGCCGCTACGGCAAGGTCATCAAGTGACTCGGTGGTGCAGACGTGGCGGCTCTTGATACCTGTGCGGGTAAAAATCCACTCATCCGAGGTATCGAGGAACTCGGACAGCTCGTCATTGGAAACACTGCGCTTAGGAAGCGCCGAGCCCGTTCCAAGAATCGTGAAACCCATCACTAACCTCCTTTGAGTTGTTGACGTGTTTACATCGACCATGAGAGGATAGCGCATTTCAGTCGTTGTTGACGTGTTAACATTAAATTGCCCAAATGCGACACAGGCTTCACATTGTGTCTATCTCTCGACACCATTGCGTTATTCACTTATTCATTAAGGAGGAAGCAGCCGTTATGGATGCCAAATTAACGATAGTCGACGTAACCGGATCGACCAACGATGACCTGCTCGAAGCAGGAAAACAGGGAGCGCCGCACGGCACAGGACTTGCCGCCCGGGCTCAGACAGCAGGACGCGGCCGGCGCGGCCACAAGTGGGATTCAACCGCCGGCAACCTATTGCTTTCGATTGTCCTGCGTCCATGCGTTAATCCTGCGAAGTACTCTGGTCTTGCTGCCGTCAGCGGCCTAGCGGTGCTCGAGGCGCTCGAAAAACAGGGTCTTGCAAACGAGATTGGCCTCAAATGGCCCAACGACCTGGTCGCGCGTGGACGCAAACTCGGCGGCATTCTGGTCGAGGCCGCACGCGATAACGAAGGCAAACCTTTCGCCGTCTGCGGCATTGGTGTCAATGTGAACTATGCGCCCCAAGAGGTGCCCGATGGCGGCCTGCCGGCAATCGGTCTCTCGGACCTTAACGAGAACGTTCCTGCTGTCGACATGCTCCTCGATGAGGTCTATCACGCAGTTATAGACGCTGTAGATGCCTGGGCAGAACGCCTCAACGCCATGGAAGAAAACACCGGACCGCTCGCGCCCGTCCACGGCGAATATGTCGCTCACCTCAATTGGATTGGAAAGCACGTTATCGCCCGCTTCCCTGCCGGTGACGAGCTGGCGCGAGGCATCTTTATAACGGTCGATGGCTTTGGTCGTGCGTGCATCGAAACAGAAGACGGCTTGCGATCCTTCCATTTTGAGGAGGCGTCATTGCGCCCCTTGAGTGAGTAGGTCGCCACAGCCAGCCGCTCGGCAGCCTTACCCGGCGATCCAAACCCATCATGCAAAACAAAAGAGCCCCGCTACCGTAATGGCAGCGGGGCCCTTTAAGCTATGAGGAATATCGCTTAGAGCTTGATGTCGATGTCGACGCCAGCGGGGAGGTCGAGACGCATAAGCGAATCAACGGTGCCCGAGGTGGGGTCGAGGATGTCGATGAGGCGCTTGTGGGTGCGCATCTCGAACTGCTCACGGGAGTCCTTGTTCATGTGCGGCGAGCGGATAACCGTGTACAGGTTGCGCTCGGTGGGCAGGGGGACAGGACCGGAAACGCGAGCGCCGGTCTTCTGAGCGGTCTCGACGATGAGCTTCGCGGACTGATCGACGACCTCGTGATCATAGCCCTTGAGGCGAATGCGGATCTTCTGGGTAGCCAACTTAAACCTCCAAAGAGTGCGAGAGATGCTCTCGCGGATTACGTAACAGGGAGCTCGAACTTAGGCGTTCTTGCTCATGACCTCGTCCACGATGGACTTGGGCGCGGGCTCATAAGAGTCGAACTGCATCGTGTAGGATGCACGGCCCTGGGTCTGGGAGCGAAGGTCGGTAGCGTAACCGAACATCTCGCCCAGCGGCACCTTGGCACGGATGAGCTTGCTGTTCTTGCGATCCTCCATGCCCTCGATCTTGCCGCGGCGACCGGAGAGGTTGCCCATAACGTCGCCCATGTACTGCTCGGGGGTCTCGACCTCGACAGCCATGATCGGCTCGAGCAGCTGCGGATCGGACTTCTTGAGAGCGTCCTTGATAGCCATGGAACCGGCGATCTTGAAGGCGGCCTCGGAGGAGTCGACCTCGTGGTAAGAACCGTCGAACAGGGTGACCTTAACGTCGAGGACCGGGAAGCCGGCGATAACACCGGTGTTCAGGGCCTCCTGGATGCCCTTGTCGATGGACGGGATGTACTCCTTGGGCACGACGCCGCCGACGATAGCGTTGACGAACTCGTAGCCGAAGCCCTCCTCCATCTTCTCGAGCTTGATGACGGCGTGGCCGTACTGACCGCGACCGCCGGACTGACGGACGAACTTGCCCTCAGCCTTCTCGACGTCGTGACCGGCGGTCTCGCGGTAGGCAACCTGGGGCTTACCGACGTTAGCGTCAACCTTGAACTCGCGGAGCAGACGGTCGACGATGATCTCGAGGTGCAGCTCGCCCATGCCGGCGATGATGGTCTGGCCGGTCTCGTGGTTGGTGGACACCTGGAAGGTCGGGTCCTCCTCGGCGAGCTTGGTCAGAGCCAGGGACATCTTGTCCTGCTCGGCCTTGGTCTTGGGCTCGATGGCAACGTCAATAACGGGCTTAGCGAACTCAATCTTCTCGAGGACGATCTCCTTGCCCTCGGCGCACAGGGTGTCACCGGTGGTGGAGTTCTTGAAGCCGACGCAAGCGACGATGTCGCCGGCGGCAGCGTCGTCACGGTCGATACGCTCGGCGGCATTCATCTCGAGGATGCGGCCGAGGCGCTCGCGCTGACCGTTGGAAGCGTTGACAACGTAGGAGCCGGACTCGGCGCGGCCGGAGTAAACGCGGACGTAGGTGAGCTTACCGACGAACGGGTCGGTCATGATCTTGAAGACCAGGCCGGAGAAGGGCTCGTCGAAGGAAGGATGACGCTGGATCTCCTCGCCGGTGTCCGGATCGGTACCGGTGACGGCCTCAACGTCGAGCGGGCTGGGCAGGTAGTCGACGACAGCGTCGAGCAGCTCCTGAACGCCCTTGTTCTTGTAGGCGGAGCCCACGAAGACGAGGTTGAGCTCGTTGGCCAGAACGCCCTTGCGCAGAGCAGCCTTGAGCTCCTCGACGGTGAAGTCCTCCTCCATGAGGATCTTCTCCATGAGCTCGTCGTCAAAGCTGGCAGCAGCGTCGAGGAGCTCCTCGCGCTTGGTGGCAGCGATGTCGGCAAACTCAGCCGGGATCTCGTCCATCGGCTCGGGGTAGGTCATGCCCTTCTCGTCGGCCTTGAAGTCCCATGCAGTCATGGTAACGAGGTCGATGACGCCCCAGAAGTTGTCCTCGGCGCCCATCGGGACCTGAGCGGCCACGGCGTTGGCGTCGAGACGATCCTTCATGGTCTCGATAGCGTTGAAGAAGTCAGCGCCCACGCGGTCATACTTGTTGATGAAGGCGATGCGGGGAACGTTGAAGGTAGAAGCCTGACGCCAAACGGTCTCAGACTGGGGCTGGACGCCGGCAACGGCGTCGAAGACGGCGACAGCGCCATCGAGGACGCGCAGGCAGCGCTCGACCTCGGCGGTGAAGTCAACGTGGCCCGGGGTGTCGATGATCTGGATGCGGTAGTCCTTACCGTCCTTGTTCCAGAAGCACGTAGTGGCAGCGGAGGTAATGGTTACGCCGCGCTCCTGCTCCTGAACCATCCAGTCCATGGTGGCAGCGCCCTCATGGACCTCACCGATCTTGTGGGTCTTACCGGTGTAGTAAAGAATACGTTCGGTCGTGGTGGTCTTACCGGCATCGATGTGAGCCATGATGCCGATGTTACGGGTATCGGAAAGCTTGTACTTAGGCTTAGCCATGTTAGTTCCTTACCTTAAACTTACCAACGATAGTGAGAGAACGCGCGGTTGGCCTCGGCCATCTTGAAGACGTCCTCACGCTTCTTGACGGAAGCGCCAAGACCGTTGGAGGCGTCGAGGATCTCGTTAGCGAGACGCTCGGCCATGGTCTTCTCCTTGCGAGCGCGGGAGAAGTTGACGATCCAGCGGATGCCCAGAGCGGTGGAACGACGGGAGTTGACCTCCATCGGGACCTGATAGGTAGCGCCACCGACACGCTTGGGCTTAACCTCGAGCGTGGGCTTGACGTTGTCCATAGCCTTCTTGAAGGTAGCGAGAGCGTCGCTACCCTCGGACTTCTCGGCAACGATCTCGAAAGCGGTGTAAACGATGCGCTCAGCGGTGGCCTTCTTGCCGTCAAGAAGGACCTTGTTGATGAGCTGAGTCACCAGGCGGTTGTTGTAAACGGCGTCAGGCTGAACCTCACGACGATTAGCTGCTGCACGACGCGGCATGTGAAATCTCCTTAAGTGTCAACCGTGCGGCGCTTAGGCGGCACACGGCAAAAGTATCAAAACGTTATCTGGCTTATTTGGCCTTGGGGCGCTTAGCACCGTACTTGGAGCGGGCCTGCATACGGTTCTGGACCGGAGCAGCGTCGTAGGCGCCACGGATGACGTGATAACGGACACCAGGGAGGTCACGGACACGACCGCCGCGGACGAGCACGATGGAGTGCTCCTGCAGGTTGTGGCCCTCACCCGGGATGTAAGCAGTAACTTCGATGCCGTTGACAAGGCGAACACGGGCAACCTTACGAAGAGCCGAGTTCGGCTTCTTGGGGCTCGTGGTGAAGACGCGGGTGCACACGCCGCGCTTCTGGGAGTTGTGCTGCAGAGCAGCGTTCTTGGACTTCTTGGGCACGGAACGACGGCCCTGGCGAACCAGCTGGTTAATAGTAGGCAAAGCGTACTCCTTCTCGAATGATTCCAGCTTTCTGTAAAGTGCAACGGCTTGAATCGAGGGGTCAGCATCCCCCTACGAAACACGCAGTTCGATAGGATACGTGCCGTTAGCTGTGCCGTCAACAGACCACGCCGCCGGGCGTATCCCAAAATAGCTATATTTCCGCAAAGCCTCCATAAAAGGAATCTCCTCCTGCGCATAAGGGCGGATTCCCGGGCCGGGCGGCCCTGGCTTAAGTTTGCTGCTCTACAGTCCTGGCTCGCACGGAGAGCACATTAAGTGCTCTCCGGCTCGTGCGGAACTCGCGACAAACTTAACCCCGCGCCGCCCGGGCCGGGGATCCGACGCGCTCGTCGGGGCAACGTTACCTGCCAAAACGGGACAGGTTTATTTTGGTCGGTTTTATCTGCGGAAACGTCGCGCTCCAGCGGTGATCCGCCCTCATCTGTCATAGGGAAATCGGCGGCGCTTTCGGAAGTATGCGGCAAATTCTGGACCTGCCGAGCACACCGGGGTTTTTCGATAATAAACCCGCAGGTAGAGCGCTTGAGCATATGCGGTGTGGTCGACCCATCGAGATTTTGCCGCATACTTCCGAAATTCAGGCGAATATCGCTCAAAATAACCGTCCATATAACGCAAAAAAGGCCGCTTCCCCTAGTGGGAAGCGGCCTCAAGCCTTACGAATAGACGATGGTAAAGGGTAATTCTGTTTCGGTCTCTCCTGTTGATGTGTACCTCGTGCCCTCGAGGGTTACCGAGACCACTTGATCGACATTGATCAGCTTTGTCGGAACCGAGATGTTCTCCCCGCTATTGCGCGTCAGCGAAAAATAAGAATTGTACGCGCCTGCAGCATCGTCTTCGATAATCTGCTCCGATCCATCCTTGTAGGTAACGGTCAACTTTTTCGTGACTGCGTCAATGCCCAGATCATCGATGTGCGTCTGGATGGAAAACGGGCTAATCTCAAGAGGCGAGTCGTCGGAGCGGAGCTCCTTTGTATCGACGTACGCTCCGACGCTAAACTCGGGTGTCGATGCCTCGACATGCTTCGCATCCTCACCTTCGCCCTCCGTCCAGCTGATATTCCAGGTGACAGCATGTCCTAAATCTCGATCGCGATTCCATGAGGCAAAGTACATTGTGCCGTTAATGACCGTGTCGCTTGATGTGTCCTTGTCAATTGTGCAGCGTGTGTCAGCCCATTTTTCACCGAAGTTCATGCTGGGCGTGCCGATGCCTTGTTCTTCTTCACCATAGAGAACAAGTTCGCCAGTCTCTGCTGCCGGCTTGTAGCAGTTAACACCATTTGGATTGGACAACGTAAACGTCACGGCACCGCAACCGTTTTTATCGATAGCCATATCGTGAATGTCGAGTGTATAGCCGTTGCCCTCGACGGACAGATTGACCTTCTGTACTGAACCCTCCAAGCTTTGGGGCGCAATGCCGTCACCAAACTCTCTGGTGTAGGTATATTTAGTCCCCGACGAGCCACCTTGAGTCCAGGTAATGGACTCTCCGTTGCCGTGGTTTCCCCAGGCAGAGGCAAAATAACTGGAATTAACGACGGCATAGGCGACCCCTCCGGTCGCCAGCACTCCGGCAAGGCATCCGATTACGGCAACATAGAGAGGCTTCGCGTGGCCCTTTCGATGAAGCGGCTCACCCGCAGCAGCATCAATAACACGGTCGGCAAGATCGCTATCGGCTTGGATGGACTCGAAGGCCTGCTTGATTTGATTGGATTTCACGGCCGCCCTCCTCTAGGATGAATTTGAGCTTCGATCTACCGCGAGCTAAACGCGTTCTAACGGTCGCGGCTGGCACATGCAATAACTCGGCAATCTCTGAAGTCGAGAAGCCCAGATAGTAATAGAGCACGATGGGGATACGGAATCGTTCCGGAAGCCGCATGACGTCCGACAGGACGGCCTTAGTCTCGTCCTGCGCCGCCAAGAGCGAATCGGTCAGATTCTCGATATCCTCCACGCGCCTCCACGGTTTTCGAAAGAGAGACTTGCATTCATTGATCGTGACCCGGATAAGCCAGCGGCGAAGATGTTCCCAACTTTCAAAGTGTCCATCGCTTTTAAGCAACTTAAGAAAGACATCTTGGGCAATATCGTCGGCATCGGCGCGATCGCGCAGGTACGTCAAGGCGATCCGAAACACGACATCACGGTGGTCTTCAACCGCCTGTCTAAAAGCTTGTTCTTCCATAATCACCTCCCGGTGACGCTGATGGTTCTTGATGAGGTCCTCACCATAGATACGCTTTGGCCGAACGAAATGTTTCAAATCCAAGCAGGAAAAACCTACCAAAATAAACCTGTCCCTTATTGGCAAAAGGAATCCCCTTCTGTGCGCGGGGGCGGATTCCCGGAACGGGCGGCCCGCTGTTTAAGTTTGCTGCTCTACAGTCCTGCACAAGACGGAAAGCACATTAAGTGCTTTCCTTTGCGTGCGGAACTCGCGACAAACTTTAACAGCGGGCCGCCCGTTCCGGGAATCCGACGTGCTCGTCGGGGCAACGTTCCTCACCAAAAAAGACCCGCTCCCCTGTTGGGAAGCGGGTCTTTGGAAGGGCGGTTAACGTACTAGGAAATTATTCCTCGTCGTTGTCCTTGGCCTCTTCGGCGTCGTCGGTGTCCACGAGCTGGTTGAGCAGCTCGTCGAGGGACGCCATGTCCTCGTTGATCGCGCCGTTGGCGGGAGCCTTCTTGTCGTCGATCGGGGCGCCCAGGAGCTCCTCGTCGGCGTCGGCGTGATGCGTCGGAGCGGAGGTACCCAGCAGGATATCGTCCGGACCGTCGGGGCTAAAGACCATCTGCAGCAGCTGCGAGAGGTCTTCCTCGTCGGCAACGTCGTCGTTGTTCTCGAGGATGTAGAGCAGGTCGTGGGCCTCCAGGCCGTCACGGAGCTCCTCGATCGCCTTGGCACCGATACCATCGATGCGCAGCAGATCCTCCTCGGACTTGCCGACCAGGTCGCCGACCGTCTCGATGCCGACCTCGCTGAACTTGTTGGTCCAGCGCTGCGACACGCCCAGATCGTCGAACAGGTACAGACGAGCCTTCTCGGCGGAGATGGTGTGGCCGTTGCGGGTGAACGAACCGTCAGCACCACCGAACTCGTCGTAGCCGGCCCAGTCGAGCTGCTGCGGGAGCTGCTCGTCCAGGTCCTTGAGCTCCACAGGAGCCCACTCGGGCAGCGACTTGGCGTTGGGCGAAGCCGGGCCGTCGATGTCCACGTAGCCGTCGGCCGTGCGATACGTCAGCTTGGCGTTGGCGTACGGCTTGAGGCCGGTACCAGCCGGGATCTTCTTACCGACGATGACGTTGGACTTAAGGTCGAGCAGGTGGTCGACCTTGCCCTCGATGGCAGCCTCGGTAAGGACGCCAGCGGTACGAATGAACGAAGCGCTCGACAGCCAGGAGTCGATGTTGGACGCGACCTTGAGCGTACCCAGGATGACGGGCTCGGCCACAGGAGCCTGACCGCCCAGACGGGCAACGCGCTCGACCTCGTCGGCAAACTCGTAGCGGTCGACGTACTGACCAAGCAGGTACTTGGAGTCGCCGGGGTTGGTGATCTGAACGCGACGCAGCATCTGGCGTGCGAGCACCTCGATGTGCTTGTCGTTCAGGTCGACGCCCTGGCTGGTGTAGACGTCCTTGACGCTCTCGACGAAGGTGTGCATCGTCGACTCGATGTCGGTCAGCTTGCGCAGGTTGCGGAAGTTGACGAAGCCCTTGGTGATCTGGTCGCCAGCGCGAACCTCGCAGCCGTCCTCGATCTCGGGCATGAAGCGCACCGAAGCGGGGACGCGACGCTCGTCGAGGACACGGGTGTGATCCTCGGAGTCGGTGAGCGTCAGCACGTACTCGGACTTCTCGGGCTTAATCGAGAGGTGACCAGAGTACGGAGCCAGCTCGGCCTCGCGACCCAGGATCTTCTCGTTGACGTTGCCGACGATATCGAACATACGGCTGACCGTAGGCAGACCCTGCGTAATATCGTCGACGCCAGCGACGCCGCCGGAGTGAATGGTACGCATCGTAAGCTGCGTACCGGGCTCGCCGATGGACTGGGCGGCAATAATGCCGACCGCGGTACCGATGGCGACCGGACGACGGGTGGAAAGATCCCAGCCGTAGCACTTCTGGCACACGCCGTACTTGGAGCGGCAGGTGAGCAGCGCGCGAAGCTTGACCTTCTTAAGGCCGGCATCGACCATCTTCTGGATGTCAGCGACCTTCTCGATGTAGCCGTCCTGCTCAAAGAGCACGGTGCCATCGGGAGCCACGACGTCCTCAATGAAGCAACGGCCGACGAGGTCGGTGTTGAGGTCGGTGGTGCCGGGGATGATGAGGTTGTAGGTGACGCCCTCGTGCGTACCGCAGTCCTCCTCGCGGACGATGACGTCCTGGGCCACGTCGACCAGACGACGGGTCAGGTAACCAGAGTCCGAGGTGTGGGATGCGGTATCGACCAGGCCCTTACGGGCGCCGTAGGTCGAAATGAAGTACTCGAGCGGCAGCAGGCCCTCGCGGAAGTTCGCCTTAATGGGAAGGTCGATCGTCTCGCCGGACATGTCTGCCATCAGGCCACGCATGCCGCCGAGCTGACGCAGCTGGGTCTTAGAACCACGGGCGCCGGAGTCGGCCATCATGTAGAGCGGGTTCTCCTCGTCGAACAAGTCGAGCATGAGCGCTGCGACCTTGTCGGTACAAGCGGTCCACTCGTTAACGACTTCGATGTGGCGCTCCGTCTCGTTGATGAAGCCCTCCTCGAAGTACTCGTTGATCTGGTCGACGTTAGCCTGGGCGCGGTCGAGCAGCTCCTGCTTCTCGGCAGGGATGAGAGCGTCCCACACCGAGATGGTGAGGCCGGCGCGGGTAGCGTAGTGGAAGCCAGAGTACTTGATGGCGTCGAGGATCGGACCGACCTTGGCCTCGGGGTAACGATCGCAGCAGTCGGCAACCAGCTTGGCCACGTCGCCCTTGACCATCTTGTAGTTCATGAACTCGTAGTCTTCGGGCAGGCACTGGCGGTTGAAGATGATGCGACCGATAGAGGTCTCGAAGCGTGCGGTCTTGTTACCGGTGACGTCGTAGTCGACAAACTCGTTCTTGCCATTCTTGACGCGGAAGATACGAGTGCCGTCCTCGTTGATGACGTTGGCGTTCTCGGCGGACACGCGGACCTGAATCTTGGCCTGCATGTCGACCTCGGAGCGGCAGTCATAGGCGTGCAGCGCGTCGTCGAAGCTCGAGAACACGTGGTTCTCGCCCGGCAGACCGTCGCGGACCTGGGTGAGGTAGTACACACCGATGATCATGTCCTGCGAGGGGATGTTGACCGGCTTGCCGGATGCCGGCGAGCGCAGGTTGTTCGCAGAGAGCATGAGCACGCGGGCCTCGGCCTGAGCCTGGCTGGACAGCGGCACGTGGACAGACATCTGGTCGCCGTCGAAGTCGGCGTTGAAGGGCGAGCAGACCAGCGGGTGCAGGTGGATAGCCTTGCCCTCGACCAGAACCGGCTCAAAGGCCTGGATGGACAGACGGTGCAGGGTCGGTGCGCGGTTGAGCAGCACGACGCGGCCGTCGATGACCTCTTCGAGGATATCCCACACAAAGGTGGCACCGCGGTCGATAGCGCGCTTGGCGCCCTTGATGTTCTCGACCTTGCCAAGCTCGACCAGGCGCTTCATGACGAAGGGCTTGAAGAGCTCCAGCGCCATGGTCTTGGGCAGACCGCACTGGTGCAGCAGCAGCTTGGGGTCGGTAACGATGACCGAACGGCCGGAGTAGTCGACACGCTTGCCCAGCAGGTTCTGACGGAAACGACCCTGCTTGCCCTTGAGGGCCTCGGCGAGCGACTTGAGCGGGCGACCGCCACGGCCAGAGACCGGGCGACCACGACGGCCGTTGTCGAACAGGGCGTCCACGGACTCCTGGAGCATGCGCTTCTCGTTGTTCACGATGATCGCAGGGGCGTCCAGGTCGAGCAGGCGCTTGAGTCGGTTGTTACGGTTGATCACGCGACGATACAGGTCGTTGAGGTCGGACGCGGCGAAGCGGCCGCCGTCGAGCTGGACCATCGGGCGCAGATCGGGCGGAATGACCGGGATGACGTCCAGGATCATGTTCGCGGGGCTGTTGCCGCCCTTCAGGAAGGCGTCAACGACCTCGAGGCGCTTAACGGCCTTCTCGCGCTTCTGCTTCTGGGAGTCCTCGTCGGCGATGATGGCCTTGAGCTTCTCGGCCTCGGAGGGCAGATCGATGGCGGCGAGCAGGTCGCGGACGGCCTCGGCACCCATGCCACCCTTAAAGTACATGGAGTAGTAGCGGGTCATCTCGCGGAACAGTGGCTCATCGGAGATGAGGTCGCGCTCGGTGAGCTTCATGAAGGCGTTGAAGGCGTCCGTGCGGAGCTGCTTCTCGTCCTTGCACTCTTCCTCGATGTCGACGATACCAGAGGCGATCTCCTCGGGGGTCAGCGGCTCCTCGTCGGAGAACTCGTCAAAGTTCTCGGGGTTGCCCTGCTCCTTGAGGGACTCGATCTGGCGGGCGCACTCGGCATCGATCTCTTCCAGATCGGCGGCGAGCTCCTCGCGCAGGTCGTCAGCGTCGGCCTCGCGGGCCTCGTAGTCGACCTCGGTGATGATGTAGCTGGCAAAGTACAGAACCTTCTCGAGGTCCTTGGACTTGATGTCGAGCATACGGCTCATCGGGAAGCTCGTGGGGCTCTTGAAGTACCAGATGTGGGACACGGGAGCGGCGAGCTCGATGTGGCCCATGCGGTCGCGACGCACCTTGGCCGAGGTGACCTCGACGCCGCAGCGCTCGCAGACGATGCCCTTAAAGCGGATGCCCTTGTACTTGCCGCAGGAGCACTCCCAGTCCTTGGCGGGACCGAAGATCTTCTCGCAGAACAGGCCGTCCTTCTCGGGCTTGAGGGTACGGTAATTGATGGTCTCCGGCTTCTTGACCTCACCGTGCGACCAGGAACGGATCTGGTCGGCGGAGGCAAGGGAGATCTTTACCGAGTCAAAATCAGTAGCTTCGAAATCTGCCACAGTCAACTACTCCTTATCAGTGGTCGTGGCGGCGACAGCCTCGGGTGCCTCGGCGGTCTCGGCATCCTCGGCCTCGACGTCGGTGTCAACGCCGGCGAGCGCAGCCAGGTCGTCGAGAGCAGAGGTCTCCTCGGCGGTCACAGGGGCGGAGGCGTCCTCGTCGGCATCGTGCATGGGCTCGATGTCCAGCGCGAGGGAGCGGATCTCCTTGACGAGAACCTTGAAGGACTCGGGGATACCCGGGACAGGAACGTTCTCGCCCTTGACGATGGACTCGTAGGTCTTGACGCGGCCCACGGTATCGTCGGACTTGACGGTCAGGATCTCCTGCAGGACGTTGGAAGCACCGTATGCGTACAGTGCCCAAACTTCCATCTCGCCGAAGCGCTGGCCGCCGAACTGGGCCTTGCCGCCCAGAGGCTGCTGGGTAACCAGGCTGTAAGGGCCGGTCGAACGGGCGTGGATCTTGTCGTCGACCATGTGGCCGAGCTTGAGGATGTAGGACGTACCCACGGTAATGGGCTCGCGGAACTCCTCGCCGGTGCGGCCGTCGAACAGACGAGTCTTGCCGCGCTCGTCAAGCTGGGTGACGAACTCGGGGCGCATGTGATCGCCAAAGGCAGCGGTGGCCTTGTTGAGCATGTTCTTGTTGGCGCGACGGATGACCTCGGCGATCTCGTCCTCCTTGGCGCCGTCGAAGACGGGCGTGGCGGTGAAGAACGGACCGGGGACGTACTTGTCGGAGTCGGCCTGCTCGGTATCCCAACCGCAGGCAGCAGCCCAGCCAAGGTGGCACTCGAGCAGCTGGCCGACGTTCATACGCGAAGGAACGCCCAGCGGGTTGAGGATAACGTCGATCGGGGTACCGTCAGCCATGTAGGGCATGTCCTCGACCGGCAGAACGTTACAGATAACGCCCTTGTTGCCGTGGCGGCCGGCGATCTTATCGCCCTGCTGGATCTTACGACGCTGGGCGACGTAGACGCGCACCTGCTCGTTAACGCCGGGGGCCAGGTCGTCGCCGTTCTCGCGGCTAAAGCGGACGACGTCGATGACGCGGCCGTAAGCGCCGTGAGGCATCTTAAGGGAGGTGTCACGAACGTCGTGCGCCTTGGCACCGAAGATGGCGCGCAGCAGGCGCTCCTCGGCAGTCAGAGCACTCTCGCCCTTAGGCGTGACCTTGCCGACCAGGATGTCGCCAGGGCCGACCTCGGCGCCGATGCGGATGATGCCGTCCTCGTCAAGGTTGGCAAGCATGTCCTCGGAGAGGTTCGGGATCTCGCGGGTGATCTCCTCGGGGCCGAGCTTGGTGTCGCGGGCGTCGATCTCGTGACGGGTGATATTGATGGTCGTCAGCAGGTCCTCGGCCACCAGGCGCTCGGACACGACGATACCGTCCTCGTAGTTGAAGCCTTCCCACGGCATGTATGCCACGGTGAGGTTCTGGCCCAGTGCGAGCTCGCCATGATCGGTCGAAGGACCGTCGGCCAGAGGCTCGCCCTGCTCAACGGTGTCACCGACGCGCACGAGCGGACGGTGGTTGATGCAGGTGGACTGGTTGGAACGCTGGTACTTGGCCAGGTGATACTCGTCCATGCCGCCAGCGTGCTTGACGATAATCTTGGAGGCGTCGGCAAAGATGACCTCGCCGGCGTTCTTGGCCAGGGTGACCTCGCCGGAGTCCAGGGCGGCGCGACGCTCCATGCCGGTACCGACATAGGGAGCGGCGGGGTGAACCAGCGGCACGGCCTGACGCTGCATGTTGGCGCCCATGAGCGTACGCTTGGCGTCGTCGTGCTCAAGGAACGGGATCAGCGTGGCTGCGACGGAGAGCATCTGACGCGGCGAGACGTCCATGTAGTCGACGTCCTCGACGGGCACGTCAGCGGGAGCGCCGAAGGAGCCGTCGAAGTCGCGGGTACGGGCGATCACGGTGTGCGGACGAACGATCTTGCCCTCGGCATCGGTCGTGATGAACTCGTTGGTCTTGGGATCGAGCGGCGTGTTGGCCGGCGCGATGACGTGCTTCTCTTCCTCGTCAGCGGTCATCCAGTCGATCTGGTCGGTGGCAACGCCGTTCTCGACGCGACGGAACGGGGCCTCGATGAAGCCGTACTCGTTGACGCGGGCGTAGAGGGCGAGCGAGCCGATCAGGCCGATGTTGGGGCCTTCGGGGGTCTCGATCGGGCACATGCGGCTGTAGTGCGAGTTGTGAACGTCGCGGACGGCCGTCGGCACGTTGGTGCGGCGGCTGGAGCCGGACTTGTGGCCGGCAAGACCGCCAGGGCCGAGTGCGGACAGACGGCGCTTGTGGGTCAGACCGGTCAGGGGGTTCGCCTGGTCCATGAACTGCGAGAGCTGCGAGGAACCGAAGAACTCCTTGATGGAGGCCACGATCGGACGGATGTTGATGAGCGACTGCGGGGTGATCTCGTCGATGTCCTGGGAGCTCATGCGCTCACGGACGACGCGCTCCATACGGCTCATGCCGATACGGAACTGGTTGGCGACGAGTTCGCCGACGGTGCGGATGCGGCGGTTGCCGAAGTGGTCGATGTCGTCGACCTTGAAGCCCTGCTCGCCGGCAGCGAGGGACAGGAGGTAGCGCAGCGTCGCGACGATATCCTCGTCGGTGAGCACCGTGACCTCTTCCTCGGTGGTGAGGTTGAGCTTCTTGTTGACCTTGTAACGACCGACGCGGGCCAGATCGTAGCGCTGCGGGTTAAAGAGCAGGCCCTCGAGCAGGCTGCGGGAAGCGTCCACGGTGGGAGGCTCGCCCGGGCGCAGGCGACGGTAGATCTCGATGAGGGCGTCCTCGCGGGTGAGGGCGGTGTCGCGCTCCAGGGTGCGCTTGATCACATCGGAGTTGCCGAGCAGCTCGATGATGTCGTCGTTGGTGACGGCGATGCCAAGGGCGCGCAGGAACATCGTGGCGCTCTGCTTGCGCTTACGGTCGATGGAGACCATGAGCTGGTCGCGCTTGTCGACCTCAAACTCAAGCCAGGCACCGCGGGACGGGATGATCTGGGCCTTGTAGATCTGCTTGCCCGAATCCATCTCGGAGCTGTAGTACACGCCCGGGGAGCGGACGAGCTGCGAGACGACGATACGCTCGGTACCGTTGATGATGAAGGTGCCCTGATCGGTCATCATGGGGAAGTCGCCCATGAAGACGAGCTGCTCCTTGATCTCGCCGGTCTCCTTGTTGGTGAGACGGACGTCGGTCAGAAGCGGAGCCTGATAGGTCATATCCTTCTCTCGGCACTCCTCGACGGTGTGCGCGGGGTCGCCAAACTGATGCTCGCCGAAGGTAACCTCGAGAACATGGTTCTGGCTCTGGATGGGGCTGGATTCCTTGAACGCCTCACGAAGGCCCTCGTCCTTAAAACGCTCAAAGGATTCCCTTTGAACAGAGATAAGGTTGGGGAGCTCCATGGCCTCCGGGATTTTCCCGAAGCTGACGCGCTTGCGCTCAGTGGCAGTGTATGCGTAGGTCACCAGGTTTTTCCTCCTTCACGGAAATGCTCGGTGGATTGGCGAGGCATAGCTTCGCCAGTTATCGCAACCTAATAGTTTATCAGGTACCGACCGTTGGGCAAGAAAAGCCTTGACGCGATTGAGTTTTTGGAGTAGCAAAGTTTTTCGAAAGAAAACACGCAGGTAGATGTATGTATATCGAACATCTGTTCATATATTTTCTGTGAACAGAGCTGCTGATGCGCGCCGCTGAACGGCGAAATGACGGCGAGGGTTGGTCAGGCGGAAAGTGCGTCCCGTTTTGAGGCCTCAAACTGGGTCGCAGTTTCCGGTTGAGCACTGTTTGGGAAAGCATATCCCGTTCTGAGCCGAAATTCCGGGTCGCAGTTTCCGCTAGGGGTTCCAACCGGAAAGCGCGTCCCAGAATTCGACCAAATTGTGGGTCGCACTTTCCGGAGCCAAGCTGTAGCTCGAATAAAAAAACGGGTGCAGACCGAAGTCCGCACCCGTAAATGTCGATGCCCGAAGGCTTACTTGCGCATCAATCCGCCGCGCTCGTCGATGGCGTCCCAGAAGGCGCTGGCAAAGCGAGGATCGCTTGCGGCCATGAGGGCGTTGGTGGCCATCCAGCCAGACGGGGTGCCGGTGTCGTAGCCCGAGAGCGGGTCGATGACGACAGCGTACATAGCCTCGCGGTCGAGCGAGCGGGCCATGGCGTCGGTAAGCTGAATCTCGCCGCCCTTACCGGCCTGCTGATCGGCGAGCAGGTCCATGACCAGCGGGCTCAGCAGGTAACGACCGACGATGTACAGGTTGGACGGAGCCGCCTCGGGAGCAGGCTTCTCGACCAGACCGCCGATGCGCCAGACAGCGCCCGGCTCGGCATCGGCAACGCCCTCGGCGCCCTCGAGCGAACCGACGCGCTCGCCGGCGATAACGCCGTAGCGGCTGACTTCCTCGGGCGAGCAAGCAGCGACGGCGATAACCGAAGCACCACCGTGCTCCTTGGAAACGGCGAGCATCTTGTCGCAGATGTCGCGGTTAGGCACAACGTAGTCGCCCAGAAGAACCAGGAAGTTCTCCCCTGCCACGGCGTCGGCAGCAGAGCGGATAGCATGGCCGAGGCCCTTGGGCTCGTACTGATAACGGAAGTCGACCGGCATACCGCCAGCATGGGCGACGGCATCGGCATAGGCATTCTTGCCGCGCTCGCGCAGCAGGTTCTCGAGCGAGCGATCGGGCTGGAAGTAGCTCAGCAGCTCGGGCTTACCGGGAGAGGTAACGATGATGGCGTCGTCGACCTCCTCGGGGTCGAGTGCCTCCTCAACGACATACTGAATGACCGGCTTGTCGAGCACCGGCAACATCTCTTTGGGCGTGCACTTAGTGCCAGGCAGAAAACGCGTGCCAAGACCGGCGGCGGGGATGATTGCCTTCATGTTATTCAAGGATCCTTTCGCAGGCGCAGAATGCGCCCTATGCGTGCGGCACGGCGGCCGCAGACCAAATTGCGATACCGAAGTATCTTACCGCCGGAGACATACGTCACCGTAAGGCAAACGCAATTCTTCAGCAGGTCAACGCAAATTATTGCTCGAATGGTGCAATTTTACGCCCCAGCGGTAACGGGATTGGCACGGCGAAGACAACGGTGTTCTGCGTGCCGAGCAATGGGAATGAGAGGCCAAAACAAAAAAGACGGGGCTCGCATAGCGAGTCCCGTCTGCAAAGAAATCTGGCGAGAGAGCCTGATTACTTGAGGGTGACAGCAGCGCCAGCAGCCTCGAGCTTCTCCTTGGCAGCCTCGGCGTCCTCCTTCTTGGCACCCTCGAGAACAGCCTTGGGAGCGCCCTCGACGACCTCCTTGGCCTCCTTCAGGCCAAGGTTGGTGAGCTCACGGACGGCCTTGATGACCTGGATCTTGTTGTCGCCGAAGCCCTCGAGCACGACGTCAAACTCGGTCTTCTCCTCGGCCTCAGCAGCGCCAGCAGCAGGAGCGGCGACAACAGCGGCAGGAGCAGCGGCAGAAACGCCGAAGGTGTCCTCGATAGCCTTGACGAGCTCGGAAGCCTCGAGAAGGGTCATTTCCTTAAGAGCATCGATGATCTCATCGGTGGTAAGCTTAGCCATTTCTAAGTCCTTTCGGTTTCCGTGTCTGTGCACGGAGATCAGTTAAAACACGGCGCGAATGCGCCAGGGGTGCGGCGTTGCCGCCGCGGGTGAAAACAGCGACTAGGCTGCCTTCTGCTCGGAGACCTGCTGGATCGAACGAGCGAGACCAGAGGAAACGCCGTTGACGCAGACAGCGATGTCGCGAGCGAAACCGGAGATGAGACCGGCGATCTGGCCGAGAAGCTGATCCTTGGTGGGCAGCTCGGCGATAGCCTTAACATCATCAGCGGAAACGGCCTTGCCGTCGGAGATACCGCCCTTGATCTCAAGGACGCCCTTGGACTTAGCGGAGAAGTCCTTAAGGGCCTTAGCGGCCTCGACCGGCTCGGACTCGTAGAACACATAAGCGACGGGGCCGGCGAGGATCTCGTCGAGCTCGGGCTGCTCCTGGTTCTTGAGAGCGATCTTGACCAGGTTGTTCTTGTAGACCTTCATCTCGGCGCCGCACTCGCGAAGCTGATGACGCAGCTCCTGAGCCTGCTTAACCGTCAGACCGTTGTAGTTGACGACGAACAGACCGGCGTTCTCGGCGATACGGGACTCGATCTCTGCAACCTTGTCGATTTTGTACTGCTGGGGCATGAATTACACCTCCTCGAATTCTTTCCGGGCACGGTCCGCCACAAGGACGTGACGGGGGCATGTCCAAAAAGAAAGCCCCCGCGCTGCATGAGCGACGGGGGCGAGAAGACATATCTACTCGACCACCTCGGCTGGCGGGATATCCCATTAAGCTCGCGGGCGATGCCCGTTTGCACCGGCTGTCTCTGGCAGCGGATTCGTGCGTGAACCGAAAGTATTATGGCGGGGACCCCGGCGTCGGTCAACGGGAAACCGGGCTGCACACAATTCCACCATCTGGCCGCGCCGCCGAAGGCCAGGCGCAAGGTTTTCGCTCGGTCAGGTCCTGAGCTCGCACGAAGAGCACATTAAGTGCTCTTCGGCTCGTGCGGAATCTACGAAAACCTTGCGCCTGGCCTTCGGCGGCGCGGCCTGCGGTGACTTTGGGGCAGCCCGGTTTCCCGTTGGCCGGCGCCCCCACTCATAAGCCTTAAGTCGGTGGGCTGATATGTTGCGTCCCTGATGGCTACAAGGTTGAAAGGAAGGTGGACAGGCGGCGGAGGCCTTCGTCCAGGTCTTTATCGGAAACGCAATAGCTGAGGCGGACGTGGCCTTCGGTGCCGAAGCAGTCGCCCGGGACTAGGGCTACGTTTGCCTCTTCGATGGCTATGATGCAGAAGTCTTCGCTGGTTAGGCCGAACTTTTTGATGCTCGGGAAAGTGTAGAAGGCTCCTGCGGGCTCTACTACGTCGAGGCCCATGGCGTTTAAGGCTGCGAGTACGCGTTCGCGGCGGGCTCGGTAGACTTTGAGCATGGGGGTTGGGTCGACGGTCAGGGCTCGGGCTGCGGCGTCCATTTCGAAGGAGACAGCACTCGATACTAAGTATTGGTGAGCCTTTGCGATCTCAGCGATGACGGGGGCTGCGGCTGCGAGCCAACCCAAGCGCCAGCCGGTCATGGCCCAGGGCTTGGAGAAGCTCTCGATGACGACCGTCTGCTCGCGTAGCTCCGGGTGGCGCTGGGCAAATCGCTCGTAGCCGTCCACGTAGACCAGACGGTTGTACACGTCGTCGCAGACCACGTAGATGCCTGCCTGCTCCGCCACGTGTGCCACGGCGTCGAGCGATGCCGCGTCGAGGATGCAGCCCGTGGGATTGTTGGGCGAGCAGATGACGATGGCTTTGGTCGCCGGCGTCACGCAAGCACGAAGTGCGTCCTCGTCAATCTGGAATTGCGCAGGCTCCGTATCCAAAAAGACCGCTTTGGCGTGATTGGCCATGACAATGCTCTCGTACAGTCCAAAGGCCGGCGTGGGGATAATGACCTCGTCGCCGGGGTTGAGCATAGCCATGAATGTTGCCGACAGGGCCTCGGTCGCGCCGTCGGTCAGGATGACCTCGTCGGCGGAAAACACCAGGCCCGCATCCCCCATGTAGGCAGCCAGTGCCTCGCGCAGGGCGGGGCGACCGTTGTTGGGCGGATAGTGCGTGTCACCGCGGTCCAACGCGGCGGTCACCTCGGCGCTAATCATATCGGGCGTGGGAAAGTCGGGCTCGCCAAGCGCAAGCGCGATGCACCCTGGGTGCTGGGCGGCGAGCGCGTTAATCCGACGGATGCCGGAGGGCTTGAGCGTGGCAAGCGAGGTATTCATAGGCAGACGCATGGCGTTCCTTTCGTAAGGGTTGCACTAGGATAGCGCGGCGAGGCGCCGCCAGACGGTGTAACCTAAACGGAAACCAACCGGAAAGGAGGCGGCATGGAGACGACCGCACGCGGCGATGTACCAAAAACGCTGCAGACCATTGCGTATATCAGCATTCCCGATAGCGCCGATCTTGAGTTTTTGCTCTGGGACCTGCAGGATGCCATCGCCGCCTATGCACAGCTTTCCGGCACCGCACTCCCCCGCCCGGTCAACTTGAAGTCAAATGACGCCGTTGCGGTCGATGGCATGGTGCTCGCTGTTGATGATGCATTTGACGATGAGGCGATGACCGCTGTCGAGCAGATACTCGATCGCTTTGGCGGTACGGGAACGCGTGTCTATGCCGTGATTCGAGCCGCACAAGAGGGCGCTGAGCAGGCACGCGGGGCCGCCGTTCGTCTGCACAAGACATGCGAGCGCCAGGGCCAATTGTGGTGTGGCGGCGTTGTCATCTGCGCCGGCGGCGGCATCGCAGCGCTTCGCCATTCCCCACGCATGGGCCTCTTGCGCCGACCATTTTCGGAAGCGATGGATAAGCTCGTGGGCGCTGTGCGCATGGGCTGCTCCATTGAGCATGCGCAGCTGCTTGGCGGTGGCAATGCCGGTAGCGTCGACGCCGACGGCATGGTGCGTGTCGAGCCCGCGCTGCCCGCGCCGATCTGGCGCACCATCATCAAACGCCTCGGCGCCCATGCTCAATCAAATATCTAAATTAGAAAGCAGCCCAGTCAACTGCCTCGTGCCAGCGCTCGACAAGGCGCTCCAGACGCCAAGCCGCATTGGCAGGACTTGTCGAGGGCAGGACGATGGCGGGCAGCCCGGTGCGTTCTTGTAGATAGCGCTTGTAGAGCCGGCCAGCCGTACCACCGTTGCATATCACCTGCTCAATGGGAGCTGCGTCGGTAATGCACTCGATATGTGCCGGCACAACGTTGCGAATGCTCGCGTCGCTCGAGCCCTTAATGTCGCAACTCTCGATCACATCCCACAGGCCCACGCCGCCGTTCAGCAGCATAGATCGCTTGGCAGCAATGGAGGCATCGAGCGTCGCGGGCTCACCGCTTGCCAAAGGATCGCCCTCGTTGGGCGGCACAGGCACACCGAGGCACGCAGCCATCACACGCCAAAAGCGATTCTGAGGGTTGCCGTAATAAAAGGCATTTGCACGCGAGAGCACCGAGGGAAACGACCCCAGCACCAAAACGCGCGAGCGCTGGTCGAACACAGGCTCAAACCCATGCTCAATATGTTGATAGTCCTCGTCAGACACGGCCATGGGCTAGGCTCTCAACAGATAGCGCACCTCGTAGGGTGCAAGCTCAAGGGTACCCGTCAGCTCGACCGTGGGCGCATCGTCGGCAAGCAGGTCGACAAAGGACCCGTTGAGCTCGCCGGCGCCAAAGGTGTAAGGCTCGCCCACGGCGTTCACCGCCACGAGCACCGTCGCGTCATCACAGGCGCGCTCGAACAGCAGCTGCTTGTTCTGGATCACCACGTTGCGATAGGCACCGTAGTTGAGAGCACAGGCCGCCGCGTCATCGGCCGAGCGAAGGTGCGCAAGCTGCGTGATGAACGCCGTCAGCTCGTTGGGCGCAGGCTCATCGAGCGCAGGTCGCAGCGCCCAGTCACCATCGGGGCCGCCCTTTTCGCCGGCAATCCCCCACTCGCTGCCATAGTAGACGCACGGAATGCCCGGCATGCCAAAGAGCATGCCATAGGCGGGACGCAGGCACGACTTGTCGGTGAGGATGCTTGCCAGGCGCGGCACGTCGTGGTTGTCGACAAACGACAGCAGGTGCTTGCCGCGGTAGATGTACCACGGATCGCCGCCAAACTGGCGATGCAGCGAATGCGCGATCTCGAACATATTGACCGAGTTAAAGCTGGAGTACAGGCCCTTGTAGCACTCGTAGTTGGTGCAGGAGTCGAGCATCTCGTCGTTGACGATCTGGTTGTAGTCACCGTGAAGCGTCTCGCCGATCAGCACAAAGTCGGGCTTGAGCTCACGGGTAAAGGCGTGCAGGCGACGCATAAAGTCGCGGTCGAGCATATAGGCAACGTCCAGGCGCAGACCGTCGACGCCAAAGACCTCGGCCCAGCGGCGCACGGACTCGAGCAGGTAATCGACCACGGCGGGGTTTTGCAGGTTGAGCTTCACGAGCTCAAAATGGCCTTCCCAGCCCTCGTACCAAAAGCCGTCGCCATAGCAGGAATCGCCGTCAAAGCTGATGTGGAACCAATCCTTGTACGGCGAGTCCCACTTACGCTCCTGCACATCGCGGAAGGCCCAAAAGCCACGGCCCACATGGTTGAAGACCGCATCGAGCACCACGCGGATGCCATGGGCGTGCAGCGTCTCGCATACGGCGGCAAAATCGGCATCCCCGCCCAGGCGGCGGTCGATATGGCGCAGGCTGCGCGTATCGTAGCCGTGGCTATCAGACTCGAGCGGCGGGTTAATCAGCACAGCGCCAATACCGAGTTTTTGCAGGTAGTCGGCCCATTGGGTGATCTTCATGATGGGCGCATCGGGGTTGGGCGCAGCGTTGGCAGCCTGGGCGAGCTCATCCTCGGCAACGGGCGCGGCGTTTTCGCGCGGAGCTCCGCAAAAGCCCAGCGGATAGATCTGATAGAACGTCGTCTCGTATGCCCACATAGCAACCTCCCGGCAAGCTCAACACAACGACATCCATTGTATGCCCAGCAGGGTAGCTATTTTGGGACGGGGCCCTTTTAGCTACCCCAGCCCCTTTCTAAGTTGCGGTGAAATACGGACTGTTTGCCGGGTTTATTGGGCTCAGCAGTCCGTATTTCACCGCAACTGATGAGGAGACGTGATTAGGCGACAGGCTTTGCGCGGTGTATGGCCGGGAACAGCACCGTGATGGCGAGGATGACGCCCACGACGGTAATCGCCCCGCCCGCAAAGCCAATCCAAGCGATACCGGGACCCGAAACCACGGCGCCGCCGATCGCGGTGCCCGTGCCAATGCCCAGGTTAAACAGGCCCGAGAAGATCGACATGGCGACGGCCGACGAGTCTGCCGGCGTGTACTTGATGAGCTCGGCCTGAAACGCCACGTTAAAGGCCGTGGAGCAGCAGCCCCATAGCGCGCAAACAGCGAGAACGGCGACGAGCGACGGTACAACCGGACCCATGAGCAGCAGAGCCACAGGCACGCCGGAGAGTGTGATAGCCAAGAACGGAAAGCGATGGCCATCGAACAGTCGGCCGAACAGCCAGCTTCCGAGCAGACCGGAGCAACCAAACGCCGTCAGCGTCATGGTGATGGCGCTTGCGTCGACATGGGCGACCTGCGCCAGGAAGGGCTCGATATAGCTGTAACCCGCGTAGTAGCCGGTCGCCATAAAGACCGTGACCGCGTAGAGCGCGATGAGGAACGGGTTCTTGAGCAGCTCGGGCAGCTGTTTGACGGTAAAGCGCTCGCCCGCCGGCATGGCCGGGAACACCGCTGCCTGATACACCACCGAAGCGGCAGAGAGGGCCCCAACCACGGCGAATGTCATGCGCCAGCCCACGGCCAGTCCGATGGCGCGGCCGATCGGCAGGCCAAAGATCTGCGCGATGGACGAGCCCGTGGCGATCATGCTGATGGCGAGCGCCCCGTGGCGCGTGTCAACCAGACGCGACGCCATGATCGAGGCGACCGACCAGAACACGGCATGCGCGCAGGCGACCACCAGACGCGCGCAAACCAAAATAGGATAGGTAGGCGCCACGGCGGACAGGAACTGACCCAGCGAGAACACGGCAAGCACGCCGAGCAGCATACGCTTGAACTCAAAGCGCGAGGCAAACACCATAAGCGGCAACGACAGCAGCATGACGCCCCAGGCGTAGACCGAGATCATGATGCCGGCCTGGGCCTCGGTAAGCGAGAACGACGCGGCGATATCAGTCAGAAGGCCAATGGGCATGAACTCCGACGTGTTGAATACGAACGCGCAGCAGGCGAGCCCGATAAGCGGGAGCCACTGCTTGAGTGAGATGCCATCTTGCCTTGCCTGAGTCATGTAGGAAACCTCTCCGATTGTCTTGAGCGGTGGGCGATTATATAGCAACGACCCCGCATCCGTCAGTACAGATGCGGGGCCGCAATCAACTCAATACACAGAGGTGGCGACGTCAATTAATAGCTAAGCCAACCCCAGCAATATGCCCGCCGAATGCACGACAAACGCCACGATCCAGGCGACCGTCACCTGAAACGCGAACACGGCAACGGCATAGCGCGCGCCCAGCTCACTCTTGACGGCGCCGATTGCCGCTACGCAGGGCGGGTACAGCAGCGTAAAGACCAGGAACACGTAAGCGGTAAACGGCGAAAACATGGTCGACAGTGCCGCGGGCGATGTTGCACCCAAAAGCACGGTGAGCGTCGAGATGACGCTCTCCTTGGCGATAAGTCCGGTGACGAGCGCCGTGGATGCTCGCCAATCGCCAAACCCAAGCGGCGCCAGCGCCGGCGCGATGATGCTGCCGAGACCCGCAAGCAGGCTTTGCGACTGATCGGCGACCACATTAAAGCGAATGTCGAACGTCTGAAGGAACCAGATGACCACGGTAGCGGCAAAGATAATGGTAAAGGCCTTGGTAATAAAGTCCTTGGCCTTATCCCATGCCAGCATCACCGTCGTCTTGACGCTCGGCAGACGGTAATTGGGAAGCTCCATGATAAACGGCACCGGGTCGCCCTTAAATGCCGTGCGGTTGAGCACCAAAGCCGCGATGCAACCGATCGCAATGCCAATCAGATAGAGCGAGACCATGGCGGGAACCGTCGCCTGTGGGAAAAACGCCCCGCACAGCAGACCGTAGACCGGCAACTTGGCCGAGCAGCTCATGAACGGCGTGAGCATGACCGTCATCTTGCGGTCGTGCTCGGATGGGAGCGTACGGGTCGACATGATAGCCGGCACGGTGCAGCCAAAACCGACGAGCATGGGGACGAAGCTGCGGCCCGAAAGGCCAAAGCGACGCAGTACCTTATCCATGACAAAGGCCACGCGTGCCATGTATCCGGAGTCTTCCAGAATGGAAAGGAACAAAAAGAGCACGACGATAATCGGCAGGAAGGTCAGCACGCTGCCCACGCCCGTAAGCACGCCGTCGACAGCCAGCGAGCGCACTACGTCGTTGGTGCCGAACGCCTTGAGGCCCGCATCGGCCGAGGCGATGATGGCAGCGATGCCGTCCTCCATGAGTCCCTGCAACGCCGCGCCGATCACGCCAAACGTCAGCCAAAAAACGAGACCCATGATCACCAGGAACGCCGGGATGGCCGTATAGCGACCCGTCAGGATGCGGTCGATCTTGACGGAGCGCACGTGCTCGCGGCTCTCGTGCGGCTTGACGACGCAGCGCCCGCACACGTCGCCGATAAAGCTAAAGCGCATATCGGCCAGCGCGGACAGGCGGTCGGTACCCGCCTCGCCCTCCATCTGGGAAATAATGTGCTCGATGGCGTCGAGCTCGTTGCGGTCCAGGTGAAGCGCATCGGTCACCAGCTCGTCGCCCTCGACCAGCTTGGTCGCCGCAAAACGCACCGGGATATGCGCCGTCGCGGCATGGTCCTCGATAAGGTTGGCGATACCGTGGATGCAGCGGTGCAGGGCTCCGCCGTCCGGGCCATCGGGCGCGCAAAAGTCCAGGCGGCCGGGACGCTCGCGGAACCGCGCCACGTGCAGAGCGTGTTCCACCAGCTCACCGATGCCCTCGTTGCGGGCGGCGCTAATGGGGACAACAGGCACGCCCAACAGGCTCTCGAGCAGGTTGACGTCGATGGCGCCGCCGTTAGCCGTCACCTCGTCCATCATGTTGAGCGCGATGACCATGGGGCGATCGAGCTCCATAAGCTGCAGCGTCAGGTACAGATTGCGCTCGATGTTGGTAGCGTCGATGATGTCGATGATGGCATCGGGATGCTCATCCAGGATAAACTGGCGGCTCACGATCTCCTCGCCCGTGTACGGCGACAGCGAATAGATGCCGGGCAGATCGGTGACGCTCGCCTCGGGGTGATTGCGGATGGTGCCATCCTTGCGGTCGACCGTCACGCCGGGAAAGTTACCGACATGTTGATTGGAGCCTGTCAGCTGGTTGAACAACGTGGTCTTGCCGCAGTTCTGGTTGCCGGCGAGGGCAAAATGCAGCGGTGCGCCCTCGGGCACGGCCGTCTTCGCGGCGCGGGGCGAATACGTCCCCTCGCCGAGTGCCGGATGCTCCGTCGTGCCGATTGCGGCGTTGGCGCGCGGACCCATATCGGTGTCGTGAACGCCCACGAGCTCTATGCGAGCAGCATCGTCCTTGCGCAGCGTCAGTTCGTAGCCACGCAGGCGAATCTCGAGCGGGTCGCCCATAGGGGCGTACTTCATCATGGTGACTTCGGTGCCCGGCGTTAGGCCCATGTCCAAAATATGCTGCCGGAGCGCCTGATCGTCGGATGTCACCGATGCGACAACGGCGTCCTTTCCAATCTCGAGTGTATCGAGCTTCACGCGCTCATCCTTTCGTTAGACGCGATTAACCGTTTACCGGGGCTAACCAACTCGTAACGACAAATGATAGCGCTCTGAACTATTTTATAAAGTCAAATACCGATGTTTACCTGCGCAAACTTTATGCGGTGCGCCCTGAAAGCTCTTTGCGCATACCGCTCAGCGAGATCGAAACGGAACCCGACCGCGCGGTAGCGGTGAGTCGATCACCCTCGACCGACCCCGTGCATGCAAAGGGCGCCTTGCCCATCAAGACGTGGGAGATAGTACCCGAGAGCTCAAAGAAATCGCCCTCAGCGCGGGCACTCGAGAGAGCGATATTGAGACCCCTGACGTTTAGTACTGCCCTGAGCGCGCCGTTCACCCCATGTGCAAACGTCACCTCGCCGCGTTTACTCCCCACCGGCGTCTGGGCCGAAACCACATACGTACCCTCAAGCATGGCTCCTCCTCTGAGTAGGCTTTTTGAAACGGCCATCTAGTCTACTTTGCTGCGAGACGGCTTGCCCAGAAACCGCGAGTACACAATGACGTTCAATCAACAGATTGCTGCAAGGGGAACAAGCGTGCAAGGGGGACAGATTACTTTTGACACCATTTGCGCCAACGGACGGGATGCGGAGCGACGACCGTGCAGGTGGATTCCGGATCGTCGCTTCCTCCGTCCCCCAGCGAATCAAAACGAAGTTGCGGTGGAATAGTTCCTGTTTGATGCTTTAACCAGCAAAAACAGGAACTATTTCACCGCAACTGCAAAAGCCCGCGCTGGCAACAAATGTCACCTGCGCGGGCTTGGTGGGCGCTCCCAAAGGCACGTTATAGAGACCCACATCAGTTATGGAGTGCCAAGCAGCACCGATACGCGATGCCCGCCGGCTTATCAAACAATGAAACTCGCCATAGTCTTAGACAATCGGCGCAATGCCGGCAAAGTGCAGATACAGCGAGATGACCGCCACGACAATGACCACCGCTGCGATCAGCTTGTCGTGCAGGTGCGGAAGCACCGGCTTGCCGCGACCTCGCTCGCCCAGCATATAAACGGGAATGGCCGGAGCAAAAAGGATCGTCGTGATCATGACGCCCTGGAGACCCGTCGACCACACAAGGAACAATGTGTAGATGAAGCCGAGCGTGCCGAAGAATCGCGCCTTGCCGACGCTTGGCGCATGCGGCCCGTCCAGATGCTCCTTCTTCCAACCAATCACCATGTAATAGGCAGCCGAGCACACGTACGGAACTAGGATCGTATTGACTGCGCAGCTATAGAAGAACTGGTAGGTGCTCGCCGCCACATACGACACGATCAAGAAGAGCTGCGTGATTCCGGAGCTCACGAGAACCGTTACCACCGGGGCGTCGTGCTTGTTCGTCTTGGCAAACGCCAGCGGGAATGATCCCTGGCGCGCCGCCTCGAACGGCGTCTCGGACGCAATGATGACATAGCCCAGCAGCGCGCCGACCAGCGAAAGGATAACGCCAAGGTTTACGATGGCAGCACCAACCGGACCGATTGCGCATTCGAGAATTCCCGCCATGGAGGGCGTTGCGAGCTGTGCCATCTCCTCGCGCGGCATAATGCCGAGCGACAGCATCGAGATGATTAGATACAGCGTGAATACAGCCGCAAATCCGAGCGCCGTCGAGCGGCCGACGTCACGCACGTACTTTGCACGGCCCGAGATAACGACAGCGCCCTCGATGCCCGTGAAGACCCAGACAAGGGCGATCATGGTCGAGACAACCTGCTCTCCAAAGCCAGGACCAGCCGGCTCTCCCCAGAAGTTGTCCATAAAGATATCGACGTTGAACTTACCTAGGAGCACAATGCTCAGCACAAAGAGTCCCAGCGGCACCAACTTCGCCAAGGTGACGATCGTGTTAATGCCCGCAGCCTCCTTAACGCCACGAAGCACGAGGGCGGTAAGGAACCACAAAAACACGCTGGCACAGACGATGGAAAGCAGGTTGTTGCCCGCGCCAAACGCAGGGAAGAAATAGCCCAGCGCGCTAAACAGCAAGAGCGCAAAGCTCACGTTGGAAAGACATGCGCTGATCCAGTAGCCCCAGGCGGAGTTGAATCCAATGTAATCGCCAAAACCGGCCGCAGCGTATGCATAGATGCCGCCGGTCAGGTCGGGACGGGCCTGAGACAAACCGTTGAACACCATCATCAGCGCAAAGACGCCAATGAAGCAAATTCCCCACGAGACGATAACCGCACCGGTATTTGCCCCGCCTGCTGCCATATCGCCGGCAAGCGAAAAGATGCCGCCACAAATACTGGCGGTAATGACCATCATGGTCAGACGAAAGAGATCGAGGCCATTAGGGTCGATAATCTCGTCGTTTTGAGCTTTAGAGGCCATTGTATGTGCACCCCCTTCATCATGTGATCGAACGAAAGATGGCCCGAACGTCCCGAATCGGGTGCCGGGCCATCGGTCAAGCGATCATCAGACTGTTACAGCTATCGCGTTAGAAGCGCAGCGACAGGCAAGAAAGGCCGCCGTCGACCTTGCGATACTCGGAGGTGTCGACGACGAGCGTCTTGTAGCCCAGATCCTGCACGGCCTTGAGCACGGTCGGATAGCCCTCGGCAACGATGACCGTACCGTTGACCCAGATGCAGTTGGCGCCGTACGCCTCGTCCTCGGGCACGACGATCTTGTTGTACTGGGCAAAGTCGGGCTTATCGATGAACTCACCAGAGACGAGCATGTTGTTGTCCTCGATGTAGTTGACGCCCGTCTTGAGGTGCAGGACCTCCTCCAGCGGCACCTCGGAACCCTCGAGGCCCCAGCCCTCGAGAATCTCGCAGAACTGGCGGATGCCCTCTTCGTTGGTACGAGCGGAGCGACCGACGTAGAAGTGGTCGCCGACCATCATGACGTCGCCGCCGTCGAGCGTGCCCGGAGAAACGATGTGCTTCACATGCTCGTCGTCAAAGAAGCGACGGACGGCCGGCTCGATCTCGTCCTTCTCGCCATTACGGCTGTCGGCGCCGGGGTTGGTAATGATGGCGCCGCAGCGAGTGATAACGGCCGGATCCTCGACGAAGCAGCTGTCGGGATACTGCTCGAGGGCGGGCAGCACCGAGACATCCACGCCGCACTGCTCGAGTGCGTGCTCGTAATCGTAGTGCTCCTCGATGGCGCGCTCGTAGATAGGCTGGCCAAGCTCGGGGGCGCTCGTGATGCCATTGCTCAGGGACTTGCCGGGACGACGGATGATGACGTGGCTGAACTTGGTCATGATGATCCTCCTTGGATCTCATAGTACTGAGCGGACTTCCTTGCGCCCGCCTTCCTTCCGATGGCTTTATCTTAGGGTGTCTTTGCTGTTTTGTATATTGTATACAATCCTGAACGGTAGATAATCCTCGGTAAGCGTATTTTCGCTTCTCCTGATTGAGTAGCACGATTTAGCTGGTCGTTCTATAATTCGACTGAGCTATTCAAGCGAAACGTATTTAATTTTAGAAATATACCGTTAAGGAACATAAGCTCATGGAAACGCTCAGAAGGCCCCTGAAGGACCACGTATACGACTATATTTCGAGCCGTATTGACGCCGGCGAGTTGTCCGCCGGCGACCGGCTGAGCGAGCAGGCGATCTGCGATGCCATGGGCGTGTCGCGCACGCCGGTCCGCGAAGCGCTCATCCAGCTCGCAAGCGACGGCTATCTGGACAATCTGCCCCGCCGCGGATTCCGCGTCCGTGGATTCGATCAGCAAAACGCCGTTGAAGTCTTTGAGATTATGGGGCCGCTCGACGGGCAGGCCGCATATCTCGCCTGTCCGAACCTAACCGACGATGACATTACGCAGCTTAAATTTCTCGTCGGCTCCATGGACCTCGCGATCCAAGGCGGCCTCATCCGTAAGTACGACGACATTCAGCGAGACTTTCACCTTACGTACTTCAACCGCTGCGGCAACGACCGTCTGCGCGACATGATCTCGCAACTCGAGCGCTGCTTTATCAAGCGCGATTACGAGACTGTCGACCAAGAGACGGCGTGCAAACTGCTCAATAAAGCCAACAGCGAACATGCTCATATTCTTGAGTTGTTCGAAGCACGAGATGCGACGGGCGTGCGCGACTACGTTCGCGATGTCCATTGGAACACGGAAAACGCCCAGTTCACCGTCTGGTAGGAAAGCAACAAGAGACGACGTCGGTCTTAGACCTTGGCGCCAGCACCGCCCAAACTGATCCGTTTTCCTCCGTCCCCGAGGGGTCATTCTTCTGGCAGCCAAGACAACGCCGATGTTTTGGCGCAGACAGCGAAAGCCCGCCAGAGCGAGCAAGGTGCCTTGAAACAAGGCGGCATTGATCTTTTGATCATGCCGCCGAAGTTGAAAGGCAGATTGCCGCTCTGGCGGGCTTGCAGCGTCGAGCTGTTACGCGGTTTGGTAAAACCGCGTAACTAGAAGCCGTGGCGCTCCAGGAAACGGAAGGCCAGGCGGATCCAAGGACGGACTGCCACTTGTTTGTCCTCGTTGTCGACCGCGGTGTTGGCGTTGCCGAGCGAAAGGCCGTGACCGCCTTGGTCAAAGACGTGCATCTCGCAAGCGACGCCCTCCTCGGCCATGCGCTGCGCAAACGGATAGACCTGCGCGATCGGCGCCGTTTTATCATCGGACACGCCCCACACAAAGGTCGGGGGCATCTGGCGCGAAACGTGCGTGGTGGGGCTGATGTCGGCCAGGTGCTCATCGGTCGCCTCGCCGCCCGTCACCATCGACAGATAGTCGTTAAGCAAATCGCGCCCCGTCTTGCCACCCGTCTTGGGCACGCGCAGGTCGATGCGCGGGTCGCGCGTCTGCATGTCGCGCACATAGGCAAGGTCGAGCAACGGATAGCCCAGCACCACGGCGTCGGGACGAATATCCTCCGGACGAGCCCCTGCCAGGCCCGCGAAGGGACCAGTCTTCCACTGCGTTGCCAGCGAAGCGCAAATCATGCCGCCCGCCGAGAAGCCCACGATGCACACGCGCTTGGGATCGACATGCCACTCGTCGGCGTTGGCGCGCACGGTAGCAACCATCTTGGCAAGGTCTGCCTGCGGGTGCGGAAAACTCACGTCGCCCGTGGCGCTCGTCACATAGTTGAGCACAAAGGCCTGGTAGCCGCGGTCCAAAAATGCAAACGCCACCGGGTCCTGCTCATGCGGAGCGATATGCGTAAACGCGCCTCCGCCGCAGATAATCACGGCAGGGCGACGGCCATTGGGCTTATCGGGCAGCGGCTCGGCACCCAAATACGTAAACGTCGCCGGATAATCCTCGGTCGGCTCCTCGCCCCACAGCGCGTGATTCTCGACAATCATATGTGCTCCCTTCGCGCAATTCGTGCGCACTATTTTTCCGCTCTCAAGCGTACCCCAGTTGGGCCCAGGGCGCAGAAACACTCCCGCAATAAGTTCACCTTCAACTGATATATCACATAATCCCAGCTCAGCGCTATCGTTTCACAGCGTAAAATAGGAACGCTGACCGTGCCGGGAAACACATACGAAACGTTTCCGGCTTCATTACACGCGTGCCATATGCGCGCTTGATACGTTGGAGGCAACTATGGGTCTGCTCGATTCGCTTAAGTCCACCTTCACCTCGACGGGCGAGGCGTCCGTTCCGCCCGCAGCAAGCTTCGCCACCCGCGAAGGCGTCATCTATGCCCCTGTCAACGGCGTGCTCGTCAACCTGGACGAGGTCCCCGACGAGACCATCGCCTCGGGCATGCTCGGTCAGGGCTACGGCATCGAGCCCATCACCGGCACCATCTATGCGCCCGCCAACGGCCGCATCGGCGCCACCACCGTCACCAACCACTCCATCGGCATGATCACCGAGGACGGTCTTCGCGTGTTCATCCATGTTGGCCTGGGCACCGTGGAAATGAACGGCAAGGGTTTTGCCCGCTTTGTCGAGATGGGCGATGAGGTCAAGGCCGGCCAGCCGCTCATCAGCTTCGACCGCGACGCCATTAAGGCCGCCGGTCACGAGGACATCGTGACCGTCATCGTCTCCGAGCTCGACCGCCTCAAGAGCATCGACCACGTCGGCGAGTCCGGTACGCTTATCGGCGGCAACCCGCTCGTCAAGCTTGGCGACCCGCTGCTGGTAGCCAAGACCAAGTAGCAGACCGCTGTCACATAACGGGCCAACCGCCTGTGCATCTTTGCCGCATCTGTGTTGTTGTTTTTACCTATGTAGAGGTTCTGAACCGTTTCTACATAGGCAGCTGAGCATCAACGCAGGTGCGGCTTTTGCGTAGCGAAACATCGCCCGCTCGGCATGTTGTTCAACCGCACGAACCCCCTTCCCTTGTCCGCGCAGAGCGCTAGACTGCTAGGTCGACATTGGAGGAAAGAACGATGCAAAACACACCCACGGGCGCCGCACACGCAGCGTCTCAACGCAGCCAACGCATCGCCGCACTCGACGGGCTTCGCGCCCTCGCCATCGCCGGCGTCGTCCTATATCACCTTCGTCCCAGCCGCCTGACCGGCGGTTTTTTGGGCGTTACACTCTTCTTTACGCTGAGTGGCTATCTCGCCACCAAAAGCATTATGCGAGCAACGGCACGCGACGGGTTCTCATACCCGCGCTATATCTGCCGCCGCGTCACGCGCCTTATGCCACCGATTCTTGTAACCATCGCGCTCACCGCCATAGCAACCTATATCGCGGCCCCGAGCCTGCTGCCTAAGGTGCAGCAGGACGCCCTGCCATCGGCACTCTTTTTGAGCAACTGGTTCTATATCTTTCGCAACGTCTCGTATTTTGCCGCCGCAGGACTCCCCTCGCCGCTCACGCACCTGTGGTTCTGCGGCGTCCAGATGCAGTTCTATCTGGTATGGCCGCTCATCCTTATGGTGCTCTGTAGCAAAACTAGGTCGCGCAACACCGCTATCGGCGTCACGATCACGTTCATACTTATATCAACAGCAGCGATGGCCCTCATGTTCGACCCCATGGCCGACACATCGCGCGTCTACTACGGAACCGACGCCCGTGCCGCCGAGCTTCTATGCGGAGCCCTAGCCGCCATCGCCGCTCCGCGTCTGCGCGAGATGCTGAGCGGTGACGCCCGTACCCCCGGCGCCAGCAAGGGTATCTCGAAGGTTAACGTGGTCTCCGTCGCGTGGCTCGCTGCCGTCATAGTCGGCGCGTTCACGCTGACCGGAGAGAACCCCCTGCTCTACCGGGGTGGCTTTTTGCTGTTTGCCCTGCTCACCGGGCTTCTTATCATCTGCGTGCAAAACACGGAATGTATCGTGCGTCGTCTGTTGTCGGTCAAGCCGCTCGTCTGGCTGGGCCAGCGCTCGTTCTCGGTCTATCTGGTGCACTACCCCCTGCTCATCCTTATGAACCCCGCAACCCGCACTACCCGCATCGCCTGGTGGGAGCAGGTATTACAGCTTGTGCTGATCCTTGCGGTAGCCGAGGTTTTCTATCGCCTCGTCGAACGCCCTTGGTCCCACAAGCCGGCCCAACAAGACAGCACGGCAAGAAAGCACGTCCTCGCGCCCGCCATGGTGCTCCCCGCGCTTGGCGCCGCATGCGTCGCCGCACTTGCCTTCGCGCCGCTTAACTGGGCAGGCATCGCCACCGCCCGCGCCGAGCAGCTCCGCCCCGAGCTTGCCCAAAACGCAACCTCGCCCAAGGACAACGGCGCCGGCGACAAGAGTGCCAAGCCCGCATCCAACCAAGACGCTCAGCCCAACGACGCCGCTCAGCAAAAACCCAAAGAGGGACCTATCGCCGAAAAGGTCCCCAAAAACTTGGACTGGAAGAGCTTTACCTACGACGAGGCGTCCGGAACCTGCGACGCCCGCGTGCTCATGATCGGCGACTCGGTCACCGCAGGTGCCCAACCTGGCATTCAGGCGGTGCTTCCCAACGCGTACATCGACGGCGTGGTGAGCCGTCAGTTCTACACCTTCCAGGATGTCTACGCGCAGGACAGCGCCAACTACGACCCGAGCGTGGTCATCTGTGCACTTGGCACCAATGGCCTTATTCGCGACCCGCAGCAGGTGCAGGACGTGATCAATGCCGTGGGCGGCAAGCCCATCTACTTTGTGACCGTGCGCGTGCCGCTCGAGCTGCAGGACCGCAACAACCAGACGATCCGCGACGTATGCGCCCAAAACGACAACGCCGGCGTCATCGACTGGAACGGCGCCTCAGAGGGCCACAGCGAATACCTCGTCGACGACGGCACACACCTCACCCAGGCGGGAATCGACACCTACGCTGCCCTCGTACGCCAAGCCATCTGCGGGCACTAGGCAACGCAAAATCGGCGCTTGCGCGGTGCCCACGTCACGCCCATACATCACACCTGACGTTTTGCTACGCCCCCACTCGCGGGTTAGAATGGTTAACTGTTTGGAAATAATCCGTACAACCGTTATGGGAGGATACGTGAACCGCACCAAAATCGCGCAGCTCTATACGCACGCCGAGTCGCTCGGTGGCCAGACCGTCACCGTTGCCGGCTGGGTCAAGTCCGTCCGCGACATGAAGAACTTTGGCTTCGTTACGCTCAACGATGGCAGCTGCTTCCGCGACCTGCAGGTCGTCATGAACCGCGAGGCGCTCGACAACTACGACGAGATCGCCCACCAAAACGTCTCGGCCGCCCTCATCTGCACCGGCACCGTCAAGCTGACCCCCGATGCGCCCCAGCCCTTCGAGCTTTCTGCCACTTCCATCGAGGTCGAGGGCACGAGCGCCCCGGATTACCCGCTGCAGAAGAAGCGCGCAACCGTCGAGTTCCTGCGCACCCAGCAGCACCTGCGCCCGCGCACCAACCTGTTCCGCGCCGTGTTCCGCATCCGCTCTGTCGCGGCTGCCGCTATCCACCGCTTCTTCCAGGAGCAGGGCTTTGTCTACGTCAACACCCCCATCATCACCACGAGTGACTGCGAGGGCGCCGGCGAGATGTTCCGCGTGACCACGCTCGACCCCAAAAACCCGCCCCTCACCGAGTCCGGCGAGGTTGACTGGAGTCAGGACTTCTTTGGCAAGCACGCAAGCCTTACCGTATCCGGCCAGCTCAACGCCGAGAACTTTGCCATGGCCTTTGGCGACGTGTACACCTTTGGCCCCACCTTCCGCGCCGAAAACTCCAACACCACGCGCCACGCCGCCGAGTTTTGGATGATCGAGCCTGAGATGGCCTTCGCCGACCTCAACGACTACATGGACAACGCCGAGGCCATGCTCAAGTATGTCCTCAAGGACGTCATGGCAACCTGCCCCGATGAGCTCAATATGCTCAACAAGTTTGTGGACAAGGGTTTGCTCGAGCGCCTGGACCATGTCGCCAACTCCGACTTTGCCCGCGTCACCTATACCGAGGCCGTCGAGATTCTGGAGCAGGCCGTCGCCGCCGGTCACAAGTTTGACTATCCCGTGAGCTGGGGCATCGACCTGCAAACCGAGCACGAGCGTTTCCTGACCGAGGAGCACTTTAAGCGACCGACCTTCGTAACCGACTACCCGGCCGAGATCAAGGCGTTCTATATGCGCATGAACGAGGACGGCAAGACCGTCGCCGCCGCCGACTGCCTGGTTCCCGGTATCGGCGAGATTATCGGCGGCTCCCAGCGCGAGGAGCGCCTGGATCTGCTCGAGGCCCGCATCAAGGACCTGGGCATGAATCCCGAGCAGTACAAGTACTACCTTGACCTGCGCCGCTACGGTTCTTGCAAGCACGCCGGCTACGGTCTGGGCTTCGAGCGCTTGGTGATGTACCTCACCGGCGTGGGCAACATCCGCGACGTCCTGCCGCACCCTCGTACCGTGGGTAACGCCGACTTCTAATCGCCGGACGCCAGCTCGCGTCGCCACGCGCCAACGCTCGTCACACAAGCGCCTCTCGACATCAGCCGAGGGGCGCTTTTTTCAACAGCATCCGTCAAGCTTTTGGCAAGGTTTTGGTCAGTTAAGCAGGGTTGTTGAAAACTCGACCCGCCGTTCGCCGGCAACCATCGACCGTCCAAGGCGCTACGCGTCCTTGGCCAGGCTCCGCGCCCTAGGCTCTGATCTGCCATCACCAAAAAAGAAAGGACGTGGGCGCTATGACCGAAGCCGTTGTTGAAAACTATGAGACCACGACCAGGGGCTCCGCCTCGATGGCAGCCTATCGCGCCGTACGCATCCTACAGCTCTTGAGCGAGAACACCGGCGAGGACAAGGCACTGCTTTCCGACGAGCTGGTCGAGCTCCTCGCCCATCCCGACGACCCCACCCGCATGCCCATCTCGGCGGCACGCCGCAGCATCTACACCTCGATATCCGCACTTCGTCACGCCGGATACGAAATCGACTATAAGCGCGGCGTGGGCTATCGGCTCCTCACCCGCCCGCTTGCTGACGAGGAGATCATACGGCTCCACGGCATGGTCATGCGCAACCGATCGACGCCCATAGCCATTCGAAAGAGCATGGCGCAGCACCTGGTCGCCATGGCGAGCGCCGATGTTCGCGGCTATCTCGATATGCCCGAACCGGCACCGGCCTCCAACGACGCGCCCGTCAAGACAACGCGTCCGCACGCCAAGCGTATCGACACGTGCGAGCTCGTCGAACAGGCCATCGACCATGGAACAACTGTCAGCTTCGATATCTCAAACGTCCTGACCCGAGGCGAAACCGAGGTGGTGCGGATGACGGTCCGGCCCTTTGCCATTAGGCAGCGCGATGGCGTCTCGTATCTGCTGGGAACGGTCTACGACACCCGAGGCGCCGACGACACCCTGCGCACCGTTGAGGTCGGCCGCATGAGAAACGTCAGCACGCGTTTGCTCGACGGCAAGAAACTCTTTGCCGCGCTAGACGAAGAAGACAGCCCCGCGCCCGCAGCGTAAGCTCCGTTACCGTCCGTCGTTTCTCGACACGCCCATCCGGTTCAGTATTAAAAAACCCGCCAGGTTATTGTAAAAATGGACATCCGCGTTACTATAGTCCCACTTGCACTTTTTCCTAGTGCAGTGTTTCCAGCCATTTTTATACTGGGGGTAATGATATGAAGGACATCACCATCAGCCGCAGGAGCCTTCTTGTCTCCGCTGGCCTGCTCGCGCTCGCTCCGCTCGCCGGATGCGGCGGCAACTCTGGTTCCGGCTCCGCTGCCGCCGGTTCCGACTGCACCATCGGCGTTCTGCAACTCACCGAGCACTCCGCGCTCGATGCCGCCAACGACGGCTTCGTCAAGGCCATCAAGAAGAGCGGCCTTAAGGTCAAGATCGACCAGAAGAACGCCCAGAACGACCAGTCCACGTGTAAGTCCATTGCCGACAAGTTCGTAGGCGACGGCGTCAACCTGATCTATGCCATCGCTACGCCCGCCGCGCAGGCTGCCGCCGGCGCTACGGCCGATATCCCCATCGTTGGCTGCGCCATCACCGACTACGCCGCTTCCGGCCTGGTCCAGGACAACGACAAGCCCGGCACCAACGTCACGGGCGCTTCCGACCTCACCCCGGTCGCCGAGCAGCTCGAGATGATGCAGAAAGTCCTGCCCGACGTTAAGAAGGTCGGCCTGCTCTACTGCACCGCCGAGTCCAACTCCGACGTCCAGATCAAGGCAGCCAAGAAGGAGCTCGACAAGCTGGGCCTGGAGTACACCGACTTCACCGTCTCGAGCTCCAACGAGATTCAGTCCGTCGTCGAATCTGCCGTGGGCAAGGTCGACGCGCTCTACTCCCCCACCGACAACACCATCGCCGCGGGTGCTTCGCAGGTCGGTCAGATCTGCAAGGAGAACAAGCTCCCCTTCGTTACCGGCGAGGAGGGCATGTGCAAGGCCGGCGGCCTGTTCACCCTCTCCATCAACTATGAGGACTTGGGCTACGCTGCAGGCGAGATGGCCGTTAAGATTCTGAAGGGCGAGGCTAAGCCCGAGGATATGCCGATCAAGCACCTCTCGAGCAAGGACCTGGTCGTCGTCAAGAACGACGAGATGGCCGAGGCTCTGGGCATCGATCTTTCCGCCCTGGACGAGTAGCACCATGCGCCGTAACGCATCTAGGGTTCGTTCTCGCGCCATAGCTGCGTTATTCAATATCTGAGCCATTGGGGCGAACGTCATAGACCGGCGTTCGCCCTGCTTGTTTCAGATATAACAAAACGTTTGCCCGCCGTTCTTATATTCATTGTTACCGCTATTATGGAACATCACGTGTCCACCCTATCCTAGGAGGTATGAAGCATGCTCATTGCATTGCAGGGCGCCGTTTCGCAGGGCGTCCTCTGGGGCATTATGGTGCTCGGCGTGTTTATCACGTTCCGCCTGCTCGACATCCCCGATATGACCTGCGACGGCAGCTTTGCCCTCGGCGGCTGCGTCTGCGCCGTGCTCATCGTCAACAACAACGTCGACCCCTTGCTCGCCGTGCTGGCTGGCATGTGCGCCGGCGCCATCGCGGGCGCTGTCACGGGCATCTTGACCACCGTTTTTGAGATTCCTGCAATCCTCGCCGGAATCCTTACGCAGATCAGTCTGTGGTCCATTAACCTGCGCATCATGGGCAAATCCAACACGCCCATCCTTGCCAAGGGCACCATCTTCTCATCCGTCAGCCACATGACGGGCCTGCCGCAGTCCACTGTTGCCATCATCCTGGGCATTGTGCTGGCCGTAGCCATCGTCGCCATCCTGTACTGGTTCTTTGGCACCGAGATCGGCTCGGCGCTGCGTGCCACCGGCAACAACGAGTACATGATCCGCGCCCTGGGCGTCAACACCAACTCCACCAAGATGATCGCCCTCGTGCTCTCCAACGCCCTTATCGGCCTTTCGGGCGCGCTCATCTGCCAGAGCCAGAAGTACGCTGACATTGGCATGGGTACCGGTGCCATCGTTATCGGTCTTGCCGCCATCGTCATCGGCGAGGTGCTCGGCCGCCTGCTGCCCGGCGGTCTGACGCAGTTTAGCGTCCGTCTTGCCTCTGCCGTCTTTGGCTCCGTGGTGTACTTCCTCATCCGCGCTATCGTGCTGCAGCTGGGCATGGACGCCAACGACATGAAGCTGCTCTCCGCCGTGATCGTTGCCGTGGCCCTGTGCGTGCCCGTGGTTTGGGAGCGCTATAAGCTCCGCAGCTCCTACACGAAGGGGGATGAGGCAGATGCTTAAGCTCTCGCACGTCAAAAAAACCTTTAACAAGGGCACCGTCACCGAGAAGCGCGCACTCACCGGCGTCGACCTCACCCTTAACGACGGCGACTTTGTGACCGTGATTGGCGGCAACGGTGCCGGCAAGTCCACGCTGCTCAATATGATCGCCGGCGTGTATCCGCTCGATTCGGGCGTTATTGAGCTCGACGGCAACGATATCTCGCGTCTGAGTGAGTCGCAGCGCGCCAAGTACCTGGGCCGTGTGTTCCAGGACCCCATGCGCGGCACCGCAGCCGACATGCAGATCGCCGAGAACCTGGCCCTCGCCAAGCGCCGTGGCCAGCGTCGCGGCCTTTCGTGGGGCGTCACCAAGGCCGAGAAGGACGAGTACGTTGAGCTGCTCAAGCGTCTGGACCTTGGTCTGGATACGCGCCTTAACGCCAAGGTCGGCCTGCTCTCGGGCGGCCAGCGCCAGGCACTCACCCTGCTGATGGCCACGCTCACCAAGCCGCGCCTGCTGCTGCTCGACGAGCACACCGCCGCCCTCGACCCCAAGACGGCATCAAAGGTGCTCAACCTGACCGAGGAGATCGTCGACGAGAACCACCTGACCACGCTCATGGTCACGCACAACATGAACGACGCCATCCGTCTGGGCAACCGCCTGATTATGATGCACGAGGGCCACGTGATCTACGACGTGGCGGGCGACGAGAAGAAGTCGCTCACCGTCGCCGACCTGCTGCAGAAGTTCGAGGAAGTCTCGGGCGGCGAGCTCGCCAACGACCGCATGCTGCTGAGCTAAAACCTGCCAAAAAGGGACAGGTTTATTTTGGCAGGTCTTATCTGCACAAACGTTAAAACCGCCGCAAAGGAGCAGATACCTTTGCGGCGGTTTTCGCTAACCCCCATATCGAGCACAGAAGCCCGTCCGAATTTGATCGGACGGGCTTCTTGATGGGTATCATGGTTGGATAATCATTAGGAGGTTTCCCTACATGGAATTGTTTGAGCCGATTCTTCATTTCTTTGCACAACGATGGGTCCACAACATCATCTGGGCAGGTATCTTGGCCATCGGCACCGCCGTTGCCGTCAAGGTCGCGTCCAAGACCCTGTACCACCTGCTCAACCGCGACGATAACCCACTCCCTTCATCGAGCATCTTCATCAACATCGCGCGCGCCGTCATTTGGATGATCGGCGGCAGCTTTATCCTCGACAACTGCTTTGGCATTAATGCAAACGCCCTCGTCGCCGCTCTTGGCGTCGGCGGCATCGCCATCTCACTCGGCTTTCAGGACACGCTTTCAAACCTCATCGGCGGCATGCAGGTGACGTTTATGGGCATTGTCAAACCCGGCGACAATATCGAGGTCGGCGGCGTGTCCGGCGTGGTCCAAGATATCACCTGGCGCCATACGACCATCGAAGATGCCTGCGGGCAGACCATCATCGTCCCCAACTCCAACATCTCCAAGAACACGCTCGTGCATTTGATGCCCTTTGGGCGCGTGACCGTCCCCGTCGCGGTCAAGGACACGTCCAAGTGGGCTTCACTGGACGCGCTGGCAGATGAGCTCACCGACGCCACCAAGGCCGCCGTGCTTCCCATCTCGGGCTTTGACAAGGAGCCCTACGTGCTCTTTAGCGAGATCGGCGACTTTGGCATCAAGGGCAAAATCATCTTTATCGTCAGCGACGATAGCACCACCTTCACGGCAGCCGACGCCTGCATCCGCGCCATCGCCCCCATCATCGCCTAAAACCACCACAAAGGGGACAGGCACCTTTGTGGTGGTTTCGCATCGTGGTACCATGGTTTATATAGTTGTTTAAACGACTAAGGGAGCAGAACTATGGAAGAGGCCTATCGTCAAGCACGCAAGCGCGGCGAGCAGGGACGTCGTCGCGCCATCAGCCAAAGCGAGCACCCGTACCTTACGGACCTCGATAGCCTCGTTGCCCAGCTCCCCTTAGGTCAGCGAGAGAGCGTCGGCCTAAGGGACATTCCACTCGAAATGGTCGTCGGCACGGTCACCAAAGGCCGTCAGTCTGCCTTTTCGTGTAACTTTATGCCGCTGCTGCCGTTTAACACCGAGTTCGCCCGCAAGTGGTCCAACCTCTACGACATCCAAGTAACCGAGGGCTATCGCGACCCCATCATCGTCACCGAGTTCATGCATCGGTTCTACGTCCAGGAGGGCAACAAGCGCGTCAGCGTCCTCAAATTCCTGGACGCCCCGACGGTTTCGGCCAAGGTCACCCGCCTCTACCCCGGAAAATGGGATTCCGTCGAAAGTCGCCTGTACGGCGAGTTCTGCGCGTTTTGGGGCGTCTGCCCCCTATACGAGATCGAGTTCTCGCGCGAAGGAAGCTACGAAACGCTCGCCAAGATGCTCGGCCAGGACCTTGTCGAAAAGTGGCCACAGAAAAAGGTCGACTACCTGCGCCACACCTTCCTACTCTTTAAGCGCGCCTACCATCGCGCGGGCGGCGATCACCTGGACATTACGCCCGCCGACGCCATGCTCGTCTACCTCAATGTATACAACCAGGACCGCCTGCTGGATACGCCGACGGATATCGTCGTAAACCGCCTGTGCAAGATTTGGCGCGAGCTGGTCATTGCCGGCAAAAATGACGAGGACAAGGTCGATCTTGTCGAAGCGCCGAGCGTCGATGAGGAGGAGTCGCCCGCCAAGTCCACCTCCGGCGTGCTCAACTTCTTTATGGGCAAGACCGTCTATTCGGCGGCCAATCCCCTGCGCATCGCCTTTATCCATGAGTTCCCCTGTGCAACGTCGAGCTGGGACAGCCTGCACGACCAAGGGCGTCAGTATCTCGATGAGCACTTTGGCGGTATCGTGCTCACCGAGGCGTTCGAGGACTGTCACGATCCGGACGTGTTCTACGCCGCCGTGGAAACGGCTGTCAAACATGGAGCTAACGTCATCTTCTCGACCTCGCACCGCCTGATGGAATACACGCTCAGGGCTGCCGTTGAGTATCCCCAGGTTCGGTTCCTCAACTGCTCTATCGGCCTTCCCCACCAAAGCGTACGCTCGTATTTTGGAAAGATGTACGAGGCCAAATTTCTCTTGGGCGCCCTTGCGGCCAGCATGGCGGACAACCATCGCATTGGCTACCACGCCTCGGTCTTTGCGTCGGGCGCGCTTAGCGAGATCAACGCCTTTGCGATTGGCGCCTCGCTGCTCGACCCCCGTGCGCAAATTATCCTGACCTGGGGCGATGTGCCCGCCGGAGGCCTTGCCGATGCCATGTGCCGCGAAGGTGTGAGCGTCATGACCGGCGCCGACATGTCAAAGTCGCTCGAAGACCCTACGGCCTACGGACTTCACCGCCTGGTCGATGGCAAGGTCGTCGGCATCGCCATGCCGGTATGGAACTGGGGCCGATACTACGAGCTTATCGTGCGAAGCCTACTGCATGGCACCTGGGATGAGACCAGTGACGACAGCCAGGTTCGCGCCGTCAACTACTGGTACGGCATGAGCTCAGGCATTATCGACATTCGCTACGCGCCGGGCCTGCCCTATCAGACGCGCAAGCTTGTTCAGCTCCTCCGCAATGGCATCGTCGAGGGCTCCATCAATCCGTTTGGCGGTGAGCTCCACAGTCAGAACGGCGTGGTGCAGATCGAAGGCTTTCCCCCACTGCCGAGCACGCAGATTGTCGAGATGGACTGGCTGGCCGACAACGTAGTGGGCACTATTCCGCAACTCGACGATGAGCCGAAGGTCCGCGCCCTATGAAAATCCTTGCCATAGCCGATACCGAAGAACGATGCCTATGGGAGTGCTTTCGCAAGGAGCGCTTTGAGGGTATCGATTTGATTTTATCCGCAGGAGATCTGGACCCGGACTATCTTGAGTTTTTGGTCACAGTCATCAACAAACCGCTCATCTACGTGCGCGGCAACCACGATGACCGCTACGCACGTCATGCACCGGGTGGCTGCATCTGTGTCGAAGACACCGTGTACGTGTATCGCGGCGTCCGCATTGCGGGTCTTGGCGGCTCCATGCGCTATCGAGACGGTGCCAACATGTACACCGAGCGCGAGATGGCCAAGCGTGTGCGCAAGCTATCACACAAAGTGAGGATGATCGGCGGCTGCGATATCTTGCTCACCCATGCGCCCGCTGCCGGCATGGGCGATCTGGATGATCTACCGCATCGAGGATTCGAATGCTTTAACACAGCGCTCGAGTCCTGGAATCCCGACTACATGGTGCACGGGCATGTGCACCAAAGCTACGGCCCCAACTTTCAACGCGAGCGCCAACACCCATGCGGAACGAAGATTGTCAACGTCTGCGGCTATACGCAGTTTGAGCTGGACGAAGCGCGCTACCCCATCCGTGGCTGGCAGGCAGCCTGGCTCAACTCGCAAACCATGCGCCGCGAGCTCAAGCGCCACGAGGCCATCGAGTCCTCAACCGCCAGAACCCCCTGGTAACCACCACAAAGGGGACAGGCACCTTTGCGGTGGTTTTGGCCCGAGATGGCAAAAACCCGGTCCTGCACGAGGCAGAACCGGGTCTCTTTAGCAATGCTTGCTTTGCTCAGGCAGTAACTGTTAGTTACTCAGCCAGGAAGTCGCGCTGGATAGCGGGATCGACCTTGACGCCAGGGCCCATGGTGGAAGACACGGAGATGGACTTGACGTACTTGCCCTTAGCAGAAGAGGGCTTGACGCGCAGGATCTCGGTGTACAGGGCAGCGTAGTTCTCGACGAGCTGCTGCTCAGAGAAGGACTTCTTGCCCAGGGGCACGTGGCAGATGCCGTAACGGTCGGCGCGATACTCAACGCGGCCGGCCTTGAGCTCGGAGACCATCTTGGCGACGTCCATGGTCACGGTGCCGAGCTTGGGGTTCGGCATGAGGCCACGGGGACCAAGGATCTTACCGATGCGGCCAACCTTGGCCATCATGTTCGGCGTAGCGATAGCGGCGTCGAAGTTGATCTCGCCCTTCTGGATCTGGGCGACGAGCTCGTCGGAACCGATGATGTCGGCGCCGGCAGCCTCGGCCTCGCGGGCCTTCTCGCCCTCGGCGAAGACGGCAACACGAACGGTCTTGCCGGTGCCGTGGGGCAGAGAGATGGAACCACGGATGTTCTGGTCAGCCTTACGAGTATCGATGCCCAGACGGAAGTGGGCCTCGACGGTCTCGTCGAACTTGGCGGTGTCGAGCTCCTTGATGAGCTTGGCAGCCTGAAGGGGGGTGTAGAGCGTGGCGCGGTCGATCTTCTCGGCAGCGGCGTTATAGCTCTTACCATGCTTAGCCATGTGCATTACCTCCTGTGGTTAAACGGGCGTGAGCCCTCCCACATCGTATCGTGTGCCCTATTGCACACATATAACGGGCGCCCCGGTCGGAGCACCCGTCATTACCTAAAGAAATCGCTACTCAGCGATGGTGACGCCCATGGAGCGGGCGGTACCGGCGATGATCTTCTTGGCGGCATCAATGTCGTTGGCATTGAGGTCCGGCATCTTGATCTCGGCGATCTTGGTGAGCTGCTCCTGGGAGAGCTGACCGACCTTGTCGGCCTGGGGCTTAGCGGAACCAGACTTGAGGTTCAGCTCCTTCTTGATGAGGTGAGCCGCCGGCGGGGTCTTGGTGATGAAGGAGAAGGACTTATCCTCGTAGACAGAGATCTCAACGGGGATGATGTCGCCCTTCTTGTCCTGCGTCTCGGCGTTAAAGGCCTGGCAGAACTGCATGATGTTCACGCCAGCAGCGCCCAGGGCGGGGCCGACGGGAGGAGCGGGGTTAGCTGCACCAGCAGGAATTTGGAGCTTAATGACGTTGGCAACCTTCTTCTCAGCCATGGTCATTCCTTTCGAATCACGAGTGTGAAGTACTTGCTATATCGTAAGCACGCACGTGTTAGAAGCACTCCTGAGATGAGCAGTCACAGAAGAAGCACGCTCGCGCGAACGGACGAAAACTTAAGCGATGACAGCGACCTGGTTAAAGTCGAGCTCGACCGGCGTCTCGCGGCCAAAGATCATCAGCGTGACCTTGAGCTTGCCAGCCTCGGTGTTAACCTCGGAGACCTTGCCATCAAAGTCGGTAAGCGGGCCATCGGTGACGCGGACGGACGTGCCGACCTCAATATCAACCGAGGTGCGCTTGGGCGAATCGCCCTTACCGGGACGACGAGTCATCTTGTTGTACTCGTCGCGGGAAAGCGGAGCGGGCTTGCCGTTGCCGCCCAGGAAACCGGTGACGCCAGGCGTGTTACGAACGCACGTCCAAGCATCGTCATCCATCTCCATGCGGACCAGGACATAACCCGGGAAGATCTTGGAATCCTTGGTCTCACGCTTGCCACCCTCTTTAATCTCGGTGACGCGCTCCATAGGAATCTCGATATCAAAGATACGGTCCTGCATGCCCATAGTCTCGATGCGATGCTCGAGATCGGACTTAACACGGTTCTCGTATCCAGAGTAAGTGTGAACGACGTACCAACGCTTAGACATGGTTTAGCCCCTCAATCCAGAGAACAGAGCAAGAGCCTCGCCAAAGCCAGCATCGAGCAGAGCGATGACGACGCCGACGACGATCAGAGAAGCGCAAACGACGACCGAGTAGTTCACGAGCTCCTTCTTATCGGGCCACGTGACACGCTTCATCTCGGACTTGACCGAGGCGAAATACTTCTTGGTGCGGGCGAAGAAACCAGGCTTCTCGTTCTTCTTGGACTTCGCAGCCTTCTCGTTCTTCTTGGCAACGGCCTTCTTGGCCTCAACCTTGGAGTTGGCGGCAGCGTTGTTGGCTGGCGCCGGCTGCTGGGCCTTCTTCTTGTTCTTCTTGTTGGCCATTTGGGTTACCTCCGCGCAATGCGCTTATACATGAGTAAACCGTAAGCCCCCAATTGGGAGCTTACGGAATAATGACTGGCACGCCAGGAAGGACTCGAACCCTCAACACTCGGTTTTGGAGACCGATGCTCTACCAATTGAACTACTGGCGTATGTGACTAGAGACTAGCGAGTCTCTTTGTGCAGCGTGTGGTGACGGCACCAGGGGCAATACTTCTTGATCTCCATACGATCAGGCATGGTCGACTTGTTCTTGGTGGTCGTATAGTTGCGGCGCTTGCACTCAGTGCACGCAAGAGTAACTAGAGTACGCATGTATCCTGAACCTTTCATTTCCGCCCCGTACGGGCACGAGTTGGTACTTTATCAGCTCTATATAAGTGCTGTCAATGAAAACCTCGAATCAATTGGTTCTCGGTGGATCCATTCATATTTGGAACACATCAATGAAGCCAACGAGAGCTAATCGACGGTGCGACCAGGACCATTATCGATCCTCTCGACACCAGCAACGGCTCAATATCCATTGCAGAAAAGAACCCGGCACCCATATAAGTGCCGGGTTCTCTAAGTCAGCTATATCAAAGAGCTAATTTACTCAATGATCGTGGAGACGATGCCCGAACCGACGGTGTGGCCACCCTCGCGGATAGCGAAGCGCAGGCCCTCCTCCATGGCGATCGGGTGGATGAGGTCGCCCTCGATGGTGATGTGGTCACCAGGCATAGCCATCTCGGTGCCCTCGGGGAGCTTGACCGTACCGGTAACGTCGGTGGTACGGAAGTAGAACTGAGGACGATAACCATCGAAGAACGGGGTGTGACGGCCGCCCTCCTCCTTGGTCAGAACGTAGATCTCGCCGGTGAACTTGGTGTGCGGGGTAACCGAACCGGGCTTGCAGAGAACCTGGCCGCGCTCGATGTCCTCGCGCTTGATGCCGCGGAGCAGCAGACCGACGTTGTCGCCAGCCTCGCAGAAGTCCATGGACTTACGGAACATCTCGATACCGGTAACGACGGTGTTCTGGGTATCCTTGATGCCGACGATCTCGACGGGCTCGTTGAGCTTGAGCTCACCGCGCTCGACACGACCGGTAGCAACGGTACCACGGCCGGAGATGGTCATAACGTCCTCAACGGCCATCAGGAACGGGAGGTCGTTGTTACGAGCAGGCGTCGGGATGTACTCGTCGACAGCGTTCATGAGCTCGCGAATGGCGTCCATCCACTTGGCGTCGCCCTCGAGAGCACCCAGAGCAGAACCACGGATGACGGGGATGTCGTCGCCGGGGAAATCGTACTCGGAGAGGAGCTCACGGGTCTCCATCTCGACGAGGTCGATGAGCTCGTCATCGTCGACCATGTCGCACTTGTTCAGGAAGACGACGATGTAGGGAACGCCGACCTGACGGGCGAGCAGGATGTGCTCGCGGGTCTGAGCCATGGGGCCGTCGGTAGCGGCGATGACCAGGATAGCGCCGTCCATCTGAGCAGCACCGGAAATCATGTTCTTGACGTAGTCAGCGTGGCCCGGGCAGTCAACGTGAGCGTAGTGACGGGCAGCAGTCTCGTACTCAACGTGGGAGACGGAGATCGTAATGCCGCGCTCGCGCTCCTCGGGAGCCTTGTCGATGTTCTCGAACGCAGTGAAGTCAGCCTTGCAGCCCTCGGTCTCGGAGAGAACCTTGGTGATGGCAGCGGTCAGCGTGGTCTTGCCGTGGTCGACGTGACCAATGGTGCCGATGTTAACATGCGGCTTAGTGCGCTCAAACTTCTCTTTGGCCATAAAGCCCTCCTCTTAACAGGTCGTCCCCGGACGGGACTTTGCCTTTATACCATAGTGGCCTCTCAACATACTATTGAGAAGCCACCGTGTTACCTATGGTAGCGGTGACTGGATTCGAACCAGTGACGCCACGGGTATGAACCGTGTGCTCTAACCAACTGAGCTACACCGCCGGATGGAGCCTGCAACCAGACTTGAACTGGTGACCTCTTCGTTACCAACGAAGTGCTCTACCGACTGAGCTATACAGGCACTTGACGGGTGGGAGCTATAGGATTCGAACCTATGTAGGCAGAGCCAACGGGTTTACAGCCCGTCCCCATTAACCACTCGGGCAAACTCCCAATCGTTCAAGTATCCGCAGGTTCTTTGGTCTTTTGGACCGCCGCCCCCGCGAACGAAAAAGATAATACGATGCAACCTTGGGGGCTGTCAACGAAAACCTCTAGATACACGGTTCCGGGCGTATCTATATAGCCGTGACCTGCGGTTTTGTTGAGTTTAGATATGAAGGTCGGTGGTTTTGGATACAGAGGTGACGTTTCCCAAGGTAACACTTTTGTGTAGTGGAGTACACCTTCAGGATCGAACTTCGATAACGGCTTATTTGCACCTATATATAGGTCGAGATCGGGTTTCCGCGGCAGATTCGAGCGTGGATTTTCTTCCGTTTGAAATCGAGCGTGGATAATCTCCCACTTTGCCGTGCCATCGAATCCAAAGTGGCAGATTATCCACGCTCATTCACTAAGCGGGAGATTTTCCACGCTCGTTCTTCCGATAATCCACGCTCGGCCAGGATGACTGAGATAGGTCCGGTCTTTGTCTCGATCTGTAACATCTAGAGAACATTTTCTCCCCTATCTGTTACAGGTCGAGATATTACGCAGAGACCTCCGCTTACGTCTCATTCTGTAACAGTAAGAACGGTTTTCAGCTTCTTCGTGTTACAGATCGAGACAAACCTGAAGCTTGGTTGGCGCCAAACACGCTGACTTATCTACATAAAAATAGAAACGGGCCCTGTCCCACAAGGGAACAGAGCCCGAAACTCTCATGGAGCCAGTGACAGGAATCGAACCTGCAACCCACTGATTACAAATCAGTTGCGCTACCGTTGCGCCACACTGGCACACTTGGCGCTTTCGCGCGAAGCCAGTTAAGAATAATGGAATTGCGGACGGGGCGCAACAGGCCGCACGGCGTTATACAAATATGCAAAATCCAGCAACAGCGCGTACCAGGCCCGTTCATTTCTGTCAGTGCGCCCTCAATCTTAAAACTATTCGCCAGAACGAATAGTTTTAATTACAATTGGCTATATAAAACTATTCGTTCTGGCGAAGGGTTTCGCGATGTTGACCACGAAGGAAGCTGCAGAGCTACTCGACATCACCCCGCGCAGGGTGCAAGAGCTCATAAAAAACGGAGCACTTGAGGCACGCAAGGCTTCTGGTGTATGGCTCATCGACAAAGACAGCGTCAACGCACGACTCCGCTCCGTGACCAAAACGGGGGGACGCCCCCGTCGAGGCCATGGAAAAAGCGAGATTACGTTTACCCTCATGAACCGCACGCACGAAGTCGTCCAGCTGGTCTACAGCACATCGCGAAAAGACTTTACCCACATCGGTGCCGACATCGATTACGCCCACGCCCCTATTGGAGTACTTGGCCCCAATAGTCCCGTGTCGCTCGACTCCTTCCGCATCTGGTGGCGCGGCCGCGGTATCCCGCTCGCACGCATTGGGCTAGCCTCCCTGCTTGCAGAAGCCGCAGTCGATGTTCCCGATGAACTCGTACAGCGAAATCTTGGCCTCTCCTTATCCGACCAGTATTGGATTAGGCCCGAAGACTCCGGTCTCGCGTGGGAAGATATCAATTTCTTCAATAATGCTTTTGATGACGTCTCGCTAACCATTGCACCCTTCGCCCCGGAGGGTAAGGCAGCTGCCGCAAAGCCCGATAACACGTCGGACGGCAATCTTCAAAAGTACTGGACATGCGAGGGCGGGCGCCGAATTCTGCATAAGGCAGGAGCACACCTGAACCAGGAACCTTATAACGAGCTGGTGGCGACCGCGCTCCACCGTCGCATCCTAAACGCCTGCGATTATGTGCCTTACTCGCTCGAGGGCACGGGCACTTCCGCCCTGAGCATATGCGATGTCTTCTTAACTGATGAAGAAGAGTATGTCCCTGCGTTCTATGTAAACCAGCATGCAAATGCAGACGAGCGACTAACCGATTACGAACGGTATGTAGCAAACTGCGAGGAGCTCGGGGTAACAGGCGTCAAGGATGCCCTTGACCGCATGATCGTGTGCGACGACATCATCGCCAACTATGATCGCCATTGGCGTAACTTTGGCCTTGTGCGAAACGTCAACACGCTAGCCTGCAGACCCGCCCCCATCTTCGATTCGGGATCATCGCTCTGGTGCAACGTTTCTCTAGAGGAGCTTAAGGCAGGAGAGCACAGTTTTACCAGCGCGCAGTTTCATTCAAGCCCCGCGAAACAAATGCTGCTTGTTGAGGATATGAGCTGGTTTGACGACGACAAGCTCGAGGGTTTCGTTGACGAGGCAATTGAAATCCTATCCAAAAACGACGCTCTTACAGCGAGACTGCCTTATCTAAAAGAGGCGCTAACATGGCGCCTCGAAAGAATGATCGACATCGCTGAATGGAGTTAGCGAGACAGCATCGCCCGCCAACTCCCCTACCTCCCGCGCAGGGCCTTGAGCTTGGCCAGGGCATCGGGGCTCAGGCGACTGCCCAGAGTCATCTTGATCTGCGGAGCTTCCTCTGCCTCGTGAACGTCGTTATCGATTTGCTTGATCTCGTCCACCAGCATGCGGCTCGAGATACGCGTGACACCCTTGCCCATGACGACGGCTTGAATTGTACCGTCACTCGATACCACGGAGCACGCGCGGCCCTCCTCACGTGCCTCGATGCAGAGCTTCTGCACCACAGTATCGGCAGAGACGCCCGTCGGCGAAAACTCGATGCGCACGCCGCGGGCCGGCAGGTTGGGACGCTCGCTGGAGATATTGCCCGCACCGTCAAACACAATCACAGCCTCGTAGCGGCCCTGGGCAAACGCGGCGACATCGTTGATGAGGGCGGTGCGCGCCATATCGTGAACGTCGCTGGAATACGGATCGTCGGAATGGTCGTATACGAGCTTTTCGTAGCGCGGCGTGCAGTGGATCACGTTGTAACCGTCGACCACCAGCAGCTCGGGCTTGTTGGAGTGCACCGTCGAGACTGGGTCGGCGATAGCCTGTGCAAACGCATTGCCGCCCACGCCGTAGGTCGCGGCCGAGACAATCGGCTTGGCCGAGCCTTCGCCAAAGCGCTTGGCTTTGGACTTGGCACGGTTCTTTTTGGACATGCGCTACTCCTCCCCCATGAGCTCGCCGGCGTTGCGGCGCAGCCATTCAAAGCACAGTGCCGTGGTCGCCTGGGCAACATTGAGGCTCTCGGTCATGCCGCGCTGGGGAAGCTTGGTCAAAAAGTCGCATTTCTCGAGCACCAGGCGCGAGATGCCGTCGCCCTCGGAACCCATGACGAGCGCCACGCGGCCCTCGAAGGGAGCATCCCAGCAGCTGCCCTCGGCGTGCTCGGAAGCACCGCCCACCCAAAAGCCGGCGGCCTTGAGGTCGTCAAGCGCTCGGGCAATGTTGGGAACCTGCGCGATGGGCAGGTGCATGACAGCACCGGCGGAAGTCTTATAGCTGCCGACGGTCACGCCGGCGGCGCGCTTATTGGCAATGATGACGCCCGCCGCGCCCACGACCTCGGCAGAGCGCACGATGGCACCAAAGTTGCCATCGTCGGTCACATGGTCGAGCACGACGACGAGCGCCGGGCCGTCACCCGCGCGGTCGAGGATATCGGCGACATCGGCATAGGGGAAGTTGCCGACCTCGAGCGCGATGCCCTGGTGAGCGCCATGGCTCGACAGCACATCGAGCTGTGCACGCGGCACATACTTAATGCGGACGCCCGCGGCGTTGAGGTCATCGACCAGACGCGACAGGGCGGCATCGCGCTCCCCGCCCTCGGCAATGAGCGCGCACTTGATGGGAAAACCGGTGCGTAGCGCCTCGGCGGCAGCACGACGACCTTCGATGAACTCACCTTTGGGAGCCTGGGCAGCGTCGCGGTTGCGATCGCGCTGCGGACGTGCGGCCTGGGTGCGATCGCGCTGGCCCTTGGGAGCGGCAGTGCGGTCATTGCGGCGAATCGGACGCGAGCCAGAAGCAGCCTGCTTGCCGCCACGAGGCGCACGCTTGCGATTGTCGGCCATAAAGCGACCTCCTTAAATAGATAACGAACAAGAATCGACCGTCCGAGCCACGGCACCTTGCCTTTCAATCGTCGGGCATGACCACCAGGTCTATGCCCTCCTCTTTCAAGGCAATCTGCCGCACCTCGAACGGTCGACAAATACTAGAGACTCTTAATACGAGTGCCCGCGGCGGTATCCTCGATCGTCAGCCCGAGGTCCTTGAGCTGGTCGCGGATGGCGTCGGCCAGATCCCAGTTCTTGGCGGCGCGGGCCTCGGCGCGGGCCTCGAGAATCTTGGCAGCGGCCTCGTCCACGTCGTCGCCCGTGTAGGCGACCAGACCGGCGGCAACGCCCAGCAGACCCAGCGGCAGCTCGACCTTGGGCTCGGGGAGCTCAACGCCAAACGTATCGAGCAGCTCGGCCAGCGTGTCGGCGGCGGCAAGCGCAGCGGCCTTGTCGGCAGCGTCACCCGCCTGCTCCAGGTACTGGTTGCACTCGGTCACAAAGCCAAAGACAGCACCCATGGCACCAGCGGTGTTAAAGTCGTCGTCCATGCACTCCTTAAAGGTGGCGCGGGTCTCGGCGGCCTTGGCGGCAAACGCCTCGGCGGCAGCCTCATCGGCGTCGGCCGCCGCGTGGTTCGCAGCCCAACGCAGGTTCTCGACCGTACCGGCGATACGCGTGAGCGAATTCTCGGCACCCTCCAGGCGCTCCCAGGAGAAATCGAGCGGCGAGCGATAGCTCGTCTGCAGCATCAGCAGGCGCAGGGCCGCGGCAGAGTGCTGTTCGAGCACCTCGGCCAGCGTAAAGAAGTTTCCGAGCGACTTGGACATTTTCTCGCCGTCTACCAGCAGCATGCCCGTGTGCATCCAGGTGTTGGAGAAACCCTGGTGCCAGGCGCAGGTGGCCTGGGCGCACTCGTTCTCGTGATGCGGGAAGGCAAGGTCGGAGCCGCCGCCGTGGATGTCGATCGGGGTGCCCAGGTAGCGATGCACCATGGCGGCGCACTCGGTGTGCCAACCGGGACGACCCTCGCCCCAGGGGCTCGGCCAGCTGGGCTCGCCGGGCTTGGCAGCCTTCCACAGGGCAAAGTCGAGCGGGTCGTTCTTGTCCTCGTTCTCCTCGATGCGCGCGCCAACCATAAGGTCGTCGATGTTGCGGCCCGAGACCTGACCATAGTTGGGATCGCTGCGCACGGCAAAGTACACATCGCCGTTATCGGCGGCGTAAGCGTGGCCCTGCTCGATAAGCGTCTTGATCATGGCGATCATGGGGCCGATCTCCTTGGTGGCGCGGGGGCGCACATCGGGATCGAGCACATTGGCGGCGCGCATGACGCCGATGAACTTGTCCGAGAACTCCGTCGCGACCTCGGCGGCAGTGCGGCCCTGCTCGTTGGCGCGCTTGATAATCTTGTCATCGACATCGGTGAGATTCTGGGCGAACGTGACCTCGTAGCCGCTCGCGATGAGCCAGCGACGAATCACGTCAAAGCTGATGAACGTGCGGGCATTGCCGATGTGGATGTTGTCGTAGACCGTGGGGCCGCACACGTACATGCGGACCTTGCCGGACTCGATGGGCTGGAACTCTTCCTTTTTATGGGTAGCGCTGTTGTAGATACGCATTCGTTACTCCTTAACGGTTTTCTGTAGCAGGCAGACGGCCCAGGCGCCGATTCCCTCGCCCTGACCTTCCCAACCGAGCTTTTCGGTCGTAGTGGCAGCGACGCCCACGTTTTCGACGTCAACGCCCAGGGCATGGGCAAGGTTGGCACGCATGGCATCGCGGTGCGGGGTGATCTTAGGCTGCTGGCAGGCAATGGTGCAATCGGCATCGACAAACTCGAAGCCCAGCTCGCGCGCATAGTCCATCACGTGAGCGAGCAGTACCATCGAATCGGCACCCTCATAGGCGGGATCGGTATCGGGGAATAGCTTGCCAATGTCTCCCCCGCGGCAGGCGCCCAGAATGGCGTCGGCCAAGGCGTGCGCGAGCACATCGGCATCCGAGTGGCCCAGCAGGCCGCGCTCGTAGGGAATGTCGACACCGCCGATGATACATCGACGCCCCTCCACCAGACGGTGAACGTCGTAGCCATGGCCAATGCGCAGGTTACTGAACATGGGGAAGGTCCTCTCCCTCGGCCATGCGGCCAAGCAGAATCGCGGTTACGGGACGCAGGTCCTCGGGCACCGTCACCTTAAGGTTATCGCGCGGGCTCTGGACGCAGCGGACGCGCCCACCCATGCGCTCGACCAGCGAAGAATCGTCGGTACCGATAAAACCCTCGGCAATGGCTGCAGCGTGGGCACGCTTCATGGCGTCGACGCTAAAGATCTGCGGCGTCTGCGCGGCCCAATACAGCTCGCGCGGCGGCGTCTCGACGATGTTGTCGCCATCGACGATCTTGAGCGTGTCGATCGCGGGCTGACCGCACACGACACCGTCGAGGGCGCGGTCGCTCACGAGCACGTCAATAGCGTGATCGATGGCCTCGGTCGTGATGAGCGGACGAGCGCCGTCGTGAATGGCGACGTATTCAAAGCCCGCCGGAACCGCGTGCACGCCAGCACGGGTGGAATCCTGGCGGGTATCGCCGGCATCGGCAAAGCTGATGGGCGTGTCATAGTCAAACGGGTCGATGGCCAGGCGGCGCATCTCGGCACGACGCTCGGCAGGACAAACCACGACGATGTGGCCGACCTTATCGCTACGGTCAAACGCGCGGATGGACCAGCTCATAAGCGGACGGCCCGCTACATTGACGAGCTGCTTGCCACCGGGGTTACCAAAGCGTTGGCCGCTGCCACCGGCAACGACCACGGCGCATACGGGCGCCATTATGCGTTCCCCTGTTTGGTGCCCTTCATGCGGTACAGGGAGTCCGCAAGAATGGCAGGGTTGTTAACGCCAAAGTCGCCCAGGCGCTCCGGATCCTCGCTGATGTCGTCCATGAGCTCCTGCAGCGAGCCGTACTCGTCGACGATCTTCTCGGCCACGCCGTCGCGCACGACGGACACGCGAGAAAGCGTGCGCAGGCCCAGCGGTGTCATGACGGAGTCCTCGTCCAAGTCATCGTAGCCCAGAACCGCCGCCACATGCTGCGGGTCGGACAAGTCCTTGGGCGTCATACGGGCAAGCTCAGCGCGAATCTTCTCGGCGTTTGCCTCGGAGGAATCGCTTGCGTAGTCGCGGATCATCAAGTCGTATTCGGTATCCATGCTGGAGCCCGCGAGCTGCTCGAGCTGCATCTGCACGAGCTTGCCCTGGTTGCCCAGCTTGACGATGCAATCCTTAAGCTCGGTCTTTGCCTGCTGCATGATCTCGAAGCTCGAGAAGATGCCGGTGATGTCGGCGAGCGTGACGTAGTCGTCGAGCTCAAGGGCCGTCAGGCGCAGCAAGGAGCGGTCGAGCGACTGACGGGTAGTCTGGAGCGTGGCGACGAGCTGGTTGACCGAGCTCATGATGGTGGTGACAGGCTGGATCTCGTAGCTCTTGCCGTGAACGTACACGTTGACGACGGCACGACGAGCCGAAACCGAGATCACGATGGCATCGGTGAGCACCGACATGCGAGCGGCAGTACGGTGACGCATGCCCGTCTCACTCGTGGCGAGCGAGGGATCGGGATTGAGGTGAAAGTTGGCGCGCAGGATCTGGGTGAGGTCGCCATCGATGACGATGGCGCCGTCCATCTTGGAAAGCTCGAACAGGCGGTTCGAGGTAAACGAAATGTTGAGCGGGAAGCCGTCGTTACCGGCAGCGAGCACGTTTTCGGTGTCGCCAACGCAGATAAGGGCGCCCAGGTGACCGGCGATGATCATGTCGAGGGCGGTGCGGATCGGCTGACCAGGTGCCGTCAGGCGGATGGCCTGTTCCATACGCTTTTGCAGCTCGTTCTTATCCAAGGCATCGCTCCCATCGTGTACGCTCCATAAACGCTAAATAGTTTCTCACGGTTTGTCCCTGCGGCGCTTGCGAAATCCGATGCTTACAGAATGAGCGAACACAGCTGAGGTAGTCTTTTTGGGACGGGGCTCTTTTAGCTACCCAATCCGGTGCCGTCGAAACTCGAGGCCATCGTTGATATAGGGTAGCTAAAAGAGCCCCGTCCCAAAAAGACTACCCTGGGTAGCTGGCTGATTGACTGCCCATGTGGTAGCATCGGGATTCACATGAATGAGGGAGTAGTCGCGTGACCGGGTTCGCCTCCGGTGGCGCGGCAAGTCAACATACTGGCCGAAACGGTCTGGCTTGCCTTAATGAACGAGACTCGTGGTTGTGCGCGCAGCGCGTACGCCACGGGTCTTTTTTGTTACTCCCCCAAGAGGTGCACGCGGGTTCGCCCGCAGAGAGGGAGCCAGACTATGGGACTCGCAGAGCTCGTGTTGCTCGCCGTTGGCCTTTCGATGGACGCCTTTGCCGTTTCCATCTGCAAGGGCCTTGGCATGAAGAAGATCAACCTTAAAGTCGCCGTGGTGCTCGGCCTGTTCTTTGGCGGCTTTCAGGCCGGCATGCCCGTAATCGGATGGGCGCTCGGCAGTCAATTCATGGGCATCATCGGACCCATCGACCATTGGATCGCCTTCATCCTTTTGGCCTTCATCGGCGGCAAAATGCTGTGGGAAGCCTTTACCGAAGACGAGGATGAAGGCGACGGCAAGGATGCCGATAAGATTGACCTGGGCGAGTACCTGATCCTCGCCATCGCCACCTCAATCGACGCCCTGGCCGTGGGCATCTCGTTTGCGGCGCTCTCGGTCGATATCGTTCCCGCCGTATCGCTTATCGGCGTCACAACGTTTATCTTCTCCATCGCCGGCGTAGCGATCGGCCACACCTTTGGCGCGCGCTACGAAAAACCCGCCACCATCGTGGGTGGCGTCGTGCTCATCCTCATCGGGCTTAAGATCTTGCTCGAGCATCTGGGGATCCTCGCGCTGTAACGAATAACGGCCGCCCGGCATTACGCCAGGCGGCCGTTTTCATAGCCAGCCGTTTTAGAGCGGCTTAACCAAGGCGACCTTTACGCGGCAAGGCGCTTGAGGACGTCGATAAGCAGCTCGTAGAAGCGCTCGGCAGAAGCGAGCTCCATGCTCTCGTCCGGGGTGTGGACATCGGAGAGCGTCGGGCCCACGGCGATGGCGTCCAGGCCGTGCAGGGCCTCGGCAAACAGGCCGCACTCAAGGCCGGCGTGAATGGACTCGATTCGTAGCTCGGAGCCAAAGAGCTCGCGATAGCTCTCGACAAAGATGTCGCGGACCGGCGAATGCTCGGCATAGCTCCAGCCGGGATACTCGAACTCAAACTTGGCGTCGAATCCCAGGACATCGGCCAGCGTCTGCAGGCGGTCCTTGAACTCGTTCTGCAGCGAGGTGATCGAGGAGCGCGGGGACAGCATGATCTTGATTTGGTCGTCAGAGGTGGCAACCACGCCGATGTTGGAGGAAACCTCGACGGAGCCGTCGGTGGCGACGTTGCGACGAATCACGCCGTTAGGGGCAAGACGCAGGGCGCGGATGAGGGCAAGCGCGGACTTCTGGTCCATGGCCTCGACCTCGGCGTCGTCGGCAATCTCAACCGTGCAGGTAAAGCCTGGGTCGAAGACCTCGAGCTCGGCAGTAACGTCGGCGATGATGCCCTTTGCGATCTGGGCCGCGGCCTCGGCGGCAGCGTGGTCGGCGTAGACCAGAACAGCCTTGCACTCACGGTTGATGGCGTTGTCCTTGGTGCCGCCGTTAAAGCTAACGATGGCGGGCTCGCCGGCAACCATCAGGCGGTCGATGATGCGGGCCATGATGAGGTTGCCGTTGCCGCGCTCCAGGTTGATATCGCTGCCGGAGTGGCCGCCCAGCAGGCCGGAGATGTCGAGCGTGAGGGTGCTACCGGTCTTGTGCTCGCGCGCGATCGGGCAGGTGTAGGTAACGACGACACCGCCGGCACAGCTGACGGTGGCAACGCCCTCTTCCTCGGAGTCGAGGTTAATCATGGTGCGGGCGCTAATCTGGGACTTGTCGAGCGTCTCGGCGCCGACCAGGCCAGTCTCCTCGTCAGTGGTGAATACGCACTCGAGGGCGGGGTGAACGATCGAATCGTCATCGAGAACAGTGAGCATCAGAGCGACGGCAATACCGTTGTCGGCGCCCAGAGTGGTACCGTTAGCGGTGAGGACGCCGTCCTTGACGACCAGGTCGATACCATCGGTCGTAAAGTCGTGCTCAACGGAGCCCAACTTGTCGCACACCATATCGATGTGGCCCTGCAGCATCACGGTCGGGGCATTCTCGGCACCGGCAGATGCGGGCTTGCGAATGATAACGTTGTAGACCTCGTCCTGATACACATCGAGGCCGCGCTCCTTGGCAAACGCAACCAGGAAATCGCTGATGCCCTTCTCGTTGCCAGACCCACGGGGGATCGCGCTGACCTCCTCAAAGAAATGGAACAGCTGGGCGGGCTCGTAGCCGGTAATCTTGTAGTCCATGGTGCCTCCTTGGCGCAACTGGTTAGACAGTAAGACATGCGTCTTGTATATTCCCAGACTTTGCGTGCATAAACCAGTCGAAAACGCCGAGCGCCCTTGCATCATCGGCTAACGGCGGGGAAACGCCACTTTATTAAGATAAAGCAGGCTAGACGGGCCGTGCCGAAGGGGCGTTGGACCCTTCAACCAACCTCAACGCCTGTTGAACATTAATGCATACACCATTGGTATGTTTAATAAGATTCTTGTCCTCTGTCACAACGTAATCGGCATCAATGCGATTGGCGACGCCCAGCATCAGGTCGTCCTCAAAGTCATTGTGGTGGTACTTGAACACAAAGGAGTCGAAGACCTCGTCTGCACCGACCGGGGCGATGAGGGCTAGCTCGCGCATCTGTCGAACGCATGCCCAAGCCGTTTCGTCTGCCGCCGCAATGGCGTTATCGCTCAGTGAGCCAGTCTTTCTTCGGCACTCCTGCTTGATTGCCGCCGAGACAAGAAATGAAACGTCTTTGACCGAAAGCGACGAGGCAAACAGGGCAATCCGCTCCGAGGCGTCGGCAATCTCGATCAGATGGACGACATTTGCCGTACGGTCGGACCTGCCAGAAAAATAATCCATCCATACGTTGGTATCGATTAACAGCTTGAGGACGCCTTCTGTGCTCATAGTTCCACCCATTCGGGATAGCGCTCCGCCATGGCCTCCTCATAGAGGTCGTCATAGTCTCCCGAGAACTCAGGGATGGGGATGCCGTATTTGAGGCACGAATCGCGAACGATATGGCTGCCTTGCGCGGCCCTTGACTCCATGCGCCGGGGCTCCACTCCGTCAGAAACCGGAGCCGCCGCGTCTCCCTTCGAGGGCATGCGTCCGTTAACGACCAGATACTCCCAAAGTGTCCGAACGGCTTGTGACGGCGTCATGCCAATATGAGTCAGGACGGCGTCTCCCGCCTCTTTGAGCTGGCGATCTATACGCACGTTCATCTGAACTGGCCGTGAGTCTAGTATCGACATAGACATGTTGGCTCCTTTTGCTATACGCTTTCCTTAATTAAGTATAGCAATTTGTCAGACAGACAGACGCCTCAGTACTGAAGCGTTCGTTTGACCGGTTTTGCCGTTGTGGGATTAGTCAATGAAATAAGCTGATACATGTTTGGGATAACTGCCCACATCAGCTGCAATTCGCTATCCACAGGCAATGAGCCCCGCTACGAAGCGCCATGCACAAGCTTTTACAGTTCAATCACTTCGTCGCAAGCCTCAAGCAACTCGGGATCATGCGAGACAACAACCACTATATGATCTTCTTTCTTCTGTTGCAGAATATCAATGAACGCTGACCTACTCGCTCCGTCAAGCGCCGACGTCGGTTCATCGAATAACATGACGGGTGAGTCCTTAAGCAATACACGAATAATCGCAATCTTCTGCTTCTCACCACCCGATATATTATGGTTTTGCTCGTCCAGCACCCCATCAAGACCATTGGGAAGTGTTGAGACCAGTTTGGTCAGACCAAACTGGTCTACAAGTCGCCCGACTTCAAGAATTGGACAATTATCGCCCGCGAGTAGCGTCAGATTCTCTCTGAGTGTTCCGTTAACGATATCAGGTTCTTGCTCGGCAATACCAACGACATACGAGCGTAGATTTATGGAATCAATCTGGCTCAAATCAACCTCGTCATAAGCAATAGTCCCAACGCAATCATCGGGATATAGACCAGCTATGCCATCGAGAAGCGTGCTTTTCCCGCTTCCGTTTGCGCCCGACACGCCGTATAAGACTCCTCGATTAAGCGAGATGAGCTCTGGATAATCTATGATTCGATCGGTATCAGGGCGACAAATCGACAGGCCCTTGCACACAAGTGAAACAGGAGAACCAATGCGGACAGAACCGTTCGCCTCTTCATCCATTGCCCAAAGGCGCTTAAGGCGTTGGGCGCTCACCTTGCTCGCCTGGTAGCTTTTGCCCCAAGAAAGCAAGTTCACCAGAGCAGAATTGGCGCTCGAATAATAGCTCAATGCCGTCAGCAGAAAACCAACCGGCATTTTACCTGCGACAATCTCACAGCCTCCAATCGCGAGCAAACAGAACTGCGCAAAGGAAAAAATCAACTGATTCGCAAGTTCGAACCGTGATCCGGCTTTTTGGTTAGCCAATATAGCTGGATAAAGACCATCGAAAGCCTTCTGCAGCCTCAAGGAATAGAAATCAAATAATGAATGGCGACGAAGAAAGGAGACGCTCTCCAGCTGGCTCTGGAGAGTCCCATAGAAAGCAGCGGTCTTTTCTTGAAAATCAAAGCCTCGATTGAACAGCAGCCCGCTAAACAATCGATAAACTACTGCCCCCGTAACGATGCAGGCTAGACAGGCAATCGCCATCGCAATGTTTATATTCATCAACATAATCAAGGAACAGATAATCGTTGCAACACCGCCAATGATATTTGACGCCGATGTTATTCCGAATATTATGAGGTCGTTTGAATCGTGATTGATTTGCTGATTATAATAGCCCGCATCAAATCCGATGAAAAACTTCCGGGGCAAACGCTTGACGTGTTCAAGTGTGTCAGCGTTAAGTTGATATCCCGCATGCGCTTGAAGGTCGACATAGATTAGGGAAGTCCAATAGGCCAACACCGACCCCACAATGGCGACCACGCCAATCGCGAAAATACATAAGACTAGCGTCCGCAAACTAATACCGAGGACATTTTTTGCCGCCAGCACATTTACAGTCAGTCCCAACAGATATGGTTCAGCAAGGCTGCACAGCTGAGACAAGACATCGAGAAGCAGATAGACATAAAGCCTTGGCTTATGGAGGAGATATATCTTCCAAAATCTAAACATCGTGATTTGCCTCATGCGAATACTGATAATTACAAGCCAACCGCATTCTCTGCCTGGCATTGAATTTAACGCTCGCGCATTTTCTCTGACCCTCCATCGCGGCGTGGGGACATCCGCCCATACAAGCCGGAAACATTACACACTCGCCACATACTGGGTCGTTTGGTAAATACTCCATCCATTTCAAATAGTTCGAATTAGCTTTCACACCTTCTCGAACATTTCCAACGGCGCACTCGCCCTTGCCAACCTCATCCCAACATTTAAAAAGTCTACCAAGCGGATCGATGACAAACGAATTAAGGGAAACCGCACAGCAGACGCCTGGTTCATACGGCGTAAACGGAATAACGTTGAATCCGCGCTCGCTAGCTTTATCCATAAAGAACGTTTCAACTTGAGAGAATCCACGCTGAGAAAAACAATGAATGTCATTTGAGCAAGTATCGTTAACATTGTCGACCGCAGCAAGATAAATCGCGACTTTACCGCGAAGCCCTTTAGCGTCAAGCTCGTCAATCAACGCATCGACCTCTTTGCTGTTGGACTCATCGACGTTCACGCGAATGGTAATCTGAAGAACATCGGCACATGAGATTATATTGTCGATAATGGCATCATATGTCGGACGACCGTCGGCCGGGACCCTCCGCGAATCATGATCCCTCTTTGAGCCATCAATAGTGATTTGAACCGAACCGATCTGACAATCAGCAAGCTTCTGAGCAATTTCTCGCGTCAGGAGATATCCGTTCGTTACCATTCCGGCAGAATAAGTAGCGCCTGGCCTAATCGCCCCTCTCAGTTCTTTTGTCAGTCGCTCGATCATGTCCACACAGAGTAGGGGTTCGCCTCCATACCAGTCAACGTGAAGATCGTTGATCCCGGAATAGCCGGAACGCACGAATTCTGCGATATCCGTCATTGTCTCTTCTGACATAGTGGGGTGCGAGCAGCCTTTTTCATAGCAGTAGGGACACCTAAAATTGCATGCCAGCGTTGGAGCAATCGTCAGTCCTAAATAGTCATTTGCAAACCTTGCCGACAAGCTCTCAAGCATCAACATTCGCCGCTCGTCAACATCGTCATCTACCAACATGCCACCCATCTTAAGGGCCTCTTCGAAATCACCATCCAAGGCGGCGGCACCCTTGCGATATAAATTCAGCTCATTCGTGTGCGCAGCGTCAAGGTCGAGAACGCCACCAGACTGGGTATTGTAGATAGTGATACCGTTCACATCATTCTCTTCAATAACGTTAAATTCAGACTCTTTCATTTATATGCTCCGTTTTCTGATAGCACCCTTGATAGCCCAACAAAGTCCGAGGATGACAATGGGAACGACTGTTGCCAGCGCTACAAACAGCAACGTCCCCGGCACGATGAATTGAATTGGTCGCGGAGACGCAAGGGTCGCCAGCCATGTCAAGTGCAGTGGCATATTTGGATTCCCGTACCCCAAATAAAGCAGCAGGATGATGAACGATAGAACAAACGCGCCATTTCCAAAGAGCGAGATGGCCAGGACGAGCAGCAGGCATAACGTTGTGCAAATCAAGGCAGCAAGAGACAGTCGAAGAAGAAACTCTCCGATCATATCCATCGTCATTCCTATGCCACTCGCGCTTTGGACCACACCAACGAGTATCGAAAAGAGAACAAAACCACCGACAAGCGTGACAATCGAGACAAGAGTCCTTGCAACCAACAACTGTACTGTTTTCATTCCCCTTGCATAGGAAGCAAGCCATTGAGATCCCGTTATCGGAGTTCGAAACGCATAGCCGATGACGAGAACAGCAACAATAGGAAAGAACAGAGAATGGGCAAGCGGTGCCACAGCGGAAAGGTAGCGAGCTCCGTCTTTAACGAGGTCTCCCGGAATTCCCACAAAACCATATTGTGGGTTTGGAAAGAAGCCCATAACACCGTCGCCAAGCCAATCGCTCGTTCCGTAGGCTCTCCATGGTTCATAAGACACAGAATAAAGCAATGCGAGCACGAAACCTGCCGCAATCAGCAGAAGAGGCGCTTTGCTCTTCATAACTCGATAGGCTTCAGCCTTAATCATATCTTCGCAGCGCATTTCTACCCCCTCCTCGCTTTGATTCCCATGACCCCGAGCTGCAACGAAACAACGGTGCAAATAACAGAGAAAAGAATGATCTGATTAATGGCTAGGCCTTGAAAGCACAGATTTCCAAGATGGCGTAAGTATGGTCCGACTGAGAGCCACCAGGGAATTTGCGTCGATGCGTGATTGGAAAAGACCACCAGCGTATATTCATCGGAGGCGAGCAGCGTCCCGACCAACACCAACATAATGCTAAGCGGTGCATTTCTAAGTAAATAGAAAACTGCCATCGACTGAGCTACTAATGCAGCCAAAATAGCATCAATCAAAAGCAACACGGGCAGGTATCTATCAAGAAACACCCGCCCATCCACATAGCAGCCAAGCGGAGATTTGAAGAGAGTGAATCCCGAAAACAGGTTGAACGCTGTTGAAGTTGCAATCGTCAGAACAAGCCACTTTGCGACAACGGCCTTTGCTACACCCGTCCCTTTTGCATACGTCACTTCAGAAGACCTGCTTTGATAATCCATGGCGCAGGAAATAACAATGCATCCGGCTAGAACGAAAAACCACTCGTAGGTCATGAATAGTGCCGTCCGAACCGCCGAACCAGCTGGGTCAGTCTTGTCGAGGATGTTTGCAAAGAAACCAATCTGTTTGCCGACTCCCCCTAAATCGGATGTTCCATAAGTCCCATACATATTTGGATTACAGACATCTTTAACAATCCAAATTCCCCAGATCAACAACACGAAAAAGGCTGGATTTCTGAGCAACCGACGGGCTTCGCATCTAATCAGTCGCAGAAGTTGCATTATCTGCCTCCCCGATCAAATCCAAAAACCGCTTTTCCAGACTTCTGTCTTTGTAGGAGTTTTCTTCCTTAACGAGAAGTCTGCCTTGATGGAGAAACGCAAAAGATGTCGCAACTTTCTCCAATTCATCTAGGTTATGGCTTGAAATGAGCACCGTTTTATCCCGTTTGTCCTTCAACGACAGCAGGAGATCACGCACCTCAATCACACCCACTGGATCGAGCCCGTTTATGGGTTCATCCATGATGAGTAGTTGCGGGTCGCCTAGAAGAGCCGTTCCGATATCCAGACGACGTTTCATGCCGAGCGAGTATTGTTTTACCGATGCATCCGCCGCATTTTCTAGTCCAACGGCAGCGAGCACTCGATTAACTTCACTTTTCGGCAGCCCCCACTCGATACAGCGTGAGATCAAGTTTTCTCGACCGGTTAAGTTCAAGAATGCCCCACAGCCGTCGGGGACGAATCCGATATTTCTGCGTGCTCTTGCCAGACCTGCTCTCCCAGACTCGCCGAAAAAACTGATTGAACCTTTCGTTGCTTTAAGCAAGCCAAGAAGAATATCAATCAACGTACTCTTCCCCGCGCCGTTCTCCCCAACGAGAGCGCACACTTCGCCCTCATCTATATCAAATGAAACATCAGACAACGCCCAGTTTTTGCCGTAGCGCTTTGATAGATCCTTGATTGAAATCGCATTACCCATGTCTCATGAACCTCATTAAAAAAGGCAGCGCGGCCGACGGATGGCAGTTATCGACCACGCTGCTTACCCTCTGCTGTCTTAACCAGCATTAACGTTCGCGTTGCTAGAAATGAACATATACGCCAAAATAGCTACAGCGCGAACACGGGTGGTAATTGCGGCAGCCACCACCGCCACCCTGCACGTTGCTACACGGATCGATTACCCAGTTCATAATTACCTCCTTTCGATTTATCGTCTGTTTTAATACTTCGTTATCGTATAACGATAACCTTATGATTTCAAGAACTATTTTCAAATAAATTAAGGCTCCTACCGATCGCTTGCGGTAGGGGCCTTGCATGCATACGTGCTTGTCTTCTTATTCTGTTTTGTTATTCCTTAGAAAGATCTACTACGTAAACCTCTGTGGGCAATATCTCGGAAGGGTCGGGATTGCGTCTTTGCAAAATCTTATTCCGCGCGCGCGCGATGGTAAGTTCCTCAAGTTCTATTTCACTCACGCGACGGATCAAATCTCCCGGCTGACAATCCAACTCAACACAGATATCGAGCAATGTCTTCAAGCGTATGGCCTTAATTTTTGCATTACGGATTTTAGAAATGTTAGCTGGCGTATGCCCAGTCGCTCTTATTAGATCGGCATTTGTTTTCCCGGTCTTGAGCAAAAGTGTCTCAACCTCAATAATGAGATAATCCATGGTCAATCACCTAGACCAAATCATCGGACTGGGACTGCAAAAGCGCCCCATAGCGCCAGAAGATCGACAAAGCGAAAGCAACCATCATTGCAATGATGGATCCCACATCCAAAGTGATGCCTGAGTCACCAATCTGAAGGAGAGCGGAATTCATACGACAGCTCAACATACAATTACCCATCATTATTTTTAAATCGCTGCCAATCTGTAGAGAGCCCATCACGGCATTGATTGCAAATAGGCAAGCAATAACGGTAATCATCCGTGCATGTCGAATAGTAAAAGGCGATTGACGACGGGCGACATCGAAGCTGATGCTTAACAATGTGAACTCCCCTGCAAGGAGCAAAACCGCCCATAGCGCCAAGTTTGGGAGCGCGATGCTGCCGCCCTTACCAAGCTCAACGACCCCCTCGATTACCACTGCGCCGTTCAAAATACTTTGGCATGCAACAACAAATGCCGAACCAAAGACGGCGATGGTAGCGATGGCTATAAGTACCAGCACGGCACAAAGAACCATTCCGATTTTTCTCATGTTATCGAACGACATCTCAATTCTTTGAGCGCTATTTGCCATAGTAACTCCTTTTGCCATCCAGCAGAACTTTTTCAATTATTTTATCGTTACCGGAAACTCTTCTCTACAAGAAAAGGGGCGCACCTCCATCGGAAACGCCCCCCATCATGCAAGGTTATATTCAATCCCTACAGCGCGCCAGAGCCGGCTTGCATCATGCCGCCGGGGCCCGAGGTCACGCCACCGCTGACGGGCGCAGCGCTGCCAGTGTGCGGCGCCGCCGGAGCGGTATCGCCACCGAGCGTGCCCGCCGGACGCGGCGCCGGAATCTCGCCCGTGCCGTGGCTAAAGACAAACTTGCCATCGGCCACATCGCACAGGACGGTATCGCCCTCACCCCACTCGCCGGCCAGCAGCTCCTCGGACAACGGGTCCTCGATGAGCTTTTGGATGGCACGGCGCAGCGGACGCGCGCCATTGGTAAGGTCGGTGCCCTCGGCCACGATCTTGTCATAGGCCGCATCAGTGAGCTTGATGTTCATGCCGTTGGCAATCAGACGCTGACGCAGGTCGTCCACCAGCAGGTGCGCGATCTTGGTGAGATTCTCGCCCGAGAGCTTCTGGAACACCACGATGTCATCGATGCGGTTGAGCAGCTCGGGGCGGAACAGGCGCTTGAGCTCGCCCATCGCGCGGCCGCGGATCTCACTCGAGGTGAGGCCCTGCTCGCCGGTGGTGCCAAAGCCAACGCTCGCATCCTGTGCGATCTCGCGGGCGCCCACGTTGGACGTCATGATGATCACGGTGTTGCGGAAGTCGACCGTCTTGCCCTGGCTATCGGTCAGACGACCCTCCTCCAGCACCTGCAGCAGGATGTTGAAGATATCGGGGTGCGCCTTCTCGATCTCGTCGAACAGCACGACCGAGTACGGGTGGCGACGAACGGCCTTAGTGAGCTGGCCGCCCTCGTCGTGACCAACGTAACCCGGAGGGCTACCGATGAGCTTGGATACCTCGAACTCGCTACCGAACTCGGACATGTCGAAGCTGATGAGCGCATCCTTGCTGCCAAAGAGGTACTCGGCGAGCGTCTTGGCGAGCTCGGTCTTGCCTGTGCCGGTGGGACCCAGGAAGATAAAGCTGCCGCCGGGGCGACGCGGGTCCTTGAGCGGCGAACGGCTGCGGCGCACGGCCTTGGCGACGGCCTCGACGGCCTCGTCCTGGCCGATAATGCGGGTCTTGAGCACGCTTTCGGTCTGCAGCAGGCGACGGCTCTCGCTCTCGGTGAGCGAGGAAACCGGCACGCCAGAGGTCACGGACACGATGTCGGCAATCTGACTCACGTCGATGGTGAGCGGGCTGGCGTCGAGCTCGGCGGTCCAGGCGGCCTTGGCTTCGGCGAGTTCAATCTCGGCGGCCTTCTGCTGCTCGGTGATCTCGGCGGCCTTGTTCATGTCGTCGCTCTCGGTAGCCTCCTGTGCGGCAGCCTTGAGTTCCTCGATGCGATGCTCGGCCTCGCGCACCGGCTCGGGTGCGCGATTCGCGGCGATGCGAGCGCGGGCACCGGCCTCGTCAATGAGGTCGATGGCCTTATCGGGCAGGAAGCGATCCTGAATGTAGCGGTTGGAGAGGTTCGCAGCGGCCTCGATGGCACCCTGCGTGTAACGCACGTGGTGGTGCTCCTCGTAGCGCGGCTTGAGCGCAGTCAGGATCTTGACCGTGTCCTCGACGCTCGGCTCCTCGACATCGATGGTCTGGAAGCGACGCTCGAAGGCCGGGTCCTTGGTGAGGTACTTGCGGAATTCCTCGGCCGTGGTGGCGCCGATAATCTGGAAGGCACCACGCGCGAGCACGGGCTTGAGCATGGAGCTTGCATCGATGGATCCCTCGGCAGAACCGGCACCGATGATGGTGTGCATCTCGTCGATAAACAAGATGACGTCGTCGGCTTCGGTCGCCTCCTGGATCACGTTCTTGAGGCGCTCCTCAAACTCACCGCGATACTTGGCACCCGCGACAAGACCCGGCAGATCGAGCGTCCAGATATTCTGGTTCATAAGATTCTCGGGCACATTGCCAGCAGCAATCTGCTGCGCCAGGCCCTCGACGATGGCCGTTTTGCCCACGCCGGGATCGCCCAGGATAAGCGGGTTGTTCTTGGTGCGGCGCGAAAGGATCTCCATCATACGCTGGACTTCCTTTTCGCGGCCGATCACCGGATCGAGTTCGCTGTCGCGCGCCTTCTGCGTAAGGTTGGTCGCGAACTGCTTAAGTGTATCGGTGCCGCTCCCCTTTTGCTGGGAGGCATCCGAGCCGCTAAAGAACGGCAGACCCGTACCGGGACGACCAGCACCGGCGCCAGCGAGCGGGCGCTTCTTATCCTGGTCCTTGGCGGTGAGTTTCTCGATAGCCTTTTTGATGGAGGCGGACGACACACCCAGGCGCATGAGGATGTCCATGGCCATGCCGTTGCCCTCTTCGACGATGCCGATGAGCAAGTGCTCGGTCGAAACGTAGGTCTGGTTGTTCTCACGCGCCACGCGGAAGGAGCGCTCCATCACGCTGATGACGAGCGGCGTAAAGGCGAGCTTGGCAGCCTCGGTCTCCTCGCTGGGCTCGGGAACCGTGGTCTGGACCTCTTTGAGGGTATCCATGATGTCATCGTAGGAGATATCGAGCGAGCGCAGTGCCTCGGCGGCAATACCCTCGTCCTCCTTAGCGAGCGCGAGCAGCAGGTGCTCGGTGCCCACCTTATTTGAGTGCAGATCGAGCGCCTCTTGCTTGGCCATGGACATGACCTTGCGCGCGCGATCGGTAAAACGGTCTAACATGCTAGTTCCTCTTAGACGAGCTAGTTTTTCAAACGCAAAGCGCCACTCGTGGCGGCGCTTTGGTCTCTTTACCCATATGGAGTATATGTTAACCGCTGGGGCCTTTTCCGCATGCAGCCATACGACAACGTCTACAAAAAAGGAATTGCCAGGTGCGTCTGCATCGGCCCAACGAGCGTGGATTTTCGGACACCCATTCCACGAGCGTGGATAATCTCCCGTTTTGAGCCCGTAAACAGGCCAAAAACGGGAGATTATCCACGTTCATGTTTTGCGGATCAGTTTCATTTGCACCAATTAGCTGGTGTGGCGCCAGCGAGGGTCGGTGAGCGTGCGCGCCACACCCAGGCCAACGGGCAAAAACGCCACGATGAGCACTGCACGCACAAACCAGCCGAGCATATTGACCGTGTCGAAGGTGCACATGTAATACATCGAGCGATACAGACACAAGCCCGGCACCATAATGACAATCGATGGCACCGTGAGGGCGATACGTGGGTAGGTGAGCTTGATTTCGGCTAAGCTCGCGAGCAGCCCCGATACCAGCGCGCCAATAAACGCTGCCGCCTCGGGAGGCATACCTACGCTCAGGCCCAGGAAGGGAAACAGCGCCGGCGCATCGACGAGCGTAAGGCGCAAGGTATTGGACACGGCGCCGATCAGCCCAGCTGCCGCGGCCATCTTTACCGGGCTGTTGAACATCACCGAGAAGCCGAATACGCCAACGAAGCTCATCACCACGCGCAGGAGCGTAAGGGCAAGCGGCGAAAGGCCGAGCGGGGCAAAATCATCCGGTGCCAGCCCCACACACTCTGCAACCATCCAGCCCACAAGGGTCGCCATCACAATAATCGACACGGCATACGAAAGACGCTCAATGCCGCTTCGCATATCGAGCTTAGCGATGTCGAGGCCTGCCGTAATGAGGGGAAAGCCGGGAATCACAAAGAGCATGGCGCCGATATAGCCTTCTTGGTGCGACATTGCCCCCGGTACGACCTGGCCAAGGCCGAGCAATGCCAGCAGATACGAAACGCAAGCGAGCGCAACGCCAATCGTCAGCGCGCTAAACTGGCCAAGACCCTGCTTGAGAATATGAGAGCGAGCAAAGTTGCCAACACCAGCGCCTACGAATGCGCAGGCCATCTCGATAGGGCCGCCGCCGAGCAAAAAGACGAAGGCGCCGCAAGCACAAGCTGCCGCAAGGCCCTGTTGCCAGGGAGAGTAATCGGGTTTTGAACTCTCAACGGTCTTGAGCATCTCGTGGTATTCGTGCACGGTAAACCGGCGCCCATACGTCTCGATTTCCTTTAGGAAGCTCTCCATCATCCAAATGCGATGGGTATTGACTCCTGTTGTGGGCAGGCTGACAACCTCGTTAAAGCAGTGGCCATCTTTGATGCAGGTGCACTCAAACGACAGAAGACTTAAGTCAACGTGGACGGTGACACCGAGTACGGCGGCAACGCGATTCATGGTATCGCGTACACGCCAAGCACCCGTTCCGCTCGCGAGCATAAGCATACCGGTGCGGCAGATGATGGATGACTTATCGGTGAGCGGCGCATCGACGGCAAGCTCATCGCCTGCCGTCACGATCTGGTGCCAGTCTGTTTTCATATGGAGTGCGCCGGCACGAACACCGTGGTGCATGGGGGCTCTCGAAAGCAGCGAGTCAAGGCGCGAAGACTGTGGGGGCTCCGTTGATTCGTCCTCAACCTCATCAGTCTCTTCATCGACCAGATCAAATGAGTCAAGCGATGCCGGCTCGCGACGATCGATTAGTTCCTCATCCTCATCGTCAAAGTAATTGAACTGATCGAGCATGTCCTCTTCGATTGCACGCTCGCTCGCGTCGTCCATATAGACGCTCCCTTCCTACCGACTAACCCCCATCCTAGGCAGCAACGGCTAAAGGAAACATAAAAGAGACGGCTGCCATGCGAGCCATGTGCTCAATAGCCGTTGGGTAGTCGTTTAAGAACGTCCCCAATGACTATTGACGGCCAAGGCAACGCCGATGTATTGGCAACGCCAACGAGCGGGTCGCATTTGAGACAAGGTGACGTGAAACGAAAGGGCGCTGACCTTCTGGTCGCGCCCTTGAAGTTGAACGTCAGATTGTCCAAATGCGGCCCGCGCAGCGTCGAGCCGTTACGCGGTTCGTAGAACCGCGTAACTAGTTAGTACATCTTTGCGCCGGCGGGGATGGAGGCGTCGAGCTGGATCAGGTTGAGGCGCTCCTCGCCCTCCTCCTCGTGGATAGCGCTGATGAGCATGCCGCAGCTGGGAATGCCCATCATCTTGCGCGGAGGCAGGTTGGTGATGGCGAGCAAGGTCTTGCCGACCAGGTCCTCGGGCTCATAGTAGCCATGGATGCCGGAGAGGATGGTGCGGTCGGTGCCGGTGCCGTCGTCGAGCGTAAAGTTCAGCAGCTTCTTGGACTTCTTGACGGCCTCGCATGCCTTGACCTTCACAGCGCGGAAATCGCTCTTGGAGAAGGTATCAAAGTCGACGAATTCCTCGAACAGCGGCTCAACGGCGATCTTGGAGTAATCGAGCGTGGGCTTGAGCGGCTTAACGAACGGGCTTGCGGCGTTGCCGGCCTCGGCAGCCTTGGCAGCGGCGGCACCGGACTGGAAACCCTTCTCGGGCTTCATGTGCGGGAACAGCAGGACGTCGCGAATGGAAGCCTGGTTGGTGAGCAGCATGACCACGCGATCGATACCGATGCCGATGCCGCCCGCGGGAGGCATACCGTACTCGAGGGCGCGCACGTAGTCCTCGTCGTACTCCATAGCCTCGTCGTCGCCGCCGGCCTTCTCAGCCATCTGGGCAGCAAAGCGCTCGGCCTGGTCGACCGGGTCGTTGAGCTCGGAGAATGCGTTGGCGTACTCGTGGCCGGCGATGACCAGCTCAAAGCGGTGCGTCAGGCGCGGATCGTCCTCAAAACGCTTGGCAAGCGGGCTGACCTCGATGGGGTAATCGCATACGAAGGTCGGGTTGACGATGGTGTCCTCGCCCAGCTCATCGTAAATCTCGGCGATGATCTTGCCAGCAGTCCACTCGGGCTTAATCTCCAGGCCCTTCTCGCGTGCGGCGGCGGCAAGCTCCTCGACCGGCGTGTCGATGGTGACCTGCTTGCCGAGCACGTCCGAGACGATGTCGGTCATGGGACGGCTTGCCCACTCACCGGAAAGATCGATGGTCTGACCCTGGTACTCAATGACCTCGGGGTTGCCGATGGCCTTGTTGGCAGCCTTGATGACACCCTGGGCGAGTGCCTTCATGCCCTCGAGATCGGAGAAGGCACGATAGGCCTCCATCGTGGTGAACTCGGGGTTGTGGGTGAGGTCCATACCCTCGTTGCGGAAGATGCGGCCAATCTCGAAGACACGCTCAAAGCCACCGACGATGCAGCGCTTGAGGTGCAGCTCGGTAGCAATGCGCAGGTAGCACTCTTGATCGAGCGCGTTGAAGTGCGTGATGAACGGCTTAGCCGTAGCTCCACCCTGGATAGTCTGCAGAATGGGGGTCTCGACCTCCATGTAGCCGTCGGACTCCATAAAGCGGCGGAAGGTGGAGAGAATCTGCGAGCGCTTGCGGAAGGTCTCGCGAACATCGTCGTTGGCAATCAGGTCGACATAGCGCTGACGATAGCGGGTCTCCTTGTCGGAGAGGCCATGGAACTTCTCGGGCAGCGGGCGAACGGCCTTGGAGAGCAGCGTCGCGCTCTTGGGGGCGACGGAAAGCTGGCCACGCTTGGTGCGCACGACCACGCCGGTCACGCCCAGGATATCGCCCAAGTCGAGGGCCTTAAGCGTGCTCCAGGCCGCCTCGTCCATGTCGTTAATACGGCAGAACAGCTGAATCTCGGCGGTAGCGTCGCGCACGACGATAAACATGATCTTGCCCTGACCGCGCTTGGCGACCACGCGGCCGCCGATCTTCACGACGTCCTCAGTATCCTCGCCATCGGCAAGATCGGCATATTTGGCCTCAATGTCAACGACATAGTCCTCGATCTCGGAGTGCTCGGGATAGGGGTTCTGGTCCGCCTCGAACAGGGCGGCGCGCTTTGCCAGACGCGTGGCGCGCTCGTCGTTGAGCGTCGAGGCCTGATCGGCGACGTTCTGGTTCTCTGCCATAAGTTACCTCCTCAAACTAAAACGCTCCCCAGGATTCGGTCCCAGGGAGCGAAAACATACCTTTACGCGGGACCGTGGTCTAGCGTGCGATCTTGGCGATGGTGTAGACGCGGGTCTTGCCAGAAGGCGTAACGACCTCAACGGAGTCGCCCTCGCCGTGACCGATGATGGCGTGACCGACCGGAGACTCGTTAGAGATCTTGTGCTCGAGCGAGTTGGTCTCGGTGGTACCGACGAGTGTGACTTCCATGACCTCACCGTTGGGATCGATCAGAGAAACGGTGGAACCGATGGAGACGGTCAGATCGCCCGTGGTGGCAGCAACCTGAGCGTTGGCGAGGATGGCCTGAATCTCGGCAATGCGAGCAGCATTCTGGGCCTGCTTGTCCTTGGCGGCATCGTACTCGGAGTTCTCCGAAAGGTCGCCGAACGCGCGGGCTTCCTTGATGTCCTCGACGATCTCCTTGGCGTAATCGCCCTCACGCCAAGCGAGCTCCTCGACGAGCTTCTGGCGGCCCTCAGCGGTCAGTACGATCTGGCTTGCGTCCATACGGATATCTCCCCAACTATGATGTAACGATCAACTGTCAACAAAACGAAAAAGACCGGCTAGCCTGCGGGCAAGCCGGTCAGGTGCTCACCCCAAAGGGATGGGACTACTCTGCGTCCGCGTCGCTGTCCTCTGCCTGCTTTTTCTTGGCAGCAGCGAGCTTGGCCTCGAGCTCTGCGATCTCCTTGTCCTCCTTGGACTCCTCGACCACAACGTCCTCGGCCTGCTTGGTTTCACCCTTATCGTCGCCCTCCATACCCTCGCGTATATTCTTGACGGTAGAGCCGAGGGACTTGCCGAGCTTCGGCAGGTTCTTAGGCCCGAAGATGATCAAGACAACGACGAGAATAATGATGAGCTCAGGAGCCCTCAGTCCAAACATGTAGACCTCCACAATACAGCGAGACAAGCTCGAATGAGTATACCGCGGGTGCCGCGGTATCACAACAATAGCTAAAAAAAGGGACCGCAAGAAGCGGTCCCTCCTCATGCTCTGGTCGGGTTGACTGGATTTGAACCAGCGACCCCTGCGTCCCGAACGCAGTGCTCTACCAAACTGAGCCACAACCCGTTAGCTCGACTATAGTAACAAAGATTTTCGCCGCGTGCTAGAGAAATTTTTATTTCTTTGGCGCGTCGATTTGAACCGTGTTGGGAATAAGCTCAGTCGTGCAGGCCCACCAGCCATTTTGCTGGGCAGCTCCCGCAAGATGGGCTGCTGCAGCGACGGTATCACAAATGGCAAACGAGCAGGCACCCGAACCGCACACGTCCACGGCAACGGTTCCCTCCTGTGCGCGCAGCCAGTCGAGAACCGCCTGGATCCGCGGCTCCATCTGCGCGGATATGACGCCCAGATTGTTATGAACGAGCGCATATGCCGCCTCGGCATCGCCGGCGCGTAAGACAGAAGCAATCGCATCGGGTTTTTCCGCGGGCACCGGGCTCTCATCAAATCGTCGATACGCTTCAACCGTTGAAACGCTCGTCTCGTGCGGTTTGACCAATACGACAGGTGTCGCCGGAAGCACAGGATACTCAGTGGCCAGCACATCTCCCCCGCCGACGTAGAGTGCGGGACTCGTGTGCAAAAAGAACGGCACGTCGGCGCCGATACCGCGAGCGATGTCATCGAGCGCGGGGTCGGCACGGTCGATACCCCACAGCTCGGCCAAGGCAACGATGACCGCAGCGGCATCCGTCGAGGGGCCTCCCAGGCCGGCGCACAGCGGGATACGCTTTTCGATCGTCACGCACACGTTGGCATCGCGACCGTAACGCTCGGCCATAGCGATTGCCGCCCGATAGGCCGTATTTTTTTGCATGGGAAAATCGGATGCCGGAACCGTCTGGACGGTCAACGCCTGCGCCGGCGTGACCGTCACGGCATCGGCTAGACCGACGGCTGCCATCAGGGAATCGACCCTGTGATAGCCGCGGGCGTCGCGCTCGGTATGAACCCCCAGATAGAGGTTAATCTTTGCCGGCGCGGTAAGGATGAGGGACCGATCGGTCACCGTTAGTGCTCCTCGAGCTGGTTGCCGAGCGGGGTAAAGATATGTTCGCCGCTCTCGGGGTCGAACAGTTCGACCTGGCCGGTAAGGACATCGATGTACTGGTAGGACTGACGCGATTTGCGGCCGCGACGCTCGTCAACCTCAACGATAAAGACAGCGGGGTGGACGCTCTTGATGGTGCCCATGCGCTCGATGACGCGGGTACGGCCCATGTTGGCCTTAACCTTGACGCGATCGCCCACCATATCGGTCAGCTTCTCGTGGATGTCGTCGACGTGATTGACTTCCATCTCTTCCATGAATAGGGCCTCCAGAGGGTGCAATTCAAAAAGGGGATAATACCCCTAAGATAGACAAAACTCTAATACTATAGCACCCTGTTGCAGCCATACGCAAGCAGCTAAAAAAGCCCGGTCCCAAATTGACTACTTACAGACTATCGGTGTCGAGGACGATGGTGAACGGACCGTCGTTGACCAGGTCGACCTTCATATCGGCGCCAAAGATACCGTGCGCCACATGCTCAACGTCCTGAGCGACGAGTGTCAGAAAGTACTCGTAAAGTTCGTTAGCGACATCGGGCGCGCCGGCGTCCGTAAACGACGGACGGCGGCCGTGGCGGCAGTCGGCAAACAGCGTGAACTGCGACACCACGAGCACCTCGCCGTCGACATCCGCCAGCGCCAAGTTGGTCTTGCCGTTCTCATCCTCGTTGATACGCAGCCCGCGGAGCTTGCCCCACAGCTTGTCGGCTTCGGCGCGTGTGTCGCCGTGGCCCACGCCCAGCAGCACCAGGTAGCCGCGTCCAATACGGCCCACGCACTCGCCGTCGACTGTCACGCCGGCGTTGAGCACGCGCTGTACCACCGCACGCACGGCCTACTCCTCGCCCGTCAGCTTAGCGGACAGATGCTCGAGCGCATGGAAACGATGGCTGATGGCGTTCTTCTCGTCCGCCGTGAGCTCGGCCATGGTCTTGCCCGGCGTATCGACCGGCAGGAACAGCGGGTCGTAGCCAAAACCGTGTTCGCCGCGGCCCTCGTGCGCGATAACGCCTTCGCAGGCGCCCTCGCCATAGGTGACCAAGCCGTCCGTATCGATAAGCGCGACGACGCTCATAAAGCGCGCGGTACGGTCCTCGTCTGCCACGCCTTCCAGGTTAACGAGAAGTTTGGCGTTGTTGGCGGCATCGTCGCCATGCACGCCCGCATAGCGCGCGCTATACACGCCCGGCTCGCCGTCCAACGCATCGACGACCAAGCCGGAGTCGTCGGCGATGGCCATAAGGCCCGTCTCCTCGACCGCAGCCTGCGCCTTGATGATGGCGTTCTCCAAAAACGTCGTGCCGTTTTCCTCGGGGTCCTCAAAATCGCCCAGCTGACCGAGCGCCACAAAGCGCACCTCGGGCATGACCTTGCCCAAAATGGCCTCGATCTCGGTGAGCTTATGGGCGTTGCCGGTTGCCACGACGATGGTCGCCGCCGGGTCGAGAGTGTCGATGTCAATCTTCTCAAGTGCCATAGTCGGCCTCCTTTGTCTCTATAGCAATGCCGAGTTGAGGACGACGAGGACTTCGGTCTCTCTCCCGTCTCCATCAACGGCAGTCTTATACTTCGACGTTTTCCCAGATAAAACCTGCCAAAATAAACCTGTCCCTTTTTGGCAGGTTAGGCGAGGGCTTGGCGCTGAAGCTCGATGAGCTCGGCGATACCCTTGTCACCCAGGTCGAGCAGAGCGTTGAGACGCTTGCGGTCGAAGGGCGCCTGCTCGCCGGTACCCTGGAGTTCGATCATCTCACCGGAATCGGTGGCGACGAGGTTCATGTCGACCTCGGCGTGGCTGTCCTCGGAATAATCCAAGTCGAGCAGGGTGTTGCCGTCGACGACGCCCATGGAAATGGCGGCAACCTGGCCCGTGAGCGGGATGCGCTCGAGTTTGCCCGCCTCGACCCACATGGCAAGGGCGTCGTGCAGCGCCACCCAGGCGCCGGTAATGCTCGCCGTACGCGTGCCGCCATCGGCCTGGATCACATCGCAGTCGACGGTAACGGTGTACTCGCCGAGCGCCTTCATGTTGACGACGGTACGCAGACTGCGGCCGATAAGCCGCTCGATCTCCATGGAGCGGCCCTTACGGTTGGCATGCTCGCGCTTGCAGCGTTTACCAGTCGAGGCCGGCAGCATCGCATATTCCGCCGTTACCCAGCCGGCCTTGGCGCCCTTGCGCCAACCCGGCACACCCTCCTCGATGGTGGCGGCGCACAGTACGCGCGTGTCGCCGAACTCCGCCAGGCACGAGCCGTGGGCGTGCTTCATGACGCCGCGGGTGAGCTTAACGGGGCGCAGCTCGTTGGCGGCGCGGCCGTTGGCGCGGTTGACCTGCATGTATTCCATGGAACTATCCTTTCGGCAAAAGATGTGGCGAGGGCTTCGGCGACATTGCGAACCTAACCGAGTTCGTCGATATCGACATGCTCGATGCTTTTGAGCGGCTGGCCAAAGATAAAGCTACCCGCCACCGCAAACTCGGCAATGTTGTCAGACGTGGTGGCAAAGCGATGCTGCGGCTCGGCTGCGTCGCCCGCCAGCTGCTCGCGGCGCGTGAGAATATCGGTCAGCTCGCGCGTGGTCTCCTCGGCGGAGCTCACCACGCGCACTCCGGGACCCAGTGCATGGCGGATGGGACCCACCAGCAGCGGGAAATGCGTGCAGCCGAGTACCACGGTATCAATGCCACGATCGTGCAGCGGCTCGACTGTGGCGCCGACCAGCGCGCGAACGGCTGGCGTATCAAAAATATCCTCGTTCTCGAGCCACTGCTCCTGCAGATGCGCGCCCGAGGCGAGCTCGTGCTCGACGACCTCGACAAAGCTCGAAGCCGGGCAGCCATACACATCGACACCAGCATCCAAATCCTGGATGGCGCGCGTGTAGGCGCCCGAGCGAATGGTGAGGTTGGTGGCGAGCACGCCCACGCGACGCGTACGCGTGCTGTTGATGGCGGCGCGTGCGCCCGGGGCGATCACGCCGATCACGGGAACGTCAAGCACTTGCTGAGCCAAACGCAAGGCCGCGGCGGTCGCCGTGTTGCAGGCGATGACCATGATCTTAACGTCGTGCCTCGATAGCCAGCGGCCCGCCTGCAGCGCAAACGAGCGAACCTCGTCCTCGGTGCGGGTGCCATAAGGGCAGCGCTTAGTGTCACCGAAATAGTAGACGGACTCGTGCGGAAGTGCCGTTGCGATCGCTCGCGCGACCGTCAAGCCGCCCAAGCCCGAGTCGAACACGCCGATCGGACGCGTGTCCCCGGCCATATTATCGATATCGGACATTACCTCACCAGATTCTCTCTCGAAAAATGCGACCATGCGTGATGCGTCGCGCTACGAACGGGCCGCGACCAACAGCTCGGCCGTTGCCACCCAACCGTCGACAATCTTGCCGCGCGTAATATAGGCATTGTCGCAGGCATCCAAGAACTCCGGGGCACCGGCGCTCGTCAGACCGTTCTCGACCAGGCAGAACATGCCAACATGGTCGGCCATGTAGAAGTCGGACTCGGAGTCGCCGAGCGCAAGCGTCTCCTCGCGCTCGATCCCCAGGTGCTCGCAGAAGCGCGCAATGGCAACGCCTTTGTTGAGACCCGCCGGATTGATGTTGAAGGCGCGGCCGTCCTCAACGCGATTAAGCTCGAGCGTCGTCGGCTTGGACAGGTGAGTCAGATGGCCGTTGCAAGCCCAGACCAGACCGCAGCCGGCCTCGTCCAGGATGGCCTGGACCTCATCGTCGGGCACATCGCCGCGCATGCCGACGGTGACCTCACGGTACTTGTAGCCGGTCGACATGTCGTTGTGGTATTCGATCTTGTGCGGCCAGCGGGCAAGGATCTTCTCGCACACGCCGGTCTGCTCGATCACCTGGTGCGGCGTGAGACCGCAGGCGGGGTCGTAGGGCATGTCGCCCGTCAGGTACTCCCAGTCGTTGGCCTTGAGGTCGTACATGACCAGGCCGCCCATCTCGCCGATGTAGGAGTTGAGGCCGAGCACGCGGGCGTCCTCATGGATCATGGTGCGATTGCGACCCGAGGTGGGAACCACCTGGATGCCGGCACGGGCGAGCGCGACAACCGCCTCGACGAGCTTGGTCGAGGGATTGCCGTCGTTATCGCGCAGCACGCACGAGCCGGGGGCGAGCATCGTGGCGTCCAGATCGGTAAAGACATACTTGACCTTGGCAAGGCGCTCGCGCATCTCGCCCGAAAGCTCGGCAACGGTCGGCAGGATGTTGTGGGACATGGTCACTCCGTTTACATAGAAGGGGCTGGTCTAGGCGTCGTACGCCGCAAGGGTGCGCTTGAGAATCGAACCGTCGCGCTCACAAGGCTCGGGTCCGTTCTTGCGCAGCATACACTCTTCCTCGCCCTTACCGGTCACGATGACCACGGCAGGACGGACAGTTTCGCGCACGGCAGTCTCGATAGCGGCAACGCGATCAGTCACGATTTGCCAGTTATCATTTCCCTGCGCTTGAACGTTGCGCGCGATCTCGGCGCAGATGTCCTCGACATCCTCGGGGCCGGGGTCATCCTCGGTAATCACGATTCGGTCGGCATACTTGCCAGCGGCGATGCCCATCGTGGTGCGTCGATCGACACCCTTACCGCCCGTAGCGCCAAATACAACCGCCAGCTCGCGCTCGGGATAGTTCTCGCGCAAGTCGCGCAGGAGTGTCTCGAGGCTCATGCCGTTATGTGCAAAATCGACGATGCCCAGGATTTTGCCCGATACGGACGGATAGAGCTCCATACGACCGGGAACGAAGACGCCCTCAAAGCCATGGACGATACCCTCTTCGGAAATGCCCAGGGCCTCGGCGCAGGCAATAGCGGCAAGCGCGTTGGACACATTGAACTTAACCGGCGTGGGAATCACAATGTCACGCGTAAAACGGGGCGTGCGCACCGTTGCCACCACGCCGCAGTCGCCATTGCGAATCGCCAGCGCAAGCACGTCGGCACGCTCGTCGGTCAGGGAGAACGTCACCGTACGTTCGCAACGAGATGCCGCCTCGAGCACGCGATCGACCTTATCCATATCGAGATTGACCACGGCAAAACGGCTCTGCAAGAAGATTTTGAGCTTGCTGGCAAAGTAATCCTCGAGCGTCGGATGCTCAATCGGCGAAATGTGATCCTCGCCGATATTGGTAAAGGCGCCGACTTCAAAGTCAATCTTGCCCGTACGCTCGTATTTGAGGCCCTGACTCGATGCCTCCATAACCAGCCACGGGGCACCCGCCTCCGCAGCATGCGCGATGCGAGACTGCAGCAGGAAGGATTCGGGGGTCGTCAGCTTGGAAGGGCCCGTCTCGATGCCGTCGTCGAACTCAATGCCCGTATTAAGAGCGGGTCGATGACAGCCCGTAAGCTTGGCCTCGTTGGCGAGGATGCCGCGCAGATAAAAGCCGCAGGTCGACTTGCCCTTGGTGCCTGTAAAGGCGCAGACCTTCACCTTACCCGACGGGTGCCCATAAAAGGCATCTGCCACCACGGCGAGCGTGCGACGAATATCGCTCACAATCACCGCGGGAAGATCAACATCGTAATCGACCTCGGAAACGTAGGCCACGGCGCCATCGGCGATTGCCGAAAGCAGGTACTCGCGCTTAAACGCACGGCCTTTGCAGACAAACAACGTGCCCGGACGCACCTGGCGCGAGTCATCAGTCGCAAACTCAATGCGCTGGTCGCACGAAGCGCTCGGTCTGGAAACAACAAGGTCATCTTCCTCGAGCAACTCTATATAGCGCATCAGAGTTAGCTTCTCTTGTGTCGGACTCGACATACAAAGACCTCTCTCGCTAAATTCAGCCTTAAAGGGCAGAAGGCGTCCCGCGGCAGAAACGATGAAACATTCTGTATTATCAACCATCCTAATATGCCACCTGACCTTGCGCGCATCACAGCCTTCTAAAAAATTGCATGGACTGTGCCGTGGTCTAATAAATGGCAACAGTGTTCACCCCGTGTAAAACCAAGGAAATCTGGGTGCTGTTCTTTAACATAGCGTTCGCAACCACGTCCCGCCGCTTCGCCTGAAGATCGGGACGTGGTTTTTTCGGTTCGCTCGGCGCTTATGCCCTATCACGAAACAAAAGATTGGCATGATAGTAAAGATTATTTGACATCAGCTGCCGCAATCCTTGCGGCAGTACACCTGAGCCGTCAGCAGAAAGGATCTTGCATGTGCGGTTTTGTCGGTTTTACCGGTACAGATGAACAGAGTGAGCTGGTTCTCACGGCCATGATGAATCGCATCATCCACCGTGGTCCCGATATGGGCGGCCAGCATATCGTCGACAACGTTGCCCTTGGTTTTCGTCGTCTTTCGATTCTCGATCTTTCCGAAGCTGGAGCCCAGCCCATGTCGAGCGACGACGGCAAGGTCACGATTGTCTTCAACGGAGAGATCTACAACTTCCAGGAGCTTCGTGCCGAGCTGGAGGCGGCCGGCTACGCCTTCCACTGCAACGCTGATACCGAAGTCCTGGTACACGGTTACGAGGAGTGGGGCGAGGACCTGGTCAACCGTCTGCGCGGCATGTACGCGTTCGTGATTCACGACCAGAACAAGAACAAACTCTTTGGTGCTCGTGACATCTTTGGTATCAAGCCGTTCTATTACTACCAGGCATCCGATGGCTCGCTGCTGTTTGGCTCCGAGATCAAGAGCTTCCTGGACCATCCCAAGTTTGAGAAGGCTGTCAACCACGACGCGCTGCGCCCCTACCTGACGCTGCAATTCCCTGCCACGGAGGAGACCTTCTTTAAGGGCGTGTTCAAGCTTGCCCCGGCGCATTGCTTTACGTATGACCTAACGACCAACACCATGGACATCAAGCGTTACTGGAGCTGTGACTTCACCGACGACAACTCCAAGACCTTCGAGGAGTACGTGGACGAGTGCGACAAGGTCGTGCACGAAAGCGTCGCTGCGCACCGAATCGCCGATGTTAAGGTGGGCTCGTTCCTTTCTGGCGGTGTCGATTCCAGCTACATCGCTGCCTGTCTCATGCCCGACACCACGTATTCTGTCGGCTTCGATTACAAGAACTTCAACGAGACCAACTACGCCGCCGAGCTTTCCGACAAGCTGGGCATCAAGAACGTGCGCAAGATGATTACCGCCGACGAGTTCTTTGATGCACTGCCCGATATCCAGTACCACATGGACGAGCCGCAATCGAACCTGTCCAGCGTGCCGCTGTACTATCTGGCGCAGATGGCTTCCAAGGAGGTCACCGTCGTCCTTTCGGGCGAGGGTGCCGACGAGCTGTTTGCCGGCTATGAGTGGTACGAGGACACCCCCGAGATGCGCACTTTTAAGAAGCGCGTGCCGCTCGGCATACGTCGCGCCCTGGGCTCACTCGTTCAGCATCTCCCCTACTTTAAGGGTCACAACTTCCTGACGAAATGCGCCGAGGTTCCCGAGCGCTGGTATGTGGGTCAGGCAAAGGTGTTCGATCCCTCCGAAGTCGACGAGGTGCTCAAGCCCGCTTATGACACCGGCAAGAACGCCGCCGAGATGTGCGCCGAGTACTACAAGCAGGTTCCCAACTGCTGCGAGCTTTCCAAGAAACAGTATCTGGATATGAACATGTGGCTACCGGGCGACATTCTGCTCAAGGCCGACAAGATGTGCATGGCGCATTCTCTGGAGCTTCGCGTCCCGTTTCTGGACAAGAAGGTCATGGAGTTTGCCGAGCACATTCCCGCCAACTACCGTGTTAACGAAGAAGGCTGCAAGCTCGTTCTGCGTCACGCTGCCAACCGCACGCTGCCCGACGAGTGGGCAACGCGCAAGAAGGTGGGCTTCCCCGTACCGGTCAAGTTCTGGCTGCGCGAGCAAAAGTACTACGACTACGTAAAGGAATACTTCACCGCACCGTGGGCTGCTGATTTCTTTGACACCGATGCGCTCATGAAACTGCTCGACGATCACTTTGAGGGTCGCGCGCTCAACCAGCGCAAGATCTATACCACGCTGACGTTCCTCATCTGGTACAAGCGTTTCTTTATCGACGAGAACAAGGGCACCGAAGTCGCCGCTTAGATTTCGTTATGAATTAGCGGTGAACAGCACGGGGTTTCCGCTATACTCAGTCCCTGCGGGCGATTGGCGCAACGGTTAGCGCAGGTGCTTTACACGCACAAGGCTGGGGGTTCGAATCCCTCATCGCCCACCATTGAATTGTTAGGCCTCCAGCGATGGAGGCCTTTCTTTTTTGGGCCCGGTGCATGGGATTCGAACCCGCAAGGGTGCGGAGCTGAGGAAACGCGAAGCGTTTTCCAGCGCAGCACGCGAGGAGCGAAGCGACGAAGCGGGGCGCGGACGGCGCCAGCCGCACGCGGACATCCCTCATCGCCCACCACTGAATTGTTAGGCCTCCAGCGATGGAGGCCTTTCTTTTTTGGGCCCGGTGCATGGGATTCGAACCCGCAAGGGTGCGGAGCTGAGGAAACGCGAAGCGTTTTCCAGCGCAGCACGCGAGGAGCGAAGCGACGAAGCGGGGCTCGGGCGGCGAAATGGACCCTTGGCGAATACCCGTGTGCAAAAAATGCCAAATATGAGTACTGCTACCTTTTTAGTAGCAGCGTTTTCGAAGTCATAAAAGGCAAATCCGGCATTAGAACGACGATCGATAGTCCAGTTAAGCCAATTTGCCAACTACAAAACTGGACATATGTGGCCCAACTCATCTAAAAGTGCCTAATTTATATGTTACGAAGTTAGTGCCCGTACTCATATTTGCCACTTTTTGCACACGGCCTATCCCAGCCATGGTAAATCGATAGCAAAACGGGCTCCAGTTCGCCCAATCGTGCGCCAAACGGCACGTGACAGCCTGAAACCCGCTCCAAATTGCTATGTCTGATGGCGCTAAGCCAAAACGTCCGACAGAATCTCGATCAGGTTGTCCACGTCGGCCTCTTCGCACACGAACGGCGGAAGGAAGCGCAGCGTATGTGCGCCTGTAGCGTTGATCACGGCACCAGCCCCCAGTGCACGGGCTACAACGTCGTGTGCATCACCCGCGGCATCATCCAAATCGCAGCCGAGCATCAGGCCGCGACCGCGCACCTCTACCACATGCGGAAGCTTAGCCAGCGCCTGCTCCATATAGGCGCCAACCTTGGCAGCATGCTCGGCATAATCGCCGTGCACAAGCGCGGAGAGCGTCGCGGCACATGCCGCGATGGCCAAGCAGCTACCACCGAAGGTCGAACCATGATCGCCGGGCTTAAAGACGTCGGCGATTTCCTTCTTTGCCACCACGGCACCCATAGGCACACCGTCGGCAATGCCCTTGGCAAGGCTCATGATGTCGGGCTCCACACCATAGGTCTGGAACGCAAACGGCTTACCCGTGCGAAAAATTCCGCACTGGACCTCATCGGCGATAAGCACGGCACCCACCTCGTGCGCCAAGTCGCGCGCCGTAGCCATAAACTCCTCGGTCATGGGGTGCACACCGCTCTCGCCCTGAATCGGCTCGAGCATCACGGCGCAAATTTCACTGCCCAACTGCTTAAAAATTGCACGCAGTTCATCTACATCGTTGGGTGCGCAGGCCACAAAGCCACCCGGCAGCGGGCGGAAACTGTCCTGCAGCCAATCCTGCATGGTCGCGGCAATGGTCTCGAGCGTACGACCGTGAAAGCCGCCGCGCATGCACACGATGGTGTTGCCACCGTTGCCGGCACGCTTGGCGTACAGACGCGCGAGCTTCATCGAGCCCTCGTTGGCCTCGGCACCGGAATTGCCAAAGAACGTCTCCCACACCTGCTCGCCCGCAGCCGGAGCGCCAAGTGCCGCCGCCGTGGTCTCGTCGCCAGCGGCAATCGCGTCGGCAAGCACGCGTGCACCGTCCGCATCATCGTTAGCGAGCTTGGACAGCAGCGCCGCGACCTGGCCGCGCTGCTCGATGTAGAAATAGTTGGAGACATGCAGGAGCCTCTTGGTCTGATCCTCGAGCGCCGACAGCACTGCCGGATTGCCGTGGCCCAGGCTGCACACGCCAATACCGGCAAGAAAATCGAGGTATTCGCGACCATCGTCGCCGGTGAGCTTCATGCCGTGGCCTTCGACGAACTCGACCGGCGAGCGACCAAAGGTGTGCATGACGTAGTGGGATTCGAGCGATTGTTGTGCTGCAAATGACATGAGATACCTTTCGTTAAGCGCCAGGTAGCGCGGACTGTAGGCGTAATGGCGTAGCAATTTCGAGCCGGCTAGACCGTTTGAAGCTTCTCGACCTCGTCGAGGTTCTCGGCCAGGCGCGCCGCAAAGGTCGAAAGCGGGTGCGGGTGCGTATCGAACTCGTAGGCCGTCTCGGTGGAATGAATCACGGTGCCGACGCCGGCATCGGTCAGCAGCTCCAGGAGCAGCGAATGCGGCGTGGTACCGTTAATGATGTGGGCGCGAAATACGCCGCCGGCAAGCGCATCGACGGCCGCGCGCAGCTTGGGAATCATGCCCTTATCGACCTCACCGCCGTAGAGCATCTCGTTGACCTCGTCGAGCGTCAGGTTGGAGATGAGCGAGTCCTTATCACTAAAGTCCTTGTACAGACCGTCGACGTCGGTCAAAAAAATCGCCTTGTGCGCATGAAGCGCCGCCGCAACGGCGCCGGCGGCGGTATCGGCGTTGATGTTGAAGAAGCCGCCGTCCTCCCCCGCCGCGACGGTAGCGATTACGGGAATGTACTCGCTATCGAGCAAGCGCTCGATATAGTCGGTGTTGACGTGCGTCACTTTGCCCACGCGACCGAGTTCGGGGTCGAGCGGCTCGGCGATGAGCGTGCCGGCATCGCTGCCCGACACGCCTACGGCCAAATTACCGTGGTGGTTGATGGCAGCGACCAGCTCCTGGTTAACCTTGCCGCCCAGCACCTCGCGCACGATATCCATGGTCGCCGGCGTAGTCACGCGCTGCCCGTTCTTAAATTCGACAGGGATGTCATAGTGGCTGAGTGCCTCGTTGATAGCTTTGCCGCCGCCATGCACGATGACGGGGCGCATGCCGATAATCTTGAGCAAAACGATGTCGCTCATCACGTCGCGGCGCAGCTGCTCGTCAACCATGGCTGCTCCGCCATATTTGATAACGACCGTCTTGCCGGTCAGGTTTTTAATCCACGGCAGCGCTTCGAACAGCAGCTGCGCGGTTGCTTCGTTGGATTCGCTCGAACGACAATCGCGTGCGAATTTCATAATCTGCCTCGTCTTTCGTATCGTTATCACGCCGTGCTCCGCTGTCCGCAATGCGGCAAGATGCGCAGCGTGCCTGGAATCTAGGAACGGTAGTCACCGTTGATGGAGATGTACTCGTGCGTGAGGTCACAGGTCCACACGGTCGTTGCCGCGTCGCCTGCGCCCAGGTCGGCCGAGATCACGATCTCGGGCGCCTCAAAACGTCGCAGAGCCTCATCCTCGTCAAAGGGAACGGTCAGGCCATCGCGGCAGACAGGCATGCCCATCATGTCGATGGAAACGTCTTCCTGGTTAAACTTCACGCCGCACTTGCCGAGCGCCATGGCGACGCGGCCCCAGTTGCAGTCGTGACCGGCGATGCAGGTCTTGACGAGCGGCGAGTTGGCGACGGCACGGGCGGCGATATCGGCTTCCTCGTCGTTGGCGGCGCCGGTGACGTTAACCGTCACGAGCTTTGACGCGCCCTCGCCATCGGCCGCAATGTTGCGCGCCAGGCTCTCGCACACCTCGTGCACGGCAAAGGACAGTTCGTCAAAGGCATCAGTGCCCTCGACGATAGCCTCGGCTTCAGCGGCAGCAGCGCCAGAAGCAAGCATGATGCAGGTGTCGTTGGTCGAGGTATCGGAATCGACCGTCACCTTATTGAAGGTCTGCTTAACGGTCGAGAGCAACAGGGCGTGGAGCGCCGACGGCTCGACGGGGGCATCGGTAGTAATGACCGCGATCATGGTGGCCATATTGGGCATGATCATGCCCGAGCCCTTGCACATGCCGCCCACCGTATAAGCGTTGCCCGCATGACCCGCAGCCTCACTGCGGTAGCGAACGGCATACTCCTTGGAGTGCGTATCGGTCGTCATGATGGCACGGGCCGCATCGGCACCGCCATGGGCAGAGAGTGCCTCGTAGGCGGACGGGACGGCCGTCTCAAACGTGTCAATCGGCAGAATCTGTCCAATCACGCCTGTGGATGCAACTAGGATCTGCTGGGGTTCACAGCAGATGACCTGCGACGCGATGTTGCATGTCTCGCGCGCGCAGGCTAGGCCAGTCTCGCCCGTGGCGGCGTTCGCGTTGCCGGAGTTGATTGAAACACCGGCGACGATGCCATAGCCCTTGTCCGCACCGCCCAGGTTGGCACGGCTCACCTGCACGGGCGCCGCGCAAAAGCGGTTGGTCGTAAACACACCGGCGCCTGGACAGGGCTTATCGGGCACGATGAGCGCATAGTCCAAGCGCTCGGGATTCTTCCGGAATCCCGCATGGATGCCTGCGGCCTTAAAGCCGGCCGCTGCCGTAACGCCACCCTCGACGGCGCGTATCTTAATATCAATCAGGTCGGTATTCATCGTCCCTACGACTCCCTATATCAAATAAAAAAGCGGGTATCGGCTGGCACGCCATACCGGTCGCAATTAGTAGACCAGCTTAAAAGTGGCGCCCAACTCGATACCCGACTACCAAATCGTTAACAATCGAATGTGCTACACCGGGCACGCCACTGTGGGCAAGCCTCGTCGCTCGTCAAAGCCAAAAACGATGTTGGCGCACTGGACCGCCTGGCCTGCTGCACCCTTGCACAGATTGTCGATAGCACCCGTCGCCACCAGCACGCCCGCGCGCTTGTTGAGCGCAAGACCGATCTGGGCAGCGTTGGTGCCGACGACCGAAGCCGTCTTGGGCTGCTGGCCGGCATCGAGCACGCGCACAAAGGTGCGACCGGCGTAGAACTTCTTGTAATGGTCGACGACGTCCTCAAGGGTCAACGTGTCGAGAGCCCGCGGCGCGAGCGGCATCGTCACCGTGGAAAGCAGGCCGCGCTTGAGCGGTGCCAAGTGCGGAGTAAAGACGACGCGATCGGTCAGGCCCAGGATCTGCTCGATCTCGGGCGTATGGCGATGTTTGCCTACGCCATAGGCCTCTAAGTTCTCGTCTGCGCTACAAAAATGGGTGCGAGCGTTGCAGGACTTACCGGCGCCCGTCACGCCACTAATGGCATCGACGATTACGGGGCCGTTCTCTGCCATCCAGCCCGCACGCACGGCAGGAGCGGCAGCGAGGCTCGTTGCGGTGGGATAGCAGCCGGCGCAAGCGACCAAAACGGGCTTTCCGGCGGCATGGCTGGAAGCAGCGGTCTCTAAGTCCTGGCAGAACAGCTCGGGCAGGCCAAAAGCGCGGGTCTTGAGCAACTCGGGGCTCGTGTGCTCGGCGGCATACCATGCCTCAAAGACGGACGGGTCGCTCAGACGGTAATCGGCCGAAAGATCAAAGCAGGAAACGCCCGCGGCAAGGAGCGCGGGCACCTGCGCCATGGCAGCCGTGTGCGGCACGGCAAGAAAAACCGCATCGCAGCTCTTGAGCTCGGGGGCGTCATGCGTGGTGAAAACCAGATCGCTCACGCCAGCAAAGCTCGAATACACCGCGGACAGCGGCTGGCCGGCATCGGCGTTGGACGTAATGGCAACAAGTTCAAACTCGGGATGGCCGAGTACGAGGCGAATGAGCTCGGCTCCGGCATATCCAGCCGCGCCGACGATTCCAACCTTCAAAGACATATCAGACTCCTTGTCTGCGATTTATGCACCGATGCGCATTTCGCAGCAGTCGTTATGAGATGGGTTGAAACTTTAGCACCAAAAGATGCATGAATACGTAAATAGCTTGCATGTTCATGCATTGAAACATTCCCGACACATTCGCTTGAAGGAATTGACAAATAGAGTGGGCCCCGTATTGACCGGCACTCCTTACGGTGCCAGGCAACACGGGACCCGCCCATGCGAAAACTAAGTTGTTAGGATGAGCCAGCTGGCTAGAGCTCAACCGGCACCCATTCGTCATGATTGCAGATAAATGCCTCGGGATCCTCGACGCTAAAGAAGACGAGCGCGGGGTCGTTAGGCCCCTCATAGTGCTCGCTCAAGCGCTCAAGATGCTTCCATCCGGCCTCGCGCATTTCGCTCGAAGCCCGGTCTTCCAGCCCCGCACGCCCGCGCAGGATCAACCAACCATGGCCCGGCCACCAACTCGTGGCCTCAAAGCGCTGGTTTTGCAGCAGCTCCTGCCACACATCTTTGGTGCGCGCCGTCACAAACCACAGCTTGCCGTCCTGAATCTGCGCAAACGAGAACGGACGCACATGCGGCTGCCCGCCCACGCTCGTCGCCAGATACCACGCCGGCACCGACGTCAGATACTCCAACACCGTATTCAATCCGTCCATGTGTCCTCCTGACGCCTGACCAGTCTTTTTGGAATGGGTAGTCAATTTGGGAAATTAGAGCTCGAGGCGCTCCTCGCTGCCGTCGATATCGCAGAAGCGGGCGGCGATGTTGCGGACCGAGAAGAATGCAAGGCGACCGTCGTTGGCGCTATCGTGTTGTTCGCCAATGCCCACCATGTGTTTAAAGCCCGCCTGGCGTACCTTGTCGCTCACGACCGCATCGTCCTCGAGCGCGGCCTCGCCGGTCAGTACAATCCAACACTCCCCCGGTTTCCAACCCGAAACCTCAAACTTGGGGTTCGCGCTGAGCTCGGCCCACACATCCTTGTCGCGCGATGTGCAAAACCACAGCTTACCGTCATCGACCATGGCAAATGAAAACGGCCTCACGCGAGGCTGATACCCGTCGGCCACATCGGTCGTGGCCAGATACCACGCCGGAATGCGCCTGAGATACGAACAGGCGCGCTCAAGCTGAGCCGTGCGGTCGTTGTCGGTCATAGGGACCCCTTTCTTGCGCTCGAATCGCGCCTAAACAAGTTGAAGATTGATGACGATGACGCAGATGAGCAGCAACGCCGTCACCACCGCCGCCAACGCATCGCTGCGGCCAAATGCAAGCGCATGCAGACGTGTGCGGCCCTGCTCGCCGTGATAGCAACGGGCATCCATGGCGGCCGAAAGCGTCTCAGCATGACGGAACACGCCCGTGAACAGCGGAATCGCCACACTGCCGAGCATACGCACGCCGCCGAGCGGACCGCACGTCACGCGCGCGCCGCGGCTTGCCTGCGCGTCCGCCGTCTGCTTCATCTCGGTGGCGAACTGCGGCATAAAGCGCAACGCGATACCCATGATCATGCCGAGCTCATGCGCAGGGAGCCCCACGCGCGCAAACGGTGCGAGCAGACGCTCAAAGCCCGCGGTGAGGTCGAGCGTGGGCGTGGTGAGCGTAATGGCGCTCATGCCGGCCATCATCAGGGTCAGGCGGCACGCCATAAAGGCGGCAGAACGCAGCGAGCCCTCGCTTATCTGCAGAAAGCCGAGCTGCCACAGGATGCGCCCGCTCTGGTCGGAAAACAGGTTGAGCACTGCGACCACGATGACGATTGCCAGCAGCGGCGCCATCGACGACAGAGCGCGACGAGCCGGCACCCGGGACACGGCATAGATCAGGACAACGAAGATTGCGACCGGGGCCAGTCCGCGGAAGCTGCTGACTGTGAGCGTCGTGATCAGAAACACAAAGCCCAAGAGCAACTTAGTTCGCGGGTCCAGGCGGTGGATCGCACTATCGCCGGGATAGTAGCTGCCAAACGAAAACGCCTCCATTAGCAGCCCTCCTCTCGCGCGACCGTCTTGGATTTAGCAATGTCCGCGACGTTAGAAGGACCGCCCGAGCGACCGATTAGCAGGTCCACCAACTCGTCTGCCAGCGACTCAACCGTATAGAGCCCGCCGCGACGCAGCGGCACGCCCGCCTCCGTAAGCGCCAGCGCCATACGCTGGGCGGCGGGAACGCCCAAGCCGATCGACTTGAGCTCATCGGCATGCGCAAACACCTGCACGGGGGTTCCCTCGGCAAACACCGCGCCTTCGTTCATTACGACGATGCGGTCACAGCAATTGGCCAGGTCATCCATACTATGCGAAACCATGACAACGGTCAGGCCATCGCGGTGAAGTCGATCGATAAGCTCAAGGAAATCCCTACGCGCTGCCGGATCGAGCCCCGCCATGGGTTCATCGAGCACCAGGACTTCGGGCTCCATGGCGAGCACGCCGGCGAATGCCACACGCCGTTGCTGACCGCCCGAAAGCTCAAAGGGAGTCTTGTCGCCGACCGTGGAAAGGTCGAGGCCCACGCGCGAGAGCGATGACTCGACACGACGGTCGACTTCATCTTGCGGCAAGCCAAGGTTGTGCGGACCAAACGCCACGTCCTGCACCACGGTCTCGGCAAACAGCTGGCGCTCGGGATACTGAAACACCACGCCGACCTTGGCCTTAACCGCGGCGGCATCTTTCTTGTTTGACAAATCGAGCCCCAGCGCGCAAACGCTTCCCTCCTGGGGGCGAATCAAACCGTTGAGATGCTGGACCAGCGTCGACTTACCCGAACCGGTATGACCTGCCAAGCCCAGGAACTCGCCGCGACGCACCGTCAGCGATACATCGCGCAGCGCCCACGGGCTGCTGGGGTCGTTTCCCCAGAGGGCCTGTTTGCTCGATTTGCCCGCAGTGGCCGAGCGCTTATGCCAGCGGCGGCGCTCGCGCGGACTGAGCGAATAACTGTACGAAACATGGGATAGTTCGATGACGGGCTCTGGTACGTTATCTTCGTTGTCTGCCGAAACCGTACCGTCAACAATTTCCGATTGGGGTGCGGAAGACTGCCCCGCGGTGCCTGCCCCACTTCGCTCGGCATAAGTCTGCGCAATCTCGGCGACCATATCCGCCTCACGTACCTGCGCGCAAACGGGCACGCCCTTCGCACGAAGTGTCCTACCTAAGCAGCACGACGCCGGCATATCCAGGTTGAGCTGCGCAAGTTCGTCCGCTCGCGTCAAGATTTCCTCGGGCGTACCGAGCATGGCAACGCGCCCCGCCCGAAACACCGCGACACGATCGGCCTCGGCGGCCTCTTCCATAAAGTGCGTAATCATCACGATGGTCATGCCGCGATCGTGCAACGCGCGGCAAGCCTTCATGAGGCCCTTACGTCCACGCGGATCGAGCATCGAGGAAGCCTCGTCCAATACGAGCACGCGCGGTTCCATGGCGAGCACGCCGGCAAGCGCCACGCGCTGCTTTTGGCCACCCGAAAGCGCGTGGGTCTCGTGGCGCTCAAAGCCCACCAGGCCCACACCCTTCAGCGCCTCGCGTACGCGCTGCGCAATTTGCGCCGATGGCACGCCAAGGTTTTCGGGACCGAACGCAACGTCATCTTCGACAAGCGTTGCCACCAGCTGATCATCGGGATTCTGGAATACCATGCCCGCGGTCGAGCGAATGTCGTAGACCAGCTCGGGGTCGGACGCATCCATGCCGTTGATGCGTACCGTGCCCGCATCGGGTTGCAACAGCGCATTCAGATGCTTGGCAAACGTCGACTTGCCCGACCCATTGCCACCGAGGATGCAGAAAAACTCCCCGTCCTCGATGCTCAGATCGACACCATCGAGTGCCGACACGACACCGTCATAGCTAAAGGAAACGCCCCGACACTCAATCATGCGCGGCCTTTGACCTGGTCCTTTTTAGGCGTGATGAGGTTGGAAACTGCTTTATACACCACCAGCGTCAACACCGAGTTGAGCACGGTCTTGATGAGGTTGAACGGCAGCACGGCAGGAAGCATGAGCGGGGCAATCACATCGACCGAGCCATACCAGAACCATACGCCGATGGTGAGATTTGCGACCATAGACAGCGCCGTAGCGGCAATGACGCCGAGCACGAGGCCGATCACGGCACCCTTATAGGTATGCATCTTCTGGTAGACAATGGCCGCGGGCAGAATATAGCCCAGCGTAGCCACCAGGTTCATGAGCGCACCGACCCAGTCGCCCGTGGTGAGCGCATGGATAACAATCGCCATGGCGGCAACTGCAGTACCGGCACCGGGACCATACGCAAACCCGCACACCATCGCCGGCACCAGCGACGGGTCATAGGTCAAAAACGGCGCCGAAGGAAGGATGGGCAGCTGCACGTACATAAACAGGGCGCCCAGGGCGCACATCAGCGCCATGGTAACGAGCTGTTTGGTGCTCCACCTATTCGTATTCTCAAAATGGATATGCTGCGACTGTTCAGACATAAGATCACCTGCCTCTTTCATCCGGACTCTAACCGTTGGTACTGGGATCTCACCAGTTCAGCCGGCATGCGAACCAACACACGCACGGGTCGCGGACTCATCGGCTCAGTCGCAGGTACCTCGCCTGCTCCACGGCGCCCCTTTGGCACCGCCCGATTTACCGCCAGTGGGGAATTCCACCCCGCCCTGAAACAGCAATTGCAAGTGTAGCACCAGCAGGCTTTCGCGCAAGTATGCCGAGGGTAATTTGTGGCGGAGATCAGTTGCCGAAACAACCACGTTCCCCACCCACCCCAAAGTGGCGCGCTTTTCGCGGCAAAGCCGCGAAACAGCGAAGGGGACACGTATTCCCATCAACCTCGTCCTTCTCCGCGAGCCGACCTCATGGCCGTAAACGCAGGGAATCCGGGGGCGTGACGGGGGTTTCTCTCCGGAACATTCCGCAAAGAGGCTCCGCAGCGCGAAGCGCGATGCGGAGCCTCTTTGCATGTCCGAGGACGTTCCGGAGAGAAGCCCCCGTCACGCCCCCGGATTCCCGGTGGGAGTTCTAGACCTTGTCGGCCTTAGTACATACCGCCGCCCTGCTGACCAGCGGTAGCAGCAGCGATAGCGTCCTCAAGCTGAGTGTTCTTGGGCACATCGGAGACAGTGGCCTCGGTAATGAGAATCAGGCTGGCGACAGACGCAGCGTTCTGCAGGGTGACGCGGCTGACCTTGACGGGGTCGAGGACGCCCATCTCGATCATGTCGCCCCACTCGCCGTTGGCAGAGTTGAGACCCTGGCCGGCGGGCAGCTCGGCAACCTTGTCGACCACGACAGCGCCCTCAAAGCCAGCGTTCTTGGCGATGGTGGCGACCGGAGCGGTCAGAGCCTTCTTGACGATGTCGACGCCGATCTTCTCCTCGGGGTCGTCGATCTCGACAGCGTCGAGCGCAGGAGCAGCGTCCATGAAGGCGACGCCGCCGCCAGCGACGATGCCCTCCTCGACAGCAGCGCGGGTAGCCTGCAGGGCGTCCTCGACGCGATGCTTGATCTCCTTGAGCTCGGACTCGGTAGCAGCGCCGACCTTGATGACGGCAACGCCACCGGAGAGCTTGGCCAGGCGCTCCTGGAGCTTCTCACGGTCGAAGTCAGAGGTGGTGTTCTCCATCTCGCCCTTAATCTGAGCGATACGGGCGTCGATGGCCTCCTTGGAGCCAGCGCCGCCGACGACGACGGTGTTGTCCTTGGAGATGGTGACGGACTTAGCGGTACCGAGCATATCGGCGGTGATGTCAGCGACCTTCACGCCCAGCTCGTCCAGGGCAGCCTGGCCACCGGTGAGGACGGCGATGTCCTCGAGAATGCGCTTGCGGCGATCGCCGTAGCCCGGAGCCTTGACGGCGCAGACGTTGAGGGCGCCACGGATCTTGTTGAGGACCAGGGTAGGCAGAGCCTCGCCGTCGATGTCCTCAGCGATGATGAGCAGACCACGGCCAGCGCGCTGGACAGCCTCGAGAACGGGCATGATGTCCTGAACGCTGGAGATCTTCTGGTCGGTGATGAGGATGTACGGATCCTTCATCACGGCCTCCATGCGGTCGTTGTCCGTGACGAAGTAAGCGGAGACATAGCCCTTGTCGAACTGCATGCCCTCGACGGTGTCGATGGTGATGTCGAACGTCTGGGAATCCTCGACGGTGATGACGCCGTCCTTGCCCACGACCTCCATGGCCTCGGCGATCTTCTCGCCGACCTCGGGGTCACCAGCGGAGATGGTGCCGACGGAAGCGATCTGCTCCTTGGTCTCGACCGGCTTGGCCTGCTTCTTCATCTCGGCGACGGCGGCGTTAACGGCCTTGTCGATGCCGCGACGAATGGCCAGCGGGTTGGCGCCAGCGGCGACGTTGCGCAGGCCGTCGTTGACGATGGCCTGAGCGAGCAGGGTTGCGGTGGTGGTGCCGTCACCCACGGTGTCGTTGGTCTTGGTGGCAACCTCCTTCACCAGCTGAGCACCCATGTTCTCGATGTTGTCCTCGAGCTCGATCTCCTTGGCGACGGAAACGCCGTCGTTGGTGATGGTCGGGGCACCGAACGTGCGCTGCAGCGCAACGTAGCGACCCTTGGGGCCCATGGTGACGGTAACGGCGTCGGCCAGAGTGTTGACGCCCTTGGCAAGCTTAGCGCGGGCATCGGTGTTGAACGTAATGTTCTTTGCCATGGTAGGTAATCCTCCAAAAGAAATGTGACTCGCGTCGCCGCTTCCGAGTCCTATGCGGCGGGCGCGTTCAAAGACGAATCAGAGATTCTGACGAGACTAGGCCTCGACGACAGCGTAGATGTCGTCGGCGCGCATCAGCAGATACTTCTCGCCGTCGACCTTGACCTCGTTGCCACCGAACTTACCGTAGATGACAACGTCACCGACCTTGACGTCCATGGGGATGCGCTCACCCTTGTCGTTGACCTTGCCGGCGCCAACGGCAACGATGGTGCCACGCTGCGGCTTCTCCTGAGCGTTGCTGGCGATATACAGACCAGAAGCGGTCTTCTGCTCGGCCTCGTCGGGCTTAACCAGAACACGATCTGCAAGCGGCTTCAAAGACGACATGCTTGTCTCCTCCTTTTTGGGCCGCGCGGTTATACCACGCGAATTAACCCTTTTTGTTTGCGTACGCGTTGAATGGTACCCACGAATGGCGGGTTATACAACACAGAGTCAAAAAATCTTATTTTTTGGCACTTAGATTTTCTGAATGCCGGGGGATAACTTAGCAGTGGCTCCCCGGGCCACCGGAGGGCATGAAGTTTGCCGCTCTACAGTCCTGCGCAAGACGGAAAGCACATTAAGTGCTTTCCTTTGCGTGCGGAACTCTCGACAAACTTCATGCCCTCCGGTCCGCCCCGGGAGCTAGGTTAACTAATTCGAGCCCGGTATTCAGAAAAGTCAGTGCAGCAAAATGGCGATGCGGATAGGAACGTGGGCATGGTTTTCGCTGCGCGCACGGGTCCCCTGGGGAGCATCGTGCATTTTTGGGAGTATTCAGCAAGCCAGGACGGCTGCATACGCGCCGGACACACCATATTGGTCCCAAGGACGCCTTCGGCCGGCGATTTGGGTCGGCAGACAGGCCTCGTCGAGACAAACAAGCATGCCTCGCGCCACGTCGGACCCCAAAATGACGTCGATCTCCGCAATGCTACCCGACTGCAGCGGCACCGGCAGAGCTCGCGGTGCTGAATACTCCGTTTTTTGCACGGCACGGGCGGGGGTACATCAGGATCAGGAAAAATATCCCAGCCTTTTTATGCAATCTGTAATGGGAAGTATGCAAAACACCAAGAGATAGCATTGCTGGTGTCCAAATTGAGCGCGGGGCAGCAGCACCTCTGCCCCGCACCCAAATCCAACAGAGCAGGGACGCTCATGGCGGATCCCCACCAAAACGCAAACGCGGCTCGAGCGCCATCCCAAAATAGGCTGCGCGAGCCGCGTTTAACGGTACGACATGAATATTAGCGCTCGTAAATCAAGTTGCCTGCCAGGTAGGTGGCCTGAACTTTTGTGGCCTGGAGGTCTTGGGGGCCAACGGTGAGCGGGTTTTGGTCCAGGACTACCAGGTCGGCATACTTGCCAGGCTCCAAGCTGCCGAGGTTTTGCTCGTCGCCCGCTGCGTACGCGCTGCCCAGGGTGTAGTTGCGCAGAGCTGTAGCCGCGTCGATGCACTCGCTGGGGAGCCAGCCGCCCTCGGGCCAGTGGCTGCGAGGGTCTTGCCGCGTGATGGCCGTGTAGAGCACGTTCATGCTGGTAACGGCCGTGATGGGACTGTCGGTGCCGAAGGCTTGGCGAATGCCGCGCTGCTTATAGGTCGCAAACGGCCACATGATGCGGCTGCGCTCCAGGCCCAGATCGCGCTCGGGGCCGCCCGGGTCGAGTGTAATGTGACAAGGCTGGCTCGAGGCAACGACGTTAAGCTTGCGTAGACGATCGATGTCCTCGGGCAAGAGGTTCTCCAGATGCTCGAGCGTGTTATGGCCGTGCTGGGGCAGGCCGTACAGTTCGGCCGCTTCCTCGAAGATATCGAGCGCGGCATGGATGGCACCATCGCCGATGACGTGGATGCGCACGGTGTGACCACGCTCCGCAGCCGCCAGAACCAGCTTGCGCATGCGCTCGGCAGGAACCGTCAGGCGGCCCTGATCGCCTGAGAAGCGCGGATTGGTATAGGGCTCGGTGAGATATGCCGTATGCTCGCTCGACACGCCGTCGAAGAACTGCTTAAAACCAGGCGCCGAGAGCAGCGGGTTGTTCGCGTAACGTGCCTGCAGCTCTTCCAAGCGCGACTGGTCATCCAGCAGCGTGGGGAACAGATGGGCTCGGATGCCCAACTTGCCGGCTGCCTGTAGTTTGTCGTAGACGTCGTCGCGGATAAAGTCGCAGCCCGGCATGGGCATGAGCGACATATCGCATATCGAGGTGATGCCCTGCTCGGCCATCCGCCTCATTTGATCGGCGTAAGCGCTTGCGATGCGATCCTCGCCCAGCCACTCAAGGCAGCGCGGTAGCAGCTGCATGGCAGCCGCCTCGTGAGCAATGCCCGTGAGCTCGCCGTTTGCATCCTTGTCGTAGCTGCCGCCCGCTGGCGGCTCGCTGTCGTGTGTGACGCCGAGCGCCTCGAGTGCGCGGCTGTTGAGCCAAAGCGTATGCCCGTCGCCCGAATACATAACGCAGGGACGATCGGGGAATGCCGCATCGAGCGACGCCTTGGTAGGATGCTCGGGCGGGTCCCAACGGTAGTCGCGCCAGCCCTGCGTCACAACCCAAGCGTCATCGGGCAGGTCCTTGGAAAACTCGAGCGCGTGCTGCACCAGCGCAGCCTCGGACGTGCCCATATCCATGAGCATGTACGGCGAGGAGCCGACCGAGGTATGGAAGAAGTGCAGATGAGCGTCATGGAAACCTGGGCAGACAAACTGCTCGCCGTAATCGATAACCGACGTGGCGGCGGGAACGGCGGCGATCACGTCATCGGGCGCACCGACTGCGACGATACGGTCGCCTGCGATGGCAATCGCCAGCTCGCGGGCGGTATCGATGCCGTCTTGCGCGGTAAAGACGTTCTTGGAGCGGATAATCCGATCGATATGTTGCATGGGCATCCCCATCTCTGGCAGGAAATTCAACACCCCCGAGTGTACTCCCCCGCCCTTGTAACAAAACCCCAAGCGGCAAACGGCAACTTTACCAGCCCTAGCGGCAGGTGGCATACTGGAGAGAGCCTGTACGATTTTGCGATCAACCCAGCAAGGAGCAAATCGACCATGACGAAGACCAAGGCACAACAGATTATGGCGGCGACCGAGGCTCGCGCGGCTGACGACGTCACCGCAGCCATCCAAGATATCGCTACCGAGTTTGAACCCTACATCATCAAGCAGCGCCGCCACTTCCATAAGCACCCGGAGCTGAGCCTCGCCGAGGAGCGCACGACTTCTGACATCGCCAACCAGCTCGACGCCATGAATATCCCCTACGAGCGTCCGCTCAAGACCGGCTTGGTGGCAACGCTTCGCGGTACCGCGCCGGATGCCTATCGCGAGGACGGCACGCCACGCCGCCGCATCCTGCTGCGCGCCGACATCGACGCCCTGCCCGTCACCGAGCAGACCGGCGAGGAGTTCGCCAGCGTCAACGAGGGCTGCATGCACGCCTGCGGCCACGACTGCCACATCGCCATGATGCTCGGCACGCTGCAGATTCTGCGCCATATGACCGACGACATCCACGGCGAGATCCGCATCGTCTTCCAGCCTAGCGAGGAAAACGGCCAGGGCGCCAAGCTCATGATCGGCACGGGTGTGCTCGACGGCGTCGACGGTGTCTACGCCGCACATATCTGGAGCGAGGTCGACGCCGGCACCGTGAGCTGCGAACCCGGCCCGCGCATGGCCAATACCGATTGGTTCCGCATCGACGTCCGCGGCACCTCATGCCACGGCGCCATGCCCCAGCGCGGCCACGACGCCGTTATGGTGGCGGCAGAGATCGTCAACGCCCTGCAGACCATCGTCTCGCGCGAGATTAGCCCCTACGAGCCCGCCGTCATCACCGTCGGCGAGCTTCATGGTGGCACGGCGCGTAACGTTATCGCCGGCACGGCCTACCTTGCCGGCACGGTGCGCACCTATGGCGACAAGACGCACGAGGAAATGCCCGAGCTCATGCGCCGCATCGTGGAGCACACGGCGGCGGCCCTGGGCGCCGAGGCCGAACTTACCGACTACACCATCGCCAACTATAAGGTCGAAAACGACGTCGCCTCGAGCGAGCGCTGCCGCCAAGCTGTGCTCAAGTGCCTGGGTGCAGCCGGCGAAGGCCATTACCGCGGCACGCTTTCGGGCGAGGATTTTTCGGAGTACCTGCGCCGCGTACCGGGCGTGCTCGCCTTTGTAGGTACGCGCAACCCCAAGATTGGCGCCACGTACGCCCAGCATTCCTGCTTTTACAAGATTGACGAGACCGTGCTGGCAAAGGGCTCCATGGTGGCCGCCCAGTATGCTATCGACTTTTTGGCCGAGCCCACGCAAGAGGAGCTCGACGGCCCCGCGATTACCGCGGTCGCCGAAACCAACCCCGATCTGGCCGCCAAGTTGCGCTCTGCCAAGGCGACGACCGCCGAGGCCCGTGACGCCATCCATGATGCCCGCACGGCTCGCCATGCCGCAATCAAGGGCATCCACGAAGCCCGCGCTGCTGCACGCCGCGAGGAGAAGCACGACGAGTAGTCGTCACACCAATCCATAACAGCCTGGCTAGAGCAAAGCGGGGGCGGACGTTTCGACACGTCCGCCCCCGCTCATTTGTCAATCGCTATTTCTACCCCGCCCCCAAATGGCAGGCGGCATGGCTACTCGTCCTGAGGGTCCTCGTCGGAACTTGACTCGGGCGCCGGCTCGGGCTCAGGCGCCGGCTCGGGCTCAGGCGCCGGCTCGGGCTCAGGCACAGGCGCCGGCTCGGGTGCAGGCTTGGGCTCAGGCGCGGGCGCCGGCTCGGGCGCAGGCTTGGGCTCAGGCGCGGGCTCGGGTGCGGGCGCGGGTGCGACATCCGGAGCGCTGTAACCCGAGGGAGCGGACTTCTTCTCGAAGGGCAATACAAAAGTCAGGACGTCGTCCTTGTCCTCGTCGGCCCACTCGCTTGCATAACGTGCAACCCAATAGCCAACGGCACGGTGCTTGAGCATCTTGCCAAAGACCGTAAGAAATACGGTGACAAAAGCGACCAGCACCAGGAACAGCACGAGTGTGATGCCACCGCCGGTAACAAGCGCCTCAATAACCGTAGGACGATAGTAGTAGCTATACATACCGACAGAGGCAATGGCGCCAAAGACAACCGTCAAGATCCATGTGACAACGTTGGCGACCAGGCCCGTCAAAAACTCGGGAAGGAACGAAGCACAGAACAGCTTGGTCTTGTTGTTCTTAAAGGCGGCCCAGACCTTATCGAGCGAAAACGCGCTCTCGACGCGACCGGTCACCGCAAAGTGCATCACGGCGATGTCGGCGAACATCTTAAAGAAGACACCCAGAATCGCCGAGGCAATTAGCGCCAGGACAAGCAGGCCGAGCGAACCGAACAGCGCAGCCTCGAGCGCATAAGAGCCGTAATAAGAATACGAGCCCGCGGCGCCAATTACCACGCCCTCCACCAGCGAAAGCACTACACCGATAACGGGAATGGCAGCGATAACCTCGAGCACGACCGAAATAACGCTCGAAAAGACTCCGAGACCAAACGACGTGGAACGCATGAGTGGACGGTCCATGCCGTCATCGACCTTGAGCGAAAGATCACGACCCCACTCGATGCCAAAGCCCGAACCGCACACGCTCGCAATGCAAGCTGCCAAAAAGCCGATGGCAGCCGCAATGCCGCCAATAACGGGAATAAACAACACGAGCACCGACACAACGCAAATCAGCGCCGGCAAAAAGGCAATCTGGCACACGCGCTGCAGCACGCCCGGAGTCTTGGTCATATCCTCAAACGCCTGAGCCACACAGCCCTTGGGCGCGTTCATGGGAGGCTGAGGGACAAATTGCTGAGGCTGACCCTGAGGGGTGGAAGCTCCAGCACCAGCATTAGGAGCACCGCACACACCGCAGAACTTGTCGTTATCGCCCATAGGAGCGCCACACTGCGAACAGAACATCGAAATCATCCCTTCGTATCTAGAGCGAATCACCCGGATCGCAAACGATGGCTTGTCATCATTATCACCCAATGTGAGGACAAATTTTCCTAGATGACGTTTTTGCAACGCGCAGGGCGTTATTTGATTGTTAGACGAGCGCGCCCGCGTTAATTCGTTCCGCGGAAGCCCTTGCCGACGATCTCGGAGCTGTCGACGATCGTGATAAAGGCACCGGGATCGACCTCGCGCGCGTAGCGGCGCAGCTGCACGGCCTCGCGGCGGCTCAGGACGCTCATGATCACCGTCACGCACTTGCCCGAGAAGGCGCCGTAGCCACGGCTGATGGTCGCCGTGCGGTTGAGATGCTTGACGATAAACTCCTCGACCTTAAGGGGCTCGGAACAAATGACCGTGCAGACTTTGCGCAGGTGAATGCTCTCAATGGCTTTGTCGACCACAAGCGTCTTGGCAAACAGGCCGAGCACGCAATACAGACCGACACGCGGGCCATACAAAAAGGCCGCGATGGTCACGATGCCGATATCGACCAGCAGTAGGGCACGGCCAATCTCGAGCGTCGTGCGGCGCTTGAGGATCATGGCAAGAATGTCCGTGCCACCCGTCGAGGCGCCGATGTCAAAGACAATAGCGCTGCCGAGCGCCGGCAAGATGACGGCAAAGCACAGGTCGAGCCACATATCGCCCGTCATCGAGACATCGGTCGGAATAAAGAGCTCAAACAGCGAAACATAGGCGGACAGCGCAAACGAGGCGAAGACGCTCCACAGGATTGCCTTGCGCTCCAAAAAGATAAAGCCCAGAACGACCAGGACCGCATTGATAATCCACATAAAAACGCCGACGGGCAGGGTCGGGAACAGCGTGGACAGAATGACCGACACGCCCGAGGTGCCGCCAAAAGCAAAGTGATTAGGGGTTTTAAACGCGACGATGGCAAAGGCCGTGAGGATCAGGCCCAAATTGAGCTCGGCAAAAAAGCGTGGAAAGCCTGGCTCCTGGCTGCGCTTTTGGCCGGCACGCTCGCCGCGCTCGATATCGGTGCGATCAACCACGCGCTCCATCGGCACCACGGGAGGACGATGCATCTCCTCGGCAGCACGCGATGCCGCCTCTGCCGCGGCGGCCTCAATCGCCCATGCCTTGCTTTCTGTTTCGTGCTCGTCAGCCATTACGGCAACCCCTCGTTAACAATTTGGAAACATTGCGCCCATTAGAGTAACGCGGAACGTGGGGATTGCAACCCTTAGTTAGACGAGCGGTATGACTACATCGGGAGTGTACAGAAACGGCCGGCCACGCTTTTGCTTGCGCGGTCGGCCGTTTAACGTTTTCGCAGATAAAACCTGCCAAAACAAACCTGTCCCCTTTTGGAAGGTTATTCGTGCTGGCTGGTGCGGTGCTCGTACTCCTCGGGGGTGATGACATCCTCGATGCGCAGGTTGACGCCCGCCACCTCAAGGCCAGTCATCGCGGCAAGGCGCTCGGTGACACGTGCCTTGACATCGTCGAAGATCGCGGGCGCATAGGCGCCGTACTCGATGATGACGGAGATGTTGACGACCACGCGATTGTCATCGGTAACCTCGACCGTCACGCCCTTGGTCAGATTCTCGGCACCAAACTGCTCCTGCACAAAGTGCATGAGGTTACCCTTCATGCCAAGAACGTGCGGAACCTCGCGGGTGGCCATGGCAACGATCTTCTCGATCACACCGTTGGAATAGGTCAGCGAGTCCTCGGACTCGTCCGCTTCCTCGTCATCCTCATCCACATCGGACTCGGCCTCGACGAGCGCCTCATCCTCGAGCGTTACGTCCTCGGCCTCGGCGGTGACGGTCTCGTCTGCCTCGAGCTCGGTATCGGCCACATCGACCTTCGTATTAAAAGCCATGGTTCCTCCTTATGCCTGCCGCGGATGCGACAGTCGAATACATATTAGCGGCCGCTAAACAGACGGCCGAAGAAGTTGACGATCCCGTTCTCGCCGTCGCGAATTTGGCCAATTACGGCGCCGATTAGCACGAAGAATGCAATGACGAGCGTGTCCCACAGGCCGAGCGTGAGCACCAACACGGCGAGGATAAAGCCAGCGACGGCGCCGAGCGTGGTGTTGGGATGGCGAACGGCATAGCTCCAGATAGCCGCCCCCGTGCCCTTAATGAGACCCATAGCCTCGTCAAAGTCGTCGACGACCGCGTCACGCGACTCGGTGCCCTCTACCTTGGGATCGACGACCTCGCTTGCCGGCGCGGCGCTCTGATCGATGGTCAGGCGCGGGGTGCGGACGGTCTTATCTTGATTGGTATCACTCACCGGAAACCTCCACGGTCTGGACGGTAGTCTTGGACGGCAAAAAACGGACGCGCGTGGTCGTACCCGGCGTGCCGAGCATGGTGTCGCAAGCCTCCTCGATACGCTGCTGCATCGCAGTAGCCAGAGATGCCACGTCCTTATCGTCAAGCGCGATAGCCTCGACCTTAAATCGGACGTGCGAATCGTCGGAGCCTTGGACGCGGGCCTCGACATGCTCGACCATCACGCGGTCGTCGCGCTCGGCAGCAGCCCTGGCGCACGAAGAAAGCGCCGCAAGGGTAACCTCGATATTGCGCTCCCCCGCCGGATGCACGCAGGACGGCTCGCGACGGGCGAACATCAGGCGGAAAAAGCTCAGCAGTACGCCAAGCGCCACGACGCCGGCGCACACCGTCACGACGATGCGCGGCATGGGGTCGCGCATCAGCAGCATAAAGCGATACGTATACGGCCCCCAAAACTGGCAGACAAGCGTACCCAGCGCCACGATGGTGGCGGCAAGATACACGATCGCTAGGGCTCGTTTGAGTACGCGCACGCGGCGCTCCCTTCAAATCTCGGCTCTCGAAATGCAAAACGGTTCGCATCATTATAAAAGAGCCGGGTCCGGTGCTCTACGCACGCGGATCCGGCTCATCTATTCCACGAGGCTTGCATGCTCGCTTCATTATGCCCAGATATGCACGGCTTAACCCGTGCGGGCGCTACTCCTCCTCGAGGGCAGCGATGACCTCGTCGGTCATGTCCATGGTGCTGTAAACATCTTGGACGTCGTCGAGCTCCTCAAGACGGTCGATGAGGCGCTGAACCTTCTTGGCGTCGGCGCCGGAGACCTCGGTCGGGGTGGTCGGGACCATGGTGGTCTCGGAGCCCTTGACCTGGACACCCTGCTCCTCGAGCGCCTTGGAGACAGCCATGACCTCGTTGGCAGTAGTCCAGACGATCCACTCCTCGCCGGCGTCCTCGTAGTCTTCGCCACCGGCCTCGGCGATGGCCATCATGAACTCATCCTCGTCACCGGCAGCACCGTTGGCGATCATGGTCTCCTTCTTGGCGTTCTCGTCCAGGATCTCCTTGGCGACGACGATCTGGCCCTTGCGCTCAAACTGGAAGGCGACGGAGCCGGAGGTGCCCAGGTTACCACCAGCGTGGGAGAAGGCGGAACGGACATCAGCGGCGGTACGGTTGCGGTTGTCGGTCAGGCAGTCGACGTAGACGGCGACACCGGCGGGACCGTAGCCCTCGTACACGATGTTCTCGTAGACGGCAGCATCGGCACCCGAACCAAAAGCCTTGTCGATAGCGGACTTGATCTTGTCCTTAGGCATGGACTGAGCCTTGGCCTTGGCAACGGCAGCGGCGAGGCTGGCGTTGTTCTCGGGCAGCGGGTCACCGCCGAGACGGGCAGCAACGGTGATGTTGCGGCTGAGCTTGGAGAAGAGGGCGGAACGCTTGGCGTCCTGCGCGCCCTTACGATGCTTGGTTGTGGCCCACTTAGAGTGTCCGGACATACGTGTCTCCTATCGGTTTCGACCTAAAGCCCAGCGCAGATGCTCGGGCAATATAAACAAACGTCGTTATGATATACCTACTGGCCTGCGAGATAAACCCCAAAATGAAGGCGTCGTGATGATGCCACCCTTTGGTGCAAAGCAACCTGACCCCAATGCACCAAGTTAGGACCAGAGGAAGTCGCTACGGGTGACGGTGGCACCGATGGCGAAGGGCATGCAAGCGATGACCGGATACAGGTAGCGCATGTAGGTCGAGCCGTTGCACGGGCCAATCAGGCACACGGCGAGCACGCCCAGCAGCGGCACCCAAATGGCCAGCCCGCGCCACGAATGACGACGCAGCAGGTAGACCACCACGGCGATCATGATCCACACATAGGTGGCCGAGCTCATGGTGAGCGAGATAAACGGGATGCGCTGCACCGCCACGCGATACAGGTTGATCAGGTGGTCGCACCAGCGCACAACCTTGCTATCGACCGGATGGAAGTCGAAGTACTTGAGGTTGTCGGGACGCGCCATGATCTCGGCACTACGCGCCGTGCTGTAGACCCAGGCATCGCGCGCGCTCGGATAAAAGTAGCCGTAATAGTTATTGATGAGCGCCGAGATATAGCACTCGGGATCCTTTTTGAACATCTGGACCCACACCTCAAAATAGGCCTTGATGTCCTCCTGCGAGGCGTACTCGTTAAAGCAGTTCTTGACGGCATCGGACTTGTCGGGGTTGTAGCGGCGGCCCAGGTTCTCGTACTTGAGCACGCGATCGATCACGGCACGCTCTTCGTCGGTCACCGAACCGTCGCAAGGAGCCTCCACGATGGTGCCGTCCTCCTTAACCGTAGGGTTGACGCCCGAGTTGAGGCCGTCGTGCTTTTGGACGAAACGAGCCGTCTGCTGGAACGGAATCGAGAGGATTTCGCGCTTGGAACCGGGCGTAATGTCGTGCGCCGGCATAAACACCTTGGTGAAGTACATATTAGAGGCAAGGCAGAGTGCAAGCACAGCAAGAACTCTCACCCAGCGGAAACGTGGGATGGCGCCCGAAGGCGCAGCACCAGCCTGCTTGGCTGCACGACGAGCCGCATGCGCGTCCCATGCGCTAAACGCCGCCGCGATTACGCATGCCGCCAGGGGAAACACCAAGCCGCCGTTGCGCAGAAACGTGGAGCCCATGGCGCCCAGAGCGAGCAGCAACCAGTCGTGGCGCGCAAAGAGCACGGAAGTTTTCTCGCCCGCTCGCTCGACATTGGCATCACGACGGGGCAAGCCACATGCCACGAGCTTGACGGTCTGTACCAGCAGCACCAAGAACGCGTCGGCAAAGAGCACGTCTTTGGTGAGCAACACCGCGTAGTTAGAGAACATCGGCATAAACGCAAAGAACAGCAGGATTGCACCGCGAACCGGCAGACTCACGCCCAGTTTGCGCAGCGACGAAATGGAATAGGCCATGCAGGCAGCCGTGATGACAAATTGAGCGCAGGTGTAGATGGCAAGACCCGCGTTAGCGCTGTTGAACAGCGAAAGCCCCAGCTGAACGCACGAGCCGATAATGGCCGTGTGCACCACGGGGTGATGTCCGTTGAGCAACACATTGGGATTGAGCAGACGCAGGTAGTCGCTCGTGCCGTTGGGGTAGTTGAACCACTGGCGAATCTGCGCACCCGTATCTCCCATAAAAAGGCCGGGCAGCGAAGCGATGAGCGTGGGCGCCCAGGCGATCATAAGCACCAGGAAGGGCCCGGCAAAGGGATGGACCGAGAGCACGGCGTGAGTCACACGCCATACGCGGCCAAAGTGCGCCTCCGAAAACGGAATGCGCCGGGAGCTCAGCCAATCCAGGCACTCAAAAGCCAGATAGAAAGCCACGATCGCTAGGAGCATCCAGCCCGCACCACCAATCCAGGCGCAGATGATGCGGGCTTTGTCGCCAAGGACAATCTCGGCCGAGTCGGTGAGATCGTAGCTGCGGCCAAACACCATGCAGATGGCGAAGAACAACGACGGCAGAATGATCGATGGACGCCAGGCGTCGCCACGGCCAAAGAACACGTAGCGAAACGGCAAGGTGAGCAGGCAGGCAAGTGCAAGCAGCATGACCGCGTCGGTATGGCCGGCAAACGAGAGGAGCACCTCGTAGCACACGTACAGCATGCCCGAGGCTTTGGGGTCAATCGCCAAGACTGCGTTGCTCGACACCGGGGCAGGATCGATGGAAAACGCCGTGGTCGCCAAAAGCGCGAGCAAAAATGCGATGAGCGTCTGCTTGGCGGGGTAGCGCTTAAACCAGACGATGCGGGCAGCGTCGCGCGCAGCCGTTGTGGAGAGGTCGGAATCCTTCACAGTCCAAAGAGCCTTTCTAGAAACCTGCCAAAAAGGGACAGGTTTATTTTGGCAGGTTTTATCTGGGGAAACGTTACGGTTCTGTCATCGTTGCCCAGCAAACCACCACAAAGGTGCCTGTCCCCTTTGTGGTGGTATGTGGTGGTTAGGCGTCGAGGTAGATGCGCTGGGGACGGTTGCGGCGGAGGGCAAAGATGACGAGCGCCAGGCCGGCGATCACGAGCGGCAGGCTCAGCAGCTGACCCATCGTGATGACGCCACCAAGCAGATAGCCAAGCTGGGCATCGGGCACGCGCACGAACTCGACGAGGAAGCGGACGATGCCGTAACCCATCACGAACACGCCCATAAACGTGCCTTGGGGCAGTAGCGGCTTTTTGCGGCTGAGCACCTGCAGAATGCAAAAGAGCACGATGCCCTCAAGAAATGCCTCATAGAGCTGGGAGGGGTGACGCGGCATATCGCCCGCGGTGCCACCGAAGACCACGCCCCAGGGCAGATCGGTCGGCTTGCCCCACAGCTCACCGTTGACAAAGTTGGCACAACGGCCCAGGCACAAGGCCAGCGGCGCGCCGATGACGGCAAGGTCGGCAATGGTCCAGGCGTCGAGCTTATACATGCGGCACACGATGATGCCGCCGATAATGCCGCCCACCAAGCCGCCATGGAAGCTCATGCCGCCTTCGTTGGTGGCAAAGATTTCGAGCGGATGCGCCCAGTAGTAGCCGTCGCCGTAAAAGATGACGTAGAACAGGCGGGCGCCAATGATAAGGCCAAAGACCACGCCGACCACGACACTCGTCAGGTCGTCAATCGTGATGTTAAAGCCCCAGCGACGCTGTGTGCGGTACATGACGACCGCCGTGAGCAGAGCGCCGACCACGTAGGCCAGGCCGTACCAGTAGATGGTGATGGGGCCCGCCGAGATCGCGACAGGATCAAGCATATGGTAGAAGTCGTTGAGCATGTCGACCCTCCTACTCCCTACATACAAATGCGGCCGCGGGCCTTGCGCTCGCAGCCGCATATTTGGGCGTAACGTCTATGCGGAGTATGCCGTCCGCAGCTTTCGCATCTTAAAACGGCGCGTACTCGTCGTACAGGTCGTCGGTCTCGCCGGAAGCATTGACCTGCTCAACACGGGTAACGCCGGGCACATGCTCCTTCAGGATGCGCTCAATACCCATGGACAGGGTCAGCGAGCTCATGGGGCAGCCGGCGCAGGCGCCCTGCAGCTCCAGTTTGACGACGCCCTCGTCGTCAACGCCCACATACTCCATATCGCCGCCGTCGGCCTGCAGGTTGGGGCGAATCTCTTCAAGAACCTTCTTAAGCAGCTCTTCGTTAACAGCCACAGGGGCTCCTTTCTCACAATAACGCGGGCACGCCCGCGGACAGGGGCTATGTTACTACAGCCATGTACCCGCTTAGGCGCCAGCCATGCGTGCGGACACGACTTTCACGAGCAGTCAATTTGGGACGGGGCTCTTTTGGCTGTTTTGCCGCCAGCTGGCGTTGGCACGCGCTACTGCCGAGCCTGTCCCCCGGTACCAATCTGGACATCGACGATGACCTGGCGGTAGCTGATGCCGCAGGAGTCGAGAATGCGGCGGCTGATACGGCCGTCATCGGTGTCGGCATACTTATTGTCCAGGTAGACGACCTCGCCCACGCCCACCTGCGCCAGGATCTTGGCGCAGTCGTGGCACGGGAACAGCGTGACGTAGACCGTGGAACCCTCGAGGTCCTTGAGCGAGCCACGGTAGTTGAGCACGGCGTTGGCCTCGGCATGGACCACGTAGTTGTGCTTGTCCTGCAGCGGGTCATCGCTCGTGCCCCACGGGAAAAAGTCGTCGTTGAGCGCCGAGGGCGTACCGTTGTAACCCACCGAAAGGATGCGGTGGTTGGTGTTGGCGATGCACGCGCCCACCTGCGTGTTGGGGTCCTTACTGCGGCGCTGCGCGGCGATGGCCACGCTCATAAAGAACTCGTCCCAGCTAATGACGTCCAGGCGCTTGCCTGACGAAGTTTGATGAAGATCGTCCGACATGGCAGACACCTCCGTAATCGCAATAGTTTGACCCATTGTAGCAGGTGAAAGGTGGGGGCGTTTGTCCCACCGGCGCCCTCACTTTTACACGCGGCGGGGCTTTTGGTTGATGCGGTAGAGCTCGGCGAGTCCTCGCAACGTCAGCGCGTCGTCTACCGTCAGGCTGTGGCCGACCAACGCCGCGAGCGCCTCGGCGTCGTCGCCGGTAATGACGATGGGCACGTCGCCCTCCCCCGCGGCCTTGGTCGCGCGCATCTCGGCGAGCACCATGTCGAGCATGCCGTCGATGCGTGCCACCTCGCCCAGAACCACGCCCGAACGCATGGCCTCGCGCGTGTTGCGGCCGATGACGTGCGTGGGTGTCGAAGGCTCAACCTGCGGTAGGCGCGCCGCAGCAGCCGAAAGCGAGCGGGCTCCGAGTGCCAGACCAGGCGCGATGACGCCGCCGACAAAGGTTCCGCGCGCATCGATGACCTCAATATTGGTCGTGGTGCCCAGGTCGATCACGATGCACGGAGAGCCGTAGACGGCTCGGGCCGCCACGGCGTCGGCGATGCGGTCGGGGCCGATCTCGGCCGGGTCGTCGTAGTGGACGGGCATGCCGGTCTTGAGGCCCGGCCCCACCGTGAGCACGCGCCCCGTGCAGGTGCGGGAAAGCGCCGCTTTCCACGGGCGCTCGAGCGCCGGCACCACGCAGCTCAGCACAGCCGCGGCGGGTGCAAGCACCCCGGGCACACTTGCATCGGCGGCGAGCGCGCCCATGACCTGCACAAGTCGCATGCGCGCTTCGTCGGCCGTAATACGGGCCGGCGTCGTGATCTCGCACGTCGCAAGCGGGCATTCCTGCGCCGCGGCCGAATCCTCGGCAAACAGGCCAAAGCGAATGAACGTGTTGCCCACGTCGACCGTCAATATATATGCGCACCCATTAAGCATCGTCAGCGCTCCTTTCGTCTGCCCAGCAGTATATCCCGATGATTATTCTGGGACGGGGATTTAAAAATCATTGCGTACCTAATGATTTTTAAATCCCCGTCCCAGAATAATCATCCTTCGGCTTCGCTCGGGGTAGCTAAAAAGCCCCGTCCCAAATGACCTGCCTTGCCGTTATACTGGTGCGCGGTCGCGCGCGAGCTCACGCGGCGGCCCTTGGTAACCCGACTTCCCGCGCCGTATCCGTAGCGGCGCTCCCGGGGGAAGCGGATATACGCAAAGGAGTTTTATATGAGCAATCCCTCGAACCGCGCTTCGATGCGCGGGCAACTCACGCTGCGCGGCGTCGTCATCGGCGTCCTTGGCTGCGTGATTATCACGGCAAGCTCGGCCTACACCGCCCTCAAGATGGGCGCACTCCCCTGGCCGATCGTCTTTGCTGCCGTCATCTCGCTGTTCTTCCTCAAACTCATGGGCAACGCCAACCTCAACGAGGCAAACGTCACCCACACCATCATGTCCGCAGGCGCCATGGTCGCCGGCGGTCTGGCGTTTACCATCCCGGGCGCCTGGATGCTGGGCTATGCCGACCAGATTAGCTGGCTCGACATGTTTATCGTGGCACTCGCCGGCACTATCCTGGGTCTGCTGGCCACCGCGCTCATCCACCGTCACTTTATCGTGGACGCCGCGCTTGAGTTCCCCACCGGCAACGCCGCAGCTCAGACCTTGCGCGCGACCGAGGCTGGCGGCAAGACCGGCAAGCAGCTCTTTGGTTCCATGGCCATCGCCGGCATCTATAGCGTGCTGCGCGACGCTCTGGGCATTGTGCCCAGCATGCTGTGCACGCTCAACATCCCCGGCGTGACCTTTGGCATCTACAACTCGCCCATGCTGCTCTCCGTCGGCTTCCTCGTGGGCTTCGCCCCGGTCGCCTTCTGGTTTGCCGGCGCCCTGCTGGGCAACTTTGGCATCATCGTGGGCGGCACCGCTGCCGGTCTGTTTGACGTCATGACCGCACAGGGCATCGTCAAGTCCCTGGGCATGGGCCTCATGATGGGCTTTGGCGTCGCCGTCGTCCTCAAGGACATCCTGCCGCAGGTCGCCGGCATCGCCCGCGGCCTCGCCGCCGACAGCTCCAGCGACACCGACGAGCAGTCGCTCATCTCGGGCTCCCTTAAGCTCGACGCCGGCATCATCGGCCTGGGCACCGCCGCCATCGCCGTGATCGTCGCTATCGCGCTCGACCTCGGCCCCGTTCCGGCCGTCATCGTCACGCTGTTCACCTTTGTCACCACCATCATGAGCGCGCAGAGCTGCGGCCAGACGGGCATCGACCCCATGGAGATCTTTGGCCTCATCGTCATGCTCATCGTGGCTGCCTTCGCACAGATCGCTCAGGTCAAGCTGTTCTTTATCGCCGGCATCGTAGCCGTGGCGTGCGGCCTTGCGGGCGACGTCATGAACGACTTTAAGGCCGGCGCCGTGCTGGGCACCAACCCGCGAGCACAGTGGGTCGGCCAGGCCATCGGCGGCATCGTGGGTGCCCTGGTCGCTGCCGCCGTCATGGTCGCGCTCGTCACCGCCTATGGTCCGGACGCCTTTGGTCCCGACAAAAGCTTCGTTGCCGCGCAGGCAAGCGTGGTCGCCACCATGGTCTCGGGCATCCCGAGCGTGCCGTGGTTCGCAGGCGGCTTTATCGCCGGCATCGTCATGTACTGGCTCGGCATTCCGGCCATGATGATCGGTCTGGGCGTGTACCTGCCGTTCTACATGTCGCTCACGGCCTTCCTGGGCTCCTGCGTCAAGCTCGCCTACGACAAGTGGGCCGCTCACCGCGACGCCACCGCTGGTCTTTCGGACGAGGAGAAGGCCGCCAAGGGTGCCGCCTTCCAGGAGCAGGGCCTGGTTGTCGCCAGCGGCCTGCTCGGCGGCGAGTCCATCGTCGGCGTTATCCTGGCGTTTGTCTCTGTTGGTCTGAGCCTGCTGGGGTAGGCCGAACAACAACGCACCAGCGCAGAGCGCGGAGTCGGAATCAAACCGGCCCCGCGCTTTTTTGTCTATTTGACTCTTATGATCCTCGCGGCGTTTTAGCCATGTCGATTGGCCTGACTTCCAGGTCAACAAACCTTGTCTGACACCTCGCCTAACGCGGTGTAGAGTAAAGACGACAGACGCAAGAAGCGGCTCAGAAGCTAAACGAGGTAAGCATGGAACTCGACAAACAACAGATCAAGCGGCTGCGCGAGCGTCATCATCGTCGTCACGGTATACGCCCTGCACACAGCGAGGCCATGGAGAATGCCACCCGTTTCCTTAAGCAGGCGTTCAACATACGCGAGGGACGCGCGCCCTATCACGTGATTCGCAAGCGCTTTGTAAACGGGGCGCGCCTGACTGGCTCGCACTTATGCATCCTGATCATTGCCATGTTGATCGCGAGCATCGGCCTCGATATCAACTCGGATATCGCCATTGTAGGTGCCATGCTCATCTGCCCGCTCATGGGCTCGGTCCTTGCCATGGCATACGGCATTGCCACGCTCGACCGCGAGATTGCCGTCGAGGCAATTGCCGGCCTCGCGCTGCAGATGGTCTTTTGTCTAATCACGTCCACGCTGTACTTTAAGCTCTCGCCCCTTGGCACCACCACGGCCGCCATCATCGATAACTCGACACCCACCGTATGGGACCTTGCCGTCGCGCTCGCGGGCGGCTTTGCGGGTGGCCTGGGCAACTCGCGCGACCAGGAACCCGCCACGCTCATCGCCGGCGTGGCCGTGGCAACCGCGCTCATGCCGCCCCTGTGCGCGGCGGGCTATGGCATCGCCATCGCAAGCGGGTCGCTGTTTCTTTCAGCCCTCTACGAGTTTGGCATCAACGTGGTCTTTATCGCACTGGCTGCCGAAGCCGTGCTGCTTCTTTTGCGCGTGCCGCTCAAGCGCGACCTCAACGGCGACGGCATTGTGACCGCCGAGGAAAACGCCGAGGTCGATGAGCTGTCACACAAGGTGCGCCGCCGCATCATCGTGGGCACGGTGATCTTTGCCATCCCCTGCATCGTTATGACGGCGGGGTCTATTGGCTCGGCGCAGGCCGGCGTGCAGGACGGTTACGGCGTCACCGAAACCACGCGCGAGCTTGCCGCGGTGCTGCCGGGCTTTAAGGATTACACCGTTGCCGTCGAGACCTCGGCCACCGAAGACGAGGAGGAGGGCCTTGTCGAGCGCGAGGTTGTCGCCCATGTGACGACAAGCGAGGCGCTTGGGGCACACGACCGCCGTGTAGCCCGCAAGCTCATCGACCTCAATGTGCCCGAACTCGATCGCGTGGAGTTCGATGTGAAGTAACGTGATGTAGGGCGCAGATCACGACTGCGCCCCGCTCGCTGTTTTATTGCCGTGAATCAGCTGTCCGCATCGACATCGCCAGACTCCACTGTAAACGCCGGGCCGGTACTCACCAGATAAAAACGGGTCACCCTGGTATCTCTAAATAGGTAGAGCAAGCCCTGATCGCGTCGGCGCGAAATATACGCCACGTGGACCGTACCGAATTCTTCGCCGTTTTCCTTCTTTAATATCAGGATGTTGGGGTCATCCGTACGCTTAAACTGCCCGTCTGCGCAGATTCCGTCTTGGTCGACCAGCTGCCATCGACAGTTGTCCTCCTCAAGAAAAGCCAGGGTTTCCCGACTTGTTTCGTCATCCCGATAGTAACCGTCAATGGCAAAGCCTTCGGAAGCACATTCCTGCATATAGGATGTTTCTCGACTTATAGCGAACTGCCCTATAGCGCCCAGAAGCACTGCCAGGCAAACCACTGCAACGGTTATCGAGACAAAACGGCGGCTCATGTCAGCCAGCCCGATACTTGTTTAACGGAGCACGAAACATACTTGGTACCTCCGATATCATGGCGAATGTCACCTACGGCCTGTCGGCAATCATATGTTTCCAACATCAAACCATATGGCAACCACTCGCGAGAGGAGTATCGGCGAACGGTGCATTTTTGCGTTCTATTGGGCAAACGTCAACGCGCGCTACAGCTCTTGCTCGACCTATTCAGATCTTGTCGCATACTACCGTAGATCCTCAACGCTTCCGCCCCCAAGAGATCATTTTTAGTACTTGAAGAAGCCCTCGCCCGAGCTTTCGCCCAGCTTACCTTCGTCGAGCATTTTCTTGAGGACGGATGCCATAGCCTTAAAGTTGTAGGGCATCATCATCTTCTTGAGCAGCGGGCTCACCAGGCCCGGGACCTTCTGATACTGCATGACGATGTTGTAGGCCGTCTGGATACCCACCGTGTCGAATACGCGGAACGGGCCCTTGGGGGCGCCGGTGCCCCGCGTCCATGCAAGGTCGATGCTCTTGGGGTCACTCACACCCGAAACATACAGGTCAAGGCCCGAAAGCAGCCACGGCACCAACATGGAATTGAGCAGGTAGCCGTTCTTTTCCTTGTTGACGGGCAGGGCAAGCATACGGATATCGTTGGCAAAGTCGACGAGCTCGTCGAAGTAGCGCTTGTCGGTTTGGTCCTGTGCCATGACCTCGGTCATGTTGTTCTTCCAGATGGAGTTGGCAAAGTGCAGCGACAGGTACTTCTCGGGACGGCCGGTGTACTTGGCAAAGGTGCTCGGCAGCAGCGTGGATGAGTTGGTCACGATGACGGTCTTTTGCGGCAGAACCGGGGCGAGCTTCTTGTAGAAGTCGATTTTTGCCTGAGTGTCCTCGGCCATAGACTCGATGACCAGGTCGGCGTCGGCCACGGCCTTGGCAAGATCGAGCTCCAGCTTGAGTGTGGAGTAGGCACGCTCGACGGCGGCGAGCGCCGCTTCCTTGTCGAAGGGCTGGGTGCCATCGGCGATACCGGCGCACCACTCGCCCGTGCCGTCCGCCATGCCCTCGATTGCCGCGATGTACTCCTTGCGCACGTGATCGATCTTGGGCTGGGTGCGGCCGATGCTGCCCTCGCTGCGCAGCCAAATCGTTACATCAAAGCCGCAGTAGGCAGCCTGAAAGGCAATCTGGCTTCCCAACACGCCGCCGCCGGCAACACAAACGGTCTTGTAGCTCATGGAACGGCCCTCTCTTACGTAATTCCATAGATGTGTATTTATTCAACCGTAAGGATGACGCGCGCTGGGGGTGGGTTCTATAAACGGGCGGTATTTCGCGGCAAACGGCTACATATGTTCATTATCTCAGGGGTTCCGAGGGCAGTTTTTGGTGCCACCGAGACGTCGTTTTCGGAAGTATGCGGCAAATTCCGAAACTCTTGAGCACGTCCTGATTTTCGCCAATAAAACCGCAGGTACAGAGCTTTGTCATATCCGGTGTGCTCGGCCTATTCAGATTTTGCCGCATACTTCCGAAATCTAAGTTCGCAAAGGGTGATAGTTGGGGCGTTTACGCAACATATGTCCAGCAAAAACGGGTGGTAGCCGGCACGGCTGCCACCCGTTTGTCTCATATCTAGCCCATAGCGGGCAAGCTACTTCTTAATGCCGCGTCCCAGACGCTCGGCGACCGACGCAACGGCTTCCTCGCTGGCCGGCTCGCAGCTCACGCAGCCGTCGTGGGCGCGCATCTGGCCGGTGACCTCGTCCATCGCGAGCGGCGCCACCTTCTCGAGCTTAAAGCCCTTGCCGGCGCGCATGTTCTCCTTGGCCACACTGATCATGAGCTTAATACGGTTGAGCTGGTTGACCTCGGACGCACCGGGGTCGTAGTCCACCGCGACAATGTTGCTCTCGGGATGCTGGCGGCGCAGCTCCTTGATCACGGCCTTGCCCACCACGTGGTTGGGCAGGCACGCGAAGGGCTGCGTGCAGATGATATTGGGCGCACCGTGATCGATCAGGTCGAGCATCTCGGCCGTGAGCAGCCAGCCCTCGCCCATGTTGTTGCACACCGAAAGCACCGTGCGGGCCTTGTCGGCCATGGTGCCGATGCGCTCGGGCGCCTCAAAGCGGCGGGACTTTTCGAGCATCTCCTCCACCGGCGTACGCATCCAGTCCACAAGCTTAATGAGCGCCTGCATGCCCGCGCGCGTAGTGGCAGAGCTTCCCAGCTCGTCCTTCTGCAGCTCGGCATTGCTCATGGAGTACAGGAAGAAGTCGAGCAGGCCCGGTACCACGGCCTCGCAGCCCTCGCGCTCGATCACATCGACCACGTGGTTGTTGGCTGTGGGGTGGAACTTGACCAAGATCTCGCCGACCACGCCCACGCGCGGCTTAGTACCCTCGCCCACGAGCGGCATGGTGTCGAACGCGCGGATGGCCTCGCGGCACAGCTTGGTGTAGTTGTGCCTGTTGAACTTAGGCGCCAGCTTGCGGGCGCGCGCCATGTACTCCTCGTAGAGCGCGTTGGCGGCACCGGGCGTAGCCTCGTACGGGCGGCAACGATAGAGCATCTGCATCATCACGTCACCAAAGAGCACCGCGTAGACTGCTTGCTTGAGCAGCGCCGGCGTAATCTTAAAGCCAGGGTTGTCCTCGCCGAGCGCCACGGCCGAAAGCGAGATCACCGGGATCTCGGGGTGGCCGCTCTCGCGCAGGGCCTTGCGGATGAGCGCGATGTAGTTGGTGGCACGGCAGCCGCCGCCGGTCTGGCTGATAACCACGGCCGTCTTGGACAGATCGTACCTGCCGCTCTCGATGGCCTCCATAATCTGGCCCGTTACCAGGATCGACGGGTAGCAAATGTCATTGTTCACGTAGCGCAGGCCGGCCTCGACGGCATCGTGATCGGTCGAGGGCAGCAGCTCCAAGTTGTAGCCGGCACCGCGGAACACCTCTTTGACCAGGTCAAAGTGGATCGGCGCCATCTGCGGGCACAGGATGGTGTAGCCCTCCTCGCGCATCTGCTCGGTAAAGGGCACCTTGGGCCACGCGGTCGAGGCGCTTTCACGCTGCGCCTCGAACGTGTACTTGCGGCTCGCGAACGCGGGGGCATCCTTGGAGGGAGCCACCGGCGCGGCATCGCCCTGCTCGTAGGCCTCGCCCGCGGCCGTGGCCTCGGCCAGGCGCTCGGCCTCCTGGTCCTTAAGCGCGGCCATGAGCGAGCGGATGCGGATGCGCGCGGCACCCAGGTTGGATACCTCGTCGATCTTGAGCACGGTGTAGATCTTGCCGCTGGCTTCCAGAATCTCCTGCACCTGATCGGTGGTCAGGGCGTCCAGACCGCAGCCGAAAGAGTTGAGCTGGATCAGGTCCAGGTCGTTGCGCATCGTCACAAAACGGGCGACGGCGTACAGGCGGCTGTGGTACATCCACTGGTCGACGACGCGGATGGGGCGCTCGGGCTTTACCAGATGCGCGAGCGAATCCTCGGTAAAGACCGCAAAGCCAAAGCTCGAGATAAGCTCAGGCAGGGCGTGGTTGATCTCGGGGTCGTTATGGTAAGGACGGCCGGCGAGTACGATGCCGTGGCCGCCGTGGTCCTCGACCCACTTAAGAGCCTCCTCGCCCATGGTCTGGATGTCCTCGTGGAAACGCGCATCGGCCTCAAAGGCAGCGTTGACGGCGGCATCGACCTCGGAGCGGGTGATCTTGGGTCCGCGCACGCGACCGCGACCGGCCTCGGCGTCGGCCACGCGGTCGACGGCGAGCACTTGGTACAGGCGGCGCTTGAGCTCGGTCTTGTCGTGATACGGCACAAACGGATACAGGAACTCGATGTTCTGCTCGCGGATCTCGTCAATATTGAGCGCCAGCGCCGTGGGGTAGCTCATGACGATGGGACAGTTATAGCAGTTGCCGGCGGTCGGATCCTCCTTGCGCTCCCAGCGCACGCACGGCATCCAGATAAAGTCGACGTCACGGTCGATGAGGTTCATCACATGGCCGTGGCTCATCTTGGCCGGATAGCACACGCTCTCGGACGGCATGGACTCGATGCCCGCCTGGTAGGTCTTCTTGCTCGACTGGTCGGACAGCTGCACGCTAAAGCCCAGGCGCGTAAAGAACGCATGCCAGAAGGGGTAGTTCTCGTACATGTTGAGTGCACGCGGGATGCCGACGGTGCCGCGCGGGGCCTCGTCGGGACTCAGCACCTCGCGGTTAAAGAGCAGCTCGTTTTTCTTTTTGAAGAGGTTGGGGGCCTCGGTCTTCTGCTTTTTGTGGCCGGCACCCTTCTCGCAGCGGTTACCGGTAATGAAGCGCCTGCCGCCGCCAAAGTCGTTGACGGTAAGCTGGCAGTTGTTGGAGCAGCGGCCGCAGCGGACATGCTTTTGCGTCACGGTAAGGTGCGCGATGTCCTCGGCAGAAAGAATGGTCGAGGTGCCGTCGGCGCCGGCGCGATCGCGGGCGAGCAGGGCCGCACCGTAGGCGCCCATGCAGCCGGCGATGTCGGGACGCACGGCATGCACGCCGGTGAGCTGCTCAAACGCACGCAACGTGGCATCGGACATAAAGGTGCCGCCCTGAACGATCACCTGGCTGCCGATCTCCTTGGGGTCGCGCAGCTTAATGACCTTGAACAGGGCATTCTTGATGACGGAATAGGACAGGCCGGCCGCAATGTCGCCCACCGTGGCGCCTTCCTTTTGCGCCTGCTTGACGCGCGAGTTCATAAAGACCGTGCAGCGGCTACCCAGGTCGACGGGGGCCTTGGCATGGATGGCGGCATTGGCGAACGCGCGCACGTCCATGTTCATAGAAACGGCGAAGCTCTCGATAAAGCTACCGCAGCCCGACGAGCAGGCCTCGTTGAGCATGATGTGCTCGATAACGCCGTCCTTGACGCGCAGGCACTTCATGTCCTGGCCGCCAATGTCCAGAATAAACTCGACGCCGGGCAGGAACGCCTTGGCACCGCGCAGGTGCGCGACGGTCTCGATCTCGCCGGAATCGGCCTTGAGGGCCTCGATGAGCAGCGCCTCACCGTAGCCCGTGGTGGTCACGTGGCCGATGGTGCAGCCCGCGGGGATGTGGTTGTAGAAATCGGCCATGATGACCTTGGCCGTGCCCAGGATGTCACCGTTGTTGTTGCCGTACCAGGTGTGCAACAGCTGGCCGTCCTCGCCCACGAGCGCGGCCTTCATGGTGGTGGAGCCGGCGTCGATACCGATGAACACGCGGCCGGTGTAGCCGTCGAGCTTGCCCTTGGGGACGACCTCGGTGTCGTGGCGAGTCTTGAACTCGGCAAAATCCTCGTCGGTGGCAAAGAGCGGATCCAGACGCTCGACCTCGGCACCCTGTGTGTCACCCAAGGCATCGATAGCCTCGATGAGCTGCGGGAACGTGCTGAGCTTGTTGGACTCATGCGCCATGGCGGCGCCGCTCGCCACAAACAGGTGAGCGTTTTGGGGCACAATGCGGTGCTCCTCGTCCAGGTTGAGCGTGAGGTAGAAGCGGTGGCGCAGCTCGGAGAGGTACTGCAGCGGGCCGCCCAGGAAGGCGACGTTGCCGCGGATGGGACGGCCGCACGCCAGACCCGAGATGGTCTGGGTCACGACGGCTTGGAAGATGGAAGCGGCGACGTCCTCGGGACGGGCGCCTTCGTTGAGCAGCGGCTGCACGTCGGTCTTGGCAAAAACGCCGCAGCGGCTGGCGATGGGATAGATGGTGGTGGCGTTGGCCGCGAGTTCGTTAAGGCCGCTGGCGTCGGTGTGCAGCAGAGTGGCCATCTGGTCGATGAAGGCGCCCGTGCCGCCGGCGCAGGTGCCGTTCATGCGCTGCTCGATGCCGTTGTCGAAGTAGATGATCTTGGCGTCCTCGCCGCCCAGCTCGATGGTAACATCGGTGGCCGGGATGAGGGTCTCGACGGCACGCTTGCTGGCGATGACCTCCTGAACAAACTCCAGGTCGAGCCATTGGGACAGCAGCAGGCCGCCTGAGCCGGTAATGGCGCAGGTCATCTGCGCCGTCGGTAGCACGGTCGCGGCCCCCTCGAACAGGTCGCGGGCGCAGGCGCGGACGTCGGTGTGATGGCGCTGGTACTTGGCATAGACGATTTGGTTGTCGTCGTTGAGCACGGCGAGCTTGACGGTGGTGGAGCCCACGTCTATGCCCAGATGCAGGTTGCCGCGGGCGGCCTCGGGGTTGAAGATCGCGCCTTCGGGGGCCTGGGCGGCGGCTACGGGCTCAGCGGCGGTGGCGGGCTCGGCGACGACGGACGTCTCCCCTGCCACGTTCTTGGCATCGGCAACTGCCTCAGCAACTTTCTCGGCAGCCGCGGTCGCGGCCTTCTGCGCGGCGTCCACCACGGCGGGCGCAGCCTCGCGTGCGGCAGCGACCACACGGTCTTTAATGCCCTCGACGAGTTTGCTCATTGTCTCTCCTCTTAGTTGTTGGACTCGACGGTTGCGGTGGTGTCGACCGCATCCTCGAGCTGCAAGTTCAATAGCTTCATGCCGTATTCCGGCACGTTGATATCGATGGGTTGGCCATACAGGTCGCCGGGGCGCACAAAGGCGATGACCGTCATGATGCGCGCCATGGTCTCGGGCGATTCGGAAAGGTCACGCTCAAACCAACGTTGGATCATGCCGACCTCGGCACTCACGACATAGGTGACGTAGTAGTCAAAGAAGGTGCCCAGCGCCAAGCCCAAAATGCCCGTCTGTGCACGCGGCGCCACGGCCTCGCGTGCGGTATCGATGATCTTTTTAATAAAGGCGGGGTCGCCGCCCGGGCCCAGCAGGGCCCCGATAAGGTCGCGATTAGCCGCAAGATAGCGAAGCAGCTCAACCGAACCGGGTGCCGGCTCGAGCTCGTCGATATTGCGGTAAAGATCGGGTAATTGAGCTGCGGTGATAAGCTCCACCCGCTCACGAATCTCGGCAAGCAGGCCGTCCTCGATCTGGCTGATAAAGTCGGGGATATCGCGGTAGTGCGAATAGAACGTGCGGCGCGTAAGGCCGGCACGCTCGGTGAGCGACGCGACGTTAATGCGCGAAAGGTCGCCGCTTTCGGCAAGCTCGCTGGCAAGTGCCTGGCGAAGAGCACGCTGTGAGCGAAGGGACCGGCGATCACATTTCTCGAGCTGGGACAAGCGTCCTCCTTGTTACTCAGCCTGTGCGCTATTGCACAGTGCGAGTATTATTGCACACCGTGTGCATCAACACGTAAAGGCAATATTTAGATTGTGGCAAAGGGACTGTCTTTTTGTCACATTAGGTTGCGCTCAGCTTTTAGAAGCGACATTGCCGATTGTCCAAAATGTCATTCGTGGGTAGAATGGTGTCGACGGCAGCCCAAGTTCTGCAAAGCTGGGCAGCGCCGTTGCGTGGATTAAGGGGTCAACGCCTTAGCGGCGGCGACCCCTCTTTCGTTGCTTCGAGCGTTGCTTGAGTGCCTCGGAAAGTCCGATAAGCGTCGTAAGAAGCGAGACCAATGCGGTCAGGAGCCTCACGAAATCAATCAAATCGGTCATGGGCATCACCTCCCATCAGATGGAGGGCTCTGCCCGGCACATGGAACTGCCGCCAACAGCAACAATTCTATCAAAGCGCAGTTAAATATGCGAATATATGTTCGTGTTTAAAGAAGCTAGTCCCCACTGTGACAAAGGGACAGTCCCTTTGTCACATTATTCAATGATGGTGCGGGAGCTCTGCTTATGCATGGTGGCGAGCATGTGTTTGGGGACGGCGTGGACCATGCAACTGCCGATAGTTGCGCTCGCGGCGGCCTTAGCTGCATTGCTGCCGTTTTTGGTCGCGTAGCTGTGGTGGAAACGCCTCAGCATAGCAATGTCGTTGCCGCCGTCGCCGTAGACAGCGACCTCGTCCTCGGCAATACCGTAGTAGCCCGCCAGCCAGGCCACACTCTCGCCCTTGTTGCACGCCACGTCCGTGATCTCGAACATCACCGGATCGAACGGCGCGTTGACCACGCGATCGGAACGCTCGGCAAGATACGCCTTAAGGTCGCGCTCCAGCTCGCGCGAGGTCACGCGGCAGTTGATCTTGCACACATCGTGGCGCAAGATGTCGCCAATCGACTGGTCGAAATACTGTTCCTCGTGATAGCCGCCACGCGCACGCATGCCACGCATCACGATGCGCTTGATGGGACTGTCCTTTTTAAAGCCCGCCTGGTGCATCTCGAACGATCCGCTCGAAAACATGCCGTCGGGCGTGGAGCAGTCAAAACAGATATCCGGAAACTCCTTGAGCAGCTCCTCGGTGATTTGTGGGTCGATGGTCCAGGTCTTGAGCACCTCACCATGACTGTCGCGCACGATGGATCCATTGGAGCAGCAGGCGTCAAGCGCCAGGCCCGTAAAGCCATGCTCGCCGATCGGCAACGTCGAGCGTCCAGTCGCGGGAACCACATGCAGGCCAGCCTCAGTCAGCTCGCGAATGGCGCGGCGGATAGTCCTATCTGCCTCGTGCAGGGCGTTAAGCAGCGTTCCGTCTAAGTCACTCGCGAACATCTTGATCATGGGCATGCCTCTCCTTCGTCTGCACGTTATTTTAGACGAAAGAGAGGCATGCCCATGCAAGGGTGTTCCAACGCGCCAGGACATTCGCTTCCGCAAAGCAACGGTGCCCCAGCGCGTTAAGACAATCGCCACAAGCAACTTTTCAGCCGATAAAACAGCGCCGTCGTCAACGTCAGCACCGCCAGCATGCCTGCGAATACAATCGCCGGTGTCCATCGATCATATGCAACCCCGTACGTCAATTGGCCGATAGGTGTTGCGCAGGAAAGGACCATGTAAACGACCGAAAGCACTTTTCCGCAGAGCTCAGTCGGCACTACCCGCTGAACAAACGCGATGATTTCAACCGACGCAATGCTTGCCCACACCATGATCCATGCCGAACCAACCGCAAACACGGTGAACACGCATGCATCTGCGCCGAACAGTTGCGCGACAATAATCGGTGCGACTCCAAAACAGATCATCGCAACATATCGACATATGCTATTGAGAGAAAAGCGATGCGGCCAAATGCCGACCAAGCCACTGCCGGTAAGACCACCCAGGCCCAGAGCAACCTCAACTATCCCAACGCAGGACGATTGCATGCCGAGATGCTTTGTAACAATAATGGGAGCGCCAATCGTTAGCCCAACCAACGCAAGGTTCAAAACTGCCGCAAGCAAAATCACAGCGACCAATGATGCATTTTGCAACAGATACCGAATCGACTCCCGAAAATCGTTTCGGCATGTCGTACGAGTCGCGCCGTCTCCCATCGTTTCAGATGAGGCATTTTGCTTGAGTACGCCACCAAACAACAGAGCTGAAATCGCAAACGTTACCGACGCGATTGTGCAAAGAGCATCGATGCCAAAGCACCCATAGACTGCCGTCCCGACCACAGGACCCAAGATATTGCTCACCATGGTCACCTGCGAAACCAATGCAGTGGCCCGCTCAACCTTCTTTTCACCCGCCATGCGCACCGTCTCAATTTGGAGCATTGGCTTTAGCAGCGATTGAACACCATATTGAACACAAAGTATCGCTACTACGACGACCGCAAGAGGCAACGAGCGCTTCATGGGGATAGACAGCAGTGATGCAGTCATCAGAGCAATGCCGAGGGCCACGAGGACCTCGCGATGTCTTCCCCTATCCGCCAAGATTCCGCCAACCGGAGTTGCAAGTACGCCGGGTATGAACGCTATCGCCGCGACGACGCCATATAACGTTGACGATCCGCTGCAATCGAACAAGTAAAGCGGATACGCAAAGCACAGCGCCGACAGCATCGAATACGTGCACAGCTGCGCAACCAGAAGTTCCGCGAGCCTGATTGACCGCACTGTTTTTGATTTCAACGAGACGCCGACGTCTCTCAGCCCAGCCATAAGCCCACCCCCTATACATACCACTAGTATGTATTTAATGACTTGAAAAGGGCAGCCGTGGCTACCCTCACAAATCAATTACATACCGTTGGTATCTATATTACCACCCAGCGCGGTCCCATACGTCCCAAATCCGTGCCGTTGTCTGGAGCACTTCCTCGCCCAAATCGAGTCCCACCGCAGCGGCCATCTGCGCCAGACATTGTGCACGAGCGAGCATTCGCTCCTTGGGCTCGAGCGGACGGAACAGCGGCAGCAGCCAGAGATTCGCTAGCAACGATACGGCCTCCGCCGCTTCGCGCGGGCATTCGCACGCAATGGAGCCGTCGGCGATGCCCTCCTCGATCACTGGCAAGAGACAGCCATCGGCTGACTCGTCAAACGAGCCCTGGTACTGCATCGCCAGTAGACGCGAGCTTTTTACCGGATCTGCTGCAGGACGCATACGTGCCCATAGCTCAATTTGCGGAACTACGGACTCGGGCGCGTACAGTCGCTTGAGCTTTTGGGCTCCGGTCATATTACCGACGCCAAGCATCGAGCGGCGGTGCTCAACAATCGGAGTCATCGCCCGATCAAACGCGGCGTTGAAAATCTCTTCTTTGCTCTTGAAGTGATGATAGACAGCGCCCTTGGTCATGCCGTCGAGACGGTCAACGATATCTTGAATACTCGTCCCCTCATAACCCTGTGCGCAGAATAGCTCCAGTGCCGCGTCGAGAATCTTCGCGACCGTCTCCTCGGGATATTTATTGCGACCCATAATCCGCCCATCCGCAACGCAAGTCTTGTGCCTCATTGCAGCATTTTAACGTTGCGGATGGCAGACGGTCGATTCTACACCGCGGCCGGGCCGTGTTCGCCGGTGCGAATGCGGATAACTTCTTCGACCGGCTCGACCCAAATCTTGCCGTCTCCAACGGCACCGGTGCGGGCGGCATTGCAGATGATGTCGACAATTCCGTCAACGTGCTCATCAGCGCAGATGAGGGTGAACTGCACCTTGGGGATGGTATTGACGAGCAGTTCGTTGCCGCGCACGTATTCCTTCCAGCCATGCTGTGCGCCGCAGCCCTGCACCTGGTTGATAGTCATGCCGCGAACATCAGCAGCAAACAGCGCATCTTTGAGAACCTCAAGCTTCTCCTGGCGCACGATAGCCGTAATTTTCTTCATAGTGAATTCCTCTCTTCAATAAAAGAAATGAATTGTCCTTCACATGGCACGGGTTTTCCAGGTGCCCGAGATTGCCCCGAAAGAGGAGCGCCGCGTACTTCGGTACGCAAGCGACGGTTTGAGGGGCAAGGTCGGGTGCCTGGGAAAGCCGTGCTGCTAATCGAGTCCGGAGAACGAAGGATATGCGCTCTCGCCGTGCTGACTCGCATCCAAGCCCAGCGCCTCATCGGCCTCGTCCACGCGCAGGCTGCCGCGGAACAGCGCCTTGACCACCGCGGCAATCACCAAGTCGAGCACCAGCACAATAGCGACCGTCACCACAATGCCCAGGATTTGCGAGATGAGCAGCGACATGTCACCCGTGTAGAACAGGCCGCCCTTACCGGTCCACGAAAGCTCCGGCACGCAGAACAGGCCCGTGAGCACGCCGCCCAAGATGCCGCCGATACCATGGCAGCCAAACGCGTCGAGCGCATCGTCGTAGCCGAACTTGGTCTTGAGATGGCTGATGGCCAGGTAACAGACGGGAGAGACGATCAGGCCCATGACCAGCGCCGCCCACGGCTCGACAAAGCCCGCGCCCGGCGTGACCACCACAAGGCCCGCAACCAGACCGGTGCTGGCGCCCACCAGCGTGGGACGACCGGTGTGCACGCGCTCGACGGCAAGCCACGAGACCATGCCCGCCGCGCTGGCCGTCACGGTGTTGAGGATGGCGAGTGCCGCCACGGCGTCGGCCTTAAACTCGCTGCCGCCGTTAAAGCCAAACCAACCAAACCAAAGTAGACCGGCGCCCAGCGCCACAAACGGCACGTTATGCGGACGGTAGCTCACCATGCCAAAGCCGCGACGACGGCCGAGCATTAAGCAGAGAATCAGGCCCGTGAGACCAGACGAAATGTGTACCACGTCGCCGCCGGCAAAGTCGAGCGCGCCGATGATGTCGCCGATAAAGGAACCATCGCCGCCCCAAACCATGTGGGCGAGCGGCGCATAGACCACGAGCAGCCAAATGCCCAGGAAGGCCGTCATGGCACCAAACTTAACGCGGCCTGCCAGACTGCCCGTAACGATAGCGGCGGTGATCATGGCAAACGCCATCTGGAAGGCGATGTTGATGATCTGAGGGTAGACGGCACCGCCCGCGGCATTGCCCTCGGCCGCCTGCAGCACCTGGTTGAGCACCGGTAGGCACAGCAACTGGTCAAGGCCTCCAATAAACGGACTCGAGCCGTCGCCGCCGTAGGCCAGCGACCAGCCGGCAACAATCCACAGCACACCAACCAGGCCAATGGCGCCAAAGCACATAAGCATGGTGTTGATGACATTTTTGCGCCTAGACAGACCGCCATAGAAAAACGCCAGGCCCGGTGTCATTAAAAACACGAGCATGGTGCAGATGAGCATAAACGTTGTCGATCCCGTATCGTACATTCGTCCCCCTTGGTCGCATGAACGTTGTCGGCGCCCATAATGCGGCCGAGGGGCAACTGGTGTAGACCAGATACGGCGTTGTTAAACGCTGCGTTGTCGAATGGAAACGGTGCCGCAATCTTGGAAACGGCGCGGCAACGGGCGCGAAACGAACGGGAAATACGCGAGCAAGGAAGCCGTGAGCGCGCCCGCCCCGCCTAGCGCCGGAACAGCTCGCGAGCTCGGTCGCGGAGATCGGTGGCCCGGATGACGCCCTCGTAGCGATTGATGCGCAAGCGCGGAAAGGCATTGAAGAAGCGCAGGTCGCGACGACTGAGCGACACACTCGGCACCGGACGGCTCATGCGCTTGCCGGCAAGGCGACGACTGAGCGACGGACGCGGCATGCTCGGCGCGGCATCGGCAACGCGGCGGGCAGCAAGCGCCAGGCCGCGAGCACCATCCGAGATAAACGTCGGCATCGAAGCCTTCTCGCGCAGGGCATCGAGCGCCGCGTCGCCCAGCTCGGCCAGCCAAGCGTTAACGGCGCGACCGCGGATATGCGTCTGCGCCACCGAGTCGATCGCCGAATCGGGAATACGTTCGAGCATAGAGTCGGAGGCGTCGGCAAGCGACTCATTGATGCGGTCGGCAAGGTCGGCACGCACACGCTCAAGCTGATCGGACAGGCGGCGCCAGCTGGCCAACGAGCACACCGCATCGACCATCATCGCGACCGCGACGATAAAGGCGGACAGCCGCACAATCAGCACCGGCAGATGGCCAAGCAGCCCCAGCAATGCCGGCTCCACTAAACGGCAAATACACAACGCACCCAAGCCAAATGCGCAGGCCCAGTACAGGCAGATGCGTCCGTGCAGGTTAAACGGCAGATGCGAGTAATCCCAAAACCGGGCACCCGTCGTTTTTTCCAACAGCACGCCCACGCTATATTCGATCACGCTGCATACGAGCGCGGCAGCGACAAACTGGCTCGAGGCGTCTGGGATTCCACGCAGCAGCAACCAGCACGCGATGCCGCCCGCACCGTAGATGGGACAACACGGCCCTAGCAAAAGCCGCTGTTGGCAAAGCGTCCGTGGTTGAGCATGGCGCAGACTGTCGACTCCCATACCCAGCCGCAAAAACCGTAGAAGGCAAACGAGAGTACCAGCGCCGAGAGCGGACAGGCGGCAAGCGTCGCGCCGTCAAATGCCATGTCGATCGCGGTTCCCACCGTCTACCCACTCCTCTTTTCGTTCGATTCTTTGCTCGAGCCGTCACTCGACCCCTCGTTCAAATCGTTCGCGCCGCCTTTGCGCGGCAGACGGCCGGCAATCGTCTCGCGCAGCGCGCACCATTTATCCGCCAGGCACACAATCCATGCCTCACGACACGTCGGCGGCACCGGTACCAGCGGAAACATATGCCGTACGATAATATTCCGCTCGCGCGGCGTCAGCTCAAAATCTTCCTCCGCACGCGCCAGGGCAAAAAACGGGTGACGAAAGCCATGCAGTCGATGGCTTGGGTCGGGGTCGTGCCAGTCATAGAGAAAGTAATCGTGCAGCAGGGCCCCGCGCAGCAGCGAGGCGCGGTCGACCGAAATGCCAGCACGGCCCAAGCGCTCGGCAAATGACAGACTTGCCCGCGCCACCGAGGTCACATGCGCATACACCGTCACATCGCCATGCTGGATAAACTCGCGCGTCAGGTCCAGACGGCCCGCCTGTGCCAGTTGACGGGCGGCATGGTCTACTTCGCACGCGATTTTCTCGGCACGAACGGTATCGGACATGCGGCCTCCTTCCGGCGGCGCTCGGCGGCAAGCCACAGCCTGCACGCAATGAATAAAATCATCATGGAACTTATCAGTATGGCATCGGACAAAACGTTTTGCCCCACCAGTTGGCGAATTACCGCGCCGCCGTCACATATCAAACGCCAAAATGTGCGAGACTGTTTTGTGCAATTGTGCCGGCCGAGGGAGCGCCGGCGCTCGATTCGCATGGAGTAACCCACAACGATGCTGCTTACGCAAACGACAACGCCCGAGGACGTCAAGGCTCTCGACCGCGCCGAGCTTCCACTGCTCTGCGGCGAGATCCGCCACGCCATCCTCGAAAGCTCCGCCGCCGTCGGCGGACACGTTGCCCCCAACTTGGGCGTCGTTGAGCTTACGGTTGCGCTTCATCGCGTGTTTAACTCCCCCATCGACAAGATTGTCTTTGACGTTTCGCACCAGACCTACGCCCACAAGGCGCTGACTGGGCGCGCGTACACTTATATCGATCCGGAGCGTTATGGTGAGGCTTCTGGCTTTGCCAATCCCGACGAGTCCGAGCACGACCTGTTCGCCATGGGTCATACCTCCACGTCGGTGAGCCTGGGCTGCGGCCTGGCGCACGCGCGCGACCTGGCAGGCGACATCTACAACGTCATTACCGTCATTGGCGACGGCTCGCTTTCGGGCGGTCTAGCGTTTGAGGGCTTCAACAATGCCGCCGAACTCGACAGCAACTTGATCATCGTCGTCAATGACAACGACCAGTCCATCGCCGAAAACCACGGTGGCCTGTATCGCAATCTGGCCGAGCTGCGCGCCAGCAACGGCACCTGTGAGCGCAACATTTTCCGCGCGATGGAGCTCGATTACCGCTATCTGGACGCCGGTAACGATGTGTTGGCCCTAGTCGACGCACTGCAGGAACTGCACAATATCGATCATCCCATCGTGCTGCACGTCTCCACCGCCAAGGGCAAGGGCTTTGAGCCAGCCCAGAGCGACCCCGAGCGCTGGCATCATGTGGGTCCGTTTGACATGGCAACTGGGCGCAAGCTCTGCCCGGGCCATCCGAGCGAGCCTGCGCCGCGCACCTATGCCGACATTACGGGCGAGGCGCTCAGCGCCGCCATCGAGCGCGATCCGCAGGTTGTGGGCATCACGGCTGCCACGCCCTACATCATGGGCTTTACACCCGAGCTTCGCGCTGCGGCTGGCAAGCAGTTTGTCGACGTGGGCATTGCCGAGGAACACGCCGTGACCTTTGCCACCGCGCTTGCGCGCTCGGGCGCCAAGCCAGTCTTTGGTGTGTACGGCACGTTTTTGCAGCGCGCCTACGACGAACTGTGGCACGACCTGTGCCTCAACGACGCCCCCGCAACCATCTTGGTGTTTGGCGCGTCGATCTTTGGCACCACGTCCGAGACGCACCTCTCGTTCTTCGATATTTCCATGCTGGGCGGACTTCCCAACATGCACTACCTTGCACCTGCCTGCATGGAGGAATATCTGTCCATGCTGAGCTGGTCGCTCGACCACCGCGAACATCCCGTAGCGATCCGTGTGCCGGGCATTGGCCTGGTAAGCCGCCCCGATCTGGCGCCTGCCGAGGGCGACGATTACGGCGTCGCGCGCTACAACGTCGTGCGCCAGGGCCGCGACGTGGCCGTGCTCGCGCTTGGCGATTTCTTTGAGCTGGGCGAGCGCGTGACAAACCGCTTGGCCGCCGAGTACGGTATCGAGGCCACACTCGTCAACCCGCGCTTTGCAACCGAGCTCGACCGCGAGTTCCTCGACAGCCTTGCCGCCGAGCATCGCGTTGTCGTCACCCTCGAGGACGGCATCTTGGACGGCGGTTGGGGCGAACGCGTCGCGTGCTACTTGGCCTGCACGCCCGTGCGCACGCGCACCTTCGGCATCGCCAAGGGCTTCCCCGACCGCTACGACCCCAACGAGCTGCTCGCTCAGAACGGCATGACGGTCGAGAACATGGCCGCCGAAGCGGTACGCCTACTGAACGAGTAGAAAAACCTCCGCAAGGGAAGCACCCATGCGGAGGTTTTTATTTTCGCGGCGCGATTATCTCAATCTGTAACATCTATGGCCCGAATTCCCGTCTAACTGTTACAGATCTAGATAAGACGTCTTAGTCCCAAACCTTTGTCTCGATCTGTAACAGACAGAGACCTTTTGGCCGTCTACCTGTTACAGATCGAGACATTCAAATCCCTCTGAAGAGAAAATCTCAATCTGTAACAGGTAGAACCCATTTCCTCGTCTAACTGTTACAGATTGAGACAAAGCAGCGAGACAGGCCACCACATCTGCAAGAACCACCACAAAGGTGCCTGTCCCTTTATGGTAGGTAGAATAACCCATAAGGTAAGTATGTTTCTGAGTTATTTCGTGTTGACCCGTCTGAGCGGGATAGGGTATAACTCTACTCAACCGCTAGGGATTTTATTGAGAAAGGTGTTCTACCATGAGCAAGAACCTCTCCCAGCAGGTCGTTCTCGACCGCCGCGGCTTCGTCGCCGCCACCTTCGCAACCGTCGCCGGCCTTGGTCTTGCCGGCTGCTCCGACACCAGCGCCGAGGCTGACAAGGGTTCCGCCGCCGGTTCCTCCAAGAGCTCCGAGGATACCGAGGTTTCCGCCACGCTCGACGCCAAGGCATTCGACAAGCTCGTCAACGACGGCCCCAAGGCCGATGACGACGCCATCGCCGCCAGCACCTGGGCTACGGCCGTCAAGGATGCCGGCGTCTTTACAATCGGTGGCGTCCAGACCTCCACGCTCTTCTCCCTCCTCAACGAGAAGGACGGTCAGACCCGCGGCTTCGACGCCGGTATCGCACAGCTCCTGTCCAACTACATTCTGGGCGAGAACAAGGTCGAGATCACCCAGGTGACCTCGGACACGCGTGAGTCCGTCCTGCAGAACGGCCAGGTCGACGCCGTCTTTGCCACCTACACCATCACTGACGATCGCAAGAAGCTCGTCTCCTTTGCCGGTCCCTACTACTACACCCAGCAGGCCATCCTGGTGCTCGCCGACAACGACGACATCAAGAGCGTCGACGACCTGGCCGACAAGAACGTCGCCGTCCAGTCCGGCTCCAACGGCCCTGCCATCCTGGAGGAGCTCGCTCCCAAGGCCAGCCAGCAGGAGTTCAAGACCGACGAGGAGGCCCGCCAGGCACTCCAGCAGGGTCGCGTTGACGCCTACGTCATCGACAACAACATGCAGCAGAGCGCCCTAGTCCGCGAGCCCGGTAAGTATAAGATCGCCGGCAAGCCCTTCGGCAGCAAGGAGCCCTATGGCATCGGCCTGCCGCTCGATTCCGACGGCGTCGCCTTCGTTAACGACTTCCTTAAGAAGATTGAGGACGACGGCACCTGGACCGAGCTGTGGCAGATCTGCATCGGTGACCGCACGGGTGACACCAATGTTCCCGAGCTGCCCGAGATCGGCGCCTAGGCAACGCGCCTAGTAACGGCCGCAACGAAACCATACGGAAACGCACGGTGCGCTTTATTGCGCTAAACTGTTTCTTCACTGAGTTGTCGGGGCTTCCGTACACACGGGAGCCCCTTTCCTTATCGGCGGGAGGTCCGCATGAGTCTCTCCGAGCTCTGGTCGCTCTATGGCCAGAACTACATTGACGCGCTGCTAGCAACCTGGGGCATGACGCTTGAGTCGTTTGCCATCGCCATGGTGCTGGCCGTCGCCGTCACCGTGATGCGCGTGTCGCCGCTCAAGCCGCTGCGCGTCTTTGGCGACCTGTATGTCCAGGTCTTCCGTAACATCCCCGGCATCGCGCTGCTCATCATCGTCGTCTACGCATTGCCGCCACTCAAGGTCGTTCTGCCCTACCGTACCTGCGTTATCGTCGCCACGGTGTTGCTGGGCTCCGCCTTTGGCTCCGAGAACTTTATGAGCGGCATCAACACCGTCGGCGTCGGCCAGGTGGAAGCCGCTCGCTCGCTGGGCATGAGCTTCAATCGCATCCTTGCCAAGATCGTGATCCCGCAGGCACTGCGCTCGAGCGTGCTGCCCATGACCAACCTCTTTATCGCCGTCATGCTCACCACCGCGCTCGGCAGTCAGGTGCCGCTTAAACCGCAGGAGCTCACCGGCGTGGTGAGCTATATCAACACGCGCTCGCTCGGCGGCGTCGCCGCGTTCTTTATCTCGGCGCTCGGCTACCTGGGCACGGCGTTTGTGGTGAGCCACATTGGCAACTACATCGATAAGAAGGTGAGGATCCTCCGATGAGCAAGCACTCCTCTCCCGCGCTCACCATGCGCGATGCGCTCTACGAGGCTCCCGGCCCCAAGATGCGCGCCAAGATTCGCATCGGCACCGTTATCTCGCTTGTTGCCGTCGCCGCGCTCGTTGCCCTCGTGCTGCAGCGCTTTTATGTGACCGGTCAGCTTTCGGTCCACTATTGGTATTTCTTTACGCACCTCACCACCTGGAAGTTCCTGCTTGCCGGCTTTGAGGGCACCGTTAAAGTCGCACTCACCGCCGGCGCCATCGCGTTGGTGCTCGGCCTTGCCCTTATGCTCGGTCGCACCAGCGACATTAAGCCGCTGCAGCTGGTCTGCCGCGTGCTCACCGATTTCTTCCGCGGCGTGCCGAGCCTTCTGTTCATCTACTTCTTCTTTTTGGTGCTGCCCCAGTACAAGATTGCGCTGCCGTCGTTTTGGATGCTCACGCTTCCCGTTGCGCTCGCCGCAGCCGGCGTACTTGCCGAGATCTTCCGTGCCGGTGTCAACGCCGTACCGCGCGGCCAGGTCGAGGCTGCCCAGGCACTCGGTCTCTCCAAAGCTAAAATCACCTTTAAAATCGTCCTGCCGCAAGCTATTCGTTTTATCATTCCGTCGTTGATTTCGCAGCTTGTGGTCGTCGTCAAAGACACCACCGTCGCCTACGTGGTGAGCTACCCCGACCTCATGCAAAATGCCCGCGTGCTCATTACCAACTACGATGCCCTCGTGTCGGTCTACCTGGTGATCGCGGTCATCTATATCCTCATCAACGTCGCGATCAACAAGGCCGCCGTCTACGTTTCGCACAAGACCGGCGCGACCATCATCCGCTAACGCTTTACCATTTCGAGTCATAAGGAGCCGAGCACCATGGCACAGAGCACTTCTTCTACCGACAACCGGCCGCTGATCGAGCTCAGGCACGTCGATAAGCACTATGGCGATCTGCACGTCCTCAACGACATCAACCTCTCGGTCGATCGCGGCGAGGTCGTCGTGGTGATCGGTCCCTCGGGCTCGGGCAAGTCGACCATGTGCCGAACCATCAACCGCCTGGAAACCATCGACTCGGGCGAGATCCTCATCGAAGGCGAGCCCCTGCCGCAGGAAGGCAAGGACCTTGCCCGCATGCGCGCCGAGCTGGGCATGGTGTTTCAGCAGTTCAACCTGTTCGCACATATGACGGTGCTGCAAAACGTCATGCTGGGACCGGTCGATGTGCTGGGCGTCTCCAAGGACGAGGCCCGCGAGCGCGCCATGGACCTGCTGGGCCGCGTGGGTGTTGCCGAGCAGGCCGATAAGGTGCCTGCACAGCTCTCGGGCGGCCAGCAGCAGCGCGTCGCCATCGCCCGTTCGCTCGCCATGCAGCCCAAGGCCATGCTCTTCGACGAGCCCACGAGCGCCCTTGACCCCGAGATGATCAATGAGGTGCTCGAGGTCATGGTGCGCTTGGCGCAGCAGGGCATGACGATGATCGTCATTACGCACGAGATGAACTTCGCCCGCCGCGTGGCCGACCGCGTCGTGTTTATGGCCGACGGCCAAATCGTGGAAACCGGCACGCCCGACGAGTTCTTCGACCACCCCAAGACCCAGCGCGCCCAGGACTTCCTCAACTCCATCAAGGGCCACTAACCCAATTGCCACGCGGGCAAATTCATCAACAGCGTTTGCCCCGCGCCGCCCCTGCGCCATGTCCACCCGGATTCGAAAGCCACGCCCATGATTGGAACCCGCACTTCATCGTCCTTTACCCCGCACGTCGACGTCGATCCCGCCGACCGCCCGCTTATCCTGGTGGCACCGCGCTGGGAAGAAGCGAAGCCCTTTTTGAGCGAAATGCTCTCCCCCAACGAGGAGATCGCGAGCGTCTTTGTCGATGCCATTCTTGCCGCCGGCGGCCTGCCGCTGCAGATGTCCATCACCGAGGACATTGAGGTTATCCGTCATTACGTCGACATCGCCGACGGCATCGCCATTCCCGGCGGCCCGGACGTCAACCCCAAGCGCTGGGGCGACGAGCGCCCCTACGACCCCACACTGTGCTGCGAGATTCGCGACCGTTTTGAGTTTAAGCTGGTTAACGAGGTGCTCTGCGCCAAAAAGCCACTCTTTACCACCTGCCGCGGCACGCAGCTGCTCAACGTCGCCACCGGCGGCACCCTGTGCATGGACGTGCCGAGCCTAGGTGCGCGCGAGGGTCGCACGCAGTGGCGCCATACCCACGTGCTCAACGACCCTGTGCATCCTGTCGAGGTCGTGCCGGGCTCGCTGCTGGAGCGCGCGGTTGGCGGGCACAGGCTCATCCAGACCAACTCGGCACATCACTGCTGCGTCGACCGCCTGGGCAAGAGCACGCGTTTGGTCGCCAAGGCAACCGACGGCGTTCCCGAGTGCATCGAGGTCGAAGGCCAGCCATTCTGCTTGGGCGTGCAATGGCACCCTGAGTACACGTGGAAGACGCTCGAGACCGACTTTAACCTGTGGAAGTCGTTTGTCGAAGCAGCGGCCAAGGTAAAGCAGGCCCGCTAGCTCGCGAACCACTCAGGTTAAAGCCTCCTAAGCCAGGGGGGCGGACACCAGCTACGGTGCCCGCCCCCCCCTGTATTTGATATGCTCGGTATAATTATCCCTCACAAACAATCAGAGAAATCTCGACCGCAATCGGTCGACAGTAAAGCAAATGGCAACAACGCTTACTACGTTTATGAGACAGTCAATTAAAATCGAAATGCATTGACCATTCCCCAACGGGGTCACGCCGCAAATCCACATGAGCATCGAGGCTGGAAGCGGAAGCATGGAATTGGCCCCGATCTGTATGTAGATCGCTACGACGTTGACAAGCAGCAGCATGCCAATCGGACCGAAGCCGGACCCAAAATAGGAAACAACGATTACGCAAGAAACCACGTATGCAAGGCAGGCAGCGGCAGCAAGAACAAGTCGATAGCAAAATACATGCAGGTTGAAATACTGCTGAGCATCCGAAACGATTGCGCAGTTAAGACAGTACAAAACGACACTCGACAGGACAAACGCGCCCAAAAGGGCAAAAGAAGATAGCACCACTCGCGCAACGATAGCGCACACACGCTTCCCTCCCCGAGCCTCCGACAACCCCCACGGTTCCTCAATAAAGCCCGAACTGACAAAGCGCGGCACAATGCAAGCCGCGATGAACGGAAAGAACAATGCATGGGCCAACGGGGCTACGTTGAACAGCAGACCGCGAAAAACCTCTGCATTGCCAAATAGAAGGACATCCTCCGCCGATAGCCGAAGCGTCGGGTCTGGGAAAAAACCCAAGAAACTGTTCTCACGGAGGCTACAGAACCACATCGGGAAAGAATTAAGCTGCAATATCACCATGTACGCATAAATTACCAGGATTAAGGCGTACGCCCATTTGCTCACATGCTTCAATTCTGACTGGAGAAGTCTTTTAATCTGACGAGCCATTGAACACACCCCCAGCGCGAAAGCTCAAGAGAGCGTAAATCAATACCGATAGACAGCTGGCTGCCACGCCATATCCCAGAAGCGTCAGCTGCCCCATATCGCTATACCCAAGGGCACATCCGACTCCAAGGTACGGCCCCGGAAGAAAGAAAATCCATCGCAAGGACGGTATGGGCGTCTGAAGGTAAGTTCCGTAGAGCGTCAAGCTCATGACAAATCCGATTATTACCACAGCCCCGCTCAATACAGCGCTGCTTGTAATCCGATAGATGGTCACCGTCTCCAACGCAACTGATATCACCAATACGGCGTTGATTATCATCGCAGGCAAAAATGCAGCCAGTATGTCGTGCGCACAGCTTTGCCCACCACGTATTATGGCTATTGCAAAAAGAAGAAGGCAAAGCGCACTATATGCTGCGCCGATTATTAAAGCAGACGAAAGTACATGTGCCAGAGCCCCGTTAAAGCGGGCAAGACCTCTTGCTGAAGAAATTCGGCATCCCTCTTCATAGCCGCGCTCCTGTAAAATCGCCAGGCAAACGATGAGTGGAACGAACAGGGAGGTACCGGCAAAAGCACTGCGCACAAGGGACTCATCAGGCGCAGTAGGATCGATTACATTCCAGCAGAAGCCAATATCCTCCCCAAAAACGCTATTGCCAAAGGCGAGCAACGTTGTTCCGTTTTTTAGAAAGATGCCGAAGAGAAGGCCGAACGCCAGCATAAGCGCAAGACCAAACTTCGCCGGAAATATCCTGTACAAACGCATCATATCTGCTTTTATGGGATGGATCGCCCGCTTCATAGCGAGACCGCCTTCATCAAGCGCCTGTAATACTCTTTTAGGGACGACGCCTCATCCCTTATGACGTCCATCGATTCCTTTTTTAGCAGTTCGCCGTCATGAATAAACAGACAGCTTGTTGCAACCGATGCCAACTCATCCAAATCATGACTAGAGATGAGCATGGTCTTACCCTGCTCTCGATTCAATCGACCGATAAGGGCCCATATACTCTCGATGCCCAACGGATCCAATCCATTTGCCGGCTCATCGAAAATTAGTACGCCGGTGTCGCCCAATAAAGCCGTAGCTATATCCAGTCGCCGTTTCATTCCCAGAGAAAAACTGCTCACGCTCTTTTTCTCATCGACGTCCAGCCCGACTAGGCCCAAGACGCGAGGAACCTCACGTTTCTCATCGAGCCCCCATTCCGCACATCGGATCCGAAGATTCTCAGCCGCACTGAGGGATTGGTATGCTCCGCTGGAATCTGGCACATAGCCGACACGCGTCCGCATCAGGCTCAGCTCTTTTTTCGACTTGCCTCCAAAGAGCTCCACGCTCCCCGACGATGGCTCACAGATGCCAAGGACGATTTTAATAAGCGTGCTTTTGCCCGCACCGTTTGCACCGACCAGGGCACAGAGCTCAGACCGATGCACCTCGAAGGAAACGTCATGCAAAACGCGCCGTTTCCCGTAGCGCTTTGATACTTTTGATAGCTTTATCGCTGATGCGTTCATTGGCCTCCCGTTCTGCTTGATAGCAAAACCGCTCATATCGCTCCGTCTTTCCTTTATCGTTTTCCATAGTTGTTATTGTTTTTCAATAACTCGTATTTGTCAAGATAATCTAAAAGAAAGAACCCGTGTTAGACACGAGTCCCTTCACGCTGATATTTCGTTTTAGTTGTTCGCCTTAAGCTACTCGTCACTCAAATCGACAGCGAAGACTGATGTCGGAAGCGACGCCTCGTTGCCTCCGCCATCCCGCATCTGTCTCACGACATTTTTCGCGCGCTCGACAATAAGCTCCTCAAGCTCTTTCTCGCTCACGCGCTGAATAATATCTCCCGGTTGACAATCAAGCTCATCACAGATATCGAGAAGCGTCTTTAGGCGAATAGCTTTTATCTTTCCGTTTCTAAGCTTTGAAATATTAGCCGGAGTATGCCCCGTGGCCCGAATCAGATCAGCGCTGGTCTTTCCGGTCTTAAGCAGCTGCGTCTCAAGCTCGATGATGAGATAGCTCATGTTCCCTCCTACACAAGCTCGTCAGACTGCTCTTGGAGCAGCGAGGCATAACTCCAGATCGCCGAGATAAACAAACAGACAACTGCGCCGATAAACGACCCCGCATCAAAGGTAGCGCCTTGGCAAATCTCAATAACGAAGGAATGAGGCACGATGTAAAGCTCCAGGCCGCCAATGGTGAGATTGACCGATCCATAGGCACCAACAAGCGAAACCGCGGCGTTAACAGCAAAGGCAAGCGCGAGAACACGGATAAGCCGCACATGCGCCCTGGTAAAGGGCGATACGCCCAGCGAAATGTCACGGCTGATTCCGCACAAAACGACAAGCGAAATACCCATGACAAGCGCCATGCACAGTCCGCTTGGGATAACGATGCACCCGCCATTGAGAAGCGTCACAACACCGAAAGAATCGACAGAAGCAACGTTTGCAACCGCATACCAGATCACGTAAACAACCAACGCGGCAAAAGCGACGAGCATTCCCGCAAAAATGACCGCCATGCAAAAACCGAGCTTCCTTACAGTCTCGCCCGCCTTGGCCATACGCTGAACGCTATTGGACATACACTCACCCTCGTCGACTCTATCGTTATCGGAATAGTTTATCGAACAACGATATGGATTGCATGTGGGAAGCCCAGCCGGTACGCATAGGTTATTTACTAATCCGAAGGGTGAGAGTGGATTTTTGGACACGTATCGAACGAGAGTGGATAATCTCCCACTTTGAGGCCGCCACCGGGCCTAAAACGGGAGATTATCCACTCTCGTAGCCATCAAAGCTCGGAAGCTCTTATTCGGCCGCCTCGCGCAGGGCCGACATCGTAGCTGCATATTGCTGCTGCAACGCATGCATTCCCTCGCGAGCGCCATCAACGGCATCGGCACCACGCAGCGCTTCGGTCACCACGACCGCCGGCTCGTACAGATTATCGAATCCCAGGTTCTGGCTTACGCCCTTGAGCGTGTGCGCCGCCATAAACGCTTCCTTGGCGTCTCCTGCCGCCATGGCAGCCTCCAGCTTGTCCATGCTCTCGTCATCCAAAAACTTGAGGGCAAAGCGGGCAAGCATTTCCTCGCCCATCAGCCGAGCGCACGCGTCATCATAGTTAGCGCCGATCTTCTCATACGTCTCGCGCATGGAAATCATGGATTAAAGCTCCTTTGGTCAAACTAAATCGTGGGAAACGCGACAACGTCGGCGGGGCGTGCCAACGTCTCGGCAATACGGTCTTGCACCTCGAGCAGGCAGTCGAGCAACAGCGGATTAAAGGTGCCGCACTTACCGTCCAGGATCATCTGGATCGCCTCCTTGTGCGGGATAGCGTCCTTGTACACGCGCACGCTCGTCAGCGCATCATACACGTCGGCCACCGAGACCACCTGCGCGGCAATGGGAATCTCGTCGCCCTTAAGGCCATCGGGATAACCCTTGCCGTCCCAGCGCTCGTGATGCCAACGCGCAATCTGGTACGCATATTCCATAAGCGCATTGCCGGCGTGATGGCGACCCAGCTCACGCAGCATGTCGGCGCCGATCGTGGTATGCGTCTTCATAATCTCGAACTCTTCGGGCGTGAGGCGCCCGGGCTTGTTGAGAATCGCATCGTCAATCGCCATCTTGCCGATATCGTGCAGCGCCGAAGCCAGGGCAATCGTGGAGCGCTCCTCGTTGTCGAGGGAGATGTTGTCGCTACGGTGGGCCAGGCAGCCAAGCAGCAGCTCGGTCAGCTTCTCGATGTTCGTAACGTGTCTGCCGCTCTCGCCGTTGCGAAGCTCCATGACGCCGGCCATGATGTCGATGAGCATGCGACTGTTCTTGACGCGCTCGTTGTACTGCTGGGACAGCAGGCTCGTCAGACGGCGCTGTTTGGCGTATAGGCGGATGGTGTTGCTTACACGGCGGCGCACGACACGGGAGTCAAACGGGCGGTTGATATAGTCCGAGGCGCCCAGCTCGTACGCGCGCAGAACCATATCATCGGAATCTTCGCTCGAAATCATGATGAAAGGCAGATTGTCGATACCCGATCGGCGCGACAGATCGGCCAGCACCTCAAAGCCGCTTATGCCCGGCATGACAATATCCAGCAGCACGAGCGACAACTCATCGCCATAGCGGTCGACCATGTCGAGCGCCGTACGACCGTTGTCGGCCTCGAGGATGCAATACTCGTCCTTGAGCATCTCGTTGAGAATGGCTCGGTTCATCTCGGAGTCATCGACAATAAGCACCAAAGGCTTTTCGCTTTGGAAGGCTTCGATGGAATCGGCATCGGTCACGACCGTACCGGCTTTTGCCTTAGCGCGGCTCAATAACTGGACAGCGCGGCCAACTCCCTCATCGACTGCCTCGCCATGAATGCGAACGCCACCAACACATGCCGTCAAGCTCACGTACTCATGGCCCGGAATAATCGTGGCATGAACGGCATCGGACACCTGGTGCAGGCGACGGGTGAAGTCATCGGAGGGAATATTGGGCATGACGACCACAAACTTGTCGCAGCCATAGCGTACAAGCTCGTCAGTCGAACGAATTCCGCTGCGTATGGCTGTCGCCACAGCACCGAGTGCAAGGTCGCCGGCATGGCGGCCACACGTATCGTTGAAGACCCTAAAATCATCAAGGTCGATCACCGCAACGCCGGCATTCATGCGGGCGCTACGGAGCTTCTCCTCGTAATATCGGCGATTGCGCACACTCGTCAGCACGTCGGTGTAGACAAGGTCCTCTTCTGCAGCCTCTTGCTCATCGATCGGACGCACCATCAGCAGGACGTGAGGCTCGCCCTCGACCTTTAGAGGGCGCAGACGGGCGCGGTACTCGGTACCATCATTGAGCAGCTGCTCCGACACCTCATCGGAATCTGCCAAGGCCTCAAGACTCGACTGACGCAGACAAGGGCACCGATTGCCGGCGAGCAGGCAGTTAGGCTCGCTCTTAATCTGATCGGCCGACAGCAAGCGCACCACGGGGTAGGTCTTCGCGACGCGGGCGACCTCGGCGGCAGCCTCCTCGTCGGTTAGATTGACCTCGTGATTATTGAGCATATGGGGCCCTTTCGATAGTTTCGCATGGTAGCGGTGGGTTCCAAATGCTACAAGGGTAACACCTTGTCGATGCAGGTAAGTACGTGAATGCTGTTACATTTTTATGAGTTGGCAGGCGGCGCGATTGAAGTCGCAGACGTGAGGTTTTGAGCACATTTGTTAACACGGCCGAAACGTTTGCGGGTGAAGCCTGCTTTGGCCATTGCGGGTGTTAGAGCCCCAGGATGCCACGGACAGCCCGGGCAGCCGCTGCCGGGCGATCGCGCAGACCGTTATGCGCGCCCGGGATCGTCACGAGAGGGCAATCGAGATATTCGGCAGCCGCTCGCGTGCCAGCCTCGCGGGGCGTGCCAATCGAGAGCTCGCCCAGGAGCACGGCGGCCACCGTTTTTGACGCGCGAACGCTATCCCAATCGGGAACGCAGGTCATAGTAATCCCGTATTCATTGGCCATGAAGCAACGACCATTGCGCAGGGCATGTTTGGCTTCCGCTTCGGTCGTTCCAGGAGCCTCGGGGTCCAAGTCGCCGAGGGCTCCCAAGAAAAGCCGGAGCGCCCTTGAAACCTTTCCAGCCGCAATCATATCGAGCAAAACCGGGGCTGCGCCCATGCCGACGCCTTCGGCCGACACAGCCGGCTCATGCAGAATCGCACGGGCGACGAGATGGGGTTCGGTACGAAGAAGCTCCAGCGCCACCAACGTACCGGCGCTGTGCGCAAGCACATTTGTCGGAGCGCCAACGTGTTCGATCACGGCTTGCAGATCGGCGGCCTGAGCGGCAAGATCATAGCTGCCGTCTGCCGCATCGCTGCTGCCACCACAGCCGCGGCGGTCGTAGGCAATTACGCGGTAGTTGCGACTGAGCTCACAAGCGATGCCGTCGAAAAATGTGCCGTCGACACAAGCGCCGTGCACGCACACCAAGGCAGGAGCATCAGGCGACACATCCGGGTCGGCATATTCGCGACAGGCAATCGTGGTGCCCGCATTCTCGACCGTAAAATCCATGTTGTGCCCCCATCATCAATGCTCATCCAGTTGCACGTCAGCACGGTTGGATGGACCCGCATTGCTTTACACCTTGTTAACAGATTAACTTTACCCGACCCGAGGCTTTTCATGGCACGGCATCATGAGCGACGTGAAAAAACGAAACTTGTAAAGCAAGAGCCCACACCTTGCTTTGGAGCCGATGCTATGCTTAGGCACAATTGTCTTGAGGAGCATATGCCTATGTCTACGTTTTTGAATGCCAGCCCCATCTTTGGGCCCGTTCGCAGCCGTCGCCTTGGTCTCTCGCTCGGCGTCAACATGATGCCGGCCAGCGGCAAAATCTGCACGTTCGACTGCATTTACTGCGAAAACGGCCTCAACGCCGAGCGCCCCTGCCACGAGCCGTATAACACGGCTGCCGTGGTGCTCGATGCACTCGAGGCAAAGCTGCGCGAGATGGCAGCCGAGGGCGAGCTCCCCGATGTGATCACCTTCGCAGGCAACGGCGAGCCCACCGCCGCACCGGAGTTTCCGCAGGCCATTGCCGGCGCCGTCGCGCTGCGCGACGAGCTTGCCCCAAACTCCAAGATCGCCGTGCTCTCCAACGGCACGCGCGCCGACCGCCCCGAGGTGCACGACGCGCTCATGATGGTCGACGACAACATTCTTAAGCTCGATACCGTCGACCCGGCGTTTATCCAGCTGCTCGACCAGCCCGTTGGCCCCTACGACGTCAAGCACCAGATTGAGACGTTCGCAAGCTTTAACGGTCACGTTATTATCCAGACGATGTTTTTGAGCGGTGAGTACCGGGGCAAGCCCATCGACAACACCGGCGAGGAGTACGTTGCCCCCTGGCTCGCGACGCTTGAGCGCATTCGCCCGCAGGAGGCGACCATCTACACGGTGGCGCGCGAAACACCGATCGCCGGCCTTGCCAAAGCAGTGCCCGAGGTACTCGACGCCATTGCCGCGCGCGTGCGCGCCCTCGGTATTCCCTGCCAGGTGAGCTACTAGCGCGGCCGCCCGCCAGCAGCTAAATTAGCCCCATCCCAAATGAGCCGGTCTGCGGGTGGGCTATACTAGCTGCGGATGAAAGGAAGTTAGCCATGTATGACAAAGGACCCGTGCCCGGCCGCAACGACGCTTGCTGGTGCGGCAGCGGCAAGAAATACAAGAAATGCCATAGCGCCTTTGATGAGCGCCTCGAGCGCTTGTGGGAAGAAGGCTGGGAGGTTCTGCCTCGCACGCTCTACAAGACTCCCGCCGATATCGAGGGCATCAAGCGCTCGGCAGCCATCAACGTGGGCGTGCTCGATTATGTGGGCGAGCATATCGCCGCAGGCATGACCACCAACCAGATCGACCAGATGATCTACGACTACACCGTCGAGCACGGTGGCACGCCGGCCGACCTCAACTACGAGGGCTACCCCAAGAGCGTGTGCACCTCGATCAATGATGTGGTCTGCCACGGCATTCCCTGCGATACGGACGTGCTGCACGAGGGCGACATCATCAACGTGGACTGTTCCACGATCCTAGACGGCTACTTTAGCGACTCGAGCCGCATGTTCTGCATCGGCGAGGTCTCGGCCGAGCGCCAGCGCCTAGTCGACGTGACCCGCGCCAGCGTGGAAGCGGGCCTGGCCGCCGTCAAGCCGTGGCTGCCGCTCTCTGTTATGGCCGAGGCCGTGCAAAAGACGGTCGAGGACGCCGGTTTTAGCGTGGTGTGCGAGTACGGCGGACACGGCATTGGCAAGGAGTTCCACGAGGACCCGTTTGTAGGCTTTACCACCGAGGCGCCCGATGTGGACACCATCATGGCTCCGGGCATGGTCTTTACCATCGAGCCCATGGTCAATGCCGGAGCGCCCGACATCAAGATTAGCAAGGGTGACGGTTGGTGCGTGCGCACCAAGGACGGCAGCGATTCGGCCCAGTGCGAGGTACAGCTCGTGGTGACCGAGGACGGCTACGAGCTGCTGAGCTGGTAGCCGTGGATGCGCCGGATGCTGACGGGCACGCTCGTCTAGCATCCGGCGTTTTTGTTTGAACGTTTTGCCTGATAAAACCCGCCAAAATAAACCTGTCCCTTTTTGGCGGGTCAAGCGGAAAGGACTGCTTGTGAACATCTTGGTTTTGCTGCCCGTCAACGACCACCATCGCGCAATTCTTGAGTCGAGCGCTCCGGGCGAGGACTTTATCTACACGAGCGCCGACGCTATCACGCGCGAACAAGTCGCCAACGCTGACGTGATCTTGGGCAACATAGACCCTGCCCTGCTTACCGCATGCGAGCACCTCCAGCTGCTGCAACTACAGACCGCGGGCTATGACGATTACTTGGCCGCCGGCACCGTGCCAGCCGACGCCAAACTGTCTTGCTCGGTGGGCGCCTACGGCCAGGCCGTGAGCGAGCACATGTTTGCCATGGTCCTTTCCATGATGAAGCGTCTGCCTGGCTATCACGACTTGCAGCGCGAGCATCGCTGGGAGGATTTGGGGCCGGTCACTTCGCTCAAAAATGCCAATGTGCTCGTGCTGGGCGCGGGCGATATCGGCGGCCACTTCGCCACGCTCTGCCGCAGCATGGGTGCACACGTCCGCGGCATCAAGCGCCATCCGCTCGTCTACCCCATCGTGTTTGAGGACATGGACGGCATGGACGCCCTACCCGAGCGCCTGGCCGAGGCCGACATCGTCGCATCCTTTATGCCCAGCACGCCCGAGACCCGCGGTCTGGCGAACGCCGAGTTCTTCGCCGCGATGAAGCCGGGCGCCTTCTTTGCCAACGGCGGCCGCGGCGACCTTGTGGTTGCCAACGACTTAGTTGCGGCACTCGAGTCCGGGCACCTTGCCGGTGCCGCGGTCGACGTCATCGACCCCGAGCCGCTGCCCGCGACAAGCCCGCTGTGGGATGTGCCCAACATGCTCATCACGCCGCACGTCTCCGGCTGGTTCCACCTGGCAGCCACGCTCAACAACGTCGTCGACATCGCCGCGGAGAATCTGCGTCACCTGCAGGCCGGCGAGACGCTACATTGTTGGATTGAGCACTAAGAATTACGCCGTTTTACAAACGGCGTAATGAGCCGACGCTGCGACTGGGGAGGCCGGGGCTATCCGTCTTCTTGCTGCGGGTGCCTGGGGCGGGGTTTGGCGTGCATTTTTGGGAATATTCAGTGCCCGAGGGGGCTGCATACCGGATTCTGGGCGAAAGGCAGGCGCCGCGGGCAGCAACCTGTGGAAAATGAGCGGTCCTCGGGGCGTTGGGGGTGCGAAATCGGGACATTCGGCGCGGTTTCGCGCGCCCGTTCTTGCGCCTGTGGGCCCCGGATGCTGAATATTCCGGAATTTGCACGGCGCCCCCAGGGGTACCTGTGGGCGGAAAGCGACCGACCCACCGAAATATGCAATCGGCGGGTCGGTTTATGCATATATCCGATTGCGGACGCGTCGGCAGCACCTCAGAACCTGAATCCCTAAACATGTCCCTTCTTGATAGGTTTTAGAGCTCCACGCTTTCGGCGCCGTTGATGGTTAGGTTGCGCTCGTAGAAGGCGGTGAGGGCGCGGATGGCGTACATCACGTCGCGCACGCCGCCGGTCTCGTAGCTCGAGTGCATGGCAAGCTGCGGCAGGCCCACGTCCACGGCATGCATGCTCGCCTGCATGTTCGACAGGTTGCCGAGCGTGGAGCCACCCGCCATATCGCTCTTGTTTGCGAAGGCCTGCGTGGGCACGTCGGCGTCATCGCAGATGGCCTGGAACACCGCGCGACTAAAGGCATCGGTGCAGTAGTGCTGGTTGGCGGCCTCCTTGATGACGATGCCGCCGTTGAGCACAACCTGGTTGCGGGCGTCGCACTTCTCGGCGTGGTTGGGGTGCACGGCATGCGCGTTGTCGCAGCTCACGAGCATCGAAGCGGCAAGCGCACGGTGGTACGACTCGTCGTCAAAGCCCAGCGAGCCGTTAATGCGGCGCAGTGCATCGGCCAAGAACGTCGACATGGCGCCCTGCTTGGTCTCGGAGCCAACCTCCTCATTATCAAAGCAGCAGAAGACCGAAACGTCGTGCGCGTTCTCGGCACCCAAAAATGCCTGCAGCGAGGTGTAGGCGCAGGCCAGGTCGTCGAGCTTGGGCGTCGAGATAAACTCGTCGGCCCAGCCCCAAATGCGCGCATCCTGACGATTGACCAGGAACAGATCGCGGCCCAAAATTTGCTCGGGCTCAACGTCCAGTTCGTCGGCGATCAGGGCGTCAAAATCTCCCTGCTTAAGGTCACCGGCGCTGATGAGCGGGCACAGGTCGACGGCGCGATTGGGAGCAAAGCCCTCGTTAACGCCGCGGTTCATATGGATAGCAAGGCTCGGGATAATAGCGACCTCGCGCTCGGTGGCAAGCAGACGACTCTCGATACGGTCGCCCTCGCGTACCAACACGCGGCCCGCGAGTGCCAGCGGACGATCGAACCAGGTGTAGTCGATCATGCCGCCGTAGGCCTCGGTGTTCAGGCGCAGCGTCTCGCCCGCGCCGTCAAGCTCAGGCACGGCCTTGACCTTAAACGTCGGCGAATCGCTGTGCGACGCCGTGAGCTGAAAATGATAGTCGCCGGCAACGCCGTCCTCGCCCCACGTAGCAGCCAGGTCCTCGCCCACCTTAAAGGCAACAACGCTCGAGGTATTGCGCTGCGTGTAATAACGCCCGCCTGGTTCGATGTCCCACGCCGCATTCTCGGGCAGGTAGGTAAAGCCCGCCTCGTCGAGCTCGGCCATAATGGTCGCCGCCGTATGGAACATGCTGGGGCATGCCTCGATAAAGTCGATAAGGTCGTTGGCGGCCTCGATATCATCGGCCGTCACATGCGCGCGCTCGGGCGTTTCCTGATCCGTCATGCTCTCCCCTTTCGCTGGGTTGATGGTCCCCTCCAGCATACCCCGCCGCGCCAGTGCCGTGCCTTTCATTCCATGTTTAATCCCGCGCCGCTCGCCAAGTTGAGCCATCATGCCCGCACTCCTTTTGCGACAATTACGCTAACAGGACGAAAGGAGCCGTCATGAAGCCACGTAACATTGCCATCGCCTGCGGTGTCGCGGGAGTCGCCGTCGGCCTTGCCGCTGCCACCGGCACCGTTTATCACAAACAAATCAAGTCCGCCGCGTCACTCAAACGCTTGACCGGCTACACGGATGGCTATGACCTGTACGCAATCGACATCGCCTACGACTACGATCTTGATCGCATCATCGCCGCTGGCGTGCGCGATGACCGGGCCTACATCGATGCCGTGGTGGCGCAGGTGCTGCCCGGTGTGCCGGCACATGTCCAGGCGCCCCAGTTTGCCTGCAGCGCTTTTGTCGCCGTAGATGCCGAAGGCCGCGTGCGTACCGGTCGCAATTACGACTTTAAGGACGACACCTCGGCGCTGCTGGTGCGCAATCACCCACGCGGCGGCTATGCCTCCATCGGGTTTGCCGCCCTTAACAACCTGGGCGATAACACTCCGCTTGACTCCGTCGCCGGACGCGCCGCCGCACTCATGGGCCCGTTTGCCCAGCTCGACGGCGTCAACGAATGTGGCGTGTCCATTGCCGTGCTCACCCTGGATTCCAAACCCTGTGACCAGGACACGCAGCGCCCCGTCATCAATACCTCGCTCGCCATCCGTCTGGTGCTCGACCGTGCCGCCACCACGCAAGAAGCTGTCGACCTGCTTTCCGCCTACGACATGCACGCCATGGCAGGACGCGATTACCACTTCTTTATCAACGACGCCACCGGTGACGCGCGCGTAGTAGAGTGGGATCCGCGCGATCCGGACCGCGCTTTCAAAGCGACTCCTGTACGCCAGGTTACAAACTTCTACGCCTGCTATGGCGACGAAGTGCTGCCCAACCAAAAGAATGGCGAGCTGGGCCATGGTAAAGAGCGCGCCGTCGCAATCGCCGATGTCCTCGACGCCCATGCCGGCGCCCAAGACGAGGCAGTCGCTTGGAAGGCCCTTCGCGCTGCGGCGCAAGAGCCCAATCCGGAAGACATCACCAGCAATACGCAATGGTCGGTCGTCTTTGACAATACCGAGCCCGCTGCCGCCATCACGCTGCGCCGCCACTGGGGCAACGTCGATGCCTTCGCACTGTAAGGAGCCAGGCCCGTCGACCTTACGTTCCCTGGCGTTGCTTACATTTCCATACGCTTGAGCTAACACGTTTTACCCCCGTATCAACAGTGTGCGGGGGTAAACTTATGCGCATGTTATAACTTGCCCGGAAGGATTCATCATGCTTAGGATCGGTCTTCTTACCAGTGGCGGCGACTGCCAAGCGCTCAACGCCACCATGCGCGGCATCGTCAAAACACTCATGACCAATAGCGAAGAGCCTATCGAGCTCTACGGTTTTGAGGACGGCTACCAGGGCCTTATCTACAGCAGGTTCCGTGTCATGACGCCCGCCGATTTTAGCGGTATCCTCACCCGCGGCGGCACCATCCTGGGCACGAGCCGTACGCCGTTCAAGCGCCTGGATACCCCCGAAGCCGACGGCGTCGAGAAGGTGCCCGCGATGGTCCACACCTATCACAAGTTGCAGCTCGACTGCCTGTTTATGCTGGGCGGTAACGGCTCCACCAAGACCGCCAACCGCCTGCGCGAAGAGGGCCTCAACGTTATCGCCCTGCCCAAGACCATCGATAACGACACCTGGGGCACCGAGCTGACGTTTGGTTTTACAAGCGCCATCGACGTCGCCACCAAGTGTATCGACGACATCCACACCACCGCTTCGAGCCATGGACGCGTGTTCGTTATCGAGATCATGGGCCACAAGGTTGGCTGGATCCCGTTGTACGCCGGCGTCGCGGGCGGCGCAGACGTCATCCTGATTCCCGAGATCCCCTACGACATGGATAACGTCATCAAGACCATCGAGTATCGCATGGAGACCGGCAGCCGCTTTACCATTGTGGCCGTCGCCGAGGGTGCCATCTCCAAGGAGGACGCGGCGCTGTCCAAGAAGGAGTACAAGAAGAAGCTCGCCGAGCGCACAAGCCCGTCGATCGTCTACGACATCGCCAAGGAGATTGAGGCCAAGACCGGTCGCGAGACCCGCGTCGCCATCCCCGGCCACACGCAGCGCGGCGGTCAGCCCGACGCCCAGGACCGCATCTTTGCGACCCAGTGCGGTGTCGAGGCGGCGCTCGGCTGCCTGCGCGGCGAGTTTGGCTACATGATTGCCCTGCGCGACGGCAAGATGTGCCATATGCCGCTCGAGGATGTCGCCGGCAAGCTCAAATATGTCGACCCCCAGAGCGATCTGGTGCGCGAGGCCAAAGCGCTGGGCATCAGCTTCGGCGACGAATAGCCTCGGCTGGAACTGCTCTCATCGGAGGCCCTAGGGCTTTCCTCCCAAATCGTCCTCGGACATGTCAGGACCCCGCTGCGCGCTTCGCGCGGCGGGGTCCTTCCGTCCTGCGGAAAGATTTGGGAGGAAAGCCCTGGGGCCTCCTGCGGTAACTAGGGAGGCCGAGGCTATTCGTCTTCTTGCTGCAAGTGCGTGGGCTGAGATTTTGGGATGTTGCAAGCTCTTAGCTGAGAGTAGCACTGACATTTGTCCTAAAATGGCTGGTCGCTAGGGGTTGCTACCGGTAGTTGCGGTAGGGTTGGGGCAGATTCTAACTAGAAATGGTGGTCGCTACCGGCTGTTCTCGGCATACTCGGCTCATTCGATTCGACCATCAAACGAAAGGAACCACCATGGATCTTGCGATGGCACAGCGCCTCGTCGATCGCCGTAAAGCTGCCGGGCTTTCTCAGGAGGCGCTTGCCGCCCAGCTGGGCGTAAGTCGTCAGGCTGTCAGTAAATGGGAGCGCAGCGAATCCTCGCCCGATACCGATAACCTTATTGCGCTCGCCGCGCTGTATGGCGTGTCGCTGGATGAGCTGTTGTATGGGGAGGCGGCCAACGATGCCGACGACCTGGAGGACGGTAGCGCCGACACCGAGACGGCGGATGTGGCTGACGAGGCTGAGGATTCTGCCGGGCACGCCGATTGCGGCGACAAACCACTTGTCGACATTTCCCTCGCGCGCGGTATCCACGTCATTGATCCCAATAAGGGCGAGGAAGTCCATGTTGGTTGGAGCGGCATCCATGTGACCAACGAGCGCAAGGGCGAAGAGGTGCATGTGGGGCCGGACGGCGTGCATATCGATACGCTTGAGGACGATGGACATAGCGTACGCACCAATGACGACGGCACCGTCACCATCGACGGCGAAACGTTTTCCAGCTGGAAGGAAGCACACGACAAGCTCGACCATCATGGCAAGCATTTCCACACCAAGGTCGGACGTGCATGGAACAAATTCCCCTTCCCCGCACTTGTTACTCTCGCCTATCTGGTGCTCGGCATTGTCTACGGCACATGGGGCATGGGGCTTTTCCTCGTCTTTCTGGTTCCCGTCTACTACGCGATTGGTGACTTTATCGATCGGCGCCACCTGTCTAAGCTGATCGAGGTCATCTACCCGGCAGCCGCCATCGCTTGGTTCCTCTACATGTGGCTCTGTTTGGGACAGCCCCATCCTGCATGGATCATCCTCATCACGATTCCCGTCATAAAGGCGCTCATGCGCTGGTGTCGCAAACAATGGAAGCACCGCAAACAGGCCTAACACGCTCCGACCCACCAGCACCCAACCGCCCCCGCCCTTCTCCTAAGTTGCGGTGAGATAGGGACTGTTTTGAAGCTCCAAAGCGCCAAACAGTCCGTATATCACCGCAACTTACAAACAACTGGGTCAGTTCCGGCACGGAGATTAGCATTGAGCTGACCGCGCGCCAAGAAAAGGGCCTATTTACTACGTTTAACTCGAGAGGGCCGACCATACCCGCCTTTTCCGAAAGCTGGCAAGCCCTCTACCTGCGGTTTTAATTTCATAACCTTTGTCACGGTCGAGGGTGTGGTAGCAAACGTAGTAGATAGGCCCATTTTGTGGCATACGACCCATACAAGCCCAATCTCGAAGGCCAAAGAGAGCCTCTCATCCACGCCTGCGAGCGAAAACCAAATAGAATGAAAGGCAAATGGAAAGCCCGTTTGACGGGGCAAACGCCGGGCCACCTAATGGTTGTCCGGCGTTTGCCCAGATAAAACCTGCCAAAATAAACCTGTCCCTTTTTGGCAGGTTACTCGGCGCTCTTGAGGGCGCCGACCATGTCGATCTTGTTGAGGGTGCGATTGGTAGCGAGGTTGACGATAAACGTAAAGGCAAAGGCCAGCAGAACGGACAGCACGTAGCTCAGCGGCTCGACCTCAACGTCAAAGTACAATGACGGCATCTGCAAAATGTACGTAAAACTCTCGGCCAGCAAGCCGCCCAGCGGAACGCCCAGCGCGGCTCCGATCGCCGTAAGAATCAACGTCTCCTTGTTGACGTAATGGTGCACCTCGCCACGACGGAAGCCCAGCACCTTAATAGTCGCCAGCTCGCGTTCGCGCTCCGAGATGTTGGTGTTAGACAACGTAAATACCACCACAAACGACAGGCACGCCGCCATAAAGGTCACAAGCACCACGACCGAATTGATAATCGTAAAGTTTGCCTCATAGTTTTCCCAATGCTCGGCGGTGCTCGACAGCGTAATCCAACCATCGCTCTTAAGACGGTTGGTAAACGCAATCTGGTCAGCCGACGAACCCTTAAGCAGCACAAAGACGCCGTTAAGGCGTGCACTTCGACCGAACGCGCGCTCATAGGTGCTCTGCGTCATGTAAAGCGTGTTGCCTAGATAGTTGAGCGAGATGTCGCTGACTTTGACCTTGGCAACATTGAGCGACGAATCCTGGACGTGCGCCGTATCGCCCGGCTGAATCCCCAGTACCAGCTGTGAACTCTTGCTCAGATACACGTCTCCGTCACGCAAAGACAGCGGCTCTTTGGACTCATCCTCAAGGCGAACATAGTCGTCCAGATCGTTCGTGCGGTCATCGGGCACCACGATCAGCTGCACGGTCTCGCTCTTTCCGCCGAATGTAAAGGTGACGTTGTCGGTCATAATCGGCAGGGTCGAGGTCACGGTCACGTTGGAATCATTGGCCGCGTTGCGCTCGTCCAACGCCGCGCACGTCTGCGAAAAATCGTCGGGATTGGCGACCGCCAGCAAGTCATAGCGCGTGATATGCCCGTACTGCTTGGGCGAAAGCGCCACCGACGTGTCACGGATGCCCATACCGCAGATCACGAGCGCTGTGCAGCCGGCAATTCCGAAGATGGTCATAAAGGCGCGCTTTTTATAGCGGAATAGGTTGCGTGCAGCGACCTTGTTCAAAAAGCCCATGCGGCGCCAGATAAAGCCGATACGCTCAAGCAAGATGCGCGAGCCGGCGCGCGGAGCCTTGGGGCGCATGAGCGAGGCCGGGGTCTCGGCCATCTCGTGGCGGCAGGCGATAATTGTGGCGCCCACCACGCCCACGGCAAACAGTGCCACCGAGACGATTGAGGACACAATGTCGTACGAAAGCAACATCTGGGGCAGCGAGTACATGTCGTCGAACACCGTAAACAGGAACAGCGGCAGGCCCACAAATCCGATGATATTGCCGAGCACGCCGCCGATCAGGCACGCCCACAGCGAGTAGTCCACGTATTTGGACAGAATGCGCCCGCGCGAATAACCGAGCGCCTTATACAGGCCGATGAGCGTGCGTTCCTCCTCGACCATACGCGTGGCGGTGGTAAGGCTGATGAGCACGGCGACGATAAAGAAGATGAACGGGAAGACCGTGGCGATGGCCTCGATCGAGGAGCTGTCGCTCTCGACGCTCGAGTAGCTCGCGATGTTGCCACGGTCCTGGATGTACCAGGTGCATTCGCCAAGGTCGGAAATCTCGGCGCGGGCATCGGCGAATTGCTGGTCGGCGGCGGCGCGGCGCTGGTCCAAATCGGCCTGAGCCTGGGCGCGCTCCTCGCTGCCCTCGGCCATACGGTTGATGTTGTCCTGTTCAATCCCAAAGACCATGTTCGCTTGACGCTCGGCCGCGTCCAAGCTCGCCGGCGTATCGGCCGTCAGTTCCTGGGCACGCGCTTTTTCGCGCTCGTCACGAATCTTCTCGATATTGCCCTTGACCTCGTTAATCCTTGCCGTATAGGCATCGGAATAGGAGTTGAGGTCCTTGGCTCCCTCGACGATCACGTGGATCGCGGAATAGGACGACGACGTCGCGGCATCCTCACTCACGTAGAACTTGTAGTCCGCGGCCGAGGCGGCACGGAAGGCGTTGACTGTCGAGTCGGAGCTCACATCAGTGGGATCGAGGACCTCAGCCGTAATGGTGTAGTCCCCATCGGCAAACTGGTCCTTGGCGCTTTGGTTCGACGAGCTCGCATCGTTGGCGGCAAAGCTCACCGTATCGCCGATTTTCTTGCCCGAAGCCTTCAAAAAACGTGAGGTCACTGCTACTTCGCCCGAAGTCTCGGGCAGCTCGCCGCATACTAGCACCGGTTGGTCAATATTCTCTTTGGAGAGGCTCTGTACGATGACACGCTCGCGCGTCGTACCCACGGCGGTATAGGCGGTCTCGGTATAGATGCCCTCGGCCGTCTCGACGCCATCGACCTCTTGGATCGCAGCAAGATCGTCATCGGTCAGACCATAGGTCGACTGCACGTTGATGTCATAAACATTCTGCTGGTCAAAGTAAGCGTCGACCGAATCGCACAGATCCTCGCAACCCGCCTTAAGGCCACACATCACGCTCACGCCGAGCGCGGTGATCACGACAATGGACAAGAAGCGTTTGAGGCTGCCGCGAATCGTGCGGTAGACACCGCGGCGAAACACCGTCGGCACCATGTCGTTTGAACTTTGGGCAGTGCGGTAGGTCGTAAAATCCTGCTCGCGCTCCGTGTTCTGCGCGTCGCGGCGTTGGCTGTTTTGGCGGTCCTGATCCATGGGCGCTACCACTCGATCGTCTCGATCGGCACGGGATTTTGCTGGACCGTCTCGCTCTCCACTCGACCACTCTTAAAGCGGATCAGGCGATCGGCCATGGGCGCGAGCGCGGAGTTGTGCGTGATGATGATGACCGTGATGCCCTGCTTGCGACAGGTGTCCTGCAGCAGCTGCAAGATCTGCTTGCCGGTTTTATAGTCGAGCGCGCCCGTGGGCTCGTCGCACAGGAGCAGCTTGGGGTTCTTTGCCAGTGCACGGGCGATGGACACGCGCTGCTGCTCGCCGCCCGAAAGCTGCGCGGGGAAGTTGGCGAGGCGCTCGCCCAGGCCAACCTGGCAAAGCGTTTGCTCGGCATCGAGCGAATCGGGGCAGATTTGCGCCGCGAGCTCGACGTTTTCGAGTGCCGTCAGGTTGGGGACCAGATTGTAGAACTGGAAAACAAAGCCGACATCGGCGCGGCGGTATTCCACGAGCTGCGTCTCGTTGGCGGAGCTCACGTCGCGTCCGTCCACCGTCACGGTGCCGGAAGTTGCCGTGTCCATGCCGCCCAAGATATTGAGCGCCGTGGTTTTACCGGCGCCCGAAGCGCCCAGGATAATGGCAAGCTCGCCACGCTCAACGGTAAAGCTCGCGCCGTCGAGCGCATGAATGCGGGCATCGCCCTCGCCGTATGCTTTGATGACGTCTTTGAATTCAATATAGGCCATCGATTAATTCCCATCTGGTCGGATAACTCTTTAGTATTACCCATTTCGCACCGACCAAAAAGGGACAGGTTTATTTTGGCAGGTTTTATAAGGGGAAACGTACCTCTTTGGGGGCAGCGCGGGACGCGCAGGGGCGGCCGTGCAGATCGGCACAGCCGTCTCACGTGGAATCGACCGACGCCCGCCTTTCCGTGACACCGGCAACTCGTTTTTGCTTGTTGGCATGGCCGCCATTATGACTTGGGACTGAGCACTCAAATTCTCACTCCTCATTGCCACGCTTGCCGCAAGCTATCAGGGTGACGAGATGACGACGCTCGCTGTAGCAGCGCAGCCACACTCTATAAGCGAGGCGTTTGCCAGCAAAAAAGCGCGCGACAGGGTAAGCCCGCCGCGCGCTATCCTATGCGGACTAGTTATTGTTGTTGGTCATCGAGGCCACTGCTGCCGCAAGATTGGAAATGGGCATCGTCTGCAACCAGATGCGACCGGGACCGGTGAGCACGGTGTTGAACACGCCCTCGCCACCAAACATGATGTTTTTGACGCCCTTGACCATTTGAGCGTCGATGCTCACGGTCTCCTCAAAGCCGGCCACGTTGCCGGTATCCACAATCATCTGCTGGCCAGCAGCGAGCTCGTACTCAACCAGGTCGCCGTCGATCTCGGCAAAAGCAACACCCGAGCCCGTGAGCTTCTGCATGATAAAGCCCTCGCCGCCAAAGACGCCGGCCTTTGCCTTCTTGTTAAAGTGAATGCTCAACTCGACGCCACTTTCCGCGGCAAGGAACGAACGCTTCTGCAAAATCCAGCTCTTGCCCGGACCGATCTCGATTGGCACGATGCGGCCGGGGAAGCAGGAGCCAAACGCGATCATGCCATCGCCACGCGCGGTCCAAATGTTTTGGAACAATGCCTCACCCGAAAAAGCCTTGGAGAACATCTTGCCGATGCCACCGCCCGAGGTAGACATTTCCATGTTGGGGGTCATCCAAGCCATGGCGCCGCTTTCGGTGATCATGGATTCGCCATCGCTAAGGTTGCACGTAACAACCGGGAAAGCCCCTCCGCCGATCTCGTACTGCATGACCGTCTCCTTTCCACTCAGGAGCCGAATAACGATGCCTATATTTTAGCAGGTAGAGATGCATATGTTCACACCGCCCATGCCCTCTCCTGCGGACGTTTCCCCAGATAAAACCTGCCAAAATAAACCTGTTCCTTTTTGGCAGGTTTTAAAGGCAAACGGTGAAGGTGATCTGGTTGCCGTGACCGGATACGGTGGCGGCGCCTCCATGGGCCTCGGCGATGGCACGCACCACGGACAGGCCCACGCCCGAGCCACCCGTCTTGGAGCTGCGCGACGCATCCGCACGATAGAAGCGATCGAACAATCGGTCCAGGTCGCCCTCGGGCAGCTCGTCCACGGCGTTCGATACGACAAGCTCGGCGGCGCCCTTGCCTTTGCCGTGCGAAACGGCGCACAGGCTCAGCTCAATCACGCTGCCCTCGCTCGCATAGCGCGTGGCGTTGTCCAGTAGCAACTCAACCACCTGTGCCACCGCCGCGGCATCGGCATGGGTCCGCACGCCGGTCGCAATCGACGTCGACAGGCGTTTACCGCCTGAGACCGCCACCGACTTAAACGGCGCCGCCGCCTTGTTCACCGCCTCCGAAAGATCGATCGACGCCATGGTAAAGCCCGCCGAGCCCTCGTCCATGCGTGCCAAGAACACCAAGCGCTCCGTGAGCGCCGATAATAGCGCACCCGCACTCGCCTTAGTGCTGCCTTAGCAGGTCGATGAGCATATTTAAAAAAGCAAGGTTATAGCTTAGTCGGACTTAAGGAACGGGCGGCTTCACATCTCGCCCTGCAAACAACGCCCGTACAGCGAGCGCGCTTGCCGCATGGGCGTTGCGGCCGCCTGCAGCTTATAGATAGGCACCCTCGAGGCGCAGCAGCCACTCCTTGCGATCCAGTCCACCGGCGTATCCGTTGAGCGATCCGTCGGCCGCGACCACGCGATGGCACGGCACGATAATCGAAATAGGGTTGCGAGCGACCGCAGCCCCCACCGCGCGAGGAGATACAACGGGCGCTTCATTTCCCGGCACACGATGTCGAGCCGCAACACGCTGGGCGATCTCGCCATACGTAGCGACCTCGCCACGCGGGATCGAAAGCAGCTCAAACCAAACCTCACGCTGAAACGCCGTGCCGATCATATGCAACGGCGGCGTAAACCGAGGTTCCTGCCCTGCAAAATAAGCATTCAGCCAAGCCCAGGAACGCTCAAGCACCGAAGAGGCCGCACCATTTGCCGGACTCACCGACGACATGCCACCAGTACCGGAAACCGCATCGACGCCTTCAACATGTTCGGAGTCTTCACGGAGAAGCGTGGAGCCAAAGTGCTCCTGCCCCTCAAACCAAAGCCCCGTCAGACCGCGGCCATCAGCGGCAAGCAGGATTTCGCCCAAAGGCGAAGCAAACGTCGTCGTGACCACCAGCGGCTCCTTTCAAAACTCCGCAACATAATACCGCGAATTGTGCAGACAACCCCCGCAGATACGTCCGGGCGAGCTCGCAATTACTTCAGCGAGGCTGTTTTTCCCAATCAAGCGAAGAAGACGCGGGGCTTCGACGCCAGGGCGGTATCCCCGCCAGCTGAGCTCTAATACTTTTCCCGAGAAGTGAACGAGTAAAAACGAAGTCCCGGAGCATCCACACCTTTAGACCGCAAAACCGCAGGATTCGCGCTGCAAAACCGCAGGAAATAGCGGTCAAAATATGCCAATGCTTCGGGGGTCCAAATAAGGTCCTTCACTTCTCGGGAAAGTATTAGACCTCAATTCGCACCAAGCCCAAAGTCACCCCAGGCAGCAGGCGCGAAGCGCCGAGGCCGCCGCCGGGACTAGGCCCCGCAACAACCACGTGCTCCCATATCAGCCCAGCGGCCCCAACCAACAACGGCCCCATCGCAAGCCGCTCGCAGCAACGTCACCGCAAGCGGGGGCCGGGCTTAGTTTTCAGAGCACTCCGCAGACCAGTGTGGCGGCCGGGGGGCGGCCGCCGCCGGCGCGGCACACGCCCCCCCCCGAAGGAGCAGGACAAGGCGCCACACATGGTCGAGGACGTTCTGAAAACTAAACCCGGCCCCCGCCGGACAGGTCAACCTACTCGCAGAGCAGCTTAGCGATCTGGACAGCGTTGGTTGCCGCGCCCTTACGGATTTGGTCGCCGCAGCACCAGAAGGTAATGCCACGTGCGGCCTCGGGGTTCGAGATATCACGGCGCACGCGACCGACCCAAATCAGGTCCTGGTCGGAGGTGTCCATCGGCATGGGGAAGCGGTCGTGCGCATCCTCGGCACTCATGTCGTCAACCAGCTTGACGCCCGGAGCGGCGGCCAGCGCAGCACGGGCCTCCTCAACCGTAATGTCGCGCTCGAACTCGAGCGTAATGCTCTCGGAGTGCGAGCGCAGCACGGGCACGCGCACGCAGGTGCAGTTCACGCGCAGCTCGGGCAGGTGCATGATCTTGCGGCCCTCGTTTTGCAGCTTCATCTCCTCGGAGGTAAAGCCCTCCTCCTTGACGCCGCCAATCTGCGGAATCAGGTTGCTCGCCAGCTGGGCGGCAAAGGCGCGCGGCTCGGGAATCTCCTCACCACGGCCCAGAGCGGCCAGCTGAGCCTCGAGCTCGGCCATACCGGGAGTGCCAGCACCCGAAGCTGCCTGATACGTGGACACGATCATGCGCTTCACGCCGGCGAGCTGATGTAGCGGCCACGTGGGAACCAGGCCGATGATAGTCGCGCAGTTGGGGTTGGCGATCAAGCCGTGGTGCCACTTAATGTCATCGGCGTTAATCTCGGGCACGACCAGCGGCACCTCGGGATCCAGACGGAAGGCATGGCTGTTGTCGACCACGACGGCGCCGCGCTTGACGGCCTCGGGCAGCAGTTCCTTGGCGATATCGTCGCCGGCAGCGCCGAGTACGATGTCGCAGCCCTCAAAAGCCTCGGGGCAAGCCTCCTCAATCACAACCTGCTCGCCGCGGAACTCGACGGTCTTGCCCGCAGAGCGCGCGCTCGCCAGCAGCTTGAGCTTGCCAACCGGAAACTCCTGCTCGTTGAGGCACTCGAGCATCTGGGTGCCAACAGCTCCCGTCGCGCCCAAAATAGCAACCGTGTACTGTTTCATGCTTCCCCCTTTTAAGGTTGTGGCTTTTGCCCGCACGCCGAGCAGGCTGAATAGTCTTGCCCAGTTTATACAAAAACGGAACGGATATGAAACCCGCCCCGTCGAAACGAAACCGAAACGAAACGCCCCACGGTAGATTTTTGAGACATGACCCAAAAACCTACCGAGCAGTCACTACTTTTTGAGCGCGGCCAGAGCGGGATCAACCGGCGCGGAAGCCTCCAGGTCAGAGACCTTCACAATGCCGTTTTCATCGGAGAAGGCACGGTAAATGGTCTGGATCGCCAGATCGAAGTCCTTCTCCTCCACGCCGATGATGATGTTGATCTCGTCGCAGCTCTGCGAAATCATGCGCACGCTCACGCCGGCCTGGCCGAGCATGCCAAACAGGTGGCCGGAAATACCGGCGCGGCCGCGCAGGTTGCGGCCGACGGTCGCGATGAGCGCCAGGCCCTCAACAACCTCGATCTCGAGCGGCTCGACCTCCTGCTGAATGTCGCCCACGAGCGAGTACAGCGAATCGCGCACATCCTGCTCCTGCACCACGGCGCCAAAGCGATCGACGCCGGTGGGCATATGCTCGACGGAAACGTCATAGCGCTCGAAAACCGAAAGCGCGCGGCGCATAAAGCCGACGCGGGGCTTGGTACGGTCGCGGGCCACGTTGATGGCGACAAAGCCGCGCTTGCCGGTCACGCCGGTAATGATGGGCTCTGCCTCGCCCTCATCGGCCGTCTCGCTAATGATGGTGCCGGGATCCTGCGGCGCATTGGTGTTCTTGATGACCAGCGGAATACCCGCCTCGCGCACAGGGAACACGGCCTCCTCGTGCAGGACGCTCGCGCCCATGTACGAAAGCTCGCGCAGCTCCTCGTAGGTAACGCGGGCGATGGGCTGAGCCTCGGGCACAATGCGAGGATCGGCAGAATAGAAGCCCGAAACGTCGGTCCAGTTCTCGTACAGGTCGGCGCCCAGGCACTTGGCCAGGATCGAACCGGAAATATCGCCGCCACCACGGTCGAGCAGCTTGATCTGGCCCTCACGCGTCGCGCCGTAGAAACCGGGCATAACAAAGCCGCCCTGCTGACCGTACTCCTGCACCAGCTCAGAGGTGCGGTTCATGCTGAGCGTACCGTCGTGATGGAACGCAACGACCGTCGCGGCGTCCAGGAACGGCAGACCCAGGTACTCGGCCATCAGGCGAGCGGTGAAGTACTCGCCACGGCTCACGAGCTCCTCGGTGGAGTAGCCGCCCGAGCGGGCGCGCTCGGCAAAGGCCGCGAACTCCTCGCGGATGGGATAGGTGAGCTCCAGCTCGTCAGCGATATCAAAATAGCGCTGGCCAATGTCCTCGAGCAGCTCCTCGCACGACACGTGGTACTTAACGTGTGCGTTAACCAAGTAGAGCAGGTCGGTCACCTTGGTATCGCCCTTAAAGCGGCGACCGCAGGCAGAAACCACCACAAAACGGCGGGCCGGGTCGGCATCGACAATGGCCTTGATCTTCTTAAAGTGTTCGGCGTCGGCGACCGACGAGCCGCCAAACTTGGCAATCTTAATCATGGGCTGGAGGTTACCTTTCTAAAAAGCCTCTGCGAACCTATTTTGCGCGCTCTGATACCATGGTTTCACCGATTGGGACCAAGGCATCCGAGGAGCAGTGTTATATGGGAACTTATCATAGTACACGAGGACGCACTTTATCGTGCTCAAGTAAGGTGGCAATCCGTACCGGCATCGCTCCCGACGGGGGTTTGTTTGTCTCGGACGAGCTCGGCACCCAGCAGGTCGATATCAGCTCGCTTGCAGATAAATCGTACTTTGAAATCGCTCAAGATGTGTTGGGAATGTTACTGAATGATTACACGGACGAAGAAATTTCGGCCTGTGTGAATGAGGCATACCGCGACACATTTGCAAGCGAAGAGGTCACGCCGCTCGTCAAACTCGACGCCGCACCGGGCGCTGACGTCCCTCAAACCTATGTGATGGAGCTCTTTGGCGGCCCCACAAGCGCCTTCAAGGACGTCGCCCTGCAGATGCTCCCCCGTCTGATGGCCCGCACTTCCGCCAAGGACGGCGGCGCCGAGCGCATCATGATCGTCACCGCCACGTCGGGCGACACGGGCAAGGCAGCACTCGCCGGCTTTGCCGACGCCCCGGGCACGGGCATCACCGTCTTTTATCCCGAAGGCAAAGTCAGCCGCGTGCAGAATCTGCAGATGTCCACGCAGGAGGGCGATAACGTCGCCGTCTGCGGCATCCGCGGCAACTTCGACGATGCCCAGAGTGCCGTCAAGCGCATCTTTGCCGATAAGGAGCTTGCCGAGCGCCTGGAAGCCGCCGGCACTGTGCTTTCGAGTGCCAACTCCATCAACGTCGGCCGCCTGGTGCCGCAGGTTGTCTACTACTTTGCCGCCTATGCGCAACTGCTGCGCGCCGGCGCTATCGAGGCTGGCGACGCCGTAGAGTTCTGTGTGCCCACCGGCAACTTTGGCGATATCTTGGCCGGCTACTACGCCAAGTGCATGGGTCTGCCCGTCGCCAAGCTCGTCGTGGCGAGCGACAAGAACAACGTGCTTGCCGACTTCCTGACCACCGGCGTTTACGACCGTAACCGCCCGTTCTTCACGACCATCTCGCCGTCGATGGACATCCTTATTAGCTCCAACCTGGAGCGCATGCTCTACTTCTTGTCCGACGGCGACTGCGAGCTCGTTGCCGGCCTTATGGAGCAGCTGGCACAGACTGGTCGCTACGAAGTTCCCGCCGACCTGCTGGCAAAGATTCAGAGCATCTTTGGCTGCGGCTGGGCCAGCGAGGCCGAGGTTCGCACTGCCATCAAGAGCTGCTGGGACGCAAACGGCTACGTGATTGACCCGCACACCGCCTGCGGCTATCACGTCTTTGAAAAAGTCACCCCCGCCGAGGGCGCCAAGGCCCGCGTGCTGCTTTCGACCGCCAGCCCCTACAAGTTCCCGCGCGCCTGCTGCGACGCTCTGGGCCTCGACGTTCCCGAGGATGATTTTGAGGCTATGCGTGTGCTCGAGCAGGCCACCGATACGGTCGCCCCGGCACAACTTGCCGAGCTCGAGTCCAAGCCCGTCCGCTTTGAAGACGTCTGCGACGTCGATGAGATGGCAAGCTACGTCGAGTCTGCAGCAAAACGAATGAGCACCAACTAAACCCCTTATTAAGCGCCGGCGAAAGCCGGCGCACCTTCTTTTATCAGAAACCCACCGGGATGATGACGAACTGACATGCGGGTCTGCCTGTTTAGTTCGTCGCGAGTTCCGCACGAGCCGGAAAGCACTTAATGTGCTTTCCGAGCGAGCCAGGACTGCCCGAGCAGCGAACTAAACAGGCAGACCGCCCAGGAGATTCCCATGATCAAGATCACCGTCCCCGCCACCAGCGCAAACCTAGGCATCGGCTACGACACCCTCGGCATGGCCGTCAGCCTCTACTCGCACTTCACCTTTGAGCGCGCCGACAAGCTCACCATCACGGGCTGCCCCGAGGAGTTCCAAAACGAGAACAACCTGGTCTACGTGAGCTTTGTGGATGCGCTGGCCGCATGGGGCGAGCCGGCCTTCCCCGTCGCCATCGACATTCAGACTGACGTTCCCGTCGCTCGTGGCCTGGGTTCCAGCTCCACCTGCGTTGTCGCTGGCATCATGGCCGCCGCCGCTTTAACGGGCCACACCGTCGACCGCGCCGAGCTCGTCCGCATTGCCACCGAGGTCGAGGGCCACCCCGATAACGTCGCCCCCGCTATCCTAGGCGGCGCCGTCTGCTCCTTTACACCGACCGATTCGCTCCCCCAGTGCCTTCGCTACGAGGTGAGCGATCGCTTGCGTTTTATTACCGTGATTCCGCCCTACGAAGTACACACGAGTGAGGCGCGCAAGGTCGTGCCGCAGGAGATTCCGCTCTCCACCGCCGTGTGGCAGATGGGCCGCATCGCCGGCATGACGCGCGGTTTGGAGACTGGTGACCTGGACCTGATTGCCGCCGCTAATGACGACCGCATCCAGGAGCCCTATCGTCGCCGCCTGATTCCCGACTACAACGCTGTGCGCGACACCTGCCTTAACGGCGGCGCCAAGACCATCTGGATCAGTGGTTCGGGCTCGACCCTCATGGCCGTAACCGACGACACCATCGTGGCAAAGTTCCTGCAGGTCAAGCTGCGCGAGCAGTTCCCCAAATGCGACACGCACATTCTGACGTGCGACACCGAGGGCGCTCAAATCGAGTACCTGTAGACATCGCCGATCGGTCTATCCGGGCCACCCAGGGGCATCCCCTTAAAAACGTCCTCGCACTTGAGGCCCGCTTATCCTGCTCCTTCGGAGCTGCGGATAAGCGGGCCTCGTGCTGCGGAATGTTTTTAAGGGGATGCCCCTGGGTGCCCTACGACAACGTTGCTTGCGATGTCTACAGGAACCCACGCTTTGAAGGGGCGCCGGGCTGATATTTATACTCTTGCTGTTGGAGGTTAACCCATGACATCTTTGTTAGCCCCCTAGCACTGATTTAATTACCGACCGATGCGCGGCGCAATCTATTTATCTCCGCCACTCAAATCCTCCTCAAGTCTTTGCACAAGAACTCCGACGGTAATTCCAAGCGCTTCCGCATAGGCGAACTGCTCATAAACCCTAAGACTGCGCTCTCCGGTCTCGACTTTCGAGATGAAGGACTGAGGTACCCTCAGTTTCCTTGCGAGTTCAACCTGAGTGATACCTTGCTCCCGACGAATTTGGGAGAGGCATTTTCCGCATGTCCTATTAGCATCAACGTTCATGCCGCTTACGCTATATTCCATTTTGATATATCCCAAACTGGGATATAGTTGTGTCACCAGCTGTTTCACTTACCGCAATTGTTTGCATCGCATATTTAAGCGAGAGAGGAGACTCGATAAACATGGATAACGAGATGAAAGAACCCAACGATGAGCAAATGCGCAGCGCATCTGACGAACAGAAGCCGAATAATGAAGGGAAGCAGTTTGCTGATGGCGCTGACGACACTCCTTCTCCTGAAGATCGACCATCAAATGAAGATGGCGTCGTTTGCGAAAAAGAAGAGAACGACTCACTTATAACGAAAGCCATTCATAAAGTCGGTGGTAAAAAACGCGCGGCCATCGCAGCTGCTGCAGTAGTTGCTGTCGTCTTCTGTTTGCCTATGCTGTTTCCCCAATTGTTTTGCACGCACAAGCTATGGACCAATGCAACCTGTACAAGCCCTCGAACATGTAATAGTTGCGGCAAAACCGAGGGGAAACCGCTCGGGCACGAATGGGAAGAAGCAACATGCACGGCTCCGAAAACCTGTCAACGTTGTGACAAAACCGAAGGGAAGCCCCTTGGGCATCAGCCAGGTTCGTGGACTACCGAAATCGACTACGTAGACGCCACCTCGAAGGAAATACGAGAATGCGGGAGATGCGGAGAGGTCGTTGACACCCGTAACGAAAAAGAAATCACATCTTTTCTTGGCGACGGAATGTTTTCTATTTCCCCTAAAGACTTTATTGAGCGACTTAACGAAGAATTCTCCGATCTGCCTAATTGCAGCAGCATGAAAGCGGATTATGAACTAGACGACACCGGCACACGACTCGAGCTCCAGATTAAAAACGGCTCAAAGCTTGCAGGCGTGGGAGGTTTCTTTTCGGACTCGTGCAACCAAATCCTATTTAGCTATCTTGGATCCGAAAACTGCTTTAAGAATATAGTCATGTATTTCGAAAGTTCAGACTATGCCGCGGCAACGGCATTAGCAACCATACAAGCGATTGATCCAACACTTTCGTTTTCAGATGCCAAGCAAGTCGGCGCTGCTTGCGTAGATGAACCAATCGTCAAAAATGGAATTACGTACGCAATCGCAGCCTCGAATGGAGAGTACTGGTTGAGCGCCCGAATCGAATAATTGGCCTTGATCATCAAATACGGGTGCTTCCCGTCGCAAGCTATTAAAGCTTAACTCCCGTTAGCGTCATCGATTAAGAAATGCCCCGCCGAGCACTCTTGCTTATCGGGGCATTTTTATACATAAGCGAACTTGTGAATACCTACAAGACCCACATGCCCTATCAACCATCTAGCTTCGCTGTATGAAATGCGCTTTGACAGGCTTTCATCTGCGCAATCGTTGTTCAATACCCGCTTTACACGGCGCTGGTTTCTTTGTATTCGAAGACTGGTTCTAGGAGGTCTTCGATGTTGCAGTGGAGTGCTTTTGCTATGGTTCTTACGCTTGTTACCGAAGCTTCATTGATGTTTCTCTGGCGCTGTTCGTACATTTGGATTGAGCGGAGTGACACACCCGATTCGTATGCCAGATCTTGTTGGGTTTTCTTGAGCCTCTTTCTTGCTAACGCAAGTTTGGTTTGCCTGGACGCTTTTTTCGCCATATCGCAGACGAGGCGAGCCACGCGTTCCTCCGAGGCTTCGTGCCAGGGGTAGTACAGACTGCGTAGCACATCGAATGGAACGACATGCAGCAAATCTTCGAAAGACTCTCCTAGGCGCCACTGAAGGTATGCCAATATCCAGCCTGTCCAATATTCCGGTGTCTTTTCGAATCGGTAGGTTCGATTTGGCATCGGCCTTGATTGATAGCCGGACCTTTCGGCAATGAGCGCGAACAGCTCAACGCCCGATTTTCCCGACACTACCCATGCGTTGCCGCGTTCGAACTCGCGGGCTACGCCGCTCAGACAAAAGAGTTCAGCAACTTCCGATCCTTCTGCCCCATAATCGTTAACGGCATAGTCAAAGCAGTCGCCGAGGTTGTTCATTGCATCCTCAAGGTAGTAGACGGGGTATGTCCTACTCGGCCCACAATCCGTTAACTCTTGGATCATTTAAATCAACCCTCCCTGCCATCAAATCCCTAATGTCGACACCTTCGGAATCGAATCCATTCACAGTGTCCAAGTACTTGCGCCGCGCGTTCTGCTCTCACTCGAAACGCCTGGGATAATACTCGGAACCAATTGACATCACCCCAGTGATAGTTTACCAATAACTATCACTGGGGTGATATAGATGAGAGCTTTTGAGGGGCTGCAGCCCGATTAGAGGCAGGCCTCGGCGATGCGGCGCTTGAGTTCATCGATACCGGTGCCAGTCTGGGAGCTTGTGATGATTACGTTTTCGGCCGGGACGTTGAGCTGCTTTTTGATGGCTGCTGCCTGGCGGGCCTGCTGGGTGCGGCTGAGCTTGTCGGCTTTGGTGAGGCAGACGATAAAGTTGAACTCGTTGCCCTGCAGGTAGTCGATCATGTCATGATCGAGCTTGCTGGGGTCGTGACGAATGTCAACCAGCGATACGACCAGGTTAAAGCTGCGCTCGGAGTCAAAGAAGTCGCCAATAAGCTCGGCCCAGCGGTCGCGCTCGGCCTTGGAGCGACGAGCGAAACCGTAACCCGGCAGGTCCACGAAATGCACGTCGTCGGCCTCAAAGAAGTTGATGTTGCTCGTCTTGCCCGGCGTACTGGAAACCTTGACCAGGTTCTTGCGGCCAAAGAGCTTGTTCATAATCGACGACTTGCCCACGTTGGAGCGGCCGACAAAGCTCACCTCGGGGCAGGTGGACTCGGGAATCTGCGAAACCTTGCCGTAGCTGGCGACGAACTTGGCAAGCTGGTAGTTAATGGAATCGGCCATGGACACTCCTTGGTCGTAGGTTCTTACAAAAGAGCGCGCTATTGCGCAGCAGCAATGCGGCGGACGATATCGAGCGTGATGTCACTTGCGACACGCGCGTACTCGAACAGATCGAACTCTCGGTCGCAAATTGCATCGTACGCCTCGTCACAATTATCGCTGATAGCGCGCAACACCAGGCAATCGACACCATTTTTGGTTGCGACATGGGCAATTGCCGCGCCCTCCATGCCGACACAATCGGCATGCGTCGCCTCGATAGCGTCGTTGCGCATGGCGGTGCCCGTCACAAAGCGGTTACCCGTGGCAATCGTGCCGACCAGGAATTGTTTGGCTCCCTCGTTCGAAGCGGCTGCATTTGTCGAAGCATCAACAAACCCACGCTCAGCAAGCACGTCGACGGCAATATCGACCAGCGCGGGTGTCGAGCCAAACTCCTCGAGCCCCGGTGCGGACTCGGCGATAAGCGCGGTATCGGTATCCAGATAGCGTAGGCGTTTGCCAATGACCACGTCGTCGATATGGAGCTTGGGGTTCAAACCGCCCGCAATGCCCGAAAACACAACAGCCTGCGGAGCATACTTGCTAATGAGGTGCTGTGTCGCAGCGGCGGCGTTCACCGTGCCCATGCCCGCCGTTGTGGCGACAACTGTCAGGCCCTCGAGCCCACCGCTCACAACGGTCAAGCCTGCCTCCCGTGCCTCGCAAACGTCGCTCAGCTCTTCCTTAATCTGCATGATCTCTTTTTCGAGCGCACCGATAATCGCGATGGTAGCCATACCATTCCCCAAACCTATACGAAATTCTCAACCACGGTATGGTACCAGCATTTTGTTTGACCTCGCCAAACGAACACGCTAAGCCAGTGCAGCTCGCATATCAAACAGAGCCTCTGCAATCACGGCCGTAACCTCGCTCGAGCGGTCGTTCCACGGCATCGATGTCATGACGCTCATGACATAGGTACAGCCATCGATGCCGATAAGGCCCGCATCGCATGTCGAATAGTAACCATCCTCGCTAATCCAGCCTGCCTTGTTGCGCACCAAAACCTGCTCGTCAGCAATGCCATCGCGCACTCATTTAAGTCTGTCCCCAATGAGTGCCCTTGGGGGCGAAAATAGATCGCTAGCCGATGGCGTTTTTGAGTTCGGCGCGGCGCTTTTTCATGCCCGTCATGACGGCGTTGCGCAGCTCGGGCATGCGCGCGGTATCCATCTGGGGCACGCCTTCGAGCTTATAGGGAATACCCAGCTGCTCGTACTTGACGACACCCATCGTGTGATACGGCAGCATTTCCAGGCCCACCACGTTGTGCCATGGAGCGATCAGGCGACCGAGCTTCTCGCATTCCTCCGCCGTATCGGTGATACCCGGCACCACCACGTGGCGAATAACAACCTTAATCTTGCGACGGGCAAGCTCATCGCCAAACGCCAGGATGCGCGCAGGATCGCAACCGGTCAGCTTTTTATGCTCAACCGGATCGACATGCTTGATGTCGAGCAGCACCATATCGGTCTCGTTGAGAACAGCATCGAACTTCTCCGGATGCTTGGGGTCAAATGCATAGCCACAGCTATCTAGGCAGGTATGTACACGGCCATCGGGGTTGTTGTGCATTGCACGGAACAGGTCGGCCAAAAACTCGGGCTGCAGGAGCGGCTCGCCACCGGACACCGTAATGCCACCGCTGCGATAGAACTCGTGGTTACTCTGGAACTCATCCATCAGGTGCTCGACGGTCACCATGGTGCCGCCGTTGACCGACCAGGTATCGGGATTGTGGCAATACGCGCAGCGCATGGGACAGCCCTGAACAAACACCACAAAGCGGATGCCGGGTCCGTCGACCGTTCCCATCGTCTCGATCGAATGCACGCGGCCAAGGGCAAACGCAGAGTCCTCGGGACGAGCGTCCACACCCTCAAGCGTCATTTCTGCCATTCGCGCTACCTTGCCTCTCCTTGGATGCAACCAATTAAAATGCCAGAGTCATTCTAGCCCATGCGTTTGCGTTTAAACGCCTCGGACTAGAACGGCACGTTTTAATCTATCCCCCATCACCAAGGCTGGGGGCTACGTCGAGATGTCAGGCTAGAGAACGCTCGCCTGCGGCCTTTACGCCTTAAGCGTGAGCACCGCACCGAAGGCGGTCGGGCCGCAGTGGCTCGAGATGACGCCGCCGACCTGAGTCCAGGTAACGTCCTTAAAGCCCAGGTCGTGCGCATAGACTTCCATATCGTCGCGCAGCTCCTCGGAAAGGCCCACTGAATACGCCAAACCAATGTGCGAGTAATCAATATCGCCCTTCGCAACCATGTGGTCAATAAAGGCACGGGCACATTTGAGCATAGAGCCGCGGAGCTTCTTGGTCGCCACGAATTTGCCACCCGTTACCTCAATGCAGGGCTTAATCTTGAGCAGATGGGCGCCAAGAAACGCGACGTTGGACAAGCGACCACCCGCCTTAAGGAAGGCAAGGTCCGTAGGAACAAAGCCCAGCAGCACGCGGTCCATCACCGAATTGGTAAAGGCGAAAATCTCGTCGACGGTGGCATCCGGATGGGCTTCGATATACTTGGCGGTCTCAACGGCGACAAGCGACTGGCCCACCGACACAAAGCGCGTATCCATGGAGAAGACGTAATCGCGGCCCTTTGCCGCAATCTTCGACGACTGATGCGAGCAGGTCGTAACCTCGGAATACGCAAGATGCAAAATGGTCGCATCGGGCCGCTCGGCGTGGATGCGGTCGTACACATGCGCAAAATCCGCCGGCGAGCAACCGCTGGTCTTGGGCATCACACCAAACTCGTTGCAGCGCGAGTAAATCTCAAGCGGGTCGATCGATCCGTCTTCGACGGTCTCGTCACCAATCGTGACATGCATGGGCACGCGCACGATGCCATAGCGCTCGCAGAGCTCCGGCGTCACATCCGAACCAGACTCAACCACGATTACGTACTTGCCCATTATCATCACAACCCATCTCGACGTTGGCTTTTGAATATGTGACGCACGTCCGCCGTCCTGCTGCAGAACGGCCTCCAAGCGCCAAAGAGACGCCGCCCCTTGCACACAACAAAGGACAGCGTCTCCCTGGAAAACTCCGTGCTTATCTGAGATTCTACACGGTTTATTAAGGAGTGTTACTTATTCCGCAAACGGTAGCTATACGCGATAAACGGTAGCAAGCAAGAATCCAGAACGCTCAACCCATTAGGAGAGTTCCGCCTAAAGGGTAACTACACAGGACCCCGCTGGGGCTGTTTGGGCTACCTCCCAAAATATTCCGCAGGACGCAAGAAGCCCTCGCCGCACGAAGTGCGCAGCGAGGGCTTCTTGCATGTCCGAGGACGTTTTGGGAGGTAGCCCAAACGGCCCCGGTGATCCTGCGGGAGTTAAATCCCTTTAGAACTTGTTGTGGAAGGTACGCGAAATGACCTCATCCTGCTGCTCCTTGGTGAGCGTGTGGAAGTTCACGGCATAGCCGGAAACGCGGATGGTCAGCTGCGGGTACTTCTCGGGGTGAGCCTGAGCGTCGAGCAGCGTCTCACGGTTGAAGACGTTGATGTTCAGGTGGTGGCCACCCTTCTCGGCGTAAGCGTCGAGCATGTGGACCAGGTTATCGGCCTGAGTCTCGGAAACTTCAGAAACCTTCATAATGTGTCTCCTTCGATCGATAGGCGCCGGCCGAAACCGGCGCGCTAATCAGTAATCGTTATTGTTAGTATAGCACTAACAATAGTTACTCGCCCAGCTGATCAAGGTCGATATCGCCAAAGAACACCTGGTCCTCCTTGCCGAGCGCACCCGGGATGATGGAGAAGGTGTTGGAGATGCCGTCCTGAGCATCACGGAACGGGAGCTTGGAAACCGAAGACAGCGAAGCGATGGCGCCGTGGCTATCGCGCTTGTGCATGGGGTTAGCACCCGGGGCGAACGGCTGGCCAGCCTTGCGGCCGTCGGGCGTGGAGCCGGTCTTCTTACCGTACACGACGTTGGAGGTAATGGTCAGAACCGAGGTCGTAGGCACGGAGTTGCGGTAGGTGTCGTTCATGCGGATGTACTCCATGAACTGGTGCACAACGTCGTGAGCGATCTGGTCGACGCGGTCGTCGTCGTTACCGTACTTGGGGAACTCGCCCTCGGTCTCGAAGTCGACGATGATGCCGTTCTCGTCACGGACGGGGTGGACCTTGGCGTACTTGATGGCGGACAGGGAGTCAGCCACGACGGAAAGGCCAGCGATGCCCGTAGCGAACCAGCGATGCACGTGCTTGTCGTGCAGAGCCATCTGGATGCGCTCGTAGCAATACTTGTCGTGCATGTAGTGAATGATGTTCAGCGAGTTGACGTACACGCCAGCGAGCCACTTCATCATGTCGTTGTACTTTGCCACAACGTCGTCGTAATCGAGCGTATCGCCCTCGACGGCGCGGTACTTGGGGCCGACCTGCTTCTTGGAGACCTCGTCAACACCGCCGTTGAGTGCGTACAGCAGGCACTTGGCCAGGTTGGCGCGAGCGCCGAAGAACTGCATCTCCTTGCCGATGCGCATGGAGGACACGCAGCAGGCGATGCCGTAGTCGTCGCCGTGGTAAACGCGCATGAGGTCGTCGTTCTCGTACTGGATCGAGGAGCTGGCGACAGAAGTCTTGGCGCAGAACTTCTTGAAGTTCTCGGGCAGACGGGTCGACCACAGAACGGTCATGTTGGGCTCGGGGCTGGTGCCCATGTTCTCGAGCGTGTGCAGGTAGCGGTAGCTCATCTTGGTAACGAGCGTACGGCCGTCAACACCCATGCCGCCGATGGACTCGGTGACCCACTGCGGATCGCCGGTGAACAGGGCCTGGTACTCGGGGGTACGGGCAAACTTGACCATGCGGAGCTTCATGATGAAGTGATCCACGAACTCCTGGATCTGCTCCTCGGTGAAGGTACCGTTGGCAAGGTCGCGCTCAGCGTAGATGTCGATGAACGTAGAGGTACGGCCGATGGACATAGCGGCGCCGTTCTGCTCCTTGACGGAAGCGAGGTAGGCGAAGTACATCCACTGGATGGCCTCCTGCGTGTTGGTAGCAGGGTTGGAAATGTCGAAACCATAGGTCTCGGCCATCATCTTGAGCTCGCCGAGGGCGCGGATCTGCTCCTGCAGCTCCTCACGATCGCGGATGTTGTCGGCGGTCATGACCGTCGGGGTGGAAGCCTTCTGGGCCTCCTTGTCCTTGATCAGGTAGTCGACGCCGTACAGGGCAACACGACGGTAGTCGCCGATGATGCGGCCGCGGCCATAGCCATCGGGCAGACCGGTGATGATGTGGGCCGAGCGGCAGGCGCGCATCTCGGGGGTGTAAACATCGAAGACGCCAGCGTTGTGGGTCTTGCGCTCGAAGGTGTAGCGCTCGACAACGTTCTCGTCGACCTTATAGCCGTGCTGGCTGGCAGCCTGGCAAGCGATGCGGATGCCACCGTTGACGTGCAGCGCGCGCTTGAGCGGCTTGTCAGTCTGGAGACCGACGATGGTCTCCTTCTCGCGGTGGGCGTTATCGATGTAGCCAGCGGGGTGGCTCACGATACCCGTAACGGTCTTGGTGTCCATATCGAGGACACCGCCCTGCTCGCGCTCCTTAAGCAGCAGGTCGAGAACCTCGCCCCACAGCTCCTTGGTACGCTCGGTTGGGCCGGCGAGGAACGACTCGTCGCCCTCGTAGGGGGTGTAGTTCTTCTGGATGAAGTCTCGGACGTCAACTTCTCCCGTCCAGATGCCTTCCTTGAAGCCTTCCCATGCCTCCTGCATTGTGTAACCACGCTCCTAGTTACGTGTAATGCGGCGCTCTCTCACACCGCTGCTTATTGAATTCTTGAATGTTCGGCTTGCACTACCGGCTTCTTCCGTTCTTCACCACACGTTGGTGCAGGGAAAACGTTTGTCCACCTTGGAACTACAACCCAAAACCCAAGATTTCACCCGTTTGAGAAGGATAACATAGCGACCCTCTCCATCTGGGCTGTTATATGTTTCTTTTTTTATATCATAAAGGCGTTTTTTACAAACCCGCAGGAAATGCGAGCGCGAACAACTACCGTTCACCGATTTGTTTGGTATTTTTCCTTGCCTTTGTACGACGTTCACTCTAGCTGTTATGCCAGCTTTAGCAGGGTAAAGTGTTCCAGTGACCCTACAGAAACTGCAGGGCGGCCACGGGATCCCCCGTGGCCGCCCTGTGGCGTGACTAGTTTTTAGCTTTGATTGCCGCTTGGCATTAGGCGGCTGAGGCGGCCTTGTCGGTCGTTGCCTTGCTGTTGCTCTGCTGGCCCTCAAAATGCTTGTAGCACCAGCTGGTGACCAGCGGGGTCAAAATAGCAGTCACGATTGCACAGGCAGCAACCTGTGCCGTGGCCGTCGCGAGCACCACACCGCCGTACAAGGCCTCGTTGACGCTTGCCATGGCAGCAGGCGTGGCCACATTGGCTCCGGCGCAGCTCGAAATGGCCGCACCTGCGACACCCGTACCGCCTGTGAGCTTATCGACCGCGATAACGGGAATTGCAAAGACCACCGAGCAGATCACGCCGAGCAGAATACCGGGAAGACCACCATTAATGAGCTGGCCAAAGGTCATGGTCGAGCCCATGGCAAAGAAGACGAGCACGATGATGGCGGAAAGTGCCGGTGCCATCATCTTCTTAAAGCTGGGGAAAAGGTTACCCAGAATAATGCCGACGACGATCGGCAGGATGGCGCCCACGAGCGACCAGCCGATCGGAGCCTGACCGGCAGCGCCGAGCACGATCATCGTGACCGGAGGTCCGACAACCAGCGTGGTGATGGCGACGGCGCCACGCTCGGCCTCATTGCCCATGGTGCCCATCAGACCAGCGTACATAGCGTTGTTGGCGCCGGTGCAAGCGGCCAGCATCACCATGGCAGAGATGCCAAACAGGTTGTCGTTGAATACATAAAGGATGAGCAGCGACACGGCAACGACCACGATCTGCTTGACGGCGATGATGATGGCGCCGCGGGCAGCGGCGGCAGGAGCGCTCTTAAACGAAATCGTCGTACCGACGATGAGCAAAAAAGCGCCAACAAGCGGGCCTGCGCCCTGCTGGGTCATGCCGAGCGTAAAGCTGCCGAGCGTTTTGAACAGATCGGGGAACAGCGTGTTGAGCAGGCAGCCCAACAAAAGCGGCACCAAAATATTGGCACCCGGGATGGAGGACATCTTAAAGAACGGCTCCTTTGCCGCCGGCGCCTCCACCGCAGTCGATTCACTCATATATATCTCCTTTGGATGCATGCGAATCGTAGCCGCACGCGCCTTTGTCAGAAAGAAGGCGACGGTCCCGAGTCGCAGGAGCCGTCGCCGAATTAACGTCGCGGGGTATTACCCGTCCAGAACGATGCCACCGTCGCAGTCACCGATCTCGCCGTTCACGAAGCTAGCGAGGTCGGAAGCGAAGAAGAGCACCATCTGCGCAGGCTCGCTGGCCTGGGCGGCGCGGCCCAGAGGAATACCGTTGATGATGCGCTGAGAGTTCTCGTCAGAGAGAATCGAGGTCATATCGGTAAGGGTGAGCGACGGGCACACGGCGTTGCAGCGGACGCCAAACTTGCCGCCTTCCTTGGCGACTGCCTTGGTTAGACCGTTAACACCGGCCTTGGAGCTGGCGTAGGCAGCGGTGCCGAGCAGGCCGCCACCGATCTTGCCAGCAACGGAGCTCACGTTGACGATAGTGCCGGCATGTGCCGCCTTAAAGTGCGGGTACACGGCATTCATCATAGTGAAGGTACCGTTGAGGTTGATGTCGATGGTGCGACGCCACTCGGTGTCATCGATCTCGTCAAACTTCTTGGTGCTGATGACGCCAGCGCAGTTGATCAGAGTGTTGGTTTGCGGCAGGTCCGTGAAAATCTGCTCGACGGTCTCGCGCGCCTTGGGCGCATCGGCAACATCGAGCTGGTAGAACTTGTTGCCTTCGCCAAGCTCGGCCACAGCGGCCTCGCCCTTAGCAGCGTTCCTTGCGATGAGCGCGACATGTCCGCCGCCCGCGACGATGCCCTTGGCGATCTCGAGGCCAATGCCCTGAGTGCCACCGGTAACGATCGCGGTTTTACCCGTGAAGTCAAATGCCATGACTCCAACCCCCTTGATTCAGGTGTCTCCTTGCGGGAAGTTGGAGCATCGCACGTGGCGATTATATGAGTCCTAGTCGTCATGGTGGTGACAACCCCTCGCCTAACCGCGTGCATAATAGTTCTTTGAAACGCTTCAGCAATTGAATGATTTTAAGTCTTTATGCGCTCTTTATATTGCCTAGCGGCCAAGTAGTTTTTTGGGACATGTCCCAAAATCTACCGCATAGGGTACGCGTGCAAGGGTATCATCTTTCACCGAAAATAGTTTCTAGTGTTAGGGGTTTTCGGTGGAAGATACCGATTTCCATGAGCTTGGGCGTCAGCTCTTAACTGAGTTTGGCAGCATGCATCAGCGCATTTCGCGCTTTGCGGACAAAGCTCTCGGCGGCGAGATGGCTGTCATGCGCGCCCTCATGCTCGCTGGCGGTTCGCTCACGCCGAGCGAACTCGCTGATCGCGCCTGGGTTTCGAGCGCCCGCATCGCCAACATCCTGCGCGCCCTCGAAACCAAGGGCTGGGTCGAGCGCGAGCACTCAAAGACCGACCGTCGTCGCGTACACGTCACGGTGACCGACAAAGGCCGACAAGATCTCGAAATCAAACGTCGGGAATTCGAGAAACGCACCGCGGCCTTCCTCGAGCAGCTCGGCGAAACAGATACCCAAGAGATGGTGCGCCTCCTAAGGCGTGCCAACGAAATTATCGATCGCAATCAAGAAAGGAGAGATGCCGAGTGAGGATTCTCAAGCTCTTTAAAAAGCATATCCTGGCGCTACTCACGGCTATCGTACTTATCGTAATCAGCTGCAATGCCGACCTAGCGCTACCTACGTATATGAGTGACATCGTCGATGTGGGCGTGCAGCAAGGCGGCATCGCCTCGCCCGTACCCGACACCATTCGCGCCGAATCGCTCGATGACCTCAAGCTCTTTATGAGCGCCAAGGATGCCAAAGCGGTAGAGGCCGTGTTTAGCAAGGCAGACAACAACGGCATTCGGACGTACAAGGGCACCGAGGAAGAGCGCACCGATGGCGGCAAGATTGCTGACATTATGAGCCTGCCCGAGACCGTCGTCCTTTCGCTCAACCAGGGCATCGACGCTGGCTCCATGGGCGACATGATGGGCACGTCCAACGAACAAGACAACAGCACCGCCCAGGCCATGCCCTCCCCCGAGCAGATGGCGGCGATGACGTCCGAGCAGCTCGCCGAGATGCAGCAGAAGGCCGCAGCGGCGCAGAACATGCAAAAGCAGATCGACGCCGACGGCGGTAAGATCACCATGAAGAGCCTGCGCCTGGGTGTCGAGGGCGGTCTGGTAGACCAAAGCAAGCTCGTCGAGGGCGCCAACCAAATGGCGGACAAAATGGGCTCCATGTCGGGCTCCATCGTGACCCAACGCGCCGTGAGCTATGTACAGGACGAGTACAAGGCGCAGGGCATCGACCCCGCTGACGTGCAGAACGCCTACCTGAGCCGCATGGCGACCACGATGTTTGGTCTGTGCCTCGTGTCGCTCGTCGCCACCATCCTGACCGGTGCCGTGGCCTCGCGCACCGCCTGTTCCATCGCCCGCGACCTGCGCCGCGAGACCTTCAACAAGGTCATGCACTTCTCGCCGGCCGAGGTGGGCAAGTTTAGCCAGGCCTCGCTCATCACCCGCTGCACCAACGACATTCAGCAGATTCAGATGGCCGCAACCCTGTTTATCCGCATGTGCCTGATGGCCCCCGTCATGGGCATCGTCGCCGTCATGCGCGTCCTGGCCAACCACACCGGCCTGGAGTGGACCATCGCCGTGGCCATCATCGCCGTCTCGGCCGTCGTCGGCGTGCTCATGGGCCTCACCATGCCCAAGTTCAAAAAGATGCAGAGCTTTGTGGACCGCGTGAACCTCACCGCCCGCGAGCTGCTCGACGGTCTTATGCCCATCCGCTCGTTCAACCGCGAGGAGCATGAGCTCGAGCGTTTTGACAAGGCATCGCTCGATCTGATGACCACGCAGCTCTACACCAACCGCGCCATGAGCTTTATGATGCCGCTCATGATGCTCGTCATGAACTGCATCACCGTGCTTATCGTCTGGTTTGGCGCGCAGGGTGTGTCCGACGGCGTGATGCAGGTCGGCAACATGATGGCGTTTATCTCCTATACCATGCAGATCGTCATGGCGTTTATGATCCTCACCATGGTTTCGGTTATCCTGCCCCGTGCCGAGGTCGCAGCTGAGCGCGTGGAAGAGGTCATCACTTGCCCCACGAGCATCAACGACCCCGCCTCGCCCAAACTGCCCGCGGCCAGCGCGCCGCACGGTGAGCTCACTTTCCGCGACGTGAGCTTCCAGTATCCCGATGCCCGCGCCGATGTCATTAGCGGCGTGAACTTCACCACGCACGCCGGTCAGATGCTCGGCATCATTGGCTCCACGGGCTCGGGCAAGTCCACGCTCGTGCAGCTGATTCCGCGCCTGTACGACGTCACGGGCGGCAGCATTTCGCTCGACGGCATCGACGTGCGCGACATGACCCTTTCCGAGCTGCGCCGCCGCATTGGTTACATCCCGCAGCAGGGTCGTCTGTTCTCGGGCACCGTTGAGAGCAACCTCAAGTTTGCCGGCGACATGGTGAGCGACGAGGACATGCACCGGGCCGCGCGCATCGCCCAAGCCGAGGACTTTATCGCCGAGCGCGAGGGCGGCTACGACTCCCCCATCAGCCAGGGCGGCTCCAATGTCTCGGGCGGTCAGCGCCAGCGTCTGGCCATCGCACGCGCGTTGGCCAAAAAGCCCGAGGTCGTGGTGTTCGATGACTCGTTTAGCGCCCTCGACTACAAAACAGACGCGCGCCTGCGCGAGGAGCTTGCCAAAAACGTTACCCACGCCGCGCTCGTGGTCGTGGCCCAGCGCATCGCGACCATCATGCACGCCGACCAGATCATCGTGCTCGACGACGGCCACGTGGTGGGCACCGGTACGCACGAGGAGCTGCTGCACAGCTGCCCAGCGTACCTGGAGATCGCACAGTCGCAGCTTTCCGCCGAGGAGCTGGGGCTCACCCAAGAAGAAATTGAAGCCGTCATGGAAGGAGGCGAGCACTAATGGCAGACAAGACCAAGACTCAGATTCCCAAGCCCACCCGCCGGCGCGGTCCCATGGGCCGCATGGGTGGCATGGGCCGCGGCGAAAAGGCCAAGGACTTTAAGGGCACCATGAGGCAGCTACTCGGCTATATCGGTCAGCACAAGATTGCCGTGTTTGCCGCCGTCGCCTTTGCCGTGTGCTCGGTCATCTTTAACATTGTGGGACCCAAGGTGCTCGGCCAGGTTACGACCAAACTGTTCGAAGGCCTGGTCTCCAAGGTCAACGGTACCGGCGATGTCGACTTTGCCTGGATCGCCAAGACGCTCGGCTTTTTGCTCTGCCTGTATCTGGCAAGCTCTGTCTGCAGCCTCATCCAGGGCTGGCTCATGACCGGCGTCACGCAAAAGATTTGCTACCGCATGCGCAAGGAGATCGCCGCCAAGATTGCCGTCGTGCCGATGAGCTACTTCAACGGCCACAGCAAGGGCGACGTGCTCAGCCGCATCACCAACGACGTCGATACGCTGGGTCAGTCACTCAACCAGAGCGTGACGCAGCTCATCACGTCGGTGACGCAGATTATCGGCGTGCTCGTCATGATGCTGTCGATCAGTCTGCCGCTCACCGGCGTCACCGTGCTCACGCTGCCGGCAGCCGCGATTATCCTGACCGTGATGATTCACTTCTCGCAGCCGTACTTCCGCGAGCAGCAGCAGGTCCTGGGCGCCGTCAACGGCATCATCGAGGAGGACTTTGCCGGCCAGAACGTCATTCAGGTGTTCGACCGCGCCGAGGCCTCGATCGAGGAGTTCGACAAAGAGAACGACCGCCTCTTTATGAGCGGTTGGCGCTCGCAGTTCCTGTCGGGCCTGATGATGCCGCTTATGAGCCTGGTGGGCAACATGGGCTACGTGGGCGTCGTCGTGGTGGGCGCGCAGCTCGCGCTGACTGGTAACGCCACGCCCGGCGACATCCAGAGCTTCATTCAGTACGTGCGCAACTTTACGCAACCCGTGCAGCAGCTGGGCAACGTGAGCAACACGATGCAGTCGATGGCTGCCGCCACCGAGCGCGTGTTTGAGTTCCTGGCCGCGCCCGAGGAGGAGCAAAAGGCCGACGCGCAGATCCCCGAGAAGCGCCCCGGTCACGTGGAGTTCGACCACGTCAAGTTTGGCTACACGCCGGACAAGACCATCATCCACGACTTTAGCTGTGAGGCGCAGCCCGGTCAGACCATCGCCATCGTCGGTCCCACCGGCGCTGGCAAGACCACGCTCATCAAGCTGCTGCAGCGCTTCTACGACGTGGACGGCGGTTCGCTGCGCGTCGAGGGCATCGACGTGCGCGACTGGGACCGCGCGGCACTGCGCGGCGAGTTTGCCATGGTGCTGCAGGATACCTGGCTGTTTAACGGCACCATTCGCGAGAACATTCGCTACGGACGCCCCGATGCGAGCGATGCCGAAGTCGAGGCCGCCGCGCGCGCCGCACGCTGCGACCACTTTATCCATACGCTCGCCGGCGGCTACGACTTTATGATCAACGAGGAGGGCACTAACCTGTCGCAGGGTCAGCGCCAGCTCGTGACCATCGCCCGTGCCATTTTGGCCGACCGCCCGGCGCTGATTTTGGACGAGGCAACCTCCAACGTCGATACCCGCACCGAGGAGCTCATCCAGCGCGCCATGGATGCGCTGATGCAGGGCCGCACGAGCTTTGTCATCGCGCACCGCCTGTCCACGATCCGCAACGCCGACGTGATCTTGGTGATTCGCGACGGCGACATCGTCGAGAAGGGCACACACGACGAACTGCTCGCCCAGGGCGGCTTCTACGCCGACCTGTATAACTCGCAGTTCGACGAAGCAGCATAGATTCGGCGGCAAACAGCAGCAATACCAAAAAACGGGGGCGCAGAATGAACCTGCGCCCCCGTTTTGTGTCCTTTGGGCCTCGAAACGCCTCCCCTGAGACCTGATTGACGGCGCCATCCAGACCCCGTGGACAAAAAATGGCAAATATGAGTACTGTCACCTTTTTAGTAACAGCCAAAACTGCCCCAAACGACGTCTTTGCGGCCTAGATATGCCTTCAAATTGATCAAAACGCCCGGTAGCATGCTTCTGCGTGCCAACGTTAATGAACATATTTACTGTTGTGTCTAATATCTTATAAGGTCGATATGATACTAAGCTAGCAACAGTACTCATATTTGCCATTTTTTGTCCACGGGGTATGCCGCAGAAGATCCAACTTGCTCCAGCATGTCGTACGCCGGTCCCCCCTTCCGGCGAGTGCCGACATTTCCCCAGATAAAACCGACCAAAATAAACCTGTCCCTTTTCGGCAGGTTTCGCTTGCACTTTAGCGTGCGACAGCGGATAATGCCGAGCATTCGAGAATTCGCCAATTGTTGCTGTTAATTGATAAAGGAGGCCCCGTATGGCCATGGAATTCAAACGCAGGCTGCCGATCCCCATGGAGATCCGCGAGGAAATGCCGCTTTCCGCCGAGCTTACTGCCAAGAAGCAGGCATTCGACGCCGAGGTCGCCAAGGTCTTTACCGGCGAGGACGCTCGCAAGGTGCTCATCATTGGCCCGTGCTCTGCCGACCGCGAGGACTCGGTGCTTGAGTACATGAACCGACTGGCCAAGGTCGCTGAAGAGGTCAAGGACAGGCTCATCATCATTCCGCGCGTCTACACCAACAAGCCGCGCACCAAAGGCACCGGTTACAAGGGTCTGCTGCACAACCCCGACCCCGAGGCGCCCGATGATCTGCTCGAAGGCGTTAAGGCCATCCGCCACATGCACCTGCGTGTCATCGAGGAGACCGGCTTCTTTACCGCCGATGAGATGCTCTACCCGTCGAACTACCAGTACCTTGTTGACCTGCTGAGCTATGTTGCCGTGGGTGCGCGCTCGGTTGAGAACCAGGAACATCGCTTGGTGTCGAGCGGCATTTCGGTGCCGGTGGGCATGAAGAACCCCACTGCCGGCTCCACCACCGTCATGCTCAACTCCATCTACGCCGCCCAAGCGCATCAGAGCTTTATCTTCCGCAACTGGGAGGTCGAGTGCGACGGCAACCCGCTCGCGCATGCCGTCATGCGCGGCTACATTGGCCTCGACGGCCGCACCTACCCCAATTACCACTACGAGCACCTGGAGCGTCTGGCCGAGCGCTACACCGAGCATGCCGGCTACGCCAACCCAGCAGCGGTTATCGACTGCAACCATGACAACTCGGGCAAGCGTCCGCTGGAGCAGTATCGCATTTGCAAGGAAGTGCTCGACAGCTGCCGCCGCAACGAATCCATTTCCAAGCTTGTCAAGGGCTTTATGATCGAGTCCTACCTTGAGGACGGCAACCAGCCGGTTGACGGCGGCGTCTTTGGCAAGTCGATCACCGACCCGTGCCTGGGCTGGGAAAAGACCGACTACCTCATCCACGAGATCGCAGAGCGTATTTAGTTACGCGAGCCGCATCTGGACAATCTGACGTTCAACTTCAAGGGCGCGACCAGAAGGTCAGCGCCCTTTCGTTTCACGTCACCTTGTCTCAAATGCGACCCGCTCGCTGTCCGTCCTCTACCTGCGGCGTTGTCTTGCTCCGGATGCGGCAGTTGGGGACGTTCCTTTCCTGCCGGCAGTCTGGGACATTCCTTGGGGTAGTCGTTGGGGACGCTCTTGTTTGACTAGTCGTTTAAGAACGTCCCCAATGACTATCCTCGTGGCCCCTCTTCCTCCGTCCCCGAGGGAACGGGGGTCGTCTGCCGAATGGTTGATGCGGCCGCCCTGCGTCCATGTCACACTCAGAGGTGGCCTGACCCAACTTGGAAGGAGCCTCCATGAGCCTTGACAACGTAACTCTGCGCGCCGCCACGCTCGATGACCTTGCCGGCATCGCCGCCATCTACAACCAGCTGTGGTGCAACACGCTGCGCAACCGCGGCGACGTCGAAGCTGCCGATTTCTGCGCGCGCTTCAACATTGCCATGCAGCTGCAGCGCTCCCCCATCGCGCTCGTCGCCGAGGCAGAGGGCCGCATTATCGCCGCCTGCTGCATCGGTATCTTCGAGGACGGCAAGCCGCGTACCAACCCCACGTGGGTACCCTGCTACGACGAGATGTTCGCCCAGGCAACCGAGATGGCAAAGACCGCCGATGCCAAACTCGAGGGCTCGCTCTTTGGCGACAGTCGCGAAAAGGCCACGGCCGATCGCTTTGCCGCCACGGGCGACGAGTATGCCCAGGGCCAGCTCAACCTGATCATCATTGTGCCCGAGTGGCAGGGCAAGGGACTCGGCCGCGAGCTCATCGACCTTGCGCGCGCCGAACTCGCCAAAGCCGGGTGCACCAAGTTCTTCCTGATGAGCGACTGCAACTCTGACTGGCAGTTCTACGAGCACCTCAACATGAAACGCATCCTGGAGGATCACAGCCAAGACACCGGCGACGGCTTTATCGTCTACATGTACGGAGGCGACACGCAGGATTAGCCTGAGTGCCGCCTCATGGGCTTTCTCCAAAAAAGCCCAAACCAATCAGCCACGCCAAAAGGGACAGGTTTATTTTGGCAGGTTTTATCTGGGCAAACGCCAACCGCCGTGAGGAGAGCTGCTTGCCCTTGCGGCGGCCTTCTCGCCGAAAAACCAAGTGAGTAGACCTTTTGCAGGAGGCCGAGCACACTCCAAAACGCCACAGCTCTGACCTGCGGTTTTATTTAGCGTTTGTCGCGGTGTGCTCGACAGATCCAAAAAAGCCTACTCACTTGCATCTGAGGCGCACCGGATCGGCAAAAAACCGCCGCGAAAGGGGTCCGATCCTCTTCGCGGCAGTTGTTAATACGCCGAACTTGTTATCGCAAAAGCCAATCACGCGCCGAGACCACGCTACAGTCTTTCGACTCATACGTTGAATCCACGCGGGCCACAACATAGCGCGCATCTTTTGCAATGTCGATCTCATCGCATACAGCCTGTAAATGGCGGGCGTACTTATCGTGATACGTTCTGGATGATTTTATTTCGATAGCCTTGGGACTCCCTGAGTTTGTGCAGTCGAGCAAATCGATTTCTCGCTTGCCGTCGTCCCTATAGAAATACAACTCGGGATTCTCGCCCACGTTGAGATGGCTCTTCGCCGTTTCGGAAACGATGAGGTTTTCGAAAACTGCCCCCAGATAAGGGCTCTCCAAAAGTTGCTCCAGTGATCCAATTTTGAGCAAGTAGCAGAGCAGCCCCGTGTCGTAAAAATAAAGCTTGGGCGTTTTAGTCAAACGTTTCCTGGCATTTGCATAATAGGGCTGCAGTGAAAACGTCAGGTAGCTCTGCTCCAGGATAGACAACCAGCTTTTAATGGTCGATACGTTCACACCCGTATCTCGAGAAAGCGAAGATATATTAATGAGAGCACCGGCGCTCTGGGCAATTATGGACAGAAACTTATGAAACTCTGCTTTATTGCGCACGTCAAGCAAGCCCACAACATCGCGCTCAACATAGGTATCAATATAGCTGGGGAAATAAACCGAGGACGGCATTCCGGCGGAACGCAGGCGAGGGTATCCCCCTTCGAGCGCAAACAAATCCACTTCCAACTGCCCCTGCTGGCCCCTCTCCGCTTCTCGAAACGAAAATGGCAGCAATTTTAAGATCCCGACTCGCCCGGCAAGAGACTGGCCGATGCTTTTCATCATCAAAAAGTTTTGCGATCCCGTAAGGATGTATTGACCGGCGTCTCCCCGCTCATCCGAAACAACCTGAATCATCGAGAACAAATCCGGGGCGTATTGCGCCTCATCGATGATGAGTCCGCCCTTTCGGTTGCGGATAAAACTCACCGGATCCTCCAAGGCCGCGCGCCTCGTTTGGGGGTCCTCAAGCGTGACATAGGAATAGTCGGGAAAGGCATGCCTAACCAGCGTAGACTTACCGCTCTGCCTAGGCCCCGTCAACGACACAACAGGAAACCAACCCGCCATGCGAATGAGCAACTCATGCAAATCCCTGTTAATGTACTCGGCCATATCAACGCCCCTTATAACGCTGTTACCATAATCGTATAGTATCATTTGCCATAATCTTGCAGTAGCGTTTTCCATAATCTTGTAGTAGTGTTTTCCACAATCTTTTAGTAGCCCAGTTCAAAAACGTTATTTATAGAGCCGAAATCTCAGACCCTAAATAACAATAGCCACCACAATGGGAACTGTCCCCATTGTGGTGGCTTGCAGGCGAGTTGACTTATTCGACTATCGCGGGCCGGCCGTGTCCGAGTCTAGAGCGTGGCAAGTCGCTTGGATTCGCGGACGGCGAGGGCGATGGAGATAAGACCAGTGATGGCGTCAGCCGCCACCAAGGCAAACCAGACACCCTGAACGCCCATCATGTTGCCAAGCAGGTACATAAGCGGCACGGAGCAGATCACGTAGCGGAGCAGACCGGTGAACGTGGCGATACCCACCTTCTCAACCGCCTGGAAGTACATCGACATGGTCATGGCAAGATAGCCCAGGGCCACGGCCAGGATAACGATGCGCGTGGCGTTGGCGGCAACCTCGACGAGCGCCGGATCGCTACCAGCAAAAAAGGCGCAGACCGGCGTTGCGGCCACCCATAGCACAGCAGACACCGCAGCAAGCGTCACGACCTGGTACTTAAGCGTGCAGGAGAGCGTTTCCTTGAGGCGCGCCCACGCCTTGGCGCCGGCGTTGAAGGCGGCAATGGGCTGCAGGCCGTACGAGAAGCACTGGGCGACCATCATGGTAATGTAGAGGATGTAGCCGTTGATCACACCAAAGGCCGCGATGTAGAGCGAACCCATGTCGCCGCCGAGCTGGCCAAGCAACGAGTTGGCAACGGTGTTGAAGATGAACGTGGCAGCTTGCACCAAAAAGAACGGGAAACCAATCTTGATGATCTGGCCGCAGATGGCCATGTCGAGTTTGAGGTCGGCGGCGCTGATCTGGAGCTGCGACTTCTTACCGCCGATGAACCAGAAGATACCGATGGCCCAGATACCGATGGAAAGACCGTAGTACACACCAGCTCCCATAACGCCAAGCTTGAGCACAAACGTGGAAAGCGCAAGCCAGCAGATAGCGACGATGGCAGACACGGTCATGAGGTTGGCCTGGATCTGAACCTTCTCGTCCACACGCATGACGGCGGTGACCATCTGACCAATGACCGTGAGCGGCAGCAGCACGGAGAAGGTGCGCACGCCGGCAACGGTATCGGCCATGATGTCGGGCGTGGCGCCGAAGAATGCGCAGATGGGCTCGGTAAACACAGCCATCACCACAGCAAGCAGCACACTCACAATCGTGGTAAGCCAAAAACCCTGGCTAAACGCCTTGCTGGCGCCCTTAATGTCGCCGGCACCCAAAAGGTTGCCCACCACGGCGGGCACGCCGGTGCCAAACAGGTTGCCAAAGGCCAGGTTAATGTACTCGACCGACATGATGATCGAAACACAGGCCAGGCCGTGTGCACCCAGGCCCCAACCCATCACGAGGCCCTCAAGGACCACCATGATAATCTGGGCGAGCATACCCTGGCCGGTGATGATGGTGTACTTGCGCACCAGGCCGGGAATCGGCTGCGAGGCAAGCTCACGCTCCTCCTCAACAGCGGCGGTCGTTTCTTCTGCCATTGTTCTCCCCTTTCCATGAGAGATTGATGAATGGATGCATGAATGGATGGGCGGCACGCACAGGCTGCGGCACCGCCCAGCGATGCAGCAGCCCCGCTAGGCCTCGTAGACCACCTTGCCGGCAATCATCGTGAGAGACGCCGTGGCCTCGAGGACCTCAGCCGGTTCGCAGTCAAAGAGGTTACGGTCGAGCACACAGATATCAGCCTGTTTGCCGCATGCGAGCGTACCGATGCGATCCTCGGCATGCATGGCGTAGGCGCTGCCGTAGGTGTAGGCGCGCAGGGCCTCGGCCATGGTGATGCGCTCCTGCGGGAACCACCCTTCTGGGTTGGAGCCGTCCTCGAGCATGCGGAAGACCGCGCCGTACACCTCCTCCATGGGCTCCAAGCCCACAACGGGGAAGTCACTGCCCAGGTGCACCACGGCACCGCTGGCAAGCAGGCTATGCAGGGGCCACGAAAGCGCAGCACGCTCGGGGCCCACGGCATCGTCCTTGGCAAGGTCAGCCATATCGAGCAGCATGTGCCACGGCTGCATACCAGGGCATATACCCAGCTCGGCATAGCGCGGCAGATCCTCGGGCTCAACCGTCTCGTTGTGCTCCATGGAGTGGCGGCAACCCCGCTTACCATGCAAGCGCTCGCCCTCCTCAAAGCAATCAAGCACAAAACGCACCGAGCGATCGCCGATCGTATGGACGCGCGTGTCAACGCCCCATTCCTGCGCCCTGACAATGGCGGCACGGATGCGCTCTGGATCCTCCGCGGGCTCACCGCAGGTATCGGGCGCGTTGGAATAGGGTTCAAGCATCCAAGCGGTGTGGTCGGAGCACACGCCATCAAGAAACTGCTTAAAGCCGTGCCACTCGACCTGCGTACCCGAGAAGGCGTATTTCTCCTTGATCTGCTCGAGCGTTAAGGACTCGTTTTCGAACAGATCGGTGTACAGGAACACGCGCAGTGGCAAGTCGCCCTTGGCATTAAGACCTGCCAACACCGCATACGGGTTTTCCATGCTCACAAACGTAGGATTGACCATGCCGACCGTAGTGATTCCCAGGGCATTGGCGCGCCGGGCGGTTTTTGCAAACGACGCGTCAACAACCTCGGGCGCTGGGTCGTAGACCTCGTCCATAAAGAAGACGCCGGCGTTGTTGGAAAACACGCCCGTCAGATTGCCCTCGGCATCCTTAAGGATCTTGCCGCCTGCGGGATCGGGCGTCTGCGAAGTTACTCCCACCTTGTTGATGGCGCAGGTATTGGCACTAAAGGTATGCAGGTCAACCTGCTGCAGAAAGACCGGGCGGTCCGAGATGTACTCATCGATCATCGCGGCTGTGGGCATCTCGGGGACATCCCACTGGAACTGGATAATCTGGCAGCCCAGGATCCACTCGTTATCGGGATGGTCGGCCGCAAACGCCACGACACGTTCCATCGCCATCTCAAAACTGGTGCAGTCGATGAGGTTGACGGCAAAATCGGGGTCGGTCATGAACGCGCCCTGGGCAAAATGCGTGTGCGAGTCAATCAGGCCGGGCATGACGAGCTGGTCGCCAAAGTCGCGCACCTCGGTATCGGGACCGATAAACGGTGCCAGGTGGGCATCGTCACCGCAGGCAACGATTTTATCGCCCCGCACGGCAACGCCGCCCTTAAACGGCTCGAGCCCATCGCCGGTAAAAACGGAGTTGCTCTTGATAACTACATCAGCCTTGTCCATGTGAGCCTCCTCAGGCATCTTTGGTTGCAACGCGGACGCACCGCCCGCGTGGGCACTCGGTTGGGAGCGTAGCGCTCCCGCATCGGCGCGTGCCTACAAGCCGTGCTCGGACGTCTGTCCCACGTCCGCGGCTTCGCGCTACACCCATTGATACACAGGGGCAAATCCATGCCAAGGCCAGGGACCGCAAACGGTCAGTTTAAGCAGGTTTACACGCTTTACCTGCAGGTTTATTGTCTGAGATTATTACCGTGTCATTACGCCCAACGGCGTGCCCGCCCACACGGCAAGACCCGCATGCAAGGAAGAATAGGGCTAGGAACGCCAAAAGGTATCTATGAGGTCATCTCGGTTGGAGACACCGCTTTTAACGTAGATGCGATGCAAGTGTGCCTTGACCGTGCCAGGGCTGATGACCAACTCGCTGGCGATGTTTTGGGCGTCGTTGCCCTTCAGCACCAGTGTGAGCACTTCCTGCTCGCGCCGTGACAGCTTATGGGCGTCGGCATAAATCACCACACGCGATGCGAGGTCGTCCTCAGAGCTTGCGCTCTCGGCCGCCACGTCCTCATCGGCACGCGGATGACGGGCATACACACGCAGGATATGGCTAAACTGGCAAAAAAGCTGAGCCGCGCATACCACGAGCAGCACGTTTTCGGAGATATTGCGCTCGGACAGATACCACAAAAAGAGGCTGATGACGGGGTTTTGAAAGTCGGGGTGGCAGAACAAGATCATGTAGGTGTCCTCGGCGATTACGCAAAACGCAAGAACGAGTGCCACCTTCCAAAAGAGCTTTGAGCGGTCGAGGTCCAGCTTCTCAACACGAGTGGCTCTGCACCGGTAATGCCAGGCGGCATAGGCAAGACATCCTACATTGCCCAGGTCACGCGTGAGCCAAAAGAGATACTGCTGCATCTCTCCGGCAGCGCCGCTGCGAGGCACCAGCAGCAATTGCAAGATTGAAAACGGCACGATAGCGAGCCCGAGCATGCGCGACGTCGGCCTTTTGCGCAAGCGTGCAAACATCCACAGCACAATGCAAGCATAGATGGCAATACCGAGCACGCAGCGCAGCAAGGGGTGCTGCAGCGGCTCGCTAAAGGTAACGGCGTAGTCATATTTGAGCCGAGTGTACTCGTCAAAAAAGATGACCGACATATCGAGCATGTAGAGCAAAAAGCCCGCCGCGGCCACTAGGCTGTCGCGACGGTGCGTCATGAGCCAAACCACCAATGCCACGGCACTGGTCACCAGAGCCACACCCATGATAATCGTGGTGTAGATATAGAACGCGAAACTCATGCCCGCCTCCCCTGTCTAGATGCCGTGAGGATGTTGACAGATTCTTTGCCGCAAGAATAGACTCACCGATTAAACGTACTGTATCGTTTAGATAAACAAGCTGTGTCTCACCGATGAAAGGAGATGCCATGGCGCCTATCGCACCGCTCAAAATACTCGTTGCCCCTGCCGCCAAGGCCATCGTCCACCTGTGCGACTCACTTACCTACAATGACGTCCCCTGTGTCGTCGAAGAGCGTTCGGACAGCTGCCCCTATCTGGGCCACGTCCCCTTCTTTGCGCCTAAGCTCGTTTCCGATCCCGAGCACCGCGAACAGTAATCCAAGATGCACCAAGCGCTGCGCAACTCGCGGCGCTTACTGTTTTGGTGCAAAGTAACCTGACCCCCGTGCACCAACGCCGGGATTGTCGACGCTTCGGCCGCGGCGCGATATGAGGCGCGAAACCTCGCCCAATAACAGGCCAATCACTACGCCCGCGAGAATCGGCAACTTTGCCATCTCGGCAGGTGAGCTGTTGAGCGGCACAATCGTAGCAACAATCGAAAGCACGAGCTCCACCACGGGAATCGCAAGCGCCACCGCGAGCACCTTGCCCTCGAAAGGCGCACGGAACACACGCGAGCGATTATCGTGCTTGCGCAGACGCCAAAACGCTGGGAACATGGGGATATAGCTCATGAGCAGAAAGACGACGTTCATCGAGAAGAAGACCCAAAAGACGTCGGAACCCTCACCCAGCGGAATCTGGAGCAGCAGCACCAGGCTGGCAAAACAGCCGTTAATGAGCGCCGAGCCGTTGGGCATGCCGGTCTTTTTGGACACCAACGCAAAGGGACGCGGCATGTTGCCATGGCGCGCGGCATAGCTCGCTACGTTGTTGACGCCAAAGCTCCAGCAGATCATATTGGCGAACAACGTCACCAAAAAGGCCACGCCCACGACCATCGTCAGCGGGTGGGTGCGCCCCACCATAGCGGCGACTGCGTCCACAATGCCCGAATCGAGTGAAAGCTGCTCGGTGGGAACCGCGGCTCCAATGCCAATGCCACAGATGATGTAGATCGCCGCAATGGCCACGCCACCGGCAATAACCGCCTTGGGGATATCACGCGACGGGTTCTTCATCGTGCTGGCAAAGGTCGCGACCACTTCGAAGCCCATAAAGTTGAACAGGATAATCGATAGGTACGTCAACGAATTGGTGTCGCCCAGATCTGGAATGAAGGTCTTAAACGACATATCGTTGGCAAAGCCGTTATTGCAGGCAAACCAAATGCCGACGATTCCCACCACAGCGGTAATGAGCACCTTGATGACGGCGCCGCCGTCCATGACCCAATCTGCCTCGGCCACCGGCTGCATTGCCATGACCGTGACGCCCCACACAAAGACAATCTCGATGGCGATTCGGATCCCGAGTGAAAACTCGATACCCCACACCGCATTAATGACACTGGGGAACATGCAGGCGATACTTGCCACCCACAGCGGAAAGTTAACCCAGTAGCACCAAGAGCAACGGGCGCCCCAACGGTCGCCCAGGCCCAAGCGAACCCAATCGTACAGGCCGCCCTCGGAATCAAACGCCGTACCCAGCTCGGCCACCACCAGACCATAGGGAAGCAAAAACGTAATGATAAGGAAAATCCACCAGAAGAACTGTACGTTACCCATGGCAGATGCCGGAGCCGCCGCCTCGATGGTAAACACGACGCAGATAACCGAAAGGATGACCTCGATCAGGGAGAACTTTTTACCTGCCATGGCGCGCGCCCCCTACAGCAAAAAGGATGGCATCTGTACCGAAGGCGCAGCCCAAGGTAGGGTTGCAGGCCGCGTCACCGGTGCAGGTGCCATCCCAGAGAGAGGAGAGGATGCATTTGTTGGACCAACGCTCGCGGAACAGGCGCGTGTAGATAACGATACGCTGGTACATAGATACTCCGATCAAAACGGCCGCGTTCACGACCGATAACTTTCGGCAATTGAAGACGCGTCTGACCTGGGAAATTCAAGCGAACAATTGGCCTAACCCGCAAAAAATCCCAGGCCAGACGCGTACTCAATCAAAGAAAAGGGCACTCCGAAGTGGAGGCAACGGAGTGCCCAAAGAAAAACCCAACCGACCAAGACATCGAATAAACCGACCATCAATGCCCCGAGATGGTCCGATTCACCGACCGTCCGATTGATCGGCTGGGTTCCCGAAGCATCACGGCTCGGAAAGTCAGACGTTTACTCGGCGTGCTCAGGTGCGCCAGATTGGCGCGAACGAGGAGCGTAGCGTACTGACGCTACGTAAGCGACGAGTGAACGCCAAGGTGGCGTGCCTGAGTTACGCCGAGGGCTCCTGCTGGGTAATGCAGTGGATGTTGCCGCCACCGAAGACGACCTGCTCGGACTGGACGCCGACGCACTTGTAGACGCCCTCGCCCCAGACCTCGTCGTAGATCTTCTGGAGCGTGTCGACGGCCAGCTGGTCGTTCTCGTCGCCGTACTGCGGGACGATAACGCCGTGGTTGGTGACCAGGTAGTTCATGTAAGAGGCGATCAGCGGCTCGTCGGGGACGCGCGGCTCGGCGTTCTCGTCGGCGTCGATGGTGTCGCAGGAAGCCTGGTCCATGAACAGCGGGTTCACGGGCATGCAGAGCTTGTAGACCTTCATCTTGCGGCCCTTAGCGTCAACGGCGTTGGAGAGGGTCTCGTAGGCAGCGTGGCACTGCTCGTAGAACGGATACTCGGGATCGTCGGTCCAGATGCAGGCCATGACGCCCGGAGCGATGAACGTGGCGACGTCATCGATGTGGCCGTTGGTCTCCTCGGGGTCGATGCCCTCCTTGACCCAGATGACCTTCTCGACACCCAGGTAATCCTTGAGGTGCTCGTCCATATAGGCGCGAAGCTCCTCGCTCCAGGGCTCAAACTTCTTGTGGAACTTGGGCCAGATGGACTCGGGATCCTCTTCCTCCTCCAGAACCGCAGAGCAGGTGCGGCCCGGGGAAAGCAGGCACTGGTCGGTCACGACAAGGGTGCCCTCGCCGTCGACGGTGATGGAGCCGCCCTCGAGGATCATGTCATCGGGACGATAGCGACGGCAGCCGGAGAGCTCAGCCATCTTAAGGGCGATCTGCTCGTCCTTGTCCCACGGGAAATAGAGGCCATCCACAAGGCCACCGTAAGCGTTGAAGTGCCAGTGGTTGGCGCGCTTCTCGCCCTTGCCGTTGATGACGTAGGTGGCGGCGGTGTCGCGGAACCAGGCGTCGTCGGTGGTCATCTCGATGACGGTGACGTTCTCGTCCTCCTCGAAGACGGCCTTGCAGTTGGCATAGTCGACCTGGTTGGCGCACATGGTAACCGGGGTGAACTCGGCGATGGCGCGGGCGATGGCGGCATACTGCTTCTGAGCCGGCTTGGCGCCGTGGGCCCAGGTGTCGGTGCGGTGGGGCCAACCCATCCACACGCGATCCTGCGGGGCGAACTCAGCGGGCATAAAGAAGCCGTCGGCCTTGGGGGTGGACTCGGACTCGGTGATCGTACGCATAAGATTTCCTCCAAATCGAACGATCGCTTGCCGCGGGCGGGTTGCCCGCAGCCTAAAACCAAGAGATGGTAGGCGCCCGTTCCTCGGCAAAGGTCGGGGCGCCCGACGCCGGTTTTCACGGAATCGCACCGGCAAGCGACGACGTAACCAAGTGCGCGGAGACAAAACGCACGAAGGATACGGAAGAGAGATTGGGGTGGGCGGTGGTTACCGGAGCTATCGCTCACACCCACCCCGGGGAATGGTTAGCAAACCTGTCGCTTGGGCACGTCTCCGAAGAGGCTAGAGTGCCCGGAGTCGGGAGCGACAAGCCCGACGAAGCGCACGTTGGTACGCGAGGAGGGTTGGAGCCCCAGAACCGGGTGCTCTAGTTCTCCTCGGCCTCGGCGGCCTCCTCAGCGAGACGCTGAGCTGCCAGCTCGGAAGTGAGGCCCTTGTACTCGGTCTCGCGGCCCTTGGCGCTGACGACGCGGACAACCTCGCCGATGAGCAGAAGCACGATGAAGATAACGATCATCGGGAGCTTGTCGCCAATTTCAGCGGCAGAGAGCGGCACCAGCGTTGCAACGATGGCCAGGATCAGCTCGATGCAAGGGATGGCCAGCATGACCTTCATCATGGCGCCCTTAAACGGGAACGTGAAGATACGCTCGCGGTTGGGGTCGTTCTTGCGAAGGTTGAGGAACGCCGGGAACATCGGGATGTAGGTCAGCAGCAGGAAGACGACGGAGGTGCCGAAGAGCATCCAGAAGACACCGTTGGAGATGGCGTCGATGGGTACGAGCTGCAGGCACAGCACCAGGGAGGCAACGATGGCGTTGACCAGGTTGGCGCCGTTGGGCATGTCGTCATCAGAGATCATCGAGGCGAAGACCTTGGGCATGTTGCCGTGCTCGGCAGCGTAGCGGGCGACGGAGTTGACGCCGAAGGACCAGGCGGCCATGTTGGCGAACAGGGTGATCAGGAAGGCGATGCAGATGACCTTGAAGATCATGGAGTCGCCCACCATGGTCTGGACTGCGACAATCATGCCATAGTCGGGGTCGATGGAATCGGCCGGCACAGCAGCACCGATGCCAAAGCCAGCGAACAGGTAGATCACGGCGATGGACAGGCCACCGACGATGATAGCCTTGGGGATATCGCGAGCGGGATCGGCCATGTCGTCGGTCATGGTGCAGATGACCTCGAAGCCCATGAAGTTAAAGATGATGATCGACAGGTAGCCGAGAGCGTTGGTGTTGGTGAGCTCGGGCAGGAAGGTGGCAGCGGACATGTCGTTCGCAAAACCGTTCTCCATGGCATACCAAATGCCCAAAGCGCCAACGATAACGGCGACGGCGACCTTGATGATGGCGCCACCGTTAAGGACCCACTCGGAGTCGGCCGCCTCGGAGCGGCCCATGAGGTAGACGATCCACACAAAGGCAAGATCGATACCCATCTTGGCGATCAAGTTGAACTCGACGCCAAAGACCATGCCCAAAATGTCGGGGAACATGGTAGCCAGCGAGGCGATCCACAGCGGGTAGTTGACCCAGTAGTAGTACGAGATGCGGGCGCCCCATTTGTCGCCCAGGCCATCGCGTACCCAGTCGTAAATGCCGCCCTCGCCGTCATAGGTGGTACCGAGCTCGGCGACAACCATGCCGTAGGGAAGCAGGAAGGTCAGGATCAGGAAGATCCACCAGAAGAACTGCTGGTTGCCAATGGCAGCAGCAGGAGCGGCGGCCTCGCAAACGAAGACGACGCAGATGATGGTCGAAATGACCGTCAAGAAGGAAAGCTTTTTCTTTCCGTCGCTCATGATGAGCTCCTTCGCTCAGTCTTGGACAGATCCGAGGCCCTAAGGTATTAAGGCAATTGCTTGGGCCTCGGTGAGCGGGCGACAGGAGACGAGCATCCGCCGCCCGCAAACGTGCTTTTAGAAGCCTTGAGGCTTAGAGCTGCTCGAGAGCCTCGAGAGCGGCGTGGAGCTCAGCCTTGGCGGAGTACTCGACACCCTCGTCGTTGAGCGGGGTGCGCTTGCCCAGGGCGGCAAGGAGAGCACGGATGGAGTGCTTGCGGTTCTCGGCCTCGACCCAGCACAGGGAGCGCTCGGGATCGTCCATGACCTCGTCGACGACCTCCTCGTTGCGGGTGGCCGGCAGGCAGTGCATGAACTTGGAGTTGGGGCCGGCGAAGTTCATCATGTCCATGGTGACCTGATACTTGGGATAGAACACGTCCATGTAGTTCTCGCCCGAGACCTCCTCGTCGTACAGGCCATACCACACGTCGGTGTAGATGAAGTCGGCGCCCTTGATGCACTCGATGTCGTCGGAGATGACGACAGAGCCGCCGGAGACCTTGCAGTTCTCCTCGGCGATGGCCATCATCTGCTTGCCGAACTCGGCGCGCTCCTCGACGGTGCCAACGTGTAGGCCGCCGTCGGGGATCTGGTGGCCCTTAGGTCCAAACTGGACAAACTTCATGCCGACCTTGGAAGCGATGAACATGAGGGAGACGCAGACCTGGGTGGCGTCACCGATGAAGGCCAGGGTGCAGTCCTCGATCTTCTTGCCCTCGGGGAGGTTCTCGAGCATGGTCATGAGGTCGCCCATCTCCTGCGTGGGATGGTTGAACTCGGACATGCCGTTGATGACGGGCACAGCGGAGCCCTCGGCGAGGCCGACGACGTCCTTGTGACGGTCAACGCGAGCCATCATGATGTCGAGCAGGTCGCCCATGACGCGAGCGGTGTCGCCCAGGGACTCGTGGCCACCGAGCTGAATGGTGCCAGGGCCATAGAACTGAGCATGGCCGCCGAGGTCGCACATGGCGGTCTCGAAGGAAAGACGGGTGCGGGTGGAAACCTGCTGGAAGATCATGCCAAGGCTCTGGTTGCGGAGCAGGTGCGGATAATAACCGTCAACCTTGATGGCCTTCTTCATTGCCAGGCCAAGATCCTCGATAGCCAGGATCTGCTCTTTGGTGAAGTCGTTGGTGTCGATGAAATCCTTAGGCAGCGCCATGTCGATTCCTTTCCGCCGGTCGTGCCGACTATTGCTATGAGGCGCTCGAACATCACGCCTCGTGTTGACAAGACCATCATTCACCCGTATGCAATTTTTACCTAGTTTATTCGGGATTAAAGACCGTTCACGGAGTTACACCCCCTCTAAACCAATATAAACCCGCAGGTAGCAAGCTTGCAGGGGGTTTACTACCTAGAACCGCGAACGGTATACGGCTATGCTGTATCTCGGCGCCTAATCCGCAATGGAACGAAGGGTTGAGACGTCTATATCCCACAAGGTATACAGGGCTCGGCCATAGATGAAATGAGATGGGACGGTGGCAGATGAACACCCTGATGTTCTTCTATACCCTAGCGATACTCGTGATCTGTATTGTGACGGCAGTGCTTTCGCTTGCCGCCTATGCCTCGTCTCGTCGACGCTTCTTTATCTATGGCAGCGGCGTATTTATTTGCTATGCCATCGAGATGACCGAGATCTTCTTTTTTGAATACACGTTGCAAAACCAGAGTTTTCCAGCCCGCGACTATTACTCAATTACCATGCCTGTGTTGCGGACCCTTGTGGCGACCGCTTCACAAGCTTTTATCTGGCTCATTGCCATGGACTTGCTCGACAAACATTCAAAAAAGCAGTTTGTTATTCCCGTCGCAACGTTCTTCCTGAGCGAGCTGCTGATCATTGTCGCTGTCCCCTACGGCCCCATGCATCAATGGCTCTACTACACGATGCGTCAGGTATTCCTTGTATTTGTGGGACTATATATCTTTTGGACGGCGCATAAAAGCACGCAGGTCGAGCTTAAGGCGCGCGTCAACAATCAACGAAAGCACCTCATTATCGGCGCCATTCTGGTCGGGTGCATCGTTGCCGAGGATTTCTACAACATCCTTGTTGTTCCCATGAGCCTGGCACCCTCTTGGCTGCAGCTGTACCTGTCCGAGCGCAACTTTAGCGAGAATATCTTTGCGTGCTACTTTGCGATTCTGCTGATCATCTACTCCTACCACGTGCTTTCAATCCGCATGCAGGAGGCGCCCGAGGAAAAGAACGTCAGCGATCTTGATCGACACATCGAAGAGCAGATGCCCTTCTATCGCAACGCCTACAAGCTCTCCAACCGTGAGACCGAAGTTATGCGTCTGGTCGTACTGGGCAAATCGAACCAAGAGATCGCTGACGAGCTATTCCTTGCCGTGGGCACCGTCAAGACCCACATCCACAACATCCTGGTCAAAACCGAACAGCAAAACCGCACGACGCTCATCCTCCACTTTTGGAAGCGATAACCTGCCAAAAAGGGACAGGTTTATTTTGGCAGGTTTTATCTGGGTAAACGCAAAAAACCGCCGCGAGGGAGCTACTTTCCCTCGCGGCGGTTTTCTAGCAGTAAAACCAAGTGAGTAGTCTTTTGGCGGGATGCCGAGCACACCTCAAAACGCCACAGCCCTGACCTGCGATTTTATTGAGCACTTGCCGCGATGTGCTCGGCAGATCCAAAAAAGCCTACTCACTTGCATCTGAGATGCTCTAGATACGCAAAATACCGCCGCGAAAGGAGCCCAGCTCCCTTCGCGGCGATCGTTCGCTCTGGTTTTGCGGCGGTTTTGCCGCTTGTTACTCGCTGTAGCGGGTGGCGATGGCAGCTTGTACCATGCCGGCGCTCATGAGGTACGTTACCAGGAAGTAGCCACCATAGGCCGCCAGGAAAATCGCGCAGGTGAGGCCCACGGTGCCGCCGATGCTCATATCGCCGAATACGCTCACCAGCTCGATGATCACCTTGAGCGCCACAAAGGAGTGCGCCAGGCCCACTGCCAGCGGGAACAGAAAGAATACCGCTTGCTGCGCCATCACCGAATGGCGAATCTGGCGGTCGTCACAGCCGATCTGTGCCAGCACACGATAGCTGCGGCTGCCGTCGGCCACATTGGAGAGCTGCTGGATCGATAGGATTGCCGCGCACGCAACGACCAGTACAAAGCCAATGTAGATGGCCAGATAGCTAATCATGCCGTTCATCTGCGCTGCTTGCGTGTACATCTCGGAACGCGTGATGAAGACTCCCCACGACCCCGGCTCCTTGCCGTCAACGAGCAGATTGTCGAGCAAGGTGTATTTAATGCTCTCGTCTGCCTCGGTCGTATCCATCCCCTGTTTGTAGTTAACGAGCAGATTACTGGAATACGGCTGCAGGTTAAGCTGGGACAGCAGTTCATCGGCTACGACCACGGTACCGGGATTGCTGCCCATCGCCGAGTTGGCGATGGCCGCCGTGTCCTCGTCCGACTTATCGGTTGCGGGCTTGAGCTCATGCCCGCCCAAGGTGAGGGCATGGCCGCCGGCCATGTATTTGGTGTACAGGTCGCCCAGCTCACCGCCCATATCACACGTAAGCAAGTACTGGTCCCGGCCAATGCTCACCGGCTCCTCGCCCATCATCTGGCGCAATTTGTTGTACTGGCTCGCCTGCGTCACAAACAGACCCATCGCATCGGCGTTGCTTCCCTCAAGCGCCTTGGGAAGCTTTTCGCCCATGGCCTTGCACATCTCACCCGCCACCACCGAGGGGCCCGAGCCGCCAAGCGGGTAACTCAGATACGAATCGATCTGCACATGTTCACCGGCAACATCGGCGATATTGACCTTCTTGCCGGTCTCGTCGTTGTTGTCCGCCGACTTGCCCTTAATACCGTCTGCAACGTTATCGGGATCTTTACGATCGCCATGCCATGCAGCGTACAAATCGACCGTTGCATCGGCCAGCACCATGCGATCGGCCTCAGACGGATTGACATACTCCTTGTAGTAGTCGAGCGTTTCGGGCGTGTAATAGACATACGTCTGAGACACGTCAACAGGGTTATAGCGCTCCAGGTTTTCGTTCATCACGTTGGCAATCGACATACCGCAGGTCACCGAGGTAATGGCCAAAAACAGAATCATCGCGATGACGCCCATCGAAAAGCACACCGTGTTGACCTTGGCCGCAAGCTGGCGCACGGTAAACATGTTGAGGCCGCGCCAGTACACGCCGCGCAGGCTCTGCAGCAGCTTGATGAGCATGCCCGAGAGTCCCCAGAACAGCGCAAAGGTACCCACTGTAACCATGGCCGTGGTGATACCAAACTGGTTCATGGCCTCCTGCAGCTTGGTATCGGTCGCGGTGAGCGGGAACCCGTCGCGCAGCAGACGGTAATAGGCCACGCCCACAAGCGCCACGCCCACGGCAAAGATGGCAATCGCGATCCAGGGGTTGCGCGTCTTGATGCTCTCGTTGCGACGCTCGGCACCCATGAGCTCAATGAGCCTGGTGCGACGCACGGCGCGAAGGTTCAGCAGTAGCGTGAGCACAAACATCACGAGCATGCAGGCAAGGGTCAGATTGAACGCATGCACCGAGAAGAAGAAGTGAAAATCGGCGATCTGCGTCTTAAAGAGCGAAGCGGTAAAGAATGTCATGAGCTGGGAGAGCCCCACGCCCAGCACAATGCCGGCGACAAACGCGCCGACCGAAACAAATACGGTCTCGAGCGCCATGATCGTGGCGACGCGCCCGCGGCGCATGCCGAGCACCTGGTACAGGCCGAACTCCTTTTTGCGGCGTTTCATAATGAAGTTGTTGGCATACACCATCAAAAAGGCCATGACGCCGGCCAAAAAGTACGTCAGGTAGCCGAGCATGCTGCCCATGAGCTCGGACAGTCCCTCCTCCTTGATGCCGGCAATGTCGACCTGCATCGAGACGGTATTGAAGGCATAGAAGACCGTGACGCCCAGGGTGAGCGTCAGCAAGTAGACAAGGTAATCGCGGCCGGCGCGGCGGACGTTGCCCCAAGCGAGTTTACAGAGCATCGGAGCCCTCACCGCCCATCATGGCAACGACCTCCATAATGCGGTCGAAGAACTCTCGGCGGTCGGTGTCGCCGCGGCGCAGCTCAGTGAAAATCTTGCCGTCGCGGATAAACAGCACACGGCTCGTGTAGCTGGCGGCAAAGCTGTCGTGCGTGACCATGAGCACGGTGGCGCGCAGACGGCGATTGAGCGCCTCCAGGCTCTCGAGCAGCAAGCGGGCGCTCTTGGAATCGAGGGCGCCGGTGGGCTCGTCGGCCATAATCATAGTGGGGTCGGTGACGAGCGCGCGAGCCGCGGCAACGCGCTGTTGCTGACCGCCGGACATCTGGTAGGGATACTTGTCGAGCACCTGACTGATAGACAGACGCGCGGCTACATCCTGCACGCGGGTCGAAATTTCGGCCGAGTTTGTGCGGGCGATGGTGAGCGGCAGGGCAATGTTCTCGCGTGCCGTGAGCGTATCGAGCAGGTTGGAGTCCTGGAAGATAAAGCCGAGCTCCTCGCGGCGGAACTGCGAAAGCTTGGCCTGTTTCATGCGCGTCACGTCCTGGCCGTTGATGCGGATGGTGCCGCTCGTGGCGGCATCGATGGTCGACACGCAGTTGAGCAGCGTCGACTTGCCCGAGCCCGAGGCACCCATGATACCGACGAATTCGCCGCGGTTGACGGTAAAGCTGACGTCGTTGAGCGCGCGGGTCACGTTGCCCAGCGCTCCATATACCTTTTCGAGATGCGCGACCTCCAGTACCGGGGTCGCTGCTTGCATGGTTTGCATACCGAGTCCTTTCTTGCAATTAGTCTACGGCATCTATAGTCGCAAGAAGCCGAGTCGGCTACCATCGATATGGCTTACGCTTGCCTTACCGTTGCGTAAGGTAAGCGTAGTCTGCCACGTGTTGATGTTGAGAGAGGACTCCTGTTGAAGACTGTTCATGTTGCCGCCGGGATCATTCGCAAGGAAGGATCCGACGAGCTACTGGCTGTGCAGCGCGGCTATGGCGACATGCAGGGACTTTGGGAGTTCCCCGGTGGCAAGCTCATGCGCGGTGAGACGCCAGAAGACGCCGTGCGCCGCGAGCTTATGGAAGAGCTACAGGTAAAAGTCACCAACCTGCGTGATTTCTACACCGTTGAGTATGACTACCCCGATTTTCATCTCTCAATGGAGTGTTACTACTGCTCGCTCGCCGATGAATCCGATGAGCCTCAGAAGCACGACCGCCAGCTTGATATCCGCTGGATTCCGCGCACCTCGCTTGCCACGGTGGAATGGATGCCCGCAGACAAGGGGCTCATCGATGCCCTGATTGAGCTGAAGGAAGACCGGCTTGAGGCAAGCTCCGCTGATGACGCCGCGCCCAACACAGCCGACAAACCCACCGCCAAACCCAAGCGCGCACCTAAGCGCCGTAGCAAAAAACGCCCCAAACCAGGTCTGCTCGACGGCATCGATACCTCGGACCTCTCCGCTGACGAGCGCGAACTGGTCCGCCGTCGAGCCGCCATCAAAAAGTCCATGAAGGGCAACAAACGCGCCAACACCAAGCCCGAGCTGCTCGTTCGCCAGCGCCTACGGGCCGCCGGCCTCACGGGCTATCGTTTGGAATGGAAGGTGCCCGGCAAGCCCGACATCGCCTTTCCCGGGCGCAAGATCGCCATCTTCGTCAACGGCTGCTTTTGGCACCGCTGCCCCAAGTGCAACCCGAGCCAGCCCAAGCGCAATGTTGATTTTTGGGAGGCAAAGTTCCGTCGCAACGTCGAGCGCGACCGCGCTGCCGTGGCGGCACTCACTCAAATGGGCTGGACACCCATAACCATCTGGGAATGCGAGCTCAAAAAAGACCGCATCGACGCCACGATGGAAAAGGTCATCGAGCAGGTACGGGCTGCAGAGCCGCAGCGCTAACAGCGAGCATTCACACGCCCCACACAGGCGAGCCACATCCACGTCACAAACCTTAGAAAGCCCTTAAGCCCAAAACCTTTCAAGAGTGTTACTCAATAGCCTTGACCTGCGGTTTCATCGTAACACCAAACCAGGTTAAGCCTTTCTTTAGCGCTTCTTTGAACGGTCCGCTGCATAATACTGCCAACGCACGGGACCTAGCAGCACACCCTGTGCGCAACCTTTTGGTGGACATCGAGGAGGCCGCATAAGCATGCATTCTTCCAATGACGCAGCACAGCAGCCATCCCTAAAACATGCAAACCTTTTCTCCTTCCCCCCGACACAGAGAAACGGTCTCCTCGACTCCCCCACCACAAAAGCCAAGCGCTCAGCCGATCAGAGCCTCAACTTACGAGCATCCTTCGAAAAGCTCCAAGCATCCCTAGACAAGGCGTTCCCCGAACAGGCAAGAGCAATCTAAGCCCATCGCGCTTTATACTGATGCCATGCGAAACATGGATCACATAGAATTGCACCGCGGAGGACGCGAGGAAGCGTTTCCCGAGACCGCCGAAGACTGGCCCTATATTGCCGAACGCGCAGAATTCGCTCGCTATCCGGGCAATTCCGTCCCCTGGCACTGGCATTCCGAAGTTGAGCTTTTCTACATGGAGCAGGGAGCGATCGACTATCGAACGCACGCGGCTCATGAGCACGTACGCTTTGAGGAAGGGTCCGCCGGCTTTATCAATGGCGGCGTTTTGCACAGCACGCTGCAATCACCCAATTCGGCGCCAGCCATTCAAATGCTGCATATCTTTCAGCCGTCGATGCTCGGCGATCCCGCGGGGCGTCTCCAAAAGCGCTACATCAACCCATTGCTTCAATGTCGAGGCGTCGATGTGCTCAAATGGTCGCCCACCAATCCCGACGATATGCCCTTTATCGATTTGCTGAAGAGCTCCTTTAGCCACGACCTTCAACAGCCGCAGAACGAGATGGCGCTTCGAAATAGTTTGTCAGAGCTCTGGATTCAGATTAACGCCAAGACCGAACCGCTCTTTTCTTCCGACGGCGCCTCTTGGATGACCAGCCGCGACGTACAGTTCAAGGCAATCCTGGACTTTATCCGCGCAAACTATGCAGCCGCTATAGATGTGCCCCAGATGGCATCTGCAGCCGGCGTAAGCGAAAGAGAGTGTTACCGCATTATCGAAACTTGTGCAGGAACGACCCCGGCGGCATATCTACGCGCATACCGCATAAACCGTGCTTGCGAACTTTTGGCACACACCACGAGAACGGTACAGACAGTCGCGCGCCAATGCGGATTTATAACAGCAAGCCATCTTGGCCAGGTATTTAAAGAACAAATGGGGTGCACTCCTTCGAGCTATCGAGCAGCGAGGCAGAATCTCGATAGCACCAGGCAGAAATCCCGCTAGCCCTTCTTCTGTCACTGCATCAAACTTGCAGGCAAACAACAGAGAGGAGCAATCATATGAAGCACTTTGACCATATCGTATTTGACGTTGATGGGACATTGGCAGATACAGAAGAAAGCGTTCTGTCATCGCTTGTCCAGATTGTCCAAGAAGAGACCAGCAAAACGCTTCCCCGACACGAGCTTGACTTTGCCCTCGGCATACCCGGCAAGGATGCCCTTGAGAAACTTGGGATCTACTCGCAGGCAACGTTGGATCGCTGGTGCCAAGTTGCCGCCAGCTTTAAAAGCACCATCAGCGTGTTTCCAGGTTTGCTTGAAGTCATAGCAACGCTCGCCGATAGCGGCTGCAAACTTGGCATCGTCTCCTCACGTGCGCGCGACGAATACGCAAAAGAAATTGCACCCCTTGGTTTCGATAAGTATTTTGAGCACATCATCCTTGTCGAAGACACAACCGAACATAAACCCGCACCCGCACCCATGCTCGAATATCTCCGACGTGCGGGCGCGAATCCTGGCAACGTCGTCTACGTTGGCGACACCGTCTACGACGAACAATGCGCAACTTCGGCAGGGGTCAGTTTTGCCCGAGCAGCATGGGGATCACACCAAGATATCCCAAACGCCACCTACAACCTCAAAACCCCCAACGACCTACTAACCCTAACAACCAAATAACCCACGCGCCCCACCCTTTCAGCCCTAACGCCACAAGGGCGATTGAACAGGACAGCTTGGGCGGGCCCCCGCACTTAGTTTCCAAAATCATTCCGCAGCGCGAAGGCTTCTTATTATTTTCCGCCCTAACGCCACAAGGGCGACGACCTCGAGTAGGTCAACCGGGGAGGGACGAGGGGTTAGTTCTCTAATCTTTCCGCAGGAGGCAAAAAGCCTCGCCGCACGAAGTGCGCAGCGAGGCTTTTTGCATGCCCGAGGACGATTGGGGAACTAAGCCCTCGTCCCTCCCCGGGATATGTAGCGAGTCGGAGTGCCCTTGCTGTTACTCTGCTTTGCCCACAGAGTTGAGGTTGGTCATGCGGATCTTAACCAGCTCGGTGATCTCGCGCATGCCCTCCTTGGCCGGCTTCTTGGGATCGAAGCAGGCGGGGTTCTCGGCCATGTAGGCCATGAAGCCCTTGGTGTAGGCCTGACGCAGCTCGGTGGCGTAGTTGACCTTGCAGATGCCGTTCTTCACGGCCTCGGCAACCTGCTCATCGGGCACACCGGAGGTACCGTGCAGAACCAGCGGCACGTCGACGGCGTCGCGGATGGCCTTGACCACGGACTGCTCGATGTGCGGATCGCTCGTGTACACGCCGTGGCTGGTGCCAACGCCAATAGCGAGGGAGGTGCAGCCAGTGCGCTCGACGAACTCCTTGGCCTCGGCCGGATCGGTGTAGGGGCTCTCGCCCTCAACCGCGGGACCGTCGTCCTCCTTGCCGCCGACCTTGCCAAGCTCGGCCTCGACGGGCACGCCCATGGCGCGGCCAGCGTCGGCGACGGACTTGGTCAGGGCAATGTTGTCCTCGAAGGACTCGTGCGAGCCGTCAATCATGACAGAGGTGTAGCCAGTGCGGAAAGCCTGCATGCAGCGGTCATAGCCATCGCCGTGATCGAGGTGCAGAGCGACGGGCACGGAAGCGCGCTCGGCGGCAGCCTTGACCATGCCGTAGAAGTAATCCAGGCCAGCGGTCTTGATGGTGCCCGGGGTGGTCTGCATGATGACGGGGGACTTGGTCTCCTCGGCAGCGGCCAGAACGGCCATAACAAACTCGAGGTTCTCGACGTTGAACGCGCCGACGGCGTAGTGGCCGGCCTGAGCGTCCTTGAGCATCTTTTCGGTGGTAACAAGTGCCATGAGCGTTTGCTCCTCTCCCTCGCCCGCATCTGGACATCGGGCGTAGTTGATCACAAGGCGTTTTACCTTGCGTTTTGCTGCGCCCATTGTATGAAAATCGACGGCGTCGCACGTATGAGATATCACCGGCACACAGGTCAAGACACTCGTTTTTGAAAAGCAAACGGAAGGGATTCGCGCCGGATCCCTCTATACGACATTGCAGTTTTCAAGCGAATCATCTTTCTTTTATAGAAAAGATAAGTAATCGAAAGGTGTTTTCTTACTCAAAAAGAAAATGAACGAAAATGGACTCAACACAATTCCTGCAAATTTCAGACGATGATGGAGCGAATATGGCCCATGCAACAACCCGAGCTTTTGCCGACGAACGTCGCGCCGCCATCATGGAGATGCTCGAACATAACGCCTCGGTGCAGGTAGCAGAAATCGCCCAGACCTTTGGTGTGTCCTCCGTTACCGCCCGTGCGGACCTAGACGCGCTCGCCGAGTCCGGCAAGCTGCGCCGCACGCACGGTGGCGCTGTGTCGCTCCAGAAGCGACTGACCGTATCCACCCAGGATCGCCGTATCAACGTCAATGTTGCCGCCAAGCAGGCCATCGCGCAAAGCGCCATCGGGCTCGTCAATGACGGCGACACGCTGCTCGTCGACTCGGGCACCACGGCGCTCGAGTTTGTCCGGCTCCTCGATCAACGCAACGGCATCACCGTTATCACGGCCGACATCACCATCGCCGATTACATCGACGAGAGCATGCCCTCGGTCGATGTCGTCATGCTGGGCGGGGCACTGCGCAAAGGTCATCGCTATCTGTACGGCCCACTTACTATGCAGGCGCTCCAAATGGTCCATGCCGACCTTGCCGTCATGTGCCCCGGCGCTTTTGTTCCCGGCTGCGGCTTTACGACCGACTTTCCGCAGATGGCCGAGACCAAAACGGCCATGATCGCCGCAGCCCGTCAAAACGTGGCCCTCATGGACGCCAGCAAGGTCAACGGACGCGGCATGTATCGCTTTGCCGAGCTTGTCGATGTCGACACCATCGTGATGGACCGTGATCCCGATGATGCCGTCGCCACCTCAATCACCGAGACCGTCGACGACGCCCGCCCAAATCTCGTCATCGCCGGCGCTTAAACAAAAACCACCACAAAGGTGCCTGTCCCCTTTGTGGTGGTTTGAGCGTTGAAAGTGAACGTATCGCTACTTGGACAGCTCGTCAGCGAGGGCCTCGATCTGGGCGCGCGAAGCGTCGTTGAGCGAACCCAGGACGGTCACCTTATTCTGCGTCAGCGTGATGTCTTTCATGCCCTCGAGCTCCTTGGCCATAACCTTAGCGGCGGCAGGTGCCCAAGAGCCAGCCTCGACGAGCGCCACGGTGCGGTTCTGGTAGGCATGCTCAGCGAGCGTGTGGATAAAGGTGCTCATGAACGGGAAAATCTCGCCCTGATAGGTAATGGAGGCGAGCACCAGGCGGTCGTAGCGGAACGCATCCTCAACGGCCTCGGCCATGTCGTCGCGAGCCAGGTCAAAGACGGAAACCTTCTGGCCGCGAGCCTCAAGCGCAGATGCGAGCTCCTCAACGGCGGCCTTCAGATGGCCGTACACGCTCGCATAGGCAATCGTGATGCCCTCGTCCTCGGGCTGATAGCTCGACCAGGTGTTGTAGGTGTCGAGGTAATAGCCCAGGTTCTCGGTAAGAACAGGGCCGTGGAGCGGGCAGATAACCTGGATGTCCAGATCGGCGGCCTTCTTGAGCACGGCCTGCACAAACTTGCCGAACTTACCCACGATGCCAAAGTAATAACGGCGCGCCTCGCAGGCCCACCCTTCCGGATCCTCGATGTCGTTGGCGCCGAACTTGCCAAAGCCGTCGGCACTAAAGAGCACCTTGTCGGTGGCCTCGTAGGAGAACAGCACCTCGGGCCAGTGCACGTTGGGGGCGCCGACAAAGGTTAGGCTGTGGCCGCCCAAATCGAGCACGTCACCCTCCTTGACAACCATCTTGCGCTCGGGGAAGTCGGTGTCAAAGTAGTTAACCATCATGCGGAAGGCGCCCATGCTTGCCACAATCTGTGCCTGGGGATAGCGCTCCATAAAGGCGGCGATGCCGGCGGAGTGATCGGGCTCCATGTGATGGATGACCAGGTAGTCGGGCGTGCGACCGCCGAGTACAGCCTCGAGGTTACCGAGCCATTCGTCGACAAACCCGCCATCGACTGAATCGGCAACAGCGATCTTTTCGCCCAAGATAACGTAGCTGTTGTATGCCATACCGTTCTCGGACACATCGTACTGGCCCTCGAACAGGTCAATGTCGTGATCGTCGACGCCAACGTAGCGGATATCCTTGGTGATCTCCATCAGGCAAAGCCTCCTAGATAGACAAAAGAGCCCGTCTATCATAGCACTCGGCTGCATCCCAACAGCTATCTGCCGGCATCCTTACCGATTGTTATTAAAATGCGATAAATCGCCGTTTACCAGCACAAACTATGAGCGCGGTATCGCCGTGCTATGTCGAATGATGAGCTGGCCGGGAATACGAATGGCAACGGTTTTGCCCACCGTACCCGCCTCGGGAACCGCATGCTCAAACACCTCGCGCCCACGCTGATGCAAGTCGAATCGAACGGTCGTGAGCTCGTTGTGTGCTACAAAATCATCGAGCGAATCATCGACGCCCACCACGCTCACGTCCTCGGGCACGCGCAAGCCGCTATCGCGCAGCGCGGCGATGGCACCGTTTGCCATTTGGTCGTTTGCCGCGTAAATCGCCGTCATGGTGCGGTCGTGCTCGGCCAGATATCTGCCGGCTTCGTATCCGCTGTTGGCAGACCAATCGCCCTCGAGCGGCGCCTGCGGCTTAATGTGCTTACGCTCGAGTGCATCCTGCCAACCGGCGCGACGAAACCGCTCGTCGACCGAGAACGACGGGCCGCCAATATAGCGAATCTGATCGTGTCCCAGCTCAAACATGTGATCCATAAGCAATAGCGAGCAGCCGTAATGGTCGGAATCGACTGTGGTCACGCGCGGATGCGCGTACATGGTAACGATGACCGTGCCAATGCCCGGCAACGGATCAAACGTCTCAAAATCGGGTGCCATGCGACTCATGCCGATAATGATGCCGTCCACGGGCAGCGCGGCCATACGACGCGTGGCCTCGGCAAGCGAAAACTCCTCGGTCTTGGACATCTCGACCAGCGTGATGGCGCAATTATGCTCGCGAGCAGCGCTGGCGATGCCGTCGATCATTGAGAGGTTGCCAAACTTGGTGACATCGTTGACGCACAGGCCGACCGAATGGTAGCGGCCGTCGCGCAGCGAGCGACCGGCATAACTCGGACGAAAGCCGAGCTCTTGCATAGCGGCCTGCACGCGCTGGCGCGTCTGCTCGTTGACGTTAGGCAAACCGTTGGCGACGCGCGAAACCGTCTGCTGCGAAACGCCAGCAGCGCGGGCGACGTCGGCCATGGAGACCGGACGCGTACCTGTATCGTTGGACGGGCGCCTTGCCACAGGATCACCTTCACCCTTGCGAGATCTGAATAGCGTGAATGCCGGCCTGGGCAGAAACACGCCCTGCACCGAGGCCCGCTATCGTCGGACGCATGTTAACGTACTCTACTTTTTCTATCTGCATCTTTTCTGCTTTATAAGTCCATACGACAGTACCGTTCACGGCTGTATTTCTACCGATTACCAGATTCTCAAAAAGTGACAAGCGATGTGTTATGAGTACGTTAACATAGCCCGTAACGTGCGGTATCGTGGACACTTGGTTCATGCCGCTTCAAGTTGTTAACGTACTCATAACGACGCAAAACTCACCCGTGCGCGCCAAGGAAAGGACTCCCATGACCACCCCCGACGAAAAGACACTCGCCACGCTCACCAAGCTGTTTGAGGAGGAGTTTGGCCCCATCGGCGACCGCCAGGTTCTCTATGTGCACGCGCCCGGCCGCTCCGAGATCAGCGGCAACCACACCGACCACGAGGGTGGCCACGTTATCGCCGGCTCGCTCGATGTCGCCGTTGACGGCATTGCCGTGGCGACCGATTCCAACAAGGTTCGCGTCGCCGACGAGGGTTATCCTACGTTTGAGATCACGCTCGACACGCTGGATATTCAAGAGTCCGAGAAGGGCACGTCCGCAAGCCTCGTGCGCGGTATGGCCCACGAGGTCGCAGGTCTCGGCGTTGAGCCCCAGGGCTTCGACTTTGCCTTTACCTGCTCCGTCCCCTCGGGTGGCGGCCTTTCTAGCTCCGCCGCTGTCGAGGCGGCTTACGGCCGCGCCATGGAGACGCTCTGGGGCGCGCCCGCCATTGAACCCGTCGCACTCGCCCAGATGAGCCAGCGCACCGAGAACAACTACTACGGCAAGCCCTGCGGTCTGATGGACCAAGCTGCCGTGTGCCTGGGCGGCCTCGCCTACATGGACTTTGAGGACCAGGCTCAGCCTAAGACCCAGAAGCTCGAACTCAACTTTGAGGATCACGGCTATGCGCTCGTGCTCGTCAAGGTCGGCGCCGACCATGTGGCAGCCACCGACGACTACGCCGCTGTTCCGCGCGAGATGCAGGACGTCGCCGCCGAGTTTGGCAAGGCACGCCTGTGCGAGGTAAACGTGGCGGACTTTGACGCCAAGCTCCCCGAGCTGCGCGCCAAGCTGGGCGACCGCGCCTGCCTGCGCGCCGTTCATTACTGGTACGAGAACGGCCTGGTCGATAAGCGCTGGGCGGCCCTGAACGCCGGCGACATTGACCAGTTCCTGGTCCTGACGCGTGAGTCCGGCGCCAGCTCCGCCATGTACCTGCAGAATGTTGTTGCCAAACTGGGTGCCGAGCAGCCTTCCATGTACGCGCTTGCTCTTGCCGAGCATGTGCTCGACGGCCGTGGCGCCGTTCGTATCCACGGCGGCGGCTTTGGCGGTACCATCCAGGCCTTCGTGCCGCTCGATCTGGTCGACACCTTCATTGCCAAGATGAACGGCTGGCTGGGCGAGGGCTCTGCCCGTCACTACGCCATCTCTGACAAGGGGGCTTACGCGGCATGGCTGTAATGACTGACGTGCGAGAGGCCGCGCAGAACCTGATCGAGTACGCCATCCACCGATCGATGATCGGCCAGGACGACCGGATCTGGGCATACAACACCATTTTGGAGTGCATCGGCGCCACGGGCCCCGCACTCGACATGGCTTGGGCACTCAAGACCGAGAAGATTTCGCTCTTGCACCCCGATACACTCCCCGACTTTGACCTGGAGGGCACGCTTGCCGCGCTTTCCGAGGCCGCCGTTACCAACGGTGCCGCCGAGGACACGGCGTCAGGCCGCGACCGCATCGCCATGCGCATCATGGGTGCGCTCATGCCGAGGCCTTCGGTTGTAAACGAGGAGTTCAACGGACGTATGGGCGTCAACGAGCCCCGCGCCGCAACCGACTGGTTCTACGGCCTGTGCTGCGACGCCGGCTACGTGCGCCGTGCCGCCATCGCGCGCAACATCAAATGGAGCACCCCCACCAACTGGGGTGACCTGGAGATCACCATCAACCTGTCCAAGCCCGAGAAGGACCCACGCGATATCGCTGCCGCCGGCGCCGCAAAGAACACGGGCGAAAAGTACCCCGCCTGCCAGCTGTGCATCGAAAACGAGGGCTACCCGGGACGCTCCGCCGCAGCCGACGGCGGCGCCCACCCCGCTCGCCAGAACCTACGCGTTATTCCCATTCAGCTTAATGGCGAGCGCTGGGGCTTCCAGTACAGCCCGTACGCCTACTTTAACGAGCACTGCATTGCCATGAGCTCCGAGCATCGTCCGATGCACGTCGACCGCAAGGGCTTGACCTGCCTGCTCGACTTTGTGGACCTGTTCCCGCATTACTTCATCGGCTCCAACGCCGACCTGCCTATCGTGGGCGGCTCGATTCTGTCGCACGACCACTTCCAGGGCGGCGCGCACGAGTTCCCCATGATGCATGCCGCCGAGGTCTCGCAGTTTAGCATGCCCGGTTTTGACCAGGTCACCGGCACTGTGCTGCAGTGGCCGCTCTCGGTGCTGCGCCTGCGCTCGCATGACCGCGCTCAGCTGCTCGACGCTGCCGAGAAGATTATCCTCGCCTGGCGCGAGTGGACCGACGAGTCTGCGGGCGTTATCGCGCACACGGCCGACGGCGTAGCGCACAACACCGTGACGCCCGTCATCCGCCGCGTCGACTCCCGCGGCAACGCCGGCGGCGAGATTTACGAGGCCTACCTGGCGCTTCGCTGCAATATCACGACCGACGAGCATCCGCTGGGCGTTTTCCACCCGCATGCCGAGTATCACCACATTAAGAAGGAGAACATCGGCCTGATCGAGGTTATGGGCCTGGCTATTCTTCCGCCGCGCCTGGTTCCCGAGCTCGGCGCTGTCCGCGAGCACCTGCTGGCAGCCAAAGCCGATACCAGCTACGACCTTGCCGCAGCGCTCGAGGGCGACGACCTTTGCCGCAGCCATGCCGCGTGGGCCGAGGACGTCTATGCCCGCCGCGCCGACGAGCTTACGGCGGACAACGCCATCGACATCCTGCACGAGGAGGTCGGCGTAGTGTTTGGCCACGTGCTCGACAACGCCGGCGTCTTTAAGTGGGACGAAGCCGGCCGCGCCGCCCAGCAGCGCTTTATCGACTCACTGTAATGATCCCTTGGGGACGGAGGAAAACGGACTATTTCGTCTTCAAGACAACGGCGCCCGCCGGCAACATCGCCGACGGGCGCCGTTTTTGAGTGTAGTCATTGGGGACGTTCTTAAACGACTAGTCAAACAAGAACGTCCCCAACAACTAATGACTCGAGCGTGGAAAATCCCCCACTTTGAACTCGTATGGGCACCAAAAGCGGGAGATTATCCACGATCATTCTATTAGGAGTCGCAACCGCTACAACTCTACGACCTCAACGTTGCTGTAGATCTCGTCCCAGCGGTCCATGATCAGGTGGCCGGTCTTGGGATCCATGGCGTTGAGCTTACCGCAGGTATTGGCGGTCTTGAGCACCGTGACGTCGTCGGCACCAGCAGCAATGGCATGCGCAAAACCGGCGATGGTCGAGTCGCCGGAACCCGTTGCGTTCACAGCCGCAATCGCGGGCGTCTTGGCGCGGAACGCGCGACCCTCATGGAAGCCCACCGAACCGGCAGCGCCCATCGAAACGACAACCCAGGGAATACCGGCAAAGCGGCCATCGGCGGCAAGCGCCTCGCGCAGGGCATCGACATCATCGGTCGTAAAGGACGTACCCAGTAGGCCGTTAATCTCGGTCAGGTTGGGCTTTACGAGCTCGGGCTTAGCGTCGGACTCCAGCGCTGCCTCCAGCGATGCACCCGAGGTGTCGAGCAGCACCTTGGCGCCCGCCTCCTCGGCGATCTTGACGAGCTCGGCATAGTAGCCGGCATCGACGCCACGCGGCAGCGAGCCCGAAAGCGTCACAACGTCCGCCTTCGCCGCGAGCTCGGCGAACTTGGCCGTAAAGGCCTCGAGCTCGGCCGGGGCGATCTGCGGGCCGCTCTCCAGCAGCTCGGTCTGATTACCCTCGTGCAGAATATTCAGGCAAATGCGCGTCTCACCGGCGATGGGCACAAAGTCGTTCTTGACGCCGTCGGCATCCATAAGCTCGGCCATATAGGCACCCATGTGGCCGCCAAGCAGACCAGTCGCGAGCACGTCGTCTCCCAGTTGCAGCAGCACACGGCTCACGTTGAGGCCCTTGCCGCCAGCGGTCTTTTCGGGCGTGACGCGGTTAACGTCGTCAATGATCAGCTTGTCGAGCTGATAGCGCGTATCAATCGACGGGTTCATGGTGACGGTCAGAATCATATTGAACTCCTGTTCCGGGGCGGCATGACCCGCCCCAAACATACGATAACTCGTTAAAGGATCTCGATCTCAAAACCGCGAATGACGGTCTCCCCCGGCTTGGCAACCAGGCAGCCACGCTTGTGCTCCAGAATATCGTCCTCATCGGAGCAGGTAGACAGGCCGCCCCACGGTTCCACGGCCACAAAGTCACCCTCGGGCTTGCTCCACACAATCAGGTATGGCATATCGGGGAACGTCAGGCGCACGCCCTTGTCCTCGGTTTTCTTGGTCAGCGTAACCACGCGGCTCTCGAGCACGTCAAAGATGGTCTCCGCGAAGTCGAAGAGTTCGTGGGCAAGCGGCAGGTTCTGGTCGATCATGGGGTTCTTACTGCGATGCTCAACATCAATCAGGCCCGTCGAGGGAACGGCAGTACAGAGCTCGGCGGCCTCACGCTGATCAAAACGAAGCTCATAGTCGTCATAGGACTCGTCCTCGTCGAGCGGGCACTTAAAGCCGGGGTGGCCACCCACAAAGAACGGCATGTCCTCGGTGCCCTCATTGGTCACCTCGTACGACACGGCCACCTTTGCCGCATCGATCGTGTAACGAGCAACGATCTTAAACGGATACGGGTACTGCTCGAGCAGCTCGGCATGGTCGGCAGAGCTTAGGCTCAGTGCAACCATGTTGTCGCTCTGTTCCTCGAGCTTCCACTCCTGTTTGCGCGCAAAGCCGTGGCGGGCGAGCCTAACCTCGCGGCCGCCCATGGTCATTGCGTGACCGTCGCGAAGGCCGCCGCAGATCGGGAAACAAATGGGTGCCTGGCCCGACCAGACCGCCGGGTCACCCTGCCACAGGTACTCACGGCCGTTGGCCGCAATAGAAGTGAACGATCCGCCAGCCGTGCTCAGTGCTACGCGGATAGAACCGTTATCAAGAACAAACTCCATAGGAGCCTTCCCTTTCTTACGACAGCCCGCCAAGTCAGTGGGGCTGATAGAAAACCGGCCCGCGCCCCCTCACAGAAACGCGAGCCGTCAATTGAAAAGCTGCAGAATGCCGGGGGCCGCCAAAACGAAGCACTCAAGCCAAGCAAGCAAACGTGTTATCGGAGCAACTTGCCATACCAGAACGCTTCGCAACAACAGCGGTAACCCCACAGGTCACTCAGACATCAGCGAGAAGCCAGCTGGCGAGGCAAGGTGCCGTGAAGCGAGACGGCATTGACCTTCTGGTCATGCCGTCGAAGCTGAGCGGCAGATTGCCCGCCAGATGGCTTCGCAGCGTCGACCGGTCCGGCGTTTGTTAAAACGCCGGAACCCCCTTAGTCGTGATACTCGCCGCGGTCCCACTTCTCGAGGAACTCGTCAAAGAAGTGCGGGTCAGCCTGAGCCTCGGCGTCGGCCTTATTGCAGGCGTCGATCTTGGCAATCAGGGCGTCGTGCTCGGGAGTCTTCTCGTAGGGCTCCTCCAGGAAGGCAAGCATGATATCGGCCATCAGGAACTCGCCGGTGATCTTGCCGCCAAAGCCCACGATGTTGGCGTTGAGCTCGCGACGGGCATACAGGGCAGAGGTCATGTCGCGAACCAGGGCGCAGCGAGCGCCGGGAACCTTGTTGACGGCGTTGGTGATGCCGATGCCGGTGCCGCACAGGGCCACGCCAAAGTCGGCCTTGCCGCTGGCAACAGCCTCGCCCACGGCCTTACCGTAGATGGGATAGTGCGTACGGGTGTGGCTGTAGGTGCCGCAATCGAGCACCTTGTAGCCAGCCTGCTCCAGGCGGTCGGCCAGATAGATCTTCTCGTCCGTAACGATATGGTCGCAACCGATTGCGATGGTCTTCTTCATCAGAACGTCCTTTCGTCTGAATTCACAAGTTGAGATAGAAGTTCGAGTTCTCGGTGGCTCTCGTTAGGCCATCTTGTTGAGCATGTCGACACGGATCTGGTGACGGCCGCCGGCGTACTGGGCGCGCAGGAACTCGCGGGCGATCTTCTTGGCGACCTCGGTGCCCACAACGCCCGGGCCCATGGTGACCATGCGCGAGCCGTTGTGCTCGCGGGTCATGTAGGCGGAACGCTCGTCGGAAATGTTGGCGACGACCATGCCCTTGATCTTGACGGCGGCCATATAGGAGCCGACGCCGTACTTATCGAATGCGAAGCCCTGGGAATCCTTGTGCTCCAGCAGGTCCTTGGCAACGGCGGTCGCGGAATCGACAAAGTCCGCAGCAGGGGTCTCGGAATAGTCGACGACCTCGTGACCGTCAGCGATGAGCATCTCCTTGATGGACTCCTTCATCGACATACCGTCGGCATCGGAAGCGATTACAACCCTCATGACATCCTCCTTGAGAGATACGCAGGTGCGTAGTTTCTGTTTGGAAGTGTTGAATCGCGCTCAGGTCCGGGCATCTGAATGTGCGGTTCTTCACTGTTCATGTTTATTTGAACACATTCGAACATAGGTTGCAACCATTATTTGTTTAACTTTGTTCTTTTTTGAACAAATACCGTTTACGGTTGATTGCCGACCGTTTGAGCCCGGCGCAGACGTAGCGACCATGTGTTCAACAAACAAAAGGGCGGCCGAGAACGTGTCTCGGCCGCCCTTCTTACGGTTGATCTTCCAAAGATCGCTTTGCCGCCTACTCAGACTGCCCGCTCTTCTTGGCATGTTTGGACGGAGCGCTCAGAAAACGTCCCGTTAAATAGTTCGCCGGGCCGGAAATATCGATCCCCAGCAGCGTGTGCCCCAGCCACAGAAACGCCGCGAGCACCAGCAATGGAATAACGCACGAAGTCACAATCATCACGATGACGCCTTCGATCAGATCGGTCACCTGTTGCACAATCTCATCGGTCATCTGTTTGGCGCCGTTGGTCACCGACGCGACAAGACCCGAGGCACCGTCGGCAAGCTGCTCAAGCACGTTCTTGGATTCTGTGGACTCGGACTTTTTCTTGCTCGTTTTGGAGCTATTGCCGTCTGCCGCACCCGCAGCGTCGGCCGCCTTTTGCTCGGCCGCTTCGATGCTCACCCGATACGTCTCGTCGACCTTTTGCGACACCCATACGCTTGCAGGCACCAAGGCCATGCCGATCACGGCAACCACCAGCACGCGGGTCGCCACGCGGCGCAGGACAGCGCTCGTGCTCCAGCGTCCGTGAATGCCAAGCGAGACCGCAAAGAGCACCAGCGCAAACGGGATTAAGATGCCCAAGCCAACCGACCACAAAATCGTGAGCAAATATTTCTCTAGGTAGAGCACGGCAAGCACGATGCCCAAGTTACCCGAAAGCTGCGCGAGCTGCTCGGCAACCGGCGTTCCCGTATCACCCGGCAGCGCGGTAATGCCCGCAGACAGCGCCACGCACGAGGTCGTGAGCGCCAAAACGTTGCCCTTCTTTTGGTCGATGACCTCGATGGTGGAGTCCCATGTTTTGGTATCGGCAAAATGCGGACGAGCCACAAAGCCCGACAGCAGCGCCAGTACCACGAGTGCAACGATAAAGCCAATCTGCAGCTTTTTGTTTGCGCACACGACATCGGACAGGCTGGGCTGCAGCTCGGTTACCGTCGTGTGCTCGGTTATCTGGACAGGACGCCCATGAGCCATCTCGTGCGCGTCTCTTTTTTGTATTGACCCGTTATCCGGCATTTGGATGCCTCCTCATTCCGGCCTGTATTGCGGTGGAAAGTATACCCACCCATCGAAAAACCGAACGGGAGGGCGTGCAGAAGCTCCATAACGCTGCTAGTCGAATAGTGCCATTTCAAAACTATGCCGGTTTACTACGATAAAACCGATAGGACCGACCACATTTGCTATTAGCAGAAAATGACAAGCTTTCTACCTGCGGCTTTGATAACGCTGTTCTTTCCATAGTTGAAAGAATGCGATTCATCGTAGTAAACCGGCATAGTTTTGTAACCGACAGACCGAGTCGGCACCGCAGCAAACCTAATGACCCGGTTTCTTCCATCCTCAAAGGATCGAATGCATGGCAGGAGTGTCCCAAACTGCCGGCAGATAAGGAACGTCCCCAAGTGCCGGGTAAACAGAAAAGCCCTGCCGCGGGTAGCGGCAGAGCTTTTGGAAGGGGACTTGGTTGTGAGAGCTCGTTAGGCGAGCTTAGCCTCGAGTGCGGCGATGCGCTTATAGGCATCGATGGTAAAGCGGGTCTGCTTCTCCAGGATCATGGTGGTCATGAGAGTGTCCTGAGCGTGAGCCATGATGAAGGTCATCTCCATCTCGCCGCCGCCGGCCTCCTGCGAAAGCAGCTTGGTCTGCGTGTCGTGGGCGCCGATAAGCGCATCGCTGGCATCCTTGTGCAGCTGCTCGGCCTTCTCAAAATCACCCTCGCGAGCAGCATCGAGCGCTGCAAGCAGATCGGTCTGGGCGTCGCCCGCGTATGCGACAATCTCAAATCCAACCATCGAGATTTCTTCTTTGGTTGCCATATTGCGTTCCTTTCACATATGAACCAACGGAGAGCATCGCGTCCGGGCATACGCGCTGCGCTGTGTATGGCAGGAACATTAACATTCAAACAAAAAAGAACAGCGCAAAACGTAATTTCGAGCTATGAACGGTTGCTTTTCACCCGTGAACGGTTTTTAAACCAATCTGAACATTCTCAAACACAATTAGCGGCAACCCAAACAGGTCCGCACCCTAGCGTATATCGCGCACCGTATCGCCCTCGACGAGCACACCCGGAAACAGCATGTGCTCCACACCGGGTGCAGCGCCCTCGGCGCCGGCAATCTTGTCGACCGCCCACATGCCGACGCGCTTGTTGTCAAAGCGCACCGTAGTCAGGCGACGATCGGGCACGATATCGCCCAAACTATCGTCAACACCCACCACGCTTACGTCCTGGGGCACGTGCTTCCCGCGCGACTCGAGCCCGCGAATGCAGCCGTAGGCCATGGCATCGTTGGAAGCATAAATGGCTGTGCAGTTCGAATCGTCCGCAAGCACCTGGCCGGCGGCATATCCGCTCTGTGCCGTCCAATCGCCACGGACGAGTCGCGGCGGCTCAATACCATGCGCGCGCAATGTCTCGCGCCAGCCCTCCTCGCGACGCATGCCCGAAAGCGAGCGCTCGGGGCACGAGATAAAGTGCACGGTCTTGTGCCCCTGCCCCAGCAAGTACTCGACAACCTGGCGCGAGCAATCGAACTGGTCGTTATCGACCGTAGAGCACAGCGGGTGCTCCAACATCGTAACGAGCACCGTCTGCATGCCGGGCAGCGGCTCGAAGGTTCCAAAGTCCGCCGGCATGCGGTTCATAATCACGACCATACCGTCCACCGGCAGTGCGCTCATACGCGACGATGCACTCTCGAGGGTATACGGATGCCCATCTACTTTAGTGAGGGTAATGGCGTAGCCGTGCTTATCGGCGGCGGCGGCAAAGCCCTCCATACGGTCGAGGTTGCCGGTACCGGTAATGTTGAACATGGCGACGCCGACGGTCTTAAACTTACCGCGGCGCAGCGATCGACCGGCAAAATTGGGGCGATACCCCAGCTCGCGCATGGCGGCACGCACGCGCTCCTTGGTCTCTGGGCGCACGCTGGGCGAATCGTGCACCGTACGCGAGACTGTCTGCTCCGAGACGCCCGCGAGACGCGCCACATCCTTAACGGAAACCGATTTTTTAACAGCGGCCATAGGTCGATCTTTCTATGTCGACGATGCCATTGGTGGCACCCTACGCAGTCATTTTTAACGCCTTCAAGTATATCCAACGCCTCCCCCACCATACGCTCACCACCCAAAACCTACCGTTCACCGACATTTTTGCTTCCCCGAACGGCTTTTGTCGCCCAAATGTTAACGTTGCCATTGTGCAAACACAGAGCCACCGGGCGGCTCAAACGTTTACGCGCAAGGAATCGACGGTTCGCAGGCACAGGGGCCATCGGTTCGCGTCTTATTTTGTGTCGCAAAATGGCAACGTCAACATTTTGGCAATCAAACGTCAAAAGCTACCATCGTTGCCAACCCACCGACTCTTAGGAGCTTTGCATGGAGCAACTCATCGCCACCATCGAAAAGGGCCAGCCCTTTTTCAACGCGATCGCCCGCAACAAGTACCTCAAGGCGATCCGCGACGGTTTTATCTCCGTCATCCCCATCATCATCTTCTCGTCCATCTTCTGCCTCGTAGCCTCGGTCCCCAACATCTGGGGTTTCTACTGGCCCGATGACATCAACAACGCCCTGTGGAAGTGCTACAACTACTCCATGGGCATCCTGGCCATCGCCTGCGCCGCCACCACGGCCAAGCACTTCGCCGACGCCCAGAACCGCGATCTGCCCAAGAACAACCAGATCAACTTCATCTCGTGCATGTGCGCGGCCATCATCGGCTTCTTGCTCCTTTCGAGCGACACGATCGCCACGGACGCTGCCAGCGGCTTCAACACCACCTACCTTGGTTCCAAAGGCCTGCTGACCGCCTTTATCGCTGCGTTTGTGACCGGCATCATCTACAAGTTCTTCATTAAGCGCAACATCACCGTCAAGATGCCAGAGCAGGTTCCGCCTAACATCTCGCAGACCTTTAAGGACATCATCCCCTTCTCCGCCTGCATCACCGTCTTTTGGGTCTTTGACATCGTCTTCCGCGCTGCCTTTGGCTTCTGCTTTGCCCAGGGCGTCATCCAGGTGTTCCAGCCCCTGTTCACCGCTGCCGACGGCTACATCGGCCTCGCTGTGATCTACGGCGCCATGAGCCTCTTCTGGTTCGTGGGCGTCCACGGCCCCTCGATCGTCGAGCCCGCCATCGCCGCCGCCCTCGTTGCCAACATGACCGACAACCTGGCTGCGTTCCAGGCCGGCCAGCACGCTTCCGCTGTCCTGACCCAGGGTGCCCAGTACTTCGTCGTCTGCATGGGCGGCACCGGCGCCACGCTTGTCCTGGTCTTTATGTTCTGCTTCCTGGCCAAGTCCCAGGAGATGCGCGCCGTCGGTAAGGCCGCCATCGTTCCCGTCTGCTTCGCTGTCAACGAGCCGCTGCTGTTCGCCGCGCCCATCGTGCTCAACCCCGTCTTCTTTGTCCCGTTTGTCTTTGCCCCGATCGCCAACATCTGGATCCTCAAGATCTTTATCGACTTCTTGGGCATGAACGGCTTTATGTATACCCTGCCCTGGACCGTCCCCGGCCCCATCGGCACCATCATGGGCCTGGGCTTCCAGCCGCTCGCCTTTGTGATGCTCGCCCTTATCCTGGTCGTCGACTTTGCCCTGTACTACCCGTTCTTCCGTGCCTATGACGCCCAGAAGTGCACCGAGGAGGCCGAGATCTCCCAGGAGGAGCTCGCCGCCAAGAACGCCGAGAAGGCCGCCAAGCTCAACGACGCCTTCCAGGGCAAGGCTGACGCCAAGAGCGTTGCCGCCGGCGCTGCTGCCGAGGCCGTGAAGGCCGACGCCCCCGCCGCTTCCGCAGCACCCGCTGCCGAGGCAACGGCCACCAGCGACCTCAACGGCAAGCGCGTGCTCGTGCTCTGCCAGGGTGGCGGCACCTCGGGCCTGCTCGCCAACGCGCTGGCCAAGGCTGCCAAGGAGCGCGGCATTAACCTCGAGACCGCTGCCGAGGCCTATGGCAACCACGTGGACATGCTCCCCGACTTCGATCTGGTCGTCCTGGCCCCGCAAGCCGCCAGCTACCTGGCCGACCTGCAGAAGGACTGCGAGCGCGTGGGCAACAAGTGTGTCGCCTGCCGTGGCAAGCAATACATCGAGCTCTCCCAGAACGGCGACAAGTCTCTCGCCTTCGTAAGCGAGCAACTCTCGAAGTAAGTAACGCTCAGGGCCAGCCGACCATCCAAGACCGGCTGGCCCTTCGATTTAGACGATTGGATCATCATGTCCGTTAACCCTGCTAGCGTCACTAACCCGCCTGCGCAGTTTCCCGAGGACTTTGTCTTTGGCGGCGCCACTGCTGCCTACCAGGTAGAGGGCGAGACCCGCACTCACGGTAAGGGCAAGGTTGCCTGGGACGACTTCCTGGAGGCCCAGGGGCGCTTTTCCCCCGATCCCGCTTCGGACTTCTACAACCAGTACCCCGTCGACCTTGAGCTGTGCGAGGAGTTTGGTATCAACGGCATTCGTCTCTCCATCGCCTGGAGCCGCATCTTCCCCAACGGCACCGGTGAGATTAACCCCGAGGGCGTCCAGTTCTACCACGACCTTTTCGCCGAGTGCCACAAGCACCACGTTGAGCCGTTTGTCACGCTGCATCACTTCGATACGCCGCTGCCCCTCTTTGAGAAGGGCGACTTCCTCAACCGCGAGACCATCGACGCCTTTGTGGACTTTGCCACCTTCTGCTTTAAGGAGTACGCCGACCAGGTGACCTATTGGTTCACCTTTAACGAGATCTGGGCCGACGCCTCCAATACCTACATCGAGGGCACCTTCCCCGGTGGCGTCAAGGCGCATCTTGCCGAGGCCTTCCAGTGCGAGCACAACATGATGCTCGCCCACGCCAGGGCAGTACTAGCCTTCCATAACGGCGGTTTTAAGGGCAAAATCGGCGTCATTCAGTCGCTGGAGTTCAAGTATCCGCTCAACGAGAACGACCCCGCCGACATCAAGGCCGCCAACAACGAGCACGTGCTGCAAAACCAGTTCTTGCTCGACGCCACCTTCCGCGGCGACTACGCGCCCGACACCCTCGAGTGCGCCAACCGCCTGGCTGCCGTCTCGGGTGGCACCATCGAGATCTTGGACGAGGACCTCGAGATTATGCGCGAAGCTGCGCTTTACAACGACTACCTGGGCGTTAACAACTACCAGTGCCGTTTCTTGAAGGCTTACGACGGCGAGAACGACCTGCACCACAATGGTACGGGCGAGAAGGGCACCGGCCGCTGGCGCGTCAAGGGCATTGGCGAGCACGTGAACAAGCCTGGCATCCCTACCACCGACTGGGACTGGATCATCTATCCCGAGGGCCTGTTCGATCTGCTCGTCTACATTAAGCAGCGCTACCCCAACTACAAGCAGATCTTCATCACCGAGAACGGCATGGGCTACAAGGACCCCTACAAGGACGGTTTTGTGGACGACCAGCCGCGCATCGACTACATCGAGCAGCACCTGCGCTGGTTGCTCAAGGCCATAGAGGTGGGCGTCAACGTGGGCGGCTACTTCCTGTGGAGCCTGCAGGACCAATTCTCCTGGACCAACGGCTACAACAAGCGCTACGGCTTCTTCTACGTAGACTTTGAGACCCAAAAGCGCACGCCCAAGGCAAGCGCCTACTGGTATAAGCACGTGGCGCAGACCCGTCGTCTGGACTAAAGACTAGCGGGGTTGCCTGCCCACATAACCTGTCCCCATTTCTCAGCCGGGGGCGGCACGTCACACGGCGCGCCGCCCCCGGTCTTTTGTTTTTGTTCGACCTGGGGGCCGTTTATCTCGATCTGTAACATCTAGCCGAGTTTTTGGGTTCTAGCTGTTACAGATCGAGATGAACAGGATTGCGCTTTCCGAAGAATCTAAATCTGTAACACGTAGCCCGCTTTTGACCGTCTACCTGTTACAGATCGAGACAAACGGAGTAGGACCTAACCCCGTATGTCCCTAACAGTCGAGCGTTCGACCAGCGTACTCGGCACATGAATCGCCTCGATAGACGAGCTCTCTCCAATCGCCGCCTCAAACGCAAGCTTACCGACACCGCGCAAATCAAATCGCAGCGTCGTCAGCCGATTGTGAGGAACAAGTCCCTCGAGTGCGTCGTCGATACCAGCCACGCTCACGTCGTCGGGCACGGACAGGCCCGCATTCTCGAGCGCGGCGATAACGCCCAGCGCCATCTGGTCATTTGCCGCAAGCACGGCAGTCGGCGCCTGCGACCCGCCGGCAAGCACCTCGGCCGCAATCCGCTCGCCCATGGTGTACCCACTGTCCGCACTCCAATCGCCACGCAGCATCGGAGCGGCATCGACATGAGCACGACCCAGCGTATCGCGCCAACCGGCCTCACGAAAACGCGAGGAAATCGAGTTTTCCGGACCCGCCACAAACCGCATATTCGAATGACCATGTTCCAGCAGATAATTGGTCAACAGCTCGCACGAACCATACTGGTCGGAGTCGATCGTCGTGCAGCGCGGATGCGCATACATGGACAGGATGACCGTTCGCACTCCCGGCTGGGGAACAAACTCCTCAAAATCGGGAGCCATGCGGTTCATGTTGAGAATCATGCCGTCGACGGGTCGCTCGACCATGCGGCGCGAGGCATCGGCAAGTGCATAGGGCTTGTCGCCGCCCATCTCGATCATAGTGACGGCAAAATCGTGCTCGCGCGCCGCTTGCATGATACCCTCGAGCGTCGCCAGGTTACCGACACGTGTGATGTTGTACATGCACAGGCCAATAGAACGATACGACCCGCCGCGCAACGCCGCTCCAGCAAAATTGGGACGAAAGCCCAGCTCTTCCATGGCGGCCAGCACACGCTTGCGCGTCTTTTCCGTCACGTTGGGCATACCGTTGACCACACGAGACACAGTCTGGCGGCTCACGCCAGCGAGCGCCGCAACCTCTGCCGCGCTCGCCGAACGACCATTCCTTGTCTGCTGAGCCATGCCTTCCACGCTAACCTGCTTCCCAACTATTCCCCGCACCCATGGCGCATCGTACATACATTGATAACGTGCTCATGATACCCGAGCCATATACCACAACATGAAAACTTCTGTCAATCAAAACCGCTTAACGAACAAACCTTGATTCTCATTTTCATTGCAACAGCCTCAGGACTCAGCGCAACGCGTTGCGC